>NZ_CP066370.1:0-1462110 GCF_016406325.1 Shewanella putrefaciens | reverse complement strand
AATAACTGTCGATGCATCGGCATTTGAAAATCGCTTACCTGACAATAAAATCAATGAAATTGGTCCTGCAATATACACAGGCAGCAATATCGCTGCGCAAATATAAGCTAACACTCTGGTTGTCTTTGAATGCTCTACCATGGCTTTCCTTGGCAAATAACGCTTCAATCAGCCGACACGTTAGCGGTCGGTTGTATTGGATTGTTAGGCAAGAGTTGAGGTTCTAGACACCTCAGAGTTCCCAACATAAGTCCAAATCCTAAAATTGGCCCTGCACCATATCCAACCAGCGGAGCTGGTGTTAGCCCTGCTATTGAGCATGCAAATAGAGAAGCATAGTAAGCTGCTACAGCGGACAACCACAGAGGTCCCTTCATCGATTTAATCCACAACCCCACAACCAATGCGATTGCACTGACGATTATTGCTATTCCAGCGAATAATGAGTGACTCAGTCCCAAGGCGAAGACCTCCTCAACATAAGGAACTGGCGCCAAAGGATCCGGTAAGGAGAATACCCATACGGTTATCAATAACATGGGAACAACCACCAAGCTGAGCTTAAATATGCCAAGTCGGAACTGCATAACGACAACAACCGAAGCAACAAGCAACCCAAGAACCTGGGACGCATCTGGTTGAAAAGAAAGTATTAAAGCGGCTCCAATAACGACAGCCAAAGACACTATTTGATGCTTGCCGTCTTTGCTAACAAAAACCGAACAAGCTGCGATAAACGAGGGTAGAAAGAGCGGTGCAGCATAAAGCATCAAAGGCCCAACTGACATCCACCGCTCAGGTTCTGATGACTCGCCAAGCAATGGTATAGCCAAGCCAATCAAGGTCAGAATGACTATGGCAAAGGTTGCAAACCGGCAATGACCTGCCTTCTTAATCAGAGCACCCGACATTGCAAGACCGCAGGCCAAAAAAATGGCCACCAGATGAGTACCCCAGATACCCCACCCCACATCCGCTAGAGCAAGTACAATGAAACTGCCCACAATTGGAGGAGCCGCTACGGTGAACAATGAAATAGACGAAATATGCATAGTATGCCTAACGCTCGCCTAAACGGCGAGCAACTTGTTGCGAGTCCAGAGGCCGCGATGTTTAAGGCGATTGTTAGAGCTCACAGCTTGATGACTGCCAACATATCTTCACCATCTTCATCCAAACCCACTTCCTGAAAGCCAAAACGTGAATAAAAATCTTTGGCCACTGGGTTTTCAGGGTCATAGCAAATTTCTATTTCTTTTACTTTGTCACTGGCTTTGATTTCATTGAGCGCCAAATTTAGTGCAACTCTGCCAATACCAGATTGTTGATAGCGTTGATCCACCATAAAGCGCCAGATAGAAACTTTTTCCGGCGTTTCAGATACCCACATGAAAAAACCGACAGGCTTATCGTTCTGATAGATAGCTCTGCAGGTATGCCCTTGGCAGTAATGTGATTCAACCAAAGACCACATATTGCTCGCAACATATTCCTGTTGCTCATTCGTGACATCTAAGTCACATACGTCTTCATAATTTGAACTTGTAATTTCTTCCAATGTGATACTCATGACTTTCCTTAGCTCTAACGTCTTAGTATTTATGCGCTGCGCTGTTTGCAGGGCATAAATCGCTTGTTGGACTTGGCCGCTGCCACATCCATGTCAATTGGTATAAATGATGCTATAGGAATTTGCTTTTTAGCGGTAGCGGTTTTTTTATACTGTTTGATGGGTAATCACTTGATATCGTTTTAGCTTTCTCGTTCTTTCATGCTTATTTTTTTGCTGATGAATCGCTATCTAACGACTCAAAACTCCAAGGAATACACCTCCCCTCGGAGTTGCCGCTGGGCGAATAGACAAATTGCGTGAGTCTCGCCATGGATGGCGAGCTAGCTTTCGCAGGTGCAGGGACGCATCCTTCGGAAGCGATAGCAAATTTGTCAATGAGCACAAGGGGCTTTCAACTCCGTTGGGGGTGCGTCATGGAACATCCAAGGAGGATAGGACGAGCAGTCCTCTTTGGTCGGGTGTGGGGTGAAGCCCCACGACTTTGATTTTGATTAAAGCATGCAAACTACGAAAAATATGGGATACATAACTTCTAAGTCGAACCATCAACTTTTCTATAGGCAAAGCTTTACTTGGCCTATTTCCCTTTTGAACTGCGAAACAAACTTTGGGGCAATTGCTTTTTAGCTAAATGAACAGCGATAGGGTTAGTGAGGATTGGCATTGTTGCACCAGTGACCGTTGGCGGCATGGATGCCGCCGTCGAGCCTATATGGATATATTCACGGCGTGTCACTGGGGAAGCAATGACAATTAATACGTAATGCACATAACTTAACTGTCTTGCCTTGGTACAAAAGCTGTTTAGGGCGGATTTGTGAATTAAGGACTTAGTTAGGATTGGCATTATTGCACTAGTGACCTTCTCGTTTTAGTAGAGCCCTCAGACCTAACTATGATATCCCCTGTGCAATACGCTGCCTTAACAGTTTAATAAATTCTTTGGGGTCTCGGTCCAAACTGTCGTGGGGAATATAGAGGTGATAGCCTAAATGGGTATCAAGCATAACGCAGCGATGACCAAACATCGCCAGCACACCACGATATCTGTCCCCTTCAATCACTAAAGGACTAAATTCGGTACCAAGGTATGTCTCTAGGGTGGCAAGATCTTCCTGCTGAGAAGCCGCGGTCACTAATAATGGACGTTGCTCAGTCAATAATCCTGTCGCTAAGCGTAGGGATATGTTATCGAGAACCGGATTTAAGTGTTTTAATTTAATGCCTAAATAAGACAGTTCAATGGTGTTGAAACCTTGAGTCACACGAGGAATATCAAGACGCTGAATATTATCCCATGCGATGAACACTTTTCCGCGGCGATGAAAATAACTTAATCCTTTTTCATCTAAGCTTATCGTCGTTTCAGGCTCATAGACCTTCGCTAATCCCAAGATCAGTGCAATCGCCCCTAAACTGAAAAAAACTAGCCCTATTGCAAAAAATGTTGGGAAAAGGATGAATAACCCAAAGCCTAATATAAGAGAACAGGCGCCTCCCCAAGTGAGCGTTAACCCATTTCGCTTAGATAATGGTCGTACCAATACCACGTCAGACTCTGAGGTCATGTTTTATTCCTGTTTTATCCAAAGCCATAAACGGCCAATATATTCGTGGATGGCCCGCTGGGATGACACGAGATTATCGGCAGTCAGTCGCCACCAAAAATCATCCCGCGCCCTAAAATCCGTAGGAGCAGCACTGGCCAATAAGCCTTTCCCAATGAAAATAGCCATAGCCCTTGGCATATGAGATGCCGATGTGACCAAACGAAAAGATGAATCTCCAAGTTCCCACTTGAGATATTGCGCTTCTTCTAGGGTATCTCTCGCTAGCGGAAATTGAATAATTTTACTTTTATCAACCCCTAACTCCACTGCAGCCTTCGCCATCATTTCTGCATGGGAAATTTGGGTAAGTTCTCCTCCCCAGCCACTGACAATCAAAATACAATCCTGACCAAGCCCTAGCTGACGAATCCCCTCTGATAGTCTGGCTAACGCAACTGCCGATAAGGACTGTACTGCGGTTGCAGCTTGAATATCTGAGTGAGAAGAGCCTAACACCATGACAAAGCATTGACCGCTAATAGGCGCGGAATTAATGGGATAGATTGATTCTAGCGGGCGAACAAGTGTGCTTACGCTTAGTTGGCTACTTAAAAAGAGCAAAAGGATAAAAGCACTCGCCACTAAATATTTCGCCATAGTACGGCGCCAAATAAATAAAGAAACAAGCAATAACAGCAGGATAAAGGGAATAGGCATTATTCCCTGCGAGACCACTTTCTTAACCCAAAACATGAAGAACCATGCCAAATAACCCAAAGAAGCGCAATCATAGCATCAAAAGTGCCATAAACGCATCGCCCAGCATTTAGCTGGGCGATGGTATAAATAATCTGTTCGCAGGGATTATTTTTCCCACAACCAAGCGGCGCCTCGGACCCCTGACGAGCAACCATAAAGGTTTTGTAATACTGGTGTACGGCATTCTCGTCCAACCACGTAACGGGTTAGTAGTGCTGGCAATCGAGGATAAATCGCTTCAACATTCGACATGCCACCACCTAACACTATCGCGTCAGGGTCAAGTAAGTTAATGACATGGGCAAGAGCGCGCGCAAGCCTATCCACATAGCGTTCAAAGGCTGCCATCGCAATGATATCGCCTTTATCAACCAGAGCCATAATATCAGCACCCGATTTAGCCAAGGCCCCAGAATCACTCACAGCAATAAGCGCCGCATTGTAGTCACGCACAAAACCAGTTCCAGAGATAAAGGTTTCAATACAATCTGGATTACCACAAAAACAGCGGGTCGTATTGAACTCATCCTTTGTCATCCAAGGTAACGGATTATGGCCCCATTCGCCGCCAATTCCATTTCCACCCGCATGAACCTTACCGTTAATGGCAACACCAGCACCACAACCTGTACCAATGATCACGCCAAAAACCACAGACCTCCCTGCCGCCGCACCATCTATAGCTTCCGATATTGCAAAGCAATTGGCATCATTCGCAACCCTAACCTCACGCTCAAGCAATTCGACTAAATTCACATCGAGAGGGTGACCATTAATCCATGTCGAATTGGCATTTTTCACTAAACCTGAATAGGGAGAAATCACCCCTGGGATCCCAACGCCAACAGTGCCTTTCTCACCCAGCGTCGCCTCAGCTTCGTAAACTAGATCAGCAATGGCCCTAAGGGTGCCTTGATAGTCACGGGGGGTCGTAATACGTTTACGAAAAAGCTCATTGCCTTCTTCACTAAGGGCCACTAATTCTATTTTTGTTCCACCTAAATCCACGCCTATGCGTACCATAACAATGACTCCAGTGTGCCTCTTTTGCCTTATCGAGTTGATATATAACCATCACGCAATTCACCGATCTGGTTATCCTACCCAGCCCGGTGCTGTAGCAATAAAATAAGGGTTTAATATTTCCGATTTTTGATTATAAGTTAACGCATCATCTGAGCCGTAACGAACTACTTTCCCCCCAGCACTTTCCAGTACGGCCTGCGCCGCAGCCGTATCCCATTCACTGGTTGGGCCTAATCGAGGGTACAAATCGGCGTCACCTTGTGCCAATAGACAAAATTTGAGTGAGCTTCCTACACTGAGCATCTTATGCTCACCTAGCCGCGCTAAATATTCGGCGAGATCTGGACTTAAATGCGAACGACTACCCAAGATAATAGGCACATCGCGTTGACAGGTAACCCCAGCAAGGGGCTCCTCAACATCCTTTTTTTGCCGCCATGCGCCTAAATGTTTAGCGCCATAATAAAAGGTATTAAACACGGGGGCATAAACAACACCAGCAATTGCAATCCCTTGATGAATAAGCGCAATATTAACGGTGAACTCACCATTTCGCTTAATAAATTCTTTGGTGCCATCTAAAGGATCAATAAGCCAATAGCATTGCCATTGACGCCGCTCCTCCCATGGAATATCCGAAGCTTCTTCAGACATCACAGGGATACCAGCAAATCGCGCAGTAAGCGCTTGCACAATAATATGATGCGCAGCAACATCTGCCATCGTGATAGGACTATCATCTCCCTTATGGCTGACGACAACATCATCCTGTTCGTAAATCGCCATAATCGCATCACCCGCAGCCTTGGCGATATTAACAACCTCAAGCAAATCTTGCTTTGTGAGTGTCAGTGCAATTGCCCTTTTATCGATCACCACAATATCCTTCATTCCGCAAATATCTTGGCATTATGCCACTGTCATCAATTGAAAATTAAGAATAAATTAATCATTCACCAAGCTAAATCGACTAAGGCGGATGTGTTAAACCGCTTCATCAAATAAAGCCTGTAAATCAGCCACAGTGTGATGACCGCGTTGCGCTAGAAAGCCTAACAATACAGATGGACTACGGTCAAGTAGCTGAGATTTGGGATATCCTGCGGCATCAATGATGGCTAGGGCTCGTTCAAATCCCCCTAAGCTAAAAGCCACATGGGAGTCTGAGCCCATCACAAGAATGGTGCCAAACTCCTTCGCCGCTTTTGCAATCGCGGTGCAATTGGCTTCACTGCCCTTACGCGACACTTCAAAGGAAGAGTTATTGATTTCAAGGGCAACACCGTATTCGGCTGCCGCACGAGCAACAGCATCAATATCAATAGGATATGCTGGATTACCTGGGTGGGTAATGATATCGACCTTGCCACTCTTAATGGTATTAATCATGGCTTCGGTATGGGTTGCTTTATCCGAGGGTGGATAGACAGGCTCATGGAATCCCGCAAGCACGATATCAAGCTGCTTTAGATAATCCCCAAAGAAATCAATCTCGCCGTCGATATTTTTAATATTTGCCTCAATACCACGAAGGATCCCAACACCATCAACCATACGCGGCAGCACTCTTAAATTCACAAAATGCCAAAAATGCGGTGCATCTGCCATAGCGGGACCATGATCTGTCGTTGCAAATAGGCGGATCCCCTTTTGTTTCGCCACCGCTAAATAGTCATGAATCGTGCTATAGGCATGGGTCGATGCCACGGTATGTGTATGAGTGTCGACTTGGTACTGCATGGTTCACCTCAGTCAAATAATGCAATTATTAAAAGAAACGGGTCCGAATTAGCTAAAAAGCGATAACAGTTCATCGGCACTACCCTGCCATGTCCCTTTGCCTTTCCCTTCAAGAATACTGTCGGCCAAATTTTGCTTATGCTGCTGCATTTCTTGGATTTTTTCCTCAACAGTACCTTCAGCAATTAATTTATACACAAATACTGGCTTATCTTGACCAATACGATGTGCCCTATCTGTGGCTTGCTTTTCTGCGGCGGGGTTCCACCAAGGGTCGTAATGAATAACGGTATCGGCAGCCGTAAGATTTAGCCCAGTTCCCCCGGCCTTTAAACTGATTAAAAACACAGGTGTATCACCGTCTTGAAATCGATCAATCTGCGCTTGACGCCAACGGGTTTGTCCTGTCAGTTTACTGTAATCAATATTTAACGATTGCAGCTCTGCTTCAATCAAGGTCAACATGCTAGTGAACTGGCTGAATATCAATACCTTACGCCCTTCTTGCACCATCTCAGGCAAGTTTTGCTTAAGCCAATCCAGCTTAGCATTATTCTTTACTTTTTGTGCTTGCTCTAACTTGACTAAACGCGGATCACAGCAGGCCTGACGTAGCTTTAACAGCGCATCTAAAAATTCAATATGGCTACTGTTAACACCTTGGTTTGCAAATAGATCCCGCAGTTTTTTCTCCATGACTAAGCGAATACTCTCATAGAGATTACGCTGATCTTTCTCAAGTTCTAAGATTTGAGCGATTTCGGTTTTCGCCGGTAATTCACTGACGACTTCATCTTTTGTTCTACGCAGCACAAAAGGAGCAATACGCTGGCTCAATGCCCTTGCTTTATCTGTATCGCCATAACGCTCGATACTATGTCTAAAGGATTTGTTAAAAAAGGCATTTGTCCCTAAAAGCCCTGGCAAACAAAAATCCATCAAAGACTTAAGCTCACCTAAGTGATTTTCCAGTGGCGTTCCTGTTAAACATAACTTGAATGGGGAGCGTAACTCTTTAATTATTTGAGTCACTTTTGCTTGGGCATTTTTAATCTGCTGGGCTTCATCTAAGACAATATGTTCAAATATATGCGGCTGATAATATTCGCTATCACGCATCATTAACGGATAGGTCGTTACAACAACATCAAATTCATTTAAGCACTCAAGCAAGGGTTTACGGGCTGCACCATGGATCACCACCAGCTTTAATGAAGGGGCAAACTTCGTCGCCTCTTTGGCCCAGTTACCCACTAAACTCGTGGGACAAATGATTAAACTTGGTGAGGAACTCGCTCCCGTGGACTTAAGCGCTTGCTGCTTGAGTAAAAAGGCCAATGTTTGAATCGTTTTACCGAGTCCCATATCATCGGCCAAAATGCCACCAAGCTGATATTCCTTTAAAAAACAGAGCCAATTTAAACCTTGATGTTGATAATGTCGTAATTCAGCTTGTAATTGCTGAGGTAAATCCACCTCAACGACACCCTGAAATTGATCCAATTTTGCCGCCAGACTTCTCACCCGCTCACCATTTAATAAACGTATTTCACTCTCGACAAAATCATTCAGCAAATGGGCTCGATACTTTGGTAACGCAACACTGTGGCCTTTGTGACTCTCAAATAGTTCTAAAATAATGCTCACCAATGGTTTAATCACACTGGCTTTGACTTTTAACCAATCACCATTTGGGCTTGGGAGTAATAATTCAGCATCATCCGCAGGTTCCCCATGCTGTTTAAGCCAAGTGGCAATGAGGGGCAACATAGGAATACTTTGGCCATCAATATCCGCATTGAGAGATAGGGAAAACCAGCCTTCCTCTGAGTCATCAAGCTCAATAGCAAGAGGAGTATCAATCACATTTAAGCTAAAGTTTTCGGCATAACAGACTTGATACCCCAAGTCCTCTAAGGCCGGAATACAGAGCTCAATAAACCTTAACCACTTTTTAATGGCTTCAGGTAAAGGCCCTAAACTCCAAATACTACTTAGGCTATTGCTATTAGGGAAAAATGAGGGATCAAGTTCAGCAAATTCTAACGCCATCAAACGAGTAATCGCGTCTTTTTCCAACGCGACCTGCCGCATGACTTGGTATGTTTTGCCTCCCTGAGTGACTAAAGATAGCGGCTCATCAATATAACGCCCCCCAAGCACCACATCTTGATAAACATATTCCAGTAATACGAATGGTTGAGCCATCGCATGCTCAGGTAAGTCCAGTGACGTTAGCGTTAACCTTATCTGCAAAGGTGCCTGAAGTTCTACAAAATCAATCGGAAGAGGTGTGGGAACTACTTTGGCGGAGAAATGTTTTATCAGCTTATGACTCACCGTTTCTATCTGTGAACTTGGCACCGGAGGCATGTGATTTAACAACATTAACTTATCGATACTAATGTCTGTTTTTACAGCTCCTACCTTAAAGTAATCCAACTCAATATAAGCAGGTGGCGCGGTGGAGATCAGCTCCCAATTGTCCTTATTGGGCAACACCAACTGTATTTGTTTATGCTCACTATCAATATCACTCCAGACAAAAACAGGGCTTACAGCCTCCCCTTGACTCAGAGGAATACGGCTTTCTTCCCAAAAACAACGTTCGGTCGCAAGCATTCTCTCTAACGCGACCGCACCTAACTGCGCTTTTAAATAGAGACGTGAAGCACCGTGGCGACGGGTCGACATAACTAAGTTAAGAATAAGCGCATCATCAGAACCGATCCAAGCGGGCATAAAATATTGCACATCGGATAGCGCAACCTTTGACCCTTTGTTGTACCCACCTTTCTTAGCCAATTTGCCACGGCGAAATTCAACAAATACACCATTATCATCCTTCGAAAGCACATAGAGCACACGATCTTCATAAAGCGTATCAACGTCATAAAGTTTAAGATCGTCGGCTTCATCCAGTAAATGTAGCCATTGGGTGATACGTTGATCTTCCACCGTTTTATCACTGAGCAAACTGTAAAGTACGGCGGCAATATGTTTGCAATGCCCCGTTGCAGGACAGGAACAAAAACCGTTCATGATCAGCTTATGGTTAACGCTAACAAGACGGATATCTTGTCGATAAGGAGCACGTTCAGTACCGCTGACCAAACCTTCAATATGGCGAAAATCAGCGTTTGCTTTTACGTTTAATACCCGCCCTTTCATCACATAATCACGGGCTCGCATTAACGTCGGCGGCGTGAATAATGACTCAACGGAGGCTTGAGTCAATTGAATTGGCTCTTGGGGGGATAAACGATTCATCAGCAAAACCTTGAAACTAAAAATACCCGCAGACGGCATCACACTATTGTCTGCGAGCATTTATCAATGAGTGATTGGGATTGTATTGAAAGCGATTAGCGAAAGCCAGAATCGCACTCGCTTTACGCAAATCACATCATACCTGCAAGCGGTACAAAAAAACCACTTTGCAGGTGTTTCATGAAATAACCAAAGATATAAAGACTTTAAATAACAAACTATTACCTTCTACTTCTTACTTTGTATCTCCGCAATGTATCGATTCACCAGTTTATCCAGAATATCTAAAGGCACAGCGCCATTTTTAAGCACTACATCATGGAAATCTCGTAAATCGAATTTATCACCTAACGCCAACTTAGCCTTTTCCCTTAACTCAAGTATTTTCATCATCCCGACTTTGTAAGCCGTCGCTTGACCCGGCATGACAATATAACGCTCAATTTCAGCGGTCACATCATGGTCGGACATACCCGTATTTTTCTTCATATAGTCAATGGCTTGCTCACGTGTCCATCGGCTGTGGTGAATACCTGTATCCACGACTAAACGCACGGCCCTAAAGAGTTCTGCCTGCAAACGACCAATATTATCAAAGGGATCTTTCTGGAAGCCCAATTCCCAAGCTAAACGCTCACTATATAACGCCCAACCCTCGATATAGGCCGTAAAAGGCGCCATTTTACGGATAAGTGGCACACCTTCTAACTCCATTGCCACCGCAATTTGGAAATGATGCCCTGGAATACCTTCGTGATATGCCAACGTACGCATTCCATATTTGGGTGTTGCCTTAATATCATAGAGATTGGCGTAGAAACGCCCTGGGCGACTACCATCAATTGCAGGTTGCTGATAGTAAGCTCCCGGTGCCGTTTTCTCTTTAAATTCAGGAATACGCACAACCTCCATTCCCGCCTCTGGACGAATACGGAATGCACCATCTAATCCTGCGTTGATCTCATCAAGAATACTTTGATAATCCACTAAAATTTGCGCTCGTCCCGCATCGCTATCTTCATAATAAAATTTAGGATCAGCGGCAAGCGCCTCAATAGCAACCGAGAATCCTTGCTCCACATCGTAACCTTCATCGGCCAATATGGTCATAATTTCGCTCTGAATACGACTCACCTCCGCTAATCCTTTGGCATGGATCTCATCGGCGCTGTAATTGGTCGTAGTAAAAAACTTCAAAAGCTGTTCGTAGGCTACATCACCATCTGGCAACGCCCAATAACCATCGTTGGTGCCCGCTTTGGTTTGTAATTGAGTAAAATAATCAATAAATAACTGATAGGCAGGATACACAAATTCTTTAATATTGGTTTCGGCCCCAGCGAGTAAACGCTCTTGCTCACCCGCAGCAATATCTGTTTCGGCCAATTTGGTTTTAAAGGAGCTATAAAGAATATTCTCTGATACAGGGGCACGGACAAAGGCATTCATTTCAGTCAATACCCGTTCAATCACAAACTTAGGTGGGACAATACCTTTGTTTTCACGGATTTTTAAACCTTCGAGTGTCTGGCTAAACTTTGTTTTGACTTGTTGTAAACGAGATAAATAATTTTCACCATCTCCCACCGAATTAACTTGGTGCTGTGCCTGCATAAAACTAGGGTAGCCATTCTGCACACCAAATAACTGATTTAATGGATAGTTATGGTAACGATATGGCTCTGACGCTAACGCAAAATCAGCAAGATACAGGGCAATATCCTTAGAAATACGTTGATTATCATCTAAATCATCATCTTGGTAACTCAGCAGTGTTTCCCTAAGTTCACGTACCTTAGTAAAAACTTTATCCAATGCTTCAGGGCTACCATCATCCAATAACGCATTATGCCCTGTCACCCCAAAAGATTCTAAAAAGCCTAACGAAGTTAAGGTTTCAGGACTTTCAAAGGCCATTTTTACAACACTACGGTCTAAAAAAGCGCGAAAGAAAAAGGGCTTCTTGGCATACCATTCATGCGCAGCCAATCCCACTAACAGTAATACTAAAATTAAGCTACCGAGTCCGATTCGTTTCAATACTGTTTTCAATCTTAACGCTCCATTTATCATTAAATTAAAGTGTGGAAAACCGAGAGCCTTATACCAATCGTATTAAATATCTGTTCATTCAGCGGGAGTTCAACGCGCTTTAGACAAGGCGAAGGCTTGAAGGCATAGTGGTGCTCTGTCAAAAGCCTTAAACGCAGTATAAAGCGCGTTGAAACCCGCCCTTCGGGAGCCACACAGGCACCCCACTCCGATGTTGCATTGACTTAAAAGGGAATGACCATTTCTGCGTCAATGCGCCTTGGATTGAGATGCCTGTGAGGCTCTGAACTGATTAGATATTTAATGTGATTGGTATTATAGGCTGGACCAGAATAACACCGACACAATTGAGCAACAATTTAATAACGTAACGAATCATTGCAAGCAAATAGCAACTAAAACTAATAGCAACTATAAGCCGAAGCCAATACACCTCATCCATATGTATAAATAATTTTCCGAATCAAAACTCATTGAAATATCAATTATCTATATGAATAATTTGAGTTAAATCATGTTTCACTCCCAATGAGCTTTAAAAGTACGCACAGGGAAATGGCATAAACTAAAAATAAAGCTATACAAAAGGTCAGAGTATGTTAATCTGCACTCCGGCCTGTGATTCAGACCTATTTATAAGCAATATTATGTATTTGAAAACCTTCGCTGCACCCTGTAACTCGTTTGCTGTCATGAAGCTTTCCACTCATAACTTATCATCAATGTAAATAATTCTATTTCTGGCTAAGTTCCCGCATAATTGCGAATTATTTTGTTTGAAAATTTTGGAGACATTCATGTCTAAAACTACTGGTGTAGTTAAATGGTTTAACGAAGAAAAAGGTTTCGGTTTTATTTCTCCTGACAATGGTGGCGCTGACGCATTCGTTCATTTCCGCGCAATCGTTTCAGAAGGCTTTAAAACCCTTGGTGAAGGTCAAAAGGTTTCTTTTGATATCGAACAAGGCCAAAAAGGTCCTCAAGCTGCGAACGTTGTTGTTCTGTAATTAATTCCTATCTCGCAAGGGATAGATTAATCAGATAACAAATTGCAGAAAATGCCGACATTGCGTCGGCATTTTTATTGGTGTTTTATAAAAATATTAGCGAATAGACCTAATCATTCCGTTTCCACAATATCCACAATACGACACAAAATCCCTTCTCCTTATATCCACTCCTCAGCAAACACAGACCAGAGTCGACGACTGTCAAATTGCTGGCATATAAAAAATATAATCTCGAACTTACAACTTAACCAACTGATATAAAATGATAAATCACTCCACAAAATTACGGCATAAAATTTGCTTTAAATAATAAAAATGTCGTACCGCAATTCAGTTTGCTGGAGTAATAATGATGGACTTTGGTTTAGCAACAGTGTTGTACCCTGAGGAATACGGCTACCAAGCAGATATATACAGTCCAAATGCACCACCGTTGGATTTAGTTCAAGTGCTCCAACAGCTACATGCCAGTTTAGATCCTCGGACAGTCTTTGCCTGCTATGGCAAAATGCTGGAACAATACTTGCCTATTCAAGGAGTACGTCTACTCAGCAATGTGCATAAATTAACTTGGGGTAAACGTTACGGTATCAGTTTAAAACATCAATTGATTTGCAATGGTGTTTCGCTCAACATCCAATATCAATTACTCACGCCACTGACACCGTCACAATCGGCACTTTTACAAGAATTAGAGCCCTTATTACAACAACCACTAGCCAATGCCATCTTGTACCAAGAAATGTCAACGCAGGCGATGTTTGACTCGCTTACAGGCTTAGGTAATCGTCATTACTACAACCAAAGCCTTAAAAAGGCCATTGCTAGGGCTCATCGTAAACAAGGCGTAATATCATTAGTTGTGTTGGATTTAGATAACTTCAAACAACTCAACGATAAATTTGGCCATAAATGCGGTGACTATATTCTTAAAGAATTTGGTGACGTTATTCGCAACACGATCCGTAATACGGATCAGGCATTTCGCATTGGTGGTGATGAGTTTGTGGTTATCGTTCAAGGAACTATCCAAGCCGCAAGTTTATTATGCGAACGAATAGTCACAGGCACAAATCAGCATCATTGTTTTAATCAGTTTGGGGTAAGTTGTAGTTTAGGTGCAGCAGAGTCTAACGATATTCTAGAGGCTGAACAGCTGTATGAATTAGCCGATAAAGCCTTATATCAAGCTAAGGCATCAGGTCGCAATGGTTATAAACTAGGCTAAAAATAGTTATCTTAATCAATTTAGGGAGCAAATGCAGGGATGCCAAATCACCATAATTAACCTCATTGGTGCTGCAGCAACCCAACAGCCTCATCCTCTACACAAAATGCCCTTTCAATCCAAAGATCGAGTACCATGACCATCTGCTCGCCATAAAATACAAACCCCACCTGCCCTCGTAACCATGGCGGCACTGCGTATTCCTGCCAAAGTTTTTTAAGTTCACGTCCTTTACTGCGATTGTGGGGATGGCAACGAAGCTGCCCTGGTAATTGATAACGTACACTCACCACAGTATTCAATGGCGGAAGCTTGAGTCTTGGTCCTTGTTGACTTAATCCAAATTGAATATTTTTACCTTGGGGATCTGGGATGACTAAGGTTTCAATATCACCATTGATGAGCATGCTTAGGCTGCTTTCGGAAATATCAATACACTTCTTGGCATATTCAGCTGATGATTTTACATGCTTGGAATAATGCTCAAGATAAAGTTGATTGGCAAAACGGCGCAACGCACAATCGCCCACACGAATAAGCACTTTGGCATCATCTTTTGCATTAAGTAACTGATGAATAATTTGATTAAGTTGCACAAAAGAGGGTAATGCAAACCCCTGCGACTCGATAAATCCACGCAGTAATAGCGCTTGCCAGCTTGGTGTCAGAGTGTCAAATCCATTGAGGTTAAATACCGTCTGTTGGGTAAATTTTGCTTGCGTGAGCCAAGTGGGTAAACGGAGGCTGACCTCTGTATCAATGACAGTTTGTTGCTCAGCGCATAGGAAAGCACTGCGACTCGCAGTTGTGGCAATACTTGACCAACGAGCCTTAAGGCGAGGAATAATGTCTAAACGTAAAAAATTACGATCATACTTGTCATCCTGATTACTTTCATCTTCGATATGCACCAATCCATTAGCACTCGCATAAGCCTCAATATGCTCACGGCTCACATCCAATAAAGGTCGCACTTGAATGCCCTGCATTAACGGCTGGATCTGTCCCATCGCCGCTAATCCTTTTGGGCCTTGACCACGTTTAAGGGCGAGTAGAATCGTCTCGAGTTGATCGTCCTCATGGTGCGCGGTAAGCAGCAGATCATCTGAACCTACATGCTGCTCAATTGCCTGATAACGCATCCTGCGAGCTTCAGCCTCAATACTCATCCTTGGACCCTGCTTCACTTGAACATGCTCAATTATCGTGGGTAGACCATAATGTTGTCCCCGTGTAATGCAATGCTGTGCCCAAGCATCGGCATGTTGACTCAAACCATGGTGCACATAAACAAGTTGATATTGAAGCTCCCCATACTGTTTAGCATACTTGCTAAGGCAATAGGCAAGGACTTCTGAATCAACACCACCACTGTAAGCCAGCACTAACTTTCTACCCGCTTTCAATTTAAGTGAGTCTAAAAAAACACTGACATGGGTACAGAGATCGGGGACTGACATCCATTATCCTTTGATAATATTGAATAAATCTAAGCATTAAACCAAAAAATGATTATACGTCAAAACACGATCCGAACTTTATTTGGGCCAAGTAAACTTTCAAGGGCGAAGACTAATTCATCAGAAGGGTTAACTCGCCAACTCTCAGCAAGTCTAAATTGTCCTTTAGCCAGAGTTTGACTGTAATTAATGAGTACTGGCACAGCACCACTTCGCCAAGGGCTCATGGCTTGTTCAATACTGTCTAAAACCGCAGGAGTTAACTTCTCGGCATCAAGGTCGACTTCAAGCGCCTTAGCAAAATGGCTACGCGCCTCACCAATATCAATAATATTGCGAGCAGTCATCCTATTACCACCAGCAAAATCATCAAAACTTACTTCACCTTCGCAGATAAGGATCCTATCTTTCTCGAGCAAGTGATTAAATTTCTCAAAGGCTTCGGTAAATAACATCACCTCGAGGCGCGCACTCTTGTCATCGAGTGTCAACAATCCCATCTTTGAACCGCGTTTGGTCAGCATCACCCTAGTCGCGACAACTAAACCTGCGGCCTTTACCGTTTTACCACGTTCAGTAGGATGCACATCTTTTAAGCGCCCTGAAGTATAGTACTTAAGTTCTTTAAGATATTGATTAATAGGGTGACCTGTTAAATATAACCCTAAAGTTTCACGCTCTCCCTCAAGCCAAATTTTATCTGGCCATGGGGTACATTCCACAAACTGTTGTTTGCTATCTTCCGGCTCACTATTGAGTAGGCCAAACATATCGTGCTGACCAATTGCCTGCGCTTTGGCATGTTGATCGGCGGCGCGCATCGCTTCGGGTAAGGTCGCCATCATCGAAGCGCGATGCGGGCCGAGGGAATCTAAGGCACCCGCGCAGATAAGCTTTTCAATCACACGTTTATTGAGTTTTTTCAGGTCGATACGGGCACAGAAATCGAATAAATCAACAAAGGGGCCATCTTTACGCGCCTCTAAAATCGACTCAACAGGGCCCTCACCCACACCTTTAATGGCACCGATACCATAAACAATTCGCAGATCATCATCGACAGTAAATTTAAATAGCCCTTTGTTCACATCGGGCGGGATCAGAGTGAGCCCCATGCGTTCGCACTCATCAACCAGTGTCACTATCTTGTCGGTGTTATCCATATCCGCGGACATCACCGCCGCCATAAACTGTGAAGGATAATGGGTTTTCAACCACAAGGTTTGATAGGAAACCAAGGCATAAGCGGCGGAGTGGGATTTGTTAAAACCATAACCGGCGAACTTTTCCACTAAGTCGAAGATTTTCATCGACAACTCACCGTCGACGCCATTTTTAATCGCGCCCTCTTTAAAGATGCTACGCTGTTTAGCCATCTCTTCAGGTTTTTTCTTACCCATGGCACGGCGAAGCATATCGGCGCCGCCTAGAGTGTAGCCTGAAAGCACCTGCGCTATCTGCATGACCTGCTCTTGATACAAGATAATGCCATAGGTAGGTGAGAGTAATTCCTTTAAGGATTCGTGCTGGTATTGGGAATCTGGGTAAGACACTTCCTCGCGGCCATGCTTACGCTCGATAAAGTTATCCACCATGCCCGATTGCAAAGGCCCTGGACGGAACAGGGCGACAAGCGCGATCATATCCTCGAAGCAATCCGGTTGAAGTCGCTTAATCAAATCCTTCATACCGCGGGATTCAAGCTGAAAAACAGCGGTGGTTTCATAACGCTGTAATAATCGAAACGAGGCAGGATCGTCTAAAGGAATTGCCTCGATACGTACAGGAAGGCGGCCATTTTTGACCTCCACTTTGTTGATCATCTCCAGCGCCCAATCGACAATTGTGAGGGTACGTAGCCCCAAGAAGTCAAACTTCACAAGGCCTGCGGTTTCCACATCGTTTTTATCGAATTGTGTTACTGGGTTTTTACCCTCTGCATCACAATAAAGTGGTGCAAAATCGGTAATTTTAGTGGGTGCAATTACCACCCCACCCGCATGCTTACCTGCGTTACGAGTCACGCCCTCAAGCTTACGACACATGTCGATAAGATCTTTAACATCTTCATCGGCGTCGTAGGATTCCTGCAACGCAGGCTCGACCTCAAAGGCTTTAGCCAGTGTCATTCCAGGCTCAGGGGGAATAAGTTTTGAAATACGGTCAACAAAACCATAGGGATGTCCTAGCACGCGGCCAACGTCGCGGATAACCGCTTTTGCGGCCATAGTACCGAAGGTGATGATTTGCGACACCGCTTCACGGCCGTATAACTCGGCCACATGCTCTATCACCTCGTCCCGTCTATCCATACAGAAGTCGACGTCAAAGTCGGGCATAGAAACCCGCTCGGGGTTGAGGAATCGTTCGAACAGCAAGTCAAATTCAAGCGGATCTAAGTCAGTAATTTTAAGAGCATAGGCAACAAGCGAACCTGCGCCCGACCCACGGCCCGGCCCTACAGGAATCCCATTATCCTTACCCCATTGGATAAACTCCATCACGATCAAGAAGTAACCGGGGAAACCCATTTGGTTGATCACTTGCAATTCGATATCTAGGCGCTCATCGTATTCGCCGCGGCGCTCGGCACGAACCTGTGGATCGGGAAATAAAAACGCGAGGCGCTCCTCGAGACCCTTCTTCGAACAATCCACCAAAAAGTCTTCGATGGACATATCGCCCGTAGGGAAGTTAGGCAGAAAATACTCGTATAAACGAATTGTCACATTACAGCGTTTAGCGATTTCAACCGTATTAGAAAGTGCGGCAGGAATGTCAGCAAATAGCTCACACATTTCCTCTTCACTACGTAAGTATTGCTGCTCACTGTACTTTTTAGGACGGCGGGGATCCGCAAGAGTAAAACCATCATGGATAGCCACGCGAATTTCGTGGGCGTCGAAATCTTCGGGTTTTAAAAACACGACCTGATTGGTGGCCACAACCGGGAAGCCTTTTTCCTGCGCCAACGCAACGGCCATATGCAAATAACGCTCTTCATCGGGTCGACCCGTGCGGATTAGCTCTAAAAAGTAGCGTTCAGCGAAATGGGTTTGATAAAACTCACAAAGGGATTCAACTTGGGTATTATTCCCCTTAAGTAACGCCTTACCAATATCACCTTCCTTAGCGCCAGAAAGCAATAATATGCCTTCGTTATAGGTCAGTAACCACTCTTGATCGATCACCACTCGACCCGCCACCTGCCCCCGCAAATAGGCTTGACTGATAATTTGAGTGAGATTTTGATAACCCACGTTGTTCATTGCGATAATGGTTAACGCACAGAATTCACCTTCAAACCCAGGCACTTGCATCCAAAAATCGGCACCAATAATGGGCTTAATCCCCGCACCATGGCAGCCACTGTAAAACTTTACTAATCCACAGAAGTTGTTTTGATCCGTCAAGGCGACCGCAGCCATACCTAACGCCTCAACTTGGGCAAGAATAGGTTTAACTTTGGCTACGCCATCGGACATAGAAAAGTCACTGTGGACACGAAGATGCACAAAACGAGGATCGGACATAATTAGGATTATCTTTGAATTGCAGGTTAACAATAACTAAAAAGCAGACTAGCAAAGTCACGCACCTAGGGCCAGTGACTTTGCTGGATAACTGGGGCTATGGCGTAAAAATACGCATTAGCCCTAGAGTAATGCCTTGACGGGTTTAAAACTTTTACGGTATTGGTCGAATACACCATGCTCAGCGATGGCCTCGAAATGTGCCTTAGTCGGGTAGCCCTTATGCTTAGCAAAACCATATTGCGGATAAGCGGTATCAAGCGCGTCCATCTCACGATCTCGGGTCACTTTGGCAATAATCGACGCCGCACTGATACTGGCGATAAGACCATCTCCTTTAATGATGCTATGACTGACAATTGACTGACTATTATGGCTAAAAACTGGGCTGCGATTACCATCCACTAACACGAGTTTAGGCGCGAGATTAAGCCCAGCAACGGCGCGCTGCATGGCAAGCATAGTGGCATGCAAAATATTAAGTTCATCGATTTCAGCAGGACTTGCACGGCCGATGTGATAACACAGGGCTTTTTCACAAATCTCATCAAACAGGGCTTCGCGGCGCTTCTCACTGAGTTTTTTCGAATCATTGAGTCCACTGATGGGCTGATTTGGGTCGAGGATCACGGCCGCAGTCACAACATCGCCGACCAAGGGGCCACGGCCCACTTCATCAACCCCAGCAATCAGTCCTGTCGAAAAAGCCACAATATCGGCCGGAGTTAGCACTTTAAAGACCGCCATAATTAACCTTCCTTAGTCTCCACAAGTCGCATCACAGCGTCTGCGGCCTTTTGGCTCGCATCACAACGGAGCATCTGGTGGAGCCGCTCAAATTCAGCATTCAGCGGCGCAAAATCGCGGTTGAGTTCAACCGTTACCGCTGCGGCAATTTTCTCTGGCGTACAATCATCTTGAATAAGCTCAGGTACTACATCTTTTCCCGCCAGTAAATTAGGCAAAGAGAAACGATTAACTTGCATCATGCTCTTAGCAATGCGATATGTGAGCGGACTGACACGGTAAGCGACAACCATCGGGCGCTTAACCAACATTGCCTCTAACGTTGCGGTACCAGAAGCTAATAAAATACCATCAGCGGCGGTCATCACTTCCCTTGATTTCCCTTCAACCATGTGGATTTCTAAATCCGGCGCATGATCTTTCAACGCTTGCTCAAATTGATCACGACGCTTCTGGTTGACCAACGGTGTGACAAAACGAATATCGGGGAAATTTTCTTTAATCAGTAAAGCCGCTTTAACAAAAGGCTCCGCTAATTGCTTGAGTTCACCACCACGAGAACCGGGGAGAATCGCTAAATATTCGGCATCGGCATCAAGTTCGAGTAACTGGCGCGCCGCCGCTTTATCGCTTCGCAGCGGAATATCGTCGGCCAAAGTGTGACCGACAAAGGTACAAGGTACTTGATGTTTATCGTAGAAAGCTTTCTCAAAGGGCAATAAAGACAGCACCATATGGGTGGCCTTAGCAATTTTAAAAATACGCTTTGGCCGCCACGCCCACACCGATGGACTGACATAATGGACCGTTTTAATACCACGCGCTTTGAGTTTAAGTTCGAGGCCTATATTAAAGTCCGGTGCATCAATGCCAATAAAACAATCAGGCTTTAGGGCAGTGATGTCTTTAATCAAAGAAGCGCGTACTTTTAATAGTCGAGGCAAGCGGGATAACACTTCGACAATCCCCATCACCGCTAATTCTTCCATCGCGAATAGAGATTCAAAACCCAGTGCCTCCATACGAGGACCACCGATACCGACAAAGCGCGCATCGGGATGTGATTTTTGCAGTGCAGCCATTAACCCTGCACCTAAAATATCGCCGGAGAGTTCTCCGGCGACCATTGCAAACACTAATTGAGATTTTTTGCTCATAAACCAATCATATCTAACAAGTTTATGGCACTGCAGTGAAAAATGTCTGCCATGACATTTTCAAGAGCAGAATTTAACAAGCAGTGCCTATGAATGGCATAGCGTGAGAGTTATAACAACTCTTAACGAATAATGCCGCGACCCGATGATTTTACAAATTCAACAAGTAACTTCACCTGTGCATCGTTTTGTGCATCTTCAGCTAAGGCCTCAACCGCCTCGTCGATAGTTAAGCTACTGCGGTATAAGGTCTTGTAAGCACGGCGCACCGCCAATTGGCTTTCTTTAGAAAAACCACGACGCTTCATACCTTCAGTATTTAACCCGCGGGGAATCGCGGGCTGCCCCGCCGCCATCACAAAGGGGGGCACATCCTGCAATAATAAGGAACATCCTGCAGTAAAGGCATGGGCGCCGATATGTACAAATTGATGCACACCCGTCATGCCGCCTAAAATAGCCCAGTCCCCCACATGCACGTGACCCGCAATAGAAGCATTATTAGCTAAAATCACGTTATCGCCCACCACACAGTCATGGGCGATATGCACGTAGTTCATAAACAGATTATTCGACCCAATGCGAGTTTCACTGTTATCTTGAACTGTTCCGCGATGAATTGTGACATGCTCACGGATCACATTGTTATCACCAATGATAAGGCGTGTCGGTTCACCTGCGTATTTTTTATCTTGACACTCTTCACCCACGGAGGCGAATTGAAAAATGCGGTTACCCTTACCGATAATACTTGGGCCTTTTACCACCACATGGGAACTTAACCAACAATCGTCACCGATTTCGACACCCGCACCAATATAACTCCATGGACCTATGGTGACGTTCTTACCAATCTTTGCATCGGGATGCACAAACGCTAATGTATCTATCACTGGTTAATCTCTCTGCGGGCACACATGATTTCAGCGGAACAAGCCACTTCACCATCCACTCTGGCCTCACCATAGAAGACGCCAATCCCGCGGCGCTCTTTAATCATTTTGACTTCAAAATGGATTTGGTCACCTGGCACAACCACACGTCTAAAACGCGCATTATCGATACCAGCAAAATAATAAAGCACTCCAGGAGGAGGCACATCATTGCTCATTGTTTTAAATGCAAGCAAGCCCGTAGCTTGGGCCATCGCTTCTAAAATAAGCACGCCAGGCATGACTGGCTGTATAGGGAAATGTCCCTGAAAAAAAGGCTCATTAATAGACACATTTTTAATCGCATGTAGACTTTCACCAGGGGTGTAGTCAAGCACACGATCAATTAATAGGAATGGATATCTATGGGGCAGATACTTGAGTATCTCTGTAATATCCATAGTGTTCATTTGATTAGACACGAACCTAGTTCCTCAAATTGCCTCGGCAATTAATCTGGGGTTTTTAAATTCTTTTCCAGCGTTTTAACGCGCAGGAACAACTCATCCAATTGACGGAAGCGAACTGTATTTTTACGCCAAACCTTATTTTCCATTGCAACAGTCGCAGAGGAATACAAACCCGGTTCACGCATATTTCCAGTAATATTGGTTGAGCCCGATACATGTACACCATCAGTAATCGATAGGTGACCCGCGATGGCACAATTACCACCAATAATACAATACTTACCAATAGTCACACTGCCAGCAATAGTGGTACTTCCCGCAATGGCAGTATTCTCACCTATGATATCGTTATGGGCAACCTGCACTTGATTATCGATAATTACGCCGTTATGGATCTCGGTATGGCCTAAAGCGCCGCGATCTACCGTTGTACTCGCACCAATCTCAACCCGATCGCCGATACGTACACCACCGGTTTGTGGGATCTTAACCCACTGACCACGCTCATTAGCATAACCAAAACCATCTGATCCCAATACCGCGCCAGAATGGATAATACAATGTTGACCTAAATGCACATCATGGTAGATAGTCACATTCGCCCACAGACGAGTGTTAGAACCAATAATCACATCTTGGCCAATCACAGTGCCTGCACCGACCTGCACATTCTCGCCGAGGATAACATTAGCCCCGATCACCGCATTGGCACCAATAGCCACCCCTTCGCCTAAACGAGCTGAAGGATCAATTTGCGCTGAAGGATGAATACCGACGGCCGCTTGAGGCGTAGTATCTAAAAATTGGGCTGTACGGGCAAAAGCCACATAAGGGTCTTTTACAATTAACGCAGTGCCTTGATACTCCTGCGCCTCTTTAGCGGACAATAACACCGCACTCGCTTGAGTTGCCTCAAGCTGAGAGCGGTATTTACTGTTGGCTAAAAAAGAGAGTTGGCCTGATTTCGCATTTTCTAAGGTTGCTACGCTGTTAATCACCAACGTATCGTCCCCTTGAATAACACCGTCTAACAGCAAACTGAGCTCTTTTAAAGTCACACTCTTCATTGATTACTTGCCTTTACTCAAGGCTTCAACCACTTTGCCACTGATGTCAGCGTTTGGCTTAACATAAATGACAGCACCGCGTTGTAATACCAAGTCATATTGGTCTTTTTCAGCGATTGTATTAATGGCTTTTTGCACTTTAACTAACAGTTTATTTTGCTCTTCACCTTGACGACGACGTAAATCCTCATCGAGTGCTTTGCCTTTTAACTGATATTCAGATTTTAGCGATTCCATTTTACGAACCAGCTCCGTTTTTTGCGTGTCATTCATTAACGCGCCATCACGCTGCTGCTTCTCCATCAGAGAACGCATTTCTTCTTGCATCTTTTGTACATCGGCCATGCGATCACCAAACTCAGCTTTAAGCGCTTGAGAGATCTGTTCGCGTTGTGGCAACTGTTCAAACACTTCGCCCATATCCACAACGGCTATTTTCTCAGCATGTGCCATTAATGGCGCACCTAATAAAACCAATGTCATCAGGGCGCGATTTACCATCTTATTCAAAGTAGACTCCTTGTAGCCTTGTTATTTTCAGCAAAACCTGCCGAGTGTATGCCTTTTAAAAAGTTTTGCCAATATTGAACGAAAAGATCTCTGTTTGATCGCCTTCGTATTCCTTAAGTGGCCACGCTAAGCTAAATACCATAGGTCCCATTGGTGATAACCATTGTAGGCTCACCCCCCAAGAGGCGCGGATACGCGATGGATCGCTATAATCCTGCAATTTAGCAAATTCCTCAGCAGGAAGTGTTTGGTAAGCATCAAAATCAAACTCGGTATCCCATACGTTACCGGCATCGAGGAAGAAACTTGTACGCACCGAATTTGAATAGGCCTCATCTAAGAACGGTGTGGGTACAATAAACTCCATACTTGCCGTTGCAATCGCATTACCACCGATTGAACGACCTGAACTCACCTGAATACTGTTAGGATCGCCCGGTAAACTACAACCATCACCTGATGGATCAGGTGCACAGGGCTCACTACCACGGTAGAGATAGAATGAACGAGGACCAACCGAGTTTGACTTAAAGCCACGTAATGAAGTGCTACCGCCGGAATAATAGTTTTCCCAGAAAGGTAGAATTTGCTCATTATTATTGTACTCACCGTAACCGTTACCATAACCTAAACGGCCACGAGCTAAGACCACAAAGTTATGACTGCGGGTAACAGGGAAATAATAGTTGGTATCAAAATCAGTTTTAAAGTATTGCAGGTTTGAACCCGGAACCGTCATCTTACCGTTTAGACGTTGTGATGAACCATCCGTTGGGAAAGTGCCACGGTTTAAGGTACTGCGTGACCAACCTAAACTCAGCTCAAAGTTATCAAAACTTAAGTCGGCATTAGGATCATCGTTTCGATAAATATTATAGAAACGCAGTGCTTGCTCATAGGCTGAAATTTCAGAAATCGTGTTATGACGATAACCAATTCCACCATTAATACGGTTGTATTCGTTAATTGGGAAACCTGAGTTAAGCGCCACACCATACGAACTGTTTTTATAGCGTTCTAAGTTAGCTTCATTGGCGTCAAATTCACTCCAATAAATGCTTCCCCCTAAGCTCACGCCATCTTTAGTCCAATAGGGATCGGTATAAGATAAGTTGACATTTTTCGAGTATTTGTTGGTACTCATACTAATGCCAGCTTGATTTCCCGAACCTAAGAAGTTGTTTTGCTGCACGCCAAACTGCAAGCTTAAACCTGATTCAGTACCGTAACCCACACCCGCATTAAATGAACCTGATGGCTGTTCTTTCACTTTTACAGCGATATCAACTAAATCATCGGTGCCAGGAACTTGAATAGTTTCAGTATCAACAGTTTCAAAATAGCCTAAACGGTTAAGACGCGCTTTTGATTGCTCAACTTGTGCCGAGTTTAACCACGCACCTTCCATCTGACGCAGTTCACGGCGCATCACTTCATCTTTAGTAACAGTATTACCCGTAAAGTTAATCGCACGAACATAAACCCGTTTGCCTGGTTTAACATTGATGTTTAACGTTACTTCTTTCGTTTTATCATCAATTTCTGGATAAGTTTTTACTTCAGGATAAGCGTAACCAAAACGACCTAAATATTTACTGTACATTTCTTCGGTAAAGGTCACATCACCGCCGTTGTACATATCACCCGCTTTAATCGGTAAAATAGATCGCATCAATTCTTCACGACCCATTAAATCGCCGGTTAAATTGATGTCTTTTACTTTATATTTCTCACCTTCATTAACATTGATGGTGATATATAAACCTTTGCGGTCAGGTGTCATCGCCACTTGAGTCGAAGTGACTTCAAAGCGGATATAACCCTTATTGTGATAATAGGTTTTGATAGTCTCGAGATCGGCTTGAAGCTTTTGCTTCTGGTAGCGGCGCTCACCAAATAAATCCCACCAAGCCACATAATCTTTCAGTTCCAACATGCCGATAAGCTCAGCATCGGTGAACTCTTTATTACCAACCACGTTAATTTGGCGAATTTCAGCCGCTAACCCTTCGGTAAATTTAAATTTTAGTTCAACGCGGTTTCGGGGTAAGTTGATCACCTGAGCTTCAACTTTGGCGCCGTATTTACCTACGCCGTAGTAGAAATCCTGCAAACCTTTTTCAATGCCTGTCAGCATAGTGCGATCGAGCGACTCACCGACTTTAACACCAGAACCGTCCAGACTTTCCTGTAACTGTTCGTCTTTAATGTCTTTGTTGCCTTCAAATGTCACAGCACTGATGGTTGGGCGTTCGGTGACTTTCACCACCAAGACACCGCCGTCACGACTGACAGAGACATTTTCAAAGTTAGTCGATGCATACAGGCTTTTAATGGCTTGTTGAATTCTTAACTGATCAACAGTGTCACCTACTTTTACTGGTAAGCTTAACAAGGCAGCACCAAGTGCGACTCGCTGCAAACCTTCAACTTGGATGTCGGTCACTTCAAAGGGTTGGAAAGTATCCGCCAACACAGTCCCTGAAAACGACGCACCGACGAATAACATCGAGGCAAAAAGTTTATTCAATCTCATAGAGCACTTCTAATTATTAGTCTGTCCTTGCTCAGAGTCGGGCAAAATCATTGAAAAGCGCAATGCTCATCAACATCAGCAGTATTGCTGCCCCAAATCTGAATCCTATTTCCTGCACCTTTTCAGGCACAGGTTTACCAGTTATTACTTCAATAAAGTAATACAGCAGGTGTCCCCCATCGAGCACAGGTAAAGGCAGCAAGTTAATGATGCCTAAATTGACGCTGATGAGCGCGAGGAACCCGAGAAAATAGACCAAGCCATAGTTTGCACTACTGCCCGCACCCTGTGCTATCGAGATGGGTCCACTCAGGTTTTTCACCGACACATCGCCGGTAAATAATTTGCCAATCATCTTAAAGCTGACTGCAACAAGTTGCCATGTTTTATCTGCAGCAATAGCAAAAGAATCGATTGGCCCATATTCTAGTTGTAAACGCATATTCTCAGGCCATTGTGCCTGTGCGGGGCTGACACCTAGTACCCCAATCTCTTTACCTTCAGCATTTTTTGTACTTGTCGGCGTCACAGTAACCACAAACTGTTCGCCATCGCGACGCACCATTATACTCACAGGCACATTGGCAGAATGTTGAATAATGTCAACAAAAGCCTGCCAATCGGTATAAGGTTCATCATTGATAGCAACGAGCGTATCGCCAACCTTTAACTCACTATTTGCTGCAGCACTTCCTTCACTGATTAAGGCAACCTTAGGTTCAATCTCTGGACGATAAATCCCTAACCCTAAGGTGGTTATCGGTGATTCCTTTTCAGGATCAAAGCGCCATTGGCGTGTATCTAACGTATAGGTTCTGGCATTTGACTCAAACCCCTGCAAACTATTTAATGGCGCAAGGGAAACACTCAAGCTGGGATCACCAATATGACCAACAAGCGCAAGATTCACCTCTTCCCAATTGCGCACACGCTGACCTGATATTGCCGTCACTTGCATAGGTTCAGTGACTTGAATTTGCGCAGCAGCAGTTCCTGGAATCGTAGAAGTGATCACCGGTTTAAGTGATGGCACACCAATCAAGTACATAAAATACAATGCGATAATAGCAAAAATAAAGTTGGCTATCGGGCCTGCGGCAACAATCGCAATACGTTGCCATACCGTTTTACGATTAAACGCCTGATGTTTTAGCTCGTCAGGCACATCTTCGACACGCTCATCGAGCATTTTGACGTAACCACCGAGGGGGATCATGGCGACCACATATTCAGTGCCATCTTTACCCATACGGCGCCAAATGGCCTTGCCAAAACCAATAGAGAAACGCTCGACTTTAACGCCGCAGCGACGCGCGACATAGAAATGACCGTATTCGTGGGCGGTAATTAACAACCCCAACGCCACGATAAAAGAACCTAAGTTCCATAAAAAATCTAACATCCCACTCCTTACGTTATCCGTTTATCAACAGAACGCTAATATTTAAGCGATCTTAGCTAAAGTTTCCCGCGCATAAATGCGACTTTGCGTATCTAACGCGATAATATCTTCAATGCTGGTCATAGTTCCACTCGGGACGAATGCTAAGCAAGTTTCATTCACTTTAGCAATTTGCGTAAAGCCTATTTGTCCTTGTAAAAAAGCCTCAACCGCGATCTCATTCGCCGCATTGAGTACCGTTGTCGCCTCTTGGCCTTGGGCACAGGCTGCCATAGCCAGCGCCAAACAGGGAAAACGCTCAAAATCAGGTTCATAAAAGCTTAACTGTCCGACTTTGAAAAAATCTAAAGGTTCAACACCAGAGTGAATTCTTTGTGGATAGGCCATGCAATGGGCAATCGGTGTCCGCATGTCAGGGTTTCCCATTTGTGCAATAACAGAGCCATCAATATATTGCACCATTGAATGGATAACACTCTGCGGATGAACAACCACTTTAAGTTGGTTAGCTTGCGTATTAAACAACCAGCGCGCCTCAATGAACTCTAATCCCTTATTCATCATAGTCGCCGAATCGACAGAGATTTTAGGTCCCATAGACCAATTAGGATGTTTACAGGCCTGTGCGGGTGTCATGGAGGCTAGTGTTGCTAAATCTGAACGTAAAAATGGTCCACCAGAACCCGTTAGCAGAATATGGGAAATACCGGATGCGGCTAAATCACAACGACCGAGATTAGCCTGTACCTCTTGGGGTAAACATTGAAAAATGGCATTATGTTCGCTGTCTACAGGCAGTAAAGTTGCGCCTGAACGCTTAGTCGCCTCGATAAACAACTCACCCGACATAACTAAGGCTTCTTTATTGGCTAGCAATACTCGTTTGCCCGCATTAACGGCAGCAAGCGTCGGAACTAACCCAGCAGCGCCAACAATGGCCGCCATAATGGTATCGACCTTTGATGAGGTCACTAACGCCAGAAGCTCATCGTTACCCGTTGTCACTTGGATATTAAGCGCAGCAGGAAGCTGAGCTCGTAATGCCTTTGCCGCGACAGCATCGACCATATGAGCAACTTTAGGTTGGTGGGTAATGCATAATGCCAGCATTTTATCCACACTCGCATTAGCCACTAAGCCATAAACGCAATAAGCCAATGGATTAGCCGAAATCACACTTAAGGTACTGGCGCCAATCGAGCCTGTCGCACCCAGAATCACCATATTTTGCATAGCGTTACATCCAGAATGCAATGTAGATAAGGGTAAACACCGGCAAGGCTGCAGTCAGGCTGTCGATTCGATCGAGCACGCCGCCGTGCCCGGGCAAAATAGTGCCAGAATCTTTAATACAGGCCGCGCGTTTAAACATACTCTCAGATAAATCTCCCAGCGCCGAGACTAAAGCGACGAACAAAGTGACAGCGACAACTAAGCCAAGTTCCTGTTCCGGTGAATAATACATAACACCTGCAACCACTATCATCGTTGTCACTAAACCACCGAGTAAGCCTTCGAGGGTTTTAGCTGGACTCACCGCTGGCATTAATTTCGTTTTACCTATCGCTTTACCAACAAAGTAAGCGCCTGAATCAGCAGCCCATACAATGAGCATGACAAGTAGAACCAGCGAGGGGCCATAGTAGCTCGAAACCTGTGAGCTAATAGATTTTAGCGCAATCAAAGCAACAAAGCATGGCACGAGCGTTAACTGGCCAAACATGGACTTTAACATAGGACTTTTTTGCCATAACCTTGCCGTTTTAGGATAAGTAATAACAAGTAGAAGTGAAATTAACCACCATAAAGCCCCTATTGATATCACGGCTAAATAAATGGGATGTAATTGTCCCCTAAGCCAAACCGCATCGATGGGGACAATCAAATTAAGGACGACCAGTAAAATACCGACGGTACAAGTAAAACTCCATTGTGTAACATCACATTGGCTATCGATAATCCTACCCCACTCTTTCGCGGCAATAAGAAATACGGCTACTAAAGCCCAAGCAAAGTACTCTGATGGAAGCAAAAAAATGGCTCCCAAGACTAATGGAATTAACCAAATTGCTGTTATTATACGTTGTTTTAGCAAAAAAAATCCCTCATGACGTTTTACAATGCGCGCATCTCATCAATCTGACTTCCCGTCAGACCAAAGCGGCGCTGGCGACTTGCAAAAATAGCTATCGCTTCATGAAAAGCCTGTTCATCAAAATCAGGCCAAAGGGTGTCAATAAACACCAACTCAGCATAGGCAGCCTGCCACAGCACAAAATTACTGATACGGCAGTCTCCACCCGTGCGGATCATTAAATCAACTTCACTCTGATTTTGCATGCATAAATGTGCACTTAGGGCTTCTTCGGTGAACTGACTGCTGGTCATTTCGCCAGTTGCGACCTTTTCAGCTAACTTTTGCGCCGCTTGCAGTATGTCCCAACGGCCACCATAATTGGCAGCAACATTCAAAATCAAGCCAGTATTAGCGGCAGTTTTCTCCTGTGCAGCACTAATTTGTTTCTGTAAGCGGACAGAAAAACGACTGATATCACCAATAATATTGAGCTTAACTTGATTCTTATGTAGCAGCTTAATTTCACGTTGTAATACGGTAAAAAACAACTCCATTAACAAGCTGACTTCTTTATCGGGTCTACGCCAATTCTCGCTAGAAAACGCAAATAAAGTGAGCGATTGAATACCTAATTGACTCGCCGTACTGACTGCACGTCTTACTGCCTTTACGCCGGCTTTATGTCCCATCACCCGTGGTTTACCCTGCGTTTGAGCCCAGCGGCCATTGCCATCCATAATAATAGCAACATGCTTAGGTAACGACTGTTTCACGAGTTCGGGTAATTGTCCAGGCAAGGTCGTTTGAGCATAATGTTCACACTCGGTCGACCTAGGTTGCGGATCAAATTCCACTGTGGATGACATCTAATACAACCCTTTAAAATAGACAAACGCCGTGTAGTATACCCCTACACGGCGCATCAACTCTAGCTTATCGAGCCTGAGATTAGACTTCCATCAACTCTATTTCTTTGGCCGCTAAAATCTCGTCGACCTTTTTAATATGAGCATCAGTGAACTTTTGAACGTCATCTTCAAAGCGGCGAACATCGTCTTCAGTACATTCTTTAGCTTTTTCAAGCTTTTTCACTTCAGAAATCGCATCGCGGCGCACGTTACGAATCGCCACGCGACCACCTTCGGCTTCAGCTCGTACCACTTTAATAAAGTCTTTACGGCGTTCTTCTGTCAGCGCTGGTAAGGGAATACGTAATGTGGCCCCAGCAGACATTGGGTTTAGGCCCAAGTCTGAGCTCATAATCGCCTTTTCAACCGCTTGGATAGCACTACGGTCAAATACAGTCACTGACAGAGTACGCGAATCTTCAACACCCACGTTCGCCACTTGGTTTAATGGCGTCATCGTACCGTAGTAAGAGACTTGAATTGAATCAAGTAAACTTGGATGCGCACGGCCTGTACGTACTTTAGCCATTTGATTTTTAGTTGCGTCTACGCACTTACCCATACGCTCTTGCGCATCTTTCTTAATGTTCTCAATCACGTTAAATGTCCTTCTTGGTCATTAAATAACTTTTTTCGCTCTGATCAACGTGCCTTCTTCTTCACCCATAATCACACGACGTAGGGCGCCAGGTTTGTTCATATTGAACACAAGGATAGGCATGTCATGATCACGCGCCATAGTAAAGGCTGCTAAGTCCATTACTTTTAATTCTTTTTCAAGTATTTCACTGTAACTTAATTCGTCGTACTTGACTGCATCAGGGTTTTTCATTGGGTCGTCAGAGTAAACGCCATCAACTTTAGTGCCTTTTAACACGACTTCAGCTTCAATTTCAATGCCACGTAAACAGGCCGCAGAATCCGTTGTACAGAAAGGATTACCTGTACCAGCAGCAAAAATTACCACTCGGCCAGATTTTAATAAACTGATCGCTTCAGCCCAATTGTAGTCGTCACACACCCCTTTTAAGGGTATCGCCGACATTAGACGAGCATTAACATAGGCACGGTGCAAAGCGTCACGCATAGCTAAGCCATTCATCACCGTTGCCAGCATACCCATGTGATCGCCCACCACACGGTTCATACCTGCTTTTGCTAGGCCCTCACCGCGAAACAGATTACCACCACCAATGACCACACCCACCTGAATACCTAACTCTACCAGCTCTTTCACTTCCTGAGCCATGCGATCTAATACTTTAGGGTCGATGCCGAAGCCTTCCTCGCCCATCAGTGCTTCGCCACTTAATTTTAGAAGAATGCGTCTAAATGTAGGTTTTGGATTGGTGCTCATAATTTTTATCCTGGTCATAACAAGACCGCAGCTATTGCCGCGGTCTTGGGGGTATTTAGCGTTGGCGATTAAGCCTTTTTAGAAGCAGCGATTTGAGCAGCAACTTCTGCTGCGAAATCTTCTTCTTTCTTCTCAATACCTTCACCCACTTCTAAACGAATGAAGTTAGTGACTTTAGCGCCTTTCTCTTTCAAGAATTCGCCAACAGTTTTCTTTGGTTCCATGATGTAAGCTTGACCAGTCAGAGAGATCTCACCGGTGAACTTCTTCATACGACCCACAACCATTTTCTCTGCGATGTCAGCAGGTTTGCCTTCATTCATAGAGATTTCGATTTGCAGCGCTTGTTCACGAGCAACTACGTCAGCAGGAACGTCTTCTGGGTTAACGTATTCTGGCTTAGAAGCGGCAACGTGCATAGCGATGTGTTTCAGCGTTTCGTCATCTGCGTCACCGGTTACAACCACACCGATACGCTCACCGTGACGGTAAGACGCTAATTTAGCACCATCGATGTACTCAACGCGACGAACGTTGATGTTTTCACCGATTTTAGCAACTAACGCAACACGTGCTTCTTCGAACTGTGCTTTTAAGTCTTCTAAAGCCACTTTAGACGCTGCGGCAACGTCTAATACTGAGTTAGCAAAACCTAAGAAGTTAGCGTCTTTAGCAACGAAGTCAGTTTGACAGTTTACTTCTAACAGAACAGCGAAACCTTCGCCACTTTTGATCAGGATAGTACCGTCAGCAGCGATGTTACCCGCCTTTTTAGCAGCTTTAGCAGCACCAGACTTACGCATGTTGTCAATTGCTAACTCCATGTCGCCGTTGGTTTCTTCTAAGGCTTTTTTACAATCCATCATGCCTGCGCCAGTACGATCACGCAGTTCTTTAACTTGGGCAGCAGAAATTGCCATTGTTAAATCCTCTCTAAAAATTCGACTAATTTGCAGATATAAAACAGGGGCCGTATGGCCCCTGTTAACCAATCAAAAATCTTGGTTAATAAGGGTGATGATAATCATCCCGCCTTATTATTATTCGGCTTCTACGAAACCATCTTGCTCAGCTTGAACAGCCAGATCTTGGCCACGGCCAGCTTTAGCAGCAGCAGCTACAGAAGTAGTGTACAGGCGAATAGCACGCATCGCGTCGTCGTTACCAGGAACGATGTAGTTAACACCATCTGGCGCAGAGTTAGTATCAACAACTGCAACAACAGGGATACCCAGGTTGTTAGCTTCTTTAATAGCGATATGCTCATGGTCAGCGCCGATAACGAATAATACGTCTGGCAGGCCGCCCATGTTTTTAATACCGCCTAAAGATTTTTCCAGCTTTTCAAGCTCACGAGTACGCATCAGCGCTTCTTTCTTGGTCAGCTTGTCGAAAGTACCATCTACTGATTGGCTTTCCAGTTCTTTCAGACGTTTGATTGACTGACGAACGGTTTTCCAGTTAGTCAGCATACCGCCTAACCAGCGGTGATCGACATAGTACTGATCACAAGAGATTGCGGCTTCTTTGATCGCTTCGCCAGCAGCACGTTTAGTACCAACGAATAATACTTTACCTTTCTTTGAAGCAACGTTGCTGATGAAAGCAAGGGCTTCATTGAACATTGGCACAGTATGCTCTAGGTTGATGATGTGAACGCCGTTGCGAGCACCGAAAATGAATGGCTTCATTTTTGGGTTCCAGTAACGGGTTTGGTGACCGAAGTGGACACCGGCCTGGAGCATATCGCGCATTGAAACTGTAGTCATTTCTATTACCTTAAAATTTAGGGGGTTAGACCTCCACGTATCCCATGTCTTCGACCCCGCAGTTAACAGCTGAGGGCACCCCGAAGAATGTGTCGACACGTGTGTGATTTAGTATTTAGACAATTTGCCATGTATAATGGCCGCCATCTTTAGTCTTGCCACCATCAAATCAGACCAAAATCTGGCTTGGACAATTCATCAAGACTTAAACATAACGGCGCGCTTTATACCATAAATAGCCTTAAAGCACAAATTTTTGCATAGGGTTTGCGTAGCCAATAGACTTCGAAGACACAAGAGAAAACGCAATGAGTATAGTCATCAAGACAGCTGAAGAAATCGAAAAAATGCGTGCCGCCGGAAAGCTTGCCGCACAGGTTTTAGAAATGATCGCGCCTTATGTTAAAGCGGGTGTGACCACAAATGAACTGAACGATATCTGCGCAAAATATACCGAAGAGCAAGGTGCGATTTCTGCCCCGCTCAACTACCATGGTTTTCCAAAATCAATTTGTACTTCGGTCAATAATGTGATTTGCCACGGTATTCCCGCTGACAATCCCCCATTGAAAGATGGCGATATTCTCAATATCGATATCACAGTGATTAAAGATGGCTATCACGGTGATACTTCAAAAATGTTTTTAATTGGTGACGTCAGCCCAAAAGATAAGCGTTTATGTCGTATTGCCCAAGAAAGCCTGTATCTTGCCATTCGTAAAGTACGTCCAGGCTTAAAATTGGGTGAAATTGGCAATACTATCGAAAAATTCATCAAAGCCAGCAAAACAGGCCTTGAGAAATATTCCATCGTGCAAGATTATTGTGGCCACGGTATTGGTGCGGGTTTCCATGAAGAACCCCAAGTCATGCATTATCGTAACGGCGACAACACAATATTGCGCCCAGGCATGTGCTTTACTATTGAGCCGATGATCAACGCAGGTCGACACACCACAGTGCTAGATCGTAAGGATAATTGGACCGTTACCACCTCTGATGGTAAAAACTCCGCCCAGTGGGAACATACTTTACTTGTGACGGAAAAAGGGGTTGAAGTACTCACCCTTCGTGAGGAAGAAGACTTCCCAAGATTTATCAATCACTAAAATAATCCAAACAAGGACCTCGATGAATACAGCGCAGATCGCAAAACACTCATTAATCGAACAGAATCAGATTCTTTTGGCCAGTTTTAAGGCTAAAACCCCGATTGAAGAGCTCGTCACGCAGCGCTGTCAATTTGTCGATGCCCTTGTAAAGCAAGCTTGGGAACAGCACGGTCTAAGAGAATATGATATTGCCCTGATTGCCGTGGGCGGCTATGGCCGTGGGGAGCTGCATCCCCACTCAGATGTCGACTTGCTGTTCCTGTTTAATGATATCTTGTCACCCGCTGCCGAAGCGGCACTCAGTCAGTTTATTGCCTTTCTGTGGGATGCCAATCTGGAAATCGGCCACAGTGTCCGTACGTTAAACGACACGATTATCCTCGGCCGTGAAGACATCACCATAGCCACCAATCTGTTAGAGGCACGATTGCTCGAAGGGCCCGAATTTTTATTCGATCAACTTTATGATGCGATTCGTCAGAGTGACTTTTGGACTTCAAGCGATTTTTTTATCGCCAAACGGGATGAGCAAAATGCCCGCCATGCCAGAGCCAGTGCCTTCGATTTAGAACCCAATATCAAGAGTTGTCCCGGTGGCCTTAGGGATATTCAAACCATTGCTTGGGTGGCCATGCGTCACTTTGGTGCCGCTCGCCTCGAAGAATTAGTCCAATACGACTTTTTAGAGCCTGGTGAATTAGAAGAGCTGCTCGAATGTCAGCACTTTTTGTGGAAGTTACGCTTTGCCCTGCACATGGTGGTCGGTCGCGATGAAAATCGCTTACTCTTTGATGTACAGCGCCAAGTTGCCGAACTCATGGGGTATGAAGACGCCACCCAGCTTGCTGTTGAGCAGATGATGAAACGTTACTATCGCACGGTACGCCGAGTGATGGAGCTGAACGAAATGTTGCTGCAGCTATTTAAACGGGCAACACTGGGGCACACAAAAGCTTTAGAAATTCAATCGATAGATAAACACTACCAGCGCCGCGGCACTTTTATTGAAGCGCTAAGCGATGATCTGTTCGATAGCGGCGAAGAAATTGTCCGGCTGTTTTTGTTAGTCGCTAAAAACTCCAACATCAAAGGCATTTACGCACCAACGCTGCGTTCGCTGCGCCGTGCAAGACGCGCACAATCTCAAGCATTACAAGAAAACCCGCTTTGTCGCCAAGCCTTTATGGAAATTCTGCGCCATCCGCGGGGGATTGTGGCCCTGTCCTTAATGCATAAACACGGCGTACTGTCGGCCTATTTACCCGCTTGGCGAAATATTGAAGGCCAGATGCAGTTCGACCTGTTTCATGCTTATACGGTGGATGAACATACCCACAGATTACTGCTGAATATCGAGCGTTTTTCGCAGCCAGAACAAAAGGAAGAATTTCCCTTAGGCTCGATTCTGATCAACCAATTGCCGAAAAAGGGCTTACTCGTATTAGGCGCTATCTTCCACGATATTGCTAAAGGCCGCGGCGGCGACCACAGTAAACTTGGCTCAAGCGACGCCCTCGCCTTTTGTAAGCTGCACGGGTTAAACGATCACGATGGTCGCTTAGTTGCGTGGTTGGTTGAGAATCATCTGGTGATGTCAGTTACTGCCCAGCGCAGGGATATTTCCGATCCCGATGTGGTGGCCGACTTTGCTAACAAGGTCCGTGATGCTGTGCATTTAAGTTATCTGTACTGCTTAACCGTCGCCGATATCTGCGCCACCAACGAAAAAACCTGGAATAACTGGAAAGGCTCACTGCTACGCGATTTGTACTTTTCAACCCAAAGAGTGCTCGCCCGTGGTAAAGAAAAACCCGTCGATATTCGTGCCAGAGTGCGTGAATATCAGGCCAAGGCAAAAAAAGAGCTGCTACGGCGCGGACTAAAAGAAAAAGACTTAGATACCCTGTGGCAGCGCTTTAAGGCGGATTACTTTTTACGCCACCAGCCCAATCAAGTCGCATGGCACGCCGAAGCGATTTTGAAGCACAAACAACAGGATGAGCCCTTAGTCTTAGTGTCTAAACACACCACCCGTGGCGGCACTGAGTTATTTGTCTATTGCCAAGATAGGCCAAAATTGTTCGCAACCGTGATGGCGGTGCTCGACAATAAAAATATCAACGTCCATGATGCCAACATCATGACCTCAAAAGATAACTATGCCCTCGATACCTTTGTGATCTTAGAACAGGATGGTGAGCCAGTAAGCCAGCTTTCACGCATCCAAAGCATCCGTAAAGCCCTTGAGAAGGCCCTTTCGAGCGATAATCCCAAACTGCCGCGTTTTAGAAAACTGTCGCGTAAAATGAAACCTTTTCATGTCCCAACGCAAGTCAGTTTTCTCGAAAGCAGCCGTCATGGTACGAGTATGATGGAACTTATCGCCTTAGATTCACCTGGATTATTGGCTAAAGTGGGTGATATTTTTTACCGCTGCAATATCACGTTACTCGCCGCTAAGATCACTACTATTGGCGAACGAGCAGAAGATTTTTTTATGTTGCAGACTAATGATGGGCTACAACTAAACGCAACCCAAGAGAATACCCTTAGGGAAGCGTTAATCAGTGCGCTAAGCGCAAACAATACCGAATCAGTTTAATTAACTAAACCAGAGGGAGAAGTAAATGGAGGCTTTACGCCAACGTATTGAGGCGGCTTTTGAAGCGCGCGCCGACATCACACCAAGTACAGTCGACGCCAATGTGCGTAGCGATGTGCAACATGTCATCAATATGCTCGACAAAGGTGAAGTCCGTGTCGCCGAGAAAATCGACGGCCAATGGCATGTGCACCAATGGCTGAAAAAGGCAGTATTACTGTCCTTCCGTATTTTCGATAATGCGGTTATCGATGGCGCAGAAACCAAATACTTCGACAAAGTGCCGTTAAAATTTGCCGAGTACGATGAAGCCCGCTTTAAAGCGGAAGCCATTCGTGTGGTGCCTTCGGCGACAGTACGTAAAGGCTCATTTATCGGTAAAAACACAGTGTTGATGCCATCCTATGTGAACTTAGGCGCCTATGTTGATGAAGGCACTATGGTTGACACTTGGGCGACAGTTGGCTCATGTGCACAAATCGGTAAAAACGTGCATTTATCCGGTGGAGTAGGCATTGGTGGGGTACTTGAGCCATTGCAAGCTGGGCCGACCATCATTGAAGATAACTGCTTTATCGGCGCGCGCTCTGAGATTGTTGAAGGCGTAGTAGTTGAAGAAGGCTCAGTGATTTCTATGGGCGTGTATATCGGCCAAAGCACTCGAATTTACGATCGCGAAACTGGCGAAGTGCATTATGGCCGTGTACCTGCGGGCTCTGTGGTTGTCTCTGGCAATCTACCCTCAGCCTGTGGCAAGTACAGCCTGTATGCTGCGATTATCGTTAAGAAAGTGGATGCAAAAACCCGCGGAAAAGTGGGTATCAACGAGTTATTACGCATAGTGGATTAGCACTATACTCAACCGCTTGTGACAAAAAAGATGCCTTATGGCATCTTTTTTCATGGAAAATATTAGCTTTTATATTAAACGCTCAAACTCATTGATCGCATTTCGTACCATAGCGATTTCTCGCCAACCGATAACACCTAATGGTCTTTGCATTTTATTAACCACAACAAGAAAATCACTATTCGATTGATTTAATTGAATTCGTGCGTCTTCTATTGTGGCAACGTCATTAATGATGGGGACATTGCGCATCATCATTTGATGGGCCTTTTTATGTAAAAGAGCACGATCATAGTCACGTTCAGCAGCAGTACCTAATCTAGGGCTAAGCCAGTGATCGAGTAGGTTCAGCGTAACGACTCCTGCGATATTACGGGACTCATCCAATACAACCGCAACTTTCGAACTCGACTGAGTAAATAAACGCTGTATATCCTCTAGCTCGTGGTCAAGTGTAATTTCAATAATAGGCTCAAGTAAGACACTACCAATATGATCACTGATACTCATCTCTTGATTCACGAGAATGGTAAGGCAAGCTTCAACAATCTCAGGATCGAATAATGTGCCTTTACCCGCTCTAAGCACATCGGTCATCTTTTTTAATCCCAAAGAAGGCCTATAGGGTCTGTGGGATAAAATAGAATCCGCAACATCCGCCACAGCAATAATTTTGGCTTCGTACAATATCTCTTTATCCTTTAACCCCGCTGGATAACCCGACCCATCCAGCCGCTCATGGTGCTGCAAGATCATTTCTTTAATCGGCCAAGGAAATTCCACCTCCTCAACGATTTCTGCACCATGCAGTGGATGAGTCTGAATTAACGCATATTCCTCTTTTGAAAGCTGCGAGGGCTTAGTTAGTATCTGCGATGGAATCGCTAACTTACCAATATCATGTACTAATGCACCAATTTTAAGCCCTTCTAAACGCTGTGGTTCTAAGCCAAGTTTCTCTCCTATCAGATAACTTAACTGTGCAACCGACTTTTGATGCCCTGCGGTATAGGCATCTTTCAGCTCCAGCGCTTCTGAAATCGCACTAATCAACTGAGTTAAGGACTGAGATAATTGCTCTTTCTGCGCTTTTATAATTTTGGATTGACGGGAAACCGCACGCAATGATCGAGGTAACTCTATGGTATGCCAAAGAATACTCGCAAAGGTGAGTAAAGATCTTGCATCACTGCGTGTATAAGGTTCCTCCCTACCGATAACACAAACCAATCCGACCATACGGGTGCGAAATAAAATCGGCACCGCAATATAACGCCCTGTCAGTAGCAACCGATCAAATGCAAAATCCCCTCGATGTGGAAGGTTATCCCTATCATTGTGAATAATAGGTTTGTAGTTTCTTGCACATTCAAGCCATAAACGACATTCAAGCTCTGAAACTTGCGAATTCTCTTTTACAAAATCCGCTTCATTCATCTTAGGGATGGGATATTCAGAACGCGCAGCCAGTGTCAACGCTCCAGACTTTTCATTGTGCAGCAAAATAAATCCGTATTGACTGCCCGTTAAGGAGATAGCCTTAGATACTGCGACTCTAAAAACCTCATCTTGAGGAGATTTAATTACATCTTCAATATGTTGCAACCACGCATCACTTGCTTGAATCGCGCGTCGGTAATCCGAGTGCAATTCTTTCATCTGTGGATCTTCAAAATTAGAGTCAGATAAAATCAAATTCCAACCGACATTTGGCACTAAATGCAATGAAAAATGTAATCGCGTGCCTTGATCATCTTGTAACTGAAAACCAATTACTTGCCTTTGCCGCCGTCGAATATTTGCACAAAGTTCACTGTTGAAGGCGCTAAAAAGCTCAGAGATAGGTTGATTGATGATTTGTGCTGCAGACCTTTTACAACGAACGTAAAAGGCTTTACTCATTCGTTGCACTCGAAATTGCTCATCGAGTTGCGCCCATGATAAATCCAAATTGTCTGGGAGATCCTTCATCCCAACGATAAGACTTCGACTAGTTGACATTTATCACTCCCATCCATGATTAATGCATTGGAATAAACAACTTACGATTAGTTGTCAAAAAATTCTAGTAACACCCTCACAAGCAATTTAATTATAAAAATAGATACATGACTGTAAGTAAGCGTGGAGTAAGAGTAGCGGCTCACATCCGATACTCTCCCCTTACTAACAACTTAAAATACGATAGTTTTATTACCATACACTACAACTTGTTCATTGAGCACTAACTGTAGCGCCTTACTCAGTACACTCTTCTCCACATCTCGCCCCGCTCTTGCCATTTCTAGCGCGCTATAGCTGTGATCTACGGGAATAACGTCTTGCTTAATAATGGGGCCTTCATCCAGGCAATTATTCACAAAGTGCGCGGTCGCTCCGATAATTTTCACTCCTCGCTCCCAAGCCTGACGATAGGGCGCTGCACCAATAAAAGCAGGTAAAAATGAATGGTGGATATTGATAATACGATTTGGATATTGTGCAACAAAATCGGGCGTGAGTACTCGCATGTACTTCGCTAATACTAAATAATCTGGTTCATATTGCGCGACTGCGCCAAGCAATGCTTGCTCATGCTGGGTTCTATCAAGACCAACATGGCTAACAAGATGGAAGGGAATATTAAATTTTTCCGCCAGTTCGCGTAGTGCATCGTGATTTCCTACTACCGCCGCGATATCAACACTTAATCCGCCATAATAGGCTTTCATTAATAGATCGCCTAAGCAGTGCGCCTCTTTCGTCACTAACACCACAATGCGCTTTTTACCCGCACTAACTAAAGTCATATGGTTTTGTGCTGGCAGCACATCCCGTAAGTCCTGCAATAATTGCTCACTATGGAATACGCCTTCTAACTCAGTGCGCATAAAAAAACGTCCCTGAGCATTATCCACAAACTCGCTGTTTTTAATAATATTGAGCTTATGGTTAAAACAAACACTTGTAATCTTAGCGATTAAACCTTGGGCATCGGCACAATCTGTCATTAAGATTTTTCGTTCTAACACGGTTGAAGTTTTGGCCACGTCGGCACTGATCATTGACGGCAAAATGAACTCTCCTGAATTATCCCTATTTTGGAGTTTGCCACAGCCAATAAAATCAAACAGCATAAAAGCCATTAAATTAAATAATAAATCCTACATTTCAGATAATTGATTCAACAATTCGTAAAATTAAAGCCGTAAATTTGGCGAATACAAAACTAAGCAATCGGTTAAAAAATATAGGATATGTTTACCGACGGGTATCGATATAGCGTTGCAATACTTTACGCAGAGTTTCAGCTTTAGTGCCATAAACGACTTGCACCCCTTTTCCCATCACAATAACGCCCTTGGCCCCTAACTGACTCAAACGCAATTTATTCACTAGCTCAGGCCGATTAACACTTAAGCGCAGCCTTGTTAGACAAGCATTAAGTTCAACAATATTTTCACGCCCCCCCAATGCGGCAATAATCGCCCTTAAACTTTCCTTACTCCTATGCCCATCCTCAGGTTCTAATCGACCGGGCGTTTTCAGGTTGAAAGCTACAATGCTCAATCTAAACAATAGGTAATATACTATTGCGGTTAAAGGTCCAAGAAAAATAAACCAACTAGTATTACGTGAAAGAGGGAATAAAAGCATAAAGTCTACCAAGCCATGGGAAAAGACAATGCTATGGTGAATATCAAGCACTATGCAGATAAAATATGCAAAACCAGATAACAGAGCATGAATAATAAAGAGGATCGGCGCCACAAACAGAAATGCAAATTCGATAGGTTCAGTCACACCTGTCAGCCAGCAAGCCGCCGCCGCTGAAAGCATAATACCCGCCACACTATTGCGCTCAGATCTATCGGCACAACGCCACATAGCAAGTGCCGCCGCAGGTAGTCCCCACATTTTAATCAAATACCCACCAGCAAGATTGCCAGCTTGAGGATCGCCTGCTAAATAACGCGCTACCTCTCCACGAATAACGTCTGTACCTTGAGTCTGAAATTGCCCCACTTCTAAGTAAAACGGCGCATTCCAAATATGATGCAACCCAAGGGGAATAAGCAAACGCTCAAACGTACCATAGACACCGAAAGCCATGGCAGGCTTTTGATAAACAGCCCAATCGGATACGTGCTCAATCAATAATGATAATGACGGCCAGATGTGGGCAAGCACGTAACCTAAACACATTGCTAATGGAATAATGAGTAAAGATGCACTGCGTCGTCCTTCAAAGAAGGAGAAAATAGCAGGTAATCGAATATATTGGCTCACTCGCACCGCTAAGCAGGTTATGCCGCCGAGCAACATGCCACCTGCAATCCCAGTATCTAAGGTTTCCATTCCCAGCAGCGCTTGAGTCGGTAAATGGTAAAGATCCGCCAACGCTGCTAATGTTGCCGTCATCACGCCATAACCAAATACCGCCGTGAATGCGGCAATACCTTGATCACGACAAAACCCAATGGCAACGGCCACGGCAAACAACATCGGCATAATAGCAAAAATCAATTTACCCACTGCCAACATCAAAATGGTTAACTCTTCGGGGACAAAAGCAATCGGGGTGGCCGTTAAGCCGAGCATAATCCCTGCAGCAGGTAAAATAGCAATAGGAATGAGCAGCGCCTGACTTAAGCGCTGAGCAAATTTAAACCACTGCTGTGTGACAAACCGACCTAAGCGACGAGCTCGGATTTGACGACTTGATTCCAGCGTTCCAGCCATTTTATTGCTTCAACCTCGGGTTCCATGGTCTCACAGGCATCAATTTCTAAACGCTCCATTATGGATGTAGCGCCAAGTTCACTTAACAATTCATCGACAGCCCGACCAGCACCACAAAAGGTATCGTAACCAGAATCACCCAGCGCAATCACACTGTATTTAAGCTCGGGTAAATAAGGTGCGGTATGTTTTAAATGATAAAACCACGGTTGGATATCTTCAGGTAGATCGCCTTGCCCTGTGGTGGAGGTCACTACGACTAATATTTCATCTTTAGGGGGAATAAAGTTTGCAATCTCATTGGGTTGCCATAGTCTCACTTTATAACCTAAAACCGTTAATTCCTTTTCTAAGGTTTCGGCGGTAAATTGTGCACTTCCATACACAGTGCCAAACACCAAATTGACCTTTTTCATGATATACTCCGCCCCGCGTATAAAACTCTATTAAGCTGAACTTACTTTATTCTCAGGCTTTAGAGCAAGTGACGGCGTAAAAAATTTTAAGAAATCAAGTTATTGGGCATGAGGAAGGCAACTGATGCGACAGACCACTAGGCAAAAACACTTCAAACAACATCATAAAACCGCCAATACTCGACGCAAAAATTATTTCCACGCCGCCCAGCAAGAACTTCAATCTCCTCACTTCCCTACGCCAGGTTTTTCAACGTTAGCCAATATGATGCAAAAACTGCGTCCATTAAAAGCCAAAATGCCCTAATAACTTGCCTATATTTTAGCAAGCATTGACACTAAACCTTGATAAGCTCAGCGAGACAAGAGAGTAAGTGTCAAAAATATGGGCTAATTTTTAGCGATCAAAAATGGCGCATCATTGCTCAAGACAACGTCATCCCAGCCAAGTCCTGTGAACACCGTTTCCCATTGTTGTTCAAGCTCGGTTTCAATACTGAGTCGAGATTGAGTGACAGGATGCGTGAAAGTGAGCTTTTTCGCGATAAGCCATAAACGATTAATGCCGAAATGCTCGCGGAAAAAGGTATTTTGTTTTCCGTCACCGTGGGTTGTATCTCCTAAAATGGGATGGCGTAAATGTGCCATGTGTCTTCTAAGCTGATGTTTACGTCCAGTCTTTGGGGTAAGTTGCACTAATGCAAAGCGGCTCGTCGGATATCGTCCCGATGGATATGGAATTTCAGCATTGAGTAAGGGCTTAAAAGCCGTAACGGCATCCTGTGCTGCTTTATCTTGGCGGGCATGTTTATCTCCAAGCTCATCAAGTTCAACTTTGAGGGGATAATCCAATATCCCACTTTCATGCATGTTGCCACGAACTAGCGCAAGATACTGTTTCTCTATGGAATGCTCAGCAAATTGCTCACATAACGCATTAGCAACTTCACTGCTCTTGGCAAATAATAACACGCCAGAAGTTGGTCTATCTAAACGATGCACAGGGAACACATGACACCCAACTAAATCACGAGTTAACTGCATGGCAAAAAAACGCTCGCGGCGAGCCAAATAGCTGCGATGTACTAATAAACCTGCGGGTTTATGGATCGCTACAATATGTTCATCTTCAAAGAGGATTCGAATATCGGGCGCTTGCTCATCGGTATTATTCAATACCACATGATCTAATTCATCATCTGGCATATCAAGCCACATATTATCTTGGTTCATTTAACAACATATCCAATTCATTCAATAGCCCAATTAACGGCTGTAATTTAGTGATTTCTTGCCATACATGTTGTGCCATGGGCGCTATAGCAATGCTTGTCGGCAATGGCTGCCCAGCATCAATTAACGCTTGCATACGGGGGATAAAAATAAACTGTAGCCAATGCTCTAAGGGCATAAGATCGCAAGCAAAGGGAGCAGTGCTTGCCATCGCCTCATCTGAAGGCGATCTTTGCGACCATAATCCAAATTGCTGCAAGCACTGCGCAATTTGTTCTAATTTCGCCTGTGTTTGGCTATATAACATAGAATTGAGCTCCATTTAGCATCAAGCGCAATGATAAAGTTCACTGAACCATCAGCCCCTTTAAAATTCGGCAATCATACCATCTGGCTTCACTTCCCCCTATAATGTCGCCAATTTATTGAGCCTCTTTTGATCCGTATGGCAACCCAATGACTGAAATTACAACTTTAAGCCAGTTTTTAACGACCGCAAAAACCCAATTTCAAGTGTATGATCTTGGCCGTAGGGTACAACACATTGATATGTTAGCATTCCATCAAATCGAATCCCTTGCTACGCCCTATCCTTACCCTATTCAAGGACATGCACAATTTGCAATCGTGTTTTGGGATGCGAGTCAGCAACACTTTATTTGGTTTCTAAAACTGGCTTTAGATGAACAAGGCTTGCTCTCACCTGCTCCACGTTCACAATTTATTGAAATGGTATTATCGGCACTTGGACAAGATCCAACTCAACCACTGAGTAATGAACAACAGGAGCATCTTGCAAATAACCCTTTTAGCTTTACACCAAGCCAGGAAAAATTAGCAGTCTTTAACGCCTTAGTTCGTAAACAATTGGGGCAACATGCATCAGTTCAATATGAATTTGCCATGCAATATTTATCGGGACAAATTGCGCCAAATCAATGGCAACATATTGGTATACAAGGCATTGCAGATGTATGCGTTCGAGCAAATGAACTCGACCATGAAGCAAAACTACTCACCAGTTTCGATTCGGCAGCCATTGAAGTACAAATTGCCCTTTGTCAATGCTTAGAACATGTACAAATTAGTCCCTTGCTTGCCAACAAAATCTTAAACAAACTCACCGCAGCAGAGCCTGAACATAAAGCGTATTTTCTCAGGGCATTAGCATCAAATAGCGAACTAAGTCAAAAAGCGTTAGCCCACTTGCATCAAGGATCTAACCTAGATGCAAATACCCTCATAAGTATCGCTGGACGCAATTGGACTGTGCTAAAGCAGGAGTTAAGTCGCAGTATTTACTTAGAAGCGCTTGCACTACAGCCCCAAACCTTTTTTAATCAGATCTTTGCTGATATTGTGGCAATCCCTAGTTTACGCAATCTATTACTAGGTGAATTAAGAAATCCCAATCGAAGCATTCAACTATCACAAGCCATCGGTGGTTTGTTTAAGGCAGCAAGTAAATGATGTCAGATCTACTGTTAATTATTGCGGTTGTTGTCATTGCCGCATTTTTTTGGCAACTACGTCAAATGGCAGAATTAAGCCGTATTTTTGCCGAGAAAGAATGTTGTCGACAGAAGGTTCAACTTTTGGCAATTGCAATGGAAACTGCGCGCCCAAGCCTAGGTGGAACCACAGGAATTTGTTGGAAAGCAAAGTACTTATTTGAATTTAGCACCGATGGTATTAATCAATATCGAGGTCATATTTGGATGTTGGGTAAGAAAATTCAAAAAATTGAATGGCCGATATTCCCAGAACCTGAATGGCATGAAGCCCCCACGGCTCAAGGCAAGTTTGGCGGCTGCGGCAGTCAAGGTGGATGTAACTCAGGGAAATGTCACTAAAACCCTAGTATTGCCAAATCCAAATAACGTCATTTCCTAAAGTATTCACTAACGACGGCCAATTGACTAAAAAGAAAGGGTGTGATCCTAAGATCACACCCTCTGGTTCTCTGTTAAGCCATCCTGCTATTATTGTGCTCCCTGCACCATCCTTGCGAATTCGAGCATCCTGCATCATCCCTGATCAATCCCTGATATTTCCCTGTATTGACATACATTCCTATTTCTTAGCTATCCTTATGCTAAGCTTGCTCTTTCTTGAGCGGTTCCACCATCACCATCATCCATGAAATAGGGTAAATAGCATCCTTTCAATCGCACTCCATGTGCCATTGCCGTCCCTATGCAACTAGGTTATCTATCCCTGATAAGCAGTCTTTCCATCTACAAAGCCAATTCTACGCTAGCTAACTTCTTGCTTCTTAATAGAGATAGAATGATGTTAATTGTAATATAAACGAAATAATCAAAAATAAATTGTAAGCTATTAATATAAATCAGTTTTTAAATGATGACATGTTTTTTTCTTTCTATGGATTTACAAATAACTTACATATATGTGAGAGATATCTCACACAGAATCAGGCAATTTGAATATTTTAGGCGATGAAAAAATTCAGAAAGACAAAAAGAAAAGGGCGCACCCAGTGCGCCCCATTTATCCCTTGTAAGCCTTCCTGCTTAATGAGTGCTCCCTGCACCATCCATGCGTCCGTTTGCATCCTGCATCGTCCTTGAATCCCTTTTTATCCCTGTGTTAAAGCTTTAACACTCAGTCCTTTGAACCGAATATCCTGCTTCGGATCCAACCATATCCTATGGCTTAGTCCTGTTGCATCCTGCATATTTCTCTTCCTGATTGAGTATAAGCTGTTCACCCTTATACTTATCCTTGACTCGATACATCCTATATCGAGTAGATGCTTAATCCCTAAGCGTGTCCTGTATCCATCCTTAAATCAAAATTCATTGCTTCCTGCGTCCATTTGGCCTGTGCTGCAATCTATGCAATCCATTTAACTTGGCCATGAGAGAATTCTACGCTAATACGTATTTTTTTGTTCTACTCAAAGAACACTCACAAACCAAAATTTCAGCCATAAATCTATGCAAACAACCTAACTAAATGAATTAAAAAAGATTAGCTGACATGTGACTACAAAACAATCAACAAAGAAAACATTTTATCCTACAACCTTTGTAAGCGATCTCTCACAAGAGCATGAGCTTCTCACTTTACGTTCCCGTCATCCTTCCTAAACCAAAATCAGAAAAACGAGTGAAGCGTTCATTCATTTTGTTGCCCCGCATAAAATAATAATTGTCCTGAGATACTGCCAATAGTCAGTTCACCTAAGGAGACAAAATCGTGCTGAGTGAACAAATGGGTATGGCTTTCTTGTGCTGCAAACACGCCAATACCATCGAGTTCACGCTGCTCATCGCACCAGCTAACAACGGCTTGTACAAGTTGATGCCCTAAACCTTTATGTTGTTCGCTTGGCGTTAAGGCAATAAATTGTAGGATCCCACAACGATTACTTGGCAAGAGTTCAACAATACTCGATTCTTTTTTCATAATAGATTGAGTAGATTGCCAACCCGTTCCGAGCAACATTTTTAAACGCCAGTGCCAATATCGTGCCTCTCCTAAGGGGACTTCTTGAGTAACAACACAAACCACACCCACTAACCGCTCTTGATCAAACAGACCAATCAGTGCCTGTTTTTGCTGCCACAACGAGTTGAGTTCTTCACGAATAGCTGCTCGTAATTTTTGTTCGTAGGCAGCTTTATCTGAGGAAAACAAAGATTCAACAAAGAAAGGATCATCGTGGTAAGCGTTATAGAGGATGGAAGCGGCAACCCGTAAATCTTCAGCAGTCAAATACACTGCACGGTACTCGTCCAAGGTATGGTTGTCCATAAGTAGAATTCCTTGATTTAGATCACACTCTTAATAGGTATAAATCAATGTATCAAGGAAACTAAAAAGTGCAAATTTTAATCAAAGATTGCATTTTTCCATCAGACGCATACCCTAGAAGCTAACGCATATATTGAATAGGGAAAGTCAATGGATACCACTCCAGTAGATTTAAGCCATTTGTTTGAACAACTCGGTCTAGATAATCAACCCGAAGCTATTACCCAATTTATTGCTAACCATAAGATTGACCATCAAATACATTTAAGCGAAGCGTCCTTTTGGACCGAAGCCCAAAAGAACTTTATTACTGAGGCCTTAGAAGCTGATGCGAAATGGACTCAACTAGTTGAACAGTTAGATACTCAACTTAGAAAAGCCTAATTATCTTTAATGCTTTAGTGGGGAATAGTTTCTAAATTTTACTGTATGCCGTTTCACCCCACCCTACTAAAGCATTATTACTGATGACAATGGGAGTGCATTCATCCTTAGTTGTTTTACCATCACTGTGAGTGTGCTGGGTGCGATAAAACAACACGATGACTTCTTTATTAACATCGCCATTTTGGATATAGGCTTCGCTAAAATCGGCATTTCCCATAATGATCATCACTTGATCCTTAGTCATACCTAAACTTAATTGGGTTAAATTATTACGATTTTTATGCTGTACTTTTTCCCAAGATTCGCGATTTTTCCAATTGGATTCTCCCTCTCCAACATTGACCACGCAGCCACTAAGACCTAAGCTTGCAACCCCTAAAAAAGTGAGACCCATTATTGTGCGATTTAATTTAGTGTTCATCATATGACATCCTGTGTAATTGTTATTGAGATGCAATTAAAAGCAAAACAGGTGCCAAGATTTAACACATTGTTTTATAAATCAAAATATAACAATCATCTGCATATTGGTTTATTATCACGCAATAAATTAAGGAATTTCACTCATTATGAGCAACATTGACCAAGTATTAGCTGTTGCACATGCTCTCGAAGCTAGCGGCAAAGTACCAAGTTTAGCGTTAATCAAAACCCGTTTAGGTAATAGTCTGCCGTTACCGACATTAATCCAAGGTTTACAACAATTTAAAGCTATGCCGAAAGCTGAACGTGAGCGCTTAGCTGAATTAAAAATCACAAATCCGATTGCAGCAACAGCTGATACAAATGAAGCCTTAACCCTAATGGCTCTTTCTGCTCGCCTCATTGCCCAACAACAGCATTTTGAGCATTATATCCAGCAACAAAATACAGAAATCGTTCAATTAAAAAATGAACTGCTTGTGCTTAAAGAGCGGATCAGTCTATTAGAATCCCAAGGAAAAATGGCTTAATGTTTGTTACTGAACTGCGTTTTGAATGCTTTGCCGACACGACCATCTCTGCCGCAGAAAAGGCCATCAATCAACTCCTTGAAGCCTATAGAGCTAACGGCCAAATATTAGGGCGAGAATTTGCTGTCGCCTTTAATGACGGCGAGTTTAGGGTGCGTTTGCTGCTACCAGAGAAATCCAGTTTAGCCTATAAATACCATAGTCCTTGGGTCAAGAAAGCCTTAGCAGAATTAACCGAGGCCAAACTCCTCGCGCCTCGGGAAAAATTTATCGGTCAGGACATTAATTCTGAGGTCAGTAATACTGAAACTCCCAGCTGGCAATTGTTGTACACGAGTTATGTACATATGTGCTCGCCCCTGCGCAGCGGCGATAATCTTCTCCCCATTCCCTTATACCGACTCCCCGCAACCTTCAATGGCGATCATAAACGTATTATCCGTTGGCAGAGCGAATGGCAAGCCTGTGACGAGCTACAAATGGCGGCGGCCACTAAGGCCGAATTTGCCGCGTTAGAGGAGTTATCGAGTCCAGACAGTGATTTATTTCGTAGAGGTTGGGATTTACGTGGTCGTATCGAATATCTGACTAAGATCCCGACCTATTACTATTTATATCGAGTTGGAGGCCAAGATCTCGCCTCAGAAATGGCACGGCCTTGCCCACGTTGTGGCAATCAACATTGGAAACTAGATGAACCTTTATTGGATATATTTCACTTTCGCTGCGAGCCTTGCAGAATAGTGTCAAATCTATCTTGGGATCATCAATAATATCTGCTTATCCCGTTGCAAAACTCAGCCTAAGACAAGCCACACAGAAGTTAAGCGTTAGCACTTAGGTTGAGCGTTAGCACTTAGGTTGAGAGGAAAGCATTTCGCTCACGAGTGTTAACCTTTGCCGAAGAGGTTTTGCCACATACGTTTAATGTTAGCGAAAATACCTGGATGATCTAACGCGGGCATAGGTAATTCTTCATGCTTAACGGGTGGTGCTATCCGTGGTGATAATGCTTCGATAAACGCAGTCAAACTCGTGGATAATTGTTCAGATTGCTCTTCTCCAGGAATTTCAATCCATACGCTGCCATCACTGTTATTAATGGTAAGCATTTTATCGCCCTCATCTAACAAACCGATAAACCACGTTGGCGGCTGTTTCAGTTTTTTCTTCATCATCAGATGACCAATTACGTTTTGCTGTAGACATTTAAAATCATCATCGTTCCACACTTGCAGTAACTCACCTGTTCCCCATTTTGAGTCAAATAGTAATGGGGCTGAAAAATACTGACCGTAAAATAGATGGATATCAGGCCATAAAGGCAGATCTAGCGCATGTTCCACATTGGTAAAACTACCGACTTCATCACGCTTAACAGGCTGCCAAGCGATGGGTTTGTCAGAATCAGCAAAAAATTCACCTTGAATGCATACAGAAGGCTCACCTTGCGGGTAATATCGCGGTAATTCGCCTAAAGTAGTTAGGTAAGCTTGATGATAGTTTTGCAAAAATTTATCTAGCGCAGGCAGACAAGACACTTAAGCACAATCCAATTTCAGGTATAATGTGCGCCTATTTTGACATGGAAACAGTATTGATGACAAAGAATCACGACCCTTATAGTGATGCCAAAGCGCTTACTGGCCTAACATTAGGTAAAGCCACTGACTACCAAGCCGAGTATGATGCTTCGTTGTTACAAGGGGTTCCTCGATCACTCAACCGTAACGCGATCAATCTTACGGAAGCCTTGCCTTTCCACGGTGCCGATATCTGGACGGGTTATGAGCTGTCTTGGCTGAATACCAAAGGTAAACCTATGGTTGCCATAGCCGAGATCCATTTAAGCTATCAAAGCCTAAACCTAATTGAGTCAAAATCTTTTAAATTATATTTAAATAGTTTTAATCAGACTAAATTTAGCAATATCGATGCAGTACAAAAAACCTTAGTCCAAGATCTTAGTCACTGCGCTCAAGGTGATGTAACGGTAAGGATTATTGAACCTAGAAGTTTCGGTTCTCAACGCATAGTAGAGTTACCAGGCACTTGCATAGATGATCTCGATATTGAAGTCAGCGATTATAGTTTTAACCCTGATTACTTAGAAAACAGTACTGATGATAAACAAATAGTGGCGGAAACGCTTAATTCAAACCTACTGAAATCTAACTGTTTGATCACATCGCAACCTGACTGGGGTAGCATAATGATCCGTTACCAAGGGCCTAAAATCGATCGAGAAAAACTGCTGCGCTATTTGATTTCTTTCCGCCAGCATAATGAGTTTCACGAGCAATGTGTTGAGCGGATTTTCGTCGATTTAAAGCGGTACTGTCACTGTGCCAAATTAACGGTTTATGCCCGTTATACCCGCCGAGGTGGTTTAGATATCAACCCCTATCGCAGCGACTTTGAACAACCCGGTGAAGGCCATAGACTGGCAAGACAATAAGCTGGAAAGGTAATAAGCCGCTTTACCGCATGGAAAACGCTCGATAACCGTATTAATAAATAGCCCTGCCATTTAGCAGGGCTTTTGTTAATTAAGACGAAATATTAAGTAATGTTTCTATACTCAGCATTTGCATCGAAAGCGTTGCCGGCAGGACTGAATGCCCCACATGTAGGCGGTTCGCGTCTGTAGAAGCCAAACTCAGCGCAAAACGATATTCTCGATTTAATCTGCCAAAACAAACCTGCCAACAGTAAGAATCGGCTGTATTAAGCTGATTCAATCGAACATTTCGATATATACCTAGCCTTGGAGGGATCTTAAGTGCACTCCCATGTTGCCTACCACACCGCTTAAGCTCAATAAATTCTATCGGATTTGTATTAGCTTGAGTGCCTATATAAGGATCATCTAACTCCACACCATCAGCGCTAAAGTTATCCCAATTTAAATCCGCTAATTCAAAAGCGAAGGATTTAAGTGACTGAGCTAAACCTAATCCAGTGGCTTTAATATAGGACTCTTTTAATGCCCAAAGATCGAAAAAACGTTGCCGCTGGGCCGATTCATCTGTCAATGCCAGCAGTGCTTCGGTTTCTTGGTGGGAGAAATAATGATTCAGGATTGGATAAATATCCGTTTTGGGGCGCGACCTCTCAATATCAACACCAAATAAACAAGGGCTTGTCTCTTGATGCTTAACAACACCAATTAATAACCAGTCGCCACTATGACTTATATTAAACTCGAGCCCTGTTTGTTGCTTTTGCTTTGCCGTTAAACAGGGTTTTCCCTTAAGACCGTATTCAAAGCACCAGTCTTTTGGATGTAAAGTCGCCACTTTTGATAACACTAAACGCAGTGCCGCCCTAACCTGCAAACCATTTATTTGCGCTTTAGGTGCTCGATAACGCATAACTTTTGAGAGTTCATCCTCACTTAACAACACCTTAGCATGTGTTTGTAGCTCATCATTTATCTCCCCTAATGGGATAAAAAACAGTTCGATATGCATCGAACACTCCTCATGCAATGCCATTAAAGCGATGGTGTGAAATAAAGATCACTTTATTTCGATTAAGCTGAATTTATGGCGCTATCTTACCCTGACAATGTAAAAAACCGCAGTATTCACTTTATCAACTGGAAAATCTGTTGAATCTTGCCAATCTCTGCAATACCCATCCAAGTGCACAAAAATAGCATCAAAGTGCCTTTCCCCTTAAATTCTAGTCCCACATGATTGTATCGACTCAAAACCTCAGGTAATCTGCATCCCCATTGCATTGCCTCTAAGCATAAATTCTAGGATTAGTGTGCCATTTTACGAGTGCACGTCATCGACCTCATCTTATAGATAGGTAGTAAACAGTCCCAGTAGATTATGTCGGATGATAATTATTATTAATGACCACTAGCGCAACTGATGAAAAGCCCCCGGAGAAAACGGGAAAGCTTCGAGCGAGTCGAGAAGAAAAGCACACTCAATCGAGGCATAGCAATGCGACTACCACGCCTGAGATGAGACTCTTTATTCAGCAATCGGATCTGAGTGTGAGTCAGCTTGCCAAAATTCTAAATATCACCGAAGCCACAGTTCGCAAATGGCGTAAACGTGAGTCGATTGTTGATTGTCCCAATACTCCGCATCACCTCAATACCACGCTCACACCGATGGAAGAATATGTGGTTGTCGGCCTAAGATACCAATTAAAACTCCCCTTAGACCGGCTACTAAAAGCCACTCAAACCTTTATTAATCCCAATGTGTCGCGCTCCGGCCTTGCCCGCTGCTTAAAGCGCTACGGCATATCGCGGCTCGATGAATTTGAAGCACCACAAGTACCCGAACGCTACTTTAATCAATTGCCTGTGACGCAAGGCAGCGATATCCAAACCTATACGGTCAATCCAGAAACCTTGGCCAAAGCCCTCGCATTGCCGAGTACCGACGGCAATACTGTGGTGCAAGTGGTGTCACTCACCATACCGCCGCAACTCACTGAGCAAGCACCAAGCTCAGTACTATTAGGCGTAGACACAGCAAGTGATTGGATTTACCTCGATATTTATCAAGACAGCAATACCCAAGCGACCAATAGATATATCGCCTATGTCCTCAGACATGGGCCGTTTCATTTACGAAAGTTGCTCGTTCGCAACTATCACACCTTCTTAGCCCGTTTTCCCGGTGCCCATGGCACGCCAAAGACAAACGCGGCTGGATCCCCAAGCAAGGTCACCGTATCCAGGTCGACCCGTGGAGACTCTTTATGAGCCATACCCCTTCTGTACCTAATTCTGCGACTGAGTCAAAAAAAGATAAACGACTCAACAAACGTTTAAAAGATATGCCCGTTGCCATCGTCGGCATGGCCAGCATCTTCGCTAACTCGCGTTATTTAAATAAATTTTGGGATTTGATCAGCGAAAAAATCGATGCCATTACTGACATCCCAGACACCCATTGGCGCGCCGAAGATTACTACGATGCCGACAAAAGCAAAGCCGATAAAAGCTACTGTAAACGCGGTGGTTTTTTACCAGAAGTCGACTTCAATCCAATGGAATTCGGTCTGCCGCCCAATATTCTTGAGCTGACAGATACCTCGCAACTGCTGTCGCTGATTGTCGCCAAAGAAGTGCTTGCCGACGCCAACCTGTCCGCCGATTACGACCGTGATCGTATCGGCATCACCCTAGGGGTTGGCGGTGGTCAAAAAATCAGTCAGAGCTTGAACTCGCGCCTGCAATATCCAGTGCTTAAAAAAGTATTCAAAAGCAGCGGCTTGAGCGATGAAGACAGCGAAATGCTGATCAAAAAGTTCCAAGACCAATATATCCACTGGGAAGAAAACTCTTTCCCAGGGTCCCTAGGCAACGTGATTGCAGGCCGTATCGCCAACCGTTTTGATTTTGGCGGCATGAACTGTGTGGTCGATGCTGCCTGTGCGGGCTCGCTGGCCGCTATGCGTATGGCGTTGACGGAACTGACCGAAGGTCGCAGCGACATGATGATCACTGGCGGTGTCTGTACCGACAACTCGCCATCCATGTACATGAGCTTCTCAAAAACGCCAGCCTTCACCACCAATGAAACCATTCAACCCTTTGATATCGATTCAAAAGGTATGATGATCGGCGAAGGTATTGGCATGGTCGCGCTTAAGCGCCTTGAAGATGCCGAGCGCGATGGCGACCGGATTTATGCCGTCATCAAAGGCGTTGGCGCCTCATCTGACGGTAAGTTTAAGAGTATTTATGCGCCGCGCCCTGAGGGCCAAGCCAAAGCTCTCGAACGCGCTTACGACGATGCCGGTTTTGCCCCGCACAGCATTGGCTTAGTTGAAGCCCATGGCACGGGTACTGCAGCGGGTGATGTGGCTGAATTCAACGGCTTAAAATCGGTATTTGCCCAAGGCAACGACACAAATCAACATATCGCGTTAGGTTCAGTAAAATCCCAAGTGGGCCACACTAAATCCACCGCTGGTACTGCCGGGGTGATCAAAGCCGCGCTAGCGCTACACCACAAGGTATTGCCTGCGACCATTAACGTTAGCAAGCCTAATCCAAAACTGAATATCGAAAGTTCGCCATTCTATTTAAATACCGAAACTCGCCCATGGTTCCAGCGCGCCGATGCAACGCCGCGCCGTGCTGGCGTAAGCTCCTTTGGTTTTGGCGGCACGAACTTCCATCTTGTATTAGAAGAATACAAACCTGAGCACAGCCGCGATGAGCAATATCGTCAGCGCAGTGTGCCGCAAACGCTATTATTTGCCGCAGCCAATAAAGCCGCGCTGCTTAGCGAGTTAAAAGCTGCGCAGAGCCAAAGCGTGAACACAAGCGCAAACGCGAATAAGAGCAGCGCTGCGAGCCTGAACGCTATTGCTCAGCAATATCCGCTGCGCCCGCTAGCAAGCACAGATGCCCGTTTAGGTTTTGTGGCTAAGGATATCGCTCAGCTACAAGCCCAGTTAAATCAAGCCATCTCTCATCTAGAAAGTAGTGCGCATTTAGAAAGCGGGCACCTAGAAACCAGCGCAAGCGAGGCATGGCAATTACCGTCAGGGATCAGCTACCGCTCCCATGCCTTAGTGGCCAAGAATGAATCAAAGAAAGTAGCCGCCCTGTTTGCAGGTCAAGGTTCACAATACCTGAACATGGGCCGTGAACTCGCCTGCCATTTCCCGGAAATGCGCCAACAAATTACGGCCAGCGATAAGGTATTTGCTCACCACGGCCAAACGCCGTTATCGAACATCCTTTATCCTATTCCGGCATTCGATGCCGATGCGATTAAAGCCCAAGAAGCGGCGCTGACCAATACCATGTTCGCCCAAAGCGCCATAGGCGCGGTTTCAATGGCGCAATATTCGCTATTAACTCAGGCAGGTTTTGCCCCCGATATGGTGGCAGGTCACAGCTTTGGTGAATTGTCAGCCCTTTGCGCGGCAGGCGTGATTTCCAATGAGGATTACGTCGAACTGGCCTTCGCCCGTGGACATGCCATGGCGCAAGTGCCGAGCGATGCTGCCGCGAGTAAAGCCGCCGATACTGGGACTCAAGTTGATTTAGGAACCATGTTCGCGATTATTCTTAAGCAAAAGAATGATATCGATGCGATCAATCGCTGTTTAGCCCAGTTTGATGGCGTTAAAATTGCCAACTACAACGCGCCGACGCAATTAGTCATCGCAGGTGGCACAGAGCAAACTCAGCTGGCCGCGAAAGCCATTAGCGAACTGGGCTTTAAAGCGATTGCCCTACCCGTCTCAGGCGCGTTCCATACCCCATTGGTTGGACACGCACAAAAACCCTTTGCCAAAGCCATTGATAAAGCAAAATTTAGCGCACCTTCGATCGCGCTTTATGCCAACGGCACAGGTCAACTACACCCAAGTGATGGCAAAGCGATTAAAGCAGAATTTAAACAACACATGCTGCAATCGGTTCGCTTTAGCGAACAACTGCAGGCCATGTATGACGCTGGCGCCCGTGTGTTTGTTGAGTTTGGCCCTAAAAACATACTGCAAAAGTTAGTTGAAAATACCTTAGGTGAACACTTAAATGAGCTTTGCCTTGTCAGCATGAACCCAAATCCTAAGGGCGATAGTGACAGTCAATTACGCTTAGCCGCAGTGCAACTCGCGGTAGCCGGTGTGGCGTTAACTGAGGTTGACCCCTATCAAGCCGTCACGTCACAAGAAATTGCCGAACGTGAAGCGCCATCAGCGATGAACATCAAACTCACCGCCACTAACCATATTAGTGCTGCGACCAAAGCTAAGATGACCAAATCCCTCGCCACAGGCAGCGTGACTAGCCAAGTGCAATATGTGGATCGCATCGTTGAAACGGTTGTCGAAAGAGAAGTCGAAAAAATCGTTGAGAAAGAAGTCATCGTCGAAAAAGTGGTTGAAAAAATATTAGAAGTGGAAGCGAATCAAGTGGCAGCTGTTGAAATGAAACAAACATCCTCAAGCGTGACGCAAGGCTTAAGCAATCACCAGCAACAAGCGACGGCGCAATTGAACCCAAGTACAGCAAGCGTCAGCGGCGATGCATTAACGGCATTTTTCAGCGCACAATCTCAAGCGGCGCAGTTGCATCAACAGTTTTTAGCCATCCCACAGCAATATGGCGATACCTTCACGACACTGATGACTGAACAAGCCAAGATGGCAAGCCTTGGCATTGCAATCCCTGAAAGCCTGCAACGCTCGATGGAAATGTTCCACCAGCATCAAGCGCAAACCCTGCAAAGCCACGCCGAATTTATGCAGCTACAAAGCAGTAGCAGCCAAGCGGCCTTGGCGATGTTAAACAATGCGCCGATTAACGTTACCCCAGCAGTTGCAAGTCAGCCACGAGCTACTGCGCCGGCTCCTGCACCTGTTGCTCCAGCGCCTGTTGTTGCAACGTCAATGCCACATAATGCTGCACCAGTAGCGGCTCAAGCTGTTGCGATGAGACCCGCGGTTAGCACACCTGTTGCGCCTGTTGTGCAAACCGCTCCCGTTGCTTATGCGCCTGCTGCGACAGTACAAGTTGCGCCAGCAGCGCCTGTTTTAGTTATGCCAGAGATGACACCTGTGGCACCAGCAACAAGCAGCTTAAGTGCTGCACTTGTTCAACAAACTATGATGGCTGTGGTTGCCGACAAAACAGGCTACCCCACTGAAATGCTGGAACTTGGCATGGATATGGAAGCTGATCTAGGTATCGATTCCATCAAGCGCGTTGAAATCTTAGGCACAGTGCAAGACGAGCTGCCGGGCTTACCTGAACTCAGCCCAGAAGATTTGGCTGAGTGCCGCACCTTGGGTGAAATCGTTGACTATATGCAAAGTAAGCTTACACAAAATGACAAGCTTCCAGCAGTGGGTTCAATTATCGTAGCGCCTATTACTGCTGCAAATATGGCAACTCAAGTGGCAACAGCCGCACCTGCCGTTAACGGTTTAAGCGCTGCGTTAGTACAACAAACCATGATGGCTGTGGTGGCTGACAAGACAGGCTATCCGACTGAAATGCTGGAGCTCAGCATGGATATGGAAGCCGATCTAGGTATCGATTCCATTAAGCGCGTTGAAATCCTAGGCACAGTGCAAGACGAGCTGCCGAGTTTACCTGAGCTCAGCCCAGAAGATTTGGCTGAGTGCCGTACCTTGGGTGAAATCGTTAACTATATGAACTCTAAGCTACCAGCAACAAGTTCAGTTGTAGTTTCTACAACAGCACAAGCTGCGCCTGCCGCCAACGGTTTAAGCGCTGCGTTAGTGCATGCTTCTGAAATCGAGAGCACCATGATGGCTGTGGTGGCCGACAAGACTGGCTACCCCACTGAAATGCTGGAACTGAGCATGGATATGGAAGCCGATCTAGGTATCGATTCCATCAAGCGCGTTGAAATCCTAGGTACAGTGCAAGACGAACTGCCAGGTTTACCTGAGCTCAGCCCAGAAGATCTCGCCGAGTGTCGTACCTTAGGTGAAATCGTTGACTACATGCAAAGTAAGCTTACACAAAATGACAAGCTACCAGCAGCAGGTTCAGTTGTAGTTTCTACAACAGCACAAGCTGCGCCTGCCGCCAACGGTTTAAGCGCTGCGTTAGTGCATGCTTCTGAAATCGAGAGCACCATGATGGCTGTGGTGGCTGACAAGACGGGCTATCCCACTGAAATGCTGGAACTCAGCATGGATATGGAAGCCGATCTAGGTATCGATTCTATCAAGCGCGTTGAAATCTTAGGCACAGTGCAAGATGAGCTACCGGGCTTACCTGAGCTGAATCCTGAAGATCTGGCCGAGTGTCGCACCTTAGGCGAAATCGTTGACTACATGAACAGCAAACTACCTGCGGTTGGCTCGACTTCAACTACAACAGCAGCACAGGTCACTGTTACCGCTACAATAAATAACGGATTAAGTGCTGAAAAAATCCAACAAACCATGATGTCAGTAGTGGCCGACAAGACGGGCTATCCCACTGAAATGCTGGAACTCAGCATGGATATGGAAGCCGATCTAGGTATCGATTCCATCAAGCGCGTTGAAATCTTAGGCACAGTGCAAGACGAGCTACCGGGTTTGCCTGAACTCAATCCTGAAGATCTGGCCGAGTGCCGCACCTTAGGTGAAATCGTTGCACTCTTTTCGAAAGAAATAGGGCAAAGCAAGCTAGGCCAAAACGCGGTAAGCCAGAATGCCGCGCCAGTTAGCGCTGTCGTTCAGCCTGAACCAGCTATCGATTTACCACCCCATAGTGAGGTAGTGCTAAAAAAGTTGCCAGCGGCGGCTGAGCTAGCGCAACTATCGCCACAGCAATCGTCAAAGCAATCAGCGCAAAAAGCTGTGGCACGAACTTTCGTTAAAGATGCCTACATTATCATTAGCGATGATGGTCACAATGCTGGCGTACTTGCTGAAAAATTGCATGCTCAAGGTTTAACGGTTGCGGTTGTGCGCTCGCCTGAAAGCCTTGTAGCCAGTGCATCACCACTCAATAGCCACATTGCCAGCTTCACATTGGCGGCGATTGACGATGCCAGTATCAGCGTAGTAATTAATGAGATCAAAACCTTAGGTCAAGTTGCAGGCTTTATTCATCTGCAACCACAACATAAAACCTCAGCCGATGCGAAAGGTTTAGTGCTGTCGAATGCCGCCAAGGCATCCGTCGAGCAAGCGTTCTTGTTCGCCAAGCACTTACAACCGCTTTTAACAACAGCAGCAACGGCCAATACTAGCAGTAGCTTTATCAGCGTCAGTCGTATCGACGGTGGTTTTGGATATCTTAACCACAGCCAAATTGCCCGTAGCGAGTTAAACCAAGCGGCATTGGCAGGTCTGACGAAAACCTTGAGCCACGAGTGGCCAAGCGTGCATTGCCGCGCCTTAGATATCGCGCCAGCACTTGATGCCAAGCAACTGGCCAATGCAGTGATCGCTGAGCTCTTTGCAACCGATAACGTATTGGAAGTCGGTGTTAGCCAAGGCGCAGCCCAAGCACTTGAGCGTGTAACCTTAGTTGCTGGCAAGGCTGATACCCGCCACAGCGCGGCAAACTTGACGAGTGCAGATAAAATACTGGTGACCGGTGGCGCAAAAGGCGTGACCTTTGAATGTGCGCTAAGTTTAGCCAAACGCAGCAAGGCGCACTTTATCCTTGCTGGCAGAAGCAGCCAACAAGCCATTCCCGCTTGGGCACAGGGTAAAAATAACAGCGAACTTAAAGCTGCGGCTATTGCCCACATTCAAAGCTTAAATAAACAAGGAATTGGCGAGAAACCCACGCCAAAACAAGTGGATGCCTTAGTATGGCCAGTTCAAAGCAGCCTAGAAATTGCAGCCGCACTAGAAGCCTTTACCGCTGTGGGCGCGAGCGCCGAGTACTTAAGTCTCGATGTTAACAATCCAGATGCGATTGCCAGCACGATAGTGCCGATCACCGAGTTGTCGCCTATTGCTGGCATCATCCATGGTGCGGGCGTACTCGCCGATAAACACATCCAAGACAAGACCTTAGATGAGTTAGCACGGGTGTATGGCACTAAGGTCACAGGTATAAGCAATCTACTTGCCGCACTGGATTTAGATAAATTAAAACTGATTGCCCTATTCTCTTCGGCGGCGGGTTTTTACGGCAATACTGGCCAAAGCGATTACGCCATGTCCAACGACATACTCAACAAAGCCGCACTGCAACTGGCGCAGCAACTGCCAAATGCCAAAGTGATGAGCTTCGATTGGGGTCCGTGGGACGGCGGCATGGTGAATCCTGCGCTGAAAAAGATGTTTATCGATCGCGGTGTTTATGTGATCCCGCTAAAGGCAGGCGCTGAGTTATTTGCGAGCCAATTACTGAGCAACACAGGCGCACAATTGCTGGTCGGTACTGATATGCAAGGCACAGTTCCAAGTGACGAGCAATCAACTCAAGGTAGCAATCTAAAAAAGCCTGAAGCGGATCTGACCACTGACGCGTCGGATCCGCATGCTTTGCCTAAAGCTGTAAAACTAAAGCGCACACTGGACCCTAAGGCAATGATCTTTATTGAAGATCACTGCATTAACGGTAATCCCGTATTACCGACTGTGTGCGCGATTCAGTGGATGCGTGAAGCCGCCTTTGATGTGCTCAAGCAGCCTGTCAAAGTGCAAAGCTACAAGCTATTGAAGGGCATTATTTTCGACACTGCCGTGTTACAAAATGGAGTGTTAGAAAGTGAAGCGCCCATCACGCTGGAACTTGAACTTGCACCGATTGCGTTAACGGATAAAGCCGCGAAAGATTCTGACGAGTGCTTGAGTGGACAATTCAATGTCTTAATCAGCTTTGAAGGTCGTCCGCAATATCAAGCCATCCTAGTCGTTGATGATGCTGTTGATGACGCGGCAAGTGATAACTTAGCCACTAACAGCAAAGCAACTGCTTTTGACGCGCACAGTTTGGCAGGACTTTCTGTCATCACAACCGCGAGCAACCTTTACAGCGACGGCACGCTTTTCCACGGTCCAAGACTGCAAGGTATTGAGTCTGTATTGAAATTTGACGATGCGAGCTTAATCGCCAAGGTGAGCCTACCCCATATTGCGTTAGCGGACTGCGGGAGTTTTGTGCCCAATCTCACGCCTAAAGGCTCACAAGTTTTTGCAGAAGATTTGTTGCTGCAGGCGATGCTAGTGTGGGCGAGACTCAAATATGGCGCGGCGAGCTTGCCATCAAGCATTGGTGAGTTTATCTCCCATGCACCGTTTGCCTTTGGCGATAAAGGTCATTTAGTGCTCGAGGTGGTGAAACACTCTGGCCGTGCCCTTGAAGCCAATATCACGCTGTATCATCAAGATGGCCGCTTAAGCTGTGAGATGAACAACGCCAAAGTCACCATCAGCAAAAACCTTAACGGTGCATTCTTAGCCAATAAAGTTGCGGCTAATCAAACCGCTGCGAATAAAGCCATTGAAAGCGTGGAGGCAAAAGTCGAGTGAACTTAGCCTCTCCTTTAGCAACGACAAATAGCGCCAAGCCACTGCGTATTGCAGTGTTGCTTGGCGATGCAGTCAACCTTTCCCCTCACTCAGCCCAAGTATTAGGGACGTTTGCGGAACGTGAAAGCGTTCAGATTTGCGCAGCCAATGCCAACCAATCGACAGCACATGAACCGACATTGCACGAGTCGACAGTACATGAGCCGATAGTGCATGAACCGTCAGTGTATGAGCAAAGCTCGCTCACTGCCTTGTTAGGCCAAGCAATAACAGCCATTGAGCAAGGTAAGCTCGTTGAACTTAAATTCAATGATGGCAATCTGCCCCAGTCTCTTTACTTGCTCGATGGTTTACGCGCCGCCAAACTACGCCTACACGCCCACGCATTTATTGCAGGCTTTGCAGCAGGTAATGAGGCTACTGGTGGTGCGAATGCGGCTGTTGCTAATGCAGCGGCTATTGCAAATACGGCGTTAGCGGCGGCAAAGCGCAGTCCAGCACAAACCGTTCAGCATCAGCTCGTCGCCAACACTCTCAACGAGGCATTTGTTGCGCTGCGCCAAGGCGTAACCGCCCTCGCGGCACGAACACAAGCGCCGCTTCATGGCGCAACTGATATTAAAGAGGCAAACGGCACAAATCATCAAGCAGGCTATTGGTTTAGCGATCAACATCAAGCACGGGTGTTGTGCCTAAACCTTGTCGCAAAAACGTCAAATCAAGCGGATGAATCTCGAAATCTAAACCAAAGTATTGTGCTGACCCAAGGCACAAAAGTTATTGCGCCCAAAGCTCTTGTTGATGAAAACCGGCTGTTTGTGCCGATAAGTGGTGACAGTATTGATTCACTCATCGCGCAAGTATTGCAACTAGTTAACACTCTGGAAAATGGCGCCGGCTTGCACGCTGACTTTCGCGCTGAGCAACTCAAACCTTGGTTTGAACGCTATGATGCCAACGCAACACTGGCATTAGTCTTGATGGCGGCATCGATTGACGACCTCAAACTTGAAGCCAAAGCTATGCTTTCGGCGCTTGAAAATGATGCTGTTCGTCATCATGGTCAAGCCTTTAAAACGCCAGCGGGTAGCTGTTTCACCGCTAAGCCGCTAGGGGATGCGGGGCTGACCTTTGTATATCCTGGCGTTGGTACGGTTTACGCCAATATGTTCAATAACTTGCATGAGTATTTCCCCACGCTGTATCACCAGCTAGAACGTGAAGGCGATTTAAGCGCCATGCTGCAATCACCGCAGATTTATGCGGCAGATGTTAAAACTGCAGCGGGCATGAGCTTAAGTCAGCAAGCGATTAGTGGCGTGGGTGCCAGTTACCTATTCACTAAGCTGTTGACCCAAGTCTTTAATATTAAACCAAAAATGGCGCTGGGTTACTCTATGGGCGAAGCGGCCATGTGGGCCAGCCTTGATGTGTGGCAAACGCCCCATGCTATGATCAAGGCCACCGAAAATAGCGATATTTTCAACCATGCCATTTCTGGCGAGCTAACCGCAGTACGCCGAGCATGGCAGCTTAAGGATAATGAATCCATAGTGTGGAACAGCTTTGTGGTGCGCGCCGATAGCAACGAAATCAAAGCATTACTGCCAGAGTTTCCTCGCGCTTATTTAGCCATCATTCAAGGTGATACTTGCGTTATTGCCGGCTGCGAAACAAGCTGTAAAGCCCTACTTGCAAAGTTAGGTAAGCGTGGGATTGCCGCCAATCGCGTCACGGCAATGCATACCGCACCTGCCATGTTAGTCCATGGGCAAGTACAAGATTTTTATACTCAAGCGGTGAAACCTGAGGCACTGAAACCTAAGGCGCTGGAAGCGGCGGTGCAAGATCTGCCTATTCGCTTTATTAGCGCAGCGCAAACTGCGCCAGTCACCGTGGATAGCCACAGCATTGGCCGCGCGATTGCCGATACCTTTTGTTCGCCACTCGACTTTAGTGCGCTCATTCAAAATGCCACTGAGCAAGGCGCTAGGCTGTTTGTCGAAGTGGGCGCCGATAGGCAAACCAGCACACTCATAGATAAAATCAGCCACGCCCATGCAAGCCAAACCACAGTGAACGAGGCAACAGTCGCCATTGCCTGCAATGCCAAGGGTGCCGATGCGATTACCTGCTTACTCAAGTGCTTAGCTCAGCTGATAAGCCACAGAGTGCCGCTGTCGCTCGCGCCGCTCATTAAGCCATTAAGTGCTAACGCAGCCCCTTTATCATCAGCTGTATCACCAAAAGGAGAACCCCTGTGAGTTCTCAGCATTCCCCTAGGATTGATAAAACTAACGTGCCTACCATTGCGTCAAACCGCGCATCAAAAAGCGCATCAAAAATTGCGATTGTCGGCCTTGCGACTCAGTATCCTGACGCCGATAATCCTCAAACTTTCTGGCAAAATCTGCTGGATAAAAAAGACTCTCGCACCCAAATCAGCCGCGAGAAGCTCAATGCCAATCCAGCCGATTACCAAGGTGTGCAGGGGCAATCTGACCGTTTTTACTGTGATAAGGGCGGCTACATCCAACACTTTGAGTTTGATGCCAAGGGCTATCAACTGCCTGAGTCCGCCTTTGACGGTTTAGATGAAAGCTTTTTATGGGCACTCGATTGCAGTCGTAAAGCCCTTCAAGACGCAGGAATTGCACCAAGCGATGCCGTACTGGCGCGCACAGGTATCGTAATGGGAACCTTGTCATTCCCCACGGCCCGCTCCAACGAATTATTTTTGCCTCTGTATCATCAAACCGTTGAAAAGGCGCTACAAAACAAACTTAACCAAAGCGCATTTCAGCTGGCTGATTTTGGCAACTCAGTTAACGATCTCAATGCCAATAGCCAAGCATTAAACGTCGCCAATGGCGCCGTTGCTCACACAGCCTCAAAACTGGTCAGCGATGCACTCGGTTTGGGTGGCACTCAGTTGAGTCTGGACGCCGCCTGCGCCAGCTCGGTTTATGCACTCAAACTCGCCTGCGATTACCTAACAACAGGCAAGGCCGATATGATGCTAGCGGGCGCAGTATCGGGCGCAGATCCCTTCTTTATCAATATGGGATTCTCGATTTTCCACGCCTACCCAGACCACGGTATTTCGGCGCCCTTTGATAGCAACAGCAAGGGCTTATTCGCCGGTGAAGGCGCCGGGGTTTTGGTATTAAAACGCTTAGAAGATGCCGAGCGCGATGGCGACAACATCTATGCCGTCGTCAGCGGCATTGGTTTGTCGAACGACGGTAAAGGCCAGTTCGTATTAAGCCCCAACAGCAAGGGCCAAGTGCAGGCCTTCGAGCGCGCCTATAGTGCAGCAAACACACTGCCTGCCAATATCGAAGTGATTGAATGCCATGCCACGGGCACACCGCTTGGGGATAAAGTCGAACTCGCCTCGATGGAACGCTTTTTTGAGGACAAACTCGCGGGCTCTGCAGTGCCGCTGATCGGTTCGGCAAAATCCAACTTAGGCCATTTACTCACAGCTGCGGGCATGCCGGGGATCATGAAGATGATTTTTGCCATGCGCTCGGGTCGACTGCCGCCAAGTATTAACTTATCAGCGCCGATATCTTCGCCTAAGGGCTTGTTTAGCGCTAAAAATCTGCCAACAGAATTGCATGCTTGGCCCGATAAAGCCGGCAATGACCGCCGCCACGCAGGTGTTTCTGTGTTCGGTTTTGGCGGCTGTAACGCGCATTTATTGCTGGAATCCTATGTACCGGCAAATACCTGTAGCAAACATCAGCAGAGTACAGCCCAAGTAAACTATCAGCATACACCATTAAATATCATTGGCTTAGCATCACACTTCGGGCCTTTATCCTCCATTAATGCACTGGATAACACCATTCATGCTCGGCAACATGCCTTTATCCCGCTACCCGCTAAACGTTGGAAAGGCTTAGATAAACATCCTGAGATCTTAGCTAACTTTGGCTTGCCTTCTGTCCCGCAAGGCGCCTATATCGACCAGTTCGATTTTGACTTCCTGCGCTTTAAAGTGCCGCCCAATGAGGATGACCGCCTGATCTCCCAGCAACTGCTGCTGATCAAAGTGGCCGATGAAGCGATCCGCGATGCCAACTTAAAACCCGGCGGCAAGGTTGCTGTATTAGTAGCAATGGAAACCGAACTGGAATTACACCAGTTCCGTGGCAGGGTGAATCTGCACACTCAACTGGCAGACAGTCTTAAAAAACAAGGAATAACACTCACGCAAGCTGAGTATCTCGCCCTTGAAAAAATCGCCATGGACAGTGTGCTCGATGCCGCCAAACTGAACCAATACACCAGTTTTATTGGCAACATCATGGCGTCACGCATCGCATCCCTTTGGGACTTTAACGGCCCCGCCTTTACCATTTCGGCGGCCGAGCTTTCGGTCGCTCGCTGTATCGATGTGGCCGAGAACCTCTTGTCCCAAGAGTCCTTAGATGCCGTAGTGATTGCCGCCATCGATTTAAGTGGCAGCCTTGAGCAAGTGATCTTTAAAAACGCCGTATCGCCAGTGGCATTTACTGCCACTGACGCAGGCTGGAAAGTCGGTGAAGGTGCTGGCGCACTGGTACTCACTGCTGAAAATTCAAATACTAATGTTATACTTAATGATGCCAATAGCAACAGCTATGGTCATATCAGCGGCCAAGTATTTGGCGCGATTTGTGACATACAAGGTAATAGCAACACAGCGCGCATTTGCGATGACTTGCTAACTCAAGCCAAGGTGAATAGCAGCCAGATTAGCTTGATTGAAACCAGTATTGCGGTTGAGCAACTTGCCGATTCAGAGCTAGTACTCAATACCCTGTTGCCGAGTGTGAACCAGCGCAGCCAAGCCGCTGATACCCTAGGCCACAACTTTGCTGCTGCGGGAATGGCGAGTATTTTGAGCGCGCTGCTTCAGCTTGAAAATCATGGGCAGCTTAAAAATCAAGCGCAACTTAACAAGCATTCTTCTCAAGCTCAGCAGAACGCGCTCGTAGCGACGTTTAGCCAAGGTAAATGCTCGCAGTTACTTCTCAGCCAAAGTGCCACGCAAGCATACAATTTGCAGCAAAGGCTAGATCAAGATTTAACGCTTTCTGAGCAAAAACACTTAATAAAACAAGTAACGCTCGGTGGCCGCGATATCTATCAGCATATCCTTGATACGCCGCTCGCAGGCCTTGATGCTATACAACAAAAAGCCCAAGCTATGACAGCACTGCCAGCGCGCAGCCAACGTAAACATTTGGCCCAAATAGCGAGCAAAGACACGAGTCGCTTTGCAATAAGCAGCCCAACCACGGCTCAACAAAAAGAGACATTAAGCAGCATGCCAATGAATGCCCTAAGCACGCCCAATAAAAACGCCGCTCAAGCAGAGCTAAAAGACGCGGCATTTTTAAGAAATCAGCAACTCGCCCGTGAGGCGCATTTAGCCTTTTTGCAAAGTCGCGCTGAAGGACTGAAACTGGCCGATGCCTTGATGAAAGCCCAGCTTGCCAGCGAGTTAGCCGTCAATGGCCAAGCTGCACCAGTACAACAGCAAGCCATTGTTCAGGCATCTGTGACAGCGGTTCTTCCACATCCTGCGCTTTTTCCTAATCATGCAAAAGTGCCTGAGTACACGCTGCCAACACCGATAAGTAAGCCTTGCATTTGGGATTATGCGGATTTAGTCGAGTACGCCGAAGGTGATATTGCTAACGTCTTTGGCCCTGATTATGCCATTATCGACAGCTATTCGCGCCGTGTACGCCTGCCAACCACTGACTATTTGCTGGTATCTCGGGTAACTAAATTAAACGCCCAGATGAACCAATATCAGCCTTGCACTATGACCACAGAATACGACATCCCTGTGGACGCCCCCTATTTGGTCGATGGCCAAATCCCTTGGGCCGTGGCGGTCGAATCGGGTCAATGCGACTTGATGCTGATCAGTTACTTAGGTATCGATTTTGAAAACAAGGGCGAGCGCGTTTATCGCCTGCTCGATTGCACCCTGACCTTCCTTGGCGACTTACCACGCGGTGGCGACACCCTGCGCTACGACATTTCCATCAACAACTTTGCCCGCAATGGCGATACCTTGTTGTTCTTCTTCTCCTACGAATGTTTTGTGGGCGATAAGCTGATCCTGAAAATGGATGGCGGCTGCGCCGGCTTCTTCACCGACAAGGAACTCGCCGACGGCAAAGGCGTTATTCACACCGAAGCTGAAATCAAAACTCGCAACCTTGCGCTCAATAATCCCAATAAGCCGCGCTTTACTCCGTTGCTTAACTGCGCACAAAACCAATTTGATTACAGTCAAATCCATAAACTGCTCGGCGCCGATATCGGTGGCTGTTTTGGCGGCGCCCATGCGGCGCATCAAGCCCAATATGGGTTGCAGCCCTCTTTATGTTTTGCATCCGAAAAATTCCTGATGATTGAACAGGTCAGCAATCTTGAGGTGCATGGCGGCGCGTGGGGCTTAGGCTCAGTTCAAGGCCATAAGCAGCTCGAAGCTGATCATTGGTATTTCCCGTGTCATTTCAAGGGCGACCAAGTGATGGCGGGATCGTTAATGGCCGAAGGCTGTGGTCAATTACTGCAATTCTTTATGCTGCATATTGGTATGCACCTCGGCGTTAAAGATGGTCGTTTCCAACCGCTAGAAAATGCGTCACAAAAGTGCGCTGTCGCGGTCAAGTCTTGCCACAATCTGGCCTGCTCACCTATCGTATGGAAATCACCGAAATCGGTATGAGCCCGCGCCCGTATGCTAAGGCGAATATCGATATTTTGCTCAATGGCAAAGTGGTGGTGGATTTCCAAAACCTTGGGGTGATGATCAAAGAAGAAGCCGAATGCACCCGCTACCTCGCGGATAATCATGCCAGCACAGCTAATAATACAACTAAAAATGTAGCTAAAAATACTGCTTCGGCTGCGCCGCTGGTTTCAACAACACCAGTATCCTTAGCTGCGCCGCTAATGGCGCAGTTTCCTGATTTAACTGCGCCAACCAATAAAGGCGTAGTGCCTCTGCAACATGTGCCTGCACCGATTGCGCCTGCGGGTTCAAAGTATGCTAACCGCGTGCCCGATACCCTGCCGTTCACGCCGTACCACATGTTCGAATTTGCCACTGGCGATATCGAAAACTGCTTCGGCCCCGATTTCAGCATCTATCGCGGCCTAATTCCACCGCGCACGCCTTGCGGTGATTTACAGCTTACCACCCGCGTGGTTGCGATTGACGGCAAGCGCGGCGAGCTGAAAAAGCCCTCTTCGTGTATCGCTGAATACGAAGTGCCCGCAAATGCTTGGTATTACGATAAAAACAGCCATCATGCCGTGATGCCCTATTCTGTGCTGATGGAGATATCACTGCAGCCAAACGGCTTTATCTCGGGCTATATGGGCACCACCTTGGGCTTCCCCGGCCAAGAGCTGTTCTTCCGTAACTTAGACGGCAACGGTAAACTACTGCGCCATGTGGATTTACGTGGCAAAACCATAGTGAACGACTCACGTTTGTTATCGACTGTGATTGCTGGCAGCAATATCATCCAGAATTTCAGTTTTGAATTAAGCTGCGATGGCGAGCCTTTCTACCAAGGTAAAGCGGTATTTGGTTACTTCAAGGGCGATGCGCTGAAAAACCAGTTAGGCATAGACAACGGCAAAATAACTCAGCCTTGGCATGTACAAAATGGCATAGCGGCCGATAGCCAAATCAATCTGTTAGATAAACAGCATCGCAGCTTTAACGCGCCAGAAGGTCAGCCGCATTACCGTTTAGCGGGCGGTCAGCTTAACTTTATCGACAAAGCTGAAATCGTAAAAGCCGGCGGTAAAGCGGGCCTTGGCTATTTATACGCCGAACGCACCATCGACCCGAGTGATTGGTTCTTCCAATTCCATTTCCATCAAGATCCTGTGATGCCAGGCTCATTAGGGGTTGAAGCCATTATCGAGCTGATGCAAACCTATGCGATTGACCAAGACCTTGGTGCGGGCTTTAAGAGTCCAAAATTCGGCCAGATTTTATCGGATATCAAATGGAAATATCGCGGTCAAATTAACCCATTAAACAAGCAGATGTCACTGGATGTGCACATTACCAGCGTGACAGACGACAATGGCAAACGCATCATTATGGGCGATGCCAACTTGAGTAAAGATGGCCTGCGGATTTATGAAGTTAAAGATATCGCCATCTGTATTGAAGAAGCCTAGCGAGTTTACGCTGTTAGAAAGACGCTAATCTCGAATAACAAATAACGAATAACAAATAGTTGCGCCGCCTTGGCTATCCACATCGCACAGGGCGGCACTGATAACATGAGAACACCTATGACTAGCCATACTCTAGATCAATACAATAGCAATAACGAAAAACTCAGCCCTTGGCCGTGGCAAGTCAACGATGCAGAGCTGTGCTTTGATATCGACGCATTAGGCAAAAAACTCAAAGATTTAAGCCAAGCCTGTTACTTAGTGAATCACAGCGAAAAAGGCTTAGGCATAGCGCAAACGGCCGAAGTAACCACAAGCGACAGCCAAGCGCCACTGGGCTCACACCCTGTCAGCGCCTTTGCCCCTGCCCTTGGCACCCAAAGTTTAGGCGACAGTAATTTTCGCCGCGTACACGGGGTTAAATACGCTTACTACGCTGGCGCCATGGCCAACGGTATTGCCTCAGAAGAACTGGTTATCGCGCTAGGTCAAGCGGGCATTTTGTGTTCGTTTGGCGCGGCGGGGTTAATCCCATCCCGCGTTGAAGCGGCCATTACTCGCATTCAAGCGGCGCTGCCCAATGGCCCCTACGCCTTTAACTTAATTCACAGCCCAAGCGAGCCCGCATTAGAGCGCGGCAGTGTTGAGCTGTTCTTAAAACATAAAGTGCGCACGGTCGAAGCCTCGGCATTTTTAGGCTTAACGCCGCAAATCGTCTATTACCGCGCAGCGGGTTTGAGCCGCGACGAACATGGCGAAATAGTCATTGGCAACAAAGTCATCGCAAAAATCAGCCGCACCGAAGTCGCGACTAAGTTTATGGAACCTGCGCCGGCTAAAATCCTCCAGCAACTAGTGAGTGACGGCCTTATCAGCCAAGACCAAATGGCGATGGCATTGCTGGTGCCCATGGCGGACGACATCACAGCCGAAGCCGACTCAGGTGGCCATACCGACAATCGCCCACTGGTCACGCTATTGCCGACGATTTTGGCACTCAAAGATGAAATCCAAGCGAAGTATCAATACAAGACGCCCATCCGTGTTGGTGCTGGCGGCGGCGTTGGTACACCCGATGCAGCATTAGCCACCTTCAACATGGGCGCGGCCTTTATCGTCACAGGTTCAATCAACCAAGCATGTGTGGAGGCGGGCGCGAGTGAACACACACGTAAGTTACTCGCCACCACAGAAATGGCCGATGTGACTATGGCACCTGCCGCCGATATGTTCGAAATGGGCGTGAAATTACAAGTGGTTAAGCGCGGCACTCTGTTCCCGATGCGCGCCAATAAGCTGTATGAAATCTACACCCGTTACGATTCGATTGATGCCATCCCTGCGGACGAGCGTAAAAAGCTCGAAGAGCAAGTGTTCCGCTCATCACTCGATGATATTTGGGCTGGCACAGTCGCCCACTTTAACGAGCGCGATCCTAAGCAAATCGAGCGCGCACTGGATAACCCCAAACGTAAGATGGCGCTGATTTTCCGCTGGTATTTGGGTCTATCTAGCCGCTGGTCAAACACAGGTGAAGTCGGCCGCGAAATGGATTACTAAATCTGGGCAGGCCCTGCCCTTGGCGCATTTAATGCGTGGGCCAAAGGCAGTTATTTAGATGACTATAAGGCCCGTAATGCAGTGGATTTAGCCAAACATTTAATGGTGGGCGCGGCGTATCAAGCGCGGATTAACCTGCTGTTATCCCAAGGCGCGAGCATTCCAGTTAGCCTGCAACGCTGGAAACCGCTAAATCGTTTTTAACCGATTAGCCTCAACGTAACACCTTGTATATAAAGCTGGCATGGGTAACAGTGTCAGCTTTTTTATTGATAAAAAGCACAGTTATTGAGGCTGAAACTTTTACCGAAAGTAAGGTAAAAATTGCTTAATTTGCATTTAAGTAAACTGAAAAAAATCAACTAAATCTAAATATAAATAAACAAAGTCAAAATGTTACCTTTAAAAAATCACATTGGCATTAAGCTCGCATCCTATAAATAACCACTCACCATTACCTTACAAATGACACAAACGGGTCAGATGAAGGATAAAGACTGGGATAGGAGGTTAATATGTTAGGTTGGACATTAATGTTTTTGGTTGTTGCCATTATTGCTGGGCTCTTTGGTTTTACTGGTATTGCAGGAGCCGCTGCTGGTATCGCAAAAATCATTTTCTTCTTATTTATTGTGTTACTGGTGATTTCACTGTTGGTCAATGCCATCAAAGGTAGAGCCCCGCGCCCTTAATTTTTATTGGAGAGGAAATAGATATGAAACCATTTACGCTAATGACAAGTGCAGCACTGGCATTATTACTCGCCCTAGGCCTATCTGCCTGTAGTGATAACAAAGCCGAAGATGCCGGTGAAAAGATCGATGATGCCATTACCGATGTAGGCAACGCTATCGAAGATGCCTGTGAAGAAGTCAAAGAAGGCGTTAAGGCTAAAGATACTAAGTGCTAGGCTAACAAGCTTTATCTGATTTAGGGTAGCAATAGACACATCTACTGCTACCCTTTTGGTTTACACTCAATCATTTCAACATCTTCATCTCACATTCAACCATTTCAAGTGCAACGAATTTAACCAAAAGCAACGGCATTGGAGAACTTGCATGCTAACGAAGATCCACATCAAATATTTGTACACAGCAGGTGCCATGCTATTCGCCTATTTTGCGGTGGCAGGAACTTCTCCTCTGCTTACGTTCATTTGGGCATGGACGAGCCTGTCACTGTTTTTAGTCGGCTCAGCCTATTGGTTTAATCGCGCCAGTATTTTTAGAAAACGCCAAGATGGCACTATTCCTTGGTATATTCGCTGGGGTTTTATCCCTTTTTTATTGGGTTGCCGACTCTATAACCATTGGGCGAGAAAATGTGATTCAGTGCCATCGATGCAGGGGATAGATGAACATCTGTATCTCGGTTGTCGACTCTTTCCTGCGGATCTGGAAAAGATTAAAGCCAATAAGATCACTGCCATTCTGGATGTCACCGCTGAGTTTGATGGCTTAGATTGGTCACAGTTTGAAGATCATATCGAGTATTTAAATATTCCCATCTTAGATCATAGTGTGCCGACCAGTGCCCAACTCAATCAAGCCGTTAACTGGCTGCACCGCCAAGTGCGCGCCAATAAAAAGGTACTCATCCACTGTGCTATGGGTCGTGGCCGCTCAGTGCTGGTACTCGCCGCTTATTTGGTTTGTAAAGATAAACAACAGCACTTCGTAGAAGTACTGCAACAGATAAAGCAAGTCCGCAAAACCGCAGGCTTAAACAAATGGCAATTACGCGCGCTTGATCGCATGCTCAGTCAAGGGAAAATTAACATCCACAAAGTAGCATGGATTATCGCCAACCCAGTCTCTGGCGGCGGAAAATGGCAAGAATACAGCGAACAAATCCAAGATGAACTCAAAGCCTATTTTGACCTGACGTTAACTCTCACAACAGCAGACGAAACCGCAAATATCTTCGCTCAACAGGCCCGCAGTGCAGGCGCAGATATCGTTATCGCCTGTGGCGGAGACGGTACGGTAACCGAGGTCGCATCAGAAGTTGTGAATACCGATATCATGTTAGGGATTATTCCTTTAGGAACGACGAACGCCTTAAGTCATGCGCTATTTGGTTTAGGCAGCAAGATAATTCCTATCTCTCAGGCGCTGGATAATATTATTCAAGGACACAACCAAGCTATAGATACCGCACGTTGTAATGATGAGTTAGTGTTGTTACTTGTCGGCATTGGATTTGAGCAAAAAATGATTGAATCAGCAAACCGCGAGCGTAAAAACGCCCTAGGTCAACTGGCCTACCTCGATGGTCTATGGCAAGCGATGAGTATGGCAGAAACCTTAACTATCTCGTTAAGTTTGGACGATGCCGCGCCGATAACGATCCGTACCCACAGCTTAGTAATTGCCAATGCCGCCCCCTTTACCAGTTTGCTAGCACAAGGAAATGGCGAACCCAATATGACCGATGGATTGCTCGATATTACCTGGTTGGATGCGGACGATGACCCCAAAGGCCCCTTGCTTGGCTTAGCCGAATTAGCAATCGCTGGGTGGGTTAAAGAAGGCCATAAAGATCTAAAAGTTCAACAAGCTCGCCTAAGTAAAGTCCACCACGCCCACGCTAAAAAGGTCACCATTAGCAGTCAGCCTAAGTGTAAATATGTGATTGATGGCGAAGTGTTTGAGCCTGCGGATCTTACCATTGAGGTTCAACCCGCATCCCTTAAGGTGTTTGTTCCCTATCAAGAAATAACCGAAGAAACAACCTTGTAATCATCTGTGGCATTAATGCCTTGATGTCTTGATGCCTCAACGTCAATCACTTCTTCATCTATATTGAAACACACTCATTATTTTGCAGTAGGCTCACCTGACTCGACTTGCTGTTCATACTTACTGAGCTTGTTATAGAGGGTTTTAACGCTAATCCCTAATTGTTCAGCAGTATCGGTTTTATTGCCATTACTGGACTCTAGTGCTTGATAAATGGCAATTTTCTCCAAATCATCTAAACGCATCCCTTGGGGAATAATCACTTCTTCCTCAGCAATTTTGGCGTTATCGATTTCCTGTTCTAGCTGCAAATGACTCGGCAAAATCTCTTGATCCGCCAGAATATAAGCCCGCTCAACGGCATGTTTTAACTCGCGTACATTGCCTGTCCAACGATTAGCAGCAATCATCCGCAGACTTTCCTCTGAGAAAACTTTGCACTGCTTTTCAGCCACATTACGATAAGCCAGAAAATGCTGCGCTAATCCGATAATATCTTCACCACGAACCCTTAATGGTGGAACTCTAATCGGGAATTGAGCCAAGCGAAAATATAAATCCTCTCGAAATAGCCCAGCCTCTATTGCCGCAAGAGGATCACGATTCGTTGCCGCCACAATGCGTACATCTGAGTGGAGTACTTTGTCTCCCCCCACTGGGCGATACTCATTATTTTCTAGCACTCTAAGTAACTTTACTTGATGCTCTATAGGCATTTCCGTTATTTCATCGAGAAATAACGTTCCACCTTCCGCCTGTTCAAAAACCCCTTTATGATCCCGATTTGCACCAGTAAAAGCCCCTTTAACATGTCCAAATAACTCACTATCAACCAATTCGGGACTGAGAGCGCCGCAGTTAATCGCAATAAAGGGCTCATTCACTCTAGGGCTTGCTAGGTGGATAGTATTAGCGACTAACTCTTTACCTACACCACTCTCGCCAATAATTAATACATTACTGTCGGTGACTGATACACGACGAATGGTGCGATACAACTTATGCATAGGCGCCGACGAACCGACAAGTAAACCGTATTGGTCTAACTCGCTTAAAAAGGGGCTTGAACGGCTGGGTGAACTAGCGACTAAATGTTGAGCAAAATCAATTAAAATACTACTTATCAGTGACATATCATATGGCTTGCGAAGATGATAACCTGCATATTGCGCCATAAGCTTATCTAGGTTGGGATTGGGCTGACCATTGGAGAGAAAGATAAACTCAATCCCCGACATAGCTGCATTTTTCATTAAATCAAGATAGTCCTCGTGACTAAGACAAGGAAACTCAATAACTGCAACATCAACATGATTGGCTTCAAGCTGGGCAAGCCAAGGTAAGTCATCAATACTACGCAGTTTATTAAAATGTAAGGCACCTTCAAGTTGCACAAGTGCTTGCTCGGCACCTAAATCCTGTAGGTGATAAAAAAGTGTTGGTCGAGCCATGCTAAGTTCACTCCTGTGTATGAAGATCCACTGTATGCCAGCCGTGAAACTTTAACAACATCAATGGTAATAGTTTCCGACATACCAATCGAATAACTGAACTAACTAAAAATATCGCTCTATAAATCAGTCTTTTAATCTACCACTAAAAACGAGAACGGAATATGCATGGTAGCTGAACAAAACTGACATTATTAACTCAAGAATGCCGGACTCAGGCATAAGGAGATGGATTATGAAGTCTAATGTTGTGCAACATCAGACTGATATCAGCGCCGATATCAAGCTTAGCGAGGGGATTATTACACTCTGCCAGAGGGGAGATGAGTTCTACACTCGCGCGATCTCTCTGGTCGATGACTATAACCTGCAACGTATTCTTAGGGTGCAATCCTCTGTCTATAAACGTCTATTAATCAGACTATCCTTACCGCAAGACTATCCAAGTACAGGTAACATCACTAACCAACAAGTAAATCCTTATGCTCAAGTTGAAACGCTATTAGAACAACACGTAATCTCTGTGGCCATTGCGGCTCTTATCGAGATCGAGCAACAAGTGCTAACTCAACTAAAGCGGGCAGTAAAACAAGCACATCATCCACATCTCACATGTCAACTTGCCGAAGGCACTGCTTGGTTACAAATCAGTTGCGATGCCATGCAATCCCTTCATAACCCTTAACGCTCTAGTTACTAACCGCACAGTCTTGTGCGGTTTTTCATGTCAATTGCATCGAGGGTCTCTCTGCAATAATTACATTTATTCGGTAAAAAAGACCGATTAATGGCCTCTACAACAAGCCTAAATCAAAGATAAAACTATTATATAAATAAATAAATCAATAAGTTAAAAACATTGGCACGATTCACGCTATATCTATCCTTGAGTCAACAACTGAGGATATCATCATGAAAACAGCAACAGTATTAGCAACCTTACTTATCGGTTCAATCAGCTTAAATGTGGCTGCAGCTCAAGATTGGAAAAATGAAGCCAAAGATGCTTGGATTGATGGTAAAGCAGAAACGACCCTGTTACTCAATACTAACCTGAACTCCTTTGACATTATGACCGATGTAAAAGATGGTCATGTGACCTTAACCGGACAAGTAGAAAGTCGCGTCGATAAAGCCCTTGCAACAGAGCTTATCAAAAGCCTAGATGGGGTAAAAGATGTCGATAACAAGTTAACCGTAATGAGTAAAGATGATGGTACCAGCGATGTGATGAAAACCTTAACCGACTCCAAAGTCGCCACCGTTGTCAAAACCCGTTTATTATTTTCAACCGATGTTTCTGGCACCCAAATTAACGTCGATGTTGCCGATGGTGTTGTGACTCTCAAAGGGGAAGTCGCAAGCGATGCAGAGCGTCAACTCGCGCTGAAAATTGCAGAAAACACCGACGATGTTAAAAAGGTGGTTGATAAAATCAGCATAGTTAAAAAGGTTTGATAAATCAGCTCCAAAACAGCGCTTTCACAAATGATTAACATCAAGCTATAGGACTGAATTATCGGTCCAAAAACAAAACCCGCCTAGGTGGGTTTTGTTTTTATTGTTGGCAGCGGACCCTATTCACACTCTGCAAAAATACCCATAACGCCTCGCACGCTCTAGTTAATCCCCGTTTCAGTAACTGTCAGTTCTAAGGTTTTAACGATTTCAGGATTTTCTGACATAGGTTGATTAGGTGCCCTATCTCTATAGGTAACGGCGATTTTATAAGGTGACTCAAAGGGATAAACAGGTTCAACATTATCAACCTCAATCCTATCTCCAATCAAAACACTCCCCAAATGCTTCAAACTGGAGTGTTCATAATCGAGGTTAAATAATCCAAGATACCAAAACACCCCAGAACCTTGAGTTGTCACAATAAATGGCGCAACAAAGGGCATTGTTTGCGCATTCAAATCCAATTGAATAGGAGCATTACTCTGTGTGTCTGGCTCTAATGCGGGATCAAAATTAAGCGGAGTAATACGCATATAATCGAGCAATACTCGTCCCTTGACGTCACCGTCTTGGTAGTCGCCAATGGCAAACTCTGTTTGCTTAACTTTAATAAAATGCGTTAATGCCACAGGTTTATGTCCTTCGGGTAAATGTACTTCAAAGGGGTTAGCAGTATTAAGCGTAAACAGTTTCAGCATCACCTCAGATGCATTGGCAACTGGTTTTATCTCACTTGGTACGACAAGATCTGTCTCATTAATGTCAACACGATTAGCTTGTACCTTCGCATTCTCTAGAGCCATCGCATCATCAAATGGCATCACTCGCCCATCTTCCACGACCATAAACACATCATCATTCGTCATATTAAAACGATAGATGCCCGCGGCAAGTATGCCGAGTACGACGACTGTTGCGGCTATGGTTAACTTTACAAACGTACTCATTATTTCCCCCAGTCACCCTTTAAATTTCATTTCAGTTTGCAGCAGTATCACCCCAATTTGTAGACAAAAGCAGTATTACAGATAGCACTGAAAAACAAACCTATGAATGAACTGAAATTGAGTTTATTTTTGTATTAGTCAGCCAAAGTTCAGCAAATATCGCAAAAATTGCGCAACCGAGGGGGAAATAAATGTCAATTTATGGATAGTCGTGACTTAGCGACTACACTCACTGACGTTATAATCACCGTCATTCACAGCCATCATCGATGGCACATTAACTCGAACAATGTGGTTTTATTTAACCTTTCGCTAAGGATTTTCGCACCAATGACGACAGCCTCGACTAGCCCTTTTACCGTATTGAACCAAACTACTGCTGCTTCATTCAATGAGCAGAAAAATCTGATTAAACGGGTATTTAAAGGTAAACCAGTCCAATGTCCAAGCTGTAAGCAAACGCTAAAAGTGGTATTACCCGAGCAGGTAAAAGCGGAACAAACTGCGGGGATCTTCTGCGCTAAAGGCTGCACTGATATCGAACTCGATATGGAAGCCGTTGCAGGACTGTAATTATCCAACATTAATCGCACAGAGATAAGTGCTGTTAAACACCTTGAGTTGTGGCGAATGACTCAAACAGGTGAGTCACTCGGCTTCGTGCAACATAATATTATCAGGCGCTAAACACTCAGCCATTGATATTCGAGCAAAGGTTCAGCACCCGCTTGCAGGCCACGGCTCAGCGTGACGTTAAATACACTTTTAGCGGGAATACTTCCCACGCCCTTGGGTGTGCCTGTCATCACAATATCGCCCTCATCGAGACTGATAAATGCCTGTAGCTCGGACAATATGGTTTGAGGTTTGTAAATCATTAAATCGATATGCCCCTCTTGGACTAGCTTGTCATTGATACTCAAGGTGAAATGCAGTGGTGCCTCTGCATCATCAATCGCCACAAACGGACTGAATAACGCTGCACCATCAAAGGCTTTTGCTCGCTCCCAAGGCAATCCCTTAGCTTTTAACTTAGTTTGCAAATCACGTTTTGTGAGATCTAAACCCACTGCAACATGACTAAAACGACCATGCAGGAACATAAAGCAAAGTTCAGTTTCATAATGCAGCGTTTCACCCAAATGTTGTGAGTGAAGCTCGGTCGTTATCGCTGAATTAGGTTTTAGGAATACCACCATATCCTCAGGTATTTCATTGCCTAACTCATGGATATGATCCACATAATTCCGCCCAACACAGATAATTTTTGTTGGCACTACGGCCGACTCACCTAACATTACCGTTTTCATTTCTCTCCTTTCACGCCCATTAAACTGAAAACAAAGTGAGCAACTTTACTCCTGTAGAACTCTGCTACACTTAAATGAATATATCAATAAAAACAGCACCCTAATAATTAATGCCCTAGGATGCTAAATAAATCCACCTAGAAACGGCACTAGCAAGAGGCAATAAGCCCTATGTTAACACTCAGCATTAAACAAAAAATGATCTTAAGTTTTAGCGCTATAGGTGCCCTGCTTATTGCAGGAAGTGGCTTTTTTTATTATTCACTCACCCAAGTGCAAATGGCTTATCAAAATATTGAAACCTTAGCTGTTCCAGTACAAAAACAGAGTAACAGTTTGCAGTTAGTGTTACTCAAAATGTCACGGCTGGCGACACTCGCCTATAGCCAACAGGACAGTTCTGCTTTAACTCAAAGCAAACAAGCTTTTACCGCCCTGCAGGGAAAATACCAAAATATCGAAAATGAATTAGTGCAAAGGGTAGTAGATCAACCGCAAATGCAAACGTCATTGAAAGAAGCGCAAGTAAAATACCAGTCTTACTTACAGCAAACTCAGGCCATGTTTGAAGCTAAACTCGCCAGTGAACAGGCAAAACTGCTTTATCAACAACTTTTTAACCAGCTAAATGAAGCCAAAACTCAAGCCAGTAATGCCATGATCGATCTGGAAACAATTGCCCTGCCAGACAATCCAGTCTTACTCGAAGAAATTATCGGTACAGGTACACGTATCGACGATATGCTTTACACCTTAAGTAATACTATGGGAGAACTTACACACACTAAAACGGTAAATACCATTGATTCCCACCAACAAGATGTTGGTTTACTGCTGGGTAATCTCAATACCAATTTTAGCTTTTTAAAACAACAAACGATGGGAATAGATACCCTAGATTTGCTATCCATTTTTGAACAACAACTCGCCATTATTTCCTCTTTACTCGCGACACCCGCCGAACTTTATCAAACACAAAAAAGGGTCGTTGAGGCACAAACACAAGCTGAACAACATTATCAAAATGCCGACAAAGATTTTAATGCTAATAACCTTGCCTTAGATAAATTAATCACCTTAGCCGACCGCCGATTTAGCAATCTGCAAACCATTGCCAGTAATGATATTCAACAGGGTCAAACCTTAGCGATTGTGCTCACACTGGTATTTATCGTTATGGTGAGTTTTATTTCCTTCTTTACCTCCAAAGCTATGCTCACCCCTTTGGCCCAAGTCAATGGCGCGCTCGCAAGCATAGCTCAAGGGGATTTATCTAAACGTATTCACAAACACCATGACGATGAATTTGGCACCTTGATAGATAATATGAACACCCTAAGTGACGATCTTGCCAAGCTACTAACCAACATCAGCCAAAATGCCCATTTATTGGACAGCTCTGCGACTCTAACCAATGAACAAGGCCAGCGCATCGCCAATGCCGCAACGGCGCAAATTAGCCGCGTCGATGAAACGAAAGCCTTGGCAGAACAGATGTTTACTAGCTCAAATCTTGTGACAGAACAAGCATCAGAATCCGCAGAACAAATCAACCAAGCCTCCCAATACGGTAATCAAGTGCAGCAAATTGCCGATGATAACCGTACGAAAATCACTGAACTCAGTGCACGTTTAAGCCATTCAGTCGAAATCATGTCACGTTTAAGTATCCATAGCGATAATATTGGGGGCATTTTAACGACGATCAGCAGCATCGCAGAGCAAACCAATTTACTGGCATTAAATGCGGCAATTGAGGCGGCTAGAGCAGGAGAACACGGTCGTGGTTTTGCTGTGGTGGCCGATGAAGTGCGATCGCTTGCTTCGCGTACCCAAGCCGCCACCGCCGAAATTCAAACCATGATCACGGCTCTGCAACAAGAAACGTCCACTGCAGCCGATGCGATTAGGACGGGCCAACATCAAGCGAATGAATGTGTTGAACAAAGTCAGGCGCTACATGGTGCTATCGGTCAGATTGAAGCCTCATTGTATTCAATTAATCACATGAGCCAACACATCATCCAAGCCGCCCATGAACAACTTAATTACAGTCAGCGAATTGAGTCGAGCATGAGCGAGGCGGCACAATCTGCAGACCAAAATGCCAATGAAGCCATGGACATGGCCAAACGCAGTAACGAAGTCACTCTGCTTGCCCATTCACTCACCAGCTCAGTAGAGCGGTTTAAATTGTAGGGATGATGGGACCTAGAATCTAGGCGTACTCCATCAGAAATTCATCGAGTTGTTCGTTGGCAATTTCAATCTCGTCACCTTCGAACTGGGCAATATGAAACATCCCCTCACCTTCGTTAGTCACAGGGATATTACTTATTCCGATGATAATACCGTCGGTTGGGGCGCGAATGGCCACACTGTCACCACCGTGAGGACTGACGATATGGGCAATAATATAGCCCTTAGTCACCCGTTGGCCCAGTTTAAGCTTCATATTCACTAAACCATCGGATTCACTGCGAACCCAATAACTGCGAATAGCACTGACACTCGATCCTTTATTGCTCACTCGCCCTTTAAGCATATCTAAACTGCGCATCACATTGAGCACACCTTTAAGGCCTGATTTTATCGACAACTCGCTAAAGCGTAATGCCTCACCAGCCTCATATAAAATGCAAGGAATGCCCTGTTGATTAGCGTAACCTCGCATAGAAACACCGCGCGCTTTAGAATGCATGATCAGCGGTGCACCAAAGGCATTCGCCATGGCGAGCATAGTCTCATCATTCGTATCACAGCGAATTTGCGGCAGATTATCCCTATGGACGGCCCCTGTATGTAAATCAATCACATGGGTTGCATGCACTAATAACTGAGTCGCAAACAGATTAGCTAAACGGCTTGCCAGCGCCCCTTTACTGGAACCTGGGAAACATCGATTTAAATCACGGCGATCGGGTAAATAACGGGATTGCTGAATAAAACCAAACACATTCACTATAGGCACCACAATTAGCGTGCCCGCCAGATTCTTTGGATTGACCCTAGCTAATAAACGCCGACAAATTTCAATGCCATTGAGTTCATCCCCATGAATGGCGGCGCAGACCAGTAAAGTCGGACCAGGTTTGGCTCCGTGAAACACTTCCACATGAATTTCGAGTTGCGTATCGGTATATAATTTTGCGACTGACAACTTGATCCCAAGTTGAGTCCCCGCTGTGACTCGTTTACCTGCTAATTCAAATGCTTCACGTCTTTTTACCATGGCAACTCCCTTGTTCTATCAAATGTTATCCCGTGCGGTTGGCTCATGTTTACCGCATTTTTGCCAAAGTGATCCGCTATTGCATATCAGCCTACTTTAAAGACTAAAGTGGGATTTTAAACGAATTATTGCGGCTCAAATTGATTCAGCCAAGATTTTAAAATCTGCAGTAACACAGGCCTATCTTCAACGCTCACGCCCGCGAACAACGCACTTTGACATTGAATATGCTGAGGTAATGCCTTATCAATGAGCGCCTTACCCTCAGCAGTTAACGAGACATGAACACCACGACGATCTTCCTTACTGTGCTCCCGTTCGATCAGTCCCTTATTTTCGAGTCTGTCTAAACGACTGGTCATAGCGCCAGAACTTAGCATCATGCTCTGATAAAGTTGTGAAGGCGAGAGTGTGAACGGCTTTCCCGAGCGCCTTAACGTCGCGAGCACATCGAACTCCCCCTGACCTAAGCCAAATTCGGCGTGGCATTGCAGCAGTACCACTTCGATATATTTCGTTAAACGAGCGATTCGCCCGAGCACAGCCATAGGGATCAAATCCTCAGTCACCCCTTGCTGTTGCCACTGTTCAACAATTCTATCGAGACCATCTTCTTTGGGATTCGAATCCGCTTTCTTTTTATTCGTAGAACTCGCGTTAGTATCCGCAGGGCTTGCGTGAGTGAGAGTCATTTTAGCTGCCATAGGTTTATCTCAATATAAAGATTCTTTACATCATTCTTTACATCTTAGTCATTTTCTCGCAGAATTAAAATATCTTTACATCAAGATACATCTGAAAGAGATTCTTTTTGAATTGTAGTGATGTGGTTTCAACCTACTGTTGTTGAAAGGAAATCATCATGAGTATGCTAAATGCTGCTACAAATCACTTTTTCAGCAAATCAAACTCAGCTTATTTTTGGAGACAATCCATGCGATCCCCCCAGACAGAGAAAGCGAATTTATTGCTGCTCGGACTCGCGTTCATCCTTATTGGTCTAAATCTACGTCCCATTCTCGCCTCCGTTGGGCCTTTACTGCCCAGCATACAAAAGGATATCAGCTTAAGCTTTACCTTAGCGTCTATGCTGACATTGCTGCCCGTGCTCGCCATGGGGCTGGGTTGTTTTGCAGGCTTTAGTATCGCTAAACGCTTAGGATTCAATACCGTAATGACAGGATCATTGCTACTGCTGATCGCCGCTACTGCAATGCGCTTCTGGGCGATAGATGCCAATTGGCTTATCTGCTCGGCATTACTGGCTGGGGTCGCAATCGCCCTCATTCAAACCATAATGCCCGCCATGATTAAGCTTAATTTCGGTGAACGGGTGCCCTTAATGATGGGGCTTTACGTCACCGCCATTATGGGCGGCGCCGCATTAGCGGCGAGTAGCGCGCCTTTTATCGAGATGCACTTAGGTTGGCGCGCGGGTCTAGGTCATTGGACTTGGCTAGGCATATTCGCACTCGTGCTGTGGCTCCTGATTAAACATAAAGCTGCATTACCTAGCCAAGCAAAAGAGCAAGCTTTGCAGCTTAACTTTTGGCGTTTTCGTCGCAGTTGGTTATTGGCGATATTTTTTGCATTAGGCACAAGCTGTTATGTCTGCGTACTTGCATGGCTAGCCCCCTACGCGGTCGAGCTAGGTTATAGCCAAACTCAATCGGGATTAGTGTTAGGTTTTTTAACCAGCATGGAAGTAATCGCAGGCTTAGTGTTTCCTTGGCTTGCCAGCAAGTCGACGGACAGACGCGCCATCATAGCCCTACTCTGCTTGCTACAACTCATTGGCTTTATGGGACTGGCACTCGCCCCTCAATTATCGCTATTTTTATGGGCGGGACTTGCAGGATTAGGTATTGGCGGGATTTTTCCACTCGGGCTGATTGTCACTATGGATCATCAACAAAATCCTATATTAGCAGGTAAATTAACTGCCTTTGTACAAGGTGTGGGATATACCATAGCGGCTATCTCGCCTTGGATTGCCGGATTAATTCGCGATAATTTCAACAGCTTTAACAGTGCTTGGCTATTACTCGGTGGCTTAAGTGTGATCGCGTGGATATTATCTTGGCAATTTAATCCGCAGGGCTATGCACGCCAATATCAAATCACCCGCTGCGTATCTTAACCATCTAATTTAAAATAAAAAAACGCCATATCGGCTAACGATCATGGCGGTTTTTATTGTGTTGAGCTAAATAAATCGCGCTCACACTAAGCGAAACTTAAGACTTTTTAACGAAGCACGTCAGAATCACAATACGAGTACCGTTAACGCGGCCTTCGATATGCTCTGGGTTGTTGGTCAAAGCAATGTTACGCACAGCTGTGCCACGCTTAGCCACAAAGCTCGTGCCTTTCACGTTTAAGTCTTTGATGATGACCACAGTATCGCCAGCATTGAGCACTGCACCATTACTGTCTAACGTTGGCGTCGCATCGTCACCTGCTGCGGCAACTTCGGCATCACCCCACGCTTTTAAATCGTCTTCAAGGTAAAGCATATCCAGCAAATCTTGCGCCCAGCTTTCGCCATTTAAGCGCTTAAGCATACGATATGACATCACTTGAACTGCCGGTACAGGACTCCACATGCTGTCATTCAGACAACGCCAGTGGTTCATGTCCATGGTATCCGGTGCCGCAATTTGGCCACTGCAGGTTTCACAAATCATGATCTCATTGTCACGGCCATCGGAGGCTGGCAGATCATAAATAGAGAGTTCAAGCTCGCTGCCACACAGTTCACACTTGCCGCCACAGCGACTTAGCAATTCATTTTCAGTCATTTTTCTGTTCTATATGCCTAGTAAAACGCGGATTATGCCATAAAATGGCATTTTTCGGCAGGGGGCCGAGGCAATATAACCCTATTTTTTATGAGCTATATATACCTAGTCCACACAGCCTTGGTGATTTATCTTTAAAATTCATAGGCTAAACTCAAACGGACATCACGCCCAGCTGCGGGTATCCCATCGGAGAGAAACGGTACCACTTGCTGATTGGTGAGATTTTTTACCATCAAACGCACACTTAATCCCTTTAAAATGGCTTGAGGTTCATAGGCAAAATACACATTCTGTAGGAAATAATTCTCGCTGGGTGACTCGGCATTAAAGATATCACCGTGGGGAACATGATCTTGAGCGTCATACCAAGCGCCCTGCCAAGCGATAGAAATGTCATCGGTAATATACATGCCTAAACGCAGGCGAATATCGAGTGGGGCTATGTTAGCTAAGTATTCATCGTCATCTTGGCTATCTCTGAGCGAACCATTGTGTTTACCTTGCAGCCATGAAACCGCAAGATCACTGAACACATCTTGATAGCGATATTGGGCTTCAAAATCGGCACCGTAAATATGGTAACCATCAAGATTTGTGTAACCACTTTGAATTAACTGGGTTTTATCAGACTTAGCTCCGCGGCGCTGGGCAATATCATCACGGCCTAAGTTGGCAAACAGGGTGATTTGCGTCGATAAGGCATCCTCATTGGCAAGTACATGCTGGTGCTGCGTCATTAGGCCTAATTTGAAGGCATGCAAGCGTTCGACATCAATGTTGCGACTCGTGCCAGTGATACTCGCCTTAGCGTATTGCACGGCATAAATTTCATCCACCACAGGGGCTTGCAGACTATAGGCGTAATCAAAGTTTAACCGAGCGTGATTTGTCAGTTGGTAATCTATACCTAATCTTGGTGAGAAACCCGAATGATGGGTCGAGCTATAGTCGTGGCCCGCAGCAATATCGTTGTAATCTGGCGCAATATTTGGCCTACCTATACTGTAGATAAAGTCATATCGCAGCGAGGGAGTCACAGTTAAGTCATTAGTAATATGAATTGCATCGCGAACATAGGCGGCATAGGTGTCTTGGCGACCTTCAGGTTGATAGTAAGGTGTGTACCAGCCAAAGTTTTTCTCAGGATTCTTCTCATAACTCTTGTTAAACACAAGCGAAGTGCGGTCAAGACTACGGTACTGTAATCCAGTGGTGATCTCATGGTCGCCAATCAAACTCAAGTTATTGATATCAATGTAGTCACGTTTGTAATCTAGCCAAGATTCATGGCCGAAGTTGCCTACGGAAACCGTCATTTTCTCCCACGCGATATCGGGTCTTACCCAGTGGCGTGCATTCGCCGAATGGGAAATGACCACTTGGGTATCGATCAGGGGATTACTCGGCGAATAGCGATAATTAGCCGACCAAGTGTTGTCTTCATAAGTGTTGTAGGCGGTTGTGGCATACAGAGCCTGCTCGTAGGAACCGTACTTTTTGATGTTGTAGTCCGAAATTGCAGGCATAGGGCCACGGCGGTTAGCCCAAGGTTTGCGGCCCTCATCAAGATAATGGGTCACGCTCAACGCTAATTGGTGATCGCCCTGTGCGTAATCCATCTTACCTAGGTAGTTATTTTGCTCATAGCCTGAATATTCATACTCTTCACCATTGGCTAAGGTGACGTCCCCCGCATCGCGACGCGTCAGATGCAGCAAACCAGATAGAGATGAATTCACGCGGCCATAAACTGTCCCCGTATAACCCATAGCGTCATTATTGCTGGCGTAGCTGGTTTTGACTCGCGCGCCAAGGGATTGATCATATTTAAGAAAATCATCAGCCGATTTAGTGACAACATACATGGCACCACCAAAACCGCCATTGCCAGAGCGCACATCATGGGCACCTTTAATCACTTCCACTCGCTTGATGAGATCAGGATCGAGGAAAAATGATCCATAGCGATACTGCTCAAATCCCACCGGAGCATTATCCACATAAACATTAAAATCTTCAGTCTCGCCAAAGCCCCAGACATTAATACGTTCACCACCACTGCGAGTGCCGCCATCAATATGGGCGCCGGCCATATCATCGATCACTTCGGCGAAAGTTGTCGCCTGCATCTCCTCGATTTGATCCATGGAAATAATCGCTTCACCGGGTTTAGTCACCGTCATCACACGTCGATACTGTTGTCCGTGAACTTGTATGACTTCAATGGGCTGTACTTTCGGTTCACCCAGAACATCCGATGCAAGTAACGGTAGTGAAGGTAAAATCCCCACAACAAATAGACTGACTTTCGTTTTTAACTTCCCTAATTTAGGCTGATAACACATTCAGCATCTTCCTATTTACGACTCAATGTAAAATTAGGGCGGCATTATAGGCATCAAAACGAAAGATAAGAATAGTTCTCAATTAGCTTTACATGTAAATAGACAAACGATAGGAAAACCTTTCATTGGAAAATTTAAGTGAAGATCTTGCTAAAGACTGGCAGTATTAGTACCAAATTAAACAGCACTTTATCCTCTTGATAGCATTCTTTGGCAGGATAAGTGAAGCATACGGGCGACTCGCCTCTGCTTCGCTTGGTTAACATCTATGCTGTTTGCACTCGTTTTATATGCATTAATAAGGTTCATCGATAATGGCCACTTTAACAACTAACACCCCCATCGCGACGGGTTCAACATTCAGCGCAGCAAGCCTGCAATTTTTAAATAAACTGGCACAAAACAACTCCCGCGACTGGTTTAAAGCCCATCAGGCAGAATACGAAGAGACTGTGCGAACACCTGCACTGCAGTTTATCGAGCAAATGCAGCCCAGTATTCTCGCCCTCTCGCCTAGGCTCACTGCCGTACCGAAAAAAGTCGGTGGCAGTCTGATGCGTCCCCAGCGAGACAGCCGTTTTAGCAAAGATAAAACGCCCTATAAAACCAATATCGGTATTCAATTTCGGCATTTTCAAGGTAAAGATGTGCATGCGCCAGGACTATATTTGCACATTGCCGAAGACGGCTGTTTTATTGCCGCAGGGATTTGGCACCCAGAATCAAAAGCCTTAAATGCCATTCGCACTTGTATCGATGAAAATCCCAACGGTTATAAAAAAGCATTACAAACCTTGCAAAACCATGGATTTACTATGGATGGAGATAGCTTAACTCGCCCCCCCAAAAGGGTTTGATAAAAACCACCCTATGCTCACTGAGCTAAAACGAAAAGATTTTATCGCAGTTAAAAATATCGCCTTTGAGGAGCTCTGCCGCCCAGATGCCGCCCGTTTTTGTGCCGAGCAGTTTGCACATTGCACTCAACTGATGGCCTATTTGTGTTTTGCGCTCGATCTCGATTTTTAAAAATATAAGGAATCATCATGATAGATTTATACACAGCCGCGACCCCTAACGGTTTTAAAATTTCCATCGCACTGGAAGAAATGGGACTTGAATATCGTGTCCATAAATTAGATTTCAGCACCAGTGAGCAAAAACAGCCCGAGTTTATCGCCATCAATCCCAACGGTCGCATTCCCGCCATTATCGACCGCGATAACGAGGATTTTGTGGTATTCGAATCGGGTGCGATTCTGCTGTATCTCGCCGAAAAAACAGGTAAATTCCTGCCAGCCGATCCTAAAAAGCGCTCACAGGTGATCCAATGGTTAATGTTCCAAATGAGCGGCGTCGGTCCCATGATGGGACAAGCCAACGTATTCTTTAGGTATTTCCCTGAAAAAATCCCCGCTGCCATTGACCGTTATCAAAAAGAAGGTCGACGTTTATTCGAGGTTATGAATACTCAACTAGCTACAAATCAATACCTTGCAGGTGACGAATACACGATTGCCGACATCGCCACTTGGCCTTGGGTGCGGATCCACGAGTGGAGCGGCATCAATATGGAAGGTCTGACACATTTGCAACGTTGGTTAGATGAGTTAGCACTCAGACCCGCGTGCCAAAAAGGCATAGTCACGCCACCACCGGTGGAAATGAGTGATGAAGAACGGGCTAAGCAAATCCAAAAGATGGTGACGAAATAATCACCTTCCAAGCGGTAATTGAGCGATAGTCTGCAAATAACCCTTTGTTACTGAATGCACTATGAGTTTCAGTGACTCAACCACAAAAAGCCCCGCAAGTTGATGCGACTTTGGGGCTTTTTTTATGCCTGTTATCGGGCAAAACTGCTACACTCTGCGCCACTTATTTTTCCCTCTGTTACAGTTATGCCTCCTACATAAGGCGCAGCCACAGAGAGCATAATTCAGGCTAAATTTATGGGTAATCCAAGCAGCTTCTCTTCCGACAAGGCATCCAACTCAAACACATCGTCAGCGTTAAATGCAGAGGCGAGCACCCCAGCGCAAAAACGTGCGCTCAGTTACGCCAGTACAATTAAGCAATTATTCGATGAAATTCAAAGCAGTAAAATGCCCGCCGACCGTATTCTGGCCAACTACTTTAGAGAATATAAAAAACACGGCTCTAAAGATCGTAAAGTCATCCGTGAATCTTTGTTTAGTCTATTTCGCTGGTGGGGTTGGTTTCAGCGAATAGGCGATCAACAAGCATCAGCGACTTATTTTGCCAGCCTAAGCGCCAGTGCGTTATTGGAAGCCCATGCTTGGCAAGATATCGCCACAGCTTGGCATGAGTTATCGCAGTCGCCTATCGATTATCAACTGGCTCAAGCGCTTGCCGTTGACAGTCTCGACGACAAACTCACGCTAATGCAGCATTTATTTCCCGCGGCGAAGCTTAAACCACAGGATTTATTACCCGACTGGTTCTGGCAAGTGTGTCCTATTGATGCGGCTCTGCAAACGCAATTAATTGAGGCTATGTCCAGTCGCCCACCAATTTGGGGCCGCGCACAGGGGATCACTAGCCAAGATGCGGCGACACAACTGCAAGCGCTTGGCATCGATGCTAGTTATGGTCATTACTTTAACGATGCCATTAACCTTGGCAGTAAGAGTATGAATCTTAATGAAATCGCCCTGTATAAAGACGGTAACATTGAGATCCAAGATTTGGCTTCACAGGTCATAGGGCAAATTTGCGCGCCAGAACCCGATGCCCATTGGTGGGATGCTTGCAGTGGTGCAGGTGGTAAAACCCTGCAACTGCGCTCTTTGATGTTAGCTAAAGCTGCTGATAACCAAACACCCTCTGCGGGCAGCATCATATCGTCCGATATTCGCTCCAATGCCCTAGAAGAACTGACTAAGCGTGCCCAAAGAGCCCACTTTAACAATATTAGCGTGGCCCGTTGGAAGAGCGATGCCCTGCCCGTGCCAGCGGATCATTTCGACGGTGTGTTAGTCGATGCCCCGTGCAGTTGCACTGGCACTTGGCGACGTAACCCCGATATGCGTTGGTTGGATAGTGTTGAAGCCGTGGCCGATAAAGCCGCGTTACAGCTCGATATTTTAAGCCGCAGTAGCCGAGCAGTTAAAGCGGGCGGCGTACTCGTTTACGCCACGTGTTCCTTGTCGCCGCTCGAGAACCAAGACGTGGTGACGGCGTTTTTACAGCAACATCCAGAGTTCATGCTCACGCCGATACGCCATCCTTTTACGGGTGAACAAACAGAAATGTTGACCGTATGGCCTTTTGAAGCGAATAGTGATGGTATGTTTGTCGCGCGTATGCTGCGCAACAAGTAACACTAACTCATTATTTTTATTGGATCTTCGCGCCCTAGATTTTGGGCGCATATCATCACGCATAAAAAACACTACATTCAGCAAATAATAATACTGATTAGATATCAAAAAGATAAGTGTGAAAAATAACAGGTAAATTCACTGTAAACCGATGAGTATCATGTAAGCAGCTTATTGGACAAAACTTTTCACCATCAATGATGAAAAATTTCGCTTTAGCTTCATCGCACCTTTGGGTAAAAAGATCGAGTGCTGAAAATGGCACAGGTATTTTTTGGAATTTTGACCATGTCACACTCCTATGAATTTGACGACGATGATGCGCCATGGGGCGATAACGTCAAAGGTAAACAAAAAAATAAACGTGTAAAACAGCGACGTAGGGATACAAAACGTCGTTTCTCGGACGATACAGAGGTGGATTTTTATCAGCATAAATCGAAGTAACCTAGCTTTTAAGAATTTGTGTTAACAAGTTCGCGTTTTATGAAATCTGTCAAATCCGAGCAAGTTGGATGCCCTCCAACTTGCTAGTTCACTCTACTGATCCTCTCTCAGCCTTTCTCAATATGTTCAGTTGTAAAATCAATAGATTAATTAATATACTCCGCACTTAGATGATAAATGCCGATTTTGCACTGTAAGCGTCTTAGTGGCTTAATCGATGAAATAAATACAAAGGGTATAAAAAAGCCGACCAAATGTTCACTTTGGCCGGCTCAATAATTAACACAACGCTAAGACTTAAAAGCGGAATTTTCCACCGATATATATACCATCTTCGAAGGTCAAATCTCGGGCATTATCATATTCGAATGCGAGTTTCCGGTAACCGACATAGAGTGCCATATTGGGCGTAAGACGATACTGGACTTTTGAATCCAACTCATAATGACCATCGACATTGCCAAATGATAGGACAGAAGGCGCATAATAAGCCGCAGCGTGGAGTGAAATATTGGGTCCCATGGAAAGGATATAACGACCTCCGACAGAAACAGCACTGCCATTGGGAGCCTCATCAGCCCAAAGTTGGCTCAATTTTGCCCCAACTTCAAAGTGATGAACACCAGTATCATGGGTCATATGCATAGCCCCTTGGGCAATATGACCACTATCATCTGAGTAGATATAACCTAATACTGCATTCGTATCTTTACTCAGTTGCAGTTCTAACTCTGTAGAAACCACGTCATTGTTCAACCCAAGATTAAATTCTGACGCATTCACTTGCAGCGCTGCTGCGCTCAATAATAAAACACTTGCTACTCTGAACTTAGCCATAAAAACACCTCAATAATGACTGTGGGTAATCGACACGGATCATACCGAAGAAACAAAGAAAATCTGCATATTTATGTAATCAAAGAATGTTTTTTACAAATAAGAAACTAAAAAGATCATAATAAAAACATATAAGTGATAAATTCGCTTCACTTACTGATTATTTAACCACCGGTGGGTGTTCGATCCCCCGCCAAAGACTGCATTACAGTTTCAACATTAATACTGTCTTCTAGGGTTAAATAATACCAACCGACAGTATTTCCCGTACCACGGATACTTAAATAATCACGCCAAAATTTAAATCCCGCTTTCAATAGATTGGCTCTGCTCGAGATATTTTCCGCTCGAATGGTTGCAAATAAGATGGCAATCCCCAGAGATTTCGCAACTTCAATCCGTTTTTGTGTCAATCCTTGCGCAATCCCTTGACGTCTATATAAAGGTGATACAACTAAATAACCAAACTCCCCTATTTTGCCTTCGCCAGCTTTAATTGCTGCACAGCCAACAATATTTCCTTGGGGTGTTTTTGCAAGAACCACTGCACGAGAGCGAAAAAAAACTGAGTGTTCCAGTGGGTGAGCATTATCATCGCGTTGCTCTATTAAGCTTGCCGCTAACATCAACTCCTCTGGTTTCTCGCTCAGCACAAACTGAATGCCACTCATATCAAAATTATCCATCAATATTATTTATTGGTTAAACCCCTAAATGCCGCCATGTTCCATTATAAATAGAGTAAGGTTGCCATGCCTAAGAAAGTAAAAAAGCCCACCACATCCGTAACTGTCGTTAAAATGACTGAACCTGATAATGCAGCATCTTGATTAAACTTTTGTAATACCATAGGAACCAGCACTCCTGCTAACGCGGCTACAGCCATATTAATCAGAATGGCACAGGCAATTACAATGCCAATGGTATTGTCACTAAACCACCAACCAGCGACAATACCAATCACGATGGCCCACAAAATACCGTTGACAATCCCTATACCCAGTTCGTTTTTCATTAATGAAAACACGTTACCTACCGAAATTTGCCCCATCGCCATACCACGGATCATCAGTGTCAACGATTGACTACCAGCAATCCCGCCCATAGAAGCGACGATCGGCATCAATACTGCCAGAGCAACAACCTGTGAAAGCACATTTTCAAAAAGCCCGATAGTGGCTGAAGCTAAAAACGCAGTGAGTAAGTTAATACCGAGCCAAACAGTTCGACGTTGAGCGCCTTTCATGATAGGTGCAAATAAGTCGTCTGACTCATCCATACCTGCTGTTGCCATTAATTGCGCCTCATAGTGCTCACGCACTAACGCCGTTGCAGTTCGCAGCGTCACGCGGCCAATTAACTCACCCAGATCATCAATAATGGGTAATTCAATTTCACGGCTATGTTCAATCGCTTCAGCCGCATCCAATAAACTCGTATCGGCGGACAAGGCTCTGCTATCCGCAGCTAGAAGTGAAATTAATAACTCATCTGGATTGTGCTTAAAAATATCGTAACGCCTTACCGTACCTTGATATTTATCTTCATCATTAACGATAAACAGATTGTCATTACAATCGAGTTCTATACGGCGGAAAAAACGCTGTGCCTGAGCAACGGTTGCCTTATCACTGAGAACCAGCATTTGGTGATCCGTATAGCGACCAATTTGATTCTCTGAATATTGATCATATAACTCAAAACGTTGTCGCTGACGCTCCCCCATTTGCGCCAATGCACGGTCAGTAAAACTCTCGGGGAGGTAATCGCTCCATTCAATTAAATCTTCTGGGCTTAATTGCGCAAATAACAAATCCACTTCATTATTTGGCATCCGCTGCAAAATCCCCATACGGGGATCGGCACGCATCAAGCTGAGTACTGTGACACGTTCACTAAACTCAACCTGCTGCCAACGCTCGTAACGCTCATCTAAAGGTAAAGACTCAAGCACCAGAGCAATGGTGCCAGGTTCCGCTTCGTTTAGAATTTCGCTAAAGACCTCAGCTTGCTCTTCACCTTCTACATCAGTGAGTTGTTGAACAACCTGTCCCACATCTACCTGAGTGTTTGTTTCATATTCGGCTTGATGTTCAGTCACATGAACGCCCTTTTTTACAACTAAATTCACGTAACTATATTGATATTTAAGATAATTAGCAAACAAGACAACTGAATTGCACACAAGTATATTGTTATAAATTTATTTATTAATTATGCTATTGTCCTACATAAGGGAGAGATAAACATGACATCAAATATTTACAGCCATACAGCAACAGATATTCAAGGCAATACCGTATCCTTGGCACAGTATCAAGGTAAAGTCTTATTGATCGTTAATACCGCTAGTGAGTGTGGATTTACACCTCAATACAAAGGGTTAGAAGCACTGTATAAACAATTTCAAGATGAGGGATTTGTGGTACTCGGTTTTCCTTGTAATCAATTTGGTGCCCAAGAAAAAGCAAATGAGGAAGGGATCCAACATTTTTGTGAATTGAATTTTGGGGTGACTTTCCCACTGTTCTCTAAAATTGAAGTGAACGGCGAGCATACCCACCCTCTATATCAGTATTTAAAAAAAGCCGCTCCAGGAGTTTTAGGCACTGAAGGGATCAAATGGAACTTCACTAAATTTTTAGTTAATCGTCAAGGTGAAGCCATTGAACGTTTCGCGCCAACGACAAAACCTGAAGCATTAACCAGTAAGATTAACGCTCTGTTAAAATAATTTATTGTCTATCCATCTGAAAATATTCAGTTAAAAAAATAAATTAATTTTTTTAATATAAAATTGAACTTTAACCGTACGCACCACTCAAATGTATTGAGCAGCGAATGTCTTTTTCATGTTCATCATTCTCCCAAGGGCTTCTAGCGCAGCCCCTTGACCTAGGAGTAGGTCACTAGGCGACCGTTTGGTTGCCTTTTTTTATCTCTTCTCTTCACTTCACTTTTACTATGCCCAAAATGTTGCTATTTAGGTTGCTTGAACATATCCAAAAAAATATTTTCTCTTTTTTTCTAAAACGAGTGAACTTTACAAAAAATGATGACTCTGAATATACGTAAGGATTAGCAAATGAGATTAAATGCACACTTGGTAGTGGGGCTTGTTAGATAAAGAGCTTCATTCAAATGATACAGTTTCTGTTTTATCGCATTGAGTCAGGTTGGTTAGTCGTTCATCATCATCTCCCTTTGGGGATACAACGGAAAACACGCTAGCGCACTGAATTCTTTTGTATTCTACTCTGATTTTTTATGGCAACCTCTGGTTGCCATTTTTTTATCTCAAATTTATGGGCATTTTAACGACTTATCCAACTGTACTTGAATCGATGGATGATACCCTTTACGAGCTTTAGCATAAATTTCTTTTAATTCGGTATCATATCCAGCAATTTGTAGTTCAGCATAAAGCGGTCGTACAAATTTACCTCGGCCAATGCGTATCAAATAAGCACTTAAAGCTGGCAAAACTGGATCATAGTGATTACGAATTGCCACTCTAAACCAATCACAGGCAATTTCTGCATTCTTAGATTGGGTGAAATGAAAAGTGTCATCAAGATCCATCAGTTGGACTTGGGTCAAAACTTCAGGTAGTTGACTCAAAAAATATTGCCAGTGGTGAACTCGCCAACCTTTAACGGTTAAATGACTTGCCGCTGTCCCCTGTAAAAAACACGCCAGTGCATCATCCACTTTATCTAAACTCGACGAAGTTGGACCTCTATACCATTCTGGTAAGCCTTCACCATAAACCCACTCAAGCAGCTCTACTTCACTTATTTTATCTGGATATGTTTGTAATATGGTTGCTTGAGCATAAGTGACAAACTCCTCGGTCGTGATGGCTTTAAAAGCAAAATGGCTCACATATTTGATTAAAAATTTATCGAACTCAATCCTTCCGAGTCTATGTTCTAGCTCGTGAACAAACATGGAAGCTTTATCATAGGTAAAGCGATTAAACGCAAGATTGGGATCGTCCAGTTGCACATTCGCAGGTAAGGTTTGTTTGTATTTAGGTAACGAGGTCATTTCCTCTTTTAGGCGGCCAAACTCTATCACCCACTCTAATTCAGCCTGTTCTTTACCATAAACGGCTTCGACAATTCGATTGGTAAAATAGGTGGTAAAACCTTCGTTTAACCAAAGATCCCGCCAAGTTGCATTGCTCACTAAATTCCCTGTCCAAGAATGGGCTAACTCATGGGCAACGGTTGACACCAAACTTTTATCCCCAGCAATCAAGGTTGGCGTTAAAAACGCCAATCTTGGATTTTCCATTCCACCAAAGGGAAAACTCGGTGGCAGCACTATGATGTCATAGCGATCCCACACATAGGGACCAAGTAATGCTTCAGCAACCTCGAGCATATGTTCGGTATCATCAAATTCGGCAACGGCAGCCTTAAGCATACTGGGTTCAGTATAAACGCCACATCTTGGACCTATTGCTTGGAAAGCTATATCTCCTACAGCTAATGCCATTAGGTGAGTAGGAATGGGCTTTTCCATCTCAAATGTAAAGGCGCCTTCTAATGGGGTTTCTGGATGATTCATGGCACTCATTACAGCACGCATCCCCAGTGGTACATGTACCTTAGCGTCGAAGGTAATTCGCACTTTGGGGCTATCTTGCAGTGGGATCCAGCTACGAGCATTAATGGGTTGCGATTGACTAAAGAGGTAAGGTTGTTGTTTACCCGCGGTTTGTTCTGGCGTTAGCCATTGCAACCCTTGTGCATTGGGGGATGTTTGGTATTCAATACAAATCTGATAGCAAGGAGTGCGAGGTAAACGAATACAGAGTTTTTGCCCTAGGATTGGATTGTTTTCTTGGAATTCAAAATCAAGGAACTCTACATTAAGGGGCTCTGCACTAACGGTTGTCACGGCAAGTATGGTTAAATCTCGAGTATCAAGCCAAAGCTCTGCAACATGTGATTGCACAAAGTTCAATGACAGTGTCGCTTTACCCGTAAGGCGCTGAGCATAAAAATCCACCGATAGCTCCAAAGAGACATGGGTCACTTGCACCTGTTCGCTATTGGCAAAAGAATGATAATCTCGGGTCAGATCCCAATCGGTATTGATAAATAAATGACTGTGTGTTGATTCTATCGACATCGCCTCGATAACCTGTATTCACTGTAGCAATTAAGACACATTATCGACTGCAAATTTAGTCAGACGCAAATGGTATGATCAGGATGTATCATCGGATTTTTGTAACTAAGCATATTCTAGGCATTTGCCGTTTAAGGGGGGGAGGTTGATAAAATGCTGTTGTAGAAAGCACCTATTACGCAGTATTAATCTTTTTATATAAATTTTTTTGCTCTTTGTGTGAACTAATTTTCAAACCTTGAGTCAGATATTATGAACCGAATCTTTGCAATGAGTTTCTTCGTTCATCATCATTCTCCTTTAGATGGTTTCTAGCGCGATCATCCCGGTATTCCGATTTGGAATTTATAGCAACCTACTTAGGTTGCTTTTTTTTATACCTTCGTTTGTACTTAAATCTTTCTCTCAAAGCATCCCCATAAAAAAGGACCTCCGAAGAGGTCCTTAAGTGTGATACGACTTAACTTACAAGCGAATACCTAATTGCTCTAAATCTTTAGCAACAACGCTTTTGGGCAAAGTGACATAACCGTCTTTCTCTACCACTTGCTGACCTTGCTTAGACAGCACGTAACGGATGAATTCTTTTTCCATTGGCGCTAAATCTTTGTTTGGTTGTTTGTTCACGTAAACATATAGGTAACGTGATAATGGGTAAGTACCGTTAGCCGCATTTTCAGGTGTCGCTTCGATAAATTCATTGCCTTTCTTGGCAATAGGCACAGCTTTTACACCTGCTGTAACATAGCCAATTCCAGAATAACCCACAGCATTAAGTGATTGAGATACTGATTGCACTACCGAAGCAGAACCGGGTTGCTCATTCACGTTGGCTTTGAAATCACCTTTACAAAGAGCATGTTCTTTAAAATAACCATAAGTACCAGATACTGAGTTACGGCCGTAGAGTTGAACATCTTTTGCTGACCAGTTACCGTCAAGGCCTAAATCACCCCAACGTTGGATATCACTGCCACCACATTTGTGCGTAGAGGAGAAAATACCATCAACTTGCTCTGCAGTTAGACCTTTAATTGGGTTGTCTTTATGTACAAACACAGCTAAAGCATCAATTGCTACGCGAATTTCTGTAGGCTTATAACCATAATGCTTTTCAAACGCTTCAATTTCGTTGGGCTTCATCTTGCGGCTCATAGGACCGAACTGTGAAGTCCCTTCTGTCAACGCTGGTGGCGCTGTAGAAGAACCTGCGGCTTGAATTTGGATATTAACGTTAGGGTACATGTGCTTAAATTCTTCAGCCCATAATGTCATCATATTGGCTAAAGTATCCGAACCTGCAGATGATAGATTGCCTGATACGCCACTTGTTTTCTCATAAGTAGGCAGAGATTGATCAATCGATGCCATGGCAGTGGCAGAGAATACACCAGCGGCAGTAAGAGTCATCGCGCCGACAAGCTTTTTCAGTTTCATTATATGCTCCAGTAGTAAGCTAACTAATTTCTAACTAAGTTTCTTCAGACGCAGCCAGTATCAATTGCTACAATGACAATTCTATGTCTGTGATGTGACACTTAGATGACAATGTCACATTTTTATATTTTTTTGAGTTCACCGTCCTGCAAAGGTGAGATAAACAAAATAAAACAGGCCGTAATGGCCTGTTTTTATTATTAATAAATCCAATATTTTACATATGCTATTTCTTGCGTTTGATTAAATGCAGCGGGATCACAAAGCTAAAAGTACTCCCTTTTCCCACTTCACTTGTAATCGTTAACTCACTATGGTGGTGATTAAGTGCGTGTTTAACAATCGCCAGCCCTAAGCCACTGCCGCCGGTTTGGCGAGAACGAGCACTATCGACACGGTAAAAACGCTCCGTTAAACGGGCAATGTGTTGTGGTGCAATACCTTCCCCCGTATCTGTCACACTAAAAAGCCCGCCCGTAGCCACACTTCGCCACTGTACGGTAATTTTGCCGCCAGGCTCTGTGTAGCGAATAGCATTAGAAATTAAATTAGAACAAGCACTTCTAAGTTGTAACTCATTACCGTGTGAATCGAGTCCTGATTCACAGTAAAAACTCAACTCATACCTATCTTGAGCAAGTGCTTTCGCTTCTTCTTTAAGGACTTCCATTAATTGCGACATATTAACGGTGTTCTCTAAATTTATATCTGCCGCATCTTCAATTCGCGAGAGCGCTAATAGCTGTTCGACCATGGATTGCATGCGTTGAGTCTGCTGCTGCATTAATGCCAGCGGCTTGACATTCATCGAATCAGGCTCTGCCATACTTTGCATCATTTCGAGGTAGCCCTGTAACACAGTGAGCGGCGTTTTAAGTTCGTGTGACACATTAGCGACAAACTCTTTACGCATTCCCTCTAGCTGACGTATACGAGTAATATCCCGCGCAATTAATAACAATTGTCTGTCACCATAAGCCATGATACGGATTTCAAGTAAACGCTTATCCGATACAGGCGAAGGTAACTCCAGCGGTTCTTTATATTGTGCACTTTTGATATAAGCGGAAAAATCAGGATGGCGGATTAAATTATCGATTCGTTGACCATTATCCTGCGGCCACACAAAACCGAGAATCAGTTGCGCTAACTTATTACACCATAAAATATTATGCTCAGAATCAAGCACCACAGCAGCATCGGGTAATGCTTCAGCTCCTTGACGGAATCGTGCTAAAAGCGCAGCAAGTTGCCCCACTCTACGGCGGTTTTTTCCCTGTAGGCGATAAATACCATTAAACACGCCCTCCCAACTACCGCTCCCTTGAGGTGGAGTGAGTTTTTTGTCTCGCCACAGCCAAAAGTTGAGACGTGTCAATTGCTGGTAATGCCAACACAGTAAACCGAGCAGACCAACAACGAGTATCCAGAGGGGCTTCCCTACCAATAAACCAATTAGCAAACAAAGCAGTAAATACACTGCCAAGCGTGTAAACAACCGGCACCCTGAATAAGAGTTAAACATAAATAAACCCAGACATCAGGCTAAATAAGAGAAGGACAAGATAGCCTAAAAGGCTACTTGTGCCTATCACTCATCAGCACTATATGCGTGTTGAAAAACGATAACCTGCACCACGAACCGTTTGGATCAAGCGATCATGACCAGACTCTTCAACGGCTTTACGAAGTCGTCTGATATGCACATCAACGGTTCTGTCTTCAACATACACATTGGTGCCCCATACATTGTCGAGCAACTGTTCACGGCTATAGACGCGTTCAGGGTGTGTCATAAAGAAGTGTAATAAACGGAACTCAGTCGGCCCCATATCAAGAACAGTATCACCCACACTCACCCTATGGCTCACAGGGTCAAGCAATAAGCCTTGTACATCAATGGTTTCTTCTAAACGAGTCGGTGCACTGCGACGCAATACAGCCTTAATACGTGCGACCAGCTCTTTTGGGGAAAAAGGCTTAGTAATGTAATCATCGGCGCCAACTTCAAGGCCTTTGACTTTATCTTCCTCTTCGCCGCGGGCGGTTAACATAATGATCGGAATTTGGCGGGTGAATTCATCTTGCTTTAAACGTTTTGCCAATTGAATGCCACTTCCGCCAGGAAACATCCAATCTAATAAAATCAGATCGGGGTAAGGCTCCTTTAGCAGCGCAATGGCCGAATCAAAATCTTCCGCCGCAGAGGTGGTAAACCCATGCTGTTCCATTACAAAAGTCAGCATCTCACGGATAGCTAACTCGTCTTCTACTATCAATATCCTTGCAGTCATAAGTGATTTTCTGTCAGTGAATGTCAACACGACTATTATTAGTCATTTTTATTACAGATTTATGAATAAGCGCACTATTTAAGCCATACAGTAACAATATTTGTCACAATAAGTTTATATAACTGTTTGTTTATAGCAATAAAAAAGGAGGCAACATGCCTCCTTAATTGAGTCTTAATGTTGAATTTAGAATTTGTGTTCTAAGCCAACACCTATATATTTGTCATCATCTGTAGACGCTTCTAATGAACGGTTCGTGTAGAAAGCGAATAGTTTAGTTGGTTTACCTAAGCTGTAATCCGCACCTACTGACCATGAATCACCAAGGTCTTCCATATCTTGGAACTGTGCTTTTAACGTCACAGCATCAATATCATAGGCAGCGCTTAACAGATAACCATTAACACTATCTGTGGAGACTTCAACAGGTAAGTTAGTTGAGTCTAATTTGTAAGTTTGTTCTTGTTGCTGGAACATACCGCCCAATTTAATACCCGCTAACTTAGCTTGTAATGTGGCACGAACAATCTCATATCCTGACACATCAGAGTCATAGGCAATAGATGCATAAACGGGAGTTTTCTTCAGCTTTGCATCGCCATACATGGCCGCTAAACTAAAGCCGTCTTGAGCAAATTGATCTTTTACAGCATTTCCTTCGGCAACATAGGTCACACCAAAGACAAAATCACCCATTGAAGGCGTGAGGTAAGTCGCCGTTTGAGCTGCGCGAACTTCACCCTTGAATAGTTTACCTAAGTCACCAGAAAGATCGTTGAATTGGTCAACATCACCTTGAGAAATTTTCAACAGGGTATCATTACGACCCACAGAGAACGAACCAAAAGCACCTTTCAAACCAACAAATTGGTTACGTGCAGTAAAGTTATCGCTTGATGCATTACCAGTATCAACTTGATATTCCACAGTATAGAAAGCTTCAAGCGAGCTAGACAGCGCAAAATCGCCCTTCACACCAAAACGAGAAGCATTACTTTGAATAGTTGTTGTAGCATCACCCTTCTCATCATTTGATTGAGCGGTGACATTCAACTTACCATAAACAGTCAGTGGTTCAGCGGCATAAGCTGAAGCCAGAGTTGTAGAAGCTAGCGCAGAAGCAAGTAGAGTTTTACAAAAAACGTTCATCATTTAATCCTTTCGACGTTATGTTCGTCTTGGTTATTGGTTTGGAACGACCGAAAGTGTGCAATGAATCTGTTTCAGTTTTATTTCAAGTGTGACAACTTAGGTGAATACACGGAAAAATAAGTCAGCAATAAAAATTAAATACCATTAATATCAATGATTAATAACTTAAAAACCGGAATGTTACAATTTAATGAATTCTGCATTAGCCCTTAGATTAAGCTATTGCGTGTAGGTTTACCCCGCCCCAACTATGCCGTAAACTGCCACTTTATTTTCCTATGAGCGCCTCTTATGTGGTTTAAAAATCTTACTCTTTATCGTTTTAATAAACCTTTTGCCGTCGAAACTGAAGCACTTGAAACCGCACTTGCAGATTTCACTTTCTCCCCATGCTCAAGCCAAGACATCAGTAAATTTGGGTTTTCCAATGCCTTAGGAAAAAAAGGCAGTTCCTTGGTGCATAGTGCCAACAATCGCCATTTAATTTGTGTGACTAAAGAAGAAAAAATGCTCCCAGGCCAAGTCATCAAGGAAGCACTTGAAGAAAAAGTGGCTCTCATTGAGGATGAAGAAAATCGAAAACTGGCAAAAAAAGAAAAAGATGCTCTTAAAGATGAAATTATCACCAGTTTGTTACCACGGGCATTTTCACGCCGTAGCCAGACTCGCGCACTGATTTTACCTGAACTTGAAATGATCCTCGTTGATAGTTCAAGTGCCACTAAGGCCGAAGAATTATTAGCGTTATTACGTAAATCTCTCGGCAGTTTGCCAGTGATCCCCTTAAGTTTTAAAGCGCCTGTTGAGTCTCATTTAACCGAATGGTTAAAGAATGGCAGTGCACCATTACCCTTTGAAATGCAAGATGAAGCAGAGCTTAAATCAGAAGCAGATGAAGGTGGCATTGTACGTTTTAAGCAACAGGATCTAAAAGAAGATGAAGTGCTCGCTCACTTAGCGACGGGCAAACAAGTTCATAAATTAGCCCTGCACTTTGGTCAATCTATCGCGCTATTGCTGCAATCGGATGCTAGCGTGAAACGTCTTAAATTCTCTGAAGAATTTAGAGCGGGGAACGATGAAGTCGGTACTGATGATCCTATGGCACGTTTAGATGCTGATTTTGCATTAATGGGTAGCGAGTTAGTTGCCTTAATGCACGCACTTGTATCAGCCCTTGGCGGACTAGAAGAAACACAAGACTAACTCTTCACTTAATAACGAGTACATGATAAAAAAGCGCGCTAAATTAGGCGCGCTTTTAATCCAGATAACAACATAAATACGTTAGATTTTAACCGCTAATTCGCCTCGATTATCAAAAGGCCACTCAATACCCAACCATGCCTTAAAGAACGCCTTTTGCTGCTTAGTTGCATTAGCATTGCCCTTTAACATCAGCATACCACTTTGTTGCTCACCCAGTTTCAGAGTCACTTGCTTGATTTTATCGTTGCTAAATAAGGTTACTTCAATGCTATCGCCAGCATTAAAATCTTTTATCCGTTTATTAAAGCCTGTAGCTGTTACCTTAAGACCATTAATCGCGAGGACTTCATCACCCGCTACAATGCCCGCTTGCCATGCGGGACCATTACGCAATACTTGATCTAATACCAAAGATCCATATTTACTGCTTAAGGTCATGCCCGCAAATGCCTCAGCTTTGGAATCCTTTCCATAGGACATAACCAAACCAGCCTGTGCTAACAGATCTGGGTAATCTAGGCTTATAGGACGATTCACATTAGCGTGCCACCAAGGAGTGTAATCTTTACCTGATAAATCTTTTAGAATTTGCTGCACATCATTGATCGTATATCCCTTCGGCACCCGATGATTTTGATATAAACGACGGTGCACATCACGGTAAGAATGCTTCAGTTTAGAGTCTTCGAGAAGTGAGAAGTCTAAGGCTAAAGAGGTTAAGTAGCCCTCGGAGTAAATATTCACACTGTGATTAATCGCATAATCGCCACCCGTACTAGCCCATTGCCCTGCACTGGCCTCGGCGACAGATTGAGTTTCTCGCCCTGGATTAAGTTGGTTTTTTTCAATACGTTTGGCTAAATCGTCGAGAAACTCTTTTGGTGTCATCACACCTGCCCGAAGGAGTAACTGTCCTTGGAAATAGCTAGTTGAACCCTCGGCCATCCATAATAATTCCGTCATATTTTCATGCTGGTAATCATAGGGGACGAGTCCATCAGGGCGATAAGCTTTGACATTCCAAGTGTGGATAAATTCGTGGGATGCCGTACTAATAAAGCGTAAATAATCCCTACGTTCCCGAAAACTAAAACGGGGTAGCTGAATAATAGTGGAGTTTAAATGTTCAGTCGCCCCACTTGCGCCACTGGTAGCATGTACCATATAAACATAACGCTCAAAAGGATAATCGTCCCAAATGGCTTTTGTTTGACGACTTAATGCAGTTAAATCCTTAACTATTTTATCGACGTTGTAATTTCCTTCTCCCCAAAAAACAAGCTCATACTTTTTCCCATCTGCACTGAAGTTTCTATGAGTACTGATGCCTGTTTCAATAGGAGAGTCAATTAACACGTCATAATTGGGCGCAATAAAAGAATGGGCTAAATGACCAGAAGCCATTCCCGAATAGCTTTGCCATGTTTTAGGCACTTTTAACTGCACTTCAACGGGTTCAGCTCTAAATTGCGGACTGTACATAAACACACCACTGGCATCTAAAAACGCATGACTGGCATCAATATGACGAACCCGTTGATCTAATTCATTAGCATATAACTGGTAAGTTACCGTCACACGGGTCGGTTGTTTGAGCGTAACTTGCCATTCACCGCTCGCCGTGCGCTTCCATGGCAGTTCATTACCTTTACTGTCTTGAGCGCTAAAGAGGCGCACGCCATCGGCTAAAGGTAATACTTGATATTTCCCCGTACGCCACACAGGAAGATTAACGGTAAAACTGTGACCACTCGTCTCAGGAAACATGACCCTAACATGTGCCAAATGCTGCTCTGGCTGGCTTAAGTCAATTTCATAGTTTACATCAGCAAATACACTGGCTGAAAAAAATCCACTTAGCATCAAGATTGATAATCTGTTGGGTTTCACTCTTGCTTCCTTCTGTTATTATGCTTCTTATAATTTCCCCAAGTATAACAAGTCGATGTAGCAAGCTCATTAGTCGCTAACAAAAGCTAACAAAATATATTCCTTGCCCTAGGAAAGATGAGATCAGTATAAAAATGCAAAAAATTATTGTTATTTTATTGACGCTGTTAATGTCGGTTTCCTGGAGTGTTCAGAGTCGTGATCTTGAATCTGAAGAAGTTGAACTGCGTGAAACACCGCAAAACATGTACGACACCCTACATAAATCGCTCTCTTTCCCTATTGTCTTTAAAAATCGTGAACAATTCGAGCATGTAGCCCAAGAGCAAGGTTATAAGCCAGCAGAATTTATGCATCTTTTGCAATTACTGGCACGACTTAATATGGAACCCAATGTTAAATCTAAAGTTGGAGTTCAAGACGCAAATGCCATCATAGCGCTACTCGCAAGTATTGCCGAATCGCCCTATGAACAAGCCTTTGTTGCTATGTTGAAGGGGAGGTATATTGGTCGAACAGAACAAAAGTATCAAGAAGCAATAACCCTCTATAACGAGGCGCTCAGCCGTATCAATGACAGCTTTGATATTGAAGCCATGCTGCTTAAGCACACCATTCACGAGCATTTAGGTGGTTTACATTTAGTCATACGCCAAGATGTTCCCGCCTTAATGCACTTTCATACCTATCGTGATATCGCCTATAAGCTACGAAATGATTATCTGATTGCTGCTGCGGAATCAAAACTTGGCCATTATTACAATAAAAATCAGCAACTAACTAAATCATTACAACATTACAGTGAAGCCATTCGGCTCTCTAACCGCTCTAACTATCCCTCAATGAAAACCCACCTACAGCTGCAGTTAGCCAAGGTTTATCGTGATTTAAAGCAATGGGATGAAGCGCTGAAGAATGCCCATGAAGCCGCTGACGGTTTTAAAAAAATGGGCAATGATACTTATCTATCGAGTTGTATGACTGTCATCGCCATGGTGTACGGTGAACAAGGAGACTGGAATAAAGCTATTGATTACTACCTTAATGCCCAGCAATTAGATGCTAAACGCGGTAACTATATTGCCCAAGGTTTAAACTACCATAACCTTGGGCAAGCCTATTCAAATATCAGTGACAACACGAATGCCTTAAAATATTTATTAATGGCAAATCAAATCTTTCAAGAAAAGCAAAGTCATCATTATTTAGTGTATAACGAATTATTGATTGGTGAAGTAGCCAAAACCAATCAGGATTGGCCATTGATGATGAGTCATGCCGATAATGCATTGGTGCTTGCAACCGAACTAAAACTGATGGACGAGCAAAAATCCGCATTAACACTCATCGCCCTCGCGGCAGAAAATTTAGGAGAACAGGGTAAAACCATAGAGACACAAAAGCAGATCATTGAATTAAGTTCACAAGAGCAAAATACAGATAAAGCCCCATCTGTATCACCATCAACGCTCGCAGAGCAGCAACTCAAGCTTGAACTTAGCCTGTTACAAAATAAATTTAATGAAGCTCAGCAAGAAACCCAAAACACCTATAAGCTATTGGTATTATGTGGTTTTATTCTGACATTATTTATTATCATTATGTTGATACAACTCAAATCTCGCCGCCAAATCAAAATCGAAAATAAAGCGTTAGCACAACTCAGTCAGCAGGAAGCTTTTACCCATCACCTAGGATATGCTGCTTTACTTGCACATTTAAGCCCTGGACATTTAAACCAAAAACAACCATCAACAGCCGCACTAGGCTTAATTGAATTTCCAGAGCACGTCACGACGGATCTTCACTATGGCCAATACTTTGCCAATACCATAAACACTAAATTGGCGGCCCTAATATCTGATGCACTATCCCTACCCGTCTATGTTATACGTCAAGGAGTATTTGCCGTTCGATTCAACCATGGGATAGAACCAGAGCAAATTATCAGCCAAATTCGACAGTACCTCGATAGACAAGCATTGACCCAGACGTTTAAGCTCGGATTTATTAACTTACCTCTGCTGGTTAAATCAGAAATGAAAATGGCGCCTCAACTTCAATTTGAGACAGCGCAAATGGCCCTCGCCTGCGCGCGTAGCATACCGACTCAAGGCGATCATTATGTCAGTCTTAGAGCACTCGATTTTGTACCGCCAACGCTCTTTGCAAATCCGCTCTTTTTACATCTCGAGAAGGGCATTGAACGCGGATTGATCCGCGTGGAAACCAACGCAAATAAAGACGATATCCATTGGCCTTGCTGGGAAAATAACCAATATAGACAATTACTGGAAAATATTTGATCAATATCAGTCATTAATCACGGGGACACAGCCAAATCGCATTTGCACTCTACTGTCATTGTTATAACATTAGTAGCATATCGACTTCACAGCTAATCTGGACATAGGATCGTCATGCTTTTTAGCCTTGCAGAGTTAGGAAAATACTCCGGATGAAGGATTCAAACGCAACCGTTTCACAACTTGCATTATTACAACAAAAACTTCACTCGGCCAAACTCGCCTTAGATGAAGTCAATGAAGATAGAAATGCCAAGTTACAAACACTACTCCAATTTATTGGCCATTTAAGCCTAGCCTGTAAAGGGCAAAACCTTGAACTGGATAATAAGCTCGCTAAACTTCGCCATAACTTAAGTACGTTTGAGCGGATCGATGAGGCATTACCAGAATTAGTGGATGTTGAACGCCTATTAAAAGGCCAATATCACCATGTGATGGTACAACTCGAAGAAAGTCGAGCGGGATTAGCCCAAGTGGTTCGTCAGATCCAACGCGTTAACTCTGCACCCGAAAAACTCAAAAAAGAAGTTAACTATTTCAAGCAGGATCTTTCCAAACCTTTCCATACAGTTTGGGAATATATTCCTAAAGTTAAACAAATTATTGGCTTTTACGAAACCATATTACAGCAGCAATTTAGCGAATCAGAAAAGCTTGAAATTCTACCTAAGCACAGACAACTTGCCCATGAACTAGCCCATATGATTTCGGAAATTGAATTCCGTAAAGATCAACGTGATCAAGTGTTAGTCATAAAGGAAATGCTAGCCTCCGATATAGAAATCGATAATTTACTCGAAGCTTATCAAACCATTTTATCTTTATTGCTTGATAACATCGCACGGGAAAAGTCGGCATCCCAAGAATTTTTATACGCCTTAAATGATGCCCTAGCCGCGGTACGGGAAGTGGTCAGTGAATCCTACAACCACACCCAACGCAGTTTTCAGCTAAAAACACAGTTAAACAGAGAGATCAATACTCGGGTTGATAACGCAGGAGCAATCATATTAGATGTTGAAGATGTGGTTGATCTTAAAGCAAAGCTTACCGAACAGTTAAACTCGATCCGCTCGGCATTAGCCCGTAAAGAAGCCTTGGAACAGAGGGAACAAGCACTGTTGCGTAAATCCATGGAAACAATGCGCAAAGAACTCAATGAACTCAGTACCGAAGCAAATACCTATAAAGAACGGTTATTCGAGCAACAAAAACTCAATTTATTAGATAGCTTAACGCAATTACCTAATCGCGCAGCCTTAGAAGAACGCATGGAGTTGGAATACCGTAACTATCAACGTCATAAGAGCCCATTGTGGGTGGCGGTTGCCGATATTGATCATTTTAAAACCATTAATGACAGTTTTGGCCACAGTACTGGTGATAAAACATTGCAGGTGATTGCGATGGCACTTAAGAACTCCCTACGAGATACAGAATTTGTTGCACGCTACGGCGGTGAAGAATTTGTCCTCTTACTACCCGATGTTGGTAACGGTGATATTGTTCAACTTTTAAACAGAGTGCGTGAAAAAGTAAAAAACATTCCATTTAAATTTAAAAATCAGAGAATTACAGTTACAGTATCTATAGGGGCTGCACAAGTTATGGGGAATGAACTCATACATGAGACCTTCGAACGCGCCGATGCAGCACTCTATAAAGCAAAACATGAAAGCAGAGACAGGGTTGTGATTGACGTATAGTTAAGACCGACTATACGCCTCCTCTTATCACTCCTGTCAAACGAAGGAGTGATAAATGATAGTAAAAGTTAGCCCTAAAGGTAGCATGGATCAGCTTTCACAACTTGAAGTTGATCGCCTCAAAAAAAGCGCAAAAAGCGCATTGTATCAACTGTATCGTAACTGCTCACTCGCTGTACTTGCCGCTGGTTTAAAAACCGATAATTCTAAAGCCCTATTTGAACAATACAAAAACTTTGATATCAATGTCCTACAACGGGAACGCGGAGTTAAATTAGAACTCATCAATCCACCCGAACAGGCTTTTGTCGATGGCCAAATTATCACGGGTATTCAAGAACATCTGTTCTCTGTACTCAGGGATATTCTTTATATTAGCGACAAATATGAAACCCTAAAATACATCAATCTTGCCAATGCCAGCCATATTACTAACGTTGTCTTTGATATTCTGCGTAATGCGAGAGCCATTGCGCCAATGAAAGATCCCAATGTGGTCGTTTGTTGGGGTGGACACAGCATTAATGCCATCGAATATCAATATACCCGTGAGGTCGGCTATCAACTCGGACTGAGAGAACTCGATATCTGCACTGGTTGTGGCCCAGGAGCGATGGAAGGGCCAATGAAAGGTGCCGCGATTGGCCACGCAAAACAACGGATAAAGAATGCCCGCTATATTGGTTTGACAGAGCCTAGTATTATCGCTGCCGAGCCCCCTAATCAAATTGTCAATGAACTGGTGATTTTACCCGATATTGAAAAACGCTTAGAAGCCTTTGTACGCCTCGGGCACGGTATCATTATTTTCCCGGGTGGCGCGGGAACGGCTGAAGAACCGCTCTATATTTTGGGCATTTTACTGAATAAAGAAAATCAGGAAACGCCCTTCCCACTGATCCTCACAGGTCCCACGGAAAGCGCCGATTATTTCATAAAAATAGACGAGTTTATTGCCGCAACCTTAGGGGATGAAGCACAGAAAAAATATCAAATTATCATTGATAATCCCGCAGAGGTGGCTCGGGTAATGAAACAAGGTATGGAACAAGTCAAAGCCTACCGCAGAGCAACAGGCGATGCGTATCAATACCAATGGGCATTGAAGATTGAAGCGGAGTTTCAACTGCCCTTTATCCCAAGCCATGATGTCATGGCCAACTTGGATTTACACTTAAACATCGACAAAGCAAAACTTGCCGCCAACCTACGAAAAGCCTTTTCGGGTATAGTAGCGGGTAATGTTAAATCGGATACAATCAAACAAATAGAGCATTTGGGTCCCTTCCAATTGAAAGGTGATCCAATACTGATGGATATGATGGATAACCTGTTGAGTGCGTTTGTGCAGCAACAGAGAATGAAACTTCCCGGCACAGCTTATGTACCATGTTATCAGATAGTTAAATAAGGTCGTTAGCAAACCAAGCCAATGAATAAGTTTTTAATCATCGATGGTCTCAACTTGGTTCGCCGTATTTATGCGGCGATCCCCGATGAGAACGATATGGAAAGCCTTAAGGAGCGCGTCACTTCGGCATGCACTAAATTGCTGCGCGTCCACCACCCTTCCCATATAGCTATCGTGTGGGATGGAGATGAAATTTCATGGCGTAAACAACTTTACCCCGACTATAAAAAAGGCCGTAAACCTATGCCTGAGCCACTTGCACAGGGACTCAGAGCATTACAGGAGCATTTAGCCACACTTAATATCGCCTCTATCTATGCCGCCGCAGAAGCCGATGATGTGATTGCCACTCTTGCGGTGAAAACGGCTAAAGCACAAGGAGAAGCCATAATCGTTTCCACTGATAAAGGCTTTAGCCAGCTCAATCATCCACGCATTACTCAGTGGGATCATTTTAATCAGCAATACCTAGATATTGCTGCATTAGAACAAAAACTGGGCGTTGACCGTAGCCAGTTTCTCGATTTAATGGCGCTGGCAGGAGACAGCGGTAACAAGATCCCGGGTATTGCAGGCATAGGTCCAAAATCGGCGGCAGAACTTTTAAAGACCTTCAGGACATTAAGCACACTCTTTTCATCATTACCTAACTTGGGCGCTAAACAAGCGAAGAAACTGGCCGAGGGTAAAGAAATGGCGCGTCTCAGTTATAAGCTGGCGCAATTGCAAACGGATTTGCCTCTCAATATCAATTTAAAAGACTTCCGAGCAAACAGCACACCTCATCCAGCCCCCAATATAGAGCAATAAATGTATTGTTAACACTAAGTTGCAATAAACACATTTACCTTGGTGTAACAAAAGCGTATTTTATGGTCGAACTAGGGCGATTCATTCGATGAGGAAAGGGATTAGTTTAAATGAAATCAAAAACTTCAGTAATTATCGGTAGTATTTTTGCTGCTTATGTTGCGTTTGTGGCCGTGATAGTCCTCGTATATGAACCCACTCCCGATGAGATGAATTGGGAAGATAGACAAGCCTACTTGAACCAAAAAGTTAACGATCTAACCCTAGGGCAAGATATTACCGAAGTGAGAGCAATGTTAGGCAAGGCTGATTTTTCAGAGGCTAAAACACTTGATACACACCAACTTCAAGTGCTTTTTTATCGTACTCACCATGAAAAATCAGATGGAATAACAACGAAAGGGGAATGTACTCCGCTGATATTTAAAAATAATAAACTTATCGCTTGGGGGACTGATACTTATAAACAGTACCTTGAGGCAGGGACAGATACCAGTTTAAATACCAGTAATGAAGCTCGTTTAGCCAATGAGTAATAGATGCTTGAATCTATTGAATAAAAACGCCACTGAATAAGTGGCGTTTTTGGATCATACTCAATATCCCGAGGGCAAGACTTTATTCACCAGTCTGATATTCTATATAGGCTTCACCTTTACTGAGCCATTCTGGTGCAGGTTTACCCTTCAAATAATGGTCGAAATATTCCATCATGCGAATACTGTAATCGAGCTTGTTTGGATATTTTTTCAAATGATGCGGTTCATCTTCATATTGCAAAAACACCACCTCTTTACCCGCACGGCGCATCGCTAAATACATTTCAATACCTTGCTCCCAAGGTACTGCATCATCCTTATCGCCAAACATAATCATTAAAGGCGTTTGAATACGATCAGCATAAAATACTGGTGAGTTTTCAATGTATTTTTGTGGTGCAGCAAACAAACTGGCACCAATACGACTCTGCCCAGTTTCATACTGGAACTGGCGTGCAAGCCCTGTACCGTGGCGAATACCGCTATATCCACTGATCATATTAGCAACTGGTGCTCCCGCCACAGCAGCCTTAAACATCTTAGTTTGAGTAATAGCAAATACCGTTTGATAACCACTCCATGAATGACCTTGCAAACCGATGGCATTGGGATCGGCAATCCCGATATCGATTAACTTTTGTACGCCAGAAGTAAGTGCTTGTACTGAACTTGCGCCAGGATAACCAATATCAAACCGAATATCCGGTAAGAAGATGGCATAACCATTATCGGCATACCAAGCAAAATTGGGCCTATGGTTGATGTGCATCGATGGAAATGCATGCAATCTATCCGTCATCACTTGGTAGTAATAAACCAGTACTGGATAGCGCTTACCTTGTTGATAATGGGTCGGCTTTATTAATACACCATCTAATGGTTTACCATCACCATTAGTCCAGTGGACTAACTCGGATTGACTCCAATTAAAGGCTTGTCGCTGTTTATCTAACTCGGTTTGTTTCACTGCATTTTGTGGTGCGTTATAGCTCGCAGTATATAAATCGGGGAATAAATCAAAACGCTCCTTTGAAAAAAGGAGCGTATCGGCGTCTTTACTGCGCCCCAAGACACTGAGTTTATACTCACCTTGCATCAATGTGTTAACACCAGCGGTGCCAAGCGTTGCTTGATAGAACCCATCGGCTTTAGTTTTATCGCTGTAACCATGAAGTAATACAGTCGCATTATGTGAAAGCTCGGTCGGCTCATCGGGATTATCCACTAAACCTTCGATCCGATATTGGATTTTTTGTGCGCGCCCTTGCCCCGCGGTTAACACAAAACCCGCTTTAGACTCAGTATTAAACTGCCAAACATCGTATTTGTCATAAACTAAAAAGCCCGCATCATCTTTTAGCCAAGGGCCAAAACCATATCCCGGTGCGCTAGAGGGATAGTCATGATCTTCATCGGCAAAACTAACCTTTAAAGATTGAGTCAGATTAGTGCGACGCCCCTCTGCAATATCATAAAGATAAACGTGACCCTGCTGATAATAAGCCACATATTTACCCTTCCCTGAGAGTGTTGGCTCTGCATCACTTGGCTGCTGCGTTAGAAATAACACCTTACGACCAGTATTAATATCAACAAGATAGTAATCTTGATAGAAGCCAGCCCAGGTTGTCATCTTACGATAGGGTAAATCTGAACTCGCCAACATAAAGCGTTTATGTTGTGAAATCGTCACATCGGGAACAGTTTGATCGCCAAGCTGTACCACATTATTCGAGCCTAAATGTAAAACGGCAAGATAAGTACGTTGTTGTTCTTTCTCATATTGTTTGATTTCATTAGGTTTAATTCGCGGGTCATCACCATGCCACACCTTAAGCCCACGCAGACCTGTGACAATTTCTTTATCGTACAGATCCTTTTCTTCGGTAATTTTCTTCAGGCTTAGCTGCTGACTAACCTCAGGGACACGGCCGAAAAAGAGTCGCTCACTGTCTAATGAGAAGCTTAAACTAGTGTAGCGATTGAGTTTCCACTCGGATGAATCAGGGACTTTACTGAGTTTGCCCGACTGCAGATCAACCAGCGATAACTGATAGCTGCGGCCATAAGGTAACTCGCTGTCTTTGCCCTGCGTAAATGCAAGCCAACGACCATTTTTTGCCAATGCCAAAGCACCAATCTGCTGACTATTCGATTCAAAAACCGTAGATTGCTGCTGGGAGGTTAAATCCACTAATCGCAATTGATGTCGCTGATTAGCGATATCATTGATTGCCAGTGCAAGTCTGCGGCTATCTTTATCAAGAACATAGGCCGTAACATGCTCTGCATCAATTCGTTGTGCTTGGTTTTCTAAATTGATCAAACTAAAACGTCGGCCTTGATCAAACTTATCCACTTTGGACTTTTCGGCCTTAACAGGGCCTCCCGTTAATATTTCTGCGGTTTCAATAGCCTCTTTGGGATCTTTTGGCGTTTCCTCATCAGCCTCAAACCAAATTGCGAGATGGTTACCCGCATGACTAAACGCAAATTCCTTCACGCGTTCGAAGCGAGTCAGTGTGCCCGTTTGAGTATCGAGCAATACCATGTCAGCCTTGAGTTGCTTCTTTGTCTTAGCATCAGAGGTTTCAACGGTAAGTAAACTAGGTTTCACCACCATAGCCACATAACGACCATTGTGACTAATCATAGGTTCTGAACCACCCGCGATATTATAGTCTTGGCCAGTGTGTACATTTTTTATTATCGTATGGCTATCGCCCCGATCAGGAGCTGACTCCACCGCAAATACTCGACCATTATCGGCAATAACAGGCTTGCCGAGAGATTCAAAATGCATGATGTCCGTTAAGGTGAGCGGCTTAGTGCGGGTTTCGGCCTGCACCGCAGATAATGCCCCGAGGGATAACAGAACCAGAGATGTGATAGGGAGTAACTTCAATGTCTTCCTCTTTTATGTATTTGTTAGACTAAAGTAGACTTTTTTAACTATTGGCCCTCCATCATCGTTATAACCCAGTATTTTTACAAGTTTTAGCACATAAAAAATCGTGATATCGCTCACTATTTCCTGTGAAGTTTGACCAAAGGTGGTTAAAATAATGGGGAGAAAAATACCAAATTCATAGTCCTGCTATCCAGTTAACACTGGGGCAGACAATTGCAGTAACGACGAACCGTGGAAGGACTTCTCCATGTCAAAAAGAACGATAACCGTAATTCCAGGTGATGGAATTGGCCCAAGTATTATTGATTCAGCCTTAAAAATTCTTGATAAAGCAGGTTGTGATTTTGAATATGAATTTGCCGATGCTGGTTTAACAGCACTCGAAAAACAAGGCGAGTTACTTCCACAGCGTACCTTAGAACTTATCGAAAAAAATCGCATCACCCTCAAAGGTCCACTCACAACACCAGTAGGTGAAGGCTTCACTTCTATCAACGTGACATTACGTAAAAAATTCGGCCTGTACGCAAACGTGCGCCCAGTATTGTCCTTCAAGGGAACCCAAGCCCGTTACGAAAACATTGATATCATCACAGTACGTGAAAACACCGAAGGTATGTATTCTGGCCACGGTCAAAAAGTGTCAGACGATGGTTTAACCGCTGAAGCCACCAGTATTGTGACTCGCCAAGGCGCAGAGCAAATCGCCACTTTCGCCTACGAACTGGCCCGTAAAGAAAACCGTAAAAAAGTCACTATCGTGCACAAGGCCAACATTATGAAGTCAACTTCAGGCTTGTTCCTGAAAGTGGCCCGTGAAGTGAGCCTACGCTACCCAGACATCAAAACCGAAGAAATGATCGTCGATGCAACCTGCATGAAGTTAGTCATGAACCCAGAGAACTTCGATGTGATCGTGACCACCAACCTATTCGGTGACATTTTATCTGACCTGTGTGCTGGCTTAGTCGGTGGTTTAGGTATGGCACCGGGCGCAAACATTGGCCGTGATGCAGCGATTTTCGAAGCGGTTCATGGTAGTGCACCCGATATCGCCGGTAAAAACCTCGCCAATCCAACCTCCGTCATTTTGGCCTCGATTCAAATGCTGGAATATTTAGGCATGGCTGATAAAGCGGAACAAATCCGTAAAGCAGTATCTGCTGTCATCGAAGAAGGTGACCGTACGACTCGCGATTTAGGCGGCACCCACGGCACCACAGACTTCACTCAAGCGGTACTCGATCGCCTAAGTTAAGATTGAAGCGAAACTCATTAAACTAAAAAGCCCCAAGGTTTCCTTTGGGGCTTTTTGTTTTTTTAATAAGCAGTGGTGTTAGCTCACACCCGCATAGTTAATTCCACGCGGTATTAGGACGTAGCCATAAATGCACTGTTACTTCATCACGGTCGTGATAAAGATGCTTACACTGTACTTTAAAATCAGTCACACCATTCTCTTTAAGAATCGTCTGCATGGTCTCAAGAATGGCAGTCACTTCTTTATAGCGGCTCTTCATCGGTAATTTAAGATTAAAAATCGCTTCCTTAAACCAACCGTTAATCGCCCAAGCTTCAATCAGTTCGGCAACGCGCGCAGGTTTCTCAACCATATCACATACTAACCAATAGATATTTTTGCGCTGCGGCTCGAAACGGAAACCGTCTTCACGGTAATGTTTCACTTGACCCGTTTCCATCAGTTTTTCATCCATGGGGCCATTATCAACCGCTGACACAAACATACCACGGCGAACCAATTGGTAAGTCCATCCCCCTGGGCAAGCGCCCAAATCCACTGCATTCATGCCACTGCGAATACGTTCTTCCTGCTCTTCCTTAGGCACGAATTGGCCAAAGGCTTCGTCGAGTTTCAAACTAGAACGACTCGGTGCATCCGCCGCCATTTTAAGGCGTGGAATGCCCATAAAATGTGGCGAACTGTTATTACTGTAGGAATAACCCACATAGGCACGGCCGGGGCCAATAAAACACACGTGGATAATCGGACGTTTGGGATTTTCCTGCGCAAGCAAACTACCTGATTTTTTCAAATGCTGGCGTAACGGCACAGTGAACTTACGGCAAAAAGCCGAGAGCTCTTTCGCTTCGTTCGTATCAGGTGTTTCAACCCGCACTTCACCCGCTTTGCTGACGTCACTGAGCGCCGCAACGATTGGGCTTATTCTGTCATTTTCAGGCAAGTCGACTAACAAGTCGCTAGCAGCAAACATCTGGCGGGCGAAAATGAGCGAATCTAAAGGTAATTGTTTGACTAATGTATCGGCAGCGTCTTCTTCAAAACATTGGTATACAACATAAGCGTCGTTATTGTTGGCTTTAACAAAGCCACCCACATTGAGCTCACCGGCTCGCTGTTGGATTTCTGCAGCGCATTCTTTTTCAAAACCTGCGCGGCAAAATAAAAATAGGTTTTTCATGGGGATCCCTGAGAAATCCAAGCCAAAGCATTGGCTGACTATCGATTTGGGCGCCAGTATACCAATTTCAATCCACAAATGCCCTATTTGCCTACTGCAGAACCTTGAATTGCGATTAGAGAAATAAAAAAGGCTTAGGTGCGCCCTAAGCCTATTAACTCACATAAGCATCAATGATTAAGACTCATGACCATCGATAACTTTGTGACGCCATACCGCGGCGGCAAATAATAACCAACCGAGTAAAAAACAACCACCACCCATAGGCGTAATAGGACCTAACCACTTAGTCCCAAACAAGGCTAGCCCATATAGTGAACCCGAAAACAGTACTATGCCTGCGACAAAGAGATATGCCGACCAGTCCAGTAAACGCGAGGTTAGCCATTGGCCCGAGAAGGCAACCATGATGAGGGCAAAGGTATGGTAGAAATGATATTGCACACCTAAGTTAAAGACTTCGATTAAGTTTGGTGGCGCGACCGCTTTTAAACCATGGGCACCAAAAGCCCCTAAGGCGACGGCTAAGAATCCGCTTACGGCGGCGAGTAACAATAAACCTTTACGCATTTAATGCTCCTGCTGGAATGGGATTAACTCATTCAACATTTATTCGCTCAACATTAAGCTCACGAATAAATTCACTTGATAAATCAATAGCACGTGCAAGGTTAGCGGCTTCACTGGCGCCTGACGACTTTCTTGGGACAAAACTATGATCGCCGTCGGTTATCCAAGCCAATCCTATCTCAACTTTCAAGGGCCAGCTTGGGATCTGCGCTTTGCCACCAAACTTATCCCGCTCACCCTGTACGACTAAAACTGGGACTTGGCATTCATTCAAAGGTTCCAATCTAGGCTCGCCGCCTTTGAGTGGCACAAAAGGATAACCTAAACAAATCACCCTATCGATGCGCGCCGCTAATGCAGGATCGCAGGCTAATAGGGCCGCCATACGCCCGCCCATGGATTTCCCCATTAACACTACACGTTCAACTTGTGGTTGTGAGTGGGCGATATCGAGCATCTGTGTAAAACACGCGAGCAATTTAGGCGCACGGTCCGGTGGACGCCGTTTGCCATCTACAGCATTCGCCTGCATATAAGGAAAGTTAAAGCGCATCACTCGAAAGCCCTGAGCAGCTAATCCCGCCGACATGGCCTGCATAAAATCAGAATCCATGTTAGCACCCGCACCGTGGGCCAATAAAATCAAAGTACTCGCAGGCTCCCCTTCCAATACATAACTCGGCTTATCCGGGCAACAACTCACTGCGAGACTCCTCGGCAAACATATCTAACATCCATTCGCGAAACGCCACCACTTTACCTAGCTCAGCATGATTTTGTTGGCAAACTAAGTAGTAAGCATCTTTACTGACCAAGACTTCTTGGAATGGGCACACAAGCCGCCCAGCTTTGATATCGGGACGTGCCAGCACGCTGTAACCCAGAGCAACCCCTTGGCCATGGGCTGCCGCCTGCAATACCAAAGACGAATGACTAAAAATAGGCCCTTGATTCACATTAATATCGGTAATCCCACATTGCCTAAACCATGCCTGCCAATCGTGACGACTCATATCATGCAGTAGCGTGTGATACTTTAAATCACTAGGTTGAGATAGAGGTTTAGGACCGTTGAGTAGCAGCGGGGAACACACAGGAATTAATACTTCATTTCTCAGCTTATCGGCACGAAGCCCTGGCCAATTACCAAGACCGTAATAAATAGCGACATCCACATCGTCCGTTAAAGAACTCGCCTCGCTATCGACAGCTTTTATACGTACGTCAATATCAGGATTTTTCTCACTGAACTTAGCAAGCCGAGGTACTAGCCATTGGATGGCAAAACTGGGCGACATACTCACAGTTAAAGAACCAATTGCACTTCGCGCCAATAATCTATCTGTCGCATCGGCAAGCTGGATAAAGATATCTTTAATATCGAGGAAGTAACTCTGCCCTTCTTCAGTTAACAACAAAGAACGATTCTTTCGGCGAAATAATTTTAATCCGAGAAAGTCTTCTAATGCCTTTATTTGATGACTCACCGCAGCTTGAGTAACAAACAATTCTTCAGCGGCTCGAGTAAAGCTCAAGTGCCGTGCGGCGGCTTCAAATGCTTTAACCGCATTAAGCGGTGGTAATCGTCTTGACATAGTGATCTCTATCTCAATTTTTAATTAGTTTTTCTAATCCGTATTGTTACATTTAATCGTTTGTAAAGGCCAGTGATTTTGGTTAAATTTTGCGCCAATGAAACACCTTGGTTGGACAATCTCGAGAACGATGATGGGAATGTCTGACAGCGTTACTTTGTCAGCCCGGAGGCGACTATGTTCAATTTAAAATCTGTGTTTGCGTTTGTGTTAGTTTCAACACTCAGTGCACATGTGAGTGCCAATGCGTTTGTTGACGAAATCGTCATCGACACAGCAGATCTACAAGCAAGTATCAGTGCAGACTTGACAACAACAATGGAAAAAATGCACCAAGAAGCTTTAGAAGAAGCCACTCTGCTCATTGCCGATGAGAAAGAAGCGACACCAGCACAACAAGTTGTTAAAACCAAATAATCCTCTCATTCCACTCGATTTGTCCATCAATTGAGGGAACCCAGAGAAAAGCCGCATCAAAATGCGGCTTTTTTGTGTACTAAATTTATGGGCGATACACTTTTACGTTGGTATATCCCTGTTCAATTAAATATAGCGCCTGCAGCTTACTCATGACACCTCGCTCACAGTAGAGCAAATAGGTCTTTTGCTTGTCGAGATCGGCAAACTGGGTCGCTAATTTAAAAAATGGGATTCGCTTTACCTCAACACCTTCAATATTAAGAGGTTTATGTTCCTCTTCTTCTGGTGCTCGGATATCGATAACCACTTCATTAGTCTCAATGGCGATGACAGTTTCAGTCTCGGTAATTCGAGTGTCCATTTGTTCTGCTATCTCTCTAATATCAATAGTGACGGCCTGTGCGACAATTTGGTCGATTAAATCTTCAGAGAACTTCTTCTCTTCCGCTTCAACCTTGGCGAGTACTGCCTTGACGGTGGGTTTTTGTGAGATAACACCACAATACTCTGGCATTGATTTAGCAAAATCTTCGGTACCGATCCTGCGACTTTCGTTGATGATATCCTGTTTATCCATTGCGATTAATGGGCGCAAGATCAGCAGTTCAGTACAACGATCAATGACGTTCAAGTTGGTTAAGGTTTGACTCGATACTTGGCCTAAACTTTCACCGGTAACCAAAGCTTGGATGCCAAGACGTTCAGCAATTCTTGCCGCGGTGCGCATCATCATACGTTTCAATACAACGCCCATTTGACCATTGTCGATTTTCTCTAAAATTTCGGCAACCACAGGCTCAAAGGGGACGGAAACAAATTTAACTTTATGGGATTCACCATAGGTTTTCCAAAGGTGATAAGCCACTTGCTTAACACCTATTTCGTGCTGCGCGCCACCTAAATTGAAGAAGCAATAATGGGTACGAGCACCCTTTTTGATAAATTGATAGCTAGAGACACCTGAGTCAAAACCGCCGGATATCAAGGACAACACATCTTCTTGTGTTGCCATAGGGAAACCACCTAAACCCTCGATACGCTTAGTCACCATGTAAAGTTTGTCGCGGTCAATTTCCAGATTAACGGTGACATCAGGATTCTTTAAACGCACCCCAATCGCATCGGTAAACTGATTTAAACCGCCCCCCACATAACGCTCCACATCAATGGAATTAAAGTCGTGATCGCCAGTCCGCTTAACCCGTACACAGAAGGTTTTACCGGCAATTTGATCGCGGTAAACCGGTAGAGCTTGTTGATAAATATCATCCACGGATTCAAAGCTATACTCATCAACCTGTACGACGTGAGCAATTCCAGGAATACAAGCAAGACGCTCACCAAAGGCCTGAGCTAATTCAGGCTTATGCTTTGGCACCATCACCATAATTCGGTCCCATTGACGCTGCACTTTGGCATCTTCGTCAACTTTTTTAAGCACATTACGGATATTAGTTTCGAGCATTTTGGTGAAGCGCATCCGCACAGGTTTGCTCTTCATCATGATTTCTGGATACAGCTTTACAATAAACTTCATGGGATTTCCGCGGGCAATTTTGAAAACAGCAAAATTGGTTTAAAAAGAATAATCGGAGGATTATAACAAACCCGCTGCTATTGACGCACCTATTTCAATCAATCCAATATTCTCCTCTGGCATCAAATACTCGAACTGTGACAACACGCCCTAAACTCAAAGAATAAAAAACCGCGTGAAAGACGCGGTTTTTTATTCTTTGCTCACCGAGTGTTAAGGTGAATTTTTGAGCTGAATTTCTTCAGACTCTTTTGCCTTACCTTGTTCGATCGCAATTTCAACTCGGCGATTACGGGCACGATTTTCTGGTGAATCATTAGGCACTATCGGATTGTTAGAAGCCATACCAACCACTTTCATGCGTTTAGAGTCAAAACCTTTCACCTGGACTAACTCGTGAGCCACCGCGACAGCGCGTTTACTGGATAAATCCCAGTTAGAGCTATAGAGCTCATCACTTATCTGCATATCATCAGTGTAACCTGCAACGGTAATAACCCCCGGTACATCTTTTAATAGCTCCCCCACCGAGCGCACTACAGGTTTAAATCGAGGTTGAAGAAATCCAGATCCCGAAGCAAAAGAGCCTTTTTCACGAATACGAATAATGATTTGCTGCCCGAGTGATTCAATCTCAATCGCACCATCGATGATCTCTTTATTTAATTCCTGAGCCATCTTCTTCACTTGCTGATTGATTTTATCCTGTGCAGCAGCCGCATCCGCTTTAACTGCCTCTGCGGTTTCCTGAGCCGTAGAGCTTGCCTCTCCACCACGCTGTTCACCCTGTTGCTGTTGAACCCCACCAGCACTGTCATCCTCTCCAGCTTGAAAATCGAGCACAGGCTCAGTCATTTCATTCGTTTGCTGATTAATAATTTCAATCGGCGTTGGATCGGGACGCCCGGGGCGAAATTCCAGCGCAATCACCGATGTCCCCTTAGGGATATCCTTCACTTCAACCTTATTTTGCACACCGAAAGCAAACTTCATTGACCCTGCGATCTGCTTAAACTTCAATACATCCATTTCGGAAAATGATAATAACAATACGAAGAAGCACATCAATAGGGACATCAAGTCAGCAAATGTTGCCAACCAGAGCGGCGCTCCCGGTGGTGGACACTTGCACTTCGCCATGAGCTACTCTCCGTCCGTCGTATCAATTTTCCGCTGTTTTTCAGCAAGATAATTCTTTAGAAAACCTTCAATGACACGAGGATTTTGACCATCTTGAATTGCTAACACCGCATCCATAATTAAATTACGATTCAGCATTTCTTCTCCCATACGTAGGGAAAGTTTATCTGCGATAGGAATAGCGACCATGTTAGCTAACATAGCACCATATAAAGTAGTTAAAAGAGCAACCGCCATCGCTGGCCCAATGGATTTAGGATCTGACATATTAGAAAGCATCGCGACGAGACCGACTAAAGTCCCTATCATCCCCATTGCTGGACCCACGTCACCAAATGCTCTGAAAATGGCAATACCATTACGATGACGCTCTTCGGTTAAATCAATATCCTTTTCAAGGGCGGCACGCACCACCTCGCCGTCATGACCATCCACTAACATATCCACGGCTTTTTGCATAAAACTGTTGCTAATTTGCGCTTCCTCTAGTGCGAGGAATCCACCTTTGCGGGCAGCATCTGCCATAGTCACAGATTGTTCAATCAATTCTTCAGGTTTATCAATCTTAAACATGAAAGCTTTAACCGCAATTTTTACTGCACTGAAGAATTGTTTTAAATTAAACTTCATCATTACAACGAAGAAAGAACCACCAAATACAATAAAAATCGAAGGTACATCAAAAAAAATCATCAGGCCGCCGCTGGTCACCATAGCGCCGAGGATAAAAGCAAAGGCCCCCACTAATCCTATTAATGTAGCTAAATCCACAACGGCTCCTCAATATTTGTTATCGACGACATCATACTGACTCTATTGATAAAGTTATACTCGCGTTATCCCAAAAATATAACACTTTCATCTTCACTTGAGACTTATCGTTGATGTTATCACTTGATTACAACCTAGCTAGGCCTATTGTCCGTTATCGGACAAGCACTAAGCAAGTTTAGCGGTAATTTATATTTTCTGAAAAAAATTCAGCGACAAAGCGTGCTATTGAGCAAATATCCGTCGTTGGAATTTGACCCTTGAGCCGCCCTGATATACCTTGTGTCCGCTAAACCAAAGGAAGCATAGACGTGGCGAAGAAACCCGAAAATCTCAGTTTTGAAGAATCCCTTGGTGAACTCGAGCGAATAGTCTCAGAGTTAGAACAGGGTGATATCTCTCTCGATGACGCGTTAAAGCAATTTGAACGTGGTATTAATCTTGTTCGCAATAGCCAAGCTAAGCTCGAACAAGCCCAACAAAAAGTGGCCATTTTACTAAAACAAGATGAAAATGCGCCCCTATCTCCCTATGCCGTTGAGGGTGAATAAGCGTGTTAGCCAGTACAATTCAAGAGTATCAACTGCGAGTTGATACCCAATTAAAACAGCGTTTTAATACGCTTGAAGATACCGCCCCCCAATTGAAAGCGGCAATGCAATATGGTGCCTTGCTGGGAGGTAAACGCATTCGCCCCTTCCTTGTTTACAGTGTGGGGCAAATGTTCGGGGTTACTTTAGAAAAATTAGATGCCTGTGCTGCTGCTATTGAGTGCATTCATGCCTATTCTTTAATCCATGATGATTTACCGGCAATGGACGATGATGCGCTGCGCCGTGGTCAGCCTACCGTTCATATCGCTTTTGATGAAGCGACGGCGATTCTTGCTGGAGATGCGCTGCAAACCTTAGCCTTTGAGATTGTGACTGAAGCCGTTCCAGGAATAAGCAGCGAGCAGCATATTGCCATGGTTAGGGCCCTAGCAAAAGCATCAGGTTACCGTGGTATGTGTGGCGGTCAAGCAATCGATTTAGCCTCAACCGATAAACAAATTGATCTTAAGGCATTAACTCAGCTACATAATATGAAAACGGGCGCACTTATCAGTTGCGCCGTTGAGTTAGCCTTGATCGCCGCGAATGCGCCTAAAGATCAATATCAAACCATGATGACATTTGCCCATGCGGTAGGACTTGCCTTCCAAGTGCAAGACGATATTCTGGATATCATTGCGACTACAGAAGAATTGGGCAAACCACAAGGTTCGGACACAGAATCAAATAAGAGCACTTTTCCACAACTGCTTGGACTACAGGGAGCGAAAGACACAGCAGCACAACTGATCCAAGAGGCACTATCAGCGCTGGCTAAATTGCCATACAATAGCCAGTTAATTGCAGACTTCGCCCGCTATATCATTGAGCGAAGAATATAATAAGAGACGAAGTATCTCGCTATGAGTTTGGACATTTCTCAGTTTCCCGTGTTGGCACAAGCCAATACCCCTAATGAACTCCGCCAACTTCCTCAGGCCCTTTTACCGCAAGTGGCCGATGAATTAAGGGAGTTTCTACTTAAGTCTGTTGGCATGTCCAGCGGACATTTCGCCTCTGGGCTTGGCACGGTAGAGCTTACGGTTGCCTTGCACTATGTCTACAACACCCCATTTGATCGATTAATTTGGGATGTTGGGCATCAGGCTTATCCCCATAAAATCCTGACTGGTCGTCGGGATAAAATGCACACTATTAGGCAAAAGAATGGTTTACATCCTTTTCCTTGGCGTGAAGAAAGTGAATACGACACTTTTAGTGTCGGTCACTCAGGTACCTCAATCAGTGCTGCCCTTGCCATGGCCGTTGCCGCAGAAAAAGAACAGGCAGGGCGTAAAGTTGTTGCCGTGATCGGCGATGGCGCTATGACTGGCGGCATGGTGTTTGAAGCCATGAACCACGCGGGCGACTTGCACAATGACATGCTCGTGGTACTGAACGACAACGAAATGTCGATTTCAGAAAATGTCGGTGCCCTCAATAATCACTTAGCACAACTCATGTCTGGCCGTTTCTATACCACACTACGTGAAGGCGGTAAGAAAGTGCTCAAGGGTATGCCTGTCATAAAAGAAATGGCGAAACGGACTGAAGAACATCTTAAAGGCATGGTTGTTCCGGGCACTTTATTTGAAGAGTTAGGTTTTAACTACATAGGTCCAATTGATGGCCATGATGTAGACGCATTGGTTGAAACTATGCGTAATATGCGTAACCTCAAAGGCCCACAGGTACTTCACATCATGACCAAAAAAGGTCGCGGTTACGAACCTGCGGAAAAAGATCCTATTGGCTGGCACGCAGTACCTAAATTCGATCCAACACAATTTAAAAAACCCAGTACAACCCCTGGTTTACCAACCTTTTCACAGGTATTTGGTAAATGGTTATGTGATATTGCCGAACAAGATGACAAAGTATTAGGCATTACGCCCGCCATGCGTGAAGGCTCGGGAATGGTAGAGTTTTCCCAGCGATTCCCTAAGCAATATTTTGATGCAGCCATTGCCGAGCAACATGCAGTAACCTTAGGCGCTGGTTTTGCCTGTGAAGGCTATAAACCTGTTGTAGCAATCTATTCAACCTTTCTGCAACGTGGCTATGATCAGCTGATCCACGATGTTGCTCTGCAACGTTTACCCGTGTTATTTGCCATTGATCGTGGCGGTATCGTCGGTGCCGATGGTCCAACCCACCAAGGGGCGTTCGATTTAAGCTTTATGCGCTGCATCCCCAATATGGTGATTATGGCGCCGTCGGACGAAAACGAATGTCGCCAAATGCTCTATACCGGCTATTGTTACAATGCAGGCCCGAGTGCGGTGCGTTATCCAAGAGGCAGTGCAACGGGGGCTACTCAAGTGGAAGCCATGACAGCACTTCCTATTGGTAAAGGTGTCATAAAACGTGTAGGTAAGCGTATTGCTCTGTTAAACTTTGGTACAACACTCGCCTCAGCTTTAACTGCGGCCGATAACTTAGATGCCACGGTTGTCGATATGCGCTTTGTCAAACCACTCGATGTCGAGCTAGTGACGGAAATGGCGCAGACCCACGATATCCTAGTCACAGTAGAAGAAAATGCCATTATGGGCGGTGCGGGTTCTGGAGTACTTGAATTGCTCCAAAAACTCAAAATGCCAAAACCTGTGCTGCAAATCGGTCTACCCGATGAGTTTATTAAGCACGGTTCACCAGAGGAAGTCACCCATGACTTGCAACTGGATGCTGAAGGTATTTTGGCCCAAATAAATGCTTATTTAGCACAGTAGCTAAAACTAAAGCTCAATTAAGATAATTGTTCCCCCAATAAAAAAGGACTGCCGTTGCAGTCCTTTTCGTTTTATCTCTTGGATAAGCCTACCGAGATCTCAGCTTACGCCTCAATATCAATGGTCGCCGTTTCTTGGCTAGGGCCGCCCTGCGATACCATTACCATAGCAGGACGCAGTAAACGACTATTTAGCTCGTAGCCCTTTTGCATCACTAACATCACTGTATTTGCAGGAAAATCCGCACTTGGCTGCATTCCAATGGCTTGATGTTGATCAGGGTTAAATGACTCACCTTGTGGATCAATTTGTTTAACACCAAATTTAGCCACTGCAGTAAGTAAGCTTTTTTGCGTTAACTCAACGCCCTGATAAATTGCTTTAGTCGCTTCATCTTCTGGGTTTGTCCCCATCAGAGCGCGCTCCATATTATCAAGCACTGGTAACAATTCATTGGCGAACTTTTCCAATGCAAATTTATTGGCCTTTTCCACATCCATGGCGGCACGGCGACGAATATTATCGACCTCGGCGGCGGCGCGGATGACGGAATCTTTCTGCTCTTCAACTTTCGCCAAAGCGTCAGCGAGTAACTGTTCCAACTCTTCAATACGGAAATTGGCCTGGGTAAGCTCATCAACAAGACTTGCTTCTGCGGTAGATACTTCAGACTCTACACCCTCTTGGATCAGATCCTGTTCTGCTTTAATCGATTCGTTGCTCATTTTCACTCCAGCTAAAAATGCTTTGTTTCTGAAATACTCTGGGCATATTATGGGGATCAATTTTGACGTTTCAAGGCCTAAGGCCAGATCTAGCATAAATATGACCACAAAGTTTCATACCATTGGCCTTATTGGCAAACCGCATCACCTAGGGACAAATCAAACCTTAAAACGCCTACACCATTGGCTGACGATGCAAGGCTATGAAGTCTTAGCAGAAGAGCGCGTTTCCACCGAATTAGGCACCAACATTGAAGCTGTCGATTTATTGGAAATTGGTGCACGCTGCGATTTAGCCATAGTCGTCGGTGGTGACGGTAACATGCTTGGCGCAGCAAGAGTATTGGCCCGCTTCGATTTGGGCGTAATTGGCGTTAACCGCGGTAATTTAGGCTTTTTAACAGACTTACCACCCGATGCCTTTGAAGAGGCACTCGCCAGAGTACTTGATGGGGAGTTCGATACCGAGCATAGATTCTTACTCGAAGCCGAAGTCTATCGCCACGGTATGCTAAAAGCGAGCAACACCGCCGTCAACGAAGCGGTGCTCCATCCGGGTAAAATCGCTCATATGATTGAATTTGAAGTCTATATTGACGATCAGTTTATGTACAGCCAGCGTGCCGACGGCATGATAGTGTCAACGCCAACAGGCTCTACTGCCTACGCCCTCTCGGCTGGAGGCGCTATTCTAACCCCTAATCTGCAGGCATTGATTTTAGTTCCCATGTTTCCACACACTTTATCTTGCCGTCCGATAGTAGTCGATGCATGCAGCACGATTAAGATGGTCGTGTCACCTGAAAATGGCGAGAATCTTGAGGTGAGTTGCGACGGTCATGTGCATTTGGCCGTGTTACCCGGCGATGAAATCATAATACGCCGCAGTTCTGAGCGTTTAAGGCTAATTCATCCCAAAGGGCATAATTATTTCCACGTATTAAGAACCAAATTGGGCTGGGGCAGTAAGTTATTTTAACGAGTCAAAAATAACAACTAACCAGTTTGATAAAAGTTAAAACAGAATTTACCCAGTCAACTTAAGAATTTCAGGGCACTTTTGGGGGACTGTTCTCTGAATAATATTCTTTAACTTATTAGATGTTCATCATTTTTTAACATTGCTATTGACGTATTACACAAACGACACTCTTGAATAATGTTGATTGTTCGCCCAAATTAAGTGAAATTAACTTTATTAACAGTTATTAACTTTCAAAATAAAACATAATTAATTAAGTGATATTCATCACACTAAATTTCCGCATCATTTAAAAGGTGATCTAAGTCACTAATAAAAAACACAAGAAAACCATTAAAAAAACCTTACATACAATCAGTTAAGCAAAAACCTCATTAGTGCAAAAATTCACTCACCTCAATACATGCGACCTTAATCACATCTTAAAAATGTTCAAAAAATCCATTCAATGGTCATTAATGAAATAAATGGATCAGTTAATTGCAATATTGGCAGCTAATCTGAGTAATAGTTCTATTTTTAATAACCAAAATCATCATTGAATTAAACATATATAATCAAAACTGATATCCACACCACAAACTAAGTGATCGAGATCACAGATAGAATAATCCTATGAGAGAAGCGCCCCGCAGCCCTGTAAATTAGCATTTCATTTAACACCCAAGATGATCTAGATCATATTAGTCAGACCCTGAATAGCGTCTAGTACACACCACAGAATGTCGTGACCATGATAATTGACAGTCCATACTGCGATATCTTGGTCTGAGAGTCGACATGAAGGCAAAAGCAAGAATCCAATATAAATAATAAGTCAGACCACTTTATGAAGAGGCAAGCATGACAATACTTCAACTCCTCGCTAGCTTGACGCCAGTGCTCAGTGTAATGCTCTTTTTGGTATTACTCAGAATGCCAGCATCTAAGGCTATGCCCATCTCTATGGTAGTCACGGCGCTCGCCGCCGTGTTTATTTGGCAGATGGATACCACATTACTGGCAGCATCGGTCCTAGAGGGACTGTTATCAGCCATTACACCATTAACCATCATTTTTGGTGCCGTGTTCCTACTCAATACCCTGAAATACTCAGGTGCCATGGACACAATCCGCGCAGGCTTTACTAACATCAGTGCCGATGCCCGTGTGCAGGTCATTATCATCTGTTGGTTATTTGGAGCCTTTATTGAGGGTAGTGCAGGTTTTGGTACTCCCGCAGCGATTGGCGCACCACTATTGGTATTGCTGGGTGTACCACCCGTTGCCGCAGCCGTTGTGGCTTTGATTGCTGACTCTGCCTGCGTATCCTTCGGTGCGATTGGTCTACCCGTACTCTTTGGGATGGAACAGGGTCTGATCCAAGGTGGTGTAAGCATGGCTGCTGAGCAGTTTGCTGCCCATGGCGGTACCTATGCTGGTTACGCTCGATATATCGTCATGCATATGATCACTATCGACTTAATCACGGGTTCATTAATTCCGTTGGTTATGGTGACTATGCTGACAGGATTTTTTGGCCGCAATAAATCCTTTAAAGAAGGCTTAGCAATTTGGAAATTTGCCCTTTTTGCGGGTCTTGCCTTTACCGTCCCCGCATGGATCATCAACTACCTTGCAGGCCCAGAATTCCCTGCCGTTATCGGTGCATTGATCGGTATGGCTTTAGCGATCCCAGTAGCACGTAAAGGCTACTTACTCCCTAAAACACCTTGGAATGATTTTGCAGAGAATGACAACCAAGAAGGTGTGAAAATAGACGCGAAAGCCAAGTTTTCACAAATTGCCGCTTGGACACCGTATATCATCATGGCCGCGCTGTTGGTGTTATCTCGTACAGTTATGCCGCTTAAAGCATGGTTATCAAGCTTTAACATTAGCTGGACAGGCCTAATGGGCACTGAGCTTAAAGCGAGCTTCGCGACGCTATATGCACCAGGTGCCTTCTTTGTTGCAGTGTGTATTCTCGGTTTCTTCCTGTTCAAAATGAAAAGCCCAGCGATTAAGCAAACTGTCGGTGTTTCATGTAAGTCCATGTTGCCAACCATTATTTCACTAGGTGCGTCAGTGCCTATGGTGAAGATCTTCTTAAACTCAGGCGCTAATGGTGCAGGCCTTGCCTCAATGCCTGTCGCTTTAGCGGATATGTTGGCTGGCTCCATGGGCGCGGTATGGGCATGGATGGCACCTATTGTGGGGATTTTTGGTGCCTTCCTATCAGGTTCAGCCACTTTCTCGAACATGATGTTCTCCAGTCTGCAATACAGTGTGGCCGACAATGTTGGCATGAACCACACACTAGTATTGGCACTGCAAGGTATCGGTGCAAACGCCGGTAACATGATGTGCGTAATGAACGTGGTCGCCGCAGCAACGGTCGTGGGTATGGCAGGTAGAGAATCAGAAATTATTCGTAAAACAATGCCTGTTGCCATTGGTTATGCCTTACTGGCAGGCACGATAGCTACCCTATGGGGTGGATTCTAAGCCGTTTTATTTAATTGAGTGCCCGAAGCCACTGAGTGTGTGGCTTCGGCTTTAATCTATTAATAAAGAGAGTGATGCTATGTCGATTAACTATAAACTGGTCATCGATGATCTAAGAACGCAATTAGGCGATCATCCGGTAACGGATGATCCCGTCCGCCGTTTTGCTTGGTCTACCGATGCGAGCTACTTCAGAATCGTACCTGAAGTCGTCGTCCATGCAGAAACCCTAGAACAGGTAAAATTAACTTTAGCCGTTGCCCGAAAGCATAATGCACCTGTGACCTTTAGGGCTGCAGGTACCAGTTTATCTGGTCAGGCTATCGGTGAAGGTATTCTGTTAATCCTTGGCCATGATGGATTTAGAAAGATTGAAGTCAGTAGCGATGCCAAACAGATCACCTTAGGTGCTGCTGTTATTGGTTCAGATGCTAACGCAGTACTTGCGCCGCTTAACCGCAAAATAGGCCCAGATCCTGCCACCATCGGCTCAGCCAAAATCGGTGGTATTGTGGCAAACAATGCTTCAGGCATGTGCTGTGGTACTGCGCAAAACAGTTACCAGACTATCGCTTCTGCAAAACTCCTCTTTGCCGATGGTACAGAGCTCGATACAGGCTGTGAAAAATCAAAAGCGGCCTTCGTACAATCCCACGGAAAAATACTGGAAGCACTGACAGAACTGTCGCATATGACTCGTCATAACACGGTATTGGCAGATCGGATCCGTAAGAAGTATTCCATTAAAAATACCACGGGTTACGGTATTAACTCGTTACTCGATTTTACCGACCCATTTGACATCATTAACCACTTAATGGTGGGCATGGAAGGTACGCTAGCTTTTATTAACGAAGTCACTTACCACACGGTTAATGAAGCTAAATTTAAAGCCTCTGCCATGGCCGTATTCCACAATATGGAAGATGCCGCACGTGCCATTCCACTGATTAATGGTGAAAGTGTTTCTGCGGCAGAGCTGCTCGATTGGCCATCAATTAAAGCGGTAACGGGTAAGCCAGGCATGCCAGATTGGCTGTCTGAACTCCCTGCCCTATCAGCGATTCTACTCATTGAATCCCGTGCTGATGATGCTCAAACGCTCGAAAACTATACCCAAGATGTTACTGCAAAACTTGCAGGTTTTGACTTTATTCGCCCGATGGAATTTAGTACTAATCCTGCGGTTTATGACAAATATTGGGCAATGCGCAAAGGATTATTCCCGATTGTTGGCGGTGAACGTCCAAAGGGAACCTCAGTTATTATCGAAGACGTAGCCTTTGAACTAGAGCACCTTGCGGCTGCGGCGCACGATATCACAGAGCTTTTCCATAAGCATGGTTACCCTGAAGGCTGTATCTATGGCCATGCGTTAGCAGGTAACTTCCACTTTATTATTACCCCCACTTTCTCGACTCAAGCCGATATCGATCGTTTCCATGCCTTTATGGATGATATTGCCGATATGGTGATTAACAAATACGACGGTTCAATGAAAGCCGAGCATGGCACTGGCCGTGCTGTTGCGCCGTTCGTTGAAAAGGAATGGGGACAAGATGCTTACACTTTGATGAAGAGCATCAAGCAGATATTTGATCCACAAGGTATTCTAAACCCTGGCGTTATTCTTAACGATGATAGCAATGTCCACGTTAAAAACATCAAGCCTTGCCCAGTGGTCGATGATTTTGTCGATAAATGTATTGAATGTGGTTTCTGTGAAAAAACCTGCCCGACATCAGCCCTTAACTTCTCACCACGTCAGCGTATTGCCACCCTGCGTGAAATTGAGCGTTTAGAGCAGTCCGGTGATAAAGCTGCTGCAGCCGAAATGCGAGCCGCCGCAAAATATGATGTAGTAGATACCTGCGCCGCTTGTCAGCTTTGTACTATTGCCTGTCCCGTTGATAACAGCATGGGTCAACTGGTGCGTAAACTGCGCACGCCTTATATCACCACCACAGAGCAAAAAGTATTAGATTTCCAAGCTAAACACTTTGGCGCAGTTAACCAAGTGATCAGCACAGGTTTTGACATGCTTGGCGTGATCCACAAGATCACCGGCGATGGCATTACTGGTGCGCTGATGAAAACCGGCCGTTTAATTTCAAAAGAAGTGCCCTATTGGAATCCTGATTTCCCGAAAGGCGGCAAACTGCCAAAACCATCACCAGCTAAAGCCGGCCAAGAAACCGTGGTTTACTTCCCTGCATGTGGCGGCAGAACCTTTGGCCCAACACCAAAAGATCCCGATAACCGCACTCTACCAGAAGTCGTTGTGACGCTACTGGAACGCGCTGGCTATAACGTCATCACGCCAGAAAAAACACGCGACTTATGCTGTGGCCAAATGTGGGAATCAAAAGGCGACTTTAAAAACGCCGATGCCAAACGCCAAGAGCTTATCGATGCAGTGAGTAAAATGACCAATGGCGGCAAGTTGCCTGTACTGGTTGATGCGTTAAGTTGTACCTACAGAACCTTAACAGGTAATCCTAAAGTGCAAATTATCGACCTTGTCGAATTTATGCATGACAACCTACTTAACAAACTTAACATCAGTAAAAAGGTCAATGTTGCCCTGCATTTAGGCTGTAGTGCCCGTAAGATGAAACTTGAACCTAAGATGCAAGCAATTGCCAATGCCTGCTCTGCTCAAGTGTTAAAACCTGCGGGAATTGAATGCTGCGGTTACGCCGGTGAAAAAGGGTTATATAAACCTGAAATTAATGCCAGCGCCTTACGTAATATCAAAAAACTTATCCCTGTGGATATTAAAGAAGGCTATTACGCTAACCGCATGTGTGAGGTAGGTTTAACTCAACACAGTGGTATTTCTTACCGCCATTTAGCCTATTTACTGGAAGAATGTAGCCGATAGTCAATGAGTTAATATGTTACAAACGGGGTGATTTTTAGCCCCGTTTATTTAGCACTGTAGACTTTTCTCATTAATTATTTATTTGGTTGTTTTATTACAAAAAAACAGCCCGCAAAAACCACAAATAACCACTTAAAATCAAACAGATATAACATTTTCATTTTTGAGAAAATCTACAAGATCATTTTCTAAATTAGGACTACTTATTTCGCTAAGATAGGCCTATATTTGATCAACTACCTTAGCATTTGTGTGGACTTTGGGGTCACAGTGCAAGGCAATGTCGCTCACTAACAAGAAAGAGAAAACACAATGAAAATCGCACTTTTCATCCCGTGTCTAGTCAATCAAATGATGCCAGATGTCGCAATTGCTACCTTGGAATTATTAGAGAAACTCGGACACCAAGTGGTTCTACCCGCGGGTCAAACATGCTGTGGCCAGCCAATGACAAACTCGGGTTGTTTCGACGAAGCACGCAGTACTACCCTTAAATTGCTCAATGCCTTTAAGGGTGTGGAATGCGACGCTATTGTTTGCCCCGCCGCTTCTTGCTTAGTGGCCGCCAAAGAGAATTTCCATGAGTTTGATAGCAGCCCAGAAGCCCAGGCTGTGATCAACAAACTCTATGAACTCACCGAGTTTTTACACGACATTGCGCCGATCCCCGCCTTTACCAAGCCCTTCGCGCATAAAATTAGCCTACAACTCAGTTGCCATGGCATCCGGATGTTAAGCCTTGCAACACCAAGTGAGCAAATGGGGCCAAGATTCAATAAAGTTGAAGCCGTATTAGCCAACATTGCAGGCATCGAAATTGTTTATCCCGATCGCCGCGATGAATGCTGTGGCTTTGGTGGTACTTTCGCCGTTGATGAAGGCGCTGTATCAGCAAAAATGGGTAAAGACAAAGCCCAATCCCATGCCGCAACGGGTGCTGCTTATGTGGTCGGTTTCGATCCCTCATGCCTATTGCACTTAGATGGCATGATCCGCAGACAGCAATTGCCGATTGAAATTCGCCACATAGCGCAAGTGATCAACGCGGCGCTTTAGGAGACTCACCATGGCTTACCAACATAATCACGGGGCTCATGGCTCCCAAGTGCATGCCCACAAAGCAGATATATTTTGTCGCGATGAAGCTCGTGTCGACTGGCATTCAAAGGCGCTTTGGATGCTCAGAGAAAAACGCGACCGCGCTGCGGGTAGCATCCCAGAATGGGAACAACTGCGTCAGCTTGGTTCAGAAATTAAGCTGCACACGCTAACCCATCTTGCCCAATACCTTGAAACCTTTGAACAAAACTGTATTGCTAATGGTATAAAAGTCCACTGGGCAAAAGATGGTGCCGAGCACAATCGTATTGTCCATGACATTTTATCCCGCCACAAAGTCAAAAAATTGGTGAAATCTAAATCGATGCTCACCGAAGAATGTCACCTTAATCCCTACCTCGAAAAACAGGGTATTGAGGTCATAGACACAGATTTAGGTGAGCGCATTATTCAGCTCGCCCAAATGCCACCATCGCATATTGTGGTGCCCGCTATCCATATGAAAAAGGAAGAAGTCGGTGATCTCTTCCATGAAAAACTCGGCACTAAAGCAGGGGCAGCCGATCCCTTGTATTTAACCCGCGCCGCCCGTGCCCACCTGCGTGAACAGTTCCTTAGCGCCGATGCCGCGATGACAGGCGTGAACATGGCAATCGCCAATACAGGTACTGTCGTTGTCTGCACGAACGAAGGTAACGCCGATATGGGCGCTAACCTGCCTAAGTTGCAGTTGCACTCAATGGGGATCGACAAAATTGTCCCTGATATCGACAGTGCTGCCGTTTTACTGCGAACACTGGCGCGCAATGCCACCGGCCAACCTGTCACAACTTATAGCGCCTTTTACCGTGGCCCACAGCCCGAAGGTGAGATGCACATTATTATCGTCGACAATGGCCGCACTGAGATGCTCAAGGATAAAATCCTCGCAGAATCATTGAAGTGTATTCGTTGTGGTGGCTGTCTCAATACTTGCCCTGTGTATCGCCGCTCCGGTGGTTATAGCTACAACTACACCATTCCCGGCCCTATCGGGATTGCCGTTGGCGCTAAATTGGATGACACTAACTCGATTGCTTGGGCCTGTACCTTGTGTGGTAGCTGTACTTTTATCTGCCCGACTAAAGTACCGCTCGATAAGATTATTCATCACCACAGACGCCTTAAGGCTGAGGTCCGACAACTCCCTTATGGCAAAAATAGTTATATGCCATTAGTGGGTAAATTTATGGCCAGTGAAACCATGCTAAATTGCTCTATGAGTGTGGCAAGAACCGCGCTACGCATTTTACCCGGTAGTCTACTCAAGCCATTTAGCGGCGCATGGGGCAAATACCGTGAACTCCCAGTCGCCCCCAATTCCAGCTTCGAAGCTTGGTTTAAGAAACACAGGAGCCTATAAGATGTCTAGTAAACTTGAAATTCTCAATGCGCTCAAACTGTCAGCCTTAATCAATCACCCAATGCCAAGCATCGAAGTGGAACCAAGGCTCGAAAACCTCGTCGGACAGTTTGAGACTAACCTCAATACTGTGGCAGGCACACTGCACAAAGAAGGTGGTCTTGCTGCCCTACAAGCAAAAGTGGATGAACTTATCGCCCAAGGGTTACAAGTGATCTCCTTAGTTGATGGGATAAAAGCCAATCGTGAAATGCCACCCACCGCCCACGAGCTTAGGGATATAGATTATGCAGTGATCCCGGGTGACATTGGCGTTGCCGAAAACGGTGCCATTTGGGTTAACAATAAGAATCTAGGCCACAGAGTGACACCCTTTATCTGTGAAAACCTTATCTTAGCCTTGCCAGCGAATAAGATTGTGCCGAACTTACATCAGGCAGCTAAAGAAGTCACGTTAGCCTCAGGTGAGTTTGGGGTGTTTATCGCAGGTCCATCAAAAACTGCCGATATCGAACAAGCTCTCGTCGTCGGCGCCCACGGTGCCTGCAGCTTGAACGTGTATTTGCTCTAGAACCACGAATGATGAAGTAAAGTAACCTAGAAAACGCAAAGGTTACGGGACAATCGAAACACAAAAGCCGCCTTTATCGGCGGCTTTCTTATTTAAACTTTAGCATAACGATATTTAAGAGATTTGATTTGTACGGGTTATGTTACCTACAGATACAGACTTGTTATGGCATTCGCTCGCCGACTCGGTGAATAGAAATCGAGGGGTTCTACGCTTATGAACGAGAGCCATATATGGCAAACTGGCAGTTAAATACGGATGTTGTTCAAGTCAGTCTGTGGATGCGTCCTGCTCTTTGATGAGCGGGCGCTATCCCTGATATTTACCAACGTACTTTAAAATGAATGCTTAAATGTTTTTTATGTTAAAAGCCTGATTTCCTACAATATCGCCGCTGCCTAAGGCGACAGTTAGTGATAAATAGGGGGCTCGTCAGGCTGCTTTATCAAGTCGCTTTAACCACGTGCGATAGCGCACATACTGAGGATACCTTGATAGTATCCTCGACTCGGTTGATAGTATTCTCGACTATGTCCATGAGGCATTTATAGTAAAGGTGAGTAAATGAACGAGGTATTACTACAAATAAAGGCGCTCACCAATGGTGATCCTTTGTTGACGGCTGTCATTGTTGGAGTATTAACATTTACGTTAATTGGACTCGTAGGCTACATGCTAAAAGATGTCCCCGCAAAGCTGTTAAGTTGGCTCAGTAGTCTGCTGTTTGTGCGGCTCACTATAGACGATAGCCATCAGGCGCGCACAGAGGTATTCAATAAACTGTCCTTTTTGATCAGTAATACTACTATTCCATTTTTTTCACGCTCTATCTCTGAGGCCGTGTACTTTGACTATAGTGTGAGTTACGACGGACGTGTCAGTGTTAAGTCTATCGGCTACGGTATGCACCTGTTTAAATACGCTGGTTGTTTTATGTTGGCAACCCGCTCTAAGGTCGATAGTACGATGGCATACGATACTATTACGGTAAGTGCACCATGGTGGGCAAAAGATAAACTATATCGTTTTTTAGAAGATACTCGTGGAGACATCTCTACTGAGCCGAAAGTGAATATTTTCGAAGAAACCGAATGGTGTCGCTACGGCACATTGAAATCATCGGGTTTTAGTGAATTAGTGCTAAATGAAGGGTTTAAGCAGGAGTTGATGAGGGAAGTTGATAACTTCGCCAGTAGGGGGAAATCGGTTGTAAGTAAGCTAACCATACTGTTACATGGCAAAACGGGTACAGGTAAGACGGGTATAGCGAGAGCCTTAGCTGTTGAGTATCATCGCGATCTTTACATATTGAATCTATCGACTGTCAATGATGCCACTATTCATAAGGCTATTAGAAAAGTGCCACCCGGAGCTATGTTGTTAATAGAGGACTGTGACTGTGTAAAGGCTACGGTATCACGTGCTGCTGAAAGCAATGTAGACAACCCACCACTCACTTTAGGTGGCGTTCTAAACGCGTTAGACGGAATCGTTCCTCTTGATGATTGCCTTGTCATAATGACCACAAATCATCTTGATAATCTTGACCCCGCGTTGATACGTAAAGGTCGTGTAGATGTCAATATTGAAGTACCACTTATCAGTGCAAAACAAGTTAATGAAGACTACTTTGAGCGTTTTGGCGCAGTTCTTAATAGAACTGAGCCATTGTTAGGTTGTGAAGTCTATGAACTCCATCGCAGAGCGAGCTTAAGATATGGAGTGTGTTGTAAGCCAGTGTAACCCTCCTCCGAAATAGACTCATTCAACGGTCAACGCTATTTGGCTATTGCTTTAACCGAGTACTTATTAGGGTCTGAGTAAACCTTCCTCAGACCCTTTAACTATTAATTACACCGCAACATCGATAGCAAAAACCGCTTCAAGTTCAAATAATAATGACTCAACCCAACCTCATCGTTTTTACCCCAATAGGCATCATCACCCACTTTTTATTCAAAAAGTAACGCACTGCGACAGCAAGGACCAGAATTCAGATAATAGGGAGTGATTTTAAAGAGGGGTTCAAGACTTATCTGGATTCTGCGGGGGCGAGATATAAACCACCTTGTTCAATGCTAAACCCAAGCATAGTCGGAGGTTAACTACTGCGCTATTAAGGTTGGGTGTCTATTTAGACTTACAACAACCGTAACCACCGCGGCTTGGGACTGGAAACGCTACGCGTTGACAGTCCCTCTTGAGGCGTTTGTCATGCATGTGCCACAACGCGAGCCATATGGTAAACATCAACGTAGCTACCATTTCTGAACGCATAAGCTTTCGACTCACCTTCAATTTCAAAGCCGAACTTCTTGTACAAATTGATCGCTCGTTCGTTATCCACATAGACCGTCAATTCGATTCGTTTCAAATTAAGCCAGTTATCTGCCAAATCGATAACCGTTTTCAGTAAAGCACTACCAACACCTAGACCTTGAGCATCGTCTTTTACGCCCATGCCGAATGTACCTACGTGACGACGTCTCGGATTGGTACATAGCTCAAAGCCCAAATTACCGACGACTTCACCGTCCACTAGTGCCACATACGCATAAACATGATCAGGAATATTCTGGAAACGTTTTTCCCACATATCGGAGGAAGGAAGTGGAAGTTGTAATGTGCCAGTGTAGGCATTTGGACACTCATAAATTCCTTTTATCGCTTTAGCATCTGATGGCTCTGCTCGCCTTACTTCAACAACCATAGTTTCTCTTTTCCCAAAAAATGCATAACGCCCACATTTAGCGCGAAAAACCGCGCAGTGGATTGACGTCGCAGCCAGCGCTTTTTGCTGGCGATAAAATTTTTGTTAACTGCCTTTGCTTTTTCTTGGAATTGCTTTTTGAAGGCCATCCGTTAATAACACTGCAAAAGCACTGTGATGAGTCAACCCTGGCAATACTTTGGATTGAATGCTTAAGCCTTGATAATTTCGTGATTTTAGCTGATTCTCAAATGCCAACATTTGCTCAACCATACTACCCTCTTCACTGCCAATATACATAAACACACTTGCTTTCATACCCTTATTACTTTTTGCATAGTCACTTTCCATCCGAAACATCACTTTGTTGTCATACCAGAACGATGGGCTACCTAAGATGTAGTCATCAAATAACTCGGGATTAGTCATTAGGATGTGAGCTCCAAGCAATCCGCCATATGAATGGCCAACAAATATTTTTTTATCCTGTCTGATTCGATATGTTTGACTAATCAGAGGTAAAACCTCGTCTGAAATGAAACTAATGTACTGACTGGCTTTACCTGAATACTTCTGAACTTCGAGCGAATGTCCCCTTTTTTCATTTGGGGCATATGTTGGTGTGTAGTCTCTTGTGCGACTAAGCAAAGGGTTATGCCCTTTGGAATATGAAATCCCTACAATAATGACATCCTCGATATCCCGGCCTGCCATCAGATGCACAATGCCGCTCGCCACTGCAACTGAATAACCTGTGTCATTTAATAATACCAACGGGTATTTTTTGTTATTTTCTGAGTAATCGTTAGGCAGGCGGATATACAGTTCGTACTCCAATCCGCTTACTTCAGATTTTATTTGCAGGGTATGCGTATTTCTAATTTTAAATTCAGTGCTTTCCTTGGCACTTAGTGGCATAGAGAAAAAAACAACAATAGCAAAAGCCAACTTAATAAACTTAAAAAACATCATTTTCCTTAAATGTGCGAAGGTTAAACTCAGCTAACAGTGTATTACCCGTACTTCGAATAAAACCTAATTCAAAAGGAGTTGAATATTGATATGTAACGAGTAAACAATACTAATTTTACAGAAACTTAGCACCACCACGATATGTTTCCAACAATTTTTTATGTGGAAAATCGAGATCTTATTTACCAAGAAGTATTTTGCCGCGGTATGCTAATCCTAAAGCTGAAAAAGTTAATTAACTTCAGTTAGTTAAACTTACCCCCAAAAAATAGAAAACGATACGGTTTAGCTCAGTCTTTCCCAAAAACTTTCAGTTTCCTGCTATACCTGTACATATACAGTGATTAGCAGGACGTGAGTTGCGCCTTTTAAAAAACATTGAGGAATTCGAAACGACAAAATGATAAAAAATTTTAGTGTACCCAAACAACATTTCAGTGTTGTTATGTAAACAAGTAGCTCACTTTGGGATAATAACAAATGACATTTACACAAAAGCCGCCTAGGGTCGGCGGCTTTTTACTGGGGTAGATAAATAGACTGCAAATAAATAAGCCACTTAAAGTGATGGGCTAGACGTAAACTCGTTTAGTGCATCTTCTGAGGTTGGCTCATATTCCACCACCAGTTTATTAGGTGTCAGCCGATAAACTCTCACCTCAATATTCCCTCGCACAGCATAAATTAAAGCGCCGCCATAGGTTGTTTCAGGCCCAATATCTCCCGCAGGAACCTGCTCGGCGGCGCCAATATACAGGCACCCTGACAATACTGTTAAGTTTGCAGAGAGATAATTCGAATTGAGTCCAGCCTCACCTAGCTTGCGGAAAATTTCAACCTCATAACAGCCATCGGCACCGAGTCCCACAAATAGCACATGACCTTGATTGATTTCCAAAATTTCGTCACTCGGCACAGACCACCAATCAGCCGCATCTTCGCAGCGATGAGTTAATGCTGCGGGATCAAATATCGCCATTGTGGCGGTATCGGTGTCAAACCGAGTTGTTGTATAGGGTTGATTCATCATCCTTGCCTACTAACAGAATATGATTCTGACTACCTGCTTTATTCTTGATAACCCAAAACCAAAATAGAAAAATCGCCATAATTTTAGGCCGTTACTACCACTTACTTACAACAATCCGCTACATAAACGCTTTGGTAAACGCTTCCTTCGACTGGCGAATATAGTTACGTGCACTTTTAGCGTGTTGCTCCCATACAGCGCGGTCGCTTGGGTCGGTAAAGGGGTTTTGTTCAGTGGCAATTGATCGTTCAAACTTATCGTAAAAGGTCAACATCGCCGAGGTAATTTGATTAAAACGCTCTTTGAACTCTTGGAATTCATCAATTTTTTCAGTGGTTTTAATCATATATTGCACTAACTCAGCATTGCTGTTTGATGCCAGTAATGCCTCCGCTTTTGCGCTAATATTGGCGCTCGCCTCGCTAATCACCAGTGCACGAGTCTGCTCATCCTTGCTCATCACTCGACTGTAGTTTTCTGGTGTGCGGGCAATACTGGCATGCTGTAAATAACTGCGTAGATGTCCGTCGAGGTCTCGACGGAACGTATCTAAATTCTTTTGCATACTGACTAAATCATTATCGAGGGCGGTAACCTGTTGCAGTTCTTTCTCGATTTCAGACATAAAACGTTCAGCCTGCTGATAAATTCTAAGGCCATTTTCTTCGGCAAACTTTTTATCACTGCGGCTTAAGTCACTATTGTCATAGTTAGAACGGTCAAAGGTGGCCGCTAAAAATGATTTGAACGGTTCGGCAAAGGCAGAATAGGCACCTGCGCTCACTACGTTTAATGTCGCGGTTGCTAAGTCACCAAAGGGTTTGACCATAGAGCCTAGACGCGCCTGCTGTATGGGAGATGCTACACGCTTGGTATCGTTTAATACCGACCTAAAGGTATTGTAGCCCAGCGGGTTAGACATTTTATTACGCTCAGAGGTTGCAAGCACAAAGGTAATACTGGAATAAATCGCATTCGAGTATTCAAGATATTGTCTTTGGCTTTCAAGTTGGGCGGCGTAGTTTTTACCTAAAGTTCTAAAGGACTCTGCTTGAACTTCGTAGTTTTTATCTTCTTTTAGCTTATCTAAAATGCCACCGATAATTTTTTGCTCATTTTTTTGCAGGGCAATATCGAGGCGAATTTTATCTAAGCTGAGATCATCCAAGCTGATGGGGCCATTAATGGCTTCAATATCGAGGCGAATATACTGGCGGCTGGGATCATCAATAGACACCCGATGGGCTAAATACTCTTTTGTACCAGGAGTGATATCAATCAAGGCAACATGTTGCCACTGGGCATCCAGTTTTAATACTGGCGAGGTTAATACATTGATCCGATACTGAGTTTGGATATTTTGAGTCTTCACCCAAAACTCCAACAGACCCGCTTCCGCGACAGGGTACTTACTCACAATGCTGCTATTACCTTCGGCACACAGCAAAGCACTTTCACCGCTGTGTGGCTCGGCGCCTTCAAACTGACACCCCATGATCCACGACCAAGGTTGCGCTAAGCGGTTGCCTTCAAAATCGCTAGCAAACACTAACTCATTGTCTTTAGCACTAGCATTTACGGTATTGAACACGCCGAACAACAGCATAAAGATGACTGTAGTGGTGCGCATAAGAGCCTCATCAAACAAAAAAACAAAATCAACGGGCCGCACAATCAGCCCAATATCCGGTTGTATCTACAGCCAAATGACGCCTAGGATAGCAGCATTAAGGTCGTTTATTCGTAATATGACCTAGGATTCACTGTACTACTTAATGAGCCATTTTTTAGCAAGTAGATTAAACCAGCGAAATGTATCAGAGCACATCATCCCACGCTAGTCTTAAGTCAATATACTCTTTAAAGATATCTTACTAAGGTAAACGGTTATCCACCTTCTTCATTGCATAGAACATCCATAGGGTCAGCAAAGAACTGCAAGTCGCGAGCGATATCCAAACCCCTATAACCCCAAATGCCCAAGCAAAACAGTAAATAATGGCCGCGATCAGGACAAGTTTAGTGCCAGTCAAGATAGACGCCTGTTTTGAACAATTAATGGCTTGGAAAAAACTTGCCCCAACTAAGATTAACCCTTCCATAGGTAAGCCCCAGAAATACCAACGCATGCCTTCAATGGCTACAGGTGTTAGGTTCGGGTTATCACCAGCAAATAAATACACTAACCACTCAGGGCGAGAGTAAATCAAGGCAAGCCCTAAGGCTGCTGTAAGTAATGTCATCGTAAAGGCGATATTGCGCGCTTGTTTAACTCTGTCAAAACGCCCTGCACCCGCGTTGAAGCTATAGATAGGTTGAGTGCCAAGGGCTATGCCCTCAAAAATCAGATAGAAAAATGCTTCGGTGTAACTCACCACCCCGTAGGCCGCCACGTGCAATGGCCCACCAACCCATAAAAATGCCGTGTTGTGCAGAGTGAGCACAATTGATAAATAAAGGTTCATCAAAAAGCTAGGTAAACCCACGCGGGCAATATTCACACAATTATCAAACTTAAGCTTCATTTGCTCTAAGTTGATTTTAAGCTGGGTACGAGAGCCAAAAAAATGCTGTAAACACAGTAAGCCCGTCACAGCCTGCGCTAACATGGTCGCAATCGCGGCGCCCGCCAAACCAAAGGGAAATACCACGATAAATAACCAATCTAAGAAAGTGTTGAGTACCCCCCCTAAAATTAACACAAAGGTCACCATAGATGGCCGACCATCATTACGTAAAAGTGTGGTAAAGGCCATTGAGATGATGGGGAAATGGCACAGGGCGAAATACCAGAATAAATATTGATTGGCATTTTCGAGGATATCCCCTTGTGCACCAAGGGCAATTAAAATATCCCGTGAAAATAATCCGCCCATAAGGGCAAAAAATCCACCTGCCAATAAACACAAACTAAAGGCATTACCCAAGAGTTTGCGGGCTTTAACCACGTTACCTTGACCAAGATTGATTGACACTAATGCTGCACTACCCATGCCTATCATAGCGCCGATGGCATATAAAATGGCCCCGACTGGGTAAGCTAACATCATCCCTGCTAGCCCCGCTTCACCTAAATAGTGCCCCACGAAAATCCCATCAATGGTCACATACACGCCCGTTACCAACATGGAAGCAATGGTGGGTATGGTATAACGCCAAAAAAGCTTAGAAATCGGCTCTTGGAGTAAATGTTGATCCGTCTGGGGTTGGGATACTGCTGTCATTACCGTGTCTCACTATCATTAGGAAAAGGCGCGCATTAGAAAAGTAAATCTATAACGGACAAAAATGCGGCAACGGATTGTACCTAAATTTGACAAGAATACAAAATGCATATTCATCATTTTTAAAGTTAAAAAAACAATAATCACAACAACTTAAGCATAAACACTTACATTCCAGCCAGACGACATTATGCCTACAACTAAGCAACAGTTGTGGGCTAACTCATCATTTTTTGCTACTTTTTTGGCGTTTTAAGCTGAATTAGGTAAAGTGGGAGCTTAAATCAACCCAAAGCAGTTTAGTGCTGAACACAAAGCATTTAACTAAAATGTTTATATGTATTTATAAACAATGAGTTATGTAAAAATAGATCAAATAACAATAATAAAGGGAAGAATATGAGTCAAAATAGCCCAAATGCAGAGAACGATCTGCGTGAAGTCAAACAGCTGGGAATGTGGGCTTCCATCACGAGTTTAAGTTATATTTTTTGGCTCGTTGGGGGGATGGAACTGGTTGAGCGAATCGCCTATTACGGCGTAAAAGCCAGTGCGGGCCTTTACGCAAAAGCACCAGAATCGGCAGGTGGATTAGGGATTAGCCTAAGCGACTACGGCATTATTATTTCCCTCTGGGCCATTATGCAGACCTTTGTACCTGTATTTACAGGGGGCGTTTCCGACCGCGTTGGTTACAAAGAAACCATCTTTGGCTCCACCATCATTAAAATCTTTGGCTATTTAGTTATGGCATTTTTCCCCAGCTTTTGGGGGTTCCTCGTTGGTGCATTACTGCTCGCGATAGGCACCGGGATATTTAAACCCGGCATTCAAGGCACCTTAGTACTCAGTACCCAGCGTAACAATACCTCTATGGCTTGGGGGATTTTTTACCAAATAGTTAACATTGGTGGTTTCCTCGGGCCCTTGGTTGCCGTACATATGCGTCAACTGTCATGGGACAATGTCTTTTTTGCCTGTGCCGCCATTATCTCGCTCAATTTTTTATTTTTACTTACTTATACAGAACCAGGTAAAGCAGAGCGACTAGAGCGCAATAAACACATTAAATCAGGGGAAATTAAGCAAGAAGCGCTCTGGCGCGATGCTTGGCGAGAGCTAAAAAAACCAATTGTGATCTACTACATGCTGGTATTTTCTGGTTTTTGGTTCCTATTCAACGCGCTATTTGATGTACTGCCTATCCATATTTCCGAATGGGTTGATACCAGTGTAATAGTGACCTCCTTGTTTGGAACCGAAGGCACCCGCAACGGTATTCTGCAATTCTGGCTTGGCCTTAATAATGAAGGTACTAAGGTCATGCCTGAAGGCATGCTTAACCTCAATGCGGGTTTAATTATGACCTGCTGCTTTATTGTCGCCGCACTGACAGCGAAGTATCGGATCACCACAGCAATGTTCGCAGGTTGTTTACTGAGTATTCTGGCCTTTGTGTTTATTGGCGCTTTCCATGCCGCGTGGTTTATCGTACTGGCCATTGCCATGTTTTCCATTGGCGAGATGATGATAAGCCCGAAGAAAAACGAGTTTATGGGGAATATTGCCCCCGAAGGTAAAAAAGCCATGTACTTGGGATTTGTTATGTTACCCCAAGGAATTGGCTGGGGATTAGAAGGCTATTTTGGCCCTAAACTCTATGAGATTTATGCATCAAAGGAGCTATTTTCACGGGATTTATTGCTAGAACGCGGCATGAACAGCGCAGAGGTCAGTGCCATTCCACAGGGTGAAGCCTTTACCACTTTGGTGAGCTACACAGGTGAAAATGCACACGATCTTACCCAACTGTTGTACCACAGCCACAATATTGGCATGGCATGGTACATCATCGCCGCCATTGGGACTATCTCGGCGGTGGGCATTTATATCTATGGTAAGTGGTTACTTACTCTGCAAAAATCCCAACAGTACGCCTAACCGCCGAATATAAGATAAGCAGTACAAGATAAGGCCACAGTCTCATTTTGTACTGTTTATCTTCCCATCATAAAACCATCAAAAAGCACGTAACAGTTCAGCGGTAAACTGATCAGGCGAGAGCAATAAACCTAAGCTCTCGATTTGCGTATTCAACCGATTAAGATCTTGAGTCAGCGCGGACAACGTCAGTGTATTGTTATCCAGTAAATACACTTGCCTTAGACTGGTGTAATAAAAAAGCAGCGTAATCAACGCATTCACATCATTCTGCGCCGCAGCAGCTTTAATCTTTATCAATTTGCGATAGATACGATTATGAAGTTGTTTCAATTGCCACACATAGTAAATCTCAGTGAAAAAGGGTCGATCCTTCAGGTGATAAATCACGGCGCTACACAGACCCAGACTGAAAATCACCCCTAAGAGATTCCAATGAAAATTACCTGTTGGCTCACCTGGGACTGGCGTCGCACCAAAGAGTGCAATTAATCCAGAACCAAAAGCCAGCGACAAAACAACTAGGCTTACAACTAGAATAACAATGAATAAATTCATGTTCTTACGATATAAAGTTTTATCTATTTCCTGCAGCTTCATAACATCCCGCTCAAATAGCCCATCCAGCATTGGCGTATAAATTATTTAGCGTCAAAGCATACCTGAAATACAGCGTGAATACTCACAACCAATGATACAAATTGAAACCAATAGGTTTAAGCAAATAGGCTCATGTAAATAGGGTGAATCAATCTAAAGATCATCTACTTATACACCTTCAAGTTAAGGGTAGAAAACAACCCATTCATTTATCTCAAGATATAAAAAATACGCTAGTGCGCCAAAAATAGGCGTAAAATTTGCTAACCTTAACTCTAAAGTTAAAGACGAAATTGTCGCCTTATATACCTGATACACAATACAGTGCTCTTACCCTCCGCATTCAAATCACTCAAGGGATGACATGATATTTAGCAAAGTCAACGCACTCGTTGCTCTTTTGGTACTCCATGGCCTTTGCTTAACGGCGCAGGCTAAAGACCTACTTGCTGTTGGTACTAGCTTTAGCCAAATCTTTGAACAAAAATCGAATGGTGAATACACAGGTTTAGGTGTCGATATTTTGAATCGCTTCGCAGAGCAAGCCAATGTGACCATTCACTATCAAATTACGCCTTGGCGCCGCGCGCAATCTATGGTCGAGCGTGGTCAAGCCGATATCCTTATTGGGCCTTACCACACGAAAGAAAGGGAAGCATTTTTAGCCTTTTCTGAAAAAGCATTCTATCGTGATGAAATCGTGTTTTATGCCCGTAAAGATAAGATAAACCGTTGGAATGGTGAGTACGATAGCATTAAAAATCAGCGCATAGGTAAAATGCAAGGCTGGAGTTATGGCGCCACATTTACCGAGCAAACTCAAATGCTCGCTATTAATGAATTTGTCGATCTTAAGAGTGGTATTGAACGTTTATCTAGGGGCGATCTCGATTTACTTGCCACCAATCGCCGCAATACTGATGCTGAACAATTAAAAATCACAATCTCACATACGATTGAACCTATAGTTCCCATCATTGATATACAAGATGGCTTTATGGCTTTCCCTAAACAGGGCGAATTTATCCCATTACGACTGCAATTCGATCATTTTTTTAATGACATGATAAAAACAGGGGAACTCCTACAACTGAGTAAAACCTATGGTGTCGCGATTCCTCCTTAGGTTTGTTATATCATCAGGATATCACTAAGCACTCGATTAACTGCTGTTCAATCTGTTCCCAATCCAGATCTTCCATAGCAATCATTTCTAATCTTGAATCTAACGTATCGTCTAAGGCGATGACATTAAACTCCTTATCTACCCAGTTAAATCCAGCGATACCATCGGTAGTGATCATCACTGCTTTTAACCTCAGTAATGTACTCCCAGTCCCTGACAGTGGTGTCTGGCGCTGAATAAAGGCCATTAACTTGTTAAAATCAAACTCTTGGCTCGGCTCAAAAACCCAGCCACAGCTAAAACAGCCTTCCCCTTGGTTTTGCTTTCTCAACATGCCACGCGGATCAAATGCTAATGTTTGCTCACTTGCTCCTTCCGCAAAAAGACTCGCTTGCGCTAGAGGACGTAACAGCCCTGAGGGTTTTGTGACTGGAGTAGGTTTAACCTTAAGGACTTGATGAGTACGATTCAAATATGTTGATAATGCCGCAGGCAATTCCTGTTCGAAACTGTGGCGAATAATGGGAATATCCGTTTTCGATAACATGTGCAGATAAGCTTGAAGTTCTGTCATCACATCTGAAATATGTGGAAGTGTGGGCTTTGGATATAAATCGGCTTTAGTGGCAATAACAACATCAGCGACTTGTAACTGCTGAATAAAATTAGCATGTTCACTGTAGCGTGGATCGCTTACCTTTCGGGCATCAACTAAACATAACGTGCTACGCAATGAAATCACATTCTGATAATGGGGTGCGGACAATACTTTGATAATCTCATTAGGATGACCAAGCCCTGTGGGTTCAATCAATAAACGGTCGGGTTTAATACGGGCAATTAATTGATTTATGGCGACTTGAGTCGGCACCCCTGCCGCACAGCACATACAGCCACCAGCCACTTCACGAATTTGGATCCCTGAGTCACTATTATTGAGTAAGCTTGCATCAATCCCCACTTCACCAAACTCGTTCACCAACACAGCCCAAGTCTCTCCCTCGGGTTTAGTTGCCAATAACTGCTTGATTAAAGAGGTTTTTCCGACACCTAAAAAACCGGTAATGATATTGGTAGGAATGGCTTTTACTATCATAGATAAGCTCACTTGGCGCTAACGAGGGAGAGTTGAAAGCGTGAGTGTATGGGCATTATCCTTTAAGCTCAACAAAAAGCGCACGGATAAAAGTGCGCTTTGTGGCAAGTGAGGCTAGCCGTTTTTCTTACCGCGAGATACGCCAAACCCAGAACGACTCCCTGAGTGAGGTTTTGGTTTAGTCGTATTAAAAGGTTTGCCCGCAGATCCTTTTCCTTCTGCACCATGCGCCTTATCTTTCGCATACTTTCCCTCACGAGTCGGGCTTTCTCGCATCGCATCGCGCCCGATGTTCTGACGAGAACGAGCTTGGCTTTCGCTGGATTTACCGATAGCACGATCCTTTGGCGCTTTATAACTCCATTTAGCGGGTTTGGTCGGCGATGCAGGAATATCACGATAACGAGCGGGCAGCGGTGTACCTTCCTCATAACCGGGCTGCACTGACACTGGCAGTTTCTGCTCAATTAAAGCTTCAATTTCAGTCAGCATCTCATCATCAGAGGGCGAAACAAACGAAATCGCACGCCCCGCTAATCCCGCACGCCCTGTTCGGCCAATGCGGTGGATATAATCTTCGGCAAAAAATGGCAACTCTAAGTTGATAACCAAAGGTAGTGCTTGAATATCTAAGCCGCGGGCGGCAACATCGGTCGCAACCAATACACGCAACTTACCTAGCTTAAAGTCTTCCAATACCCGATTACGGGCGCCTTGGGTTTTATCACCGTGGAATACACCAGCGGCTATGCCATCAAGCTTTAATTCTTGTAATAAATGCTCGGCGCTTTCCTTAGTGCTTGCAAATACGAGGACTTGGCGCCAATTGTTACGGCCAACGAGTTCTGACAACAACTCGGCTTTACGGCGCTTATCAACCCGATACACTTCTTGAACAACGGTAGATGCGGTCGTCGTGTCGGCAACATTCACCCACTGAGGCTCATTTAGCATCTTTTGTGCAAGCTGTTTGACTGCATCACTGTATGTGGCCGAGAACAGCATGGTTTGGTGCACGGGCGCGATTAAGCGTTTCACTTTTTCAATATCGCGTACAAATCCCATATCTAACATGCGATCGGCTTCATCGATCACTAAGGTTGTCACACTCGACAAATCTAACTGGAATTGGCCGATAATGTCGAAGAGTCGACCCGGTGTCGCCACGAGGATATCAACGCCCTGCTCCACCCCTTTACGCTGGGGATTCATATTGGTGCCGCCGTAAACTGCGATTGTTTTCAGTGGCAAGAACTGGCTGTATTTCTGGATATTGTCACAAACTTGAATAGCCAGTTCGCGGGTGGGGGTCATCACCAAGGCGCGTAAAATCGGTTTGTCGTTGCCATCACTAACTAAAATCTCAGCCGCTAACTTTTCAAGTACGGGCAGAGCAAAGGCTGCCGTCTTACCCGTACCCGTTTGGGCGCAGGCCATAATATCTTTGCCTTCAAAGGCTAGTGGGATCACTTTCTCTTGTACTTGAGTGAGTTGCTGATAGCCACACTCAGTTATCGCATTCAAAATAGGAGAAGATAGACCGAGTGTTTCAAATTTCATAGGAACTCTTTAGATAAGTGGCAGAACAGTAATTCAAGACGAGACTCAATGTGCCCAATGCGGGGCGCGGAGTCTACCAAAATTCTCGGCGGTTTTATAGGCAATTTTCGAGTTAACGCCTTACGCTGGCGCCAACTCAGAAGATAGATTTTTAGGTGTGGCTAAATACTTTTGTGCAAAATCAATCGCGGCAATGGGTTTAGAAAATAAATAGCCTTGGCCATAATCACACCCCGCAGAGAGTAGCACTTGGCGCTGAGCCTCGGTTTCAACCCCTTCGGCAATGACTTTCATCCCCAATTTATGGGCCATGACAATAATGGCCTCACACAGTATCTGATCATTGGTGTCTGTATCTATATGCCGAGTAAAGGATTGATCAATCTTAAGGTAATCAATATCAAACTTTTTTAAATAAGCGAGCGATGAGTAACCTGTGCCAAAATCATCTAACGAGACTTGAACCCCTGCATCACGGTAAGCCAGCAGTTTTTCAGTGACCCCCATACTCGCATCCAACAATAAACCTTCAGTAATTTCGACACAGACCCCTGCCCCAGTAATATTTAAATCCTGAAGAAGCTCCAACCAGTTGTGTAATAATGCACCTTCATCGCGAAATTGGATGGGTGATTTATTCACACTGATTTGAATATCAACACCTAATTCATCACGCCATGCTGCACTTTGTCGTGCAGCTTGCTCAAATACCCAGTTACCAATTTCAACGATCAAGCCCGTGTCTTCGGCAACGGAAATAAATTCACCGGGCGATACACTACCGCGTTCAGCATGGGTCCAACGGATTAATGCCTCCGCTTTAGCCACCTCTCCCGTTGTGAGCGAAACAATTGGTTGATAATGGAGTTCAAATTCCTTATTGCTCACCGCTTGACGTAAATCCTGAATAAGTCGCATCCGGTATTTAGCATATTCCTGCATCGACGGCGTGAAATAGTTAAATCGATTACGTCCTTGATCCTTCGCGGCATACATGGCTTGGTCCGCATGTTTAAGCAAACCTTCAATACTTGTAGCATCATCTGGATAGAGCGTAATACCGATACTTGCAGTGATATAAGCCGTTTCCTCCCCCAGAAGATAAGGCTCAGCAATGCGTCTGAGAATATGCTCAGCCACTCGTTCAATGCCCTTATGATCCGCCATAGCACTGAGTACAACAGTGAACTCATCCCCCCCAAGACGGGCCACGACATCAGCGTCACGCACACAGGATTTTAAACGGCTAGCAGTTTCAATCAGCAGTAGATCCCCCATTTCATGCCCTAGGGTATCGTTCACTTCTTTAAAGTAATCTAAGTCTAGAAATAATAATGCAAAATGATCTTGATTTCGGTCTGCATTTTTAATCTCTGCCCCGAGGTATTCCAGTAACATTCGGCGATTAGGTAAGCCCGTTAATGTATCGTAGTTTGCCTGTTTCCATATCAAATGTTCGTTTTGCTTTTTATCGGTAATATCAGAAAATAAGGCGACTCGGCGATAGGGCATGCCCTCTTTATCTTTGATGGTATTGATGGTTAACCAAATAACATATTCTTCGCCATTTTTACGCCGCTGTAGCATCTCACCTTGCCACTGGCCTTTTTGATTAATGGCATTATTCATCTTGTCATAAAAATCGCGGCCATTAATATCGCAATACAAGAGACGAATATGCTGACCACAGACCTCTTTAGCCTTGTAGCCTGTGATATCACTAAAAGCGGCATTCACTGTGATGATTACGCCCTTTTCATCAAGCACACTCATGGCCTCGGAACTATTGTCATACACCAGAGCTGAGAGCTTTAATGATTCTTCAATCAGTTTAGCCTCAGTGATATCAGTGTAAGTTCCGCACATCCTCAGTGCATTGTTGTTGGCATCTCGACTCACAACTTTACCGGTATCAAGGATCCAACGAACCTGACGATTGAGCGTATTTAAGCGGTATTCCATCTTATGCTGTGGTGTTTCTCCGCGGATATGCGCCTCTATGGAATGCAGCACTTTAGGCCTATCTTCGGCAACAATCGCATCCATCCATTGGCGGCTATTAGCATTAAGCATATCAATATCACAGCCCAGAATATCAGCACTACGGGCGTTGCGTTCGATACGGTCATTGCGAATATCCCAATCCCATACCCCAAGATCGCTACTGCTTAACACCAGTTCAAGTTGCTCGCGACTGGCAAGCACTTCTCTATCGGCCAAAGTTTGTGCAGTCACATCCAAGTAGCCCGCAATCACTAAGAGCACCCTATTATTGGCGCGTTTACAAGCGACCGTCATATGGGTATAAACGATTGAGCCATCCTTAGCGATAAAGCGTTTATCCATTTCATAATTATCAATTTTACCCGCTAGCATTAGCTCAAATTTAACGATATCAGCTTCAATATCATCAGGGTGAGTGAGCTGCTTCCATGTCATATTTAGCAGTTCATTCTCAGTGTATTTGAGCATCTGACATAAATGTGGATTCACTTTCATCCATTTTTGATCGATACCCGTTATCGCAATACCGATATTGCCAACGGTAAATTGACTACGAAATAGGAAGTCATCCTGAAGGCGAATTTGTTCATCACGCTCAAGCTCAAAGCGTCTGGACAACAAGCGGCTCAACAGCCAAGTGGCAAGGGGATAAACCGTCAGTACAGGCAAACTGAGTTTCGCAAGTAAGGGCAATGCAGCAGGCAGCGGTAGTGTAAAAAACCACAACAACATGACGATATGCACTGTATAGGCAAAGCAAAGCATTTCCTTCGCCGAAATATTAGCAAGATAAGACTTACGATATTGGCGCCATATCACTCCAATTAAACCAGATGACACTATCACGGCAACACCAATCCACATGGCATCACCACCGATACTAAGACGGTAAAATCCAGTCAGCGCAACTGCAATTAATGTCGGTAAACCACCAAAGAAAAGACCTGAAATACACAGGAGAACGGAACGGGTGTCAAAGATAATGCCGGGTTGATACATCCAAGGGGTACTCATAATAGTGATACCAATACCACCTATAAGAAACCCAATAATGACACGCCACAGCAGAAAATATTGCCGCTGATGTTTTTTAGGGATCGCGTCATACAAAAAAACTAATGCCAGTAACAATGCCGCATTTTGTACTAACGGAAAAAAAATGCTGTTATCCATGGATAAAGGCGCAACTCCAAAAGTGAGGGAACTGGTAACAGGTTAAAAAGTTCCCCCACTAGTGTAGCAGAATTGCTTACAAATCATGCCCTAATTACAGGAGTGATATCACAAATTGTTATAGAGTTGATCCCGATAAACTTGAGCAACAGAATGCCAGTCAAAACGCTGCGCAATTGCTGCGGCGCGAATAATAGGCCAATCACCACGTTCAAAACTGGCCATGGCCTCGGTAAACCGTTGTAAGAACGCCTCCCCTTGCGCTGTTAAACTATTGCCATTAAACACAAAACCATCAATACCATCCCGCACAGTATCCTTTAAGCCACCAACGCCATGCACAAGACAGGGCTGGCCTGCTCGCATAGCAAGCATTTGGCTAATACCACAAGGTTCAAAAGAACTTGGCATCACAAATAAATCACCGAATTGGTAAAGGCATTCGGATAAAGCCTCATGGTATCCCTGCAGAAAGAGGAAATTCGTATATTTAGCCGCTAAGGTTTGAAAAAACTCAGCAATACTCGCATCACCACTGCCGAGTAATATAAATAATGCATTAGGTTGGGCTTGTTGTAATGCTTGTAATAACGTCTCCAATACTGATAATCCAGAGGGCAATAAATGGCGTAAAATCAGCACTTTTTGATCCGTTAATCGACCAACAGAGGTGAGCAACAAATCTGGTACTCTTCCTAAACTCGCTTGACGCCAATGGGCTTGAATACGCACAAAGGCCATCATATCCACGGCACTCACTTGCGTTTTATTTCCTTGCCATAACACTAATGCGGCTTCGATAGTGATAAGAAGTTTTTTAAAGTCATCCTCTTGTATGCGAGCCAAAGACTGAGCTATCGCTTTAGCCTGTTTAATATCAGGGTAAGTACAACCGTTTAAGATCCCAAACACTTTTCCCTGTTCGGCTTTTGTCTGTAGATCCTGTTCTAACCCTTCACCGCCAAAAAAGCCCGCTTTAGGATCCGAAGGCAATAAGACCTCTTTAGCATAAGTGGGCGATACAAGATGCACTTTATCACTGAGCACTATGCCAATGCGCATCGGGTTAATGCAATGGGGATAACGAGGATCAACAATTGCTTGCTTTTGCTCGGGTTGAAGTGATGCAAAAAGCTCGGGAAACCATGCTGCTAAGGAGGAGGAATCATGGCTAAGTGGTCGAGTACCTTGCAGGGCAAGATTATGAATAGAGTACACGCAGGCTATCGATTTAAGGGCGCTAAACTCAGGTACAAAAGCACGAAGCATTGCCAAAAAACCCGCATGCCAATCATGTAAATGCAACACAGTCGGCATAGGAATCCTTGAGGTAACCAAGGCTTGTGCCACGCAGACAGATAAAAATGCAAACTTAGTTGCATCGTCCGCAAAGGGCCGCTCAGCACTACCTTGGCTATAGATTTTACCCGGCGTAGACAACCAAAGCCCATCTTCAAGCAAGTAAATATTTGCCCCTTCAACTTTAGGATGGGGTATCACAAACAAGCAGACTTTTTCAGTTCGCCCCCCAAAATGGACCTCAAACTCACCTAAGTCTTGCGCCTTGCTTGATTGAGAGGCCAAAAAACCATAACTTGGCATAATCACATCAGTGCAAATATCAACCTCAGCTAAGGCTTCGGGTAAATCACGGATAACATCCGCCATTCCCCCCACTTTAGCGCCCTCAAGGGCGCCGTTTTCCGCTGCCACCATTAATATGCGTTTCACTTAAATAGACACTCCCACTCGTTAACAATGCCATCTAATGATTTAAATTGAGTATCTACTCATAACCCACTGGTAATCCCAACATATCGCGGGTCACTAAAGTGACGCCTTTTTCCGAGACCCTAAATCCCTTCGCTCTATCGTGGTCATGGTTGTAACCTATTACCGTTCCCTCGGGGATAATACAACCTCGGTCAATGATGGCGTTTTTGATCTTACAATGGCGCAGCACAACCACATCGGGCAATACGACCGAATCTTCCACTACGGAATAAGAACAGACGCGCACTTCATTAAAAAGCACGCTCCTACGCACTGTTGCCCCTGAAATAATGCAGCCGCTAGAAACAATAGAGTCTAGCGCCATGCCACGCCTATCATCGTCATCAAAAACAAATTTGGCTGGGGGCAATTGCTCTTGAAATGTCCAAATGGGCCACTTAGCATCATATAAATTCAAGGCTGGCGTAGGCGATAGTAATTCCATATTGGCTTGCCAAAACGAGTCTAATGTTCCCACATCCCGCCAATAGGCCTGTTCATTCGGGAATGGACTCTTAAAGGGATAAGCGAACACATTATGTTTTTCGATGATCGAAGGAATAATATCTTTGCCAAAGTCACGGTCAGAGGTTGCGTTTTGAGAGTCTTTTTTGAGCTGCTCAAATAAAAACTCTGTGTTAAATACATAGTTGCCCATGGATGCTAAACACATTTCTGGGTTATCGGGGGATGGTTTAGGCCGCTGCGGTTTTTCTTCAAAACCTAATATCCGCATATTGTCATCGACCTCTATCACCCCAAAGGCGCCTGCAGCTTCGGCGATGGGCACTTCAAGGCAAGAGACCGTCATATCCGCACCAGATTCAGCATGGGCGGCTAAAATCCCTGCGTAATCCATGCGATAAACATGATCACCGGACAGTACCATTACATATTTAGGCAACTCATGGCGAATAATATCGATATTTTGAAAGACAGCATCCGCAGTGCCTTGATACCAGTTTTCAGAAAAACGTTGTGATGCAGGTAAAATCTCCACCGACTCCCCGAGTTCTTTCTTAAAATGGCCCCAGCCACGCATCACATGGCGGATTAAGGAATGGGACTTATATTGGGTAACGACCCCCACACGGCGAACCCCCGAATTGATGCAATTTGATAGGGGAAAATCAATAATGCGAAACTTACCACCAAAATAGAGCGCCGGCTTAGCGCGCCAATCGGTCAATTCATGCAAACGCGAGCCCCGCCCGCCAGCCAGAATCAATGCATAGGTTTCACGAGTTAAATTACTGATATAACGTACATTAGACATAGGCTTTACTCCCCATATGGCACATTACTGCCGATAAATTCATTTGATGCTTACAACTTCCAAATCTCATCGCGATAACCGGCAATCGTGACATCACTTGAAAAACGGCCACTGGCGGCACTATTACGAATACTCATTTGCGTCCACAGCTTGGGATCTTTATAAACGCGAGCAACCGCTTCTTGGGCTGTGCGATAACTATCAAAATCCGCCGCCGTCATCCAAGGATCATCTTCACTCTCGATGGACGCGATAATAGGATCGAAAATCCCAGGTTCGAGTAAATTGAAATGGCCGCTTTTCAGCAGCGCCATGACGTCAGATAATGCCGGAGAATTAGCGATAATTTGCTTAGGTTGGTAATGACTGCGCATCTGTACGACTTGCTCGGCATTGAGTCCAAAGAGGAAAAAATTGTCCTCACCGACTTCTTCAAGCATCTCGATATTCGCACCGTCTAAAGTGCCTATAGTCAGGGCGCCATTCATCATAAATTTCATATTGCCCGTACCTGAAGCCTCTTTACCCGCCGTCGAAATTTGCTCAGACAGATCGGTCCCTGGACAAATTTTTTCCATGGCACTGACGTTATAATTGGGTAAAAATGCAAAACGTAAATAGGGGGCAACCACAGGATCAGAATTGACCATATGCGCCACATTACTGGCGAGTTTGATGACAAGTTTTGCCATAAAGTAACCGGGAGCCGCCTTACCACCGATCAAGACGCAGCGCGGTACCATATTGTCGATGCGACCTTGTTGGATCTGATGATAAAGATGGATCACATGTAAGATATTGAGCAGTTGACGTTTATACTCATGGATACGTTTTACCTGCACATCGAACAACATGCTCGGATCAAACTCGACCGCACATTCCTTCAATATCATATTCGCAAGCTGCACCTTATTAGCTTGCTTAACATCGCGCCATTTTTGAATAAAGCTCGCATCTTGGGTTAAGGCATTCAATGCCGTCAATTGACTTAAATCCGTCACCCATTGATGCCCTAAATGGGCCGTCAATAGCTTTGCAAGTGCAGGATTACAATAGGCTAACCATCGTCTAGGGGTAACACCATTAGTACGATTATTAAACTTATGGGGCCACAGGGTATAAAAGTCATTAAAGAGACCTGACTTCAACAGTTGCGTATGCAATCCCGCCACACCATTGACAGAAAAACTCGCCACAATCGCGAGATAAGCCATGCGAACGTGAGGATCTGGACCGTCTTGAATTATTGACATACTCGCCAATTTTTCACTGTCCCCCGGCCAATGGTGGGCAACAATATCTAAATAACGAGCATTGATTTCATAAATAATTTCCAAAATGCGCGGCAACATTAATGCCATCATTCGCACAGGCCACCGCTCTAATGCCTCGGGTAACAAAGTGTGGTTTGTATACGCCATAGTGTGTGTCGTAATAGACCAAGCAGCCTCCCACTCCAATCCATAGTCATCCACCAGCAAACGCATTAACTCTGGGACGGCAATGCTTGGATGGGTATCGTTCAACTGGATCACGTTTTTGACCGCAAAATCACTAAAGTCATTACCATGGTGATGAACCCAGCGCTTAAGCAAATCCTGCAAACTGGCGGAGGATAAAAAGTATTGCTGACGTAATCGCAGTTCTTTGCCGTTTTCGCTTGCGTCATTGGGATAGAGCACCATAGTGATCTGTTCTGCCAAGTTTTTACGGGCCACGGCCTCGGTATAATCACCTTGATTAAATTCAGCTAAATCAAAGTCATCGGTCGCTTCGGCCTTCCATAACCTCAGGGTATTAACGCGACCATTACGGTAACCCGGCACGGGCATATCATAGGCAACGGCAAGTACATCTTGGGTGTCGACCCAAATCATATGCCTGCGTCCTTGCTTATCAACATAGGATTCGGTGTGACCAAAAAAAGGCACGATAACATTGTGGTTGGGTACTCGCACCTCCCACGGGTTACCCTCACGTAGCCAGCGATCTGGGCGCTCAACCTGATACCCATCAACAATTTTTTGGGCAAACATGCCATATTCATAACGAATGCCGTAACCCGTTACGGACAAGTCCATGCTGGCACAACTATCAAGAAAACATGCGGCAAGTCGACCTAAGCCACCATTACCTAAACCTGCGTCATGCTCGGCTTCTTCCAACTCCTCAAGTGTGACAGCATACTTGCTGAGCGCATCTCTGCTTTCATCTTGTAAATCAAGGCTTAATAACGCATTCCCTAACGCCCTACCCATTAAAAATTCCAGTGATAGATAAACCACTTGCTTACGCTCAAAACGACTGTCATTCAATCTGGTTTGGCGCCAGTTATCGAGCATTTGCTCCTTAACACTAATCGCTAGTGCTTGAAACAACTCACAACTCACGCCTTGACCACGGCTTAAGCCATAACGGACGTGGCGTTCAAAGGAGGCCGGCAGTGCATCGCAGGGCTCACAGGGCACTGCAGTGGATTTAGTTTTCCCTCCCGATACCTTAGTCGTCATCGCCTTTGTGGCACGCTTTGCCACTTTGGCTTCGCTGATGTTTTGGCTCAATTCACTGTTATTACTCATAGTTAATTCCTTATAAAATCAGCATAAAACAGCATAAGACTGCGATCTTCTAGCAGGTATCGCATCGATGAGTTCTGAGCATCCAGCGGCTCAGCTTGAAGCGGGGATGGCATCTCTAATTGGGTATGGATAAGACATTGCCACGGACTTAAATGGGCGAGTGTGGGCGGTGTAAAGACCAAGGGATTATCATCGGCATTGACCATTAGTAGCAGTGCTTGCTGGATCTCAACGCCATCACGACAGCCCTGTAAATCACCGGACAAGACAACACAGAGGCTACGGCACATGGATTCACTCCACAGACTCTTAGTCATTTGTTCACCTTGACGGCTAAACCAATCTAAACGGGCACCGGATGCTTCTAAAGGTTTAGCGAGTAACTGCTCATGGATAAAGCGTTTAGCACACAAGAGGGGGAAGCGTTTACGCAGGGCAATTAGCTTTTGAGTAAAACTTAACAGTGCTTTATCCATCCCGGTCACCGACCAATCGAACCAATTGAGCGTGTTGTCTTGGCAGTAGGCGTTATTGTTCCCTAACTGGGTGCGGCCAATTTCGTCACCACTAAGCAACATAGGTACACCTTGGGATAAAAATAAGGTCGTCAAAAGATTGCGTTGCTGACGGCTGCGAAGCGCTAAGATGTGCGGATCTGAGGTAGGCCCCTCAACCCCATAGTGATAACTTAAGTTTTCTTGGTGACCATCCCGATTATCTTCCCCATTAGCAAGGTTGTGTCTCTGGGTATAACTCACTAAATCTTTTAGGGTAAATCCATCATGGCTGGTTAAAAAGTTAATGCTGGCTGCAGGCGGACGCCCACTGTGTTCAAAGAAATCCCCCGAGCCATGAAAACGCCGCGCAAATTCAGGCAACATACCGTGATCGCCGCGCCAAAAGCGTCGCATCGTATCCCGATATCTGTCATTCCATTCACTAAAAGCCACGGGGAAATTGCCTAACTGATAACCGCCGGGACCTATATCCCAAGGTTCAGCAATCAGCTTCACATGGCACAAGATAGGATCCTGCAGCAGTGCATCGAAAAAGCCTGAACCGGGGTCAAAGCCATAGGCTTCTCGCCCAAGGCTGGCGGCTAAATCGAATCTAAAACCATCTACTCCCATAACTTCGACCCAGTAACGCAGAGAGTCGAGCACTAACTGCAACATACGTGGATGATTGATATTTAACGTGTTGCCACATCCAGTATCATTGATATAAAAGCGTTTATCATTTGGGTGCAAACGGTAATAGCTAAGGTTATCGATACCACGAAAACTAAAAGTGGGACCGAGTCGACTGCCTTCAGCACTGTGGTTATAGACCACATCCAGGATGACTTCTATGCCTGCGCCATGCAGTGCATCCACCATAACGCGAAACTCGCCTATATCATCGGAAGATAAGTAACTGGTCTCAGGTGCAAAAAAGCCAATGCTGTTATAGCCCCAATAGTTAGTTAACTGTTTTTCAAGCAAAAAGGGTTCAGTAAAAAAGGATTGCACAGGAAGCAGTTCAACGCAGGTCACTCCAAGTTCAACTAAGTAATCAATAGCTGGCTGGGAGGCCAAACCGGCAAAAGTACCCCGCTGCTTTTCATCTATTGTTGGATGCGATGCCGTAAATCCCTTAAGGTGCATCTCATAGATAATGCTTTGCTCTAACGGTTTAGGCTTAAAGTCGCGCGCAAGCGGCTGGATTTCAGCCGTTGCCATCAAGGACCGAATATCCACCACTTTACATTTAGGCACATAGGCTGCGTTGTCTAAGGTGCTGAATGATAAATCTTCATTGATATTATTTAACTCATAACCATAGTTAGCATCATGGTGTTGATATAGGCCAACTAATTGGCGAGCATAGGGATCTTGCAGCAGTTTATAGGGATTAAATCTGTGCCCAAGCTGCGGCTCATAAAGACCATAAACACGATAACCATAGAGTTGCCCCGCCTTTAAACCATGTACATAGCAATGCCATATCTGCTGGGTTTGCTCACTAAAGGCAATACGATAAATTTCACTGTCACCTTTATCGTCAAATAAGCACAGTTCAACCCCTGTTGCATTAGCGGAAAATAAGGCGAAATTAACGCCATGATCATCGACGGTCGCCCCTAATGGAAAAGGTTTTCCTGCCGCAAGTTCAAATGGCAAATGAATACTCGTCGCAGGCAAAGGTGTGACTATTTGCCTTGCCGTCATCTTCTTTTAGCCTCAACCTGATTGGCTGCAGGGCCAAGGACTAAACAGCTAAGGGGTGGTACCGTAATAAGTGCACTCGACTCCATCCCCTGCCATGGTTGGTTTTGGGCAACCACAAGACCTGCATTACCTTGGTTGCTACCACCATAAAAATAGCTATCGCTATTGAGGTACTCACAAAAATCCCCCGCTTGGGGTAAACCGATGCGAAATCCATGGTGAACACTGGGTGTCATATTGATGACAAAGACGAGGGGTGCATCCCCCGCAAGGCCATAGCGCACAAAGGTAAAAATACTGGCACTGCCATTATCGCAGTCAAGCCAACGAAAGCCTGCGGGTTGGTAGTCAAGCACTGATAACGCAGACATGCCTTGGTATAACTGATTCAGATCCTTAAGCCAGCGTTGCACCCCTTGGTGTGGTTCAAACGCTAATAAATGCCAATCCAAGCTGTGGTTATGATCCCACTCATCCCGCTGAGCAAATTCACTGCCCATGAACAGCAACTTCTTACCGGGATGCCCCCACATAAAACCGTAATAAGCGCGCAAAGTAGCAAATTTTTGCCAATCGTCACCGGGAATTTTATGCAATAGTGAGCCCTTGCCATGGACCACCTCATCATGGCTCACTGACAACATAAATTGCTCGGTATAGGCATACATTAAACTGAAGGTCAGTTGATGATGATGGTATTGACGATAAATGGGATCACGGCTTAAGTAACTTAAGCTGTCATTCATCCAACCCATATTCCATTTAAAGCCAAAGCCCAAACCATGATGATCTGTCGGTTTTGTGACGCCCGCAAAGGCGGTGGACTCTTCGGCTATCATGCAAATACCGGGAAAGGCTTGATACAAGCGTTGATTCAGTATTTGCAGAAAACTGATGGCTTCGAGGTTTTCTCGACCACCATAGGCATTCGGTAGCCATTGACCCGGCTCACGGCTGTAATCAAGGTACAACATCGACGATACCGCATCGAGCCTCAAGCCATCAAAATGAAACTCACGTAGCCAATAGCATGCATTGCTCAGTAAAAAGCTACGCACTTCGCCACGCCCATAGTTGTAAATTAACGTGTCCCAGTCAGGATGCGTGCCCTTGCGCGGATCTTCATGTTCATACAAACAAGTACCATCAAAACGCACTAGGCCGTGGGGATCCTTAGGGAAATGTGCCGCAACCCAATCGAGAACCACACCGATATCCGCCTGATGGCAGGCATCCACAAATGCCTTAAGGCCGTTAGCATCACCAAATCTATGGGTCGGGGCATATAGACCTACAGGCTGATATCCCCATGACCCATCAAAGGGGTATTCACTAATGGGCATCAATTCAATGTGGGTGAAACCTTGGGCTTTGACATAGGGAATAAGTTGTTCAATTAAATCTTGATAATCAAGATATTGCTCACCATTATCGCCCTTACGTCGCCATGAACCTAAGTGAACTTCATAAATCGCCATGGGGGCTTTATGCCACGCCGTTACTGCTCGCTTGTTCAACCATAATGTATCTTTCCAACTGTGTTTGGATTTTTTAGGAACAATAGACGCATTATGCGGCGCACACTCCATTTGAGTCGCCATTGGATCCGATTTTGCGTGGCGTTCTCCATTTGGGTGGACCAAATCAAATTTGTAGTGCGCACCTTCCGCCACGTTGGGCAGAAAAATCTCCCACAAACCATTGGCCATATGTTGGCGCATCACATGCCGAGTATCATCCCAGTGGTTAAAATCACCGACCACAGAAACCCGTTTAGCATTAGGCGCCCATACACAAAAATGTACTCCTTCAATACCTTCAACATCGCGCCAGTTCGCTCCTAAAAATTCGTATGCTCGCTCTGCACTCCCTTCACCAAACAGATATAAATCATCGGCATTGAGTAAAGGACCAAACTGATAGGGATCGACAATTTCTATTTGGCTAAGCGGATATTGTATTCGCAACAAGTACAGAAATGGCTTAACTCGCCGCCCCATAGTACCTGCAAACAAGCCCGCATCATTGACCTTCTCAAGACCCGCTACCCTACGACCATCTTTAATGCTAATCACATCAACCTTGAGCGCATTGCGTAAAAAACACCTAACAATTAACGATTTTCCATCTTCAGAAGTGTGCATGCCTAAGAGTGAAAATACGTCCGTATATTGACCGTTGAGCAGCGCCACATCGGCACCGTTATAGAAGTAAGCATTGGCTTGAGTCATCATTTTGCTTCCGTTTATCAATCAATGGTTCAATCAGGCAGTCTGTCGGTTTTGCTGCATTACATTGTTAGTGAGGCAACTGCCTAGCAGCGGCGATATGTTGTAGCCGCTGCAGGAGCTCTGGCATCTTTGCCGCCTGCTCAATCCCTTGGGGTAAATGCCTTTGCCAATTAGGGTATTCGAGCCAAGTCCCCGGAATATTGACCGCATAGCTATCGGCTAACAAATCGCACCATTGCACACTGTAAAGCGCACTGTTACCCGAGGCCCCTAAGGTCATCCATGCCGTTAATAAGCTTGGTATGTCTATCTCCTGAACACTTGTTTCACCTAATAGGCCTTGGTGCACTAAAAGAGAAAGTAATTGCTGTTTTTCATGCGCTCGTTCAGCTAAGGCACTGGCTAATTGATCGTCGGTTTCAAACAGAGATAATTGCCGCCTCAGGTGCAAATCACTGCCACTCCACCAAGCGACTAAAGTGGGCACATCGTGATTGGCAAGCATCATTAAACTTTGGGGTTTGTACTGACTGGGAGCTTTAAAACCCTGATGGTCGCGGCAAAAATAAAACAACTCATTCCCGTAAATACCTGCGTTATAGAGTCGATGAATAATATCAGGAGGCACTAGCCCTAAATCTTCCCCAATCACGACACAGCGGGCTCGTTGGCTTTCAAGGCAAACAATGGCAAGCAAGGTTTCAACGGGGTAATAAACATAGGCACCCTTACCTAAATTTTTATCCAGCGGCCACCACCATAAACGCAGCAATCCCATCACATGATCAATTCGCAGTGCGCCGCAATGTTCCATGTTGGCGCGCATAAGTGCGATAAAATGCCGAAAATTATCTTGTTTGAGTTTGATAGGATCTAATGGCGTTAGTCCCCAATTTTGCCCTTGTGGTGCAAAGGGATCAGGCGGTGCACCTATGCTCACATTCAAACAAAATTGCGCCACATTGGCTTGAACTTCTACGCCATGAAGTGCGGCGCCAACGGCAAGATCGCGAATGAGGCCAATCCCCATTCCCGCTTCTTTCGCTTTTAATTGGCAAAGTGCTAACTGACTTTGTGCGACAAATTGTAAGTACAGATAAAATCCTGCGTCCTGCACAATTGCCCTTGGACTTCTAAGACATTCCGCTTCGGCAAATTCCAGCAGTGCAGCGCCCTGCTCAGCCACAAAGTCATGGAAATGTTTTGCTCTGGGGGTTTGTAGTGTTAAATGCTTTTCACAGAATAGGCAATATAAACGAGCAAAAGCTCGGTATTTCAGATCGGTTATTTTAGGGTAATTAAGCCAATTATCTTGATGTAGTACATGAATCGCCTCTTGCCAGCTCGATGAAGCAAACTCTGTGGCGAGTAACTCGTACTCGGGTACGCTTTGCATATGAATATAGAGAGGATTGAGTCTACGGCGATCGCAAGGACTGTATGGGCTTGAGTGTTCAGGTGCGGCAATATCAAGGGCATGCAATGGGTTAAGTTGAATAAAATCAGCGCCCTGTGTTGCAACTAAAGTGATAAGCGCTTCAAGATCACCAAAGTCACCTATTCCCCATTGGGTTTCACTACGTAAACTGTAAAGTTGAATACTCACGCCCCATGGTTTATGGCGTTTTCCTTGGATAGCAGTACTTAGCACGCCTTGATATGCCGTACGTGGCGCCACCATTAGCGTGCCATGGAATACCTGAGCCTCTAAAAGATCATGACTGACAAGCGCCGTTGGCGGTAATACAAAAGTAATTGTATGGTAACCTAAACCCAATACTGGGAAATGATTGAGTCCTTCATCGGCCATGTTTGTTTGAGTGTAAAGTGTGTTGTTTTTGACACCATACTCAATGAGATCAAGTCGATATTGTATATACTGACGTTCTCCTTGAGCCTCTGGGATCCGATAATCTCCAATCACTTTCAGTGTAGAAAATGGCACATTTAATAGGATCGACTCTCCATCCTCACAATGAATAGTGATATTGATATCAGTTTTGTAACTATATGGAAGATAAAGGCTTATCCAAGGTTCATCGACAAAACACCATTGAAACTCAGGCAACACTTGGGTCCAAGGAAGCGCATCAAGCTCATAAATTTGTTGTGCGATTGACTCATCACTCAATAACGCCTGCGCAGCAGATGCGAACTGGGGATCGCCATCAGTAGAGGCATTATCCAGCAACATGCACGTTAGAATGCCTTGTCTATCGGTTTCAGAAATGCGGATATACTGGCCAAAGCAATCCGTAAACTCTGCTCCAACCCCTCGCAAATACAGCAACTTCTCCAGCCCCATATTTGTCGCCTCCGCGACTGCTCATCCATAGCTTTAGATACGCAGTAACCATGCCAGCATAAAGTAACAACATGACGACAGATTTATTTCAGCCATATGACAGGAAAGATAATTGATAAATCAGTCAGTTGGTCATTTATTTTGCTTAAAAACACAAAATGAACTGACGTTGAAGTAGATGTTAAATACTTTAAGTGCACTAAATTGAAGCGCTAAATGATTAAAAAAGGTGCAATGCGCCGAAAATGCGCGTGGATATAAATGAGAGGAAAAAACCTAGATATTGCGAGAGCGCATCCTAATTCACCTTCGATAGCAAAACCGAATCACCAACCGATAAAAAGCTGCAACACTTTGTATCAAAAGTACTTTCTAACTTGAACTCCGATCATATTCTCTGTCACCATTCAATGTCGATATCAAAAAGAAACATCAAGCCATTCGAGTTCGATCAACGATCTTAGGCTCTAAATCTACCTGTAACGAAAATAACTCAAGATAAGGATATTAGGATGAAAATGTTAACAGGATTCGTTTTAGCTGGCAGTTTGACCATAGCATTAATGGGATGCGGTGGAAGCGATGATGAAACAACGACGACACCCCCTACACCAAATCCAATTCCTCCCTCGTTATCTGCAGATATTTGTTATCTTATGAACACTTCTAAAGGTGAGTTCACGTTGGCCATCGATCTCACAAATATGCCCATCACTGGGAAAAACTTTAAACACTATGTTGATAAGTCTTTCTATAATGGAACTTTATTCCATAGGACCGTCAATAACTTCGTCATTCAAGGCGGCGGATTTACCACTGGATTAAACGCTAAATCTACAGACGCACCGATTAAAAATGAGGCATCTATTGGGATAAGCAATAAACGCGGCACTCTCGCTATGGCTCGGACCAAGGCATCAAACTCTGCGACCTCTCAGTTTTTTATTAATATCTTGGATAATCCACAACTGGATGCGTCGACTAACAGCTACGGCTATGCGGTATTTGGTAAAGTAGTAAAAGGTATGGATGTGGTCGATCAGATAAGCATAGTGCCAACAAAAACGGTTGACGGTTTTATTGACACCCCTGTACAAGAGATTTTTATTAACACTGTGTCCGAAACCCACTGTCCAACAGATTAAGTGCTATAGGAGTTGTACCTGCTTTTAAGTCAATACAGCACGAAAGTGAAATAGCTTAAAAATGCTTAACTTAACCAATATTGGCGGTATGACTCTCACTCATCCCCTTGGATTTTTCCCACTAAAAGCATAGGTGCGGCATCAATTTTATCGGCATCCATCATCACCGCTATACGCTCAACCGCCGAAAGCAATTGGCTTTGCTCCCATTCTTCAAGATTTTGATAACGCTTGATAAAGTGATCTTGTAACGGTTTCGGTGAATCTTGTAATAAGCTCCGCCCAGCATCACTTAAAGATAAATGCACTTTACGTTTATCTGTATCACTCCGTTTGCGTATCACTAAACCACGCCCCTCGAGACGATCAATAATGGTGGTCACTGTCGCAGGACTTAACGTAATTTCTTCAGCAACTTGTTTTGCAAGGGGAGCATCTAGTTGAGCAATTTTTTGCATCACCATCAATTGTGGCCCAGTTAAACCTGAATGTTTGTTCAATTGGCGAGAATGAATATCGATAGCGCGGATCACCCGGCGCAGTGAAATCAATAGTTGTTCGTACTTTTCCATATAATCCTACCCTAGTTATCTTCAACACCTTACCAGAAAGTGAGATTGAACTCATCCCAGCACTTTATTTCAGTAAAATGAGGCATGTTAAAGATAAAATGTGGCTTTTTGCCTATTAAACTCAAGCTGTATAAATCTCTTCAAAATCATATCGTATATCTAGCCTAATTCTCGTCATAAAAGACCACAATTTAGTTACCGAGCTCCAACTTTAGTGGGAAATCACTTACAAATAAGCCTTCAATTCGATCTGTGTCACAAATTACCCCCAGTCAAGTTGGTAGTTTAGTAACAAGAAAAGAAAACAACTTTATATCACAAGTAAATAGGTGACTTTATGGCTGCTAAATTTTTTATTCCTTCTGTCAATGTATTAGGCCAAGGCGCAGTAGACGATGCTATCGGAGATATTAAAACCTTAGGGTTTAAACGTGCCTTGATTGTCACTGATAAACCCCTTGTTAAAATAGGTTTAGTGGGTGAAATTGCAGAAAAACTTGGTAAAAATGGCATAACTGCAACCATATTTGATGGTGTTCAACCAAACCCAACTGTCACGAATGTTGAGGCAGGTTTAGCATTGCTGAAAACAAATAACTGCGATTTTGTGATTTCATTAGGTGGTGGCTCACCCCACGATTGCGCAAAGGGTATTGCCCTTGTCGCTACCAATGGTGGCAGTATTAAAGACTATGAAGGTCTAGATAAATCCGCTAAACCACAGTTGCCATTAGTCGCTATCAACACAACCGCAGGCACTGCCAGTGAGATGACCCGCTTCTGTATCATTACCGATGAAGCACGCCATATAAAAATGGCAATTGTCGATAAGCACACCACCCCCTTACTATCCGTTAACGATCCTGAGTTAATGCTGAAAAAGCCCGCCAGTCTAACGGCAGCAACAGGAATGGATGCATTGACTCACGCGGTCGAAGCGTATGTATCTACGGCAGCCAACCCAATTACCGATGCCTGCGCGATCAAGGCCATTGAATTAATTCAGGCAAACTTAATCAACGCAGTTGAAAACGGTCAAGACATCAACGCCCGCGAACAAATGGCCTATGCTCAGTTTCTTGCAGGAATGGCCTTTAACAACGCCAGTTTAGGTTATGTACATGCCATGGCACACCAATTAGGTGGTTTTTATGATTTGCCCCACGGTGTCTGTAATGCGCTACTGCTGCCCCATGTGCAAGAGTATAATGCGCAGGTTGTACCCGCTCGTTTAAAAGATATTGCTAAAGCGATGGGGGTTGATGTCTCTGCGATGACAGATGAACAAGGTGCCAATGCTGCGATTAGCGCAATTAAAAAGCTATCCGTTTCAGTTAAGATCCCAGAAAACCTGACCTTATTAGGTGTAAAAGCAGAAGATATTCCAACACTTGCAGATAACGCGTTGAAAGACGCCTGTGGCTTTACTAACCCAAAACAAGCGACACACGCAGAGATCTGCCAGATCTTCACTAACGCGCTGTAATTTGCGTGAGAAACGATTCGCTGTCATGCGCATAAGTCAATGCGACATCATTCTTCAATGAATTCATTTACGCCTCAATAGTGCACGGATGATCCGCGCGCTATTGAGGCTTTCCTATCACAATTTCTATAAGACAATTAGATATTAAAAATTGGGCAACAAAAAATAACATAAAAGTCAGTATCTATGCGCTTTTACACTGACAAAACACTCACAAATCAGCATATTTAAGAAGAAAGGATCTGAGACTCAAATATTCATAGCGAAATGATATAAAAAACGTGATCTCGGTAGGTTACAGACTGTAACAGATCCGATAGACTTGCCCCAGTTCGCTTTTTCCCTGCAAAAGATGAAGCCAGCTGAGGGGCCCATTCTAAGGAATGGGCCCCTGTCCATTATTAAGTGCCATTTCTTAGCTATCTTATCCAATTTTCTCTAACCTCCATCAAGCTAATCATGTGTTGCCTATCAATATGCAACGGCAGCTACCATCACAACATTCCAATATTGTTGCTTTATTCATCAGTAATTCAGTAAATGCGAAACTTACCTTAAAACTGAGATCTAGCACAAAGTTATTGGTAAAAAACTCATGCTAAATAGCACCATAACCAATCTAAGTAACAGGTTAATTTCCATACAAAAACAAACCTTACCACTGTAAAAAAGCCAACAAAAAATAGCCATAATTAATGATTGACCGAATTCAAAAACGATGCCTATGATGGCAACAATATCCTCGAACAGGTAGGTACGCTATGACAGCAATCACTCACGTATATAACTACACCGTTAGATGTCCACATTACAAAGATCCTGAACATCCCGTTACTTGGTTAAATCATATTGAAATGAACCAATCCTGTGAAATTGCATTAAATCGTATTACCAAATGGCATGAACTGTCGGGCAATAAATCCTTCGAAACCAGCAAATTTGTGGTTCGTAAAGCTGAAAATGAAGACGCCTACTTTTCAATGCAGAGTGATAGACTTAAAAATGATGGTCATGCCCTTGTCACTTTTAAAATATTTTTAGATGAATGCTGTGATGACGCCGCGCCAGAAGAAATTATGCAGCACCTGATTGAAGATTATCAGCAACGATTAGCTAAGTTAGAACAAGCCTAGCGAACTCTGCCTGCCGTTATACCAACGCCAGCCCTAAATCGCTGGCGTTTTGCTAAGTTGATTTCAATAAAACAGCCTTGTCGCCAAAATCCAACAAAACAACAAGGTGAGCTAGTGCACATTTACAAACTTACCACCAAGCGCCAGATCACATTTCCTTATCAAGCCAATCGTTAGCAATCATAACTATTGCAAACCTATAAATATAAAAACCTTTAAAATCATAAAGAAATAATACAAAAATTCAGATTTCACACTATTAACCTCAAATTTCAGCTCAATTGCCGAACCTGATGACCACTGTTACTATTTTGTGACGCAAAATTCTTTAGCTCACTCACCCGATAACTTTACCCCACATAAATAGGAGCTTTACCATGACCATCACAAACATAGTCATTGTCGGGGGCGGTGCTGGTGGGATGGAGATTGCGACGAAATTAGGCCATAAACTAGGTCGTAAAGAAAAAGCCAGAATCACTTTAATTGATTGTGCTGAAAGTCATATTTGGAAACCCCTACTACATGAAGTCGCAACAGGCGCACTTGATGTCGGCATTGATGCACTAAGTTATCGTAGCCATGCCGCTGCACATGGCTACCATTTCCAGCAAGGGGCAATGACTAATATTGATAGGCAAAACAAACAAGTTATCCTCTCCGCCATTTGTGACGATAACGGCGAGATCTTATTACCCGCTCGCCGCATTGACTATGATTACTTAGTAATTGCGATTGGGAGTATCGCGAATGATTTCAATATCCCTGGCGTACGAGAGCATTGTCAATTCCTCGATAATACCGAACAAGCGATGGCTATCCGTAAAATTTTACTCAATAAGTTTCTTCGCTATGCCAGCCACAGCCTACTCGCCGACAAGATTAAAATTGCAGTGGTTGGCGCGGGAGCGACTGGGGTAGAAATGTCTGCAGAAATGCATCATGCGGTGGTTCAATTACGAGGATTTGGTTACAACATAGATGCACATCTACTCGAAGTGACGTTAATCGAAGCGGATAAACGTATTCTGCCTAAAGTTGAAAAAGTAGAAATATCAGATTCTGTTGCGAAGGAACTCTCAACGCTTGGTGTAAAAGTGATGACCAATACACGGATCAATCAAGTCACCGCAGATGGACTCACAACAACGGATGATGTTTTTATCCCTGCTGATATGGTGATTTGGTCTACGGGTGTAAAAGCCCCGGATTTTTTAAAAGAAATTGGAGGATTAGAAACCAACCACATCAACCAGATTTTGGTAAAACAAAATATGCAAACCAGCCGAGATCCCCATATTTTTGCCATTGGCGATTGTGCGGCATGCCCTCAGCCCAATGGCACTTGGGTACCTCCCCGCGGACAATCGGCAAGACAAATGGCACTGATGACGGCGGACAATATTGTGCTTATGCTTGAGGGTAAACAAGCAATACATCAATATATTTACAAAGACTTAGGCTCACTGGTCAATCTTTCTAAATTCCACACTGTTGGAAACTTGATGTCTTTTATCGGAGGTGGTGTGATGGTCGAGGGCAAAATTGCACGTTTTGTTTATACCTCTCTGTATCGTAGACACTTAATTGAGCTACACGGCATCGCTAAGGGAACCCTACTCATGTTTGCTAAAGGCATAAGCCGTATTATTCACCCGCACCTAAAATTACACTAAAAGCGACACAAGCATCCTGATCAGGACGTTAAACAAATTGAAACTATCTGTTATATTGGCTTCAGTTAACGTTAGGGACTCACTTTAAGGATGGATATCAAGATGAATAAAGCGACTCTCATTATAATCCCGCTATTGCTTGCCACAACGGCCTGTGCGGATTTAAAAGACGCGGGACGTGCCATCGGCACAACGACTAAAGAGGTCACCACAGAGATAGGCCACGCCACTCGTGACACCACTAGGGCGATTGGACACGCATCAAGAGATGCGGTGAAATCGGTAAAAGAAGATTTAACAAAAGAAGACTAATCACAGTGACGCCTTGGTGTCACTGTGTATTTCAAAACTGTAGATGTTCAAATATACCCAAGGCTGATTAAGCTGCATTAGCACGAATACCGTGTGGCACAGGTAAACCTTGAGCATTGACATTTACAAACACCATCTTATCGATGCTCACCACTGGAGCCTGTGTCATCTTATTACGTACCTGACAGCTCACTGTGATAGAACTGTGTCCAAGACTGACTAACTCTAAACCAAATTCAAGTACATCCCCTTGGCGCGCTGGTGTCATAAAATTGATTTCAGAGATCAACTTAGTGACATGGCTAGTCGTCTTCATCTGGCAAGCCGCAAAGATGGCTGCCTCTTCATCAATCCAACTTAGTAACTGACCACCAAACAACGTATTTGCAGGATTTAAATGCTCGGGTTTAACTAAACGGCGGCTGTAATATTTCATAGCGGTGACCTCAATGTGAATGCCAACAAATCGCTTTGTAGCGCAATAAACTTCAGTATTCACACCAGCATTATTTAGGCCAGAATTGATAGCCTTTTAATAACAACACGATAGCAATAAGTCACTGTAAAATAGTCTAAATACTGCACTAAGTTAGATCAGAATTGCACCATAATAATCACAGTAATGAAGATGAAAAAAATAGCGACTCATAGAGTCGCCAAGCTCAGGCAAGCAAAAACTTACTGGGTAGGAAGTTAAGTCACAAGTGTTGACTTAAAAACCCGTGCAGCTCATGTAGGCGAACTGCACGGGGGTACAACAGCTGCAATGCAGCTAAACAGGGTTTACATTGACAACATCTTACGGGTAAATCGACCTTAGCAATCGCTTAAAACTGCTCTTCTTCGGTAGAGCCAGTCAGCGCGGTAACCGATGAATGACCACCTTGAATAACCGTCGTCACTTGGTCGAAATAACCAGTACCGACCTCCTGCTGGTGGGCAACGAAGGTATAACCCTTCTTGGCCGCAGCAAACTCAACTTCTTGAACTTTCTCAACATAGTGCTTCATGCCTTCGCCACGAGCATAGTCGTAAGCTAAATCAAACATGTTGTACCACATGTTATGAATACCAGCTAACGTGATGAACTGGTACTTATAACCCATGTCTGACAACGCCTGTTGGAAGCGCGCGATAGTGGCATCATCTAAGTTTTTCTTCCAATTGAAAGACGGTGAACAGTTATAGGCGAGCAGTTGATCTGGGTACTTAGCATGAATCGCTTCGGCGAAAATTCGCGCCTCTTCTAAATCTGGCTTGGCTGTTTCACACCAAATCAAATCGGCGTACGGCGCATAGGCTAAACCGCGAGAAATCGCTTGGTCAAGGCCGGCTCTAACCCGATAGAAACCTTCAGTAGTACGTTCTCCAGTGACGAAATCACGATCGTATGGGTCACAATCTGAAGTCAGCAAATCGGCTGCGTTCGCATCCGTACGGGCAATAACCAAGGTTTCTACACCGCTCACATCTGCCGCTAAACGGGCGGCGACTAACTTCTGTACCGCCTCTTGGGTTGGTACTAATACTTTGCCGCCCATGTGACCACATTTCTTCACTGACGCTAACTGATCTTCAAAATGAACACCGGCAGCGCCTGCATCGATCATCGATTTCATCAGTTCAAATGCATTTAATACACCACCAAAGCCGGCTTCGGCATCGGCAATGATCGGCAGGAAATAATCTACAAATGCTTCATCTTCTGGATTGACACCATTACCCCATTGGATTTGATCTGCACGGCGGAAAGAATTATTAATCCGTGATACCACAGCCGGAACTGAGTTAGCAGGGTATAAAGATTGATCTGGATACATAGTACCGGCTAAGTTAGCATCCGCAGCCACTTGCCAACCTGAAAGGTAAATCGCTTCGATACCCGCCTTGGCTTGTTGCACCGCTTGACCACCGGTTAATGCACCAAGTGAATTCACATAGCCTTTTTTTGCCCCGCCATTGACTAATTCCCATAACTTAGCCGCACCACGCTTTGCGATAGTGTTTTCTGGCACAATAGAACCGCGCAGTTTCACTACTTCTTCCGCCGTATAAGGACGACGCACATTTTTCCAACGTGGGTTTTCTGCCCAGTCTTTTTTGATTGCATCAATCTGCTCTTGACGTGAATTCTGCGTTGCCTTAGTCATTGTCTCACTCCTTTATCTTTCAGGTTGTAGCTATCATGAAACTGCCCCACAGTTTCACTCTGCTCATAGGTTTAGATGGCTTTTATCCCACCACTGCACATTCCGTATTACATAAACAGTACAAAATTTTTATCTTAAGCCGTTAGCATCTCGTAACCGGGTAAAGTTAAGAAATCGACCAACTCATCAGAGGTAGTAATATCTTCCAGTAACACCGCCGCTTGGGTGAATTTGCCACTGGTAAATCTGTCACTTCCCACTTCTTCCTTCACATTCGCGAGTTCTTCCACCAACATGTCCTTGAAGAGTTGCTTAGTCACAAGCTTGCCATTAGAGAGTGACTTACCATGTTGGATCCATTGCCAAATTGAGGCTCTAGAAATTTCGGCGGTAGCCGCGTCCTCCATCAAACCATAAATAGGTACACAGCCATTGCCACTAATCCACGCCTCTAGATACTGCAACGCAATACGAATATTAAGACGCATACCTTGCTCTGTACGCTCACCATCACAGGTTTTAAGTAACTCAGCCGCTAGAATGGAAGCATCTACATCACGGGTAATATGTAATTGATTACAATGATCTTGACCTATATATTCGTTAAAAATCCCCATCGCGGTATCAGCAAGACCGGGATGGGCGACCCAAGTACCATCGTGGCCATTACGCGCCTCAAGCTCTTTGTCCCGACGAACCCGCTGCAATACTGCTTCGTTCTGAGCGGGATCTTTTGCTGGAATAAAGGCTGCCATACCGCCCATCGCTAAAGCACCGCGTTTGTGGCAGGTCTTAATCAGGAGTCTTGAATAAGCACTTAAGAAGGGTGTATCCATAGTGACAGCTTGACGATCGGGTAACACTCGGTCGCTATGGCGTTTTAATGTTTTGATATAGCTGAAAATGTAATCCCAACGGCCACAATTAAGTGCCACAATATTAGACCGCAATTCATAGAGAATTTCGTCCATCTCGAACACGGCAGGCAAAGTCTCAATCAAGCAAGTACATTTGATTGTGCCTGCTTGAAGACAAAATCTTTCCTCAACAAAAGCAAACACCTTTGCCCACCAGCGAGCTTCAATATGGCTTTCTAACTTAGGAATATAGAAGTATGGACCACTGCCCTTTGCTAAGAGTTGGCGATAGTTGTGATAGAAATACAGTGCGAAATCGAACAGTGAACCAGGAATAGACTCACCGTTAAATTGCACATGCTTTTCTTTCAAATGTAAGCCGCGAACACGGCAAATAAGTACTGCCGGATGAGGGCCAAGTTTGTAATGTTTACCTGTTTCTGGCGCGGTATATTCGATATCACCACGAACAGCATCACGTAAGTTAATTTGGCCTTCTACCACTTTTTGCCAACTTGGCGCTAAAGAGTCCTCGAAATCGGCCATAAATACTTTTGCGTTAGCATTAAGCGCATTGATCACCATTTTACGTTCAACGGGGCCAGTAATTTCGACTCTACGGTCAAGAAGATCTGTTGGGATCCCGCGGATTTGCCACGCACCATCCCGAATAGCACGGGTTTCAGGTAAGAAGTCTGGTAATCCCCCTTTATCGATGCGAGCTTGCTTTTCTTTACGTTTAGCAAGTAGCACAGGAACCTCGCCAGCAAACTCGCGGCAAAGAGATTCGAGTAAGGCTACAGCCCCGTCGGTAAAAATCACCTCTTGTCCAGGAATATCAGGCCCCACAATATCAAGTGTCGCGTTTGGTGCGGCTTTACCCAGTGTCGAATTCAATTGCTGCTCACTCAAAGTGTGTTCCGTCATCTTGATGCCCTCCCAAGAGGCTCAACTATTCACAGGCTTAACGCTGACTTCTAAAGCAGTAGCATCCCCAATCACCACGGCTTATAAACTCACCAAAAAACCATCAAATGTTTGTTTAAGACTAAAACCTACCGACAAATGATTGTATTTGCAACAGTCAAAGATTAGCAAAAATGCGCATTAACCTAAGTAAACCTTATGCTAAAATTGGTCAGACCAAACAGGGAAAATAAGCATAAGTCAATGATATAATTCAAATTAAAAATCTTAACAACTGAGGTTGATTTCAGTTAAATGAAAATTGTCAGACAACTTTACCAACCGACACTCAAAGTAATTATTTACGTAATTAAAAAACATTACGTAAATTTATAATTACATGCATATCACCCTATTAGACCTAAGTAGAAAATACTCAATGTTTTGAACTAACCTAGAGGGAAGTAAGCTAAATCCATATAAATCATACTGATAACCACCATTGCTATCACCACACATTAAAACGACCGTTTAATTTTTACGTTTACGTAAACGAGATGCATATCCTATATGATTCAAGCTAAGTACCTGGTTGCGTTTCCCGATCAACAAGGTGGGATGTGATGGTTAACTCAAAAAATAAATCACTTTTTTATAAAAAAAATGAAACAAATTCGCCATAACAACGGGAGGGAGCTTAGACGCAATTTTTTATAAGGCTTTTCTTCTGTGAGAACCCATCTTTTACTTCCTCAAATATACGCCTTTCGTAACACTTATTCGCAGCACTGCATATTTCAACCACGACATCTGAAACATATGTTGCCAACTTAAATACAAATCATTACTATTCGCGACCTATTTATTTGGGGGGAACCATTAATGAAATCATTCCGTTTGTCACTAACTGCACTCGCCTGCCTTTCCGCTTTATCGCAAACGTCATACGCTGAAGCTAACTCGGTATCAGCCAATTCTGAAGCCAACATTGAGCGCATCACAGTTTATGGCAGACAGAACTCAGTGGTGAAAAATTCGGGGTTAGCGACTAAATCCGACATGTCTCTCATGGAAACCCCAGCTGCGGTTGTGATTGTTGACCAAGATCTGATCGAAACCCAAGGTACAGATAATCTGCAGGATTTGATCCGTAATATTAGTGGTGTAACTCAAGCGGGTAATAACTACGGTATTGGTGACAACATAGTCATCCGTGGCTTAGGGGCTAATTACACCTATGATGGTATGTATGGTGGTGCAGGCCTTGGAAATACTTTTAATCCAACACGTTCATTAACAAATGTCGAATCTGTTGAGGTACTAAAAGGACCTGCTACAGGGCTTTATGGTATGGGCAGTGCTGGCGGCGTTATCAATCTTATTGAAAAGAAACCGCAATTCGAGTCAAAAAACAAATTTATCGCCGAAGTTGGTCAATGGGATACCTACTCACTCGCACTCGATAGCACTGGGGGATTAACAAATGATGTCGCTTACCGTTTAGTCGCTAAAACCGCTCGCAGTGACGGTTACCGTGATATAGGCACAGATAGAGATGAAATGTATGGCGCCTTGAAGTGGGTATTAACTGATAGCCAAGATCTCATGCTTTAAGGTGCTTACATTAAAGACGCTATTGCGGTTGATTCTATTGGCCATCCAATTCGAATTTATAATGCTGACTCGGTTGGTGGAAAAACGGCGGGAGAAGTCACTTGGCAAGACTTAATTAACGATCCTAGCGGTAAAGGTTTACAACTCACCGATGAACAACGCCAACAACTGGCCGCCTCTCTCTCGAGTGGTGATGGTCTAACGCCTTATTCTTTTGGTGATGCTGGACTGATTTCACCAATGGCAAAAGATAATGAAGGTGAAGAATTAAGATTTAAGCTCACCCATAACATCTACTTCAACGACAATCTTTTTTTGAATCAGCAAGTGCAGTATCGTGATTATACTTCAGGCTTTGCTCGCCAAACGGGTGCTTATAACTATGTTTATTGGAAGCAAGGAAAAAACCCAATAAACACTGAGCCCCGCGCACCTTTGGTTGAGAATGGCGTACTTTACCCCTTTGCCGCCAGACGACAGGAATACCGCAAAGTTGATGCCGATGAAACTTCGTGGCAGTACTTTGCCGACCTACGTTATGACTTCCAAATTGGCCATATAGACAACGAACTATTGATCAATGCCAACTATGAAGATCGCAATATTCGCTTTAAGCAATATTCAATCTACGATGCAGATCAAGTCTTTAAAGACAAAGATGGAAAAATCACTTATCAAGGCTCTCTGCCTTATATTTATGACATCCGTCATCCGAATTGGGGCACAGGTAAATTTGAGGACTATGATCCACTAAAAACCGCTAACTATAACAAGACTGTCAGTGCCTGGGGCTTGGGATTACAACATGTTGGTTATTTAGGCTACGGTTTTACGACCCGGATTGGCATTGCCTTTAATGAGATAAAACAAAGTTATGAACACTTAGGCCTTGATCCTCGCTATAGCATTAGCCAATCCCAAGCGACTCCAGAGGCCGATACCACAGATAACGGCATGACCTATAACTTAGGCTTGACCTACATGCCGATAGAGGATCTATCATTCTTTATCAATCACTCAAAGGGACGCACTGCCTACAGTGTGCTCGATGTAGTAAAAGATAATGCTACCAACCGAGATGATTCTGAATCAATTAGTAATGATTTAGGTATGCGCTTTAAGGCATTTGAGGATCAATTACTGGGTTCACTAGTATTGTTTAAAAGCTCGCGCACTAATGTCGCCTATAACAATCCTGATTATACCAATGGCATATTAACCCCTAATATTCCCGTGTATTTTTACGACGGAAGTGAAGATACTCAAGGAGTCGAACTCGATCTCAATGCCCACCTGAATGATCAATGGCGCGTTAACCTGAATGGAATGTACCAAGATGCAAGGGATAAGCAAAACCCGAATGACATCGCAAATTACGACAGCCGTCAAAAAGGTGTTCCCTATGTCACCGCCAGTGCATGGGTAACTTATGGCGCAAACTGGTTTGCATTATCAAGCCCGATTGAACTGAGTTTAGGTGCTAAATATGTGGATGATAGAAGTACACACTCAAGTTCATTTGGAATTCCTGATGGTTATGTCCCTAGCTATACCGTGATGGATTCAGCAATAAGTTACACTGCTGACTCATGGAAAATCCAATTTAATATCAATAATCTATTCAATAAAGACTATTACAATAAAGCGATGTTCTTAGGAGGAATGCCGGGTGAAGAGCGCAATGTGAAACTGCAATATAGCTATAGTTTCTAATCTTTTCATTTAAGCCCATAAGCGACAAGAGAGCCGTGAAGCTCTCTTGTCGCTTTTTATTGCTATAAACACTTAGCTCACGTTTTCCCTATCGCCACGCATTAATGATTCCAACTCAGCCTTGCCTTTGTTCGATAGATCAATCAAGGTGGCCAGATCATTTTGGTGAGCGGCACTGGCAATCACCAGCTTTTTATCGTGCTCAGCAAAAATTTTAACTCGTTCATTAGCTTGCACCTGTGATAAACCGAGACCTTGAAGAATCTTTTCACTGGCTGATAAAGCCGAGCCAAAGGTTTCGCGAAACACATCTGTTACCCCAAGACTCATCAAACGATAAGCATGGTTACGATCCCGAGCTCGCGCAACAATATTAACGTGAGGAAAGTGAGTTTTGACTTGTTGAGCTATTTCAATGGAATCCTCAACATTATCAACAGCAAGCAATAATAACCTTGAGCGAGCAATTCCTGCCGACATCAACATATCTAAACGCCTAGCGTCACCAAAATAGACTTCACCGCCATATTTACGAATAACATCAACATGGCTTGCATCTTTATCCAAGGCAACAAAAGGTATCCCAGATGATGCCAATATACGCCCCGTGATTTGCCCGACACGGCCAAACCCCGCAATCACGACCTCAGATTCGGTGACATTAATAGTATCGGGTAATCTTGTATCCACCACTTTGGCTTTAGTCGCACGAAATAGCGTAAAAATCATCGGCGTAACGGCCATAGACAAACCAATAGCAAGCACTAAAATCTGTGCGATCTTATCCCCTACAACGCCAGAAATCTGAGCCTGAGATAACAACACAAAAGCAAACTCACCACCTTCAGCCAAAATCAAACCGAGGGCAATACTCGGACGCCACTTATGGTGGCGTAAGCGACCAAGCAACATAAGAACAATCGTTTTAATAAGTAACATGCTTATTAAAATAAATAAAATAAGTAGTGGTTCAGTTAACAGTAACGAGAGATCCATGCTCATACCGACAGCCATAAAAAAGAGCCCCAACAGCAATCCTTTAAAGGGTTCGATATCGGTCTCAAGTTGGTGTCGATAACTCGAGTTAGCAAGCATAATACCCGCCATAAAGGCCCCCATACCTGCGGATAATCCGAGCCATTCCATTAACTCTGCACTACCCATGACGAGCAATAATGCAAAAGCGGTAAGCACTTCGCGTACACCACTACTTGCGACCAACTTAAGTATACGTGGGAGTAAATATTTGCCGACTAATACAAAACTCACTAAGGCCAAACACGTCCAATACCAAGGTACTGCATGATGTTCAATTGGTGCAGAATTAGGTGCTAAGTAGGTCGTTAATAACAGCATAGGAATAACGGCAAGATCTTGCATCAACAAGACACCAAAGGCATCACGTCCTAGCGGAGTTGTTAATAATCGATGTTCACTCATTAATTGCACGGCAAAAGCGGTTGACGATAAAGATAAAGCAGCGCCAACGACTAAAGCAGCCTCTATAGATAAACCAAAGGTCCAAGCCAATCCACCAATAGCAGCCCATGAGAGTAACAACTGACCCGTGCCCAAGCCAAAAATCGCACTTCTCAGTTCCCACAATTTACTGGGATTAAGCTCAAGGCCGAGCACAAAAAGCATCAGCACCACACCAAGCTCAGCAAAATGCAATACCGCAGCAGGATCAGATACTAACGCCATACCACCCGGGCCTAAAATGACTCCCGCTGCGAGATAAGACAGGATGGGGCCGGCACCAAAGCGTTTACCCAAAGGCACAAAAATAACCGCGGCTAATAAAAATAACAGCACAGAAGTGAGTAAACTCGACGGTTCCATCAAAGCTCCAACAAAAATATAGGTATCGAATAACGGCGCACGCCTTAAGCTAGGCATGAGTGTGGCAATTATCCCTAATCATACCTTATTAATTTGTTAACAAGCTCAAGGCAATTAAGGCTAAGAAAAATAAATGGGATAAAAAAGGGGATTACTGAAAAATGGTAAAAAGGAAGATAAGGTGTCTGTATAAAAAATCTTATCTAAGTGTAGTAGTCAATCGTCCGGACTTAATCCGTCCACACTCTTACGACATGCTGGCAAAATGATTTCCCAAACTGGTCGCCTGCTTATCTGACTTTAATATGTCAGAGTAACAATAAACAGTATTTCGCCCATTAGATTTCGCCGCATAAAGGGCCATATCCGCACGGTGCAACAAGGGATCGAGGCTCAAATCATCTGCCATCAATCCACTCACACCAAAACTCGCAGTAATGTTAAAATGGTGCCCAGAGTGCTGGGTGTCAATCGCTTCTATTCGCGCCCGACATTGCTCAGCCACTTCCATTCCTTTTTCTTCATTAGCATAGGGTAATAAAATAGCAAATTCCTCGCCACCAATACAAGCAAATACATCACCGTTACGGATTTGGGATTTAAGTGACTCAACAACCTTCTTCAGCGCCCAATCACCTGTCCCATGACCATAGGAGTCATTAATTCGTTTGAAAAAGTCTAAGTCGAATAAGATTACACAAAAATCACCACCACGCGCGGTAGCCTGCACAAATAAGTTTTCACCTAATTCTTGTCCGGCGCCACGATTGAGTACCCCCGTCAAGGCATCCATTCTTGCCATCCGCATAAACTTGCGTTTTTGTAAACTTCCCACGACTAATAAAATGCCGAGAAAAAATAGCCCCCCCTACCAATATAGTCAAAAACATCAACATATTAGTGTATTCACGCTCTTTTACCATTTGCTGAGCAATATAAAGTTCCCGCTCTTTATTGAGTAAATTGATTTCACGCGACTGCTCGTCGGCGTTAAATTGGGCAGCTTGATAAGCGAGAGTCTTCATCTTGGACTCATCAAAAATCAACTGATTATAATGTTGCTCTTTTCTTGAGTATTCATAGGCTTGCTCGAAATTTTTATCTGCTGCCATCAGTTCAGCAAATACCTGATACGCAATATGTTTATGCTCTATATAGCTATTTTCATCAGGAAAAGAGAGGACTTTAACGGCGTGAGTTTTCGCTTGAACTCTATCACCCGTTGCAAAATAATTTTCAGCGAGCAATGCATGCACATGACTGATTTCTAGCTGAAACTTAAATGCTTCATAACCTTTAAGTGCATTTAATAATAATGGCCTTGCCGCTTGATAATCACCTTGTTCCTGAAGGACTAAGCCCTTACCTTTAAGAGAAATTGTTGCTAGCAGAGGGAATTGATTTAGTTCACAGTATTGGCGACTATCTTCGAAAGCATCAAATCCTTCTGTGTACTTTTTTACCCCTAAAAAATAAATTGCATACAGAACCTTTGCATGACAAATATCCCTAACATCGCCTACCTTTGCTAGCTGTAATACTTTATAGGCATAGATACCCATATCATTAAGAGCATTCATTTGATAATAAAGATTTGCAATACGCAGATAAGCATGACGTTTAATACTGATATCATCAATACTCGTTATTAAAGCAAGCGCCTTGGAAATAGAGGATAAGGCCTTGTCATAATCTCTCATACCGATATAAGCAGTTGATTTATAACTATAGACTGATGACAATAGTTCAGAAGTGCTCACTAAAGATTCAGCCTGATTCAAATCTTCTAAAGCTTTGGCGTAATCACCTGTAAAAATATAACTGATAGAACGCCCAATTCTTAACCTTCCCAATTGGAGAGCCGTTAATTTACCAACATTCTTCTCATACTCTGCTAATTTATTCTGTGCTGCCGCAAGATCTGATTGTAACAATACATCAAGCTCATTAAGTGCTTGATCATAATCCACTGGAGTAGCCATCGAAGGTGTAGAAAGCAACGCTAGGATGGCTAACGCGGTGCAAAATAGTGACTTCAAGATGAGTTAATTATTACCGTGATTGACCAGTAAGAATGTCTTATAGTCTCCATCACCACTCAGACTTTTTAGTTTTTCCAAATCGCCCGACATCACTGTGTCAATTTCTTCATCACTCAAACCATGAGCGCGCATCACTGTTTCTGGATTTTGTAGGTATTCTTCCATTAACAATGCATCTTGACCTAACAATATAAAAAAATCCGATAATGCAGACATACTTTTTCCTTATTGGTTATTAATGACTCAATATCACACTACAATTTAGCCCAAATCTTCGGGGCCAATCCCTAACTTAGTCAAAATAGCATAGTTGTATTCCAACTTTTTTGCTGGCGGAATTAACAAAGTGCTAATTGGCGTTAAGTGCGCTTGGGGTAAACTCGCAAGCGGTATACGTTCGATACGGGGGAGTTGTATCGGCAAATTTGCCGCCTCATAAATAATAACTTCATGGTCAAGGGGATACCATTGGTTAAGCTGCTCCACGAGGATCTGTAATCTGTCGCTCGAGGTATGGAACTGCGTTAAAGTATGTTCGCCCGCAATGGCAATTTGCCAAAGTAATAAATGGGTGGTGGGATCGGGGACATGATTAAAAAACATAAACTGACTGGCTTCAAAACTTTGGTGCCCAGAGTTACCAGGGTCGATACCCAGATCAGCCCATAAACATGCTTCAGCAGAGATCCCTGGCTCCATCTTGGCTGAAAAACCTTCAGCACGCGCCCGAGAGATTGCTAAGTGAGAAACGCAAGCAAATACTCCAGGATGACCATAGAGTGCACAAACGGTTTTCTTACCCGACCTGACCGCCTCTAAAATGGCATTAACCATTTGTTCATAGGTGTCTCTGCGATTTTTTATCTCACCATCTTGCGCATAAAACTGCTGCAAATTAATGACATTCGGATTGATTTTTGTCAGCCAGCACTGTGAAAAACCATCAGGAAGAAGCGAAAACACGATATCAGCATGCTCGATATAACTGCGACTAATGACACTAATGTGCCCTGCAAGCTGCAAACCTGTTCCGACACAGACAAGAGTTCCCAAGTCACAATGCTCCCAACTTCATATTATTTATAATCAAACGACAAGTTAATGAAATGCCAAACACTACATAGTTAAAGGGATACTAAAACGCGCACCAACCCGCAAAAAACGAAATCACAACAGAAACAAATAACAATCGCAACTTTAACCCCTTTAGCACAACAAAACCACAACTCACTTACACTAAAGTCCAGATAACATGAATAAATTACGTATATTTCACTGGCTTTTACGCAAAGCAAAGTCCGTGCTATGTAGTTATTTTATATAAAGGGACGATAACGCAGCAGAAACACCAGCCAAGTGCAACCCGAAGGATTCGTCTAGCAAAGTTCTTACTTTCTTTTTATACGAGCCACTCGTCATTTGTAGAATAACGACACGCCACTCCTCGTTTCGCAATATTGAGCTTACCAGAGCGTAACAACAGTTCATCTCGAAACGTCAACACGCCCTAGCCTTTGAAATAAATATCTCAATATTATGAGAACTAACACTCACAACCTAGGTCGAAATCAGACACAATTCGTCTATAACGGCAGCAAAAACCAATTGCCCTTGTCATAAGGGGGAATGCTTGGGTATTATGGCCGCCAGATTTTCAGAAGTAGCGCATACAATGATCAATAAAAAGCAAAGTCTTACCCTGCTGAGCGCTGTGGCGCTCTCGGTTTCGCTCAGTGCCTGTAGCGTATTTGATTGGTTGATTTATAAACCTGACATTCCGCAAGGTAACTATATGGAACCGCAGCAAGTTGAAAAGTTACGTATAGACATGACTAAAGAGCAGGTCGAGTATATTCTTGGTCGCCCTGTATTGCGCGATAGCTTTGCCGATGATACTTGGTACTACGTATACCACTACAAAAGTGGTCGTGATGCTAGCATCACTCACAAGGAATTGATCCTGCATTTTACTGCAAGTAAGTTAACGGCGGTAACAGGTGATTATGAACTGAGCAAAGAATTTGATACACCATTGGAACAAAGTAAATTACCAATGGCAACCGTGGCAGAAACAGATCCACTTATCCCAGTTCAACGTCCAGATGAAAAACCTTTGGTAAAAGAAAATCAGCCAGAAGCACAGGTACAGAAACCAATAAAGTAATATTTATGCCTCTTTACCAGCTAAAAAGCGCCTATTGGCGCTTTTTAGCATTAAAACGGCAAGTATCTACTCATAAACCTAAGCCCGCCCACCTGTCACTTTATTTGCCCGTCCTTCATCTTTGGCTTTATCTGCTCGGCGACGGCGAACATCCTTAGGATCTGCAATCAAAGGGCGGTAAATTTCAACTCTTTGCCCCGGTAAAATAACTTGGTCATGTTTTACTAGGTTGCTGAACACCCCTAATTTCACCGTATCCAAATCAATCTCAGGAAAAAAACTCACTATATGGCTTTGGCGCACTACCTCGATTGCAGAAGTGCCAGGATAAATACTCACTGGAATAACTTTTTGTTGCGTAGGCAGCGCATAAATTACATCAACCACAAACTTATCTGCTTCATTTACCACTATAAATTACCTTAGCGCGGCTCGTAAATGCCGTCACCATTGACATCATAAGATCATTAAACACTTTACCAAAGGCCATATCAACCAACGAACTTGAGAACTCAAAGCTTAAATCAAACTCAACCTTACAAGCATCCTCGGTTAACTCCGTAAAACGCCACTGTCCGAGTAAATGTTTAAAAGGGCCATTTTCTAGTTTTAAATCAATGCTTTTCCCCGGTACAACTTGATTACGAGTCGTAAATGTTTTGCGAATACCAGCCTTACTCACATCAACCGAAGCTAACATGGTTTTACCATCAAACTCTAACACTTTACCACCAACACAACCCGGCAAAAACTCTTTATATGACTCAACATCATTAACTAAATCATACATTTGCATTGCACTAAAACGGACTAATACACTTCGAGAAATTTGCGGCATAGGGCATAACACTCTTCATAAAACGAATTCATACGAACTGATCAAAACTAAGAGCAATAATCAAAATTTGAGCGGGATTTTATCACGATACACAAAAAACGCACCCATTGCCCAAAGCCCGCAGCCATCATTAATAATATTGATATAAAATGTCCCCCAAAAAGCACCAGATACGTTCAAAAAAACAGCAATGAAATAATGAAGAGTTGAAATAAGTCAAATAAACCCTTATATCAATTCCAAATTGATTCACCGTGCGTATAATGGCGCCACTATGGTAAAGAAAAAATCAAGCAAAGCCGCGCCTGCGACTATCGCACGTAATAAGCGCGCAACCTTCGAATACCGATTCGAAGAGAAAATGGAAGCTGGTCTATCCCTTATGGGATGGGAAGTGAAATCTATCCGAATGGGTAAGGTCAACTTGTCCGACTGTTACGTATTCCTGAAAAATGGCGAAGCCTTTATGCATGGCTGCACCATTATTCCCTTGAATACGGCATCGACACACGTTGTCTGCGATCCCCTGCGCTTGAAAAAGCTGCTACTCAGCCGTAAAGAGCTAGATAAACTAGCGGGCTTAGTTGAGCGCCAAGGCTACTCTATTATTCCTATCTCAATGTACTGGCGTAAAGGTGCATGGGTGAAAGTGGAGATTGGCCTAGGTAAAGGTAAGAAAGATCACGATAAGCGCGAAGATACTAAAGCGCGTGAATGGGAAGTTGAAAAAGCCCGCGTGATGAAAAAAGAAAAAACGCACGGATAATGAACAAACGATTGAACTTGAAGCAAATGATGCTAGGTGATCATAGTGCTACGGGTTACAATCAAATTCTTGGGGGCGATTCTGGATTCGACAGGATTCACGAAACCCTGGGAGCATGCCGAGGGGCGGTTGGCCTCGTAAAAAGCCGCACAGTTATAGTTGCAAACGACGATAACTACGCTCTAGCAGCTTAGGCTAGCTAGCCATCTGACACAGGTCTCTCAAATGGGCAGTGTATACAGATGGTCATCTTACATTTGATAGCGAGGGAACTCCGTCCGGGGGTGAACCGCGAAATAGTACCGGACTCGCCCGATGAAATCCTGTCTTTCGGAGTTTATTCGGGTTAATTAAAAGAGAGACTAAGCATGTAGTGCCTTGGATGTAGGTGTTCTGGACGCGGGTTCAAGTCCCGCCGCCTCCACCAAACAACATAAAGGACTGATTCCGTTAAGGTTTCAGTCCTTTTTTATTATCTGCATCTGACACGACTGTGCTACAGGAGTGTGCTACATGCGTCCCATCATCCCCACCTACCTTTATCAACGCGGTCATATCTTCTGGTATAGACAACGACTCCCTATGAGCGGTATAAATAGCACGCTGAGAGTATCGTTGCGAACATCTGATCCATTAACAGCCAGAACACTAGCGTTACTCATAGCAAATTTTATAAACAGACAAACTGCTGGATTATCGAGCAGATTTCTGAAGTCTTTGTTAGTTGCCACTGAAAGTGGACCACAGGTTACGAGTGAACCAGTGGGTATAGAGTCGCCATGCCTCGAGACCATGGTTCTATCAACAACAAAGGAAACAGAGATGACGTCTCGCTATGAAATACTTAAAAATCAAACACAACTTATCATCCATCATTACCACCAGATGGAACTGGCCGATTGGCAATCGCAGCCCAGATCTGAAGGTGAATATGTCAAATGGATGAATTCGTTACGCCTATTTAAAAGTGTGACTAATGAAGCCGCTAAACTGAATGACCTGCGTCAATCGGAGCGGTTAGTTAATGACTTTTACACCGACACACAGTCTCCCCTCCCCCCACCAGAAGATCTCGCCCCCATTGTTAGGATAGTTTGCGACTGTCTACCAAATATTTACCAAGCCCTGCTCGAAAATCAGCCGTCCATACTAACGTTTCCCCAAAAAACCTCTCTCGATTCAATTCCCAATCAGGGAACTGAACCCGCGTCCAATGAAAAACCGCTTGCTGAGGCAATAGCGGCATACCTTACCGAAAACCAACGTAAGGGATGGAAAGCAAGAACAATAAACCAGTATCAGCACTCGCTAGTAGTTGCATACTCGTTCTTTGGAGAAGTCTCAATAGGTTCTCTAACCCGTGAACATGGCCGCTCACTTAGGGAAACCTTGCCAAAGCTAATCAAAGGAAAAACTCAAGATGATCTCAATAAGCAAGGAATAGCTGGTTGCATCACTAATGATATCCATTTGCAGATTAGCTCTATTACCGCCAACAACCACATGAATAGGCTTAGAGAGTTTTTCCGCTGGAGTGAGTCAATGGGCTACATCAGCCGTAACCCCCTACCAGATGACAACATTCCAGCCCCTAAAGTATCAAAGCAGGCCAAGCGTGATCCGATTACTGATGACCAAGCCAAGCTGATTTTCGGTCATTCATTATTCAGTGAGCATAAAGGAACTAAAACTAAAAAAATCCAACACGCAAGTCACTTCTGGCTACCGTTGATAGCAGCCTATAGTGGTATGCGACTTGGTGAGATCTCTCAGCTAAGCGTACAGAATATCCGCAAGATAGGTGAACATTGGTGCTTTATTGTTGAGCAATTCACTGAGAACCAATACTTAAAGACTCCTAATGCTGTCAGAGCAGTCCCTATTCATAACGAACTGATACGAATTGGTTTTATGGAGTTTGTTGACTATATCAGAGCCAATAATGGTGCGCGTTTATTCGAAAATATCCGTCTCATACAAGGTAACTACAGCAATAAACCAAGCGAATGGTTCATCAAACAATTCAGAGATGCTCTTGGATTGCCTTTGCACGTAACTCCTCATGCATTCAGACATTCAGTCAAAGACAAACTCAGCCGAGTAGAAGCCAATCCAGAAAACATTTCACGTTTATTAGGCCATGCAGGAGGTCAATACGGAGGATTAGTCAGTGACGATGTATCGCACTTAGCTCCACTGATAAACGCCATAGATTATGGTGCAGCTACTGCCCATATTCAGCCCATACAACCCGCTATTTTCCATTGTGACCCAGTTCCCACCCCTAGCGATATGGAGGTGTAACATGAAGTTCAAGCTGAGAAGTAAGCATATTCTTATTAACGATGAAGATTTATTTCATCTCTTCGGTGAAAAGTGGCGTTACCCCAAAAATATTGAATACTCCACTATCGAGGATAAATATCAGCAACTGAAAGAGTACAACGAAGATAAACCACCAATTATCAACATGAAAAGACTCTATCGTTATACCTACAACAGTAATGGACGATATACACAGTGGATGACAAGGGCATTGACTGCGGCTATCCGAGCAGAAGCATTATCTCAACATGATATAGACGAGAGAAAAATAAAGTACATAAAGTTCCTTCATGTTAGTCAGGCTATGGTCTTACTAACCTATGGTGCTAATGCAACCCGTAACCGTCAGTTGATTATAGCTTTATCTAACTACACGGGGGTTCCCATACCTCCACCGAAACGAACGAGGGCTGAAGATAGTTTCGCATTAGATTTAGCAAAGGAAATCAACAACATGGATGGGCACTACAATTATACATTAGAGCAACAGGTAAAAATTGGGGAGCATAAAGTTGATTTTCTGATAACGGTCCTACGCAGATTAACTGTCATTGAGCGCTTTATCCTTGAATTTGATGAGGCTTACCACCAAACAACAAGGCAGCAGCGAAAAGATAAACAACGGGATAATCAACTGAGAGAACTTGGCTATAAAATCATTCGAGTTAACGAAAGTGAAGCAAAAAAGTGGTTAGATATTAGTTGTGGGCTCAACTATCCATTCCATCGAGCTAGCGTTATCTCTGACTGCATAAACGATGCAATCAAGGTGCATCCAAGAACCAAAAAACGGTACATTTCGACAGAATCTGCATTAGCATCAGTTAATAGTGCAGTAGAAACAGAGATTATCGATGACACAAAGCAAACTCTGAATCAAATGGCTAAGTTACTTGATATGCAAAAGATACCCTATTTAAGAACAAAAATGCTTGAAAATGGTAAAGAGAAACGAGTGTTACGTCTAGAAAACTAGTTGTTCACTTTATGAGTAATCGTTTCGGTTGAATTGAAGATTATTGGTACAGCCGCAAGGAAGTGGAGGAAGTACATACCTTAATAATCAATATGTTATGAACATGGTGTGCCAATACCACGATCTGTTTATGATTCTACACCATATAGCCCTATATAACTCGCACGGGTTCTTTTATTTATAAGAGTAATTTTATAGAAAAGCCCTATTAGAGAAAGAAAAGTAAATTTTCAGCAAAACCAAATGTGTCCGACTTTATGAGCGTTACGTTAACGAAGTCAGACACATTATATTGCTTGTACCACATTCAACATCTAACACTGATAAAGGCATAAGAATCCTGAATAGAAACAACTACTCAGGAGTATAACTATGTCAATCCAAGAGCACTATCCAATACCCAATCCTCAACAAGACTCCGTTATCAGAGAAGCCTTAGCCATACTAGATGCTCGTTACGGGCAATGCTCGACAAAACTACAGATATTTTCTACAACAGCCATCACTAAGGACTATCTTCGACTGAAGATGGCTGGATACGAGCGGGAGGTATTTGCGGTATTGCTACTGGATAGCCAGCACCGCTTGATTGGCTGTGAAGAACTCTTCTTCGGCACGATAGATGCGGCCTCAATATATCCACGTGAAGTGGTAAAACTGGTTCTGCACAGAAACGCTGCTGCCGTGATATTTTCCCACAACCATCCCTCAGGCATACCTGAACCCTCAGAGGCTGATAAACGCATTACAGAGCGTTTAAAAACAGCCTTAGCGACGATTGATATTCCAGTGCTAGATCATCTGGTCGTTGGTCATCAAGACGTCGTTTCGTTTGCTGAGCGGGGATGGATATGAACACTCAAACAGAACCCAATTGCCTTATTCAGATTGACCTTCACTCAGGTAGGAGATTACTGCCTATTACACTCAGTTTGGCTCAAATCCTCAAGCGATTGCTGGTGGACGCTAACAAACCAACCAATAGTAAAGGCGTTACGATTAACTTCCGTGATCCTAACTATTCTGCTGAATCTGGCGGCTTTCATCCGGTAGAAATCCGTTTGGAATATTCATTAACCACCAGCATGTGGCAATTCTGCTATATCACTGACTTTGCCTATCAGGGACGCTACTACCCAGAGCTAGAGAAGGACATCGACTTCAACTTTACTGAGGCTTCTGGGTATCAGGCTTATGTTGGTCATCATCCGCTAAGTCACTTCAGCGGCCTCTACAGGCTATGGGAAGCCAACTTCAGAAGCTATCTGGTAGATGCTCTCTACCAGATAACCATCAACTGGGATTAACCCGCCAACAACATTAAGGTAGCCAGCGTTTCACTCATGGATTCATGTGGTGGGCACTCGGCCGCCTGAATAACAATCAGGAAGGAGAAACATCATTAACGAGTTACTGAAGAAGGTCGCTAAAGCCGCACTGTTGACCGTAGTGCCAATCCTCATCCAAGCCCTCGCTGAGAAATATCTATCAGATGAAGTGCCTTGGGTTAACCAACCAGAACCAGATAGTGAAGATGAAGAAGATCAGGTCATTTCCTAGCAACTCATCTACTTGTCAATAAACCAAGCCCATGTGACACGGTGAGAAATACCTCTAACACCATGTCACATGGGTTCCATTTCGACTTTTGACACGATTGGTCAGTGAACCTAGACCCTATTGACCAACTAAGGATAACCATTATGGCAACGATTGGATACGCCCGAGTATCAACCACAGGGCAAAGCCTAGACGCCCAGCTAAACGCTCTGAGTAACTGCGATAAGATATTTCAAGAGAAAATCAGTGGTGCTAAGGACGACAGGCCGCAGCTTCAGCTTATGCTAGAGTTCGTGCGAGAAGGGGATTCGGTAGTCGTAACTAAGCTGGACAGATTGGCAAGAAACACCCGTCACCTGCTAGAGATAGCTGAATTACTCTCGCATAAGAAAGTCGCTTTGAAAATCCAAAACCTCGGGATTGATACAGGGACGCCAACCGGAAAGCTGATGCTAACGATGGTAGGTGCTATAGCCACCTTCGAGCGGGAACTGATGCTAGAGCGGCAAGCTGAGGGGATTGCATTAGCAAAACAGAAAGGAAAGTATAAAGGTCGAGCACCTACAGCAAAGGCCAAAACTGATCAGGTAATTTATCTATTTAAGGAAGGATATCCGAAATCTCAAATAGCGGAAAATACGGGAGTATCCTTATCAAGCGTACAAAGAATTATCGCGAGTTATATGAAGAAATAGCGGCGTTTTCATCGATCTAAGGCTGCGACAATCTCAGCTTTACAATGAGAAGGCCCATCGATGAAAGTCCCCAAGAGATAAAATGCTCCATTATTATCTCTTTTAACAGGAATCCTACACGAATACACACCGTTTCCTGTTGTAATTTTCTCTTCGAAGATCCAATATCCTAAATTGCCATGCTCATTTTGCTCATAACTTAACAACTTCATTTTCTTACAAATATGTTCATAGTGATAATTTGCATCAACCAGAATTGCACATGGAATCAATTGGCCTGAAAAACTGACACGTAAATCGACCTTAATGACCATATAATCGAGATTGGGGACATCAACATCTGCCATAGTTCCGAAATACAATCTTGCTGACATTTTCCCTCTAAGACTTGATTGTTCTTCATACCCTAATGCCAATCTAAAAAGTGCAGTTATATCAATTAAGTTAGATCCATCAATGCAAAACCGCCGCTCATTGGCACTAACTAGCTCAGATTTTAGTGCGTATTTTTCTATCATTCCTTTTTGTACCTTAACCCTGACAGAAGAACCATCTAGCAAGGAAAAATCATGGTAATCAATAAAAAATCTAATGAAATCAGTAGGAATCTCATCAGGCATTGCTTCTTTTATATGCATTAAATATACTTTATTGCCTGCTTGTTCAGCCTTTTCTTTGACCGATAAAGGAAATTGTCTCCTAGACACAACCATTAAGTGTTGGGCGCCCACTTCATCAACTTTATTTAGCCAACCACCAAAAGTATTGATATCTACAGCAGAATTTCTATCTTGGACTTCAACAATGGTGAGCGTTTCTCTAGGAGGTTTTCCATGCCTGATAGCAACATCAATCTGCCTAGTTCTACCAGACTTTGATGTTAAAACTGGTAGAAAGATATCATGCTCAACAACCGCATCAGGACTTAAGCCCTTTTCTATCGCAGCTATTACAAGTTCTAAATCCTTACCTTTCTTCATCACACCCCATTCCTCGAAAGATTTAACTAATAGAAAATCGAATTATTACTAAGACATTGATGATGTAGGCGGAAACGAGTTTGACAAATAGTTCGTGAAATCAGTTACCCATTTGCTGTAGATAGTAAATTCAGGGAACAAAAACGAAAGCCAAAACCCCTTAATCATAATAAGTCCTTTAAGTAAGTAGCTGTTTAATAGTAACTTATAATATTAACAACTCTGATTTCCCCAACTATACTACAATGTTGAAAAATTGGGGATTAAATGTGCTACACTCTGTGCTACATAAACCCGTCAGGTTTAGATAAGAATCAGTAAGTTAGTGAAGTAGGCTCAACAAGTGCCGCCTCCACCAATTTTACCAGAAGGGCTTAACCGCAAGGTTAAGCCCTTTTTGTTTGTAATGGCGGCAGCGAAAACCGAGACTTGGTGTTGTTTGCACCGTGCGGTTTCCAATCCCATTTGCTGCCCTTGCAGTGCATCTATACGCGAAAGACGCCCTGTCGTGATTGGTCGAGTTCAACCACTTGAGTATCATTGGGTTGTGCAGCTATCTGCATCAACAGGTTTTGATACATTTGCTGTAATTGTAAATGCAGTTGCTGTTTTAGCTGTTCGTTTGTCCCACCTCCAAAACTTAAGTGTCAGACTCTCCCCATATGATTTGTACCTATGAGTGTCTATGACTGACACTCATAGGTACAAATATCAACAGCTGTTAGCGCAACAATAACAAGGGGATATGGCTTTTACTGATCATTCGTGTGGTATTACTGCCCACGAAAAACTCCCGAATACGCGAATGTCCGTAAGCGCCCATCACCATAAGATCGATTTGGTGTGTAACTTGATAAACCTCTAATGCTGCTTGTACTTCTCCCTGGCAAACGGCGGTAACCACATTGAAATTCGCCGCCATCAGAGACTCGGCCACCAACGCTAGTTCAGCGGTCGCCTGTGATTGATCATCAGACACCATCACCAAATGACATTCGAGCCCTTTAAGTAGTGGACTGCTTACGACTCGATCGAGGGCTTTTCTTGCGGTCACACTGCCATCATAGGCGATCATAAATCGAGTCGGTGCAGTAAACTCGTCCATCACCACTAAAATAGGTTGCTTAAGCGTACGAACAACATTTTCTAAGTGGCTGCCAATGGCCTGCGTCTGATCTTGATGCTGCTCCCCTTGGCGCCCCATCACCACCAGTCTGGCCTGGGATTCTTGCTCTAACAGGGTTTCGACTAAATCGCCGTGACGCTGCAAGGTTTCAACCACGACAGCGGGTTGTGTCTCCACGATGCGCGTTTGCGCATCCTGCAACATATACTTACCCTGCTCGAGTGCCAGCTTGCCCCGGCGCGCTTCAAGCTCAACCATTTCATTGAGCAAGTGCTCCCGTGTACCTAGGCCAATATTTCCCGACAGATCTGACTCTATCGGATAGGCTGACTTATCCAATACATGTAATAGGATTACAGGGGAATCCAGTTGCAAGGCGGCCCAGCCACTGGCATCACATACGGCCAGTGTGGCTCTTGAACCGTCAATACAGGCAATCACATTTGTCATCGTTATTTTCCTTATTTCTGTGTTGCTAGAGGATTAGTGACCAGACATCATTTTTTCGACTTCTTCTGGCTTATCGTGAACCCCAAATTTGTCGACTATGGTTGCACTGGCTTCGTTAATGCCAATCAACTCCACTTCAGTCCCCTCACGGCGGAATTTAATCACTACCTTGTCGAGGGCCGATACCGCGGTAATATCCCAAAAATGCGCTTGAGATAAGTCGATCGTCACCTTATCAACCACTTCCCTAAAATCAAATGAATTACTGAACTTATCAGCCGAAGCAAAAAAGACTTGGCCAATAACCTGATAATAACGACCAGTATCTGCAGTAGCCATTGCACTCTTGACCACCATAAAGCGTCCCACTTTATTAGCAAAGAATAAGGCTGCGAGTAACACCCCAACAAATACCCCCTTAGCTAAGTTATGGGTAGCGACTACCACCACAACTGTGGCAACCATTACAAGGTTGGTTGACATAGGATGATGTTTAAGATTACGAATTGAATCCCAAGAGAAAGTACCGATAGACACCATAATCATCACGGCTACCAATGCCGCCATAGGGATAAGCTTTAACCATTCTCCAAGAAAAACGATCAAAATAAGTAAAAATACCCCCGCTGAAAAGGTCGATAGTCGTCCGCGACCACCCGATTTAACGTTGATGATCGACTGACCAATCATAGCGCAACCTGCCATACCACCCATTAAACCCGCGCCAATATTGGCGATACCTTGGCCCTTACATTCACGATTTTTATCGCTAGCAGTATCTGTTAGGTCATCAACAATAGTGGCTGTCATCATAGATTCCAATAAACCCACCACAGCAAGACCTGCCGAGTAAGGGAAGATGATCATTAGCGTTTCAAAAGTCAATGGCACTTCAGGCCAAAGGAAAATAGGCAAAGTATCAGGCAGTTGTCCCATATCGCCAACAGTGCGGATATCGACCCCCATATACACTGCAAATGCAGTTAATGTCACAATACAAACTAAGGGGGAAGGTAAAGATTTACCAATCACAGGAATAAGTGGAAATAAGTAAATGATGCCTAGACCTGCCGCAGTCACTGCATACACATGCCAAGTCACATCGGTAAGTTCAGGCAATTGGGCCATAAAGATGAGGATGGCGAGCGCATTCACAAAACCTGTCACTACAGAGCGGGACACAAAACGCATCAAGCTACCGAGCTTTAAGTAACCCGCGACAATTTGCAACACGCCGGTTAATAGGGTCGCCGCGAGTAAATATTCAAGACCATGCTCCTTCACTAAGGTCACCATCAACAGTGCCATCGCGCCTGTTGCGGCAGAGATCATGCCAGGACGGCCACCAGTAAAGGCGATAACCACAGCGATACAGAATGAAGCATACAGGCCGACCTTTGGATCAACCCCTGCAATAATAGAAAAGGCAATTGCCTCAGGAATTAATGCCAGCGCAACAACAAGGCCAGCTAACAGATCTCCACGTATGTTGGAGAACCATTCTTTTTTCATGGTTTGTATCATTTCTCTCACTCTGTTTAAATTTAATCATTTATTCCAATAGGATAGACTAACGCCAGCCATACACCTGAGCGTGCAAGGTCAGTTTTTATCGTCAATCGGACGAATCAATATTGGATTTATGGAGGTACAACAAAAACTACCCAGAAGGTAGGTACGACAGACGGACCTTAGTGATCCAAAAAGGAGGGTTAAACTAATGCGGCTTAATGCTTATCACTTAAAGATAACCTTGTTAATGTAAGTAAACTCAGATTTGAATAATGCGCAAATACAGTGCCATGTAACATAGAGAAAACACCTTTTACACAGCCCTGCATAAAACCGACCGAAGTATAAAGCGATTTATGATCGAAATCAAAGTGCCCCAAAGAAAAGAGGGGATGGCACAAAGGAAGCCTCCCCTTTTTCGCGTCATACCATTAATTAGCTTTTACTTTAGCTAAATATTCATCCAAGGTTTCTTTGTCGGCTGACTTAACCGTCATTCCCTTAGGACCAGCGCCGATCACTGTAAATTGCTTTGCTGGTTCACCATGCTGTTTAAACTCAGTTAACTCAGCCGAATTCTCTTTAAACACCCATAAGCGGCCGTCTTCAACTTCAGTAACAAAACCGGGCAAATCGAATTCACTCGCGTGGGCAACACAAGCAAATAATCCTAAACCTAGTAGTGACATTAACGCTGTTTTTTTCATATTGATATCCTCATTTGGCGACATAGGTGTCATTTAACTGTCTTTATGTAACACCGCCAGAATACATATGAAATATTACATATATGTTAATTCAGATGTAATTTATGACATTTTTTCGCGTTTAATGCCTTTTATATCGCTCTATGTCTTGGAAGCTTAATTGAGATAAGCGCCGCTAACGCAATAAATGCCGCCGATATCCACAGGCACGCAGCCATGCCATACACTTGATACACCCAGCCAGACAGCACTGTCCCGATCAAGCGTCCCATCGCATTCGCCATGTAGTAAAAACCCACATCTAAAGACACGCCGTCTTCATCGGCATAACTGACGATAAGATAGCTGTGTAATGAAGAGTTGATCGCGAATAAGGCCCCAAACAGCATCAGTCCCCAAATCAGTATATTCGCGGCATGAAAGTCATAACTTATCGCCAGCGCAATGCCTGCCGGCACTATGCTCAATATCGCCGCCCAACCTAAGGCGCTACGTCCATCGGGAACCTTGTTTTGGCTCGCCGACTTTGTCCCCGTCAAGCGAGGTGCAAAGCCTTGCACTATGCCATAGCCTATCACCCAGAGTGCGAGAAAACCGCCGACATACCAATGATCCCAACCAAAGGCTGAGGCCAAATAAACGGGTAAAGCCACCACAAACCACACATCCCGCGCACCAAATAAAAACATCCGTGCGGCTGAAAGTGTGTTAACCGATGAACTCTTGGAAAAAATTTCCGTGAACTTAGGTTTGTTTTTGGCTTTACCTAAATCACGCTGCAAACTTAACAGACTAAAAATCCACACCAGCAATAGGCCAATCGCCATGCCTAACAAGGCCAGCTGGAATCCAAACAGGGTCAGCAAGGCGCCGCCCAAGAAGAACCCCGCGCCCTTTAGCGCATTTTTGGAACCAGTGAGCATAGCAATCCACTTATACAGCTCACCCTGAGCATCATTGGGCACCAACATCTTGATACTGCTTTTTGCACTCATCTTATTGAGATCTTTAGCGATACCCGACAAGGCCTGCGCCGCCATTACCCAAGCAACCGTCAGCATACCGCTAGGCACAAGCAGCATGCTAAGGGCAACAATCTGCATAAATAGGCCGATATTCATGGTCTTATTTAAGCCTAAACGTGCCCCGAGCCAGCCGCCAACTAAGTTAGTGACCACCCCAAAGATTTCATAGAAAAGGAATAGCATGGCAATTTGCAGCGGGCTATAACCTAAGCCATGAAAATGGAGCACCACTAACATACGTAATGCGCCATCGGTAAGCGTGAATGCCCAATAGTTGCCTGTGACCACCAAATACTGACGGATCTCGGGTGATATGTTGGACAAGAACCCTGTCAGCTTAGCCATAAAGCTTATGCCTTATCCATTAAACCGACCATGCGAGCCAGTTCGGCGGTACGATTGGCATAACCCCACTCGTTGTCATACCAAGCGTAGAGTTTGACCTGAGTGCCATTGATAATCATGGTCGATAGCGCATCGATAATGCTCGAACGCGGATCGGTTTTATAATCGACCGAGACTAATGGACGTTCCTCATAACCTAAAATGCCTTTTAGCGGCCCGTCCGCCGCTTCTTTTAACAGGCGATTAACCTCAGCCTCCGTTGTTGGGCGACTCACCTCGAACACGCAATCGGTTAATGAGGCGTTCGCTAATGGCACCCGCACGGCATGGCCGTTGAGCTTACCTTTGAGTTCAGGGAAAATATGGGTAATGGCCGTCGCAGAGCCCGTTGTCGTAGGGATAAGGCTTAAACCACAGGCCCGCGCCCGGCGGAGATCTTTATGCGGCGCATCTAAAATAGTTTGAGTGTTGGTAATATCGTGAATAGTCGTCATGGAACCATGCACTATACCGAGGTTTTCGTGGATCACTTTAACGATCGGCGCCAAACAGTTAGTAGTACAGGAGGCCGCGGTTACAATCGGGTGAATGGCTTTGTCATAGAGTTGATGATTCACTCCCATGACAACATTTAACACGCCCTCTTCTTTAACAGGCGCAGTAACCACAATGCGTTTAACACCTTGATCTAAATAGGCTTGTAGTACTGCTTTGGTTTTCATCTTACCCGAGGCTTCAATCACCACATCACAGCCAGACCAATTGGTTTCCCCAATGGTTTTATTGCGAGTACAGTGAATACGCTTGCCATCGATAATAATGTCATCGCCATCGCTGATCGCCTCATGTTGCCAGCGACCATGCACAGAATCGAATGTCAGCAAATGGGCTAAGGTCGCCGCATCCCCTGCGGGATCATTAATCTGCACAAACTCAACCTCTTCCCAGCCCCAAGCAGCGCGCAATGCTAAACGTCCCATACGGCCAAAGCCATTTATCCCGATTTTGATTGTCATACCTGCATCCTTCACACTCAGTTTTATATTAGGTGTTTTATATTATTTGTTTAAGATTAAAGCGTTATCTGTTCGATATAGCCGCGCTAATGCACATTGGTTAAGGGCAAAATATCAAATGGATGTGACAGTTAAGTGTTATTCCACCAACCAGGATTCAATCATATCTCTATGGGGAATTGAGCCCCAATGTACTAGCTTCTCATCAATCACCACCGCAGGTGTGCTCATCACCTTATAATCCATGATGACTTCAGGATTGGTTTCCTTTACCAGAGAAATACTGATGCCCTTCTCGTTTGCAATGGCCGTAATGATCTCTGCGGTTTTAGTGCATTTAGCGCATCCACTACCTAATACTTTGATGTTTAACATTTTTATAATTCTCACAAAATGGGGCTGATCCCGTTAAATATCCAACCTATTAAGGTGAATGAAATCAGTAAAATGGCAAAAACGGTGGCCAGCAAACGCCATTGCATCACCTGCTTGAGCAAAATAAATTCGGGGAAACTAGCGGCAACCGTAGACATACAAAATGCCAATGTTGTCCCTACGGGTAAGCCATTAATGATAAGGCTCTCCATGATAGGGATAACCCCTGTGGCATTGGAATACAGGGGAATGCCAATCAATACCGCCGCAGGAACCGACCACCATTGGCCATCGCCTAAGTGGGCTTCAATCCAACCATCGGGAACGAATCCGTGGAGGGCGGCGCCAAGCCCAACCCCAATAATGACCCATTTCCACACTCGACCAAAAATCTCTAGGGTCTCACCTTTCGCAAACTCATGTCGCTCGATTAACGTCATGGATGTTGATGTCATACCCTCGCCATTATCGTGGTTCGCTTGCGCCTTACCTTTTTCGAACGCTTTGGCGGCAAAGGACTGTAGCCAACGCTCGGCGCGAATCGAGTCTAAAAAAGCGCCCGCTAGCATACCCACTGACATACCAACCAGCACGTATACCACAGTAAACTTCCAGCCCAGCAGACTCACAAGCAACAGAACGGCGACTTCATTAATTAACGGCGACGTGATCAAAAACGCCATAGTGATCCCGACGGGGATCCCCGCGGAGGTGAAACCTAAAAAAACTGGAATGCTCGAACATGAGCAAAATGGGGTGACGGCACCAAAGCCCGATCCCATAAAATAACCGACAAAACGATTTTTACCCGCCAAGTAATCCCGAACGCGCTCAACATTGAGTGACGCCCGCACTAAAGCAATGGCGTAAATCATCAGTAACAGCAGTGCAAAAATCTTAGTGGTATCTTCAATAAAAAAATGGATGGCGTCGGCCAGCTTAGTATTGGGATCGAGGCCCATCACCCCAAAGGTTAACCAACTCGCTAAATCTGAAAATATTTGCAGCATTATTGCGCCACCTTAATATTAAGCAAAACTTTAGACACACAAACATATGAAAAAACGTATATTTGAGGTTAAATTTTTTGCTGCTAGTCTGCTAGCAGCAAGCTTTAGCCCGCTCTGGACGCCCGCCCATCTTACACAGGTTACGCATATTTTCTTCAAGGAAGACAGTGTTTTGACTGGTGACTTCGCTCAACACCAACTTACTCCACTCGGGTAAGTCATTGCTAATACTATAGAAAATCCATTGCCCCTGACGACGGTCTATTAATAAACCACATTTACGTAATTGTGCTAGGTGTCGTGAAATCTTAGGTTGGATCTCTTGCAACGCTTCTGTTAGCTCGCAAACACATAACTCCCCCTCTTGTTGAATTAGCATTAAACAACGTAAGCGGGTTTCATCGGCTAAACATTTAAAAAACTGGGTCGGATTAATCATTGGTGTCCTTCGACTGTACTAGTACAAACATTTTAATCCTTTCGTTCAACTCTCTAAAGGTGTATTCAAACCCACGAGTGCCCGATTCGATCCTAGGATCGGGATAATCCCATGCAATGAGTTTATCCGCTAAGGGAAAACTCTGACACTCTTGAGTCGATTTTTCACAGAGGCTGATCACAAAATCAAAGGATTGGCCACTAAACTCACTGACGGATTTTGAACGTAATCCATTTGTTTGCAAATTATTTTTTTGCAAAATATAAAGCGTTCGCTCGTCTATAGGTTCAGGCTGCGTACCCGCACTGAAGACCTCAAACTGCCCATGAGCTTGATGCCTTAGTAATACCTCAGCGAGTTGCGAACGAGCAGAATTACCAACACAGAGAAAAAGTACACGTTTTTTCATGGGAATGGGTCCTGATAAAAGATATCAACACTATATATGATTTATCATATGTGTAAATATCCATATAAAAGGATGTATGAGTATTTAATACAATGCTTCACTGGCCACTACAACATTGATCCTGTAAAAAATGCACTAACCCTTGCAATAACTCATAATCAGGCACGCAGTACAACACCCTTCCTTCACGCCGCTGGGAGATAATTCCCGCCGACATCAGGGCGCTAATATGGTGTGAGAGTGTCGAGCCCGGGATCTGTAATGCTTCCTGTAGTTGACCGACAGCAACACCAGTATAGCCACCCTTGACCAATAACCGGAACAGGGCGAGGCGTGTCGGATGACCCAACTCTTTTAATACCTTAGCTGCATTCTTTACATTCATATCAGCTACATTCATATCGGCTATGTTCATATTGGCCTCATCTTATTAAGTAATTCGATAATACCAGAAATATCTATACCCACGCGACATCAACATAAATAGCATGCAAGCAATCTAGGCTAGGAGTTGTATTTACACATCAACACTGCATACCCAAATATTTCCATAATTCCAGAAATTAAGTATTGAAAACATCTCACTTGGACACTATTGTTCTGGAATATTCGAAACTAAATACCACAGAGGTAAAAATGAATCCTGAAACCCTAGCCATGCTGAAAGAAACGGCAAGCATGTTCGTTTTTCTTGCCGTTGAACTTACGCTACTATTTCTAGCCATAAGTTATCTAGTGGGCATTCTACAAGCCTTTATCACCCCGCAAAAAATACAAGCGCTACTAAGCTCGCGCAATGGAAAAGGTTATGTGGTGGCTGCGCTACTTGGGTCTATTACCCCATTTTGTTCTTGCTCCACTATTCCGTTCTTAAAAGGTCTACTTAGGGCACGTGCAGGTTTCGGCCCTATGATGGTATTTCTATTTGCTAGCCCATTACTCAATCCGATTATTATCGGGTTATTTGTCGTCACCTTTGGATTTAAAGTGGCATTATTTTATTTTGTCATCGCAATGGGTGTGTCTGTAATAGCTGGTTTTGCACTTGAAAAACTAGGATTTGAAAAGTATGTTCGTGAGGAAGCCTATGAACAAAGCGATGTGATCGTACCTTGCTGTAACACTGACCCTGCGCCCGTTATCTCTTCTTGCTGCTACACAAAACCAGCCCCCGTCACCTCCTCATGCTGCAATACCCCGATAAATTCACTACCACAATCAAAAAGTCGTTGGTTACGGATCTGGCAATCAACTTGGAATGATTTCAAAAAAGTACTGCCCTATCTTTTTGTGGGTGTTTTACTCGGTTCATTAATCTATGGCTTTATCCCTACAGATTTTATTGTTCACTATGCAGGTGAAGCAAAATGGTATGCAATTCCTGCTGCTGCGTTAATTGGGATCCCACTCTATATTCGAGCGGAAGCGGTTATCCCTCTCAGTGCGGCGTTAATCCAAAAAGGCATGGCGATGGGCTCTGTGATGGCATTAATTATCGGCAGTGCGGGGGCCAGCCTGACCGAAGTGATCCTACTGAAAGCGATTTTTAAAAATCAGATGATTGCCGCTTTCCTCGCAGTCATTTTAGGTATGGCCATCGGCTCTGGGTTTCTTTATAGCTATGTATTTAGCTAACAAACAAAATCATGATCTAGCTCGAAGTGTGACTTATTGTATGCCATTAGAGTAGCGGCCCAGAGGCGTCTACCCCCTAAACTACATAATTTAAAACTAAAGCAACTAAAACTAAGCCGTCTAACAAACAACTTACTGTTATTCGCAAGAAACTCGGCTCGCTTAAGAGAAGCATAATGAACTCACAAACTAGTCTAAAAGCCAAAGATGACGCTATAGAATGGGCGCTAACCCATGGTATGGCGTTTAAACAATCCCCCTATTCTGCCCGCCATGCCCCCTTTACTTTAACACCGAGTTTAATCAGCCGAACCCATTATCAATACTTAAAAAACTCGGTGCATCTGCTCGGCAAACTTATTCACTATCTATCTGAAGAACATGCTTTTTTAATTGATGCAATTCAACCTATCACAGTAAGTGAGCCTTTTTTTGCCGCCTTGCTCAATATGCATCAACAACTCCATGATACTCAGTCCTCAGTACAGAGAATGCCGTTGCTGATTATGCGTAGCGACTTTATGGACGATAAGGACTTAGGACCAAAACTAGTAGAATTTAATGGTATAGCCGCAGGCATGGGTCCGTTTGGTCAAAGAGTCCACCAATTGCACCATTACTTGCAGCAATGGCATCAACTGCCTATGGGAGAGCTGGTTGATAATCATGCTATTGAGCAATTATCCGCAGGCATAGCTAAAGCAACCTTTAAAATAAAACAAGAATTCCAGGACGCGGGGCCAGCAAGATTTTTGATGATAGTGCAAGAAAATGAAGACAATGTATTTGACCAACATTTACTCGAGCTTGCGTTGCAACAACGAGGGATACAAACTATTCGCAGAACTTTTAGTGCACTACAAGAACAAGTTACCACAGGAGAACAACATAGACTGATACTCGAAGGCATTGGCACCATTGATACAGTTTATCTGCGAGCAGGCTATCAATATGCAGATTATGAATTCTCTGATATCGACGGCAACAAAGATTGCCACGCCTTGATGGGGATCCGTGTATTGATAGAACAACATCGCGTTGCCCTAAATGCCACCATAGGCCAACAACTGGCGACCAGTAAACGAATGCAAATGTTGCTCTCATCGATGGATGAAATGTCGTTGACTCAGTTTGGCTTAACATTGCAAGAAGCCCAAATCGTCAAATCTCTTCTCGGTGAGATGCGCCCTGTCACCGCAGAAAGCATCAAGTTAGTTGCCGACTCCCCAATCGATACTTGGGTGCTAAAAAATCAAGGAGAAGGGGGTGGTCATTGCCTGTTTGGTACTGATATTTCACGTAAATTAACCGAGCTTCAGCCTACGCAATATCAAGCATGGTCGCTGATGCGCCGTTTAAAACCAAGACCCAGAACTACCCAAACCTTAGTCGTGCGTAACGGGGAGATACAAGCCATAGATGACATGATCCCTGAAATCGGCATGTTCACCGTCCACATTGATGGCGAGCCCGCGATGGAGAATAGATCCGATCATAGCCCCAGCTATTCGGGCTATTTAATTCGCAGCAAATCTGCCATGGTGACTGAAGGTGGTGTCCATAGTGGCCAAGGGGTATTAGATTCTTTGATGTTTAGTGATTAAGGCACTGTCAGTCACGTTTATTCTCTATTTGGGCGACAAACTTCTAGTTGTTGTTTGACTCTGAATTTTTCCAAGATAACATATACGAATATTCATATATAGATAGTTCATTCAAGCCCACGGGTATAACAGCACCAATGTATCCTTATGGGCATTATTTTATGGTTACGGGTAGACAGTTGCTGCCCTTTAAGGAGCTTGTATGTGGTTAGCTGGGGCAATTTTTGTTCTCACCATCGTGTTAGTAATTTGGCAGCCTAAAGGATTAGGCATAGGTTGGAGTGCCACCTTTGGCGCCGTCTTAGCCTTACTGCTCGGTGTGGTGCACTTAGGGGATATTCCTGTGGTATGGAATATTGTCTGGAATGCGACCGCCACCTTTATTGCCGTGATCATCATCAGTTTATTATTAGATGAGTCGGGATTTTTCGAATGGGCCGCGCTGCATGTGGCCCGTTGGGGCAAAGGTCGTGGCCGTTTACTCTTTACTTACATAGTGTTACTCGGCGCTACTGTTGCTGCCTTATTCGCTAACGATGGTGCGGCGCTGATCCTCACCCCGATTGTCATTGCTATGCTATTGGCACTGGGCTTTAACGCCGGAGCGACCTTAGCCTTTGTGATGGCGGCGGGGTTTATTGCCGATACCGCGAGTTTGCCGTTAATTGTCTCTAACCTAGTCAATATTGTTTCGGCAGACTTCTTCAACATAGGTTTTAACGAATACGCCTCTGTGATGGTGCCCGTCGATATTGCGGCTATTAGTGCCACCTTAGTCATGTTGCATCTGTTTTTCCGCAAAGATATTCCCGCGACCTACGACTTGCAAAAACTACGCGAACCTAAGGCCGCCATTCGCGACCTCAACACCTTTAAAACCGGTTGGGGCGTATTAGTCTTACTCTTAGTGGGCTTTTTTGGCTTAGAACCGCTCGGTGTGCCCGTGAGTTTAGTGGCTGCTGTGGGTGCACTGATCCTGTTTGTTGTCGCGAAAAAAGGCCATGCCATAGATACCACTAAGGTACTTCGCGGCGCGCCATGGCAGATAGTGATCTTTTCACTCGGCATGTATCTGGTGGTTTATGGTCTTCGTAACGCAGGCTTAACCGATTATCTCTCTAATGTATTGAATTATTTGGCAGAACAAGGGCTTTGGGCCGCCACTATGGGCACAGGCTTCTTGGTCGCCTTTTTATCGTCCATGATGAACAACATGCCCACAGTGTTAATTGGTGCCCTGTCGATAGACGGTAGCAATGCAACTGGCGTGATTAAAGAAGCCATGATTTACGCCAACGTGATTGGTAGCGATTTGGGGCCAAAAATCACCCCCATCGGCAGTTTAGCAACCCTGTTATGGCTGCATGTACTGGCGCAGAAAAATATTAATATTACCTGGGGTTATTATTTCCGCGTCGGCATAGTGATGACGCTACCTGTGCTATTTGTCACCCTAGCGGCACTGGCACTGCGCCTCTCCCTCTAATCTATGCCCATAGGCACTCAAATCATCCATTTAGTGCCTATGGATCAATTTATAAGCGATTATTTATCAGAGACTTGTTTATGGCTACTGACAACCATCTTGAAAAACACAACAGCATTAAGATTTATCACAATCCCGCCTGTGGCACATCACGCAATACCTTAGGTCTTATCCGCAACACTGGGATTGAGCCGATCATAATCCTCTACCTTGAGACCCCGCCGAACCGTCAAACATTGCTACAACTGATTGCCGATATGGGCATTTCGGTGCGCAGTTTACTTAGGCAAAATGTCGAGCCTTATACAGCCTTAGGCTTAAGTGAAGATAAGTTTAGCGACAGTGAATTAATCGATTTTATGCTCGAATACCCGATCCTAATTAATCGCCCCATCGTCGTTACACCATTAGGCACGCGCCTGTGCCGTCCATCAGAACAGGTATTGGATATTTTACCCAAGCCCCAACTGGGCGCTTTTACCAAGGAAGACGGTGAAGTGGTGATTGATGCTAATGGGCAGAGAGTTAAAAAATAGCACGCAAATAAAAATTGCCTAACGACTCAGATGGCACATCCATGTGCTCCCGCCTTAGCCATCATCCATGATGTAGCCACGGCATTTTTATCTTAGTATTTCGACAACTTCGCAGGGGGATGGCGTATCCTATGGTTTGGTGCTGCTTGCGAGTCCTTAAAAACAAAAAGAGATCTGCCTGTTCTGCCTTTTTTCAGGAGGTTAACTACCGTACCATTAAGGATGGGTGTTCATATTTTCAGCTATTTTTATGCGATCAAATCCATAAACTGATCTTCATCTAAAATCTGAATGTCAAAACCTTCATCAATAAGCGCTTCCGCTTTCATCTGTTTGCTTGATATGCCATTTGGGCCAACTAGGTTTTCATCCTGTTCGCCCACAACCAGATAATCTGTCTTTTTAGATACACCTGATTTAATTTCAAGCCCTAGTTCAGCTGCGGCTTCAAATGCTTCAGATCTAGTCATTGATAGTTCACCTGTAAAGACGATAGTTTGTCCATAAAGCTCGCCAAACTCATTCGGCGTATAGGCTTTATGATCAGCCCCTTTGTGGTTTGTGAAAGCGGTTTTTGGTTTGATTTCGTTGATATGCCCTAACGTCACAGCTGCACACATAAATACCCGCCCAGCTGCAATCGCATCGGCTTTAGCCCTATGAGCATCTTCCAATGCTATTGCGCAGTGCTCAGCAACAGTTGTTAATTTGTAATTAGGTAAGTTGAATGCGGCCTTTGCTAGATTCAATGCACAGTGGTAGTGGTTATTCAGTAGGATGCCAACATTAGCGAACTCAGCATCTAAAAAACCTTTATCAAACTTGGCGTTGTAGGCCACTATTGGCAGATCACCGATAAATTGCTTTAAGTCTTGTGCTAAATCTGCAAAGGTTTCTTGGTCAACTAACATCTTATTAGTGATCCCAGTAATACTGGTGATCTTGCGCGACACTTTTACATTGGGATTAATCAATGCTTCAAATACAGGATGGTCGTTAGATAAGAGATCAAATTTGATTGCAGCAATCTCGATAATTTTATCGATACCAGCCTCAAGCCCTGTTGTTTCTGCATCTAACGCGATAAATTGAATGGGGATAAAAGGGTGTTTAGCTAAAAAATCAGCTGTCATTTTGTCCATTTATACTATTCCTTAGTTTTAAATTTCACCAATAGCAAATCAGGCCATCCATTTTAAATCAAAAACATAATGCACTTTTGGTTTGCCTTCAACCAGCACTGGCAAAAGTTACTTTAACGAGGGTCATTAAAAGCTGCAGGATGGCAAATGGACACAAAATAGCGCTAATTCATTCACTAATTTACCAAAGAGTGGCGCATTTCAGCTTTGGTAAGCCATTCCGTAGTGCTTAAGACAATAGAGACACAAATCACAATAGGATTGCTACCCGTTAATTTGAAAATGCTGACACTTGTGGCAAAAAGAAAAAAGAGCGGCAGGCATAACTTTTATACCTTAATCATTTACCAATAACACCGGAGCCCAAGGAATACACAATCCCCTCAAAGTTGCCACAGGGCGAATAGAGCTTTTGATTTAATAAAAAATGCGTGAGTCTCGGTATGGTCATTCACGTATATCAATGCACTTCACGGTATTCAGGCATCCTGCCTATCAGATGGCAAGCAAGCTTTTGCAGAGGCCGGGGTGAATGAAAATCGATGATTCTCGCGCTTATGAACGAGAGGCAGGCATTGTCGAACTGGGGTGAGATCCCAAGGCTTTGACTTTAAATTAAAGATCTCACTCATAGCTCGCGATTTCGTATTGGTATGGTAGTGACCGCATGTGGCATGGTCGCTTACTCAGATCTGGCCGACAGGGATATGGGGAATGTCAGTATGATGTCTGGAACATCATTGACCCTATGATCACGACATTCGATTCTTGTTATAAATCTAGCCATATACAGCAGATGCGACCGTCGAGCCCTCAAGGATACTTATTTTAAAGAAACAGATGGTGTGTCACTGGAGTAACAGTGTGAATTTAATGTGAGTTTCACTTCAAATAAGGATGGGAGGCATAGTGAATTAATCAATTCTATGCTCGAGGTTATCAAGCAAAAATAGGTAGCAAGAACTTAATACTGTTATCGCCCTTAACGCTGGCTCAGAAATGGCGCGAAAATATTAACCCAAGCGTAATAGCTGCCAATAATGATAAATACCACACCAGTGATTTTTCTGGCCCAATGCTCGAACGCCAATATATGGTTATAGGCTTTCGCGACGCGATGGGCGCTAACACCTAATAGGATCGCAAAGACTAAAACTGGTAGCCCAGTGGCTAAGCCATAAATCGCTGGCAGTGCAATACTCGATTGCGCTTCTAGTGCGAGCGGCAATAGCGAACCGAAAAAGAGTGCCGCCGACGTGGGACAAAATGACAACGCAAATAACACGCCCAGTAGCAAAGCCCCTAAATATCCCTGCGGGTTGATTTTGGCCTTTAATTTTTCGATTAAGGCGCCATCACCGGGTAAGCGTAATGTCAGTAACTCCAGCAAAAACATCCCTACCAATATCAAAATAGGGCCTAATAATAGGTTCATATATTTCTGAAGAGTGACGGATAAGGTGACGGTCGAGAGCAAACTACCAACTAATATGACGCCGAGCACCAAATAACTGAGCATGCGCCCAATCGTGTAGGCAAGCCCTGTACCCACGACCCGATAGGGCGATTGTATCCCTTTACTGATATAGGAAATCGCCGCCACATTGGTCGCTAATGGGCACGGACTGATAGAGGTTAGAATGCCAAACCAAAAGGCGGACAGCAGCATAACTGCCCACTCATCCATGGGTTTGACCCAATATAGCTTCAATTTCTTCGGTCAAATATTGTTGGAAAGCCACCTCGTTATTAGCCAGCTCCCAAATTTTATCTAAACGACGCCACTCAGTTTCAACACCATCCTTTGAGGTTGAAATGACAACCGATCTAAAAATCAGTTCATAATCCTCGATATAATGTTGGTTCTCAGCTAAGTCGACGTTGACCAGATTGAGTTGCATCTCACCATCGCGCACTTCCTTAAGAAAATTTTCCATCAAGGTTTTTTGAGTAAACTTTTCCATCCGCACGCAGGTTGTACAGCGTTGATTACCATAAAAATAATAAACATTTAGTCCATCTTTTAACTTAGGAGATACAGTGGTAGTGACATCAATATTCTCTGACGCATTAAATACTGAAGCGCCAAATTGCTGATATCCCACCAACGCAAATCCTAAACAAACAATACTGAGCAGCAGGGTTCTGACGATTTTTTTAGCATTCATGCCGACTCCTAAAGGCTATTACTCTGCATGGGCTTTAAGTAACGTCATAATCTCATCAACACTGGCGAGGCGGCCCGAGAGTTTGACTTGCTCATCAACCACGAGCGCAGGTGTAGACATCACGTTATAATCCATAATTTTTTCAATATCAGTGACTTTAGTTAACTGATAATCAAGATTTAGTGCATCTGCCGCTGCTGTTGTTGCTTCTGCCAACTTTTGACACTTAGCACAGCCCGTACCTAGAATTTTGATATTCATTATCGCTCCTTAGAACATTGATTTGTCATTTTGCCATTTGACCAAATGATAGGTGCGAAATTAGTCTATTAATGCGATCTGCTTCTGAATTTGGTGATCCAATAGCGTATCAATGCAACTTAACGAATTAAGTAGGCAAGGGAGAGTTAAACGATAAAAAATCTGCTTTCCGCGTTTATCCATATCGACAATTCCTGCATTACGGAGTACTGACAGATGCTTAGAAATAGTCGAAAAATCAACATCTATTACCTCTACAAACTCACAAACACACTTTTCACCCTCCGCGAGTTGCTCAACAATCCACAAGCGGGTCGGATGACCCAGCGCCTTGAAAATATTCGCTTTTACTTTGATTCTCTCTTTCATATTTCCCAACTTAGTGTAAGAAACTCCACCAATAAACCATCAACCGAGTCTATCCTTGACCGAATGAAAAATCCAAGCCCGCCATCCCAAACTATCAATATGCCCAACATAGGTTAGCCTTGTCCTCAGACGAAGGATTAATTAAAAAATAATTGCAAAAAAAGATAAAATGCAAATAATGTTGCATATTATGCCGCATATGGCATTCAAAGATTCAAATAAGGTTATAAGCGCATGAACCCCCTATGGCAGCAGTATATTCAAATCCTCAACCAAGTTGTAAAGCCAGCATTAGGCTGTACAGAGCCCATTGCTGCCGCCTATGCATCTGCTGTTGCTCGCACTTTATTAGGCATAGTTCCTGAAGCTATCTCAGTACAAGTCTCTGATAATTTATATAAAAACTCTATGGGCGTATATGTTCCTGGCACAGGTAAAATCGGCCTTGCTATCGCCGCTGCCGCAGGTGCTATTGCCGGTAATGCAGAGGCAGGTTTAGAAGTGCTTGCCGCTATCACCCCAGAACAAGTCGCACAAGCACAAGATCTTATTGATGCTGGTAAGGTAAAAGTTGAACGAACTGAAACAGAAGAATTTATCTATTGCTGCGTCACCTTAAAAGCGGGTGAGCAAGAAGCCTTAGTTAAAATTTGTGGCGGTCACACCTTAATTGCCGAAAAACGCCTTAATGGTGAGCCCGTTTTTACCGCGGATAACGCCCAGAGTGCCGCCACAGGCTCTATCTGTGATGGCATCGATATCAGTATTAAATCAATTTATCAGTTCGCTCAAGAAGTCCCCTTCGATCAGATCAAGTTCATCCTTAAAGCCTCCGAATTAAATGGCAAGTTATCCGATGAAGGCATGGCAAAGCCCTATGGACTCGAGGTGGGCCGCACCATGAAAAGTGGTATTGCGGCAGGAATAATAGGCGAAGATTTACTCAATAAAATTGTGATGTTAACTGCTGCTGCATCCGATGCGCGTATGGGCGGCGCCAATCTCCCCGCTATGAGCAATTTAGGCAGTGGTAATCAGGGAATTGCGGCGACGATTCCTGTGGTATTAACTGCGCAATGCTATAACGTCACCGAGGAAAAGCTCGCCCGCGCCTTAATAATGAGTCACCTAGGAGCGATTTATATCAAGTCCCACTACCCACCACTTTCTGCATTCTGTGGTAACACTGTAACCAGTGCAGCGGCCTCTATGGCCATGGTATATATTGCTGGCGGCTCCTTCGAGCAATCCTGTTTTGCGATTCAAAATGTCATTAGTGATAGCTCGGGCATGGTCTGTGATGGTGCAAAAGCCTCCTGTGCCATGAAAGTCAGTACATCATCCAGTGCTGCGGTGCGGTCATTTTTAATGGCATTAAATAGTCAAAATGTTTCAGGCCAAGGCATCATCGCAACCGATGTGGAAAAAACCATAAAAAACATTGGTAAAATGATCCTTAATGGTATGTCATCCACCGATGTCACCATTATTGATATAATGTCAACGTAATAATTTTAACCTAATGATTTTAAATAAATTAATGATAAAAGGTTGAAATGGTGAAGCTGATAGATTTAACCCCAAATGATTGGGACATACTCAAATCAATCGAGAATATCGTTGATGGCATTGCTGCCATGTATGGCCAACATACTGAAGTGGTGCTGCACAGTTTGGATGCAAAACACCCGTCTGTAGTCAAAATTGCCAACGGCCATATTACTGGACGTGAAGTAGGTGCCCCCATTACCAATCTTGCTTTGCTTAAACTTAAAGCGGGTCAGGATATTTCCGATGCTTACCTAACAAAATGTGCCAATGGTAAGACGCTCAGATCCATCACCACGGTTATCCGTAACAGTAAAAATCAGCCAATAGGGCTTTTATGCATCAATACCGATATGGATGCCCCGCTGCAATCGATACTACGCACTATGATGCCAGAACACTTGTTTAACCATGAACTCACCAGTTCACCCGAGGTATTTGCCCGTAATATTGATGAAGCACTCCATAGCACTATCGATAGTATTAACCATGAAGTACGTTCCAACCCTACCGTATCAACTTCACAAAAAAGTCGCGAAATTGTCAATCAACTCCATGAATTAGGGATTTTCGAGCTTAAGGACAGCGCCCAAGTCGCGGCCACTCGATTGGGTATTTCGGTGCATTCGATTTATCGCTATCTGCGGGAAATCAAAGCCAATCAAGCGGAAAGTGAGAAAAGCCTCGTCTAAATAGAAAGGGCTAAAGTGTAAATAACCTTAGCCCTTTAGTTTTATTGTGCTTGTTATTGGGTAGCTTGCTCGCTAAAGCCCATCATATTCCATGCCTGAACTGTGCCATCGGCCATTAAAGCAATGGCATCAAGCAAATTACTGCGAATATCGCGCATTTGGCTCAAATCAACGGCTTGCTTATCTAGCGTCACCGCAGAATCGTCCCCCATCCATACTGCAATCGAGCCATCTTGGTGTTTAACCGTAAATCCTAAACCCGTGGGAAAAATATCCGTTGCTTGAGTAATGTCAGTTTTGGGCCCAGAGTGACCATCAACCACAGTGCCATCCTGCTTTAAAAAGGCAAATTCCCGTTCGTAGGTCACCACTTTGCTCACCTGAGTGACCTCTTGATAACGTGGCTGCTTTTCTACCAATTCCCATCCTTCCCAAGCGATAGCCGTATTATCCCCACGTAGCGCGACAAATCCCTTATCAAAGGGATAAACCTGATGCACGCTTTGCAACTTATCCTTAAGAACTGACGTATCAGCACCATGGAATTTATTACCCCAAACGATAAGTTGTCGACTGATGGTTAAGGCGGCAAACGCGTCATGATTTGCAAAAATATCAATCACTTTATTGGCGCGATTTGGGTGAGATAAGCGAGCAGGAAATGGAACATGATATTCTGTTAACTCCCCCTCCCCCCATGTATAAACACTGCCATCCGCCAACAGCGCCGCAAAGCCATTATCAGTATTAACCACTTTTACGGCTGGCATTAATTGGCTAAGCTTTGCCACTTGCTCACGGCCTTTTTGATCCGCTCTTACCCTACCCCATGAGACCAACCTGCCCGTCGCTGTCATCGCGGTAAAAGCATTATTGTTAGCATAGAGTAGTTTCACATTGTTAAGCTCTGAGGCCACTTGGCGACTATCGCCACCATAATCAGCCTGCCCCCATGTCACTACTGTCCCATCCCGTTTTAAGGCGGCAAAAGCACGATAGTTAACAGATACAGACACGACATTCGTCATCGCAGGCGCGGCGTGTTTACCAGAGCTTAGCTCGGCAGTAGCTGCATCTTCAAAAGACCAACTTACGACACTTCCATCTTGCTTAATGGCTGCATAAAGCCCCTTAGCCATAACAAAATCGCGCACATCATTCAGTACAGGTCTCACTCCTCGAGTCCAGGGCATAAATTCATCCCCCATTCCCCAAGGGATAAGTTTGTCGTCATGGGTTAATGCTGCAAAGCCGCAGGTATCCTCAGCCGCATACAACCGTTTTACATTAACCAGAGGCTCTTGGGCGTTATTGATATCGCCACCACAGTCTGCATCGCCCCACGCCACCACAGTGCCATCTTGCTTGAGCGCCGCAAATGCACTGAGATTACTGTAGATTTGACTCACTTGGGCTAACTTGGTGGGCATCCGGATTTTGGTCGAATCGTCAGCCACCTGAAGATTATCCGGAGTAGCAGTGAAGAAGTTATTCGCAGAGGATGGTGGTCTGTGAGCCAAGATCGTGTCGGAAATTTGCTGCTTTAATTCGGGCGATATCTCAGAATCTTGCTTATCGATGATTAAGTTAACCACATGACCTAAGGCAAAAATTGCCAACGCCACACCAACCCACGAGACCTGTTTTTTTTCCACAAGTATATCCTTATCGTAACTGCAAACTCTCACTGAGTTTAAACTGGAGCATAACGTCGACTGAGTACGCTAACTATGAACTGCGGATTGTAACTAAAACAGGCCTAAAATAACATCGCTCTAAAGTCGAGATCTGACCTGATTCAAGTAAGATGTGCATATGCACAAAAAACAAAAGCAGCGTATCTCGCTGCTTTTGTTGAATATTAGGTTGCGACAAACAAAGAGTTAATCCCGTTTACCGACCTTTTCTAAGCCCCAGACCAAGGCGATAGCCGCTAACATGCACCCAATGGCTAACATCAATTGTGAAGGCTGACCAGTTACCTGCTCAAAATTAAGCGGCGAAATATTTTGCTCCAGCAAAGGCACTTGTTCGCCATGGGAGTTGGTACGCCAAGTTAACGTTTGTTTCCAAGGCCAAATTTTGCCTAAAGTGCCAAGCATTAATCCGGTTAAAAATACGATAGTGGCATCATGGTATTTACGCAGTAGCGCCGACAATAAATGGCTAAATGTCAGTAATCCCATCACAGCACCCACAGCAAAACACGCCAGAATATCCAGTTGAATATTTTTCGCCGCTGCTAACACAACAGGATATAAGCCGAGCAATAATAAGATAAAACTGCCAGAGATCCCTGGTAACACCATGGCGCAAATCGCAATCGCACCGCCAAAGAAGATATTAAGGTAACTGGCTTCCACTGACACAGGATTGAGCACAGTAATCGCCCACGCTGCCAACACGCCAAGCACAAATAAACCTACACGCGCCAGCGTAAAGCCACTGACCTGCTTAAGCATATGCACAACAGAGATAAGGATTAAGCCAAAGAAGAATGACCAAATGGGGATCGGATGCGCCACCAATAACCATGAAATCAGCTTAGCGAAGGTAAAAATACTGGTCAGGATGCCCGCCAATAAACTCACTAAAAACCCACCATTGATATGTATAAAGGCGCCTTTTAGCCCCTGTGACTTAATCACGCCCCAAAGGGATGGATTGATGCGCTTAACGCTTTCAAGCAAGGTATCGAGAATACCGGTAATAAAGGCGATGGTGCCGCCCGAAACCCCAGGCACCACATCGGCGGCCCCCATGGCCATTCCCTTAAAATAGGTCAGTAAATATTTCACTGTGAGTCCTTGTAATTAAATCAATATGGTTTGTCTTTAATGACAAATTTGCCGCGATTATACGGTGTTAGCCTAAAAACCGCGAAATGAAGTTTGCTTAATTCAGCCGACTGGCAATGATTGTTACCTCAATGTTACACTCATCCGACCAGAAAAAGATAACCACGCCACTAAGACCTAACATCGTCACTGGCCTAAGATTATCTTCCCTAGTTTGCACTCCGATGAAGGATAAACATGAGTACCTACGAAGAAACCCGCACCCAACCCAATAAGGTTCTTGCGCTTTACCACAAGACCCAAGGTTTACCCTTTGGCCAAAAAATCTTCTCTATGATGGTGTCACGCATGGCACCTTATTTTGGCACAATCAAACCACTGATCACTGAATTGCGCCTTAACTACTGTTCTTGCTTGATAAAAAAACGTCATGCCGTTCATAACCATATAAAAACTGTGCATGTGATTGCGATTTGTAATGGCCTCGAAATGGCGATGGGCGTGATGGCCGAAGCCTCGATACCCGCCCATTTACGTTGGATCCCTAAGGGAATGAGCGTGGATTACACCGCCAAAGCGGGCAGCGACATTTTATGTGTTGCCGAAGTAACGCCAGAGCAATGGACGCCTGGCGATATGCTGGTGCCCGTGACCGCCTACGACACCCAAGGCGTTGTGGTCGTGAAGGGACATATCAAATTGTGGATTTCAGAAAAGCCGCAAAAATAAGTTAACGCCAGCGAGCCAAGGTTAATCTTTAAGCAAGCAAAGGTTAATCTTTAAGCAAGATAGTAACTTAAGTTGTCTTGCTCAATGTTTGCAGGCTGCTATGCTAAGCCAAACAACCTAAATTGGGGTGCAAGATGGATGAATTTTTACAGGCCGCCATTGATGAAGCCAAACAAGGATTAGCCGAAGGCGGTATTCCCATTGGCTCGGTATTAGTGATTGACGGTAAAATTGTCGCTCGTGGCCACAATAAGCGCGTTCAGCAAGGCAGCGCCGTGTTACATGCGGAGATGGACTGCCTTGAAAACGCCGGCCGCCTAAGCGCCGCCGATTATCAAAAAGGCACCTTATATTCGACCCTCTCTCCCTGCGATATGTGTAGCGGCGCCATTTTACTCTACGGTATCCCCAAGGTAGTGGTGGGTGAAAATATCACCTTCCAAGGTCCTGAAGCCTATGTCCAGTCGCGCGGCGTTGATGTGACTGTGGTCGACAACCCTGAATGTAAGCAACTAATGCTGGACTTTATCGCCAATAATCCCAAACTCTGGAACGAAGATATCGGCGAATAATTAGTCTACAGTTTTCTCTGCCACTTTATATGTCACCTATATTGCACTTTCTACACTATCTATATTTCATTGAGGGTTAGTGTCAGCTAGCCTTCCTTAATCAGAATGAAAAGCCGAACATATCTACAAGCGAAAGGAACTCAGCTAACGTGCAAGCAAACTTACCTAACGACACTTGGTCAAGATCAAACTCCACACAGCCTCTTAGCACAGTGGCGACATCCTCACCGCGTAACGCCAACCTTGATGCCATTCGTGGCTTAGCCGTCTTGGGGATATTTTTTATGAATATCTACTTTATGGGGATTAGTTTTTATGGCTATGCGCCCCATGAAACGCCGCCGCAGTCGGATCAAATGATCAAAGTTTTTAATCATTTTTTTATAGAAGGTCGCTTTATCAGTTTGTTCTCTATCTTGTTTGGTGTCGGACTTTTTATTCAGTATCAGCGATTTAGCGCCAAAGGCTTAAACGCTTATCCCCTACTTCGCTCACGTTTAGGCTGGCTGATGGTATTTGGCCTAATTCATGGCATTATTATTTGGCCAGGTGACATTTTATTCACTTATGGGATCAGTGGTTTTTTAGCCATTTATTACAAAGACTTAAGTATTGGCGAACTTAAACGCAAAGCGAATATTTTTATTTTTGGTGCCTTAGTTATTATTACGCTGGTTAGCCTTGCAGGCAGCGATGAACCTTTCACTCGAGAATCGAGTTTATTTGCACTGCAATACAGTGCATGGACCTCAAGCTATGCAGACCAACTGTTCCTGCATTTGATGCAAGTCGGCTATATGGCGCTCGTGATCCCTTTTACCTTAATGTGGTTTACTGCGGGCTTGATGTTGCTCGGCATGGCGTTATATCAGCAAGGAACTTTTGAGCGCGGTTTTAGCAAATCGGTACTGGTGAAATTAGTGCTAGCAAGCGTAACGCTATCACTGCTCGATACCGTCTTAGGTTTAACAAAAAATACCATCCTCGTGGCGTTTTCAGATGTGCTAATCATGCTAAGTGCTATTCCTATGGCGCTGATTTACATCCATATAATGGTTATAATTTGCAAGAACAATCCTAACAGACTGACGTCACTACAAAATGTCGGCAAACTCGCTTTTAGTCTCTATATTCTGCAATCCATCGTTGGCGTGTTAGTATTTAGGCATCTTGCCCCCGAATTGCTTTTAAGTTTGGACAGATGGGGCTATATGCTAATGGCAATAGTCTATTCCGTGGTACAGCTGCTATTAGCCAGCCTTTATTTACGCTATTTCAAGCAAGGACCGTTGGAGAAACTTTGGCGCCGCCTCGCGTTTAAAAAGCACTTACAGCAACAAAAATAGACTAATGATATAAAACGACTAAACAAAATGACCAATAAACGACCATTTAAGCGAATAAACAACCGAGCCCCAAAGACCAGCGTATCCAATACAAAGTTTAGCCTTATATCACTGTTATTAGTGATTATTTTCTTAACGCTAATGATAGGTGCCGCATTTTGGCATTTACTTCCCGTTGGAATAGTGGGTATGTACCTCACACTCAGTTTTCTCACCTTTATTGCCTATGCCATTGATAAATCCGCCGCAAAACGTAATAAATGGCGAACTAAAGAAAGCACATTACACCTGCTCGCCCTTATGGGCGGTTGGCCCGGCGCTCTATTTGCCCAAAACCTGTTAAGACACAAGTCCGTTAAAGCCTCATTTAGAAACGTCTTTTGGCTCACCGTTGTCGCCAACTTAGCCGTGCTGGGTTATGGCATAAAAACGGGTGCCGTAGATATGTTTATCTAAGTTCATTCATCGCCAATAAAAAAGGGCAATCTCATATTGCCCTTCTACTCTCTAAATGCAAAAGTAGCTGTCGCTAGGCCTTTAGAACCAGCTCAACGCGATACTAATAATCACGCCAGTGATCATCAATTGCATTAAACAAAAGCCCATAATATCCCGCGCTTTTAAGCCTGCAATCGCCAGCACGGGCAGTGCCCAGAAAGGTTGAATCAAGTTAGTCCACGCATCGCCCCAAGCAACGGCCATTGCGACCCGAGCGACATCTGCACCTAAAGCCTGTGCGGCGGGTAACATAATCGGTGCCTGCACGGCCCATTGGCCACCTCCCGATGGCACAAAAATATTCACAATTCCTGCACTGATAAAGCTCCAAAATGGCAGACTCTCGGCGCTAGCAATCGCCACAAAACCTTCCGAAATACTTTGAGCTAAACCCGATTGCACCATCACAGCCATAATGCCCGCATAAAAGGGAAATTGGATAACAATACCTGCGCCGCCTTTAATGGCCTCGTTAAGACTCATCAGCAAACTGCGTGGTGTTTGATGTAACAATATGGCGAGAAACAGAAATAAGAAGTTCACTACGTTGAGGTTTAGGCTGCCGCCCTGCACCCAAAAGTAATAACCTAAATATACAAGCCCAGCACCACCGACACTCCAGCCGAGTAATCGACTATTTTCTAACTTATCCGCAGGACGGCTGTCGTTCAAATTGGCGTTATGCATCTCCAGCGTTGTACTCGCAACCTCACCATCTTTTTCATCGAGAGTGCTTGGGTCGATATAAATACTGTCTTTTTCTCCTGGCAGCATAAAGCGATTCACTAATGGCATGGACACAAACAGAATCGCCACTAACAGTAAATTAAAGCCCGCGAAAATGGTGTCACTGGTGGGAATAATGCCAATTTGTGATTCGGAGAAATGTCCCGCTGTCGCTATGGTTAATGGGATCGAACCCGCAAGCCCACCATGCCAAACCACAAAGCCTGAATAGGCGCTGGCAACCAACAGCCGATAATCGACTTTCACTTTTCTCGCGAGGGCTTTAGCAAATAACGCCCCCACCACTAGCCCAAAACCCCAGTTAATCCAACTGGCAGCGAGGGAAACTAACGTCACTAAGATAATGGCCTGAGGGGCAGACTTGGCGAGTCCAGCAATGGCATCGAGCAATTTTTTAATCGGCGGCGAACTAGCCAACATAAATCCTGCCACCAGCACTAATAGCATTTGCATCGAAAAACTTAACAGGGTCCAAAAGCCATCGCCCCAATAATTGATGACTTCCAGCGGGGTTTTATGTTCAGCGACCACAGCAGCAATTAATACGACTAAGGTAAGTAAAAGCACGAAAATATAGGGATCGGGTAGATATCGGTCGACGAGTTTGACCAAAGGTTTTGCCGCTTTGTTTAACATAGACTTTCCTTGTTTATTATCTGAACGAAAGCGTCAAGACGCCCTAGTTCTTATTTGTTTTTATTGAATTTTTATAGAGTCTTAAGTCTACAGGTTAAGCGATCTCTAAAGCGGGATAAAGTCTTGATGGGATGTTTAGCTATGGCCAAATGTAACGCTAATCATCCACTTAGTTGCTGTAAGTAGCTTCGCAACCGAAAAAACTGCTAACATGGCCCAAATTAACTTAAGGTGTTTTTATATGAAAATGTTACTTGCTGTTGTTGTCATTGCTGGGGTGATTTTTTACTTTTTTACCTCAATGAACGGCCAAAAAGCGGCGCAAGAAAATATCCGTTTAGGCAATGAGTTTTTAGCACAAAACAAGGCTCAAGAAGGCGTCATCACCACAGCTTCAGGTTTGCAATATCAAGTACTGACCAAGGGCGACGGCACTATTCATCCTAAAGCCAGCGATACGGTAACAGTGCATTACCATGGTACTTTGCTCGACGGTACTGTGTTTGACAGTTCGATTGATCGTGGCGAACCCATAGCGTTTCCGCTTAATCGCGTGATAAAAGGGTGGACCGAGGGCGTACAACTGATGGTTGTTGGTGATAAAGTGCGTTTCTTTATCCCCAGTGATCTCGCCTACGGTAACCGTAGTACGGGCAAGATTGGCGGTGGTTCTGTATTAATCTTCGATGTGGAATTACTTAAGATTAATTAAAACAAGACATATCCACGACAGTCACGATAGTTAAAGCCCAGCATTTACACTGGGCTTTTTATTTACAGGGTTAAGTAAGTGAAACATCCCGCGCTAAAATAACAGATAATCCTCGACAGACTAAGGTTTCCATATCATCGACTCGATGAATTTTCATTTCAGCTAAGGGGGCACTCAATGCCATTCGTTTTAAATTATCGATGCATCCTTTGTAGTAAGGAGTGCTATTCATCATACCGCCCGCTAACCATATACGATTAGGGTTTAGCAAATTAACCGCCCACGCCAACCCCATACCAAGATAACTGCCAGCACGATACAAATCTTCCTGAGAGGTGATGTTACGACTACGCACAGAATCACCGCTAGCAAGTTGCTCTAAACGAAACTCACCTGATTCAGACATGATACGGCAATGCCCTAACTCACCCGCAACGCCCGTTGCCCCAGAAAAGACCTGCCCATTGAAAGCGATAGACATACCAATCCCAGAGCCACACATAACCAACAATTCACAGGCATATTTTGCATCACAGAGAGCTTGCATACCTGCATCAATATCGTTGCTGATAATCTTAAGCGTTCCTTGGGTTTTTACGGTATCTCTACTTAATCCATTAAGTCCGGGTAAGGATTTACAAGCAACCAAACGATGATGTTGTACCAGTCCAGGTACAGCTATCGCTAATTGGTAATCCTGTAAATCGTAATCGCGTTCAAGTGCAGCAATTTGGTTATTTAACTCTTCAATTTTAAAGCCTTCACCTGTGGGGATTTTATATTGTTCTGTATGCCCCGCGAGCTGAAGTTCGAACAGGGCTTTACTGCCGCCCACGTCTATTGTTAATGTTTGCATCGCCAACTCCACTGATACATATGCTCCCCTCTGACCCCGAGCGGAGATGGCGAATGCTAGCATAATGAGCAAATACTAGCGATTGAATAAAACTTAACTTGCTAATTTATAAGGATCAATCTTTAGACTTCCATCTCAACCATGAATGCATTTTCAACCAAGATCACACTCAATCTTGGAGTAGTTGATAATTCTCTAATATGGTTTATTCACGATTGTATACAAAATCCCTTATCTGGTGCCCTTGCATCCCTATCATTCAGCTTGCGATAATCCTCACTCGTTAGTTCATCCATAACAACACCAAATTTAGGCGAGCCACGCCTAACCGACTCGCAGTGAATGCAGTCCAACTTGGAGCCCTTATGTCAAACAAGATAGCCAGCCGCCTAGATGCTATTCGTCGCGAACTCACCAACACCCATTTAGATGCGTTTATCATTCCACGTGCCGACGAATATTTAGGCGAATACGTACCAGAACATAACGAGCGTTTATACTGGGCGACGGACTTTACGGGTTCTGCTGGTATGGCCATCGTATTGAAAGATAAGGCCGCTATTTTTACTGATGGCCGTTATACCGTTCAAGTGCGTTTGCAGGTCGATGCAACATTATTCAGTTATGAGAGCCTAACAGACACACCGCAAATTGAATGGTTATGCGACACGCTCCCAGCAGGTTCCCGTGTGGGGTTTGATGCCCGTTTACACACTCTAGCTTGGTATGAAAATGCCAAAGCCACCTTAGGCAAGGCGCAAATCGACTTAGTCGCAGTTGAGCAAAACCCAATCGACAAACATTGGCAAGAAAGACCCGCACCATCAAGCGCACCAATCACCCTGTTTAGCAACGAGAGTGCAGGCAAAACTAGCCTACAAAAACGCACCGAAATCGGTGCCTTGGTCAAAAAAGCGGGGGCCGATGTTGCGCTAATCGCCGCCTTAGACTCTTTCTGCTGGCTACTCAATATTCGCGGTAACGATGTACCTCGCCTTCCTGTCGTACTCGGCTGCGCCCTGCTACACGCTAATGGTGACATGCAACTATTTACCGATTTAAACAAACTCCCTGAAGGTATTGAGGCGCATGTCGGTGCTGGCGTGAGCTTTAAAGCTGAAGCAGACCTTGCCGACACACTCACCAGCTTAACAGGCGTAAAACTGCTAGCCGATCCTCATTCAGCCAATGCTTGGGCACAAAATCTTGCCCGTAATGCGGGGGCTAACTTAATTGCCGGAATCGATCCGGTTTCGCTACCTAAAGCACAAAAGAATGCCGCGGAACTGGCAGGTATGCGTGCATGCCATATCCGCGATGGCGTTGCAGTAAGTCGATTCCTCGCATGGCTCGATGCCGAAGTTGCCGCCAATCGCCTGTACGATGAAGGTACACTTGCCGCTAAGCTGGAAAGTTTCCGCCTTGAGGATGCGCATTATCGCGAGCCAAGTTTTGATACCATTTCTGCAGCGGGCGCCAATGCCGCAATGTGTCATTACAATCACAACAATGGCACACCAGCCATGATGACGATGGATAGCATCTACTTAGTGGACTCTGGTGCTCAATATATTGATGGCACCACGGATGTCACCCGTACCATAGCCATAGGTAAAGTGACTGACGAACAAAAGAAAATGGTCACTTTAGTGCTTAAAGGCCATATTGCCTTAGATCAAGCTCGCTTCCCTAAAGGCACAACAGGTCAACAACTCGATGCCTTTGCCCGTCAATATCTATGGCAGCATGGATTTGATTACGACCATGGCACAGGCCATGGCGTGGGTCATTTCTTGAGTGTGCACGAAGGTCCACAGCGCATAGGTAAAAATGTCAACGCTATTGCACTTATGCCCGGCATGGTGCTTTCCAACGAGCCAGGTTACTACCGCGCAGATAGTTTTGGCATTAGGCTCGAAAACCTCGTCGTCGTCCAGCACTGTGAAGCGCTAAAAGGGGCTGAGCGTGAAATATATGAGTTCGACGCCCTAACCTTAATCCCTATGGATGCGCGCCTTATTGATAAGCGTTTGTTAACCCAAGGCGAAATTGATTGGTTTAATGCTTATCATCAGCGAGTGTTTAATACACTTTCCCCGTTAATGTCAGGTGATGAATTGGCTTGGTTAGCTCAAGTGACTACAGCCATTTAGCACTCCGCTGGTAAGTAGTAACTAACGTCATCATTTAAATCAGTTACATGCTACAAAACAAAACGTCCAAGGCAATTAGCATTGGGCGTTTTTTTAGCGCTATCAGTATGTTTAAAGCCCCCTTGATTTCAAAACACGATCTAAAATACCGCCATAAACCAAAGATCGGCGATGACACATAGATACACGCTGGTGATATACACAGGTACGCAAAGAAGCGCCAAAAAGCCAAATAAACGTTCAAAGATCAAACGTCGCCAATGTGGCAATGCAGCTCCAGTTCCCAATGACGCTGTAGCTAATTGAGTTACGCTACGTCTAAATGATATCGCCATGGGAAGTTCCTCTTATGTAGCATTCCCGCTTTAGCTAATGAACTAAAACGGTGAAATACAGATACACCATGGAGGCAAGGAAAAATAAGCTATATACCCAATCAGCCATCTTTTGTTGCCCATTAAAGAATAGACTAAGCCCAATAAAGCGCTCGCATGAGTACCGTGATATCAGGCCTAATCAAAGACATTAGTCCAATATCACTGAACATGATTTACATTTAAGATAACCAAGGAAAACGCACTCAACAAACGTACTTCACATCTGAAAATAATAACCCTATATAAAATACTGAAATTAACCATTTAACAGGATAAACGCTCGTTTAACACTACATTCTCAGCACTTAAAAAGATTATATTTTGCAATAACTTACAAATAAGGCAAAGGATTGATTTTCACTAGTAAGCCATGAGAAACCGCTCTCCTATACCCACACAAAAATGATACCATTATCACATAACAAGCTCACTCCGATGAGAGTCAGCGCAAGAAAATTAGCGCCTAACACCGCGCCCTGAACCCCAATCAACCATATCGGCCCTGAATGGACACACTAAATGAGCCAGAGTAACCCAACTGCAAGTCAATTCATTAACATGGACAGTACAGTTCAAGAAATACGTTTAACGCCACAAGATGAACTCATTTCGACCACGGATACACGCGGTGTGATTACCTATGTTAATGAGCGCTTTGCCGAAGTTTCAGGCTATAGCACTCAAGAACTGATCGGTAGTCCCCACAATATGGTGCGCCATCCAGATATGCCAAGTGCTGCTTTTAAAGAAATGTGGGGAAAGCTTAAAGCTGGCCAGTCTTGGCGCGGTATTGTCAAAAATCGCTGTAAAAATGGAGGATTCTATTGGGTTGATGCGTTTGTCTCGCCGTTATTTGAAAACGGAAATATCGTAGGATACCAATCAGTTCGTATCCAACCTAAAGCGCCTTATATCACTAAAGCGACCCATATTTACCAAAGACTTAAACAAGATAGAGCTATTTATAAGCCCTTAAGTTTGATGCAAAAACGCTTAGTTTCTGCTGTGGTTGCCTCCACAGGCTTACTGATTGCAGGTTATTTTTGGGGCTGGGGCGTGATTATTGCTGGAGCCGTGTTGATGACACTCAATTTAGCCATCTTCTATGATGAGGCTTTTCGTATTCCAGCTAAGCTAATGGAAATGCAAGAAAAATATGACTCTATCAGCCGCTATATTTATTCTGGTGCAGATACTTCATCAATTCTCGATTTTCAGCTCATTATGTTGCAAGCCAAAATGAATGGTGTACTTGGCCGAACACAAGATCAAGCTAATCAGTTACATATCATTTCAGATCAATTAGTTGTCACAACAGAACAAACCTATGTGAGTTTAGATCAAGAGAAAAACCAACTAGAACAACTTGCCAGCGCGATGGAAGAAATGAGTTCAACCATCACCGAAGTTGCCCAAAATACCCATCTCACCTCTACCAGCATCAATACTGCCTACGATCTGTGCCTTAAAAGCAGTGCCAACATGAAGGCCAATACCCAAAAGGTGGAACTATTAGCGAAATCCGTCGCCGATGCAGCCAATAACGCCCATCAATTAAATAAAGAAGCTGAACAGGTTGCCAATGCCATGGGAGAAATTGACGCTATCGCAGAGCAAACTAATCTGCTCGCACTCAATGCTGCAATTGAGGCCGCCCGCGCGGGTGATCAAGGCCGTGGTTTTGCAGTCGTTGCCGATGAAGTTCGCGCGCTATCAAGCCGAACACAATTATCAACCAACAGCATTTCTCGTAGTATCGATAAAATGTTTAACATGCTGAATACTTGGGCAAAAGAAATGGAACAAAGCCGTAAACAAGCTGAGCTTTGTGCCAACGACATCCAAATTTCAGCCGATAATGTCAACATTATTTATCAAGAGGTAAGCGAAATTCACAACTTTGCCCAACAAAATGCCGTTGCAGCCAATCAACAACGTCAAGTCGTGAATGAAATCACACGTAATATTCATTCAATCACCCAAACCAGCAGAGAAAATCTCGCGGCAACACATCAAATTAGTGATGCTGCGCATCATCTTAAACACAATGCTGAAAAAGCCCGTGGTCTACGCCGCGCCTTTGGTTAGGATGTGCAAGCGGCCCCAATATTTTGTCTGGAATATTGGGGCCATAACGATTAATAAATCAAATTGCATACTATTTTCGTAGCGATACTGGAACACAATAATTCCCCAACGACACGTCACAAAGCCACAAACATTTGCAGATAAAATACCAACAGGTTAAAAAGTACAGGTTTTAGCCTAAAATTTTGCTATACTCCGCGCCCGCCATTTTTCTTATAAAATCTGTGTGGAAGAATGAGCCAGCCAGTGCGCCTCTCCTTAAATAAGTGATAAAGAGGCTGCGGCGCTTAAGCGTTTGAATAAGTGAATGATAGGAATCCAAAATGAGATTTGAATCTTTTAGTTTTTCCCCCGAGATTTTGCGCGCTATCTCAGATTGCGGTTATCAACAAATGACGCCTATTCAGCAACAAGCGATACCCGCTATTCGCCGCGGCCAAGATGTGCTCGCCAGCGCCCAAACGGGTACAGGTAAAACTGCCGCCTTTGCCCTGCCCATTCTGCAAAAGATGGTTGAAAAACCAAGCGAAACTTTAAAGTCGAATACAAGAGTATTAATTCTTACTCCAACCCGCGAGCTTGCGGCTCAAGTGGCTGACAACGTCACGGCTTACTGTAAATATTTAAATTTTAGCGTATTAACCATTTATGGCGGCGTAAAGATTGAGACTCAAGCGCAAAAGCTCAAACGCGGTGCCGATGTTATAGTCGCGACCCCAGGTCGTTTACTCGAACACTTAACCGCCTGTAATGTAAGTTTATCAAACGTCGATTTTTTAGTGCTCGATGAAGCCGATCGAATGCTCGATATGGGTTTTAGTGCCGACATCCAAAAAATTCTGCAAGCGGTAAATAAAAAGCGTCAAAACTTACTGTTTTCAGCGACCTTCTCCAGCGCAGTCAAAAAACTCGCCAACGATATGATGGTCAAACCGCAGGTGATCAGCGTCGACAAGCAAAACACGACAGCAGATACCGTAAGCCAAGTGGTTTACCCTGTGGAACAACGCCGTAAACGTGAATTACTATCAGAACTTATTGGCAAGAAAAACTGGCAACAGGTATTGGTATTTACCGCGACCCGTGAAGCCGCTGATACTTTAGTTAAAGAGTTAAATTTAGACGGTATCCCATCAGAAGTGGTCCACGGAGAAAAAGGCCAAGGTAGTCGCCGCCGCGCCCTACGCGAATTTGTGGCGGGTGATGTGCGCGTACTGGTTGCCACTGAAGTAGCCGCCCGCGGCTTAGATATCCCAAGCCTTGAATACGTGGTTAACTACGATTTACCTTTCCTCGCCGAAGATTATGTTCACCGTATCGGTCGTACTGGCCGTGCAGGTAAAACAGGGGTCGCCATCTCATTTGTTAGCCGCGAAGAAGAACGTACCTTAGCCGATATCGAAAAATTGATCGGTCAAAAAATTCGCCGCGTCACAGTTCCAGGCTATGAAGTGGGTAGCCGCGAATTGCTATTAAAACAACTGCAAACCCGTCGCAGTTTTGCTAAAAAACAACAAAGAACCGACAATGCTGGCGCCCAAGTTATTGCAGAAAAAAGCATGCAAGGTCGCCGCGTAAAAGTGAAGGTTGGCCAAGCACCAAGTAAAGCCAAAAAACTTAAATAATCACCTATTGATTTATACCATTAGTATTTATCAATGTTTATAACAAAGCTATTTTAAAAGCGTCCATTACTGGACGCTTTTTTATACTGACTCAATTATATCTTTGACCAATTTTATATCACCGCATAATGTTGCCAAATAATGCTTGAAGCCTAGTTTCATTTATACTCTTTTCCCCTCGCCAACCCGCTAAGGGAAGAATAATATCCGAGCGAGTACTCCCAGGATATTTCACGCTACAGATATCGGCAAAATGAGTAAAATCATCATATAAAGGTTTTATATAAGGATTTGGCATAACACCTAATTCAGCTAATACCATTAATTGTCCGCGAACATGATATTTTTCATAGTGAGGAATAATCTTAGCTTTTTTGATACGTTGTTCTAATTTTCCTGGTGTTTCATCTTGAGGTGCGTGGCGGATCATCTCGATCAAGGCTTTAAATATACTGATATCCTCAGGGGTAGGAGTACAGGGAGGAATAGTCATAAACTCTGCTAATTCAACAAGATTACCACACCATCTTTCATTCCATACATTCCCAGCATAGCAACTAAATATCTTATATCCTTTTTCTATCCAAACATTTCTTCTTATTGAGCAAATGGGACAAACATCCCCCTCTGCGTGCATGGTATGCTGTGGAACTGCTTGAGCAAATAAATAACTCAATATAGGTTGCCTTCCTCTCGGAAAACTTGAAAAACCGCATATATATGCAGAAAGCACATTTTCAATCGATAAATGAGGATGCTCAAGCAACGTTTTATATGCGTTGATGCATTCATCGTGACTATATTTGACAATCTCATTAACAGGATAACCACTTTGCTCAATTGTCAATATTTCTGCACTAGACAAACCGTCATAAGAATAATGTGTTGTCCCTGACTCGTAATCAAACTTGTCCCCATTATCTATTCTTTGCATATATCCATTTTCATCTTTGATATATGCCTTTTTGAAATAGACTTTTTTCAAAATTTTAAATAGTCCCTTATCCATTTACAGCTCTCCAATCGAAATCATATTTGTGCAGTTCACTAAGCACTATTGTAAACATTTATGCGATCCAAGTTTAGTGGTTTCTACGTAATAAGTTGAGCCACCTGTAAGAATCATTATCGATTTAACGACTGCTTTGTTAAACTAACGCCGCCGCAATCAATATCGCCCAAGTTCAATAAGATAAATCCCTTTAGCCTGCGGTGGAGTCATAATGAATTCTCAAACCTATAATCAAGCTGTGCTCGAACTCGCCCTTGCAGGTATTGCCGATTTAGCCACATCAGCGCAAACCAAAAAAGCACAACGCACAGCCGCACAGGAAAGCCATTTTTTGTGTAATTGGATGGTCGAGTCCTTAAAGGAAAAACGCTTTTCTAAACTGGTTGCTGATGACCTCACAACATGGATACGCTTGGCTCGCAGCCAAGGTGCGGGCGCCGAACTCAAGCGTTTACTAGAAAGAATAGTATTTCAATATCAATCGGTTGAAAAAAATGAACCTACTTTAGGCATCGCATTAAACGCAATGATAGATGAACTTAAACAGGACAATTGGCTGGTATTTACTGATACTGAAATCAGTGCCAAGCTAAAACTCGATGGTGATGGTCAATCTAGCTTAGTCATTGATGCCAAAGAGTTTAATCAACATATCAAGGATAATCAGCTTATTAAACCAATCAACTTATATGTCCGCGCCGATGAACAGGCCCTCACCCGTATCGCTTTATCCCATGGATTATTGCTTAGCCAAGGCAATAAGAAAACCAGCTTGATTAAGCACCACAAAACCTATCAAATTTATCCTAATAATCAGCTGCCAGCATTGTGCCAACTATTAAATTAAGGTCATCAACCTTTTAAAAATAATCACTAAACTGTCATTACTGCTAACAATCCTGCATTGAACTGAGCTATCAAGGCTTGAGGAGCCCCCGTAGCTCCCTAAGTATTGCTCGGTTTGTTGGCTGAACTGACCATTTTAGGCTTCAACACTAATCGTTTTCCCTCATTTAAGTAAGTGGTACACGCCACTCTCAGCAAAGAGGCAAAATTAGCGACTCGCCCATGACGAGCTAACACCTCTCGATAGATACGGGTTAAAAAGACGGCAACACTGAGTTCGGCGTCATCGGCAATATCTTCGATTATTTGCCAGAAAATGGCCTCAAGACGCACACTGGTGACGACGCCATCAATTCGAATTGAGCGGGTTTTAAGCGCGAACAGTTCGGGTTCGGCGCCAGAATAAATTTCACACACCTTTATGCTCCCCTTTACATGTCTACCCGAACTGTTATGCCATAAAAGCACGCTAAATCCTATTACGTTAACAAGGATTACGTTAGCAAGGATGTGTTGATATTTCAGGATGCATTAATCTCGCAATATCACACACTACACTTAGCCACATTACACTTAGACACATTACACACTAAGCAACTTATTAAATTGTGCGAGCCATGCAGGATGCGCAGGCCAAGCAGGTGCGGTGACAAGCTTGCCATCGGTAATCGCTGCCGTTACTGCAATCTCGCAATATTCAGCGCCCGCTTGACTCACTTCAGGAGCACATGCTGGGTAGGCTGAAACCTTTTTACCACGTACAACATCTGCCGCCGTCAGCAACTGCGCACCATGGCAAATAGCCGCCATGGGTTTATCTTGCACCGAAAACGCTTTCACTAAATTCAGCACTAACGGGTTTAAACGTAAATATTCTGGCGCTCGACCTCCAGGTAACAACAAAGCATCGAAATCACTGGCACTCACCTTTGCAAAATCACCATTTAGAGCAAAGAGATGCCCTGGCTTTTCGCTATAGGTTTGGTCGCCTTCAAAATCATGAATTGCAGTTTTAATCGTTTGTCCTGCTATTTTATCGGGGCAAACAACAGTCACTTGATGCCCTACCATTTGCAACGCCTGAAATGGCACCATTAACTCGTAATCTTCGACAAAATCACCCGCGATGATCAAAATTTTTGCCATGGTAAACTCCTTTTATTGGGATAGTTTGAGAGAGAAAGTTTGGAATATCACTCCGATTAACCATTCCACTTTACTCCCCTCACAACGACAAAGGTAACAACCAAATACTACAGATTAGCGCCAGTAAAAAAGCGCCCGTAGGCGCTTTATGAGATAAAGAGGAGCAAAACCAATTATCAGTATGACCACTCATAGGGATCGTAATTCGCTAACACTTCAGCATAACTGTGACTCAATCCTTGGGTAGAGTAATAATAACCTTTACCCTGATTATCCACGGCGTAAAAAATATCCTCGGTTCCAGCCTGCTGAGGCAACTGTTCTTGGATACTCGCCAGCTTAAGTTCATCATAATGGTAGGGTGCAAAGGTCAGTACACTTTCCTCAAACACCGCAGTATGACGGCAACTGTTACGCCTAATCTGAGCGGCAATGGCCTCAAGTTCCTCCCCACGATTAAGGGCTAGCCATTGTTCAGCATAGCGTTCAACGATGTACTTTTCGGAATAAAAGTAATGATCTTTACCCGATAATCGCATCTGAATATCCGCGTAATCCCTATTGAGGATTAAGCTGATATAACAGCTAACCGTTTGGCTACAATCCCACTCGAGTCCAGCCACGGCGGCAATTTGCTCCGCCGTGACTAAACGCCCGTGTTGACTGAATACTCTGATATATCCAACAAGCTCAATCATAGTGTTCAACTATTGTATTCAACTCGGTAATAAGCCCTTTGCAGCTAATCTATCTGCTACAAACCCTAAGCCAAACTTATTGAGCGTCGCTCGAGTCGGGGCTCCGGTTTGAATATCCCAGCCAAAGGCTTCATAGAACATATCCAGTGCTTTTTGCATATCAGCACGATCCATCTTGATGGTGCCCTGATCGCCAAAGTTTTTATCTGGATTCAAATCATAAACCCAATCACTGAGCACATCATGCTCTTCGCGCATATTGCTTTCATTCATTTGCAATACGGTTAAAGCACGGTGTAAATGCAGCACTCTTTCCGCTTTAAAGTCCAATTCAGCTTCAGTGGTTTCAATCCCTGTCACTAAACTAAACATCTGCGATTCGATAGTGCTGTCACCCTCATAGTTACGATTCTTATCCGGTGATGCCAACAATGGGAACATCCAGTTACACAGTGTCAGCGAATCGTGTAACACGTTTTTCACCAGCGACCATTTGGCAAAACGGATCTTGGCCGCATTGATTGGGGTATACCAATTCACCTTATCGAATGCACCTTCACCCCATTTTTTCTCGGCAATCGCCACTGTCATATCATGTGGCAAACCACTGTTAACAATATTGATGTGGGAATGGCACTGGGCATCACGGTTAAAGACCACGTTAATTAACGTACCAACCTGACCCGCGGTTTCACTGGCATGGTGCACGGCTGCATTGGTTTTCTTGTTAAATACTTTCGTTGCACTTTCTTTATGGATATCCCAGTAACCTAATGCGGGATTGGTTCCATCTAATCCCCAACGCTTAATCAAATCATATAAGCCGTCAGCCATGTGGGAGATTTCACCTTCTTTAAACGCCACTCGGCGATAAAAATCAAGTAAGAAAGCAGGATCTTGGTTATCCCAAAGTGCCCAAGGAATACTGTTAAATTCATCCTCAGGTAATAAATGCTTAAACATATCCTTTGTTTTTAAGAATTTAAATAGATGAGAAATAGATCCATAGTTACACCAAATACCATAGTCATCGAGAATATGTGCCCCTAAAGCGCCCGCCATCGCGTGTGCTTCTGTACCATTTTTGGTGCCCATTAAATACTGTGGTACAAGGAATCCCATACAGACGTTGGATATGTGTTCGGTTTTGCGGCCGTATTTACTCTTAAGTTCAGGGACTTTAAGTTCACAGAAACAGCGAATAGGGCATGAATGACAGCCACCAGTTCGCTTCATCCATTTATTGGCATATTCCACACCAATATAACTTTCAGCCATCGAAGTACGGAAACCGATACGGTTACGTTCGTTCCATGGCACTTCACCTAATTCAATTTCTTGATCGGCAGCGCCCCACTTGAGCCCTGGTCTAGCCTTCCAACGACTGATAGGCGCTGAGTACTCGGCCCACGATTGCGGTGTTGAAGGAACAACACCGTTATTATTGGCACCGATAATCCCTAAAATATGGTCATCTAATGCGCGCATTTTTTCATTGTTAGCGACAATTTTGACCGAACCAGTACCAATAATACCGATCCCTTTACAATTTTTAGACCCCATAACAGAGCCATGACCACCCGCTGAATGCCCGCCTTGCGTCATTATCACTGAAAGTGGTACTTGGTTTTCCCCTGCTTGACCAATCGCGGCAACCTGAGCATTAGGCCCCATCATTTGTGCTATCATCGCATGGGTATCAAATATGCCTTTACCCCATAGGGCATCGGCAGGTTCAATCGTGACCTTATCATCCACAATTTTAAGCCACACAGGGCTGCTGGCTTTGCCTTCAATAGCAATGGCATCGAAGCCTGCAAATTTCATCGCAGGTGAAAAATGCCCACCAAAATGGCCATCAGCAATCAGATGTTTTTCAATTACGGGACTACGGGAAGTAATGGTTGTTCGTCCGGTACAAATAACACCTGAACCCGTTAATGGGCCTGCGGAAAATACAATAATATTATCAGGGTCAGTTGCCGTTATATTGTCTTTATGATTGTCCCATAGAATTTTATATCCTATGCCCATACCACCAATATAATCATAATATTTATTGATTGGTTCATACCATATATGATTAGTTGTTAAATTAACTCTTAGGACTTTACCAGCCCACCCGCCTATTTTATCACTCATATTACTTCTCCTGAATTTAAGAAACTAAGCCGGTATATTTTTCATATTGTTCTAATGCAGCTTCAGCCTCTTCCCAGTTATAAAATTTAATTGCACCTGTAGGACAAACTTGCGCGCATGCAGGTTTACCGTTACATAAATCACATTTCACTGCTTTCATTTTGCTGCGAACAACTTTAATGACTTGCTGAGGGCACTTATCTGCACAATAACCACATCCAACGCAACGCTCTTCATCAATGACTTTGGCGCCAGTTTGTTGATTTGTTGAGATAGCTTGCTGCGGGCACACTTCAGTACACACTTCACAGTGACGACAAGTTGAAGGCACAACGGTTCTGTCACCGCATTCACCTCGCTGTATTTCATAGTCAAATTGCACGCCATGTGGACCATAGTTCATATTTTTTTCTACTTTGACACGAGCGAGTGTGGGACTGCTATCCCCTTCATGGTTCCAACCACAGGCTATTTCACAGCGTCTACAACTCACACAAACTGTAGGGTTTACCACCATGAGTCCACCTGGCATGACTTCTACTTTTTCTTGGCTATTACTGTCACTGCCACAACCGGTAAGAAAACTCACCAATGTTCCGCTATAGACTGTACCGACAGCAACGCCCATACTGCCTTTAAGCATTCCTCTTCTGGTAATCATATTTGATCCTTTATTAGTCAAAGCAATATAATTAAAATATGCATACACTTTGATTCCCGACAATTTATGCTAAAGTAATTATCTATTTGATTTTTAACCTGCGTCACATTTACCCATATTGACCATTTATTAAATCAATAAGCAAGACTTACATCAAAGTAGCTTATTTAAGAATTAAGAATATCGAAAAAACCAATAAAGCCTTAGTTCAAGTTATCAACATATAAAGCCAAAAATATTCATTAATTAATATTAATTAAGTGCAACTCCACTAATATCCGAGTTAATATTTAGAGCGCATACATTCCGATTAGAGTCCCGACAGAATCTAATTAAAAAGGAATGGAAAATGATGAAAACGAATACCCGTTCTCAGTGGATAGCGTTTACGCCGATCGCAATGGCAGTCTGTCTAATGACAGCCTGCTCCGATGGTGATGATGGTAAAGAAGGCCCACCAGGTACAGTGGGCATTACCATTGAACAAGCTAACTCCCTTAAAGCAACGATTGAAAATGTAACAATCGATAGCAAAACCCAAGTTCAAGTTGATTTCTTCTTGAGCAATGCCAATGGTATTGCCGTTACAGGCTTAGAAAACCTTAAAGATCTCGATACCTTAGGTGTAGGCATTGCTAAGCTGGCGCCTCCACAGGCTCACTATCAAGCCAAAACAGCCATAAGCACAGAGGCTACGAGCACGACAGATCCTGCACTGCAGTGGACAAGTTACATCAATAAACTGGTAGAACCCGCTACAAATGCTCAAGTAACGGCTGCGACACAATGGCAAGCAGGTATTGAAACGAGCTGTAAAAGTGACTGTTTAACCTCATTGGGTAACGGTCAATACCGTTACACTTTCAGTCAACCTCTAACGAGCTACCCTCAATTTTCAGGGTTAGATACTCAATATGCACCCGAACGCACCCATAGGATCTATCTTGAGTTAAAACCGCTTGCAACTAGCCCTATCGAAACTCACTTAATCAATACGGTATATGACTTTGTTCCGGCAACAGGACAAGCTGCAAAGGCAGATGAAGGACGAGTAGTTATCGCACCTGAACAAGCTTGTTTTCGCTGCCATAATGATGACCTAGCCAATGCGGATACCCGCTTGTTAATGCATGGAAGTAAGCGATTTGCCTATGAAGGCTGCGTTATGTGCCACACAAGCTATTCGGGCGATCCAGAAACCGCTAATAGTCTGGATATGGCAACGCTAACGCATCAGATCCATCAGGCAAAATATCAAGTGGTGGGTTATAAGGGACAGTTATATGACTTCTCAAATGTTACCTACCCAGGTGATATGAAACAGTGTCAGCAGTGCCATATTCCCGGTGCGACTGCCCAAACTGATAATTACAATATTCCGAGTAAAACAGCCTGTCTTGACTGCCATAAAGGGCAAATTCCCGCCGACTGGAATGGTACTGTTGCAGGCCTGTTCCACAATCGGGAAATTTTTGCAAACGCATGGGCATTGAGTTGCAGTGGTTGCCATCCTGATAGTAACAACCCTCAAGGTGTTGGCTTATTCCATAACGCGAAGACCAAGACTGCAGCAAAATTAGCAAGTGATTATCAAGTAAAACTATTGAGTTCAAAGATAAATACTGATGCTCAATCCCTTGAAGTCACATTGCAAGTGCAGCAACTGGATCAACTGCCTGCCACTCAGCCTATGATAAAATCCTTCTGGTTGATTGCGACAGGTCAAGCCGATAGCACCAATCTACCGGTAAACAACGGACAACGTAAAGTATGGAATCTGTTGGCAAATGACCCAAATGTTTCATTAAGCATCATGGGAGCCAATCAACTGAAAGTGACCGTTACTCAGCTTTCAACTGCAGATTTTGGTCATTTAACCCAATCCAAGCTCTACAGTAAGCTAGTGCTTTGTGCTGATAAAAATACCGGATATGCCGTTAATTGCGATATAGCTAATCAGGATGTCAGTCTCAGTGCTATTAACTCGCTGACATTGTCGGGTGATGCGGTTACCACTAAAGCCAAAGCTGACGAAAACGCTTGTCGCCAATGCCATGACAAAGGCTTAGAGGATAGAGTGCTTTCCGCACATCAGTTAGGCAGTATGTTTGAGCCTAATAGCCAATGTGGTACATGTCATGCGCCTCAAACATCAACCGCATTAACCGATGGACAATGCCGTAGTTGCCATAATAGTGAGACAGTGATGTATCTCAATGCCAACTTAATGCATACCCCAGGATCGGATCAAATCAAGCCGTATAGAACGCTTAATAACACCTTAAGCTATAGAGAAATGGTGCACTCACTGCATGCAGGGACTCGGACTGTTGAAGGTTTTGGTAAACCACGTCCAGAACTGACCTATCCCAATTCTAAAAATGGTTGCAGCTCATGTCATAGTAAAGGTCAATTAGATCTTAGCGGACTGAATGAGCAACAATCACTCTTAGTTGCCACGCCAGGTGCCACTAACAAAGGGCAAATTGCAGAATACTCACCCACGTTAGCAACCTGTAGTGCATGTCATACTAAACTTGATAGTTTAGCCGTCCATGCACGAGGCTTTGGTGGTGTTTATCAAAGTGATGCCAGCGGTGGTCGAATTTATCAGCCAGGACAAGAATCATGCGCAGTTTGTCATGCCGAAGGCCGATCTTCTGGTGTTGATAAGGTACACAAGTAAAAGACGACATCTTAATCTAGTCAGTCACGGCGATTAACTTTGTCGTTATATTGCCAAGATTACCGCTAAAATTTATTGTTAATGAAAATAGCCGCTCACCATGTGAGCGGCTATTTTTTAGGACGATGATTTAATCATCAGACTAATCACGCTGTTGACTATCAACAACCAGTGTTTGGCTATAACCATTGAGTCCAGTGTTAGCTGACTTAACGACATTTAAGGCTTCTGTAGTAAGCGCATTATTGCCATTTAAGAGATCGTTTAACGTCCCTGATTCACCATTTACTAAGCCTAACTCTCTTAACATCGCATCCACAACGGGCGCATTTGCGCGATAATTTAACGCGGCACTAGTCACTTGTTCAGCGATACCGCCTTGATGTTGAACGCCTTCGCTACCGGCAGTAAATTGATTACCTGTACCATAACCTTGAAGAATTTTAATCCCTTCAATGTTTTCCAGCGGTTTAACGGCTTGTGCGACAATTTCTGGCAGAGCTTTAAGAATGGCAAGGGATTTTTGCAAGGCAATTTGTTCATCACGCAGCACGTTTTCTGCTTCATATAAGGCTTGTTTACCCGCAGCTTCAACGGCATACACTTTTTCATCCGCTTCTGCTTGCAGTTTTTTTGCATCGGCGCTGGCGCGTGCCTCAATCAAAATGGCACTCGATCTGTCTTCAGCGGCACGTTTTTCAGCTTCCGCTTGCACTGTCACACCTACCGCATCACGTTCAGCTTCTTTACGGGCATCAATCACTTCAATTTCTTTACGACGATTGGCTTCGGCTACTTGGCGCGCTGTAATTACCGCTTCTTCTTTCTCAACTTTCAGTTTTTCAGCTTCGGCAGCACGGGCACGGGCTGCGGATTCTTCTTCAGATTTAGCCGCCACAGCGATACGTTTTTCCTGCTCAGAAACTTCAATATCCCGTTGCTGTTGAATACGTGATTGCTCAATGAGCTTATATTTTTCAATCTCGCGGGTTTCGATATCTTTGGTTTTCTCGATTTCTGCGGTTTCGATAGCACGCTCTTTGGCAATCTCGGCTTCGCGTTCTTCACGGGCCTTATTTTCTTTCTGCTTGATGATTTCAGCTTTCTGATCGGCGCGTTTAAATTCTAAGGATTGCTGCTGGATCAAGCGGGCTTCTTCTTCCGACTTTTCAATTTCCAGCGACTCTTTTTCGGCCTCTAAATTACGCTGTTCAATCTTAATACGGTTTTCCTGCTGAATATCGTTGGTCTCTTTACGTTTTTCTTCGATAATCTTCGCCAAACGAGCACGACCTTCAGCATCGAATGCGTTGTTTTCATTAAAAAACTGTAGATCTGTTTGATCAAAACCCGTTAATGAAACCGATTCGAGTTCGAGACCGTTTTTCTCAAGATCGTTAGCCACGTTATTCTGTACACGCTGTACAAAATCGGCACGCTGCTCATGCATCTCTGTCATGGTCATTTCTGCAGCCACGGCACGCAGCACATCAACAAACTTTGATTCCATCAACTTTTTAAGCTCTTCCACTCGGGTAGTGCGCGTACCTAAGGTTTGCGCCGCCATGGAGATACCTTCTGAATTGGGCGCTACACGTAGATAGAAATCGGCTTTCACATCGACCCGCATTCTGTCCTTAGTGATAAGGGCATCTTTTTGGGTTTTCTCAACTTCAATACGCAAAGTATTCATATTGACGGCAATGGTTTCATGCAATACAGGAAGCACAATAGCACCGCCATCTTTTATAATTTTCTCACCACCAAAACCTGTACGTACAAAAGCCATTTCTTTCGTGGCACGCTTATACAGCTTGGCAAAAATCAGCCCGATCACTGTCAGACCGACCACAACCATGGAGGCAATCAGCAAGAAAAAGTAGCTTGAGTTCGTTACATCATTTAATACATCCATTTGATTTCCTTCTCGATTAAAATATGACTTTCAAGATTAATTATCAAAGCGTGTTGCAGACCATACTCGGCCTTCACGTCTAAGGAGCACCACTTGGGTGCCTGAGGCAAACTCGATCCCTGAAGTTTCAGGTTCGACTAAAACATAATGTTTTTGTTGATGTTTATCGCGGACAACCGCTTCGGAGGGCATGCCTTTTATGGCACAGCCTAAAGTGATAGTGCCAACATAACCACTAAGATCATCTAGCGATATCGCACTTGATTCATTTTTAGGTAAATGGTCGGCAAGTAATCGTCCTAGATATCGGCAAGCAAAGGCACTTGCCACGACAGCAATTGGCAGTGTAAACAGTTGTGGCAGAAGAACGCCCACGACACTTAAACTGATAAAATTGACGAGATAGCCCGCAATGGCAAAACTGGTCAGTGCAAGCACAAACCAAATCAGCAGAGGGAGCCGATTGAGGCATAACCAACCAGCAATTCCTGTAAGGCCGCCACCCATATCGGGATGATAATCAACATCGGTAGGTACCCATTGATCCAAGGCGCTTAACATGCTTAAACCAATTAAGAGGGCTAAAGCTTCAAACACCCCCAGAAAAAGCACACAGGCAAAAGCAATGGTGTAAGGTAAATTTGGCTGCTCAACTAAAAACGCCCACATAATCATCTCCTTGAACAATACAGCATTCCATTTATGTCACTGTAATTATCAACTTGTGAACGACAGAATAGCAAGATACGAATCGTTTCTAAATTAAAAATGAACGCTAAAATGGGTTTATTCCTTCCATTTTATGCACCAATGCTATTGCAATTATCCCTGTACATTCTCAGTCATGTTGAACGAATACAATCAAAACTGACTTAGCCACTTGCTCTGCAAATCGTCGCAATGACCATAGGTTACGTAGTTGTCATTTCGACAGTAACGATAAATGGCCTTATAAAGTACGTTAAATCCATACTCAATTCTGCAACTTAAGGTTGTTTGGGTATATAATGCCGAGCTTATTTTAATCGGGACACTTTGAACGGGATAAATATCGGCCATGTTACTGCGTGCAATCACCCCACTGGATTGGGATGCCATTTTAGCGATCCAAGACGAGTGTTACTCACAACTGGATCCTGAGCCACTGCACGTACTGCAAAGTAAATGGCAAGTATCACCCCAGTCCTGCTTTGTATTTGAAGTCAATGAGTCCGTTGTTGGTTATTGTTTGGCTCATCCTTGGACCACAAATATGCCACCGGCGTTATATGAGCCTATTACCCATTTACCTAAGGCTGATACCTTATATCTACACGATATTGCGATTTCAGCCAAAGCCCAAGGTTTAGGCGCGGGGACTAAGGCGCTCACCCGATTAAAACTATTAGCGGATCGTTTTAACCTCAACTCATTGTCCTTAGTTGCAGTGCAAGGCGCCGATAGCTACTGGCGAAAAATGGGGTTTAAACCTCACACCATTGATAAGTGTCTTGGCTCTTACACCCATGATGCCATGTACATGATTTATAAAATTAATCATAGAGATTAAAAATGAATCCCACCCTAACAACTATTGGCTTACTCTGTCTTAGCAATATCTTTATGACTTTTGCTTGGTATGGCCATTTAAAAACCCTAGGCTCAAAACCTTGGATTATTGCAGCCTTAGTGAGCTGGGGGATCGCCCTATTTGAATACTTACTACAAGTACCTGCTAACCGTATCGGTTACACGGTAATGAATGTCGGTCAGTTAAAAATTCTGCAAGAAGTCATCACCTTAAGTCTGTTTGTCCCCTTTGCCTATTTCTATATGAAAGAACCCTTAAAACTCGATTATCTGTGGGCAGGCTTGTGTATTCTAGGCGCAGTGTATTTTATTTTTAGAAGTGAATTTAATTAATTTCAGGAGTTTTCCCCCATGGCTCGTCAAGTCACTTATACCTTCAAAGGTCAGACTAAAACTATCGCTTTTAGCTACGACAAACACCATGATTTATATGAAGCCGTCGCCGAAGCGGAAGGCATTGACCTTACGAAGTTTTTAGCCATGGAACAACAAATTGCCATGACCTCACGCAAAGGCGCAAAGGCGGAAAAGGATTTTAGAAAAGTTGAATTTGCCCGTTTTGGTTTTAGTAATATTCACTTTGTTCGTGATGAAGAGCCCGAAGCATAAGTATCATTATGCTCTAGTAACACCTTTTTGAGACTAGGATTTGCCAATGTTAAACAGTGAACACGCCAACTTTCCACGGGCAGGCTTTTTTCGCCGATTAGGTGCGGCCATCTATGATCTGTTATTAGCCCTTGCGGTCTATATGTTTGCGGGTGCTATTGGTTTTGGAATATTTTTCGGTCTAACATCTTCAGGGCTGGTCAGTATGAATGGCTTTGAGCATATTTCAGACGCCTTAAATGGTACGCCAATTTACCATGGTATTTATCAATTATGGCTCGCCCTGTGTGTTGGTACTTTCTATGCGCTATTTTGGAGTCGAGGTGGGCAAACCTTAGGTATGCGCGCCTGGCGCCTTAAAATCCAACATCCTAACGGCCAAAATTTAAGCCTGATCACTGCCTATGCTCGCATCATTTGGTCACTGCTTGGCGTTGGTAATTTATGGATTTTGATTAACACAGATAAATTAGCCTTGCAGGATATGATGACACGCTCCGAAGTGGTTGTACTATCAAAGGAAGCCAATCAAATGCGCAACTGGCACGGGGCTTAACCTCCCAGAATCTAGCCAAAATAGCCCATAAAAAACGACGCTTATGCGTCGTTTTTTATGAGCTAAATAGAGGTATCATCGCCGAATAAAGTAGAAGGCAATCCCGGTAAATAGCAAACTCGGCGCCATCGCCCCGACATACGCGGGTAGCTCATAAACAATACTCATAGGGCCAAAGATTTCATTGCTGATGTAAAAGCTAAAACCCGCGACAACACCTAATAATACCCTAGCGCCCATAGTCACAGTACGTAAGGGGCCAAACACAAACGACAGCGCCACTAACATCATGACCCCAACCGTGACAGGCTGCATCAGCTTACGCCCTAACGCTAACTCATAACGACTAGGATCTTGGCTATTGGTTTTAAGGTAGTCGAGATAACCGAGTAAACCTTGAATGGATAGTGCTTCGGGTTTAACAGATACAACACTGAGCTTATCGGGTGTTAAACTCGATTGCCATATATCTTCCTCAAGGTGCTCTAAGGTTACTTGATCATAGGTCAAATCGGTTCGCTTAACATCGAACAAACGCCAACTATCGCGAGTAAATACAGCCCGCTCAGCATGCACAACCTTAGTGAGTTTAAGTTCACTATTGAACTTATAGAGCGTGATATTGTTAAGTTTGGTGATATTTTCCACTTCACCTATATTGACAAACAAATCGCCATCCTTCGCCCATATACCACGGTGGGATTTAATCAAACTACCGCCGGATAGTTTTATCGCTTGCAGCTCGTTAGCCTTTTGCTCTGCAACTGGCGCTCCCCACTCACCAAGAGCCATCACCATGAGCATCAGTGGCACAGCAGTCTTCATGGCAGAAAGGGTAATTTGTAAACGGGACAATCCAGATACCTGCATTACCACAAGCTCGGAGTTAGACGCTAACATTCCCATACCAATCAAGGCACCAAGCAGCACAGCCATGGGGAAAAACATTTCAATATCACGGGGGATTAAAAAAAGCACATAAATACCTGCGTCCATCATGGTATAAGTGCCACGTCCCACCAAGCGCAGTTGGTCAACCCACTTAATAATGCCAGACAACCCCGTCAGCACCAGTAAACACAAAGCAGATGTGCTTAAAATCACTCTGGCAATATAAAGGTCTAAGATCTTCATACGGCCACCTTCTTACGTGCCATAGCAGTAGATAAACGTGCAAATAAAGGTCTATCTTTACCCAATAAAAATATTCCCATAATCAGTGCCGATAAATGTATCCACCACATACCTAAATATTGTGGAATAACACCATCTTGTAATGCTTTACGACCTGCTACCATCAATCCAAAATACCCCAAATACAGCAGTACTGCGGGTAACATCTTAGCAAATTTGCCTTGACGCACATTGACCCTTGCTAAAGGCACGGCAATCAACGTCATGATGGGAATCGCAAGGGGAATAGCAAGCCGCCAGTGAAATTCAGCGACTGCTTCTGCGCTTTCAACTTTAAGCAAATCGGTAACGGTTAATGCCGATAATTTACGGCGCCGCTCATCCACCTGCTGCTCTTTAATCTGCATTTTATAGCCACCAAATTCGATCATTTGGTAGTCCTTTAATCTTGGGCTCCCCTGATAACGAACACCGTTATTAAGTTGTAATTGCTGAGCGCCCATATTGTCTTCTAATACGCGACCGTTTTTAGCCACGACAACATTTGTCACCCCCGTTTCATCGGAGGGATCAGGTAGCTGAGCCACAAACACTTTTTCTAATTCATTATCTTTGCCAATACGCTCGACAAACAGTACCGCACGGCCGTTAGGACTTGCTTGAAAGCGTCCTTGAACTAACGCGGCAAGTCCAGCCTCAGATTGTGCTTTTTCAAGCACTTGATTTTGTTGTTCCTCTGCCCATGGCGTTACGTAAAGCGATAAGTACCCCGTAAACAACATATTCACTACAGCCAGAATTAACGTCACCCGAGTGACATACCATTCACTCACGCCTACGCCATGGAGGATCACCATTTCATTTTCAGAGTACATGCGGCCGTGAGCCACCAAAATACCCAAAAACAAACTTAAGGGTAAAACCAAAACGACTAAGGCGGGAATGTTAAGTCCAATCAGGGTCACAATTAATGAAGCAGGAAATTCGCCATCAGAGGCGTCGGCCAGTATGCGCACAAAATGCTGGCTAATAAAAATAGTTAACAGCACCAAAAGTACGGCAATTTGTGCCTTAAAAACTTCTCGAATAAGGTATCTAAATACAATCACAGGCAGGATCCGGTCTCTAAACTTATCTTTTTGCTGGTAACAGACTAACTTTCATGTAAACTGTCTACTTTTGATAGTTTTCTGACCAGCTTCAGGGGTTCTTGGTAAACTTAAGTTTAATTGCTGTTTAACAAAAACATGCGACTCAAGTACCGAGAATAAATCACCTTTGGAGTAATAACTTAGGCCCTTTTCGGGACAAGCAGACATTATCCAATAAATATAAAAATTTGTCTTTAAGAATCTAGGAGTGCCCATGGAGTTTAGCGTAAAGAGCGGTAGCCCCGAAAAACAACGCTCAGCCTGTATCGTTGTCGGTGTTTATGAACCCCGTCGTCTATCGGGTATCGCGGAGCAATTAGACAAAATTAGTGAGGGTTACATCAGTAACCTGTTGCGTCGTGGAGACTTGGAAGGAAAGCCTGGGCAGATGTTATTACTGCACCACGTCCCTAACGTACTAAGCGAACGCGTATTATTAGTTGGCTGTGGCAAAGAACGAGAACTAGACGAACGCCAATATAAGCAGATCATCACTAAGACGATCAACACATTAAATGAAACAGGTTCAATGGAAGCTGTATGCTTTTTAACTGAATTACACGTTAAAGGCCGTGATACCTATTGGAAAGTACGTCAAGCCGTTGAAACGACTAACAGTAGTCTGTATAGCTTCGATGCCCTAAAAACCCGTAAAGGGGAAACACGCCGTCCTTTGCGTAAACTCGTTTTCAATGTCCCGACTCGCCGAGAATTAACCTTAGGCGAACGCGCCATTGAACACGGTATGGCAGTATCTGCCGGTATGCACTTGTGTCGCGATGTCGCAAACATGCCACCTAATATTTGTAATCCTGCTTATTTGGCCTCTCAAGCGCGTCAACTGGCCGAAGTGCACGAAAATCTACATGTTACTACTATCGGCGAAGAGCAAATGGCCAAACTGGGGATGAACTCATACCTCGCAGTTGGTCGTGCTAGTGCGAATGAATCCATCATGACAGTGATGGAATATAAAGGCGCAATCGACAGCACTGAAAAGCCGATCGTATTGGTTGGAAAGGGGTTAACATTTGACTCTGGCGGCATTTCATTAAAACCTGGCGAAGCTATGGATGAGATGAAATACGATATGGGTGGTGCAGCGGGTGTTATCGGCACAATGAAAGCCATTTGTGAAATGAATTTACCCATCAACGTCGTGGGTGTACTCGCAGGCTGTGAAAATATGCCTTCGGGGAATGCTTATCGCCCAGGTGATATTCTGACCACAATGTCAGGCCAAACCGTTGAAGTGCTTAATACCGATGCTGAAGGTCGTTTAGTACTATGTGACGTATTAACCTATGTTGAGCGTTTTGAACCTGAGCTGGTTATTGATACAGCGACCCTCACAGGGGCTTGCGTGATAGCCTTAGGTAAGCATGCTTCTGGCCTATTCTCATCGCACAACCCATTGGCGCACGAGCTGCTAAATGCAGGTGAACAAAGCGGTGATCGCGCTTGGCGCATGCCTCTTTGGGATGAATACCAAGATATGCTCGACAGCCCATTTGCGGATATGACCAACTTAGGCGGTCGTCCTGCGGGAGCCATTACTGCAGCTTGCTTCCTATCGCGCTTTGCTAAAAAGTACAATTGGGCCCATTTAGATGTGGCAGGCACAGCATGGAATAGTGGCGCCAATAAAGGCTCGACGGGTCGTCCTGTCCCTCTTTTGACTCAATTTTTGATCAATCGTGCTGGCGTTGAATTAGGCGAATAAACTTAATTCAAAGCTAACATATAAACAGGCGAAGATAATCCTCTTCGCCTTTTTTATCTCCTTGAAAATAGAGTTTTTATGATTACTCCTAAGGAACATTAAGCTATCCCTGATTGTTATTTGACAATCCCTCATATTAAACAAGTTTTGATTGACAGCCGCGCCCTAGCCCTTTAGTTTTAACCCCATGAAAACAATGACAGCAACTTTTTTTACTTTCTTTTTTACACCCCCACTCTAGGAGGCGGATTTACTGTGTAAAAACGAAAGTAAAAATCCAAAGCCTCCCAAATGGGAGGCTTTTTTGTCTTAAACGATTGATTAATACACGGCGGCAATTGAGGTCATCATGCATAAACCACAGCCTTTAAATCAAACTCGAGAGCAAATCACCCATCTCGATAATGAACTTCTCTCATTACTCGCCGAGCGCCGCCGCTTAAGTTTAGAAGTTGCCCGCAGTAAAGAGGTTGATGTCAGACCGATTAGGGATACACAAAGAGAAAAAGAACTCCTCGCTAGGCTGGTCAAAGCAGGGAGAGAAAAAGGCCTCGATGCCCATTATGTGATCTCACTTTACCAAAGCATCATTGAAGATTCAGTATTAAATCAACAAGCATATCTGCACGGCCGTGCCAATCCAGAGACACAAAAACAGCAATATTGTATCGCCTACTTGGGTGCTCGAGGCTCCTATTCTTACCTTGCCGCAACGCGTTATTGCCAGCGCCGTCAAGTCGATATGCTGGACTTAGGTTGCCAAAGCTTCGATGAAATAGTGCAAGCAGTAGAATCAGGGCATGCAGATTACGGTTTCCTACCGATTGAAAACACCTCATCGGGTTCCATTAATGAAGTTTATGATGTACTGCAACACACTAGCCTTTCCATCGTCGGCGAAACGACTATCGAAGTCAGCCACTGTCTGTTAGCTAAAGCCGGCAGTAAAATAAGCGACATTAAAACCGTTTACGCCCACCCTCAACCAATTAGTCAATGTAGCAGATACCTAAGCCAGCATAAGGACTTAAGGCTAGAATACTGTTCAAGCAGTGCTGAAGCGATGGAGAGGGTCAATCAGAGCCCAGACAATAGCGCCGCAGCTATTGGTAGCGTCGAAGGTGGTGCGTTATACCAGTTAGAATCCATAGAAGCGGGACTTGCAAATCAGAAGATTAACCAGAGCCGCTTTATTGTTGTCGCCCGAAAAGCCGTTGCCGTGCCAGAACAACTGCCTGCAAAAACCACTTTAATTATGGCAACGGGCCAAAAGGCGGGGGCATTAGTGGAAGCCCTGTTGGTATTGAAAGCTCATCAGCTAAATATGAGTAAACTCGAATCAAGACCGATTCCCGGAACCCCTTGGGAGGAAATGTTTTACCTTGATATTGATGCCAATATTTCTAGTGAAGCGATGCAAGCAGGATTAAAACAATTAGAGCGGATCACTCGATTTATCAAAGTATTAGGTTGTTATCCCTGCGAGACGGTAAAACCAACCCAACTGAGCAACAGCCAGCTATTAATTGAACCTAGCACCTCGAAAACCCAAGTGATTAGCGATACCGTTCCCGATGCTAATCCATTTAGATACAGTAAGGCCTACAAAGCACAGGCAAGCGAGATTAACTGCGGCCCTTTCTGCATTGGTGCGGGTAATATCGGCGCAATAGCTAAGATAGTGCTCACACACGAGCAGTCTCACTTAGCATTAACGCAGTTTGAACATAAAATAAAACAGCTTAAAGAAGCGGGATTTCAAGCCGTTATTTTGGACAACATTAACCAGCTTGTCAGTCCAGAACTTATCTTGCCAAAGCTTCGCCAAACGTTGCATCAATACGATCTGTTATGCATTATCGCCATTGAGCAAGCAATTGATATAGTCCTAGCAACTCAGCAGGGCGATATGCTGTTTTTGACAGGTAAACATATGTTTAATCAATCCTTACTCACTCAAGCAGGGACTCTGCCTATCCCACTATTACTTGAACGTAACGATATGGCGAGCTATGAGGAGTTTTTAGCGGCAACGGAAGTCATTTTAAGCCAAGGGAATCAACAGTTGATCCTCTGTGACTCGGGCGTTCGCACCTTCAATAACGCTAATCTTCCTACATTGGATTTAACGAGCCTTATTCAGATAAAAGCCACCAGTCATCTTCCTATCGTCATCAATCCTTGTTACGCCATCGCGGATGAAGCACTGATCTTACAAACCAAAGGTATTAAACAATTAAAAGCCGATGGTTTAGTGCTTAACTGCAACCTAAATGACAATGATTCACTTAAGCTGATGAGTTCAGTTGTAAGAGAACTGTACAACTGACAGGGAAATGTCCCTCTGATAAAGCGTAAATGACCAACTCGTTTGCTGGTCATTTACAGCTATCAAAGCATAAAGCTAACAAAAAAAGTGAACCAAACTCGAAAGTGCAAGTAGACAGGAGAGTACAACTAAACTTCGATGCCATCGATAAGGCCCAGCCAGCCTTTAATAATACGATGGCAAAACCAAATAATACCAAACAGATAAATCGAAAGACTGAGCCAAGTTATCGGCACCCAATAGCCAAGCACTAATAAGCCAATAAAGATAAGATTAGAATGTCGCTGCCAACGCAAATGCGATACCAAAAGTGCATTCCCATGAGATTGGCGTTGAGAGAGATTAATAAATAGGCTCAGTAATACAGGCAGTAAAAGTAAGGGAAAGCCCGACATCAATGCATAAAGCAAATGCCCAAGGCTGCGATCTTCAATTTTTGCGGCATAAGTGGTTGTCGTTGTCATTGAGAGACTCCAGCCAGACGAATAGACTAGGCGCAAACAACTACGCCCTTGTCTTTAACCTTACGTTCTCACAGCAAGAATCGCAACTCAGGAGTTAAAATATTTCTGTGTGATGAAAATATATCCTTGGTATTTTTGCGTTCAGAGAACGAGCGTCACATCCGATGTTAGTTTCGTTGAACAGGCCAAAACATAACCCGCTTCAATTTCTGCAGGTGTTAAGGTCATGGTACTACTCGACTCAGTCGTTCCTTCTACCACTTGGCATTTACAAGCCCCACAAACGCCTGAGCGACAAGCGGCAATAATAGGCAAACCTTCGGCTTCAATACCTTCAAGCAAGGTTTGCTCAGGTAATAAGGCTCGCGTTTTATCGCCGATTGATAACATAAAAGACGAACTGGCATTTGCGTGTTCTACATCCAGTACTTCAGCTTGTTTGACTCGGCTTTGTGCCTCTTTAACCGCAGTAGCAAAACTCTCATGGTGCAATTGGCTCATATCAAACTGAAGCTCGTTAAGGATGCTTTTTACCGATTGCATATAAGGTTCTGGACCACACAAGAATATCGTTCGCTCAGCAAAATCGGGCACTAAATTGCGTAAACTTTCGGCATCTAATCGGCCTGTATCATAGAATATAGGCTCGTTATGCCAAGGTTTGGTGGTAGTGACAGATTCCAACATATAACGAAGTTTAAAACTGCGGTGACGTTGAGCCATGGTTTCTAAGGAGGATTTAAAAATGATATCAACTTCTGTTCGAGCGCTGTGTAAAAAAGCGATATCTGCATCCATTTGACTGTCAGTTAAATATCGCGACATAGAGTACATGGGCGTAATGCCACAACCTGCACTCAAAAAAAGATATTTCTGTGCAGGAATATCAAACAGATTAAACTGACCTGTAGGTGGTAACACTCTGACACTCTGACCAGGCAAAAGATGGTCGATAAGATAGTTAGATACAAGCCCACCAGGGACACGTTTTATCGTTACCATTAAGGAATAAGGCCTCGAAGGCGAAGATGACAAGGTATAACTACGGCAAGCCTGTTCCCCATTAATCTCAAGCACAAAGGTCATAAACTGCCCCGGCTTGTAATCAAACTTCATTGGCTCGCCCGCCTGAAAACGAAAACTCACCACATCAGCAGTTTCTTCCCAACGCTCAACACACACTAAATGATTGAAGCTCTCCTTTAGCTTGGGAGCAATAGATAAAGCCTCTGCTTTCGATATTACACTCATATTCATAGCAATTTTACCCACGAAAAACTGCGGTTTTACCCATTCAGCTAAAACCGCAACTAACCAATAGTTCTAGGCTGAGTTAAGCCACGTTTAGCATGGTCTTTAAGTCCGCCTCAACGGTGGTCGTGTTTCTTAAACCAAACTTATCTTCTAAAATTTTGGCTAAGTTTGCCGTTAAGAAAGCAGGAGGTGTTGGCCCTGTCCGGATATTTTTAACGCCAAGAGAAAGCAAGGTCAGCAATACAACAATGGCTTTTTGCTCAAACCAAGAAAGCACTAAGCTCAGAGGTAATTCATTGATATCACATTCAAACACTTCAGCTAATGCAATCGCTAACTGGATCGCAGAATAAGCATCGTTACATTGACCCACATCGAGCAAACGCGGAATACCGTTAATATCACCAAATTCGAGTTTATTGAACTTATACTTACCACAACCTAGCGTCAGGATTATTGAATCCTTAGGTGTGGATTTAGCAAGTTCAGTAAAGTAGCTTCTGTCGGCTTTATCACCGTCACAACCACCCACAAGGAAAAAGTGTTTTATTGAACCATTTTTCACATTTTCAACCACAGCAGGGGCTGCCGCCATTAACGCATTGCGAGCAAAACCTATAGTGATTTTGTGCGGGATCTCATCGTAATTAAAACCCTCTAAAGCAAGTGCTTTATCAATTACTGCCGAGAAGTCATCACCGATGATGTGCATAACGCCAGGCCAGCCAACGATGCTGCGAGTAAAAATACGATCGCTATAACTGCCCACATTTGGATCAATAATGCAGTTTGATGTCATCACCACAGCGCCAGGGAAATTGGCAAATTCCTTCTGTTGGTTCTGCCAAGCGCTGCCATAGTTACCAACAAGGTGAGGATATTTTTTAAACGCGGGATATGCCAGTGCTGGTAACATTTCACCATGGGTATAGACATTAATGCCCTTACCTACGGTTTGTTCAAGAATAAGCTCTAAGTCCTTCATATCATGGCCAGAGACTAAAATCGCCTTGCCTTTAACTGACTTAGTATTCACCACCGTTGGTTCGGGGTGACCGAAGGATTGGGTTTCACCCGCATCGAGCATCGCCATAATACGGTAATTTAATTGGCCAATTTCCATCGCTGTGGCAAATAACTTATCCCCATCAACACTCGACTCACCTAAGAATGCCATGATTTCGTGAAATCGGCCCGCAACCTCAGCGTCTGTTTGGTCAAGCACGCGAGCATGCTCCATATAGGCTGCGGCGCCTTTAAGGCCATATAAGCAGAGTAATCTTAAACCAAGAATATCTTCATGGATTTCATGCTTGTCTTTATTCAATAACGCGATAGGTGCCTGAGAGAGCATTTCAACTTTACTGGTGCCCAACACTAACTGTGCCACTTCTGGCACTTGCTCTGCCACTTTTCCCGCTCTTTCACAGGCTAATTCATAAGCCGCTTTCAAACTAGCGCGGTATTTAGCAGCCTGCTGTGCATAAGCGACTATGCGCTCATCATCAAAGTTAACGTTAGTCAGAGTAGAAAAGAATGCTTTAGGTACGAAACTATCGATTTCGGCATCGACAATACCTAACTCACGGGCCTTAACCGCATACACTGAAACCCCTTGCAGCATATAAATTAATAAATCCTGCAAGTCAGATGTCGCGGCCAACTTGCCACACATACCTTGAGAATAGCTACAACCATTACCTGCTGGTGTACGAATAGTTTGCTCACACTGAATACAAAACATGGATAGACTCCTAATTTAAATTCATGCTTTATTTATGCATGTTTAAACTTAGTCTACCGAAACCCTGTACAAGCGATAGATATTTTTAAAATCCTCTCTCAAATTTGCGAGGGTTATCACCTTAAGTGATTGCTAATACTCAATGTGACAACGTCGATGTTGACATAACAAAACGCCCATCAATGATGGGCGTTTTTATGGCGTAACATATTATTAATTAATTGGTTTTCATATCATTGACCGATTGCAGCATAATACGACTTTCGCGCTGAAATTGTGGTGCAAAATCCCCAAACCACTGAGCAACAGCTTGGAACTGCTTAATAAACTCGTTCCTGTCACCCCGTTTGAGCAGATCTAGGGCTTCACGGTAGTTATCTAAATAATCGCCAATTGCATGCTGACTATCTTGCTGAGCAAAAATAATATCAGCGTAAAGCTCAGGACTTTGGGCAAACAAACGCCCTACCATAGCGAGCTCTAAACGATAAATCGGCGAGCTAAATTGCAGTAAAGTATCGATATCCGCCTCTTCCTTGCACAGATTCAAACCGTATACAAAAGTTGAAAAATGACGCATTGCCTGCACTAGCTGCATCGCACTATCATGGCGCTCAGGTTCGGCTTCGACAATCCTCGCCCCCCATATTGCTATTTGCTCAAGTAGCCATTGATACTTTTCTGGTGAGCGACCATGGCAAACAACGACAACCTGTTTCGCTAGGCTGCCAACATCAGGACCAAACATAGGATGAAAACCAACGACGGGACCAGAATGCGCCTCAAGCATGGCTTTAACTGGCTCAGTCTTGATAGAGGTCAAATCGGCCAAAATGCAATCTGCTGGTAACTGAGTCAGTTTTTCACGAATAAGCTCGCAGGTAATCGCTATCGGCACAGTCACTAATACCATGCCCGCATCGGCAAATAAGCTATCCGCCTGTTGCCAATCGTCTTTATCGAGCAGGTTTACTTGGTAGCCAGATAAGGTCAGCATTTGTGAAAATAGTCCACCAAGCTGGCCTTTACCACCGATAATCACCACAGTTCCTAGATCTTTTTTGACTTGTTTAAAGCCAACATCTTTCTCATTAAGATAAGACTCACGCATCAAACGACGCAAAATATCTTCGATCAACTGCGGCTCAATTCCTAGGGCTTTTGCTTCATCACGGCGTTTAGCTAGCATGGCAGCTTCACGCTGCGGTGCATAAATGGGTAAACCAGCGCCGTGTTTCACCGTGCCCACTTGTGCAACGAGATCCAAGCGCTTACGCAGTAAATGCAGTAATTGCTGATCGACACCATCAATTAAGCTTCGAAGATGTTCTAATTCGGCCGTTGTTTTTTCATTCATACCTGAGTCCATTAAGCTGTTGCCAATTTAAGCGTTAGCGACCTTAAGCATATCGAAACGCGTTGGAAGTATTGAAGATAACTTCGCAGCGCCTTGACGTAAAACAGTTTCTGTTTTTTCCCAATTAATACAAGAATCTGTCACAGAAACACCGTAAGCTAGCTCGCTTAATGGCCTATCACAACTTTGATTGCCTTCATTTAGGTGACTTTCTAACATCACCCCGATAATGGACTTGTTACCATTGTAGATCTGCGCAAAAACATCTTCACACACAGGTATCTGCCGCGTGTAATCCTTAGAAGAATTGCCATGGCTGCAATCGATAATAAGGCGGGCATTAAGTTTGGCTTTATGAAGCTGCGCCTCACATTCTGCCACACTCGCCGCATCATAGTTGGGCATTGCACCACCACGTAAAATCACATGTCCATCTGGATTACCTGCAGTTTGCAATAGCGCTACTTGGCCCTGTTGATTTATGCCCATAAATCTGTGGCTACTGGCCGCCGATTTTAGCGCATTAATCGCTACATCGAGCTTACCATCGGTGCCATTTTTAAAGCCCACCGGCATAGACAGACCCGATGCCATTTCCCTATGGGTTTGCGATTCAGTGGTGCGAGCGCCAATAGCAGACCAAGTGACTAATTCAGAAATGTATTGTGGGCTAATAGGATCGAGTGCTTCAGTGGCGACGGGCAGCTCAAGCTCGGCGAGCCAAATCATCAGTTCACGCGCCATCTTTAAGCCTTTTTCGACATCGAAGGATTCGTCCATATCGGGGTCGTTAATCATGCCCTTCCAACCGACCGTAGTACGCGGCTTTTCAAAGTAGACTCGCATTAAGATGTAAAACTCATCACTGAGTTCATCGTGCAGAGTTTTAAGCCTTAAAGCATATTCTTTTGCAGCGGCGATATCATGTATGGAGCAAGGTCCCGCCACAATCAACACACGGTTATCACGTTTATGGACAATATCAGCCACAGTTTTACGGGCATTAAGAATATAACGATAGGCATGCTCAGACAGTGGCAAGGCATTTTTAAGCTCTTGCGGCGTGATTAAGACTTTCTCTGAACTGATGTGTACGTTGTTAATCGTATCCTGCTGCATGCTTACCACCTGAGGCTATTAATTCGGAATAATTTGGAGCACAAGTTCAAATCACTCAATGTCCATGAGGAATAAGGAAAAGTATTCCCTACCCAGTCGCAATACTGTAACGCTACACCATTACAACAAGGCGACAACTATGCCTGTAAACAAAATTAAGATCAAGGAAGAATTAAACAGTAAAAACAAAAAACCGCCACTAGGGCGGTTTTCTGTGCGAACACTACGTCTTGTTTTCTGTAACTGGAACTATTATTTAGTTGCCAATTTCTCACGGATACGTGCAGATTTACCTGAACGATCACGTAAGTAGTACAGTTTGGCGCGACGAACGCGGCCACGACGCTTAACTTCAATGCTTGCGATCAGAGGGCTGTGCGTTTGGAATGCACGCTCAACACCTTCACCATTAGAGATTTTACGTACTGTGAATGCAGAGTGCAGACCACGGTTACGTTTAGCAATTACAACGCCTTCGAAAGCCTGTAAACGCTCTTTGTCACCTTCTTTAACACGAACCTGAACGACTACTGTATCACCAGCACCAAACGCAGGAACGTCTTGTTTCATTTGCTCATCGTTGAGCATTTTAATGATGTTGTTCATAACTTACTCCGTTCTAGAATTAACTGAGCTACGACTAAGCATGCTTGTCCATTGCTTCAACGAACTGCGCTAAAAGAGTCGATTGTTCGTCAGTCAGAGCTAGATTTTGCAATAATTCTGGTCGTCGCAGTAAAGTCCTACCAAGGCTTTGCTGTAAACGCCAGAGTCTAATTTGTTCGTGGTTGCCACTTAGCAGCACTGCGGGTACATCGAGTCCATCAAGGCTTTCAGGGCGAGTGTAATGAGGACAATCCAGTAAACCGTCGGAGAAAGAATCTTGCTCCGCCGAAGCTTGTTTTCCTAGCACACCAGGAACCAATCTCGATACTGCATCTATCATGGTCATCGCAGGTAATTCGCCGCCCGAAAGCACGTAATCCCCAACCGACCATTCTTCATCCACTTCCGTTTGAATGATGCGCTCATCAATACCTTCGTACCGACCACACACCAAAATCAACCGGGATGATTTAGCCAACTCAGTCACGCCTTGCTGATCCAGCTTGCGTCCTTGAGGTGACAAATAAATCACCTTTGCCTCTTCGCCTGCAGCTGCTTTCGCAGCATGAATGGCATCGCGTAAGGGTTGCACCATCATCAACATGCCGGGACCACCGCCGTAAGGCCTGTCATCTACCGTATTATGTCTATCATGGGTGAAATCACGGGGATTCCACGTGTGCAACTCAAGCAGGCCGTTTTTCACGGCTCGACCCGTAACACCAAAGTCTGTAACGGCACGAAACATCTCTGGGAACAGGGTTATTACCCCTAACCACATCTGTTGTACCTCGACTTAGAAGTCAGGATCCCAATCCACTAAAATCTGTTTACCTTGCACATCCACCGTTTTGATGAATTGCTCAGGGACAAAGGGGATCATACGTTCCACTTTGCCGAAACTATCTTTAGCGTTGGCTTTAACCAGTAATACGTCATTCGATCCTGTTTCCACGATCTGATCGACGATCCCCATGTTATAACCTGTTGTATTGACCACTTCGCAACCGATAAGATCACGCCAATAGAATTCATCTTCTGGCAATGCATCCATCTGTTCCGGTAAAATCGCTATCTCACAATTTGTGAGCATTTGCGCTTGCTCCCGGGTATTGACACCTTCAAGCTCGGCAACAACTGCCTTACCTTGGTATCGCCACTGAGTGACCTTTACTTCCCGCCATTCACCATTTTCTTTAATAAGCCAAGGTGAATAATCAAAGATACCTTCAACAGAATCGGTATAGGCGGTGATTCTCAGCCAACCTTTAATGCCATGACAGGAGCCTAATTTCCCCAGTACGACTGGCTGTTGGTTACTGCTCATCAATCTATACCTTAACGCTATTAAGCAGTTGCTTTACGAGCGTCTTTGATCAATTTTGCTACACGTTCTGTTGTAGCAGCACCGTTAGAAACCCAGTGCTCAACGCGTGCTAGATCTAAACGTAAAGTTTCTTCTTGGCCACGGGCCAATGGGTTGAAGAAACCAACACGCTCAATGAAACGACCATCACGAGCGTTACGGCTGTCAGCAACAACGATGTTGTAAAATGGACGCTTTTTAGCGCCGCCACGAGCTAAACGAATGGTAACCATGCGTTTTCAATCCTCTAATGATTTGCTTGAAGCAAAAATAAAAACTGGAACCCCGTGTTCGCGAAGAGTCCCAGATAGAAAGCCGGAAGATTTTACCTGACTTTTCAACGAATGCAACCCAATCTGGCGATTATTAAACCTGCCCCTTTGATGCCTTCGTCATCATAGTCAGAATCAACCAACTGATAATGCATTAACTTTAGTAAAAATAGGTAGGATTAACGTCCTGGAAATTTCATACCGCCCGGCATCATGCCACGCATTCCGCGCATCATTTTTTGCATGCCGCCCTTGGCCGACATTTTTTTCATCATCTTTTGCATTTGAGTAAACTGTTTCAATAAACGGTTTACGTCTTGAATTTGCGTGCCAGAACCAGCAGCAATACGACGCTTGCGTGAGCCCTTAATTAAATCAGGGTTTTTACGCTCCTTGGAAGTCATCGAATTAATGATAGCTTCCATTTGGCCGGTCATCTTGCCATCTTGAATTTGCGCGAGGGCTTCAGGCGGCAACTGACCAACACCTGGCAGTTTTTCCAGCATGTTCATCATACCGCCCATGTTTTTCATTTGCTGTAACTGTTCACGGAAATCTTCTAAATCGAAACTGCCACCTTGCTTCACTTTCGATGCGAGTTTCATGGCCTTTTCTTTATCGACGCCACGTTCAACTTCTTCGATAAGCGATAACACATCGCCCATGCCCAAAATGCGTGAAGCGATACGGTCTGGGTGGAATGGCTCTAACGCGTCTGTCTTTTCACCCACACCAAGGAATTTAATCGGCTTGCCCGTAATGTGGCGAATCGATAACGCCGCACCACCGCGGGCATCACCATCGACTTTGGTTAAGATAACCCCAGTCAATGGCAAAGCTTCATTAAAGGCCTTAGCGGTGTTTGCCGCATCTTGCCCTGTCATCGCATCGACAACAAATAGTGTTTCGATAGGTTTAACCGCAGCGTGAAGTGCCTTGATTTCATCCATCATGGCTTCGTCGACGTGTAGACGACCCGCCGTATCGATGATCACTACATCAATAAATTTCAGTTTTGCGTGGGCAATAGCCGCTTTCGCAATATCTATCGGTTTTTGACTCACATCCGATGGGAAAAACTCGACATCGACCTCAGCGGCTAAGGTTTCAAGCTGCTTAATCGCTGCTGGACGATATACGTCTGCACTAACGACTAATACGGATTTCTTATGGCGAGTGCGCAGCAATTTACCAAGCTTGGCGACGCTAGTCGTTTTACCGGCACCTTGCAGACCCGCCATCATTAATACGGCTGGCGGTTGAGTGGCTAAATCGAGGGCTTCGTTCGCTTCGCCCATGGATTTTTCAAGTTCGCTTTGAACAATCTTAATAAAGGCTTGACCAGGGCTTAAGCTTTTAGCCACTTCTTGGCCAACGGCACGTTCTTTCACATTGTTAACAAATTCACGCACCACAGGCAGGGCAACATCCGCCTCCAGCAGTGCCATACGCACTTCGCGCAGGGTTTCCTTAACGTTTTCTTCGGTTAAGCGACCACGGCCACTGATATTTTTCAGCGTGCGTGACAGTCTGTCGGTTAGGTTCTCAAACATCGTCCTGTTCTATACCTTTAAGAATCTCGATTAATGCCTGTATTATAACGATGCGGGCGCATTATGCTACTGCCACAAAAATCTTGATGGCACTTGCGTATTTTACTCGCACAGACTCATGTTTTAGTGGTAATTACGAATTATTTATGATTAACAACAAGAATCTGCTAAATTTTGCAACTCAAGTCACTGCCCATTTACTGGCAGCCCATGTTATTCTAAATAAAATTTTGATCTGTCTGCCCAGTTAATACCCAAACAACCTGAAGATGCAAGATTCAGCGGGAATTTAAGGCACCTTTAACAACACAAAATAGGTTAATTACCCATGGTCATCTTTTCTGCCTCAGCCATGTTTTTTTATTGCATTGCGTTGGTATTAGTGACAAGCCGACTTTTTCATCCCGAAGGTCCAAATCGTAGAGCCGTTGCAGGTGTCGCATCGATTGCCGTGATATTGCATGCTGCAGCCCTTTCGCAGGGAATTTTCACTACAGACGGCCAAAATTTTAGCCTGACGAATGTCATCTCACTCGTAAACTGGATTATCGCCTTCACTTTCACTGTGTTGATGTTTAGGCTTAAAGTGATTGTTGTCGTCCCCGTGGTCTATGCCTGTTCTGTGTTATCTGTAGCCCTACTTTGGCTATTACCACCTAAATTTATCATCCATTTTGAACTTTATCCCGAAGTGTTAGCTCACGTTGTCTTGTCACTTATGGCCTATAGCGCATTAATGATTGCCGCTTTGTATGCAATACAACTCGCCATGATCCAAAACAAGCTCAAGAAAAAACAATTGATGCTAAGTCCCGGTATTCCCCCACTAATGACAGTTGAGAAACAGCTTTATCATCTCGTGATTATTGGGGTGATTTTGCTCAGTTTATCGCTAGCGACAGGGTTCATCTTCCTCGATGATATGTTTGCCGATGGCAAAGGCCACAAAGCCATACTGTCAATAATGGCGTGGTTTGTGTATATCACTATGCTGTGGCAACAATACTGGGTCGGTTGTAAAATTCGTACTGCTGTCATTTATACCCTTACAGGTGCAGGCCTGCTGACGCTCGCTTATTTTGGAGCACGAATTGTCAAAGAGTTGATCCTCAGTTAATAATGTTAAGTCAGTTGAGATCGTAAAGGTCTTAACTGACTTGACACTTTTTTAAATATCGGTATCTACTTAAGTTTACTGGCCATATTGGAGCCTATTTTTGGACGCTATATCGACAAGCGCACTCCTTATTTTCCTACTAGTGCTCATCATGTTCTCCGCCTATTTTTCAGGCTCAGAAACCGCCATGATGACCCTCAATCGTTATCGTTTAAGACACCTCGCCTCCAATGGCCATAAAGGCGCTATACGGGCATTAAAATTGTTAGAACGACCAGATCGACTTATCGGCCTTATCCTGATCGGCAATAACTTAGTCAATATATTAGCTTCTGCTATTGCGACTATCATAGGAATGCGACTTTGGGGAGATTTAGGTGTTGCCATTGCAACAGGGGTGCTCACCTTAGTCGTGTTAGTCTTTGCCGAAGTTACGCCTAAAACTATCGCCGCCTTGAATCCTGAGCGGATTGCCTTCCCATCCAGTGTACTCTTACGTTGGTTGTTAGTCTTATTAGCACCATTGGTAAAGGGAGTTAATTTAATCACCTCCGGATTTCTACGTTTAATGGGCATTAAAACCGTTAATAGCAGCGATGCCTTAAGCCAAGAAGAATTACGTACTGTCGTACATGAGGCCGGAGCACTTATCCCCCAACGTCACCAAGAAATGTTGTTATCTATTTTGGACTTAGAGAAAGTCACCGTTGAAGATATTATGGTGCCACGCTCTGATCTCTATGCGATCAATGTGAATGATGAGTTTAAGGTTATCAATCGCCAAGTTATCCAAAGTCCCCATACTCGAGTATTGGTGTACCGCGATACGATTGACGATGCGGTGGGTTTTATCCATTTACGCGATGCATTACGCCTACAATCAAAAAAACAATTTAGTAAATCATCACTGCTCCGCGCAGTAAAAGAGCTTTATTTTATTCCAGAAGGAACACCGCTTAATGTCCAACTAGCTAATTTTCAACAAAATAAAGAACGGATTGGTTTGGTGGTTGACGAATATGGCGATATTCAAGGCTTAGTAACGCTGGAAGATATCCTAGAAGAAATTGTAGGCGATTTCACCACTTCGATGGTTACAGCACCAAGTGAAGATATTACTGTGCAGCAGGATGGCAGCTATTTAGTGGATGCTAGCATTACAATTCGTGATTTAAATAAAGAAATGAAGTGGGATTTTCCAACAGATGGGCCTAAGACACTTAATGGGCTAATTTTAGAATACCTAGAAGATATTCCTTCAGAAAACACTAGCTTACGCCTCGCAGGCTATCCGATAGAAGTCATAGAAGTTGCCGATAACATGGTAAAAACAGTGCGCGTTATTCCTCTACATTACCATCCACCTCGTTAGCTTAGCTTTCATCAATTAAACAAAATCGGCTTAATGGTTTAGCCGATTTTGTGCACCACGAAATTTATTTGCTTTTTTGCGCCTCAAGCATACGACGCTTTTCAATTGCGACTGCCGTGATTTGCTCATTAAGTGACTTTTCTAGTCCAAGCATAAAGTAGACTTCTGCCATTAAAAAAACGGCCCAATTAATAACTGATTTAAGTCATCCACAAATGCAGGCTTAGCTTTTTCATATCGATGACCAATTAATTGAAATATCCATCCGACAATAAAGAGGGCTAAGGCTAACCAAACGGCATAGGAAAAATGAGCAACAAGCTCAGTAGTATAAAGCACTGGGATCAAAAAAAGAGTCAAGCCTAGTGCCAACTTAACATGTAGACGCACATAATAAACCAGCACGAGTCCCCCTAAAACGAGACCTAAACTGATGTCACCCAAACTCCCCAATGGTATGCGGATTGTCGCCAATAATAAAAAAGCAGACCAAATAATCAGTGGGATACCCACAAAATGGGTCTGAATATTACGATGATTTAGATGCACACTTTTGTAGGTTGATAACTGCTCTGCGGCGGATTTCATCTTGGGCTCCTTTTGCTCTGTCCCTATACGTTTCTGGTTCCTATAAATTTGCGCCATACATGACGCCTAGACCATAAACTAGCCCAAAAATAATCGACTGAACAGCATAAGTAACAAAAATATTACAATCAAACACAAAGCAGTAAAAAGGGAGCATAAAGCTCCCTGCATCATCAAACATAAGATATCAGCACGATTCGAGGATCACAGTCGCAATGGCATAGGACTTTTCATCCGCGATCGAAATATGTCCAAAAACACCATTGAGGAAAGCCAAACGCTGCTGCGCTCCATCGGTAAAGCGAATAGTGGGCGCACCATCTGGCGTATTACCAATATGAATGTGTTGAAAAGACACTCCACGGCCAATACCGGTCCCTAACGCTTTAGCGGCTGCTTCTTTTGCCGCAAATCGTTTAGCAAGATAGCGATTCGGCTGACTATGGGCGATATAAATCGCCAATTCAGCCTCAGTCAGCACGCGTCTAGCCAGCTTGTCGCCAGAACGCGCAACATGAGCCTCAATACGCTCAATCTCGACAATATCAGTGCCTAGGCCGACTATCGCCATTATTCGCCTCGGCGACCTTCAAGCATTAACGCTTTCATGTCTTTCACTGCCGTAGCTAAACCGTCAATGGCAGCACGTGCGACAATCGCATGACCGATATTGAGCTCATATAACTCAGGAATCGCCGCAATCGGTTTCACGTTGTGATAATGCAAACCATGGCCGGCATTCACCACTAAGCCTTTGCCATGGGCGTATTTAGCCATTTCGCTGATACGCGCTAACTCAATAGCTTCTTCCGCTTCAGTTTTAGCATCGGCATAACAGCCCGTATGAATTTCAATAAGCGGTGCACCAGAAGCAACAGCGGCATCAATTTGGGTTTTATCGGCATCGATAAATAAGGAGACTTGAATACCCTCAGCAGTTAAACGAGTCACTGCAGCAGTGATTTTATCTAACTGCCCCGCCACATCTAAACCACCCTCAGTGGTGACTTCTTGGCGTTTTTCTGGCACTAAACAGACATAAGTCGGCTTAATTTCACAGGCGATGTTAAGCATTTCTTCGGTCACCGCACATTCAAAATTCATGCGGGTTTTCAAGGTTTTTGCCAACAGATATACATCGCGGTCTATGATATGGCGTCGGTCTTCACGCAAATGGATAGTGATGCCATCGGCGCCAGCATGTTCAGCAACGGCAGCTGCATGCACAGGATCGGGATAACTGGTGCCACGGGCTTGGCGCAGAGTAGCAATATGGTCGATATTCACGCCCAATAAGATACGGCTCATCGGGAACTCCTTAATGTTTAACGCTGATATTGCGGCCTATTGTACTTAGGCTCACACAAAAAAACACTGAAGCTCACGCTAAAAACAGGAGTTAGGGCGAATTATTCCCATCAATCTTAGTTGGCGCGGCAGAGCTCACGAACAATTGTCGACTGAGCAGAGGTTTAGTCCCGAGTAATGGCGTTAACAATGAGCGCATCAATAACTTAGCGCTCAAAAATTGCGCCTCTGTGAGTTGATTATCGTTAAGCGCCATCAGCATGGCACCTTGATAGGCGTTGCGAGCACGGGAGTTGAGCACAAATTGAAAGCCTAATTCAGGCACGAGTTGGTAATAATCGTCAGGAACCAGTGGCTCCCCCAAAGTATCGCGGCTAAGGGATGGCATTGCGCCTAACTCTTGCAGTAAGGCGAGTTCAATATAACGCAGCTGGGATTGGCAAAACCTCGCGGCAAGGCCGACTAAGGCTCGATGATAAATGAGAAATAACGCTTCAGCGTTGTGCTGCACAGATAACGTACGTACCAATAACTCATTGATATACATGCCAGCAAACAGGCTCTGACCGGAAAGAGGCACGGCAGGCGCTGCGGCTTCGACTTGAGTTAAGGTTTTTAATTCAGACTTACCGCTAAATTCAAAGATCAGCGGTTGAAAAGGTTGGAGAATGCTCTTGATAGAGCGCTTACCGCTGCCCGTTCGGGCAACCACATCAACCCGACCAATGCCATCAACTAAAAGGTTAACTAAGACACTGGACTCTCGATACGGACGATGATGCAGAACATAGCCACGTTTCATCGATAAGCGCACTCAAAGGTAAATAAATTAATCGTCACCGTAACCTAAGCTACGTAGGGCACGTTCATCATCGGCCCAACCGGATTTCACTTTTACCCACACTTCGAGGAAAACTTTGTTATCAAATAAGGTTTCCATATCGAGGCGAGCTTGAGTCGCAATAGTGCGAATACGTTCGCCTTTGCTACCGATCACCATACGCTTTTGACCTTCGCGCTCAACAAGGATCAAGGCATTAATCTGATAAACGCCATTTTCCATCATCTTAAACTGCTCAATTTCAACTGTCGCATCATAGGGTAATTCATCCCCTAAGAAGCGCATCAGTTTTTCACGCACAATTTCCGATGCCATAAATCGCTGCGAGCGATCTGTAACATAGTCTTCAGGAAAGAAGAACGGGTTTTGTGGCAAAGATGACGCTGCTAATTCTAAAATGCGCTGTACGTTGGTGCCTTTGCTGGCTGAAATCGGCAAAATTTCATCGAAGGGATACTTCTTCGCCACTTCTTCCAAATAGGGAAAAAGCGCTTCTTTATCTTTGATACTATCCACTTTATTGATGGCTAGAATGGTTTTACGTTCTTCACCGCCACGGCGTAGTTTGCTTAAGACCATTTCATCATCAGCAGTCCACGTCATGCCATCAACCACAAAGATCACCATAGCCACATCGGCAAGCGAACTTGCTGCGGCGCGGTTCATCAGACGGTTAATCGCCCGCTGCTCTTCAATATGCAGTCCTGGCGTATCGATAAACACGATTTGCTTAGGACCATCGGTATGAATACCCATAATACGGTGACGGGTCGTTTGTGGCTTTTTAGAGGTAATGCTTATCTTTTGGCCAAGCAAACGATTGAGCAAAGTTGATTTACCCACGTTAGGGCGACCAATAATCGCTACCATACCGCAATAAGTGACATCGTATTGGGCCGACGGCGTTGGCGCAGCCGCATTCATCCTTGCCAGTAATTCATCTAAACTCGGCTCAGTTGCAGCTTTTGCAGCATCGATACCTGGCAAGTCTGTTTTTTTTGTCATTTCTTTAGTAACTCCAATACTTGAGCGGCCGCGATTTGCTCGGCTTTGCGACGTGAACTCGCCACACCAATCACGCTTTGACTCAAGTCTTCAATACGACACTCAACGGTAAATGTCTGATCGTGAGCATCGCCTTCTATGTTGATAACTTGATAGTCAGGCAAGGGCTTTTTCAACCCTTGTAAATATTCTTGCAGTAAGGTTTTGGCATCCTTTTGGCTCACACCCGGTTGAATCTCAGCTAAACGCTCGGCATACCAAGTTAGCAGTAATTTTCGGCACACTTCGAGATCAGAATCGAGATAAATTGCACCAATAATGGCCTCTACCGCATCGGCAAGAATCGATTCACGGCGAAATCCACCGCTTTTTAATTCACCGGGGCCGAGATATAAATAATCGCCGAGTTTAAACTCCTGGGCAATGATCGTTAAAGTATCACCACGTACTAAAGTTGCACGCATGCGGCTTAAATCGCCCTCAGTCGCCTTAGGAAACTGATGATAAAGTGCGTCGGATATTACGATAGATAAAATCGAATCACCTAAAAACTCTAAACGTTCATTGTGCTTATTTGCCGCACTTCTATGGGTCAAAGCTTGAGTTAAGAGTTCAATTTGAGTGAACTCATAGCCCAAAGTACGACACAAACGAGGCAAATTTTTAATCGGTTCCATGCTATTTAATTCCACCTACACGCTCAAAACGCACGCCGCTTGGCACCCAAGTAGGCAGCAAGCCAGCCTGTGAACGGTCAAATTCAAAACTGATCCAAATCGCTACCGCTTTACCTACTAGGTTTTCTTCAGGCACAAAACCCCAGAAACGACTGTCGGTACTGTTATCACGGTTATCACCCATTGTGAAATAATGGCCTTCTGGCACGACAAATTCACCTGCGGGTAAATTACCTTCACGCTTAAAATATCCCAGCATGTCAGGACGGGTAGGATTAATTAAAATATCGTGGGCAACATCACCAAGTTGCTCGGTATAACGCAATAAAGGCACACCATCTTGACTAAAATCACCACGGCTAACCTCGGTACGAGCCACGACTTCGGGTTCAGCACAATTAACTTGCTCTGCGCCACAGGCTTTTTGAAGCATTAACTGCTTATTGCGGTAAATGATGCGATCACCCGGTAAACCAATTACACGCTTGATGTAATCAATTTGCGGATTTTCAGGATATTTAAACACCACCACATCACCACGCTTTGGCTCGCCTGTTTCGACTAATTTAGTGCGCCATACAGGATCTTTAAGACCATAGCTAAATTTTTCCACCAAAATGAAATCACCCACCAAGAGGGTTGGCATCATAGAACCCGATGGAATTTGAAATGGCTCATAAATGAATGAACGCAGGATCAACACAAAGGCAATCACAGGGAAGATAGAATGCGCAGTTTCGACTATGGTCGACTCACGAATAATTTGGTACTCAGCTTCTTCAGTTAAATTGGCCTGAGAAACCTTTGCTAACGCTAAATTATCGCGGCGCTTAGGGGCAAAAACCAACACATCTACTAACCAGATAAGCCCCGAAATAAGGGTTACCAATACTAAAATAATCGAAAAATAGGCTGCCATTGCTTATTGAACTCCTGCCTGAAAAATTAAAGGTTCCTAACTCAGCGAATATCGAACTTTAGTTAACTTACCGCATTTATCTAAAAACGTCACAGAATCATGCAATAACCTAACTAAAGCGCCGCAAACTGCGGCGCAATAGTCAACTAAATTATACTGCTCACGGCCACGATTACTCGTTGAGCTTAAGTACCGCTAAAAATGCCTCCTGTGGCACTTCAACGTTACCGACTTGTTTCATCCGTTTTTTACCCTCTTTTTGTTTATTTAAGAGTTTTTTCTTACGGGAAACGTCGCCACCATAACATTTTGCCGTTACGTCTTTACGTAGGGCTTTAACGGTTGAACGAGCAATAATTTGGCTGCCCACCGCTGCTTGAATCGCAATATCAAACATTTGACGGGGAATTAGCTCTTTCATCTTTTCAACTAAAGCTAAACCACGGTGACGAATATTGGATCTATGGATAACCATTGCAAGCGCATCAACACGGTCGCCGTTGATAAGGATATCTAAGCGCACCATGTCCGCAGGATCAAAACGAATAAAGTTATATTCGAGTGATGCATAACCACGACTGGTTGATTTCAGACGATCAAAAAAGTCCATGACCACTTCTGCCATTGGCAAATGGTAAGTCACAGCTACTTGGTTACCGTGGTAAACCATATTGACTTGAGTACCACGCTTTTCAATACAAAGGGTAATCACGTTACCTAAGTATTCTTTTGGCACTAAAATATTGGCCTCAACAATCGGCTCACGCATTTCTTCAATATTGTTGATCGCGGGCAAATCAGACGGGTTATCGACGTAAATCGTTTCACCGTTGGTCATCACCACTTCATACACTACGGTTGGCGCAGTCGTGATCAACTCTAGATTGTATTCACGTTCTAAGCGCTCTTGCACGATCTCCATGTGGAGCAGGCCTAAATAGCCAATACGGAAACCAAAACCGAGTGCAGATGAACTTTCTGGTTCGAAGAATAATGATGCATCATTCAAACTGAGTTTGTTCAGCGCATCGCGGAAGTTCTCATATTCATCGGTCGAAATCGGGAATACACCCGCGTATACCTGCGGTTTAACCTTTTTAAAACCAGGCAAAGGCTTATCCGCGCCATTTTTTGCTAAGGTCAAAGTATCACCCACGGGTGCACCGTGAATTTCCTTCAGACCCGCGATCACAAAGCCAACTTCACCAGTTTTAAGTTCAGTCTTATCGGTCTGTTTTGGCGTGAAAATACCCACGCGATCCGCAGTATGATTTTGCCCGGTGGACATCACCTTAAACTTGTCACCTTTTTTCAGGCTACCGTGTTTAATCCGCACTAAAGAGACTACGCCTAGGTAGTTATCAAACCAAGAATCGATGATTAAGGCTTGTAGTGGTGCATCTGGATCGCCTTCTGGCGGTGGAATTTTGGCAACAATGACTTCTAAAACATCGTCGACACCGACACCCGTTTTAGCCGAACAACGCACCGCATCCATAGCATCAATACCAACAATATCTTCAATCTCGGCGGCAACACGTTCTGGATCGGCTTGTGGTAAGTCAATTTTGTTTAAAATAGGTACCACATCCAGATTCATATCCAGCGCGGTATAACAGTTTGCCAATGTCTGAGCTTCTACGCCCTGACCCGCATCAACCACCAGCAAAGCGCCTTCACAAGCAGCTAAGGACCGTGACACCTCATATGAAAAGTCAACGTGGCCAGGGGTATCAATAAAATTGAGTTGATAGACTTGGCCATCTTTGGCTTTATAATCCAAAGTGACACTTTGTGCCTTAATCGTGATACCACGCTCACGCTCAAGATCCATAGAATCGAGCACTTGAGAATCCATTTCACGGTCGGTTAAACCGCCACAAACCTGAATAAGACGATCTGATAGCGTCGATTTACCGTGGTCGATATGGGCAATAATTGAGAAGTTTCTAATGTGTTTCATTATGCTGCAATGACTAATACTGAAAATGGATACGGTTCAAAGGAGCGAAATTGTACCTGATTGCGGTTTTAATACCAATCAGATTCACTCCTCGTTATATTTATGCCAAAAAATGGCAATTAACACGAATGATAATTGCCATAAATAAAACTTTAATCAATTGAAATTAATCGGATAATTTATCTAAACTAACACCTACACCTAAATAAGCCAAAATCACAGGATGGGCATCAACTTCAAGCTGTTTAGCTTTATCTCTACCAAATGACCACGCAAGTAACGCGCCAAGTGTGGCTAATGCTATTGCAAAAAGATTAGAATCAACATCAAAAAGATGGCCTAAAAACTGCCCTAAAGCAGCGCCAATGAATAATCCAAATAGTGGAATAAGGTATATCAATGCTGCTGCTTTTAGGATAACACTCTCTGGAAGCCCTAGCTTCAATAGCTCGCCAGGCTCACAAACACGCTCACTTTGAATAGAGAATTGCTGTGTTTTTGATGAAAATGCCTGAGCAATTGCTGAAGTACCACAGGATTCACTGCCACTACAACTTTTACAGGTACTCTTAAGCTCTACTTCTACGGTCAACCAACCATGCTTATCAGCACTAACGACTCTCGCCACTTCTTCCATCATAGCCAAGCCCCTATTGCAATGTTAGGCTTTTAGCAATGCGAGCGAGTGTCGCGGTAGGAACTTTACCGACGGCAACAACTTCTGCATTACCTACCTTTTCAGAAACAAGCGATAGGCCATTACGGGTAATCAACTCTTCCGGCAATGGGCTTGTCCCTGCTCGAGCAACGTAAACTGAAATATTGGCAAGCCCATCAGTCAATGCGATATATTCAACCGCCTCATGGCTACCAATTAAGCGATGATGATCTCGAACAACCACTGTAAATCCTGCCGGTAACCAAGAAAATTGCCAATTCTGACCATCTTGACGTTCTGCTTGATCAATAACCGCGGGCCACTCTTGCTTATAAGCTTCCTGTAAGATAGAGGGAGGCTCACTAAACTCAATCAATTCAATCACCATAATCTGCTCAAGCAATTGTTTATCTTGAGTCAGCATGTCGTATCTCAAAGGGAGAAATGTATCCATGTCGAGCCAAACTTGAAAACCATAACGATATTCATCATTAGGTAATAAACGGATCATTTGTCCAGGACGCCCAGCAATCCGAGTTCGACCACCCAAAACAAACTGGTAACCGACTTCTAAATCTCCCGTATTGGCAGAAAATACGGCGGGCCAAACACCCTGAATATGGTTAGATATGATGCTATAGGCAGGTTGGTCATGCTCAATAAAAGTGACTCTATTACCCACTCGAACGGCATTTTTAGGTGGGCCATTAAGGTACTCTAGAAAAGCAACTTCTTGATTATTAACCTTACCATGGATATAAACCAAAGGCCGAATATGATCGGCCTGAAGTTGAATAATTGATGCTTTAAACTCTTTTTCTTTTAAAGCCTGACTCATTTTTTCGAGCCAGACTTTGGCGGGCATATCTTCCTGCGCAATTGCAGGAAATACCAAGGCTAATAAAGCCAACAGGATTAGACGCAAGCTAACTCCTTACTACTTATTAACAGAAACGGGGGTAACCTCGTTATTGTCCTCTAGAACTACACCTGTGTTCAATCGTTGTTGCAACATATGATCTTGGATATAAGTATTAATTCTGCGACGTTGCTCATTCATCTGCTCATTAGTATAGCCTTGACTCTGTTGCACAGGGCCAGTTTGCAAGCTCACAGGCGATGCACTGCCAACTAATGGGCGAGTCATTAATACCGGAGATGGTGATGCCATATCATCAACATTTTGATTGTAATTTTGTACCCCCACAATCGCAAACATCGCAACGGTTGCGGCAATAGCATACTGCCCAAATTGCTTGAATAATGGTACAACGCGACTACTACCTGTATCTACCGAGACTTGCGCAGGCGAGCCGATTTCAGGAGCCGTAATTCGAGGGGCGACAATCGCAGGTTCAAGCTCAATTGCCGCAGCAATGTTAGCGGAAAGATCTAACACAATAGTCTGAGGTAACTCACCTCGCATAGCATCCCCTATCATATGATAGTTATGCCACTTACTATGCGAATGCGTATCGGCAACTAATTCTGCCATGGTATGCGCATCAGTCTCTCCATCGACCGCGGCAGATACCCATTCTTGACCTAATTTGTCCATTGTTCACCTGTCTAAATATAAGGGTGTTACTCTTCCAGTAGAGGCTGGAGTTTTTTATCGATAGCCTCTCGGGCACGGAAGATACGCGATCTTACGGTCCCAACGGGGCAATCCATGACTATGGCAATATCTTCGTAACTCATACCATCGAGTTCACGCAACGAGATAGCCATTCGCAATTCTTCTGGCAGTGTTTCTAAGGTATCGAAGATCACTTTTTTGATTTCATCCGATAACATTAGCCGTTCTGGGGAGGCGAACTCCTTCAGTGCATCACTACCTTCATAATATTCGGCATCTTCTGCATCAACGTCATTTGCAGGCGCTCTACGCCCCTGTGATACGAGATAATTTTTTGCAGTGTTTACTGCAATACGGTACAACCAGGTATAAAACGCACTTTCTCCACGAAAGTTTGGCAAAGCTCTATAGGCTTTGATAAACGCTTCCTGTGCTACATCGGCAACGTCTGCTTGATTACGCACGTATCGCGAAATCAAGCTGATAACTTTACTTTGATATTTAAGCACTAACAGGTTAAAAGCGTTTTTATCTCCCCGTTGTACGCGCTCAACTAATTGTTGATCACTTATTTGTCCACTCATCCGAGCCGACTTCTCCCAAATCTAAAATGCTGATTTCTCAGTCGCTCGAATCATATTCACTTATGTAGACTCGCGGGCTTTGAAAAAGTTCTTAAAATTATACAAAAAAAGTAAGGATAAAAGGAAAGTACCCATAATCCGTCAGTTGGTTTACCATAGGTGGTACTCTCAGTCACATCATGATACCCGATGAAACAAGTAGTTGAACACCAATCTGACATATTAGTCATAGGTAGCGGTGCCGCAGGTCTGACACTAGCTTTGCATCTTGCTGAAAAAGCGAAAGTAATTCTGCTCTCAAAAGGCCCACTCTCTGAAGGGTCGACCTACTACGCTCAAGGCGGTATCGCTTCCGTCTTCGATGAAGGCGACACTATCGAATCCCATGTCGCTGATACTTTGATCGCTGGAGCAGGCTTGTGCGATAAAGACGTTGTGACTTTTACCGCTGAAAATGCCAAAAGTGCTATGCAATGGCTTATCCAATGCGGTGTTGCCTTTGATAAAGAAGAAACAAACGGTGGCAACGCTGCGGACGCTCCCTATCACCTCACCCGTGAAGGTGGTCACAGTCACAGACGTATTTTGCATGCTGCCGATGCCACAGGTAAGGAAGTGCAAACAACCTTGCAAGCTCGTGCACTAGCCCACCCTAATATTCAAGTATTAGAACGCTATAACGCCATTGATTTAATTACGACTCGCAAACTAAATCGCCCAGGGAATCGCGTTCTAGGGGCTTATGTGTGGAATCGTAATGAAGAGCATGTTGAAACTGTAAAAGCTAAATTTGTCGCTTTGGCAACTGGTGGCTGTTCAAAAGTTTATCAGTATACATCTAACCCGGATGTTGCCAGTGGTGATGGAATAGCCATGGCATGGCGTGCCGGTTGCCGAGTGGCAAATATGGAGTTTAATCAATTTCACCCCACTTGTTTATACCATGCCGATGCTCGTAACTTTTTGTTGACCGAAGCCCTTCGCGGCGAAGGCGCTTATCTACGCCGTCCTGATGGTAGCCGTTTTATGCCAGATTTTGATGAACGTGCCGAACTCGCCCCCCGCGATATTGTTGCTCGGGCTATCGATTACGAAATGAAACGTCTCGGGGCTGACTGTGTATACCTAGATATCAGCCACAAAGACGCTGATTTTATTGTTAAGCACTTCCCAACCATCTATAGCCGTTGCTTAGAATTAGGTATTGATATTACTCAAGATGCGATTCCGGTTGTTCCCGCTGCACACTATACCTGTGGCGGTGTGATGACCGATTTGCATGGCCAAACTGATCTCAATGGTCTTTACGCGATAGGAGAAGTCGCCTATACAGGTCTTCATGGAGCCAATCGCCTTGCGAGTAACTCGCTTCTCGAATGTTTAGTGTTTGCCCGTGCCGCATCCCATGATATTGAAAGCCAATTACATAAAATTCAATTACCTGGGCAAATTCCTCCTTGGGATGAGAGTAAAGTCTCTAACTCGGATGAAGAGGTCGTTATCGCCCATAACTGGCATGAGCTGCGGCTATTCATGTGGGACTACGTAGGAATTGTTCGCTCAGATAAACGCTTAGAGCGGGCACTGCGTCGCTGTTTAATGTTACAACAGGAAATTCAAGAGTATTACAGTAACTTTAGAGTGAGTAATAACTTGTTAGAACTGCGAAATTTAGTGCAAGTAGCAGAGCTTATAATCCGTTGTGCCATGGAACGTAAAGAAAGCCGAGGACTGCATTACAATATCGATCATCCAGAGAAACTCGACTCACCTCGTCCAACTATTTTACAACCTATTAAGTAAGCGAAAATTTATCCGTTCAGACATTCATTATGCAAGCTAAATTTCAGCCTGAGATTTAGCTTGCAACATTTTAGCCTTAAGCAATAATCGGCATAAATGTCTATAGTCAACACCCGTAAACATATCGGCCCAAAGCAATACTAAACGCGTTTTTTCTTCAACATCGATGTATATCATACATACGAATGGGGTAACCCATGTGCGCCTTAAAATTCTGAAATGTTCTCCCGTGGATAATCGACCGTCACCTTTACCATTAAGCATAAAGCTTAAACGCCAGTCCTTAAGCCTCCACAATTGCCATATCAAAAAGCTAACGGATAACAAAAACAATCCAAGCCGTAGCAGCGCCACTAACCAATGTTCTGTATAAGGCCAAATAAGGAATGATGAGGAACAAACGCACATAAAAACGACCAACGAGAGCCGTTGGTCGAACGAGGCTTTTACGCTAAAACTATGGTGCTGCTCTTCCACGAACTTTAACAACCATGCGAGCTAGCTCTGCATCAGGACAGGCTTCGTGCCCCATAAACCAAGCAAACAACTCAGGATCTTCACATTCTAATAATCGAATAAACGATGCTTTATCTATATCTGACAAATCTTGATAAATATTCTCGACGAAAGGTTGAAACAGCACATCCAATTCCAACATTCCACGACGACATGCCCAACGAACCCGTGCAATATTCATTAATTCCAAGGTATTTCTCCCAAAGTAGAGTTCGCATTAGTTTATCAGTAGCAGTGTTGGAGTGTCGATGAAACCAGTCTGAATTACACAAAAATTAGCATTGCTGAACTTGTGCATCTAGACCAGCAAACAAATCACTAAAATCCGTTTCGAGCAATCGCTTAACTGCGGGATGTTGGATCATACGCTCAGCAAACATCACGTGATACTCCTCCTTCACATCATGGGTTTCACCAAGCAGATTCATACCGTGGGAGATAACTTCTTGGCGATAAATGGACGGTGTGACAAATATACCGCGTTTAAGGTAGCCAAAAGCCTTCATCATCGCAGCATCATCAAATTCCCCGAGAATTTTTACATTAAGATTTTGCTCGTCAAACCAGCGATATAACTGCTGTCCAAGAGAGGTTTTACGTCCAGGAATCAATAGGCGACCTTGTTCTAAACATGCAGGAAAGTCGGCACTGTAAGTGTCTGCTGAAAAAAAACTGACGCCACACTCTCCCAATTTTTTAGATAAAATCTCTGGGTACTTTAGCGACTCTCCAGCACAATCAGATAGGATCATATCCAGTTTATGTTCACGTAAACGTGCCATTAAACTCTCATGTGTCGCCTCATAACAGGCTAAATGCATTGAGCTATCACTAGGTACTACAGATAATAAAACTCGACTAACCAACGCTTTAGATAGAGCATCAGCAATACCCACTTCAAAGAGAATGGCATTATCTTTTTGGTAGTTCAGTAGATCGAGCATTTCATAGCTTAAGCTAAACATCTTATCTGCATAGCGAAAGACAAGCTCCCCGAGTTCAGTCGCCTCAAGACTACGCCCAACACGCTTGAATAAGCTACCATTAAGCCGGTCTTCTAAGGCTCTGATCTGACCTGTGATTGTTTGTGGAGTCAAGAAAAGGGCCTCAGCCGCCTTAGCAACAGAGCCCTTTTTTTTGATCATCCAGAAATAATATAAATGGTTATAATTGAGATGCAGCATAGCCGCTTGTTTTCCCTTATCGCTAAACGTGATCTCGATACAACGAGAATCATTACCGTCACAAAAGCGCCACCATAGCATTCACCATGGTGGTTCATTCATAGAGTTTATTTTAAACGTTGGCAATCTAATAAGTTAACGACAATACCCTGTAACTGTTCTAAATCCGCAGCGGTACCAGTACTGACTGCCTCTGTGACACCTAAAACTAGGCTATTACGGTCAGGAATACGACTAGCGCAATAAGTTCGATTAGCTTCTTGGAAACGCTTACCCCCGCGGTATTTAAGTGCTCTGGACTCGTAACCGTTAGTTTCAAGTCTTGCACCTAATGATTCAGGCTTAAACATCAGAGCACCATCAACAATCCCCTCAAGATAGCTTTGGCAAGTCAATGATGTGACGTCCTTATTACAAGCCTCTATTTGCGTCGCCATTGCAGTTGATGATAAAGAAAAGAATATGGCCATTCCCAACAGCTTAATTTTTATCATAGTTATACTCCTTTTTTAGGTAATACTTTCGACAGCCAGAAATATCCAACCAATGCCGCAATAAACGAACCAATTAGAGTTCCTAGGCGAGCCAAATCACCGTACATAGGATCAGCTTGCTCAAAAGCTAAGGATGCAATAAACATCGACATGGTAAATCCAATACCACACATAGCCGCCACAGGTGCAATTTGCATCCACCCAACATTATCGGGTAATCGAGCTAACTTTAACTTAACCGCAATAAAGCTAAATAACATGACTCCGATGGGCTTACCTAATATCAAGCCTAATGCAATACCGATAGGAACAGGCGAGAGCAAGGTATCTAAACTCATATTTCCTAGAGCAACACCCGCATTCGCAAAAGCAAACACGGGTAAAATGAGAAAATTACTCCATGGATGTAAACTGTGCTCAAGATGTTCAGAAGGTGAACTTCCATCTTTAGCACGCAGTGGTATACAAAAGGCAATAATGACACCCGCTAGAGTGGCATGAACACCAGATTTAAGCACCGCAACCCAAAGGATCAGGCCTAAAATCCCGTAAGGCGTCAATGCTGTAATGCCTTTACGGTTTAACCCCACAAGACCAAGAATCGCGACACTAGCAATCGCTAAACTAATGGTTGATAAGTCACTACTATAAAATAGGGCAATAATCACAATAACACCCAGATCATCGATAATCGCGAGTGCTAAAAGAAAAACTTTTAATGCAACAGGGACTCTATTACCGAGTAAGGCCATAATCCCCAAAGCAAAAGCAATATCAGTTGCAGCAGGAATTGCCCATCCCGCTTGAGTCACTGGGTCGCCATAGTTAAATAACAAATAAATACCAGCAGGAACTAACATCCCACCAATAGCAGCAAAACTAGGCAGCGATGCTTGGGCAACACTTGATAACGCCCCTTCGAGTAACTCACGCTTCACTTCTAACCCAATCAGCAGGAAGAATAATGCCATTAGGCCATCATTAATCCAGAGTAATAAAGGTTTATGAATATCTAACGCACCCACGCGAACTTGGACATCAGTCCCTAAAAAACCTTGATAAAGTCCTGATAAAGGAGAATTAGCCATCAGCATAGCAAAGACAACAGCAACCAATAATAGGATGCCGCCCGCTGACTCTTGGCTTAGAAAATTTCTAATTGCTTTTTCCATCTTACACTCCGAAAAACCATAATGTATTGAGTGTAGACGAATAGTAACAACTAGTATAATCGTAAGTTTCGACAAAACACCTCGGCTATTCCGAGGTGTTTGCTCGAAAAATGTACCTAAACGGCGACAGGAGCTTTGATGTGAGGATGAGGATTGTAATTTGTCAGTTCAAAATCTTCGAATTGATAGTCGAAAATAGATTCAGGTTTACGCAGAATCGTCATTAAAGGTAACGGTTTGGGTTCCCGGCTCAATTGCAGCACCGTTTGTTCCATATGATTGGAATACAAATGCGTATCCCCGCCTGTCCACACAAAATCACCAAGCGCTAAATCACACTGCTGGGCAACCATCATCGTTAGTAGTGCGTAACTAGCAATATTAAATGGTAAGCCGAGAAAAACATCACAACTGCGTTGATAGAGCTGACAGGATAACTTGCCATCAGCCACATAGAACTGAAAAAAAGCATGGCAAGGGGCTAAAGCCATTTTATCGAGTTCACCAACATTCCATGCAGAAACGATTAAACGACGAGAGTCTGGTTGAGCTTTAATCTGCGCGATAACTTGTGATATTTGGTCAATAGCATCACCACTCTGAGTTGGCCAGCTACGCCATTGGGCGCCATAAACCGGACCTAAATCGCCATTATCATCGGCCCATTCATCCCAAATACTCACTTTATTTTCACGAAGGTAAGCAATGTTAGTCTCACCTTTCAGGAACCACAGTAACTCATGGATAATAGAGCGCATATGGCATTTTTTAGTCGTGACTAAGGGAAATCCTTTACTTAAATCAAAACGCATTTGATATCCAAATACTGAACGAGTTCCAGTACCGGTACGATCCGATTTATCCACACCCTCAGCTAAAATGTGCTTCATTAAGTCTAAATACTGTTGCATTACTACTTACCCTGTGGACGAAAAATTAAATATAAACCGAACAAAATCATTGGTACAGATAGGATCTGCCCCATGGTCATCATGCCCCAATAAAGCCCCAGTTGCTCATCAGGCTGCCTTACCGTTTCAACGACAACCCGGAAAATACCGTAGCCCAATAGAAACATACCTGACACTGCACCCACTTTTGTTGTGCGTTTGCTAAACCAATAAAGAATAATAAATAACGCAACGCCTTCTAAGGCAAACTGGTATAGCTGTGAAGGATGGCGCGGTGCTGAGCCGCCCGAAGGAAATACCACCCCCCAAGGCACGTCGGTCACCCGCCCCCAAAGTTCACCATTGATAAAATTACCAATGCGCCCTGCTCCCAAACCAATAGGGACGACAGGTGCGACCATATCCGCAACAGCAAAAAAAGGACGATGTTGCTTCCAAGCGATATAGAACATGGCACTAATAACGCCGATTAGTCCACCATGAAAAGACATTCCGCCTTCGGAAATCTTAAACAAATACATTGGACTTTCGAGAAAATAATCAAAATGATAGAAGAGCACATATCCAACGCGTCCTCCTAAAATCACCCCTAAAAAACCATAAAATAAAAGATCGGATACCTGTTCTTTTGTCCAAACACCCTTAGAACGCTCTGCATAACGGTTTAACAGCCACATTGCAGCCACAAAACCGATTAAATAAGTAAAACCATACCAACGTAAGGCAGGCTCAAAAGTTTGTCCTAAAATATCAAACGGGCCAAATTGTACGATCACCGGATCGATATCGGGAAAACTTAATGCCATAAAACATCCATAAACATCGTCAAAAAAGCGGCTCTGAAACTAGGCCAAAATTAACTTAAGACCAACACACAAAAGTAAGAGTGCAAATATTTTTTTTAATACAGGTGTCGGCAAAGTACTCGCGGCTTTTACGCCTACTGGCGCCATAAAAATAGAAGTGATAATTAAACCAAACAGGGCGGGTAAGTAGATAAAACCAACGGTACCATAAGGTAATTCAGGAGCGTCCATCCCTGCGATAATATATCCAAAACTGCCAGAAAGAGAGATTAAGAAGCCCATCGCAGCAGAAAAACCAACAGCTTGACGCATCTGTAAACCATAAAAAGTCAAAAATGGTACAACCAGAATACCGCCGCCGATTCCCGTTAATCCTGCCAATACCGCAATAAAAGCAGATGCAATAAAAAGCACAAAAGCATTAGGTAACTGGCGATTCGACTCAGTCTTAAACGGATAAACCATCTGAATTGTCATTAAAATCACAAATATTGCAAAACCTCGCTGCAGGGTATCAGCGGGAATGCGTTCAGCAATAAAACCAGAAGCAAGCGCTCCAAGCACAAGCCCTGGCAGCATAGATTTAAATAGAGACCAAGGTATATTGCCACGCTTATGATGGGCTCTAGCAGAGGAAATGGAGGTCAGAATAATTGCGGCCAATGAAGTCGCAATAGCGATATGTGGCAATTGAGATGAGCTAATCCCAACTGATGGCAAAATATAAAGTAGCGCTGGCACAACAATTAAACCGCCACCGATCCCTAATAACCCCGCCATAAAACCGACAAATGCACCTAAAGCTAAGCAAATAAAGAACACTGTTAACAAACTATCCACACGAATACCTACAGCGCGATAAATTGAGGTCTTAGCTTAAAGCAAAAAACGCCATTAGTTAATTAAGAATTGTGACTAAACCTTGCTCATTCAAATATTCTTTAACCAGCTCACGTACTTGAAAACCATTTGATAAACTTAACGCCTGCGACAGTAACTGATCTAAATCAGCACGAGCAACACGGCGAAGTAAATAGTTTATCCGTGCTAAGCTACCTTGATTCATACTCAATTGGTCATATCCCATCGCCACCAGCAAAATCGCCCCCATCGGCTCACCAGCCAACTCGCCACAAATGCTAATATCGAGTTTATGATAGAGACAATCGAGGTGAGCTTGATGTAGCGCGCGTAAAATGCCCGGGTGGTAGCTATCAAAGAGAGAACTAACCCGTGGATTATTACGATCAACCGCGAGCAAATATTGGGTAAGATCGTTACTTCCTACAGAAACAAAATCGACCCGTCTAGCCACTTCATCTAATTGATATAACAATGCAGGTACTTCGAGCATAATGCCAATTCGCGGCATCACAATCTTGTTATTAACATCATGTTTTAGCTCAATATATGCCTGATGTAAATATTCTAAAGCTTGATCAATCTCATCCAAGTTACTGACCATTGGAAGTAAAATACTTAACTGCTTACCTTCACCACCAGCCTGTAACATCGCCCGTAACTGGACTAAAAAAAGCTCTGGATGATCAAGGGATAAACGAATACCACGCCAACCGAGGAAAGGGTTATCCTCTTTAATTGGAAAATATGGCAGAGGTTTATCCCCTCCCACATCTAGAGTTCGCATCACCACGGGACGATTTGAGGCAGCCAATAAAACCTGCTGATAGACTTTGACTTGCTCTGATTCACTCGGGAAGCGTTGTTGCAACATAAAAGGAATTTCTGTTCGATAAAGCCCAATACCATCGGCACCCTCGGCTATTTCAGAGGCGACACCACTGAGTAATCCTGCGTTTAAATACAAACGAATACGTGAACCATCTATGGTTACCGAAGGTAAAGACAACTCTTGGGCATACTGACGTTGTAATGCTTTTTGCGCTGAAATCAAACTGCGATACTCGCTGACAACGGCTGGAGATGGCGATACCATCAGTTGTCCACGGCTCGCATTCACGACTAATAGCTTTTGATCTATATCCGCAGACAGTAATTGCTCAACCCCCGTAATCGCTGGGACGCCAAGAGCGCGGGCTAAAATTGCCGCATGGGAGTTTACACCACCAAGCTCCGTGACTATTCCTGCAAGTTTTTGCCTTGGAAATTCGGCTAACATAGTGGCGTCAGCTTCGCGGGTCACCAGAATGACGGGCTTATCGGGTTCAAGTTCAAGACGCTCAGGCTCGATTAGCTGACGTAATACCTTTTGACCGAGATCGCGAATATCACTGGCGCGTTCTTTAAGATAGGGGTCTTCCATTGCAAAAAACTGTTGGATATAACGCAAAGATACTCGACTTACCGCCGACTCTGCAGCCCACCCTAATTGCACTTCACGGGTGTACTCACCACCCAAACTAGCATCATCGAGTAATAATAGTAACGCATTGAAAATAGAGACGACTTCGTCATCTTGCTCACGATCAAATCGTTGAGATAAGGCACCAATGGCGTCTTTACAACGTCCCATCGCAGCCGCTAATCGGCTAGATTCAATGGCGATATTTTCACAACGCACATCGGGCTGCTCAAGGGCAATTTCACCACCAAGTACGAATGCATGAGCAATGGCAATACCATTAGATGCAGAAGTCCCTTGAAACAAAATCTGTTGGTTGTGCGAACTCACCTGAGCTTTTTGCTTCAACCCGCGTATAGCCATAGCAAGTTGGGCGGCAAGCGTCATTAAAAACGCCTCTTCTCCCTCGCTAAACTGACGAGCACTGGCCTGCTGTACCACTATCACACCAACAACAGCTTTCTGATAGATAATAGGTACAGCTAAAAATGCACGGTATTCTTCTTCTGCAACCTCGGGGAAGAGTTTAAACCTTGGATGAAGCCTAGCATCCGCTAAATTGACGGCCTCTTCACGTTGGGCGGCAAGTCCAACTAATCCCTCTGTCAGCGGCATACGCACCCGACCAACAGCACTTTTTTCAAGGCCATCGGTTGCCGACAACACAAGTTCTTGCTCTTCTAATATGTAGATGGAGCAACATTGAGTGTCCATTGCCGCTTTAGTGGATGAAACTAAGACTGCTAATGCGGTTTCTAAACTGTGGGCAGATGCCACGGCCTGCGTAATATCCCTAAGCGTATTTAACACTGTTTTCAATCCTCTTTGAAAATCAGCCTGTCGTTTTTTGCCTTCCCCGCTTCCTCGGAATTTCCTGGGTTTGGAATGACAATGCCGTTGCCGCAAACTCTTTCATCACTTTTCGATATACATCACGCTTAAATGAAACGACTTGTCGCACGGGATACCAATAACTTACCCAACGCCAATCGTCAAATTCAGGATGCCCTGAAGAACTTAAATTAATCGCACTATCTTGGCTTTTCAATTGTAACAGAAACCATTTTTGCTTTTGCCCAATGCAGACTGGTTTACTGTCTTGCCTCACTAAACGCTTAGGTAGACGATACCTTAACCAAGAACGAGTCGAGGTTAATATATGTACATGTTCGGGTCTTAGGCCGACTTCTTCATATAACTCACGGTACATAGCCTCCTCTGCTGACTCACCATCGTCAACACCACCTTGAGGGAATTGCCAAGAATGTTGGCCAAAACGTCTAGCCCACATAACTTGACCATATCTGTTACAAATTATTATGCCCACATTTGCGCGAAAGCCGTCGCTATCAATCACATGGACTCCGAATAAGGATAATTTTAATAATCCGATTGTTTCATAAAGCCAGTCTCTCAGCAAACCTCTATTTTAAGTGGTACATGGGATAAATTCCTCTATATGGATTATTTATCAACAAACAGAAGAAGGCATTCTCAAGGATATCCACATTTTCTGTGGATATCCCTGTTTGAAACTCCCTTGAACTTGTTATAACGTCCAAAAAACAGAAGTTCCAAGGTTCAGTACACTGTTGAAGCAGAACGAAAAAGCTAATATATATCAGCATGATAAAAAATATTTTTAAAACCATCAGTAAAATAAACAATTTAAGGTTAATTTTTAACCTTAAAACTTAATAGTGATTCTAGACTAAATTACAATAAAGGTTATGCACAGGACACTCTGAAAACTATCCACATTTCGATAAAAAACACCGAATTTTTGCATTGACTTGCATTTTTCATTAGGTTAAAGGCATTCACTTTAGGAGTTATCCATAATATCTGTGGATAAGTATGTGAGGAACGTAAGGGAAAGCCGAGTGTAACTTTTAGCGCCTTTAAAAAGATATCTAAATACTGAAGATATAAACATTAAAATCATTAACTTAGCAGTTACCCTTTATAAATGTTATCACCGCCAATCCCCAGAGCATTTTTTAACCACTGTTGCTAACGAACTATTTTTAAGTAAAATTCGCCCATGAAAGCAATTATCCCTCCAGAAAATCTCACCGAATTACTCGAGCGCGCCAATATGATGGCTGGCGTAAGTTTGGCACAAATTGCTGCTAATAGAGGAATAACCGTCCCCAAAAATCTTAAGCGAGATAAGGGCTGGGTTGGCCAACTCATCGAAATGGAATTGGGTGCAACAGCGGGCTCTAAACCTGAACAAGACTTTTTACATCTAGGTGTCGAGCTCAAAACCATTCCCATAAATGCACAAGGAAAACCGTTAGAAACAACCTATGTATGTGTCGCGCCGCTCTCGCAAATTGAAGGACTTACTTGGGAAAACAGCCTAGTCTGCCACAAACTACAGCGCGTGCTTTGGGTTCCCGTCGAGGGTGAAAGACAAATATCTGTCGGTGCTCGCCGTATTGGCACGCCTATTTTATGGCAACCAGATCCCGATGAATTACGTCTATTACAACAAGATTGGGAAGAAATAATGGAGCTTATTGCACTAGGAAAAGTTGAGAAACTCACAGCCCGTCACGGCGAAGTATTACAGCTACGGCCAAAAGCAGCCAATAGCAGAGCATTAACGCAAAGCATTGCCGAAAATGGTAGCCTCAAAATGACCAATCCTCGTGGCTTTTATTTAAAGACCGCTTTTACCGCCATGATACTAAATAAAGCTTTTGGTTAAATTTTAGTAACGATATGGACTTGTATTGATCCAGATCACAAATTTCACTAGCACTTTGGTGATGATTTTCTATAAACTACGGCATCCTGAAATAACGGTCGTATTCGGATAAAAATCGAGTCGTGAGAGCACGTAGACAAGCGAAAAAACTTCTTTTTGCGATATTAGCTTGGGCTATTGCCATGGCTGCTTTCGTGTTTTTTCGATATGCACAATCACCAGAACTGCCCCAGTGGGCGGTGAGCTCAGCCGATCTTGCGACCCTCGCGGTTTATATGGGGATTATCTTTGGTAGCCTACATTGGATGTCAAACTTAATTGCCGATTTTAGCGCAATCAATCGCCTTCCCTATGTGTTTTCAGTTATTTTCAAAGGGTTGTTCCTATTACTAGGTGCAACAACCTTGGCCTACATTACTCAATTTTTAAATATGTGGGCAATAGAAAACCATATGTCTACGCTAAGGCAAATGCTCACAGCACATATTTTGTACAGCCCTTCTTTTCAAGCACTCATTGTCTACCTTGTTGTTGTTCGAGTCAGTTTAGCCTTTGTTGAGCAAATGGCATTATTAGTAGGCCCACGTATTTTACTCAATATCGGTATGGGTAAATACCATAAACCGAGATATGAACAGCGTTTGTTTCTTTACTTGGATATGGTTGCCTCCACCACACACGCTGAATCACTCGGTGATTATCGTTTTAGCCGTTTAATCCAAGATAGCTTTAGCTTATTGTCAGACACAGTAACGAATAATGAAGCCGAAATATATCGTTACATGGGTGATGCCGTCCTTATCCATTGGCCGTTAGAAGAAGGCGTGGTGCATGATCGTTGTATGAATATCTATTTTGAATTTAGCCAACAGCTTAGCTGGCAAAGACACTACTTTGAGGAACACTACGGTTTTGTGCCTAAATTTAAAGCCGCAGCACATTGTGGGCAGGTAGTAGCAGCGGTTGTTGGGGTACAAAAACAAGAAATTAGCTTCTTTAGTGACGTACTCAATACGTTAGCAAGGCTGCAAGATCAGTGTAACCCCCTTGGACAACGTATGTTAGTGTCTGGGGCTTTAGCTGGACGCTTAGATAATCCCAATAGTGAATATCGCCTAACCAACCTAGGCCCAATCAAACTAAAAGGGAAACAACACTCAATAGAAGTATTTGGTGTTTCCCCACTCTGATCTTGACTCAATTTAAGCTGTAACTAGACGTCACACTTTGCTGTTGCCGCAAGTTTAATCTTCGTCTTTAGTGAGTAACTTTTGGATCATTAAACCTAACGTGCGGAAAGTTAAAATTCGGCTGGTAGTTTGTCGCCAAACGAGCCCTATATCTCGGTAAGGAGCCTCACCCGGTGGTGTCATTACCACTAAATCGGTATCGTTTAGAATGCCAGCATCAATTGCCATTTGTGGTAAGAAGGTCGTCCCTAATTTACTGTTTACCATTTGTACTAAGGTATGCAAACTGGTCGCGGCGAATGGGTTTACCTTGGCACTATCCCCCAACTGACAGGCAGTGATTGCATGGCCTGTTATGCAATGTTCACTTTGCAATAAAAAAATACTCTCATCCGGTAAGGCTTGATAGTCGATCGGTTGATGAATTTCTCCAGCTAAATCCTTATGGATGACCATTTTGAATGGGTCAATGCCAACCTTCATACTGTGATAACCACTAGTATCAACTGGTAAGACAAGGATCAATAGATCTAACTCTCCTTTCCCTAAAGCATCTAACAAACGGTCAGTTGTATCTTCTTTCAGCAACAAACTCATCGCAGGATAAGCTTGCTGGCATTGGCGCACAACGCGACTCAATAGGAAAGGGGCAATCGTAGGAATACAGCCTAGGCGAATATCACCCGTCATTGGCTCGCCTTGATTTTTAACTAGCTCAACTAAGTCGTCGACATCGGTGAGGATCTTACGGGAACGTTGTACAACTTCTTCACCAATAGCAGTAAACATAAATGATTTGTGATCACGTTCGATCAATTGATGACCTAGTTGCTCTTCTAAATTTTGGATCCCACTGGATAACGTCGACTGACTAACAAAACACACCTTAGCAGCGCGGTTAAAATTTTGCTCTTGATGGAGATTCACCAAATAAAATAAATTCTTGAGGCTAGGTAAACTTTTCATTTTATCGATTGCCAATAAGGTTATGCATTAATAAATTAAATCTACTCTAGCATAAAGTATCAACAATAACGCGGCATTAGTTATCAAGAGTGTGAGCCGAATCGCCATTCCGTGGATTGTACAACGGCTCAATAGATCAAACTGAGGTGTTACGATATTTTGAGGTTACATTTTGTTCGTGACGGCAAGTTCGAACGGTGTTTCTGCTGCGTTTTCATCTATTGATAAAAACTGGCTCAAGTTTGCACTGGTGACTCAGCGTGCTCGAAAACATCAAACACGCTCTCGCTTATCAATAAATAATATTATCTAGTCAATGCTGCAGCCATCTCTTTTGAACAGACACGCCATAGTTATAACTGATGTTATATTTTTGCCTGAAGAAACAGCTTTAGCTGTTGTAAATCTGCGCTCGCAAACTCAACAATCTGAGCAACCCAAATACCATGCTCTACTGCCCAGCGATCTTCTTCACCATGTTGCAATAATTGAGCAATTTGCTGAATACGTTTCAAACCAACAGAGCCTGCGGCCCCCTTAAACTTATGAGCCTCAGAACACAGGGTATCTTTATCTTCAGCATCGTTAGCCTTTACTAGATTACCCACATATTCAGGCATGAGTTGCTCAAATAGTACAACACTCTTCAAGAGGGTAGCTGCACCAATAGCACTACAGTACTGTTCCAAAGTATTGAGATCTAGGATTGCTTCTAATTCAACTGTGGCCATCGAGGCCTCCCTTAAGTAGTTCAATGCGTAAATCAAATTCAGGACATGATACCCTCAAAAATTGACAGTGCAACTTATAGCAGTATTTACAGTCCAAAACAAATTTATCTATAACAAATCAAAAGCTTGCTATTAACACCATCCAACATTTACCACTATGGATGGTATCTAAACCGTGCTGATATTGCGACTATCGTCCCTCTAATGCTTCCCCTTGTCCACCATAAAGCGCCAAATTATCGACAATCGCCACTAATCCATCCCAACGATAAGCACACCAATCGGGTGCCAGTAGTATTGGTTTTTTAGCGTAGGCAGTAACTCGATGGAAAATCACTTCTTTTGGAGTATGGCGGATCATCTCTCCGACACTGCGGGCATAATCCTCAAGACTCGATAAAGGTAAGCGACCACTTCGCCACGCTTTGGCCATAGTGCTACCTTCGACAATATGCAAAGGATGCAGCTTCAAACCATCAACGCCCTGCTGCAATACAGCTGCTAAAGTCGCCATATAATCGCTGTGAGTTTCGTTGGGTAAGCCAAGAATAAGATGAGTGCATACCTTTAGACCACGGGCTCTAGCCCTAGAAACAGTGTCACAATAGCAGGCGAAATCATGGCCACGGTTAATTCTACGCAGCGTTTCATCGTTGGCAGTTTGTAGTCCAAGTTCTAACCAAACATCGACACCATCGGCCTGATAACGCGCCAGCAAATCCAATACATTATCCGGCACACAATCGGGGCGAGTTCCTACACATAAACCGACTATCTCATCATCTTTAACTGCTTCATCGTATTTAGCCATCAACACTTGATACTCATCGTAAGTGCTGGTGTAAGCCTGAAAATAAGCAATAAATTTATCGGCTTGAGCCTGAGGTTTCGCCTCACGATAGCGACTCTTTCCCTGTTCGAGTTGCTCAGTAATACTCAATACATCAGCAGTTTGATGGCTAAATGACGCCACATTACAGAAAGTACAGCCTCCTCGCCCCAAAGTGCCATCACGGTTAGGGCAAGTAAACTTGGCATCTATTGTCAGTTTACGCAATCTTGTGCCGTATTTTGCCTTACAAACTGCGCCGAATGTGTTGACGTATGCATCAAGCCCCATTACAACACCTGCCTAACGTGATATGGCTTCATTTTTAATAACCAAGATAAAATTACAGTAGAAAAGAAAAAAGTGATTGGACGAAAGGAAAAAGCGTATTGTAAACAAAGTTAGCCTGTTTTTCTTTGCCGTAAATAAAACTCCGAATAGATAGTCACAACTATTGTCAAAAATGTGCACTCCCCCTTGCATTTAACTTACATTTAGCGATCTACCTCACAAATGCGAAGAATAAAAATTCACTTATTATAATTTTTTATACCTTCACTGTATTTGCAATAAAAATCACTATTTGTAAATCAAAAACAATCCCACTCCATGTTACACTTTAGTAAATCATCAGTTTTATCCTTTTTAAAATTCTTTTTATTCATAATGTTATACAACGTATTTTACTGTTGACGTTAACGTAACGCCATTGTGTTTTGTGTATGAAATATGAATTAATACCCATATTTTATGCAAATTTTTGGTTTGACCTTTAGTGAATCTCAGGCTAATTTGGGTGGTTCGGGTGCATATATAGAAAGTCTTTACATTTTCTCCCCGAGAAGTAATCAGTTGAGGTCTAGGGAGGTTTTTGTATGAGCTTATATCATCCCAGTTTTGAGCGGGACAATTGTGGTTTTGGGTTGATAGCACAAATGGATGGCGAAGCCAGTCATCGTATCGTGCGTACGGCTATTCATGGCCTTGATCGAATGAAACATCGTGGTGGCATAGCTTCCGACGGTCGCACTGGCGATGGCTGCGGTTTATTAATGCAATTACCCGTGCAATTTTTTGAAGCAATTGCCGCAGAAAATGATTGGCATTTAAGCCGCAAGTTTGCCGTAGGTATGCTGTTTTTAAGTCAAGACAATGAATTGGCCGACCAAGCTAAGTTTATCCTTGAGCGTGAACTCGAACGCGAAACCTTAAGCATTGCTGGCTGGCGCAAAGTACCAGTCAATCCCGACGTATTAGGGGAAATCGGCAAGGCTAGCCTGCCACAAATCTACCAAGTGCTGATTAACGCGCCTATCGGTTGGCGTGAAAAAGACTTAGAACGCCGCCTTTATATGGCGCGTCGCCGCTTAGAACAGCAGATCATTGATGACAAAGACTTCTATGTCGCGAGTTTGTCTGGCCAAGTTATCGTCTATAAAGGCTTGATGATGCCTGTAGATTTGCCCGCGTTTTATCCCGATCTCGCGGACATTCGCTTAAAAAGCTCTATCTGCCTATTCCACCAGCGTTTTTCAACGAACACATCCCCTAAATGGCCATTAGCTCAGCCGTTTAGATATTTAGCCCATAATGGTGAAATCAATACTATTACGGGTAACCGTCAATGGGCCCGTGCCCGTGCCTATAAATTTAATTCACCGCTACTGCCAGATTTGCAGCAGGCCGCTCCCTTTGTGAATGAAACAGGCTCAGACTCTTCATCTTTAGATAATATGCTGGAAATGCTGTTATCCGGTGGCATGGACTTATACCGTGCCATGCGTCTATTGATCCCGCCTGCTTGGCAAAGTAATCCAGAAATGGATGATGAATTAAAAGCCTTCTACAACTTTAACTCTATGCATATGGAGCCTTGGGATGGTCCGGCCGGTATTGTGATGACCAACGGTCGCCATGCCGCCTGCGCCGTTGACCGTAATGGTCTGCGTCCATCACGTTATGTGATCACAAAAGATCGTATTTTGACCTTAGCTTCCGAAGTTGGAATTTGGGATTACGCCGCAGATGAAGTGATCGAAAAAGGCCGTGTTGGGCCTGGTGAATTGCTGGTACTCGATACGTTAAATGGTCGCCTATACCAATCCTTTGAAATCGATAACGATCTTAAACGCCGCCACCCTTATAAAGAATGGATGGCAAAAAACAGCCGCACTTTGATCCCAGCAGAGCAACTCACCACAGAGCAACATGGTGCTAGCGAATTAAATCCAGAACAATTGCTGCAATATCAAAAGCAATTTGGTTATACCCGCGAAGAGCTAGAACAAGTTATTTGGGTATTAGCAAAACAAGGTGAAGAAGCCACAGGGTCAATGGGTGATGATACACCGATGGCGGTGCTGTCGAAAAAGTCACGTTCGCTGTATGACTATTTTAGGCAGAAATTTGCTCAAGTAACGAATCCCCCCATAGATCCATTACGTGAAAAGCATGTCATGTCCTTGGCGACTTGTATTGGTCGCGAGCAGAACCTGTTTAATGAAACCACAGGGCACGCTTACCGGGTGATGTTCAACTCGCCAATTCTATTATTCAGTGATTTTAACCAATTACTGGGATTAGATAGCACTTACTATCGCGCTAATATCGTCGATTTAAATTACGATCCTAATGAAGGACTCGAAAACGCCATCCGCCGCATCACAGCCGAAGCGGAACGTTTAGCTCGTAGTGGCACCACCTTACTCATTTTATCCGATCGCGCCGTTGATAAATCTGCACAAGTGATCCCCGCAGCCATGGCGGTCGGATCTGTGCAACAAATGCTGGTGAATAAAAGCCTGCGCTGCGACACCAACATCATTGTTGAAACTGCATCAGCACGGGATCCACACCACTTTGCCGTACTACTTGGCTTTGGTGCCACTGCCATTTATCCATACCTAGTGTACGAATCAATCTCCGATCTTGCGAAACGCCATGGTTTAACCGATACGATTGCATTAATGCTGAACTTCCGTTACGGCATCGAAAAGGGCTTGCGTAAAATTATGTCCAAAATGGGCATCAGTACTGTCGGCTCTTACCGTTGTAGTCAACAATTTGAAGCCATAGGCATTGCCAGCGAAGTCATCGACTTATGCTTTAAAGGTGTAGTTAGCCGTATCGAGGGCGCCGGTTTTGCAGAAATCGCCCAAGACCAAGCAATACTGCACAAAGCGGCCTACCGTGCCCATGTGCCATTGCCGCAAGGTGGACTGCTAAAATACGTTGAAGGCGGTGAATATCACTGCTTTAACCCAGATGTAGTCAACACCCTACAGGCATCACTGATCGATAAAAACTTTGCTACCTATAAAAAGTTTGCCGAACTGGTCGACAATCGCCCTATTGCCACACTGCGTGATTTAATCGGTATTAAGGGAGCTCAAACCTCGATTGATATCACCGATGTAGAAGCGGCATCAAATCTATTCTCACGTTTTGACAGCGCTGCTATGAGTATTGGCGCATTAAGCCCTGAAGCCCATGAAGCGCTGGCTATCGCAATGAACCGCTTAGGCGGCCGCTCAAACTCAGGTGAAGGTGGTGAGGATGCTCGCCGCTTTAATACTGAACGAAATTCTGCAATTAAACAGATTGCCTCGGCCCGCTTTGGTGTCACTGCGCATTATTTAGTTAATGCTGATGTATTGCAGATTAAAGTCGCCCAAGGCGCAAAACCCGGTGAAGGTGGTCAGTTACCCGGCCATAAGGTGAGTGTTGAAATCGCCGGACTGCGGCATGCTCGTCCTGGTGTAACGCTGATTTCACCGCCACCACACCACGATATTTACTCTATCGAAGATTTAGCCCAGCTGATTTTCGACTTGAAGCAAATCAACACTAAAGCGCTGATTTCAGTTAAATTAGTGTCAGAGCCAGGTGTCGGCACTATCGCCACGGGCGTAGCCAAAGCCTATGCAGATATGATCACCATTTCCGGCTACGATGGCGGCACAGGTGCTAGCCCAATCACCTCAGTGAAATATGCGGGTAGCCCATGGGAGCTAGGTTTAGCCGAAGTGCATCAATCTCTCGTGGAAAATGGTCTACGCCATAAAATTCGCCTGCAAGTCGATGGTGGCTTAAAAACCGGTACTGATGTCATTAAAGCCGCGCTCTTAGGTGCTGAGAGCTTTGGTTTTGGCACTGTGCCTATGATCGCCCTAGGTTGTAAATACCTGCGTATTTGCCACTTGAACAACTGCGCGACAGGCGTAGCAACTCAAGATAAAAACCTGCGCGATAACCATTACCACGGTCTGCCAGAGCGAGTGATTACTTACTTTGAGTTTGTGGCAGAGGAAGTGCGCGAATGGATGGCGACCCTTGGGGTCAGTAAATTTGAGGACTTAGTTGGCCGCAGTGAGTGGTTGTATACCCTTGAAGGACAAACCGCTAAACAACAGGGCTTAGATCTTTCACCGATTTTGTATCAACCCAAAGTGCCAGCGACCTCATCACGTACTTGGCAAGAAACCAATCCACCGGCAGATTTAGGGCTACTTAACCAGCATTTATTAAACGAATGCCAAAGCGCCGTCGATAAGGGCGAGAGTTTCGATGCGGCTTATAGCATCAATAACACTGACCGCTCCGTTGGCGCAACCTTGTCAGGCTATATCGCGAGCACGCTCGGCGTGAAAGGCACTAAAGCGCCCATCAAACTGAGCTTTAACGGCAGCGCAGGCCAAAGTTTTGGCGTGTGGAACAGCCCAGGACTTGAGTTAAAGCTCTGTGGCGATGCCAACGACTATGTGGGTAAAGGGATGTCTGGCGGTAAGATTGTGATTTATCCACCACTGGGCAGTCCATTCCAAAGCGAGCGCAGCGCCATTGTCGGGAACACGTGCCTTTATGGTGCGACAGGCGGCAAGTTCTTCGCCGCGGGTCAAGCGGGCGAGCGTTTTGCAGTACGTAACTCAGGGGCGATTGCTGTGGTCGAAGGGCTTGGCGATAATGGCTGCGAATACATGACTAGCGGTATCGTGGTTGTCCTTGGTAAAACCGGGGTGAACTTCGGCGCGGGTATGACAGGCGGCTTTGCCTATGTGTTCGACCAATTTGGCCGCTTCAATCGCCGTGTGAATACTGAACTTGTCGACACTCAAAAACTGGAATCACCGATCCATCAACAACATTTAAAAGGCTTAATTGAAGCCCACGTGGCCGAAACGGGCAGCGAACATGCCAAGATGATCTTAAGTGATTTTGGTAACTGGTTAGATTGCTTCGTATTAGTGAAACCTAAAAATATTGCCGTGGCCGATCTGCTCAAACTCGAGCAATCGAGCCCAGAATTAGTTGTAAAAGCGGGGTAATGGCGCATGAGTAACGATTTTCAATTTATTGAAGTGGGTCGTAAAGACCCCGCTAAACACCCTGCAGCTAAACGTGCGACTCAGTTTATTGAGATTTATCAGCCTTTTGCTCAGCCTCAAGTAGCCGAGCAAGCGGACCGCTGTTTAGATTGCGGCAATCCTTATTGTGAGTGGAAATGCCCGCTACACAATTATATTCCTAACTGGCTCAAGCTAGCGGAACAAGGCCGCATCATGGAAGCGGCAGATTTAGTGCATGAGACCAACACTCTGCCCGAAATCTGCGGCCGTGTTTGTCCACAGGACAGACTCTGTGAAGGTGCTTGTACTCTGAACGACGACTTTGGCGCTGTCACTATCGGTAATGTCGAAAAATACATTACCGATACCGCTATCGCCCAAGGCTGGCGCCCCGATATGAGCAAGGTCACGCCACGCCCTGAACGAGTGGCGATTGTTGGCGCCGGTCCTGCGGGTTTAGGCTGCGCGGATATTCTGTCTCGCAACGGTGTTAAAGCTGTGGTCTTTGATAAATATCCACAAATTGGTGGGCTACTCACCTACGGTATTCCGTCTTTTAAACTCGACAAAGCCGTTATGGCGACCCGTCGCAGTGTATTAGAAGGCATGGGCATTGAGTTCAAACTCGGGGTCACTGTCGGTAAGGATATCCCATTTACTCAACTGCTCGAAGAATACGATGCCGTCTTCCTCGGTATGGGCACTTATACTGCCATGAAAGCGGGTCTTGAGGGTGAAGATGCCCAAGGCGTATACCAAGCCCTGCCCTATTTGATTGGTAACACCCATCATTTAATGGGCACTCAAGATGCGCAAACGCCCTACCTGAACCTTGAAGGTAAACGTGTGGTGGTATTAGGCGGTGGTGATACTGCGATGGATTGCGTGCGCACCGCCGTCAGACAAGGTGCCAGCAGCGTAGTCTGTGCTTACCGCCGAGACGAGGCCAACATGCCAGGTTCACGCCGCGAAGTGCAAAATGCGCGCGAGGAAGGGGTTAACTTCCTGTTTAACCGTCAACCTGTGGCGATTAAAACCCAAGATGGCAAAGTGATCGGCATTGAATGCGTCGAAACCGCCATGGGCAAGGCCGATGCAAGCGGTCGTCAACGCGCAGAAGCGATTGCAGGTAGCGAGCAGTTGCTCGAAGCCGATGCCATTATTATCGCCTTTGGTTTTCAACCAAGCCCTGCACCTTGGTTTGCCGAACACGGTATCGAGCTCGATCAATGGGGCCGAGTCAAAGCAAATAAGTTAGATGAAAACCCATTCCAAACTACCAACCCGAAAGTGTTTGCCGGAGGTGATATGGTGCGCGGTTCAGACTTAGTCGTGACAGCCATTGCCGAAGGTCGCGATGCAGCCCAAGGTATTCTTAACTACTTAGACTAAGCACTATAAATTAAGCGCCAACGTATTTTTATCACTAAAAACTGTTTTACCACTGTCGTTTAACAAGCACTCCAATGGCTGGACTCATGCAAACGAGTTCAGCCATTATCAAGCAATCCCAATCTCGCCATAACGACTGCATAAAACTGTGTGGTATATTAGCCAGCATTCCCGTGTCCCACTCTTTAAGTGTTGAATCAAAAAGGTCTCCCATGAAAATTGGAATTATTGGCGCAATGGAGCCAGAAGTCGCTCACCTGATCGCCGCCATGACAAACGCAACATCGCAAACCATTGCTGGTATTGAATTTATTGCGGGTACTCTCGCGGGTAAAGACGTAGTAGTAACTCGCTCTGGCATAGGTAAGGTGGCTGCAAGTATTGCGACCACGCTGCTCATCGAGAAATATGCGCCGGATGCGGTGATCAACACAGGTTCTGCCGGTGGTTTTGTTGATACGCTGGCCATTGGCGATATCGTGATTTCTTCTGAAGTGCGTCACCATGATGTGGATGTCACGGCTTTTGGTTATGAAATTGGCCAAATGGCACAGCAACCTGCTGCGTTTATTCCTGCCGCACATTTAGTTGAAGCTGCCAATAAAGCGATTGCTCAACTGGGTGAAGTCAAAGCAATTGAAGGTTTGATTTGTACTGGCGATAGCTTTATTTGCGATCCTGTTCGCACCCAAGCCATGCTCAAAAACTTCCCGACTATGGCTGCCTGTGAGATGGAAGGCGCTGCCATTGCCCAAGTATGTCACCAGTTTGGTGTGCCATTTGTGGTAATCCGCTCTTTATCGGATAACGCCAACAATGACTCGCCAGTGGATTTCGACTCTTATATTGTCAAAGCGGGTTACCATTCAGCGCTAATGGTAATGCTGTTACTTGAGCAGCTAAAATAGTCAATCTTGAGTAGCACCTTAAGCGGAAAAGTATCAAATGCATAGTTCTTTTTATCAACGACTTGTTGAGATTGATGGTGCTTTGTTTGAAGGTTTTTTGATACTTTTTTGCGCTTTATTGCTCGCACGTTTAGCCCCTTTACCGCGAGAAATGCAGCCGCTAATTTGGTTTACCCATTTAGCAAAACAGCTCGCCGCAAAAGTGAATCGTTCAGAACGTCCAGCAAGCCAACAAGCCACCGCAGGCTTGCTAGCAATGTTATTATTGGTATTTCCATTTTGGGCCATTATTACTTTTTTACTCGAACTAGCTGCTTTTCCTTGGTTTTTTGAGTTTTTAGTGCTTTATCTCTGCCTGAGTGATGCATGTTTCAACCAAGTGGCTGCTGAAATCGCTCAGGCTCTCAAGCGCCAAGATAATGCAAACGCCAAAAAACTGCTTCAGCCTTGGGTTGTCCGTGATACCGATAATCTATCTGAAGTCGGACTGGCCAAAGCCACCATAGAAAAACTCGCCACAGCGCCTATTTACGGGACGGCGGCAACCATTTTCTTTTTTGCCATCGCTGGAGCGCCCATGGTGCTTGCAGTGCGAATGATTAAGCAACTTGAACTCAGTTGGCCACCAATACAACCGAAATACCAACATTTTTGTAGCACAGTCAATAGCCTATCAACTGTATTATTAGCTATTCCCGGGTGGCTTTGGAGCCTATCCATTGCTATTCAGGGTGGACCTAAGGCAATGACAAGCCTTTTTCGATTACCTAAACATCATCCTGCTTTACGGGGTTATATTCTCAGTGTGGATTTGGTGGCCAGAATTTTACATATTGAATTAGGCGGTCCACAAAAATTTTCAGGTCAACGTATCGATGTGGCCAAAATCAGTTACGGCCCACAACCCACTAGCAACAATATAGCCTCAGCGATTCAACTCACCTCCCGCGCGAGTGCTATATGATTTAGTTTTGTTATTGTACTTCCCCTGTTATGGGCAGGTTTACGTTGGCTACAAAGCCTGTGATATGATGCAATTTCCCTTAGCACTTAGTTAAAGGCAGGCCCTCTTGTTTGAAAATATGCATGTTTCATTAACAACCCCAGCGTTGTTATTTCCAGCAATTTCCCTGCTATTACTCGCGTATACCAACCGATTTTTTGCACTGGCAGCACTGATCCGTCAGTTGAGTAACGGCGACAAACCCGTACATAAGGATCAAATTAAAAACCTCAGCCAGCGGATCCGCATCATACGAAGAATGCAAGAAGCAGGTGTTTCCAGTTTTGCGCTGTGTGTTTTATGTATGATTTTTATCTATATTGGTTTAAATAAAACGGGATCTGTTATCTTCGGTGCTAGCTTATTACTACTGCTCTACTCACTGATTTTATCTGTGATCGAAATTCGTATTTCCGTGGATGCCTTAAATATCCATATCAAAGAGATGAGTAAATGATCCATTGGATCTACTTTTTTGACTTATGTGGCACAGCCGTTTTTGCCTTATCCGGCGCACTCGCCGCCGGGCGCCATAGAATGGATCCATTTGGTGTCATTGTCCTTGCCTCTGTCACCGCTATTGGTGGCGGCAGCATCCGCGATGCGCTCATAGGTGCAACACCCGTATTTTGGATCCGCGACCCAAACTACATCATAGTGATCCTCGCGACCGTGCTCGCCTGTTTGCTATTGGTCCGTCGGCCTCGCAAGGTGCCCGAGTACATTTTACCCGTCGCAGATGCCTTTGGATTAGCCCTGTTTACTGTGATTGGTGCCGAAAAAGCCCTCAATATGGGTTTGAGTGGCATGATTGCCGTGGTAATGGGCTTGATCACAGGCGTGGGAGGAGGCATTATTCGAGACTTACTCTGTAGGCAAATACCCATGGTGTTACGCACAGAAATATATGCTACGGCTTCAATCATTGGTGGCATAGGTTATACCGTCAGTTTAACCTACGGTATGAATGAAAAAACGGCGCTGTTTTTGGCGATGACCAGTGCCTTGATTATCCGCTTAAGCGCCATCAAATGGCATCTATCTCTACCAGCCTTTGATCTCAAAACTAAGAGGGAATAGTTTGCGAATATTGTGTCTTATTTTATGTCTTATGTTTGCTTCTCTCGTGATTCCTGTATCGGCACAAGCCAACTCGGGAGAAATGCCACAGGAGCAGCAACTCGCCGTAAAGTACATGGATGCACTAACCGAGCACGACTACAAAACTCTTATCACATTTTATAATCGCGACAGTATTTTCTTCGATAAAACAGCTAACCGTAAATATACTGGAGGGCGATTTATCATCGACTTTCTAGAACGAGCTCATCAAGGTGTACTCGAATATGATTTTAATATCGAGCATATGTATAACGCAGGCTCTTTAGTGGTCATGATAGGTAACTACCATTTTAAAGGACCCGGTGAACAATTCGGCAAACCCGGTAAAATTATTGATGTGGCAATTCCTGCAGTCACCAGTCTAAAACTCGATATGCTCAACCGTAGAGTGACTGAACATGTCGATCTAATTGATTACCAAACCATGTCAGACCAATTGGCGATGCAGTAATCACAAAATTTGTGCCTCCTTGAAACTTGAGACCAAGATACAGGTCGAAGCTAACAATGAATCAATTTCCAGAATGTTATGCATTCACCAGATTTACAGCATTGTTGCAATGAGGTTTGTATGAAATTTTTTGGATTATGTGCCCTAGTCGCCTTTTATAGCCTAATGCTGTCGCCCCAAGCACAAGCACAGCAACCCATTATTGTTTCTTATGCAGTTCAACCTGTTAATCACTTCAATCAACAATTACGCATCGCGCAGGCGCAACAACAAGATTGGGCAAAAGATCCTAGCAAAATCAGTAGCCAATATGCAGGTAATAAATTTACCTTAGTGCGCACTCAATCGCATAAAGGCAGCATTTTAACCTATCAAGTGAGCGAGTTTTCCAAGCAACATCCACAAATGCTGTTGATTATCTCCCTGAAACAAAATGCCAAACAGTGGCAGGTCAGTTCGGCTCAGTTGGCGTGGAAATGCAGTGGTGGACAACACTTTGGTACCGACAGATGTAATATCGCCGAGCATGAGCTAAACACAGCGCCTTAATCTTGCTGTGTAGAAAAGCATAAAAAAAGAGCGCCCTAAGGCGCTCTTTTTATTCGTTTAAACTTCTTGAAGTTTAAACGAATAAATTAAAATGACTTAACCTAAACCCACTGACCAACGTCACTATACCAAAGTCACTTTGGCAAACTTACGTTTACCGACTTGGAATACAGCAACAGTACCCGCGAACAAAGTCATACGGCTATCTTCTAACTTTTCGCCGTCCATCTTCACCGCACCTTGCTTAATCATCCGCATCGCTTCTGAAGTCGATGCCACTAAATCAGCATCCTTCAACAGATTGGCAATCGCAATACCTTCACCCGCTGCTAACTCGATTGCTTCGATATCGTCAGGGATCATTCCCTTAGCACGATCGACAAAGGCTTGATGTGCGCTTTCGGCAGACGCTGCATCATGGAAACGGGTGATAATTTCCTTCGCTAAAGCAATTTTAATGTCACGTGGGTTAGCGCCATTAACCACATCTTGTTTGAATTGTTCAATTTCAGCCAGAGGGCGGAATGACAGCAACTCAAAGTAGCGCCACATCAAATCGTCCGAAATTGACATCAGCTTACCAAACATTTCGTTGGCGGGTTCACTCACACCAATGTAGTTGTGCGCCGATTTAGACATTTTCTTCACACCGTCTAAACCCTCAAGCAGTGGCATCATAATCACAGCTTGTGGTTTTTGACCTTCGGCTTTCTGTAACTCACGCCCCATTAACAGGTTGAACTTCTGGTCAGTACCGCCTAATTCAACGTCGGCCTTAAGGGCTACTGAGTCATAACCTTGCAGCAGTGGATACATAAACTCATGGATGGCAATCGATTGACCTGAAGCATAACGCTTCTTAAAGTCATCACGCTCCATCATACGCGCAACGGTTTGTTGTGATGCTAAGCGGATCATTCCCGCAGCACCTAAAGGCTCTAACCAACTTGAGTTAAACTCGATGCGCGTTTTTGCGGGGTCAAGGATTTTATAGACCTGCTCTTTATAGGTTTCAGCGTTGGCTAATACTTGCTCACGAGTCAGTGGTGGACGGGTACTATTTTTACCACTCGGATCACCCACCATACCGGTAAAGTCACCAATTAAGAAAATGACTTCATGACCTAACTCTTGGAATAATCGTAATTTATTTAAAATTACTGTGTGTCCAAGATGGATATCCGGTGCAGTAGGATCTGCGCCTAACTTAATACGAAGTGGACGTCCTTCTTTGAGTTTTTCCAGCAGATCCGATTCGAGTAAAATCTCATCGGTACCACGTCTAATTTCTGCTAATACTTGGTCTAAATCAGCCATCTCGGCAGGGACTCCTAAGGCCATGATCATAAAATGAGGAGACTTATGTTACTTGTTAGCCAGCACAATTGAAAGTGTGTACACTAACGGGATTATTCAAGCCTCAGGTTATCGGTATCGGCGTCAATGGGAAAGGTTATTACGTTATTTAAATTGTTGCCTAAAAAGCATCAAATTCTCCTCAGCATTCTTTCTGTTATCACTATGATAACCATGCTCCTACCTTCTGAAGAAGCCCAAGCTTCAAGGCAAACCGCAGGCATGAGTGAGCAAACACAAATTAACACCCGTTATGATGTTCCTCTCGCCTTTCGCTCACCACAACGCCCTGAGTCAATAGAGGGTGAATCGAGTGATGTTCCAGCAAATGCAGAGCCATTATCCTCAACAGATGCGCTAGCCGCAGGAAATGCCAATAATCAAGCTGTCGAGTCCATTGAAAGTGCACTCCATAGGGATGTAGAGCACTTTAATGTTAAAAATGGCGATACCTTAGCAGCGGTATTTGACCGCGCAGGTTTAACGAGTAAAGATGTTTATGAAATCACCCAGTTGCCTTTAGCTAAGCAAAATTTACTTAAGATAATGCCTGGCGAAGAAATTGTGATATCAAAAGATGCCAAGGGTGATTTAACTGAAGTACGCTATCGAATTAATGCTATTTCTACGCTCGTGATCAGTAAAAACCAAGAACAATATCACGAAAAAATATCTGAGAAGGATGTAGAAATTCGCACGCATTTTACCAGCGCGAAGATTAAAAGTAATTTTTGGAACTCTGCGGTTGATGCGGGCTTAAATGCGAACCAAATCATGCAACTATCTACAGTGTTTGGTTGGGATATCGACTTTGCATTGGATTTACGTGAGGGCGACAGTTTCGCGATTATCTATGAACAAGAATATGCAGAAGGTGAGTTTTTACGTAACGGTAATATCTTAGCTGCTGAGTTTATTAACCAAGATGAGCGTTATACGGCGATTCGCTATACGGACGGTAACTACTACTCAGAAAATGGTACTAGCATGCGTAAAGCCTTTTTGCGCTCACCGGTTGATTTTAAATATGTCAGTTCCAACTTTAACCCAAAGCGTTTGCACCCAGTCACAGGTCAAATAAAAGCCCATCGAGGTGTTGATTATGTTGCCGCCATAGGCACGCCAATTAAAGCCGCGGGTAGTGGCCGTGTGATCGAGTCGGGCTATAATCAATTCAACGGTAACTATGTGTTTATTAAACACAACGATACTTACACGACGAAATACCTACACCTCACCAAACGTAATGTCAGCAAAGGGGCAAACGTTAAGCAAGGGCAAATCATCGGCACTTTAGGAAAAACAGGACGAGTTACCGGGGCGCATCTACACTACGAATTCATCGTTAATGGTGTACATCGCAATCCAAGAACGATCACTTTACCTAAAGCCGAATCCATTGCACGTAAAGAAAAACCGCAATTCGATGCCTTGAGTAGACAATTAATGGCGACCATTTCGCAGAACAAGCAAACACAATTAGCAATGCAATAACGACTGGACGGACTCCTCCCGATGAAAAACGCTTATTATATTGGACTTATGTCTGGCACTAGCATGGATGGTGTTGATGCGGTATTAGTCGACTTTTCGGGCCCACAACCGCAGCTGATTTGCAGCCATACAGAAGCCATTCCGAGCCATTTACTCAAAGGGCTACAGCGTTTATGTTTGCCCGGTGCCGATGAAATAAACCGCCTTGGACGATTAGATCGCAATGTAGGACAATTATTTGCTTTGGCGGTCAATAATCTACTGGCAAAGTGCAATATTGCGAAAGAAGATATCATCGCCATTGGTAGCCATGGCCAAACGGTGCGCCACATGCCAAACCTTGAAGTGGGTTTTACCCTCCAAATAGGCGATCCTAATACTATTGCGACGGAAACAGGCATAGATGTTATTGCCGATTTTCGCCGTAAAGATATTGCCCTCGGCGGCCAAGGCGCCCCCTTAGTGCCCGCATTCCACCAGCAAACCTTTGCCGAAATCGGCAAAAAACGCATTATTTTGAATATCGGTGGTATCGCCAATGTCACTTACCTTCCTGGAACAAGTGAACATGTACTGGGTTTCGATACCGGTCCAGGCAATACGCTTATCGACGCTTGGATCCAGCATGTAAAAAGTGAACCTTTTGATAAGAATGGCGAATGGGCTGCGTCCGGCAAAACCAACCCAGACCTATTAGCTCAGCTATTATCTCATCCTTATTTTTCGCTTGCTTATCCTAAAAGTACAGGCCGTGAATTATTTAACCAAGCGTGGTTAGAACAGCAACTATCGCCCTTTAATCATTTAGATGAAGAAGATATCCAATCGACACTTTTAGATATGACTTGCCATAGTATCGCGAGGGATGTCATCAAATTATCGCCGGAGGGAGAGCTATTTGTCTGCGGTGGCGGCGCGTTTAATACCCAACTAATGCAACGTCTCGCCGCTTTATTGCCGGGTTATAAACTGGATACTACCTCGGCTCTTGGCGTTGATCCTAAATGGGCCGAAGGTATCGCCTTTGCGTGGCTCGCCATGCGTAACCACTTAGGTTTACCCGCAAATCTTCCTGCTGTTACGGGCGCCTCCCGCGAAGCCGTACTCGGCGGACGATTTAGCGCTAAATAATAACGGTTTAAATTACCTGAATAAAAGCTTCATACTTTGAGGCTTTTATTCTAAATAATACTTGGCAACCTCAGATTGGCATTCATGTATAGAGATGAACAGCACGCCATAAATGTATCCTACTGTACTGTTGTTCTTTTTCTCATCCCACTCTAATGTTACCATTTGACTAACTGGTGATTTTTGCTTTGCCCTCATTTTTACATTGGGACACAACAAGCATCACCCTATTCCAGCAAAAGAGATATTTTCATGAGCAAGACTGTTAAAACCCTCGCTGAAACAGCAGCGATGACACCTGAAGGTCGTTACGATTACCTTGTTGAACAAGTTAAAGAACATAAGGTTCTTTGGACCTTGCAGGATCAAGACGGTTGCGTAATGCTGACCACGGAAGAAGAAGATTGTATTCCTATGTGGCCAACGGAAGATGCCGCTGAATCTTGGGCTGTGGATGAGTGGAGCGACTGTCAAACATTAGCCATTCCCTATGATGAATGGCATGAAAGATGGGTTCCAGGCATGGAAGATGATGATCTGTTTGTTGCTGTATTTCCTGTACAGGATGACTTAGGCGTGGTTATTCCCCCTTACGAGTTAGATCAGCGTTTATTGCCTAAACAAAGCCACTAATCGCCTTAACCCTGATGCGAGAATCTCGATGAGTGAGCAAGGATCTCCTTCACTAACGCCTGCAATAGCGCAAGACACGCGTTTGCCAAAACGCTTAATTGTCCTGCTGTTACTTTATGTTGTGGCTTCAATAAGTGGCTTAATGGCAAAGCAAGGCGTGTTATTTTGCCTATTAACACTCTTTATGGTGATTGCAATTATTGGTCGTCAGAAAGCAGGGCTTATTATGTTGCGCGGTTATACTCTGGTGCAATTAGCTTTGGTCAGTATGTTGCCAGTAATACTATACGATCCTGATAATCTCATTGTTGGCCCAACAACGGTATATTTAGGTGAATGGCAGGAAAAACTCCCTGACTATATGATTTTTATCGCCTTGATAGCCTTATCATTACTGCAAGTGTGGATTGCATTTAATGGTAAAGTTAAAGCATGGTTTAAACCTAAATTAAACCTAAACATTATGAACTAGCTCATTGTTATTATAGTGAAAATAATAAAAAGCCGTCATTACGACGGCTTTTTTAATCTCATTTAAGACTCAATATGCTCGCGAAAAATAAGCAAAGATTAAACGGAGAAACTGGCTCCACAACCACAGGTCGTGGTCGCATTGGGGTTTTTCACAAAGAAGCGTGAACCCTCGAGCCCAGAGGTATAGTCGACTTCACCGCCAACAAGATATTGTAAACTCATTGGATCGACGACTAATTGGACACCTTGTTTTTCAACTGTAAAATCGCCTTCGTTGACCTTTTCATCAAAGGTAAAGCCGTACTGAAATCCAGAACATCCGCCACCAGTTACATAAACACGCAACTTAAGTGCTGGATTTTGCTCTTCTTCTAGCAAGCCTTTTACCTTTGCTGCAGCCGCATCGGTAAATTGGATTGGCATTGCTGCATCAGCTTGTTCAGTCATTACTACCTCTTACATCAGTTTTCTGGGGCAAATTATCCGTTACCTGACTATTTTGTTCAAGTATTACCCGTGGTTCTTTTTCACCCTGCAATAATTCAGGGACACTATAAACACGTTCTGTCTGTGAATTCTTCGTCCAACGGCTTGATGGGACAACCACTTTCACTTTGACTTGCAATAAATTAAAGCCTGCTGGCACTGTCACTTTGGTATCTATGACCTGAAAATAGCGAAAATCAAATTCGAGCTTAGAACCCGTGAGTTTGTTCACACTTAACTCAACAGATTTCCCCTCTTGCACACCGATAAGGGTTAATTCGGCTCGACCTTGAATGGCTTGTTTACGCTTTTGTAACTGAGTCAAGATAAGCTTTAAGTTATATTCATCAGCTAAGGCGCCAGGCGTCATCTCAAGTCCGTGAATGGCAATACCTTCAGCATTATCATCAGGCGACATAATACTGCGATAAAACGCTAACTCATACTCAAGATCTTTTTGCTTTTTGATTTGCTGACCAAACATCTCCTGCATTTGAGCATTTGCCTCGCGCTCAATTGATAGCTCTAAATTTCGCGTTGCAAGCAATTGGGTCTGCTCTTCCAATTCTGCGGTTAATCTTTGAGATTTGTTACTGCCAATGTGTTTAACTACGGACTCATCGCTACTTAAGATGCAAAAACTTATCCAAGCACCTAAAAGAAAAGCAACTAACACTAAAAGTAATAAATACACTGAGGATGAACGGTACTTGCTGTCAATTCCTTGCAGCCAATCTAGCCAACGATGATAATTTGGCATTAGGTAACAGCCCCTTATATAAAATACAATCAACTCTAGACGAGTTCGATACAATACAACTCAGGCCAATGCAGTGCAATTAACGATAAAGAAAGTTGCTATTCAACATGCCATAGTCACAGCCAAAAAGTATTTAACCAATGAGCTACGTGACCATTTATCCCAAGCCCGCATCAGTGCACAACTGTGCATACTGGCACTGTTATTTGCGATTTTTGCATCCTGCGTGATCTTACTGTTTCGACTCTTGCTCGTTTGGGCTAATCATTACACCCAAATACAAGCGCTGGATTTTACGGGGAACGTCGCCGACTGGCGAGCCTTGTTACCCCTTTTAGGCGCAATATTAATTTGGATTGTGGCGAAGTTGGGTTCCAAACGCTACAAACGTATGGGAATAGCCTATGTGTTACATAGAGTTAAACTGCACTACGGTAAAATTCCGCTGCAATCCGCCGCTGGGCAGTTTTTTCAAGCACTCTTTGCCCTAGGCACCAATTTCTCCGTCGGCCGTGAAGGTCCTGCCATTCATCTGGGTGCTGTCAGCGCCAGTTTTCTCGCCGAAAAATTCAATCTTCCCGATAACAGTGTGCGCATCATGTGCGCCAGTGGTATTGCCGCAGGGATTGCCGCCACTTTTAACGCGCCCTTGGCGGCGGTGATTTTTGTACTTGAAGTGATAGTACGTGAATATAAAATCCATTACTTTTTCCCGATTATGCTATCAGCAATTTGTGGCGCAGTTTCAAGCCAACTGGTGTTTGGTAATGTGCACGAATTTGACCGTATTCAAGTGATCCACATTCCCCTAGATCACTACCCGATTCTCGCCATTGGCGGCTTAGTATTAGGCTGTGTTGCCGCTTTTTTTAACTACTCACTCATAAAAGTCACCACTACGAGCCAAAAATGGCCACTGATTTTCCGACTATTATTGGCGGCTGTTATCACGACGTTGATCGGCTTAGTCTTACCCCAAGCGCTTGGCACTGGTGATTTAGCTATCAGCGAAGCCATCAGTGAACACCCAAGTTTATTACTCTTAATCGCCCTGCTGGTAGCTAAAATCATCGCAACCATTGCGGCGATAGGCCTTGGCATTCCAGGAGGATTAATTGGACCACTCTACGGCATAGGTGCCTTGATTGGGGCTATTTTAGCCCTCGTGAGCGCAATACTATTTCCGTCCATAGCCCCTTATGTAGGGCTTTACACAGTGATCGGCATGACGGCCATGATGGGCGTGTGTTTAAGTGCGCCGCTGGCCGCCTTGGTCGCCCTATTAGAAATGACTAATGACGCCAGCATTATTTTACCGGCAATGTTTGTAACTGTTCCGGCTTTTTTAATTGCTTATCAGGGTTTTAAGACTGACTCCATTTTCTTTAAGCAATTAGAAATTATGGGACTAGGTTATAAGGTCGCCCCCGTGAATTTAGCACTACAGAAAAAAGGCGTGCGAGCCTTAATGGATAAACGCTTTGTTATCGTCAATAACAACGATGAATTGTTGCTCGAAGTGCTAAAACGCGCCGAAGGTCGACCCGTGCTAGTCCGCAATGCCGATGGCATTATCGAAATGCTTCGTCTTGAAATGCAGTCCTATGATGACAGTACCACGCTATCGCGCCATCCCATGCAAGGGCTAAGCGACAGCACCACCCTCAATGAAGTCTATTCACTATTGTCGCCCAAACGTAACGGTGAAGTGTTTATCTATCAAGATTCGCCAGACAATGTGGTCGGGGTAATCAGTTGGTCGAACCTGCAACAAGAGATTCGTTCAGGCCAAGCCTAATATCGCTTCAAAACCTAGTTGCTATTAAAAGATTCAAAACCTGAGACGGCAGATTAAAAGCTTTTTGGGCTTCATCGCAAAAATCTAACACAGTGACAATGGGCTATTTCGTTGTAACTGTGCTTCTGCTACAATCGCGCCTCAGCCACCCTACATAACATCAGGGCAGATAAGCGCGATACCGCAGCTTAAAATGCCCCCTAGCAAATTGGAAAACAGGCTGATGAATCAGTTCGAAGGATCCCATATCCTCTCCGTAAACCAGTTAGATCTTGACTCAATCCAAACTATTTTTAATGTCGCTAGCCGCATGATGCCCTATGCACTTCGAGAGAAGCGCAATAATGTGCTCGATGGCGCCATTTTAGGTAACCTGTTTTTCGAACCCAGTACCCGTACCCGCGTCAGTTTTGGTTGCGCCTTTAATTTACTTGGCGGCCATGTGCGTGAAACCACAGGTATGGCTTCATCGTCTTTATCTAAGGGTGAGTCCCTGTACGATACGGCGCGGGTGTTATCCACCTATTCCGATGTGATTGCGATGCGTCATCCCGACTCTTACTCGGTAAAAGAGTTTGCCGAAGGCAGCCGCGTCCCAGTGATCAACGGCGGCGATGGTTCGAACGAACATCCGACTCAAGCCCTGCTCGATTTATTTACTATTCAAAAAGAACTTAAGTGTGCTGGCCGCGGTATCGATGGCATGCACATCGCTATGGTGGGCGACTTGAAATTTGGCCGTACAGTGCATTCTCTGTCGCGCTTACTCTGCATGTATAAGAACATTAGCTTCACACTGATTTCGCCTGCTGAATTAGCCATGCCTGATTATGTGATCTCTGACATTGAAAATGCTGGCCATAGCATCAAAATAACCGACCAACTTGAAGGCCATTTAGATAACGCAGATATTCTGTATCTTACTCGCATTCAAGAAGAACGCTTCCCTTCACAGGAAGAAGCGAATAAGTATCGCGGCAAGTTCCGCTTAAATCGCAGTATTTACACTCAGCATTGCAAATCTAACACTGTCATTATGCATCCGCTTCCAAGGGATTCACGTGCGCAAGCCAATGAGTTAGATAATGATTTAAACAGCCATCCTAATCTTGCTATCTTCAGACAGGCGGACAATGGGCTGTTAATTCGCATGGCTTTGTTTGCATTGACACTCGGCGTTGATAATCAACTCGAAAAATATGAGTGTCCAGTTAATTGGTATTCACGTAAAGCCGATCGCTAATTGGCTACAGACTTTAAGGACTAAACATGACCCGTTCCGAAGCACTATTTGAACAGGCTAAAAAAACCATCCCCGGCGGTGTTAACTCTCCGGTTCGTGCATTTAATGGTGTAGGCGGTTCACCCCTGTTTATTGAAAAAGCTAACGGCGCTTATATTTACGATGCCGATGGCAAAGCTTATATCGACTATGTCGGTTCTTGGGGCCCGATGATCCTTGGCCACAACCATCCTAAAATCCGTGCGGCGGTATTAGCGGCGGTGGAAAATGGCTTGTCTTTTGGTGCGCCAACTGAGCTTGAAGTGCAAATGGCCGAGAAAGTCATCTCTATGGTGCCTTCTATTGAGCAAGTACGCATGGTGAGTTCAGGTACGGAAGCTACTATGAGTGCTATCCGTTTAGCGCGTGGTTTTACCAATCGTGACAAGATCTTAAAATTTGAAGGCTGTTACCACGGCCACGCAGATTGCCTGTTAGTGAAAGCTGGTTCTGGCGCATTAACTTTAGGTCAACCTAGCTCACCCGGTATTCCTGAAGATTTCGCCAAGCACACCCTCACCGCTGTGTATAACGATTTAGATTCAGTTAGAACCCTGTTCGAACAGTATCCAACTGAGATTTCTTGCATCATCATCGAACCCGTTGCCGGCAACATGAACTGTATTCCACCTGTCCCAGGTTTCCTCCAAGGTCTGCGTGATATGTGTGATGAGTTTGGCGCGCTACTGATCATCGATGAAGTAATGACGGGTTTTCGCGTATCACAAAGTGGCGCGCAGGGGTATTACGGCGTCACACCAGACCTAACCACACTCGGTAAAGTGATTGGTGGCGGTATGCCAGTGGGCGCTTTCGGTGGCCGTAAAGATGTAATGCAATTTATCGCACCGACTGGCCCAGTGTATCAAGCGGGTACTCTATCAGGTAACCCCATTGCGATGTCAGCGGGTCTGGCACAAATGGACGCCCTGTGTGAAGAAGGTTTGTACGAAGCACTGAGTGCAAAAACCAAACGTATTGCAGAAGGCTTTAAAGCCGCGGCGGATAAGCACGGTATTCCAATGGCGATCAACTATGTTGGCGGCATGTTCGGCTTCTTCTTTACCGAACAGGAGCAGATCACTCGCTTCGATCAAGTGACCAAGTGCAATATTGAGCACTTCCGCACTTTCTACCACGGAATGTTAGACGAAGGTGTTTACTTAGCACCTAGCGCCTATGAAGCAGGCTTCCTATCTATGGCCCATGGTGAAGAAGAACTGCGCCTAACCTTAGAAGCCGCAGATCGTGTTTTAGCGAGTATGAAAACCGAAAGTTAATTTGCTGAGCATGTTATACAGCAGTAAAAAGAGACGCATTAGCGTCTCTTTTTTATGACATTTGAAAAATCGCACCCGTTAAATAGGATTAATTAAAGAATCGCACGCTAATCGCTTAGACTTTAATCGTAGATTTCACTTTACACTCAAACCCATTCCAGCATAAAAAACCAAAACAACATTATTAGAAATAATAAAACCAGCATAAAACACCACATCAAAAACAAATTCACCGAGATATGCATCACAAAACAACACAAAAACGAGTTACACCTAACGGTTGCGTTATTCATATCATTATGTTTTGATCCGCACGCGTTAACACAGCAAGCTTAATTTAGCCTTGAAAACGCCAATCTATAGTATGCCTCTAGCCTGCTATTACACTAAAAACAGCCGTTGGAATTGCAGTTATGTTATATACCTTTCTGATCATATTGGCCGTGCTCGCCCTGCTCAGTATTATTTTCGAAGAAGTGACCCACCTTAATAAAGCAAAAACCACCTTATTTTTTGGCTGCATTTCTTGGGTAGCGCTGTTTATGGCAGCAGGCGATCCTGAGCATGAGAAAATTATTGCAAATCAACTCAACGAAAACTTACTCGAAATTGCGACTCTTTGGTTGTTTCTGATGTCAACAATGACTTTTGTCGCTTACCTCAACGCAAAAGGCATGATCCAAATCATGGTGCAAAAGCTGTTTCCACAACAAGTTTCTGTACGAATGTTGATGATCCAAGTGGCTTTGTTTGCACTGGTTTTATCGGCATTCTGCGATAACGTTACCGCCACATTAGTGTCTTTAGGCCTATTAACCACCTTTAAGCTTGATAAACAAATGCGTCGTAGGATGGCAGTATTAATTATTTTCGCCGTTAACTCTGGCGGTGTTGCATTAATCACTGGTGACGTTACTACCCTGATGATTTTCTTAGGCGGGCATGTTCATATGTCCGAGCTATTAATACTGTTTATTCCCTCTGCCCTTAGCGTTATTTTACTCGCGACCTTGTTTTCACTTAAAGCAGAAGGTGTTGTCGCCACAACACCTATCAAACATACCTATCAAATAGTTGATGTGCTGATTGCTCTAGTATTCTTCTGCACTATTTTAATGACTATGTTATTCAATATTCTCTTTGGGATCCCACCAGTGCTGACATTCCTAACGGGTCTATCTGTTATGTTCCTCATTGGTCACACTACACGTAGCGATAAAGAGGAAATTAAAATTCTTGAATATATTCGACAAGTTGAATATGACACTTTATTGTTTTTCTTAGGTATTTTATTACTCGTTGGTATGCTAAAAGAAATCGGCACCTTAGATATGCTGACGAAAGCATATGCTATGTTCAACCCAAACATTTCTAACTTCGTCACGGGGATGGGCTCAGCCTTAATTGATAACGTGCCATTAACGGCGGCGTTATTAAAAGCAGAACCCGTACTCAGTACACCAGAATGGCTTGGCTTAACTTACAGCGTCGGTGTGGGAGGTTCCTTACTCATCATAGGTTCTGCAGCTGGGATAGTCGCGATGAGTAAAGTGAAAGAATTGACATTCGTCAGTTACTTAAAATATGTACCGGCTTTATTCTTATGTTATAGCTTGGGCTATTGCCTCACGTTATTACTCGCTTACAAGCTGTTTGCTTAAAGTAAAGGCGACTAAACAAAAGGCGCCTACTAGAGCGCCTTTTGTTTTATTCAAATTAGGTCAAATTGCTGGCACCTTAAATTGCGTTCCTTGAATTTCTAACACCACATCCCTTGGACGAATAGAAATGATTGTCAGTTTTCCACTAATCTTATCGCCTTCCTGCAATTCCGCGCCGTCCACATTTAACCAGCGTTTGTTAGGATCAGTAGAATAGACATGAGCAACGATATTAAATTCAGGAACTTGTAGCTGTAACCCCGCTGGTAACTGACCATATTTAGGGATGTCATCGCTCTCTTGTTTGGGGATAGGATCTAACTTAGGTTGAGTTACGGGAGTTTTTGCCGAATTACCATATTCAACCTTTTTCAGCGCATCTTGAAATGTAGAAACTAATTTATCATCCTCACGACTTTGGTTCGTCTCCAACCCAACATCGACGGCTGCCGCGCTCACCTGTTGGCGTAATGCCTCAAGCTGTGCCAATCCCTGACGATTCGGATTAGCACCTAATATAATCGGCTCTTGCTCTGGCATCTCTTGATATTCAGGCTGTTCAAATTGATTTAACACATTGCTTTCGTCAGTATTGAGTTGTTGTACTGTGCGAGTGTTAGCATCAACCTGCGCCGAGGTTGCAAGATAGTCATCATAGCTTGGATCACGCTGCGGATTGTTTACATATCCAGTTGTCACAGCTAAAACTTGCCCTGCCTGCATATTGCCGACTTGCGGTAACTCTTGTGTCCTTGGCAACGCGACTTTGCCCGCTAAGCGGACTCCGCTCGAATTCGCATCAACAATTTGACTCTCCGTTACTTCAGTGGCTGATGCAGTTTGTGGTGGATTTACGGGCGACAAATTAGCTGCTGGAGCATTTTGCTTTATAGGTGTTGCGAGTCCTGCCATTACAGATAACGACTTCTCACTTTGCTCTAACACACTTACCCCCCAAGCAATCCCTACCCCAATAGCAACTGCCAACGCTAATAGCGATAGCTTAACCAGAGGGATACTGGCTTTACGGGACTCAGGATAATTTGTCCGTGGTGTTAACACGGCATCAGGTAAAGGAGATAACTGTTGTTGCTTATTACGCGTTACCGCATCGAGTAGAATGGACATTAGCCATGTGCTCCATTATCGGTTAAACGCGGGCCTTGCTCACTTAAATACAAATTCAGTCTCACTAATGTTTGGTTGCCAGCAATACCATCAGCTTTCAAGCCATGTTGGCTTTGAAAAGCTTTGAGATCATTTTCTAATTTAAGATCAAAGTGCGTTACCCTTCTCGCATTACGATTACTCACATGGGCAAGCGCATTTTCCAACCACTGAAGTTGTCCTACGCTCGACTTCTGGCTGATCTCCATCATAGGTAGGCTAGGTGCCTGCCATAAAATCTCAAAGGTACCGCTAAAATGTTGATTAAACCATGCCCTATCAACCCACAGTTGCTGCTCACCCAATTGCATAAGTAATTGTTCACCATCAACAGCAAGCACTGCACCGTAAAAATCCTGTTGATTATCATCTACTAAATATACTACTGCAGGATAATTTAACCGTGTAAGGGACATCCAATTTCCCTGTTGTTGATAACAGGAAAGCCCTTGTTCAATGGCTGATTGGCAGGCTGTTAGCCCTTTAAAAGGCACTTTCCCCCAAACACTGAACAATCCAGCAAAGGCAGTATCAATTTGACGACTTTGGTTTATTGCCTCATTTAAGACTCGTTGGCTGGGATCAGGTTTTACGATTGTAGCTTGGGTACTCGGTTGTTTGATTAAAGCCTGAGTTAACTGGGTTTCACTATTTACATCTTTTATGTCTTGAGCAGCAATACTAACATTTTGAGAAAGTTGACTATCTGCGGTGGAAGCTTGAACGCTCATAGTGCTTTGATTGAGGGTAAACAACCAATAGGATACGCCAAAGGCAATGGCGAGAGTCACAACAATAGCCGTTGGCCAGAGGTATGGATTCTGTTGTTTTTCTTCCTCACCTAATACTTCAGCCGCAGCTTGCCTCACCATACGATGATCAATTGGCACTCGGGATTGTGCATAACCAGCCATTAACGCACGTTCACAGAGCAAGTTAATTAGGCGTGGAATCCCCCCGCTATATTTCTGTAATACCTTAATCGCTTTACGGGTAAACAGTGGTTCAAATCGTCCCGCGACCTGTAAGCGGTGTAACACATAAAGTGCAATTTCATCTTCATTTAGCGGTAATAAATGATAACGAGCAGTAATTCGCTGTGCCAGCTGTCGTAATTCTTGACGTTTTAGTAACAATTGCAGCTCAGGTTGACCAATCAAAATCACCTGCAATAATTTTTTGGTATCTGTCTCCAGATTTGTGAGCAACCGTAATTGTTCTAACACTTCAGGTCGTAGGTGCTGAGCCTCATCAATAATGAGTACCGTGTTACGACCTTTCTCATGGTTCGCGAGTAAAAAATGGCTTAAATGATCGGTCAACTGCTTAAGTGTTGGATTTTCTCCATAACGGATCTTCAACTCATCGCAAAGAGTGGCAAGTAACTCCAATTCAGTCAGTGAGGGATTCAGGATAAATGCAGTATCGGTATTATCGGGCAATTGCCCAAGCAAACAACGAGACACCGTTGTTTTACCCGTCCCCACTTCACCTGTTAACAGCACAAAACCACCGGTTTCACCCAAACCGTAGGTAAGATGTGCTAGGGCTTCTCGGTGCCTATCACTCAAAAATAAATAATGGGGATTGGGTGCAATTGAAAAAGGGTTATCGCTGAGTCCATAAAAGGCCTTGTACATACCACCAATCATCCTTATCAAAAAATAACGCTCACGTTAAAGCGTCCTAGTGTACTTGTCAAAACATCTGCAACATCAATGTGACATCTAAATGTTAGATAAATTTCTGGGTTAGATTCATCCCTGCCCGCTACGGGCATGTTAAGCTACTACTATGACACATAGGCGAAGTAAATCCGTGAAAATATACTTAGTCGGCGGCGCTGTACGTGACAGCCTGCTCAATCTCCCCATTAAAGATAAAGACTATATGGTGGTTGGCGCGACACCAGAGCAAATGCTACAACTGGGTTACCGCCAAGTGGGTAAAGATTTTCCCGTATTCCTACACCCAATAACACAGCAAGAATATGCACTCGCCCGTACTGAACGTAAAGTTGGGTTAGGCTATGGTGGTTTTAGTTGCTATGCCAGTCCCGATGTCACACTTGAGCAAGACTTGCTCAGACGAGATCTGACTATCAATGCAATTGCACAAGATGAAGAAGGCAACCTACATGATCCTTTCAATGGTATTGGAGATCTTAACGCTCGCCTCTTGCGCCATGTCTCCGATGCATTTATTGAAGATCCACTCAGAGTATTACGTGTTGCAAGATTTGCCGCGCGGTTTCATCACTTAGGCTTTCAAATAGCTGACAGCACACTTCAGCTTATGCAGCAGATCGCCCAAAGTGGAGAGTTAAACGCCTTAACACCTGAACGAGTCTGGCAGGAAGTTGATAAAACCTTAAGTGGTTCAAACCCCGAGGTTTTTTTTGAGGTATTACGTCAATGTGGCGCACTGAAAGTACTTTTCCCAGAACTTGATGCCTTATTTGGTATCCCACAACCCGAAAAATGGCATCCAGAAATCGATACAGGCCTGCACACCTTGATGGTACTCGCCCAAGCCGCAATACTCACGCAGGATAAAGCCGTTCGTTTTGCAGCACTCGTTCACGACCTAGGGAAGGCGATCACGCCCATAGAACATTTACCTAAACATCATGGCCACGGACAAAAAGGATTACCAATAATCAAAGCTCTGTGTGAACGTTTACGTATTCCGAATGAGTTCAGAGATCTTGCATTAATTGTCAGTGATCAACATCAAAATGTGCATCAAGCCTTCAAACTCAGACCAGAAACAATTATCAAGATATTTGATAAAGCCGATTTTTGGCGCAAACCTGAACGTCTAAAACAACTCGTACAGGCCTGTATTGCAGATATGCGCGGTCGTACAGGATTTGAACATCAGGATTACCCGCAAGGTGAATACTTTAGCCAATGCTTTGCAGTCGCGAGTAATGTCAATATTAAGGCAATTATTCAAGCGGGCTTTAAAGGGGAGGAAATAAAGCAAATCCTCCACATGCATAGAATCGATGCCGTTGGTCAGTTAAAACGTGATAAACAAAATGCAGTGGATTAGAACGCACAGTCAAAAAGTAATAATTTTGTAAATACAGTACCGTTTTACGGTAAACTCGGAGCCATTTTTCACTCAAAAATGATGATATAACCAATAAAAAACCCTTTTAAAAAAAATTTATATGTCTATAGTGGATAAACCCATTAATATTCGTAGCAAATTAAAATAGCTATGTCATAATTAGGCAGTTTCGATTACAAAGTGACGAAACATTCAAATCCAACCTATTTTAAGGGATTTTTTACAATGAACAAAAAAGTACTGATGATTGCTGGTTTAGCAATGACTGCCCTACTAGGTGGTTGTGCAAACACTACTGCTCTGGAAGAAAGCGTTGCTACTCTGGGCAACAAAGTTGATCAATTGTCAGCTGATGTCGGCTCTCTGAAATCTGAGCAAAGCAAATTGTCTGCAGACGTTAAAGATGCTAAAGCAGCAGCTATGGACGCACAAGCAGAAGCTAAGCGTGCTAACGACCGTCTAGACAACGTTGCTACTCGTTACAAAAAGTAATGATAAGTAATTAACCTATAATTTAATAGGTTAGCATAAAAGGCTTGTGAGTGATGAAAGCGAATAGCCCATCTATCCAAGCCTTTTTTTATATCTATTCTTTAAGTGATTTCATTTGTAACAGCTTAACACCTGCAACCTAGAAACCAGTGTTATTGGTAAGCATACTGTACAGACTCTGCATTTTTCCCTTACATTTTTATTATTATGTACAACTCACTTGTGCCTCTCCGCTTAAGCATTTTCGCGCTAATACTAATATAAAATCAATTTCAAGGGACTCAAAATAATTGGATTGGATATTATGTTTCATCCTATCCGTTGCCCGCCAAGCATAGGGGGTCATATCCAGTAATGTTAAAGCCTGCTCACCCGTCACTGACAAGGTAAAATGCAGGGTTTGAGTTTCTATTATCAATAATCCAGACGGCAAATTTATTTGCACCGTCTTTTCGGCTAAATCAGGATAGATATATTCTTTCAATTGCCATAAATGTCTAGCTCCCGGCAACACTAACAACATGAGCCCATCTTCTTTGAGCACACGCACAGACTCCTTACCCTTAAGCGGTTTATCTATCACTGTAATAACATCAATACAATTGTCGCTAAAAGGTAATACTTTGGAGGTACTCAAACATAAGATCCCTGGTGTTTGTGCCTTAGCAGCAGAAAATATTGTATTTTCAGCATCTGCAACGCCCACGTATTGAATCGTTAATCCCTTTGCAATATCAGTCAACTTGGATGATAAAGCGCGTAAATAGAAACCTTCAGCACACTCATAATCCAACAAACTTATATCATCTTGCAATGAACCGACGAGCATTTCGGCCATTTTATCAATTAACGGCGCAAAAATACCTGACTCTAACAGAAAGCGTTTAGCCCGCACCTGCTGACGAGAATCGCCTGTTGGCTTTTGTCTTTGCGGCTTAGTAAAAACCCAATAGCCTTGTTCACTTTTATCGAAATGATGTTTATTTGTACAGTGAAAACCCTGCGATGATTGATGCTGCTGTAATGACAGACCACATGTCGGACATTGAAATTTAAGACTCATGGTTAGCTCCAAAAAAGGGCAATACTTAAAAATGTAAAAATCGGGTACTTAGACCCGATTCTTCAAAAGGTTCGCAAAAAGAAATTACAGAAATATAAATCCACATAACACCGCGCCAAGTATAAGGCGGTAAATAACGAAAGGTGTCATCCCCATGCGACTGATTATTTTTAAGAAATAATGAATACAAAGGTATGCGGCAACAAAAGAGACCAAAGTTCCTAAAGTAAGCGCCTGATAATCAATAGGAAGTGAACTTTCAGATAGATCTTTACCCACTAAAATGGCTGCGCCTAAACTCACAGGAACAGACATTAAGAATGAAAATCGGGCGGCAGCATCACGACTTAAACCCAGCATGAGCGCAGCAGTCATTGTAGCGCCAGAGCGTGAAGTTCCAGGAATTAATGCCAGTGCCTGTGCAAAACCAATCAATAATGCCTTACGCCATCCGGTTTGATAAACAGTTAAATCTTGATGTGACATCTTATCTGCCCACCAAAGCAATAAGCCAAAAACGATAGTGGTAACAGCAATCACTTCAGCACTGCGTAGATGCGTTTCAATAAAATCTTTTGCCATAAAACCAAAAAAAACTGCAGGTAGTGTTGCAAGAATTATCCACCAAGCCAGTTTACTGTCATCTGACTGTTTACCTTTAAAAATACTGGCAATCCAAGCTGTAAACATGTTCCACAATTCATGTCTAAAATAAATCACCACCGCAAGTAACGAGCCAGTGTTTACAGCCACATCAAAGGATAATCCTTGATCTTCCCAGCCTAACAGCTCAGCGGGTAAAATTAAGTGTGCAGAACTTGATATAGGAAGAAACTCAGTTAACCCTTGAATTAACGCTAAAATAATTACCTGAAACGTATCCATGACAACCTTATCAATAAATTAAAACGTCAGCCCACAGGGCCATTCAAACGTCACAGGCCAAAGTCGCTGTGAATCTTTGTCGTAGTCATTCCACAATTTTGCATAGGTTTGGTGGACTAAGGGGTGAACGAGATTTGGAGCTAACTCCGCTAACGGCCACAATACAAAAGCGTTATTAACTATCTCGGCCCGGGGTAACACCACTGGAATTTGACATACAATGTCATCATAAAGTAACAAATCTAAATCTAATGTTCTTGGGCTGAACTTCTTTGCACCAACAAGACGGCCGTGATTTTGCTCGATTTGCTTAAACTGCGCAACTACCGTAGCAATATTCAAATCGGTTTCAGCGCTTGCCACCATATTTAAAAAATTTGTGCCACTAAACCCAACCGCTTCACTCTCATACATAGAAGAAAGCCTGAGTGGACCAAAGCATTCTCTGAGTGACTGTAACCCTGCCTGCAAATGCTGAACGGGCTCAATATTACTACCTAAACTAATGTAAATACGTGCCATGCTGTTGTCCGAACCGTCTTTAAACGACTATACACTCGTCACTATTATTCATTGAACATTACTACATAGACGCAGTAATAAACGTTAACGTGAACGCTCAATTTCAACGCCAACAGAAGCTGCTGTAGCAACTGCACCGGGTTTCATCACCACCACTTTGACCCAAACCACGTTAAACTCGCTAATTAAACAGTCGGCAACACGTTCTGCAACGGTTTCAATAAGTTCAATGGGTCGCTCGGTAATAAGCTGAGTAATCCGTGTAGACACTGTTTCATAACAGAGCGCAAACTGATAATCATCACTTGCAGCGGCGGGTTTGTTATCCCAAGCCATATCTAAATCTAAAAATAAGCTCTGTTGGATTGTCTTCTCCCAATCATAGACACCAATCACAGTATCGACTCGTAATTGTCTTATAAGTACCTTATCCATATTGTCTCCAACTAACCTATTACTAAGAGGTCTGATAAGCTAAGCGTGATTGAGTCGGTATAATTCGCAATATTCTGAGAGATAACTAATTTACTTTCTACTCGAGCCAATCCGAAGTAGGATAACCTCCTAAAAGGATTTGTTCGTTCAGAAATGCTATCTACTTTCGACTGCGGAGTTATCGCTTTAGCCCATGACTGAATATACAAGCCAAACAGGCTTTTAAATTGTTGCGCGATAATACCTTAAGACGCGTAAGGAAACCAATGTGAGTCAATTAACACTGACACTTTTGATGATTGTGTCCGCCTATTTGGCAGGTTCTATCTCAAGTGCTGTGCTGGTCTGTAGGATGAGAGGTCTACCCGATCCAAGATCCGAAGGTTCGGGGAACCCTGGAGCGACGAATGTACTGCGGATCGGCGGTGCCAGTTCGGCCGCCATGGTGCTATTTTTTGATATGCTTAAAGGTGCGCTGCCCACTTATCTTGCTTATTTAATGGGTATCGATGCCATTTCCCTTGGGCTGATTGCCATTGCGGCATGTCTTGGTCATATCTATCCCATTTTTTTTGGTTTTAAAGGGGGAAAAGGAGTCGCAACAGCCTTTGGAGCCATGGCACCGATTGGCGATGATCTTGCTATCTGCCTTATGGCTTCATGGGTAGTGTTATTGCTAATCAGTCGCTACTCATCCCTCGCCGCTATTATTACGGCCTTACTAGCTCCTCTTTATACTTGGTGGTTAGACGAACGATTTACCATTCCCGTTGCCATGCTATCGACGCTTATCATTATTCGTCATAAAGACAATATCCAACGGCTACTTAAAGGTGAAGAGTCAAAGGTATCGCGTAAAAAACGTCCTAAAAATCCTTAATCAACATCGTAAATTTATCAACGAAAACTGCGCCTTAAGCGCAGTTTTTATCGACTATAAGATGTTTAATTAAAATGATTAGAACAGCGGTGGCAAAGTGTCTAGCGGCCACCTTGGTTGACCTTTTACCGCAAGATCTTCACGCTGCCCAGCCTTTAAACGCTGCAACCCTGCATAGGCAATCATTGCACCATTGTCGGTGCAAAACTCTCCTCTAGGATAATAAACTTTCCCACCAATTGAAGTCATCACTTCAGCTAGCGTTGCCCGTAAACGGGTATTGGCACTGACACCACCGGCGATCACTAAACGGTTATAGCCTGTTAGCTTTAAGGCTCTGCGGCACTTAATTGCTAAAGTATCAACCACCGCTTCTTCAAAGGCGCGAGCGATATTGGCGCGGGTCTGCTCATCATCAGGCTCTGCGGCTATCGTATTTGCCGTAAATGTCTTTAGGCCTGAAAAGCTAAAATCCAGACCAGGCCTATCCGTCATTGGACGGGGAAACTGATAGCCAGCGGGAACTCCTGTAGCGGCTAACTTAGCAAGTCTTGGGCCTCCTGGATAATCTAAGCCCATCAATTTAGCCGTTTTGTCAAAAGCTTCACCTGCAGCATCATCCACAGACTCACCTAAGACTTCATAAAGGCCAATGCCATCGACTTTAACCAGCATGGAATGGCCACCTGAAACCAACAAGGCAACAAAGGGAAACTCAGGTGCATCCTCTTCAAGCATAGGTGCGAGCAGATGCCCTTCCATATGGTGCACACCAATAGCAGGCTTATTCCAAGCAAAAGCAAGCGAACGCCCAACGCAAGCTCCAACTAAGAGCGCACCAATTAAACCGGGGCCTTTAGTGTAAGCAATACCATCTAAATCGGCGATTTTAGTATCAGCATTTTTTAAGGCTTGGCGAATAAGCGGCACAATTTTACGAACATGGTCGCGGGAGGCTAACTCAGGCACCACACCACCGTAATCTGCATGCAACTTCACTTGACTATATAGAGCATGGGATAACAACCCTAGCTTATCGTCATAGACGGCAATACCTGTCTCATCACAGGATGTTTCAATACCTAAAACCCGCATGGTGCCTCATCAAAAATAACCAAAGGGCGCTAATTCTACCTGCATGTCAATAATTACTCCAGCCATAGAGGCCTTATCTTACCCAGCAACCCAAAAGCTGAACTCAGTATTAGGGCTTTACAAGCCCTATGGTCTCGGTATAAAATTCCGCACCATTTTAAATAGACTTGGTTCGAGCAATTGAACCAGAACAACCTACACCTAAGGGGTGATGGCGTATGCCAATTATTAAAGTACGTGAAAACGAACCATTCGACGTAGCTCTACGTCGTTTCAAGCGCTCTTGTGAAAAAGCAGGTATTTTAGCTGACGTGCGTGCTCGTGAATTCTACGAGAAGCCAACTACTGCACGTAAGCGCGCAAAAGCGGCTGCAGTTAAACGTTTAGCTAAAAAGCTTTCTCGCGAAAACGCACGTCGCGTACGTTTATACTAATCTCTTATGAGCCTAATTGATCAGCTAAAAGACCATATGAAACAAGCCATGATCGCCAAAGAGAAGGTGAGATTGGGTACTATTCGTATGGCATTAGCCGCCATCAAACAGATTGAAGTGGATACCCGCGAATCTCTGACTGATGAGCAGGTTATAGCGGTCTTAACCAAAATGGTGAAACAACGTCGCGATTCGATTGCTCAATTTGAAGCAGCGGGACGTAACGAGTTGGCCGAAGCGGAAGCAGCAGAGATTCAAGTTATTGAAACTTTCCTGCCAACTCCCCTCTCAGAGGCGGAAATCGCAGCGTTCATTGATGCAGCTATTGTTGAAATGGGTGCATCCTCCATGGCGGATATGGGCAAAGTAATGGGAGCATTAAAACCTAAAGTTCAAGGACGTGCAGACATGGGCGCTATCGGCGCTATGATCCGCGCAAAATTGCAATAATTAGCGTTTCAATGTATGAACAAGCCGTGCCTATGCGCGGCTTGTTTGTTTAAATTCGCTTTAGGCGAGATTTTAAGCACTTAATGGCAATACCTCGTGATTTTATCAATGAGCTGATCGCTCGCACCGACATAGTCGAGCTAATCGATCGTAAGGTGCCCTTGAAAAAGGCGGGTAAGAACTACTCTGCCTGTTGCCCTTTTCATAGCGAAAAATCACCTTCTTTCACCGTTAGCCGGGATAAACAGTTCTATCATTGCTTTGGCTGCGGTGCCCATGGCAATGCTATCGATTTTGTAATGGAATACGATCGACTCGATTTTATTGATGCCATAGAAGATCTGGCTGGACAACTTGGCTTAGAAGTCCCAAGAGAACAAGGTACCGGCAAACGCCATGATGATGGTTTAAGCCGAGACTTATACCAATTAATGGAAGAAGCGAGCCGCTACTTTCAAAACCAGCTTAGACAACACCAAGATAAACAAAAAGTTATCGATTACCTCGCCTATCGCGGCTTATCCGATGATGTAGTAGAACATTTTGGTATTGGCTTTGCACCCGATGGCTGGGACGGTTTATTGGGACGCTATCGTCAGAATCAAGATGCGCAGGATAAGTTACTGACCGCTGGCATGTTAATAGCCAACGACAATGGCAAGCGTTACGACCGATTTCGCGATCGTCTTATGTTCCCGATCCGAGATAGGCGTGGGCGAGTTATTGGTTTTGGTGGCAGAGTTTTAGGTGATGGCACCCCAAAATACTTGAATTCGCCAGAAACGCCCATATTTCATAAGGGCAATGAACTCTATGGTTTATACGAGCTAAAACAGCGCCATCGCGATCCAGATAAAGTGCTGATTGTTGAAGGCTATATGGATGTGGTCGCATTGGCGCAATTTGGCGTCGATTATGCGGTCGCCTCATTAGGCACTTCGACCACAGCAGAGCAATTTCAGTTATTACTGCGCAGTGCTAAAGAAGTGGTCTGCTGTTACGACGGTGACCGAGCAGGTACAGAAGCCGCATGGCGCGCCTTAGAGACCGCATTGCCGCTATTAAAACCGGGGGATCAAGTCCGATTTATGTTCCTGCCTCAGGCCGAAGATCCTGATTCTATGGTGCGTAAAATTGGTAAAGAAGCATTTGAAACCTTAATGGGCAGTGCAATAGCACTACCCGAGTTTCTATTTGATACCTTAGCGACTAAATATGGTACTGATAAAAGTAATTTAGCGAAACAAGCCTTTATTTTGATTGAGAAGATTCAAGATACTGTGCTGCAAAACTTACTGCTTGAGAACTTAGCTCACAAGCTGGGTATGAATAGCTCTGAAGATATGAAAAAAAAGCTAGGTTTTAGTGTCAAACAAACTAAAACAGTAGCAAAACAAGGATTAAAAGGACGTGGTACACCATTGCGCCTCGCCATCGCACTGTTAGTACAACATCCTCAGCTGGGACTGGGTTTACCCCCACAACCCGCACTTAACCATCTGCAGATGCCAGGCATTGATTTGCTGCCACTGCTGTTGGATTTAACTCGAGAGCAAAGGTTAAACAGCGCACAACTACTTGAACAATTCAGAGACAATCCCCACAGTGGGGCGCTCCATAAATTGGCCCAATGGGACCATCAAGTGGCGGATGAAAACCTGCTCGAAAAGTTTAAACAAACCCTAGTTTGGTTGAACAATCAATATATTGAACAACGATACCAGGAATTGAGTCTCAAACAGACTCATACTAAAGAAGAAAAGATACAGCTACAGAAGCTGATCTCAGTCATGAAAGGATTAAACTGAGGCAAAAATGTCCTCATTCACTATCCCAGTGACTAGCACAGATATGTGCACACGGCTATAATTGACGATTTGCGCGGCACTTAAGCTTATTTAGCTAATTGTCCGTCGTTGTAACAGTTTCCCAACTTGGATGATATCTATGGATCATACTCCGCAGTCGCAACTCAAGCTGTTGCTTGCCAAAGGTAAAGAGCAAGGTTACTTAACCTATGCAGAAGTGAACGATCACTTACCTGCAGACATGGTCGATTCTGACCAGATCGAAGATATTATCCAGATGATAAATGACATGGGTATTCGGGTATTTGAAGAAGCTCCCGATGCCGATGACATGATGATGTCGGAAGACAACACAGACGAAGATGCAGCAGAAGAAGCCGCGGCCGCCCTAGCCACAGTTGAAAGTGAGCTTGGCCGCACAACGGATCCAGTACGCATGTATATGCGTGAAATGGGTACGGTTGAGCTTCTGACTCGTGAAGGCGAAATTGTGATCGCCAAACGCATTGAAGAAGGCATTAATACCGTTCAAAGCTCTGTCGCCGAATACCCACAAGCGATCGCGATGATCCTTGAACAATTCGACCAATTTGAAGCCGATGAACTGCGCCTGTCTGATATTATCTCTGGATTTGTCAACCCGGATGAAGAAGACGTAGCACCCACTGCAACACATATTGGCTCTGAACTGTCAGATGAAGACCTCGATGATGAGGACGATGAAGATGAAGACGATGAAGACGCAGATGAAGAAGATGATGCCAACAAAGGCCCAGATCCTGAAGAAGCCCGCGAACGCTTTAGTCAACTAAGAGCCGCCTATGAAAATGCGCTGAAAATCATCGAAGCTAAAGGACGTGAACATCCTGAGTCTGTCAAAGCGCTTTTTGAAATCGGTGAAATCTTCAAAGAATTCCGTTTAGTCCCTAAACAATTCGATCGTTTAGTGAAAAGCATGCGTTCTATGATGGATCGCGTACGCGTACAAGAACGCTTGGCGATGAAGCTTTGTGTTGAACAAGCTAAAATGCCAAAGAAAAACTTTGTGAAGTTTTTCACTGGAAATGAAACTAATCTCGATTGGTTCCATGCAGAAAAAGCTTCAAACAAACCTTATGCCGAAGGCCTAAGAATGGTTGAGGAAGACGTACTACGTTGCCGTAGCAAGCTTGCCGCCGTTGAAGAAGAAACCGGCTTAGCTATTTCAGCAATCAAAGATATCAACCGTCGCATGTCAATTGGTGAAGCTAAAGCACGCCGTGCGAAGAAAGAAATGGTTGAGGCCAACTTACGTCTGGTTATTTCTATCGCGAAGAAATACACCAACCGCGGTCTGCAATTCTTAGATCTTATCCAAGAAGGTAATATCGGCTTGATGAAAGCCGTGGATAAGTTCGAATACCGTCGTGGTTACAAGTTCTCGACGTATGCCACTTGGTGGATCCGTCAGGCGATTACCCGTTCTATCGCTGACCAAGCGCGTACCATCCGTATTCCGGTGCACATGATTGAAACGATCAACAAGCTAAACCGTATTTCTCGTCAAATGCTACAGGAAATGGGCCGTGAGCCGTCCCCTGAAGAACTGGCAGAACGTATGATGATGCCGGAAGACAAGATCCGTAAAGTGCTTAAAATCGCTAAAGAACCTATCTCCATGGAAACCCCTATTGGTGACGATGAAGATTCGCATTTAGGTGATTTTATCGAGGATACCACCCTCGAATTACCGCTTGATAGCGCCACCAGCGAAAGTTTGAAGAGTGCAACCCATGAAGTGCTCGCAGGCTTAACAGCCCGTGAAGCCAAAGTATTGCGCATGCGTTTTGGTATTGATATGAACACTGACCACACGCTTGAAGAGGTGGGTAAACAGTTTGACGTTACCCGTGAACGTATTCGTCAAATTGAAGCTAAAGCATTACGTAAGTTACGCCACCCTTCACGTTCAGAGATCTTGAAATCTTTCTTAGATGAATAGATAACCAGTCTGACAAACAAGCCCTGCCCTGTGCAGGGCTTTTTATTACATAACCATATGTCGTTAAAATATAGATTAAAAACAAGCAAATATTCACTGTATTGACTGATATGATCGCGATTTAAAGCCTGATTGACCTCTAATACTCATCTGATCTGATTAACAGATAACCAATTGAATCAATTGCGTGAATTTCACCCTAAAACACGGGTGACAAGCGCAAATAAGCTTAGTATACTTCCACCCGCTTTAGGTAATGACGATTACCTTAAGTCGGCCCCTTAGCTCAGTTGGTTAGAGCACACGACTCATAATCGTTAGGTCCACGGTTCAAGTCCGTGAGGGGCCACCACCCAATTCAACAAAAAAGCCCATTAATTCAATGGGCTTTTTTGTATCTAAATATTATCTCACGCCAGAAAAGCAACCCTTCGACCGATGCTTAACGATCAACACATATCAAAGGGTCTACTGCTATTCAAAGAGTCCTCTATAAATACCTAGGTTTTTAACTTACCTAACTGTTCATGCTGTTGTTTCACTAAGTCAGCTAAGACCACACTGCTTTGCTGTGCTTCGCCCGCAAGGCGGGCAAGCTCGGATGCTGAATCTGAGATCCCTGTGATATTTCGGTTTACTTCTTCCGTGACAGCACTTTGCTCTTCTGCAGCGGCAGCAATATGGGTGATCTGTCCTGATATTTCTTCGATTTGGCTGACCATTGAGTTTAGTGAAGCAAGCGCCTGTTCAGTTTGCAATACTGCCATTTGTGCGCGCTCAGCACCTTTATCTATAATACCCGATGCACTATGTACTTCTTTTTGCAGTGCATCAATAAGCACACTGATATCATCAGTTGAGCTTTGCGTCTTAGATGCTAATGCCCTAACCTCGTCAGCAACAACCGCAAAACCTCGGCCTTGCTCCCCAGCTCTCGCTGCCTCAATCGCTGCGTTTAAAGCGAGTAAATTAGTTTGTGCCGCAATAGAGCTAATGACCTCAAGGATACGGCTGATATTTGTGCTGCTTTCGGCCACTTTACTCACAGCCATTTTGGCTTGCATAGACTCCTGCGACATGGTTGCCACAAAATCCATCGCCTTAGTTAAACTCTCTTCACTTAAGCGAATATTACGTGACATAGCCTCGGTTTCAGATGCCGTTTGCTCCGAAGCTTTAGCGACTTCAAGCGCCGTGGCACTCATTTCGTTAACGGCTGTCACCACACTCTCAATTTCACCATACTGGCGATGGACACTATCACGGGTCAATTGGGCAATTTGAGCCGATGATTGACTCTCTTGCTGGGTGCGACTTGCAAGAATTTTTAACTCAGCAATAAGATTTTTTAACTTATAGATAAAGGAGTTAAATCCTTTGCCTAATGCAATAAGCTCTGCGTGCGCATCCACCTCAATCGATTGAGTCAAATCACCTTCAGCACTGGCTAAATGTTCAACACGACCTTGGATCATTTTCAGTGGAGAGATAATGCTACGAATGACAAGGCTGATTGTGATTACTGAAACCACAGAAACCACTAATCCCACAATCAACAGTAAACTACCAAGAGAAGTAGCCATTTCATCCATATTTTTATCTAGTTCAATTGACGCTTTAAAGGCTTGTGCCTTAGGTACTTGAATGACAAGTGACCATTCCGCGTTAGCTAGGGGAATTTTGATAGGATAAGCAACGATAATTTCATCGTCATTCATTATGTACTTAGTATTTTTATGGAGCGAAATAATTTGTGCCGCCAGTGTAGGATCAATTGATTCTGATAAAGGTCGGGCCTTCTTACTATAATGACTCGCAGCCACAACTAAACCTCGATGACTCAATAAGGTCACCTTAGCTTGCCCGTCGTAAAGGCTTCTAGATAAAGTGTCAATCAAAGACTGGAATACGGGTAAATTAACGTCAACACCAACGACCCCGATAAACTGTTTATGCTTAAGCACAGGGACAGTGAGTGATGTCATTAACATATTATTACCAGGAGTAATTTCGTATAAATAGGGCTCCATCAAACACGGTTTTAAGGTTTCTTTAGCACAGAGGTACCATTCTGCATCACGGATCCCAAACTCGTTCACGGTAGTGAGGTATTTTTCTGATGAATCATCGACTTGTTGATGAACAACGCTACCATCATCATTACGAGTATAATAAATTTCTAACACGCCAGATGAAGCAACACTGTGACTTATCGACACATTTAAAAACTCACTATCCAGCCCATCATATCCATTAGGTTCAAATTGAGCATACATGGAAGATGTTTGTGCATTTTTCTTCAAAACAGCAGCAACTGAAAGTTCTAAGCGATCACGCTTTAACGGTAACTCCTCAGCAGTACTTTCAAGCATTCCCGCAAAAGAATAGGGAATACGATAAGACTCATTAATAAAGCCCGCGACCATTGCCCCATACTCCCCTGCGCGCGCTTCCAGCTTATCGCGAGTTTCATTCTGAAGGGATGTTTGTACTTGGTCAGATAATTGAGAATTTTGCTCTGATAAGGTCCACCAGAGACTCAGGGACAAGATAGCAACAATTGATAAAAACAACGCAGATGTGATCCATAACAACTTAGTACTGATGGACAAATGCTTCATCGAGTAAACTCCCAAGAAAACGACTGTAGGGTAATAATTTTGATCTGATTAATTTTTATATTGGCTTACCTGCCTTAAAAATAGCACTCCATATAGGTATTACCAGTGATCAAGATAGATATTTGTTAACCATAAGTAAAATATTTGAGGGGCAACCGCCTAATAATGCGGCAAAGCTCGATAAGCTTCGTTAAATCTGCTCCCTCTATTTATTAATCTCAACTTAAAATACATAAATTGATTTGTAACAAAGTCTTTTATGCCGCTTAGCACCATTGGTTTGCAATCCTTATCGCCTTATACTCTTGCCCTCAAACACAAAACAACAAAAATGGAAGCAAGCTATATGACTCTTGGTACCAATCAGGTAAGCAAGACACATTCATTTATGACTGTGTCTCTTATTGAATTATGGGAACGCTTTGGTTATTACGGCATGCAAGCGCTGATTGTCTACTTTATGGTGCAGCGCCTTGGCTTTGATGACTCACGTGCAAACTTAGTCTGGAGTGCTTGTGCGGCACTCATTTATGTATCACCGGCCATCGGCGGTTGGGTTGGGGATAAGATCCTCGGCACAAAACGCACTATGCTGCTCGGTGCAGGGATCCTCTCTCTAGGGTATGCGCTAATGGCCGTACCCACTGAAAATACGTGGTTTATGTTCTCTGCGCTCGGCGTGATTGTGGTCGGTAACGGCCTATTCAAACCGAATGCGGGCAACTTAGTTCGTAAAATCTATGAAGGTGACGATTCTAAAATCGACAGTGCTTTTACCATCTATTATATGGCGGTAAACGTAGGTTCAACCTTCTCCATGTTACTCACGCCTTGGATTAAAGATTACGTTAACGCCCAGTATGGCAACGAATTTGGCTGGCATGCAGCCTTTGCCGTATGCTGTGTAGGCTTACTTGTCGGTTTAGGTAACTATGCGCTTATGCATAAGAGCCTAGCAAACTATGGATCTGAGCCTGATACGCGCCCTGTCAACAAGAAGAACCTTGCGATTGTATTAATACTCTCAGCACTTTCCGTGGTCGCATCGGCGATTATTCTTGAATATGAAGATGTTGCCCGTGTATTCGTTTATGCCGCGGGTGTGGCTGTGTTAGGGATTTTCTTCCATTTGATTCGAACCAGTGAACCAAGTGAGCGCGCTGGACTTATCGCGGCGCTTATTCTCACGGTGCAAACGGTATTCTTCTTTATCTTCTATCAACAAATGTCAACGTCACTTGCCCTCTTTGCGCTACGTAACGTCGATTGGGATTTCCAAGTTTTTGGTACTCATTTATGGACTTGGTCTCCAGCACAGTTCCAAGCACTTAACCCAATCTGGATCATGGTGTTAAGCCCTGTTCTGGCGTGGAGTTATTCGTGGGCAGGTCGCAATGATAAAGACTTTTCTATCGCGGCGAAATTTGCACTTGGTTTTGCCGTAGTGGCGATTGGCTTCTTTATCTATGGTTTTGCAGGTCAATTTGCCGTCAATGGTAAAACCTCCTCGTGGATCATGATCTGGGGTTGTGCCTCTTACTCCCTAGGCGAACTGCTCGTGAGCGGCTTAGGTCTTGCGATGATTGCTCGCTATGTACCTGCACGCATGGGAGGCTTTATGATGGGCGCCTATTTTGTGGCATCAGGCATTTCACAATATTTAGGTGGGGTTGTCGCCAACTTTGCCAGTGTGCCACAGGATTTAGTCGATCCACTGCAAACCTTACCTGTGTATACTAGTCTATTCAACAAATTAGGGATTGCAGCCGTGGTTTGTACCTTTATCGCCTTAGCCGTATTGCCGCTAATGCGTCGCCTAACGGACAGCCACCATTCACATAATGTGATTGATGATGACAGTGCCGCTGCATCACTGCGCGATGTAAAAGCCGAGCAGTAATGCTTAACTGGCGATAGCCAGTGATCTTTACATAACATCAACTGCCGATAGCCCTGCTATCGGCAGTTTTTTATCACCTCATTCAACATCGTTTATACCCTTATATTGCTACTCATAACCAAATGAGCTTTAGCAAAAGTCATGCAATCCCACTGTGACTGGCTTAGCGCTGAGTTGCTGAGAATAAGAACTTCAGTTCCACATTATCACCCTACACACGCGGATGACTTCAGCCCCTCGATTTGTTACAAAGCGAATACACACTCAGTTTAATGGCGCAGCTCAAGTGCAAACTCACATTGAATAACGAATGAAATAACCAAAGGGAAAGTGTTATCCGTTAAAGCTTGAGAAGTCGTGTCGTTAGCCCCATATCAATAACACTGAATACCTTTTATTCATCAAGACTGAGCCGTTAACGCTTTTTCTTAGCAATGAGCCTAGCAATGCAACGAACAATACGTCTAACACAGTTAGCACCTCTTGTTGTCGCTAGCAAAAACGGCAGTCACTTGGAGACACTATGTCACAACAGACATCAATATTGGCCGATATTCCCTTCTCGCTATTGGAACTCGCGCCCATGCGCCAAGGATCAACCGTGGGTGAAACGCTGCACAACAGTTTGCAGTATGCCAAGGAAGCCGACCGGCTCGGCTTTAATCGTTTCTGGTTTGCCGAACACCACAATATGCCCGGTATCGCCAGCTCGGCAACCTCGGTATTAATTGGCTATATAGCGGGCAATACCGAGCGTATTCGCGTCGGTGCGGGTGGGATTATGCTGCCAAACCATGCGCCGTTAGTGGTCGCCGAACAGTTCGGCACCCTTGAAAGCTTATATCCTGGTCGAATCGATTTAGGACTAGGGCGTGCGCCCGGCAGCGATCAAATTACCAGCCGAGCACTGAACCGTGATAGCAATCGCGCCGAACAATTCCCTGAAGAAGTCAGTGAATTACAAACTCTACTTGGCCCTTACAATGGTCGCCATGCGGTGCGAGCGATTCCCGGAGAAGGCACTAATGTACCCATTTGGTTATTGGGCTCGAGTCTTTTTAGCGCACAGTTAGCGGCGCAGCGCGGCTTACCCTATGTGTTTGCGGGCCACTTTGCACCACGTTTTCTCTACGATGCGATTGAAATCTATCGCCGCGACTTTAAACCTTCTCAAGTGCTGGATAAACCCTATGTGATGCTCGGCTTGCCGTTAGTTGCCGCCGATACAGATGAAGAGGCCCAATATTTGGGCACGACCTCAAAACAGCGCGTACTGGCACTTATCCGTGGTCACGAGTTATGGCTAAAGCCACCGGTTGACACTATGGATGGCTTATGGAGTGCGCAAGAAGAAACCTATATCGATAACTTCTTAGGTTTATCTGTTACTGGTGGCCCAGCGACAATTAAGCATCGTTTGGAAATGATCGTAAAAGAACTCGGCGTGAATGAGTTTATCTTCACCAATGACTTGTATGATCTTGATAAACGTAAGAAAGCACTGCAGATCCTAATGGAGATTAAACAGTAGCGATTCATTTAACTGATGAGTGCTGAAAGTCACTGGCAGTAAAAACAGCCAATTTCAAAACAATCGCCCCCTAATAAAAATCCCGCCGAAGCGGGATTTTCATTGAGCAATAACTGTCATCTAAACCTTTTTATATCAAAGCGATATTAGCTTTTCAGTACAGCATCGAAACTGGCTTTAAGAATACCAAGACCCGCATCAATTTGTGAATCCGGCGCCGTTAATGGCACCAAAATACGCAGCACATTACCGTAAGTGCCGCAGGACAATAAAATCAATCCACGGTCACGGGCATCACTCAACACTTGCGCGCAATAGTGCGGCGCGGGTTTACCTTCTTCAATCAGTTCGATGGCGATCATGGCACCTAAACCACGCACGTCGGCGATTTGTGCATGTTCGACCTGCATCATATTCAGTGCAGACTTAATACGCTCGCCTATAGCATTGGCGCGGTCTAACAGCTTTTCTTCTTCGAACACTTCAATAACAGCAAGTGCTGCGGCGCAGGCTAACGGATTGCCGCCATAGGTGCCACCTAAGCCTCCGGGGCCAACTGCATCCATCACCTCGGCGCGACCAGTAATGCCTGAAAGTGGGAAACCACCCGCTATGGATTTAGCAAAAGTAGTGATATCCGCACTCACGCCCATTTGCTCCATGGCAAAGAAAGTGCCGGTACGGCCAGCCCCCGTTTGCACTTCATCGGCGATAAGCATTATGCCTTCACGGTCGCATAGTGCCCGCAGGCGCTGCATAAAAGCGGGCGATGCGGCGTAAAAACCTCCCTCACCCTGCACAGGTTCGAGAATAATTGCGGCAATATCACTTGGCTCGGCATCATTTTTAAAGATACGTTCAATCGAGGCCATGGCATCATCATCGGACACGCCGTGCATCTCGCACGGGAACTCGGCGCGGAACACATTCGCCGACATCAGCCCCATACCTTTACTGTAAGGCGCGACTTTTCCGGTCAATGCCAAGGCTGCGATAGTGCGACCATGGTAACCAGAGGTGAACGCAATCACGCCAGCACGTTTAGTGTAGGCGCGAGCCACTTTAACCGCGTTTTCAACCGCTTCTGAGCCGCTGGTGAATAATGCCGTCTTCTTAGCAAAATCCCCTGGCACTAAGTGATTAAGTTTTTCACACACTTGGATATAGCTCTCGTAACCGAGCACCATAAAACAGGTATGGGAGAAATTATCGAGTTGAGCAGCAACCGCCGCCTTAACCTTAGGGTGAAGATGACCCGTATTGAGCACGGCAATGCCGCCCGCAAAATCGATAAACTCGCGACCTTCAACATCCCATACGGTCGCATTTTCGGCGCGCGCAGTAAAAATAGGGTGTATTTGCCCGACACCACCCGCAACCGCGGCTTGGCGACGTGCCATCAATGAATCATTGGTTGTTGTCATTTAGTGTTCCTCACTCGCCAAATCGGGCCGTATTAAACGGACATACAGATATATTTGATTTCTAAATATTCTTCGATGCCAAACTTAGAACCTTCGCGGCCCAGCCCTGAAGATTTAATCCCACCAAAGGGCGCGACTTCCGTCGAAATCAAACCAGTGTTAACGCCAACCATGCCGTATTCCAAGGCTTCGGCGACTTTCCAAACCAATGAAATATCGCGGCCATAGAAATAGGCGGCGAGGCCAAATTCAGTATCGTTAGCCTGTTTAATCACATCGTCGACATCACTGAATTTAAACAGCGGCGCGAGTGGCCCAAAGGTTTCTTCGCGGGCAACACGCATGCTTTTATCGACATTGGTGAGTACGGTTGGCTCGAAGAAATTACCGCCAAGATCATGAACTTTGCCGCCCGCGAGCACTGATGCGCCTTTTGCAATGGCATCAATAAGGTGACTTTGCACTTTCTCGACTGCGGCAGCATTGATCAGCGGGCCAGTCGTGACCCCCTCGTTGATGCCCTCTCCAACCTTAAGCTTGCCCACAGCAGTGCTAAGTTTTAAGGCGAACTCGTCGTATACCCCGTCTTGCACATAAATACGGTTAGCGCAGACACAGGTTTGGCCGGCATTACGGTACTTAGCTATCATGGCGCCTTCAACGGCGGCATCGATATTTGCATCGTTAAATACGATAAATGGCGCATTGCCGCCAAGCTCTAGCGACAGTTTTTTTAAGGTAGGCGCACATTGCGCCATTAATTTAATACCGATATTGGTTGAGCCCGTGAAGGATAATTTACGCACTATCGGGTTGCTGCACATTTCATTACCAATCTGCACCGCATCACCCGTTAACACACTAAATACGCCCGCAGGAATACCGGCACGTTTAGCGAGTTCAGCCATCGCTAATGCGGTAAAGGGGGTTTGGTGCGCAGGTTTTACTACCATAGTGCAACCCGCAGCTAACGCTGGAGCGGCTTTGCGGGTGATCATCGCAGCAGGAAAGTTCCACGGCGTAATCGCGGCGGTTACACCGACAGGCTGCTTAATTACCATCAAGCGTTTATCCCCTTGATGCCCAGGAATGGTATCGCCATAAATACGTTTCGCTTCTTCGGCAAACCACTCGATAAACGAAGCGGCATAGGTTACTTCACCCTTGGCTTCTGCCAGCGGTTTACCCTGCTCAGTCGTCATGAGCAATGCTAAGTCATCACTGTTTTCATTGAGTAATTCAAACCAACGCCTTAACTTAGCGCCGCGCTCTTTGGCTGTGAGTGCGCGCCATGCAGGTAAAGCCGCTTCTGCCGCCTTAATCGCCATCTCAGTTTCAACTTGTCCCATATTAGGAACGTAACCAATCACGGCATTGGTTGCAGGATTAACCACCTTTAGCGTGTCACCAGAAACGGCATCACACCATTGACCATTAATAAAAGACTGTTGACGTAGCAAACTCGGATCATTTAATTGCACAAGGATTTCCTCGTATTATGAAGCTACCTAGCTTCTTAAAAGTGATGATGTTAGAGACCTAGTTTGTCTCTTAACGTGTAATACCAAGCTCCAATAGCACTAAAAGGGACGCGAAGTGCGTGACCGCCGGGGAAAGGATAATGTGGCAATGCAGCAAAGGCATCGAAGCGCGTGGCTTGGCCGTTGAGTATTTCAGCCAGCAACTTGCCCGCCAGATGGGTATAAGTGACACCGTGGCCACTGCACCCCTGTGAATAATAGATGTTCTTACCGATACGACCGACCTGTGGCAGGCGCGACAGCGTCAGTAGGAAGTTACCCGTCCACGCATAATCGATCTTCACATCCTTTAATTGTGGGAAGGTTTTGAGCATATTCGGAATAATGATCGATTTGATATCTGCCGGATCTCGGGCGCCATACACTACGCCGCCACCGTAAATCATCCGCTTGTCGCCAGACAGACGGAAATAATCGAGCAGATAGTTACAGTCTTCGACGCAGTAATCCTGTGGTAATAAGCTCGCAGCCAGATCGGCACTCAAAGGCTCTGTGGTGATCACTTGCGTGCCGCAGGGCATCGATTTTGCCTGCAGCTCTGGCATTAACTTACCTAGATAGGCGTTACCTGCCACGACCACAAACTTGGTTTTTACACTGCCCTGCGCCGTATGCACAACAGGGCTATCGCCCTCATCAACACGCAGCACTGCTGAGTCTTCAAAAATTTTACCGCCGAGGGATTCAACAGCGCGCGCTTCGCCTAGGGCTAAATTAAGCGGGTGAATATGACCACCGCTTTTATCCAGTAGTCCACCGACATAACGCTCAGTATTTACCACACCGCGAATGTCTTTAGCATCGAGAAGTTCGAGCTGATTAACATGGCCGTGGCTTTCCCACAGTTTTTTTTGATGACGTAGATGGCCCATTTGCTTTTCGTTCATCGCGGCAAACACACCGCCATCTTTTAGATCGCATTGAATATTATACTTAGCAATACGATCGCGGATGATTTGCCCGCCTTCAAAGGCCATCTGGCCAAAGAGTTTACCTTGTTCTTTACCGACTGTTTTTTCAATAGTATCAATGTCACGGCTATAACTATTAACGATTTGTCCGCCATTACGGCCCGAGGCGCCCCAGCCAATGCGAGCGGCTTCTAACACCACCACACTCATGCCTGATTCTAATAAATGCAACGCAGCAGAAAGGCCGGTATAACCCGCGCCAATCACACAAACGTCGGCTTCAATCGATTCCTGTAGACGCGGACGCTCGACTTTATCGTTAGCCGATGCGGCGTAATATGATCCTGTGTGGGGTATGGCAGACATGTTGTTCCCTTGAATTCTAATGTTCATTATTTTAAACAGCTATCACATCCTACACTTTCATAAAACGAAACACTAGCCAGAAAAGCGCAATATTTTACATTTTGTTTGATATATCAAACACGCGATTATTTTTAGCTCAGTGATTCAATTATGGTGATCTTAAGTCACAGGGCTAGCCTGCAAAGCAAAGCGGGTGATGGGTGTGGAGAGAATAATTAAGGATGGCTTTGCAGAAACAAAGCCATCCCAAGATTAAGCTAATTCATTGGTGTACGGTCACGTTTCTCTGCCCGCCTTGCCATATACCAAGAAAGGAAAGCGATGAGTGAAACACACAGTATGATCAGCGTTGCCAAGGCATTAATCTTCGGCGAAACCCCTAAACGTACCAAAGAGAACACCACCATAGGCAAGGTCGTAGCACCCGGGCCCGAGGCAAAGCTTGCGATCACTAAATCATCTAATGACAAGCTAAAGGACAATAGCCACCCCGCCATTAATGCTGGAGAAATAATGGGCACAGTGATAAGGAAAAAGGTCTTTAGCGGGGTAGCGCCTAAGTCCATAGCGGCCTCTTCGATTGACATATCTAGCTCACGTAATCTTGATGACACCACCACAGCTACATAGGCGGCACAAAATGTTGAGTGTGCAATCCACACTGTCACCATTCCGCGCTCCCTAGGCCAGCCCAATAAATCTGCCATATGCACAAACAGTAAAAGCAAAGACAAACCTGTAATCACCTCAGGCATAACCAACGGCGCGGTAATCATGTTCGACAGAGTCAGCTTTGCCCATGAACGCTTAAAGCGCGTCATCACAAAGGCTGCCATAGTGCCAATAATCACCGCCATGGTTGAGCTATAAAACGCTATACGCAGACTGGTCCATACGGCATCTAAAATCTGTTGATCTTGAAATAATTCACCATACCATTTAGGGGAAAATCCTCCCCAAACGGTCACGAGCTTGGAGTCATTAAATGAGTAAATAACAAGGATCAGCATAGGTGCGTACAAAAAAATCAGTCCGAACCACAACATCACAGAAGAAAAACTTAACTTTTTCATAGGTCTTTCTCCAAGCTACGCGCTTGATAGCGATGGAATAAAGTAATAGGAATAATCAAGAGTGCCAACATGACAATCGCCAGTGATGACGCCACAGGCCAGTCACGATTATTGAAAAATTCTTGCCACAGCACTTTACCTATCATTAATGAATCAGGACCGCCAAGTAATTCGGGGATCACAAACTCACCCACTGCAGGAATAAACACCAACATGGAACCTGCAATCACACCGCTTTTAGAGAGTGGGAAAGTGATTTTCCAGAAGGTATTTAAACGACTTGAACCTAAGTCCGATGCGGCCTCAATTAAACTCATATCGAGTTTCACTAAATTGGCGTATAGCGGCAGGATCATAAAGGGTAAATAGGCATAAATGATGCCGATATACACTGCAATATTGGTATTTAAAATTTGTAATGGCTCAGAGATAACACCTAACCATATGAGTGCATTATTAATAATGCCAGTATTGCTGAGCAGTCCCATCCAAGCATAAACGCGAATTAAGAACGAGGTCCATGAGGGCAACATCACCAGTAATAGCAAAACTGTCTGCAAACGCGCGGGGGCACGGGCGATGGCATAAGCCATTGGATAACCAATGATCAAGCAGCCTAAAGTAGAAATAAATGCGGTTTTCAACGAACTCAGATAGGCCGAATAATAAAGCGAATCATCAAGTAACATCAGATAGTTACCTAGATGCAAAAAAATATTTAGCACATCATCTGCGTATTGGAACGTCGGCTCATAGGGTGGGATAGCGATAGCAGCCGTTGAAAAACTGATCTTGAGCACAATCGCAAAAGGTAAGGCAAAAAATAACAGCAGCCACGCATAGGGCAATCCTATGGTCCAGAAGCGTCCCCTTGGCCATTTTAATCTTGAGAGTAATTTCATGATCTCAACACCACGCCACTGGTGTCCTCCCAACTGATAAACACTTCATCATCCCAAGTAGCATGATCGGCACGGCGTTCACGGTTAGTCATACTACACTGTACAATTTGGCCATTCTCTAAGCGAATGTAATACACTGATATACCACCTAAGTAAGCGATATCATGCACAATACCTTTCGCCCAATTATATTCACCTTCGGGTTGCTCACGGCTAATTATCGTCTTTTCAGGGCGCACCGCTAACCATACATGCTTATCTTCAAGGCTGGTCGTTACTCCGTAGCCGACATAAAAAGATTGAGCTAATTCATTGGGCTTAATGATCAAATGGTCAACTTCATCCACTTCAATTTCACCACCAAACAAATTCACTGAACCAATAAACTCGGCAATCATACGACTGTTCGGGCTTTCGTAAATGTCCATCGGTGAGCCTGTTTGAGCAATCCAGCCATCACTCATAATGGCAATCCGTCCGGCCATGGTCATCGCTTCTTCTTGATCGTGAGTCACCATTACGCAAGTCACACCAACACGCTCAAGAATTTCAACCACTTCGAGTTGCATCTGGGTACGCAGTTTTTTATCCAATGCGCCCATAGGTTCATCAAGCAGCAATAATTTAGGACGCTTAGCAAGCGAGCGTGCCAGCGCAACACGCTGACGCTGACCGCCAGATAACTGGTGAGGTTTACGCTTACCATATTGTTCCATGTGCACAAGTTTAAGCATCTCTTGCACGCGCTGCTCAATTTCAGCTTTAGGTAGCTTGTCTTGCTTCAAACCAAAAGCAATATTTTGCGCCACCGTCATATGGGGAAATAAAGCATAGGATTGAAACATCATATTGATAGGACGTTCGTAGGGCGGTAAGTCGGTGATATCTTCACCATCAAGATAAATGCGGCCCGATGTCGGTTTTTCAAAGCCTGCGAGCATACGCAGTAAAGTCGATTTCCCAGATCCAGAACCACCAAGTAAGGCGAAAATTTCACCTTTATTGATCGTCAATGACACATCATCAACTGCACGTACATCGTCGAATAATTTACTGACCCGCTCAATCTTGAGCAGTACATGTTCTTGCGTCTTTGTTGTGGGTTTATTGGTGACGCCCGAGGTGCTTGCCATAATACTTCTCCGCCCAAATACCGATACGCTTCGCGTTCAAGTCTTGAGATTTACGCAATAAATGAATGATAAGGCTAACTCTGTTTATCCATCCAAGCCCGGTTTTGAAAGGGGTTTTCCCCTCTGCAAATGAATAAACCAAAGCAGGGGCAAGCTAAACTTGCCCCAAAATCGATTATTTACCTGATTTCACTTTGGTCCAAACGCGGGTTAATACACGTTGGATTTTTAAAGGACGGACTTCGCCGATATACAATTTATCTAACACTTCTTTAGATGGATAAATCGCAGGATCGGTGCGAACAGCTTCATCAACCAAAGGTTGAGCAGGGTCATTAGGATTAGCATACGCCACATAGTTAGAAATAGGCGCAATCACTTCTGGACGTAATAAATAGTTGATAAACTTATGCGCATTTTCAATATTTTTAGCATCGGCAGGGATAGCTAACATATCAAACCAAAGATTTGCGCCTTCTTTTGGAATGGAGTAACCGATCTTATTGCCATTACCCGCCTCATCGGCACGTGCTGCCGCTTGGAATACATCTCCAGAGAAACCATAAGCAACACAGATATCCCCGTTGGCAAGGTCAGAAATATAACGAGATGAATGGAAGTATGTTACATAAGGGCGAATTTTTTCCAGCAACTCACCCGCTTTTTCATAATCTTCAGCTTTAGCACTATTGGGATCTAAGCCTAAATAAATCATGGCCTGTGGCACCATATCGTCGGCAGAATCCAACATAGCAAAGCCACACTTAGCGATTTTTTCGGCATATTTAGGGTTGAAGATCAGTTCCATAGAATCAAATGGCGCATCTTCCCCCACGGCCGCTTTCACTTTGTCGATATTGTAACCTATACCATTAGTTCCCCATAAATAGGGCACTGCGTACTGGTTACCAGGATCGGCCTTTTCAAGCTGTTTCATATGCTCCGCGTTGAGATTTTTAAAGTTACTCAATTTAGAACGATCTAATGGCTTAAAAGCACCTGCTTTAATTTGTTTCGCTAAAAAGTGATTGGAAGGAACGACGATGTCATAACCGCTACGGCCAGACAATAACTTAGCTTCTAGCACCTCGTTACTATCAAATACATCGTAAATAACCCGAATGCCTGTTTCTTTCTTGAAGTTTTCTAAGGTATCTTCCGCGATATAATCAGACCAGTTATATACGCGAACCACTTCCTCAGCTTGAACAGTAACACTTGCTAGCACGCCTGTGGTCACTAAAGCCAAGGTGGTCATCTTATTAAATAGCTTCATGCTTTCTCCTTTCTCGGGTAGCAGAATTGCCTATATCAATCCTGAAATTGTGTCACCGACCAACAGCTCGGTTATTGTTGTTATTCTCGACCAATGCTACACCTTAAAAACCGCATCGGCAGTCTTCACAGCACCATAATCATGCCTTCTGTTTGAGGTGACTGCAATTTGTTCGTAATCAGATTTCATGCCAAACCTACTAATTTGTTCAGATTGCATTATCAATCATAAAAACAGACTAGATATGAAAAATCCGCTACATATTGCAACATAAAGACAAATGTCTCAAGTCCCTAAAACAAGGATAAAGCCTATTGCAGCAAATCCATTTTTAGCATTACTAACAATAGGTTACTAAAAATAAATCTGATACAGCCTCCTATGTTAGCGCTAAATTTAAAAAATCTTTCGATTGAGGCCCTTACTGCATGGCTTATCGAATTACCCTTTAAGCTTAATAAGAATAGTTGAAGATATTTTATTCAAAAAATTCTGCACCAAAGTAAAGCAAAATCACCACTATGGTGCAGGGGTTTTCTAACTAATCTAGCCACACCATTTATCCGCATATCGAAACTATGTAAAAATTGGTGACTAATTTATGTTCAAACCTGCATAGATTACACACTTAACAACAAGAACTCCCGTTCCCACGAACTCACTACACGGCGGAAGTTTTCAAGTTCGGCTTGTTTTACTGCCACAAATCCTGTGGTGAACGACTCACCTAAATACTCCTTACAAGCGTCACTTTCTTCCATTGCTGCCAATGCCTCTTCTAACGTCAATGGTAAGCAATGGGGATTGTTGCTTCGACTTTCATTTGATTTACCTTGAACGGGCGTTGATGGTTTGAGCTTTTCTACCATACCGATATAACCGCAGAGTAAGCTCGCTGCAATAGCGAGATAACAGTTAGCATCCGCGCCTGGAATACGGTTTTCGATACGGCGATTTTGTGGCGACGATTCTGGTATGCGTAAACCACAGGTACGGTTTTCAACCCCCCATTCCAAATTTACCGGTGCCGATGTTCCGGGCAAAAAGCGGCGGAACGAATTAGCATTGGGCGCCATTAATGGCAGTAACTCAGGAATAAATTTTTGTAACCCAGCGATATAACTCAAAAATAATGCACTTTGAGTACCATCTTCATTAGTAAAAATATTCTTACCCGTTTCTTTATTAATCACACTCTGGTGAATATGCATCGCACTACCTGGTTCATCTGTAACAGGTTTCGCCATAAAAGTAGCGCAAACATCATGCTTTAATGCCGCTTCACGCAGGGTACGCTTAAAGATAAAAACTTGATCAGCAAGCGATAATGGATTGCCATGACTGAAGTTAATCTCCATCTGTGCGGGTCCATCTTCATGGATCAAGGTATCGATATCTAAACCTTGGATTTCGCACCAGTCATACATATCTTCAAACAGTGGGTCGTATTCATTAGCCGCATCAATAGAAAAAGATTGGCGACCCGCTTCTGGTCTACCCGAACGACCAATCGGAGGCTTTAAGGGTAAATCGTGGTCGTCACTGCGACGAGTTAAATAAAACTCCATTTCGGGCGCAATAACAGGCTCCCAGCCCTGTTCATCATACAGAGACAACACTTTTTTCAACACGTTACGCGGTGAAAGCTCTATGGGGTTACCCATTCTGTCGTAGCAATCATGAATAACCTGAGCCGTAGCTTCGATTGTCCATGGCAACATGAAGACCGCGTTTTCGTCAGGGACACATACAAAATCAATATCTGCATCGTCGAGTAACCGGTAGTAGATTTCATCGTCAACAAAATCCCCTGTGACTGTTTGTAGCAATACGCTCTCTGGCAAGCGCATGCCTTTTTCATCGAGAAACTTATCGACGGGTGCGATCTTGCCGCGAGCGATGCCAGTCATATCACTGATAACACATTCGACTTCTGTGATTTTTCGTTCTTTTAAAAAAGCGATTAGCTTATTCATTATTATTTCACTCGAGTTTTAGCCCTACGTCGGCAGGCATCACCAAACGCATTGAAAATAGAGAGGTAAAATGGATTTTCAGCCACCTTCCACTCTGGATGCCACTGCACACCAAGGGCAAATTCTTTGGTATCGATTACGGAGAAGGCCTCCACTAATCCATCTGGAGCATAAGCTTCTGGCCGTAACCCAACACCCAAACGCGCTACGCCTTAAGTATGAACAGAGTTAACCTCTGCAGAGTTACGGCCCCAAGCCTCGTAAATGACCCCCCCAGGCTCAACAGTAATACTGTGTGACGGCCCATATTGCACCTCTAAAGCGGCATTTTCATTTTCTCTATGTTCGATCAAACCAGCAACTTCATATAACTTTTGATGCAAGCTGCCACCAAAGGCCACATTCATTTCTTGAAAACCACGACATATTCCGAGGACAGGCACTCCTGCCGCAATAGCAGCGTGGATTAATGGCAAGGTAGTGGCGTCACGTTTGGGATCATGGTGAGTACCAGTCTCACTCGGTTGACCTGCATAATGGCGTGGCTCAACATTAGAAGGTGACCCCGTAAACAAAATGCCATCAAGCCGTGCCAAGATACTGTCAATAGGTGAATCATGCCCGAGTGATGGGATCACCAAAGGCCAGCCTTTCGCACCATCAACAACACCTAAAAGATATTTTTCACCAACAATATTAAACGGATGTGAACCCAATTGTTGATTACACGCAATAACACCAATGAGGGGTAACTCTGCAGACATAACTCACCTTAGGGTCTCATTTTACTAGCATATCGAACACTTTAACTTTAAATGTTCATTTTTTCACACAGTACACCGAAATTTAAAACTAGGCAAGAGGTTATCTATTTGTTAAACCCACTGTCCATACCGTTTTTATTTTTTATGAATAACATCGTGTTAGCTGCTATTGTTCGTTCGTTTCAACAATAGCACTCTAGTAGTCTGCTGTAATTAAAGACGAATAAAGCCATGGCGAGTGAACATCAATGGCATCATTGAAAGTTCATTTGACTAATATTATTTACACAGGGAAGGAATACTTAAAAGATAACGCGGCGGGCTATTGGGTAAAAAGATAAACAATGACTCTGAAAATAAGCTCGCCGCTCTATTCTAAATAGAGCAGCGCAACAAAATAGCGAAAATTAGAAGTTTGCAGGTGTCGTTGCACTAATGAGTCGGCAAGGCTCATCGAAAGGATTACGGAATCGATGGGGTAGCTCACTGTTAAAATAATAACTGTCACCCGCTTCCAAAATATACACTTCATCCCCTACAGTGAGTTCGAATTTACCTTCTATCACCATAGCGGCCTCTTCGCCTTGATGTTTTAACATCTCTTCACCGGTATCTGAACCCGGTGGATAAGTTTCACTCATTACAGACATAGCCCGGTTTGGATAATCACGGCCAATTAACTTAAATTCTAGCGGACCTGTGCCTATATCAAGCAGTTCATCGGATCGATATACCACTTTTTGTTCACACTCTGATGTGGCTTCAATAGAGAAAAAGTCCACTAAAGACATCGGGATACCCGACAATACTTTTTTTAAAGAACTGACAGATGGGCTAACACTGTTTTTTTCGATCATTGAAATCGTACTGTTAGTCACACCAGCACGCTTAGCTAATTCCCGCTGAGATAAGCCTTTCATTTTTCGAACAGTTTTGAGACTGGCACCAATATCCAAATTTCACATCCCCCAAAAGGTTCGGGCAACCCCCGATAGATGACGAACAGATTGTTCAGGATAAACATCATCCCAAATGTATTCACACCCCAAAAGCACCTGAATTAACGCTTTAATTGTATTCTATAGAAAAAATGTGTTAAATAAAACGAACACTTTTTCTGAACATCTGAAAAGTGTGATGAGTATACTGAGACAAGTCCAATTTACAATAAAAACAATTTTTTGGAGCCATCATGGCACACAAACCACCAGTGCACAGTGAACAGTATCCACACTCTTATTATCTTGATACTGCTAAAGAAATTTACGCACACCCACAACTCGAAGGTAGTATCAATGCCGATGTCTGCATCGTAGGCGGTGGTTTTAGCGGTCTCAATACCGCCATAGAACTCGCACAGCGCGGCATGAGTGTCGTGCTGCTAGAAGCGAGGCGTATTGGTTGGGGCGCATCGGGACGTAATGGCGGCGAACTCATCCGCGGCATAGGCCATGATCCTTCGCAATTTCAAAGTGAAATAGGCACTGAAGGTGTTCAAGCAATTCAACAGATGGGCTTTGAAGCCATTGAAATAGTGCGAAATCGCATACAAGAACACAGTATCGACTGCGATCTGCAAATGGGTTACTGCGATTTAGCGGTTAAATCTCGCCATATGGATGAGCTTGAAGAAGAATTTAGCGCACTCAAAGCCATGGGTTATCCGCATGAGATCAAGCTATTAGCTAAGCCACAATTAGGTGAAGTCATTGGCTCAAATTTTTATCAAGGTGCGCTGGTTGATATGGGCAGCGGCCATCTACACCCACTTAATCTTGCCCTCGGTGAGGCTCGCGTTGCGCGCAATCTCGGTGCGCAATTGTTTGAATACAGCGCCGCCGAAAAAATCATTCAAGGCGCTAAACCAAGAGTCATTACCGCTAAGGGCGAAGTCAGTTGCCAATACTTAGTACTGGCGGGCAATGCGTATATTGGCCATAAACTTAATAGCTTTGTAGGGGGGAAAGTGTTACCTGCGGGCAGTTATTTATTGGCGACAGAGCCCTTAACTGAAGCCCAATGCACGAATATTATCCCGCAAAACATGGCCTTCGCAGATATGCGAATTGCCTTAGATTATTTTCACTTATCCGCAGATCGTCGTTTGTTATTTGGCGGCCTTTGTACCTATTCAGGTAAAGATCCGAAAGACATTGAAGCGGCACTGAGACCCAAGTTGGAGAAAGTTTTCCCGCAATTAAAAGGAGTACATATCGATTATGAATGGGGCGGCATGATAGGTATCGGCGCTAACCGTATGCCACAAATTGGTCGCCTTCCCGATGCCAATAATATTTTTTACGCCCAAGCCTATGCGGGACACGGCGTGAATGCCACCCATATGGCGGCAAAACTGCTTGCTGAAGCCATTTGCCAACAGGCGGGACATTTCGATGTGTTCGCTAAAATCAAGCATATGACCTTCCCCGGCGGCCCGACATTCCGCTCACCTATGCTCGCCGCTGGCATGCTATATCATAGATTTAAAGACTTGTTTTAAAGACTTGTTTTAACGGCTGGTTTTAAGCTCTAACGGATGATGCCCATCGAATAAGCGATTCGATGGGCATCACTATCGTTTAAGTGCCAATTGTTTAAATGCAAGCCGTTTAAATGCGAGTTATCTAAGTGCTCGCCAATCTCTGCCGCTTTCTACGCCTTGCCCACAGGATAAAAGGGATTGAGCAAAGGTAATGCACGACTAACGCCACTAAGACACCAAAACCGATCCCACTGGTAGTTAAAGGGATCCCCGGCGTAAAGTTACTGATGGTTTTCTCAAGATAATCAAAGCGAGTAGGATTAAACATATAGGCCGTTTTCTCAAACAAATTACCCGTATTAAAAATCGCCATACCCTCTGTTAACGCTTTATAACGTGCCAGTGTCTGCAGCTTTTGCTCTGCGTCTGCGCGTACACTGGGCTCCTCATTCTGTTGATGGCGAGCAATCATTTCATTGGCATCGACGTAATGATATTCCTTAGCCGTTGCTTCATAACCTTCTACCTGCCAACGAGTCGATTCATAGAATCCGGACAAAAATTGCTGATAATGATCAGCCAGTTGCGGCAATTGTAGTGCAAGCACTAGAATAAACCCAAACACTAACTTATCAATTAATCTACCAATCAAAACGATCTCCTTAATATTTTACCAAAGTGCGCAAAGTTGAATATTTTAGGCTTAAACAACTAGCACTCGATTGGCAAATCTGTTCGACTACCCCAATCCGCCCATGAACCATCATAGAGGATGGGCTTTGTATGTCCCGCGGCAACCGAAGCTAAGATCAAAATACACGCCGTAATCCCAGAACCACAGCTGAATATCCTTGCGGATTTATCCGCTGCTAGCCCTTGATAAATAGACTGTAGCTCACTGACCGTTTTGATTTTATTACCATCGAGCACTTGAGCAAAAGGTAAGTTAACCGAGCGAGGAATATGCCCCGAACGCACACCTGGGCGTGGCTCACTCACTTGGCCTAAAAAGCGAGGCGCACCACGGGCATCGATAATCGCCGTGTCGGGATCTTCAATTCGTTTAAGCACAGCCTCGGCATCCATTACCCGCTCAGGGTGATATTGCAGCACATCAGCCAAAGTATCGACATCCGTAGGACCATAATCGACACCTTCGGCTTGATAACGCGATGAGATAATGCGGTCTTCTTCAATCCACTGGGGCAAACCGCCATCGAGTACATAGACTCGATTAAAGCCCATGACTTTAAAGGTCCACCACGCCCGTGGGGATGAATAAATACCTTGGTTATCATAGATAACAACAACACTGTCAGGCTCAATGCCAAGTTGCGCTATCCCTTGAATAAATTGCGCAAACGTCGGCAGTGCATGAATTTGGGTTGAAGTCTTATCGCAAAACTTATTCTCCACATCGAAACGACGTGAGCGCGGAATGCAAATAGGCTCATCGTATATCAAGGGTTCCTTACCAATCACGATTTCCATACTGGCATCGAGCAAGACTAAATAGGGATCGGTGAGGTGTGCTTCGAGCCACTGCGTACTGACAAGCGGGTATTCCATAAGGGGTCCTTTTATTGTTATCCGAGCCTGCCACCAGTCTCTCACCAAATGCCACAAAGCCCAAATATTGGCTTAAAAATTGAGACCTTGGATATTTCTATTAACGATATGAACTCAGTTTTATGGCACTAAAACACTAAATTACGAGTATCTTAGCCACGATACAGCTTGCCACAATTTTAAATCTTAACCGCTACTTAATCACTTCAATTTTCACGTCAATCAAACCAGAAGAAGTGTTACCTATACTGCTAAAAGCCGATTTTGACAGATCAATGATGCGGCCACGCACAAAAGGCCCTCTATCATTGATTTTTACAATGACACTTTTACCATTCTTAACATTGGTGACCTTAACACTCGAGCCAAAGGGTAACTTTTTATGCGCTGCTGTCTTTAATTTATGTTTGTAAAGTTCACCACTGGCCGTCTGCTTATTTTGATGTTTATCCCCATAAAATGAAGCCTGACCAGCTTCCGTGAATCCTACCCAGTTACCATTTTCACCCGTCTGCAGCGAAGAACAGCCAGCCAAAAAGCTTAGCAGTGCCAGTGCAAATAGTTTGACGAAATTGAACTGTCTAATTGGGTTTTGAAGTGCATTCACATGACACCCTCTCTAATAAGTGAACTCATTGCTAGCGGCTATTTGCCAGTAACGTCACGGGAAAAATAACGAAGAACCTTAGATGGCAAAGCTCGAATTTTGCATCCTAAAAGATCAAAAACCAGAAACAATAAATTCCCACGAGGCTACAGCAGTTACACGCTAAAATCACGTATTAGCAGGTAAATGCTCTCGGTTTGAAGTCAAATGGTTGCGGACATACTGACTTAGAAACAGACATATATGTGTTGTAGACCAGTTTTTTGGGGACCTGTAATTTTAGTTATTAACAGTTTAGCGTTTGCTGGTATCCACTAACACAGGCTTGCCATGGCATTCGCTCGTCGACTCAGTGAATAGAAACCTAGGGTTTCTGAGCTTATGAACGAGAGCCATGGACGGCGAACTGGCAGTTAAACAGGGATGTTGTTCAAGTCCATCCGTAGATGCAGGGTCGCCCCATCTGACGTGACAGGATTCACAAATGTCGCGGTGGCATGGACGCCAAAGAGCGGCCATGGGGCGGACGGTCGTCTCGCTAATCACCATGGCTCACCTTTTTGGCATTAGCGTAACCTGCAGATTTAAAAGCGTTACGCAGCACGCTTTGGGACAAAAACCTTGTTAGATATTTTACTCTAAGTCGTTGGTTTCGGATTAATATTTCTATGGATTAACGCCCTCCACGCACGCGAGCAACTTGTTGCGAGTCGAGCGCCAAAGGCGCATTGTGCTGGCGATTGTTATGCCACAACATTGGCCTCTATAAACTGCGAAATTGTATGCTGAGCTCTTTTATTACCTTGTAACCATTCAACTAACCACTCGGTCACGCGCTCACCTTTCATGGGAATAAATTGACCTAGTGTTGGTTCATCTATCCACTCAATTTGCTTCACCAAAACCAGCGGTTGCTCAGAGCCTTTAGTGTTATCGGAAAATTCCTTAGCTGCCTCGAATGAAGAAAACGCGTAGTAGTAAACTTCACCATCAAACTCATCTGGTGCGCCAAGCCAAGGGCGACACCAGACATGATATTCAAGCACATCATCATAGAAGTAGCCGCCGCCAGATTTTGCCTCTGCCGGATATTCGCCAACCATTTTTTCATCAACAGCAACGGGAAAAATGCTCATATATCTCTCAAGGAATAACGCCCAAATTTAGCGCGGAAAGTCGCGCAGCGGGTTGACGTCGCAGCCAGAGCTTTTTGCTGGCGATAAAATTTGCTTGTTAGCTTTGGGGCTTCTTATCTTTATCTAGGGTTACCTGATTCATGCGGTAGCCAACTAGAAATGCAAAGGCAACTACTAAAAGAAAATGAGCACCAGGAAACACTTCGTTTAAACCAGTAAATTTTGAAATCTGAAAAGGCACTACAAAGCACAATGGCGCAGCCCAATATACTGGCTTTAATACAAGTTTTTGACCTGATATTTTTTGACCAAGCCAGAACCCAACAAAGCCTACCAAGAAATAAATTACTAAAGTGATCAATATACTTATAGCGCCAATACCAAGATTACCTCTTATAACTGGCAACAATATAAAAAAAAGCGCTGTAGCCGATAATACGGCTGAATATACGATTGTTTCCTTCTGATACTCCATTTTCACCTAACTTCTTAGTATTTATGCGCTGCGCTGTTTGCAGGGCATAAATCGCTTGTTGGACTTGGCCGCTGCCACATCCATGTCCATTGGTATAAATGATGCTATAGGAATTTGCTTTTTTACGGTAGCGTTTTTTTATACAGCTTGGTGGGTAATCACTTGATATCGTTTTAGCTTTCTCGTTCTTTCATGCTTATTTTTTTGCTGATGAATCGCTATCTAACGACTCAAAACTCCAAGGAATACACCTCCCCTCGGAGTTGCCGCTGGGCGAATAGACAAATTGCGTGAGTCTCGCCATGGATGGCGAGCTAGCTTCCGCAGGTACAGGGACGCATCCTTCGGAAGCGATAGCAAATTTGGCAATGAGCACAAGGGGCTTTCAACTCCGTTGGGGGGCGTCATGGAACATCCAAGGAGGATAGGACGAGCAGTCCTCCTTGGTCGGATGTGGGGTGAAGCCCCACGACTTTGACTTTGATTAAAGAATTCAAACTAAATAAGCAAAGCTTTAAAGTTGATATTCTTAGTATTCACTAGAGCTATAGAAAAACCTCGTAAACCCTATGGTTTGTTTGTATTGTTTGGGGCAAAACCGCCCTAAAAATAAAAACCTCTTTCCATGCAATATGAAAAGAGGTTTTAGTATTGAGCGAAAGCGACTCCTTCTTTTATATAGACAAAAAAAGAGCGGTTATAAAAACAGAGCGCTTATAGCACGATCCACGTCGCTTTCAGTTCTGTGTATTTGTCGAAGGAGTGCAGAGATTTATCTCGGCCATTACCTGACTGTTTATAGCCACCGAATGGCGCTGTCATGTCGCCGCCATCGTAATGGTTGATCCACACCATGCCAGCGCGCAGGGCTTTGGCCGTTTTATGGGCCTTGCTGATATCGGATGTCCACACACCAGCGGCTAAACCATAGATGGTATCGTTGGCTATTGATATCGCTTCTTCCATGCCATTAAATTCAATAACAGATAACACTGGGCCGAATATCTCTTCGCTGGCAATTTTCATCTGATTGTTTACGTTAGAAAATACCGTTGGCTGCACATACACGCCGCCTGTGTCGGCCATAACTTGGCTGCCACCGTGGACTAAGGTTGCACCTTCATCTTTACCCGCTTTGATGTAACTGAGTACTGTATCTAACTGTTGTTTATCAACAACGGCGCCGCTCACTGTCGCGGGATCGAGTGGATGCCCCGGATGCCATGAGGCTAACTCCTCAGCAATAAGCGCGATAAGCTCATCTTTCACCCCAGATTCCACCAGCAAACGCGAACCTGCGGTGCAAACTTCACCTTGGTTAAAGGCAATGGCTTCGGCCGCAGCAACAGCAGCAGCTTTCAGATCTGGCGCGTCATTAAAGACGATATTGGGGCTCTTGCCTCCGGCCTCTAACCACACGCGTTTCATGTTCGATTCACCTGCATAAATCATTAATTGCTTGGCAATTTTGGTGGAACCTGTGAACACCAACGTATCCACATCCATATGCAACGCTAAGGCTTTACCCACAGTATGACCAAATCCTGGCAACACGTTGAGTACGCCTTGTGGGATCCCAGCTTCAATAGCCAATTGCGCCATACGGATAGCCGTTAAGGGTGACTTTTCAGAGGGTTTTAATACTACACTGTTACCCGTGGCAAGCGCTGGCCCGAGCTTCCAACACGCCATCAGCATAGGGAAGTTCCACGGCACAATCGCGGCCACAACCCCGACTGGTTCACGGGTGATCATGCCAATTTCGTTGTGAGCCGTTGGCGCAAGTTCATCGTAAATTTTATCAATCGCTTCGCCAGACCAGCGAATCGCACGGGCAGCACCCGCCACATCCACCGCTTTAGAGAAACGAATCGGTTTACCCATGTCGAGGGTTTCTAACAGTGCGAGTTCATTGGCATTTTCCTCCAGTAACTCGGCGAAACGTATCATCACTTGTTTGCGCTTTACCGGAGACTGCTGCGACCAAACACCAGACTCAAATACGCTGCGACCATTAGCAACCGCAAGATTAGCATCCGCAAGATCGCAACTAGCCACTTTTACCAACAAGCGGCCATCGATAGGACTAATACAATCGAAGGTGTTACCCGAAACGGCATCTTGGTATTCGCCATTGATAAACGCCTTACCATTAATAGATAGACTGGCAGCCAGACTTTCCCATTCGCTGCGGCTCTTCGGTGTGCTCATGATGACCTCTTAATCATTCGTATAGGTGTGGTTTATCGTTCATCGACAAGAAAATAGTGGTCTGTGACGACTTTAGCGCAAATGCTAAACATCATCACAGTCATAATCTGAGCTTCAGGTTACGCTGTTTAAACCATAAAATTCAATATTTTTTACAAAAATAGCTTTTTTGCCATAATTAACTGCACACACCTCTTCCATGTTCATTATTTCTAACATAGCATAGCAAATATTAGCCACCCTAAAACAAGACCTGAAAATACAGGACAAGGTAGACACTATGGCCGATTTGCCGCTCAATTGTGCAAGCGACTCCTCACTTGATCATCCCTCACTTGAACATTTCTGGATGCCTTTTACCGCCAACCGCCAATTTAAAGCTAGCCCGCGGTTACTCGCCAAGGCCGAAGGCATGTATTACACGGATATTGATGGTAATAAGGTATTAGATGCCACCGCAGGTTTATGGTGTTGTAACGCAGGCCATGGTCGCAAGGAAATCAGCGAAGCGGTCAGCAAACAAATTAAAGAGATGGACTACGCGCCCTCCTTCCAAATGGGTCACCCTATCGCCTTTGAACTCGCAGAGCGTTTAACAGAGTTAAGCCCAGAGGGATTGAACAAGGTCTTCTTTACTAACTCAGGTTCTGAGTCCGTCGATACAGCACTTAAGATGGCACTTTGCTATCACAGAGCCAACGGTCAAGCCTCTCGCACCCGCTTTATCGGCCGCGAAATGGGCTACCACGGCGTCGGCTTTGGCGGCATATCTGTGGGGGGCTTAAGCAATAACCGCAAGGCCTTTAGCGGCCAATTATTACAAGGTGTCGATCACTTACCCCACACCTTAGATATCCAAAATGCGGCATTTACCCGTGGACTCTCGCCCTTTGGCGCTGAAAAAGCCGAGGTATTAGAACAGTTAGTGACCCTGCACGGCGCCGAGAATATTGCCGCCGTAATCGTTGAACCTATGTCGGGTTCTGCCGGGGTGATATTGCCGCCCCAAGGTTACTTAAAACGTCTGCGTGAAATCACTAAGAAGCACGGCATCCTACTGATTTTTGACGAAGTCATTACCGCTTTCGGCCGTGTTGGCGCCGCTTTTGCGAGTCAACGTTGGGGCGTTATCCCAGATATAATCACCACGGCTAAAGCCATCAATAACGGCGCCATCCCTATGGGCGCAGTGTTCGTTCAAGATTTTATCCACGACACTTGCATGCAAGGCCCTAATGAACTGATTGAGTTCTTCCACGGCTACACCTATTCCGGTCATCCAGTGGCGGCAGCGGCGGCGCTTGCCACCCTATCGATTTATGAAAATGAGCAATTATTCGAGCGCAGTTTTGAGCTTGAACGCTACTTTGAAGACGCTGTGCACAGCCTCAAGGGCCTGCCGAATGTGATTGATATTCGCAACACAGGCTTAGTGGCGGGGATCCAATTTGCCCCTAACGCCCAAGGCGCGGGTAAACGGGGTTACGGCGTGTTTGAACACTGCTTCCGCCACGGCACTTTAGTACGAGCCACGGGCGACATCATTGCCATGTCACCGCCACTGATTGTCGATAAACGCGAGATTGACCAAATGGTTAATGGCCTAAGCGATGCCATTAACGCCGTTGGATAATAGCACCAGCGGTTCGTTCCACTCTCACATTTAACACCCCGCTGCGGCGAGGAACTTCAAAGGTTAACTATGCTCAAGATCACTCACTTTGTTAATGGTCAGCACACCCCTGCCAGTACCAGAAGCCAAGATATTTTTGAACCCGCCACGGGTGAACTACGTGGCCAAGTCTCACTGGCAAGCGAAACCGAAGTCGGCGAAGCCATCGCGATCGCTAAAACCGCCTTTGAAACCTGGTCACAAGTCACGCCGCTCAACCGTGCTCGAGTGCTTTTTAAATTCAAAGCCTTAGTCGAGCAGCACCTGGATGAAATGGCGCAGCTTATCACCCGTGAGCACGGCAAAGTGATCGACGATGCTAAGGGCGAGTTGATCCGTGGTCTCGAAGTGGTCGAATTTGCCTGTGGTATTCCGCACTTGCTTAAAGGTGAACACACCCAGCAAGTCGGTGGCGGCGTCGATTCTTGGTCAGTTAATCAAGCTTTAGGTGTTGTCGCAGGCATAGCGCCCTTTAACTTCCCCGTGATGGTTCCCATGTGGATGTTCCCAATCGCGATTGCCTGCGGTAACACCTTTATTATGAAACCCTCGGAAAAAGACCCAAGCTCAGTGATGCGGATTGCCGAGCTGCTTAAAGAAGCGGGTCTTCCCGATGGCGTGTTTAACGTGATTAACGGCGACAAAGAAGCCGTCGATACCTTACTCACCCATAAAGATGTGCAAGCGGTGAGCTTTGTAGGCTCAACGCCGATTGCCGAATACATCTACAGCACAGCCTCTAAACATGGCAAACGCGTGCAAGCCTTAGGCGGCGCGAAAAACCATATGTTACTCATGCCAGATGCAGATTTAGATCAAGCCGTTAGCGCCTTAATGGGTGCCGCTTACGGCAGTGCTGGTGAGCGTTGTATGGCAATTTCAGTCGTACTCGCGGTAGGCGATGTGGGCGACGCGTTAGTGGAAAAACTGCTACCGCAAATCCAAACCTTAAAAGTCGGCAACGGCCTGACGCCAGAGATGGAAATGGGCCCGCTGATCTCAAAACAGCACCTTGCCAAAGTCACCCAATATGTTGAAGCCGGTGTGCAAGAAGGTGCAGCGCTGCTGGTCGATGGCCGTAAACTGAGTGTTGAAGAAAATCCACAGGGTTATTTCCTCGGCGCCTGTTTGTTCGACCATGTCACGCCTGAAATGAGCATCTACCGCGAAGAAATCTTTGGCCCAGTGCTGGCGATTGTGCGCGTGAAAGATTACCCAACGGCGCTTGAGCTGATTAACCGACACGAATTTGGCAATGGCACGGCGATTTTCACCCAAAGTGGTGAAGCGGCGCGACATTTCTGTCACCACGTGCAAGTCGGTATGGTTGGAGTGAATGTACCGATCCCAGTGCCGATGGCGTTCCACAGTTTTGGCGGTTGGAAGCGTTCACTGTTTGGGCCGCTGCATATGCATGGCCCCGATGGCGTGCGTTTTTATACCAAGCGTAAGGCAATTACTGCCCGCTGGCCTGTGGGTAAACAGACTCAAGCCGAGTTTGTGATGCCAACGATGAAATAGCCGAATATCAGCTCAACAAGGAAATCGCAAATGACTGTGAGCATCAACGCCATTATTCGCTTTGCTTCGGCGCAAACACCCGTCGAAACCTACCAGTTACCGACGGAAAAGTTGTTAACTGGCAATCCAACTCAAAGGTTAGAGAATCATTATTCTAGCCCTTGTGATCAATTTCACAGTGGGATTTGGCAAAGTGAATCAGGTGCTTGGAAAATAAACTACACTGAATACGAGTACTGCGAAATCCTCGAAGGGATAAGTGTTATCACAGATCTTCAAGGTCAATCGCAGACTTTCACTGTGGGCGACAGGTTTATTATACCCGCGGGTTTTCAAGGCACTTGGGAAGTAGTGGAACCCTGCCGTAAGGTTTACGTCATTTTCGAACAAAAGTAAGAGGAAAGGGGCCAATTTAAGCCCCAGCAAAACAGCTAAGTTATCTTAGCAATAACTCGCCATGAGGTCACAGCAACGGGTATTCCTAGGCTGTTGTTTGGCAAACCAACGGATGCACTGGCGCGATTGGATTAGCATGGTCGCTAGTAGCACGTCCGAGTCAACAAAGAAAATGGGAGAAATACCGTGTATAATAATCTGAATAAAAAACGGCTGATACAGCTTGTCGGACTCGCGCTAACCACAACCCTATTCTCCGGCATTGCCGCCGCCGAAGTCACTGGGGAAATTAGTCTGACTAACGACTATCGTTTCCGTGGCATATCACAAACCGCAGGCGATCCCGCTCTCCAAACGGGTATAGACTGGGGATTTGACTCTGGCCTATCTGTTGGTGCTTGGGCAAGTAATGTGGACTTTGACGAGCCAGGCTATAACGGTCCGGATGTTGAGTACGATTTTTATGTCGCCTATGGCAACGATCTCAATGATGATTTGAGTTACGATATCACGCTTTATCGTTATAACTATTCAGGTGAGAGTGATCTTGGTTACTTTGAAGTAACTGCTGGCGTTGAGTTTAAAGGTTTTCGTCTAGCCTATTGGTTTACCAATGATTATGGAGGAAGCGACTTAGACTATCACTATACCGAACTCAACTATTCCTACACATTTGTGGAAAATTGGAATCTCGATCTACACTACGGCTACAATGCTGGCGATGCCCTAGATGATGGCGAAGGTTTCGACAGTTACTCCGATTATTCTATTGGAGTGTCAACTGAATTTGCAGGTTTTGGTCTATCACTTGCGTGGTTAGGGACAGATCTTACTGGAGCTCAAAAAGTGACTGATGGTGCCTTTAAAACTAAAGATACTGTACTCGCCACCCTGAGTTACGCATTCTAACGCCCCACAGTTGTGATATCGCAATGCAAAACCGCCCTATTACTAGCATAATAAGGCGGTTTTATTTTTTATCTGAATACCATTAAATACGTTATTTATTAAAGACTTTTTGAATAATCACTGATTACCAACGACGCATTTTATGGCCTTTCACCGCGTAGAACAGGATGAATAGATAACAGGGCAACATCACAATATAACCGCCCTGCATGCCCATATCTGTCGCTGAGCTCATTAATCCCCAAGACACAGGCCCAAATGCGCCCCCCGCAATCCCCATGATAAGTAGCGCTGAACCTGTACTGGTCAATTTCCCCATACCAGACAGTGCTAGCGGCCACACCGCAGGCCAAACAATCGCATTGGCTAAACCAAGAAAGGCAATCATCAACAAAGTATCAGGCAGCGCCACACCACCAAAAGGCACTAACAGAATATTTGCGATGGCGTAAGAGTTATTGTCGCCAAATAAAATGCCACATGTCAGAACTAAACCTAAGATGGCTGAAACCATCAAGGCCTTAGGTTGGGAAATAAAACGCGGGATTAACAGGATACCTAAAGAATAACCCAGCACCATACACACCATGGTATAGGAAGTCATCACACCGTATGACTCTATGCCTAAAGACAAAGCAAATGTGCCAATGGTATCGCCAGCAATCACCTCTACAGCCACATAAACAAACAGCGCTAACACGCCAAAGGCTAAGTTAGGGTGAGATAATGCCGCTTTAAGTTGCCCTTTATCAGTATTTTCAGCAGCTTCATCTTCATTCAATAACTCTGGTAAGGGAGATTTTTTTACCGCGAGCGCTAAGATACCGATAAAAATGGCCATGCCTAAATAGGGCAATACTAAACCGTCAGCCATTTCTTCAATTTGCACTTGAGTCAGCTCAGTACCTATACGATCTTTAAAGCTGTCTAAAATCAACGCCGAAAACACCAATGGCGCAATCACACCCGCACCTTTATTTAAAATGCCCATCACACTCACACGGGCAGCGGCAGACTCTTCCGGCCCCAAACGCACCACATAAGGGTTAACCGCAGTTTGTAATAAGGTTTGGCCTGCGCCCATCACTAATTGGGCGAAAAGGAATAAGGCAAAAATTTGTGTTTCCGCAGCAGGGATAAACAGTAAACCCGCCAACATCATCACGCCCATGCCTATCGCCATGCCATTCTTATAGCCGACTTTGCGAATAAGCCAAGCGGATGGCAAGGCTGTAAAGGTCACTGCAATGTAGAAAGAAAACAGGATCAACGACGCTTGGAAGGGATTAAGTTGCAATATTTGTTTCAAATACGGCATCAAAGAACCATTCAACCAAGTGGCGAATCCGAGGATGAAAAAGAGCGCGGCCACTATGGCCATAGGGAGAAAGCTGCTTTTCTGCTGGCTTTTATCGAGTGTCATTTCCATAAACCTGCTTCTTATAGTAATTAATTATTTAGGTGATAACGGGATTTAAATTAATGCCTAAGTTCCCGAATATCCGTATCGCGACTCGTCCGCAATGGCTAATGTTACTATCTAAATGCACCATTGTTTCAGCGATGTTAAAACAAATAATACAAAAAGACAACGCTGTCATTTACGATTTACCACTCAACGCTATATAACTCTGACATTGGCACCGCAACCAAACTGCTAGGGCGTAAGCCATATCCAAATAGTAATAAGCCACAAACACAACATATCTACGGCCTATCTGAATAAAAGAACCTAACTGACTAAATCCTGAAAAAAATCTTGCGCCGATACATCCAATATAAAACCAGCCACTGCACCGCAAGTAAGCTGATAACCGCAGCTAACGCTTGAGCGCTTTGAGGTAAAGCAGCTACTAGCCCGCCAAACACGCTTTGGGCGATATATTTCCAATCGACTAAGCTCGACGCTAAATAAATAATGATGGCGTTCGTGCCTATCACCACGAAGAAAAATGCGGCCTTTTGCCACTTAAGCACATCGACTAAGGCATAGAATAGCGCCAGCAGGATCATGCTCCAGCCCGACGTAACCAGCACAAATGAACTGGTCCACAGCTCTTTATTGACAGGAATAACACCATCCAACAGCCAACCTAAGGCTAACCAAGCGCCACCTGCAGTGGCGAGTAATCCCACTTTGACCCACTCACCTTTAGGATGGGATTTAACAATAAAGTGGCCGACAAACACACCCGCTAACGCATTGACTATGGCGGGGATGGTCGACAATAAACCTTCAGGATCGGGCGTGCGCCCCTGATAGCTTATGCCGGGTAGTAAAACTGAATCGACATAGGCATTGATGGATTGCGTTGGCGAGAGCACGCCCGCCTGTCCACCAGGGAAAGGCAACCAAAGTTGCATTGCGCCATAACCGAGCAAAATGCCCAAGGCGACAATAATTTGGTTTCGTAGACTCGTATGCCACACCAGTAATGCGGCAAAGAACCATGCAAAGGCGATTCGACCTAACACACTGGCATAGCGAATTTTTTCAGGATCGGCAGGCGCGCCCGTACCCCAACCGTGATTGTATAAAATGCCCAGTAGCAGCAATAAAAAGAGTCGTTTAATCCCATGCCGATACACAGGTAATCGCTCCTTCATCGGTAATTTATCTAAACGTTTGGGAGATAAACCTAAGGCCATACCAGAGAGGAAAATAAACAGCGGAAAGATTAAATCGTAAAACTGAAAGCCATGCCATTGGCTATGGTGCATTTGTTCATCGCCCCATTGCCAACCTGCCCAGCCCGTTAAAATAAGCAAGCCCCCAAACAGGGCCTCACCGCCCAAAATCCAAAACATATCGAAGCCGCGCAGTGCATCCAGAGACATCAACCTAGGCTTATTCACCTTTACTGGCACAATCGCGTTTGTCTGTGTAGTCCCCATGCCATCATCCTTTATTATTGTTATTAAAAGCTTTTATAAAAGTTGATCAAAACTAATACTGTTTAAAATGAGTGCTGTACAATAAAAAAACTTAGCCCCTGTCATCAAAATACGACAAGGGCCAATTGTTACACATCACCTAAACTGCGAAAGCGATTTAAGGGTGTCCCCCTATCGTCTGTCCTGAATAGACGGCCCGTCCCGCAATGTAATTTGCCAGCACTTTGTTCTGCGCATCGAGCAAGACAAAGTCAGCCCTATGTCCCAGTGCTAAACGGCCAGCCTTATGGTCAATCCCGAGGAACTGTGCGGGATATAACGCCGCCATTCTCAAGGCTTCCGCCAAAGGTAAACCTAACAAGTTCACCGTATTATTGACCGCAGTCGCCATATCGAGCACACAACCCGCCAGCTCACCGGTCACGGCATTTAATCTGTCGCCGACTCTCTGCACTTGAGTACCAAAAAGCTCAAAGCTAGTCTCATCGTCCATACCGACAGGCGGCATAGCATCGGTGACTAACATCATTTTGCCTCTAGGTTTTGCCCGTAGTGCGACCTTTGCGGCAGCGGGATGCACATGGTGACCATCGACAATCAAACCACACCAAGCGGTTTCACTCTCAATCGCCGCGCCAACCATGCCCGGCTCACGGGAACCAAGTGGTGACATCGCATTATAAAGGTGGGTAAAGCCCGTCGCGCCTGCCGCTAATGCCGCAACCACAGTATCGTAGTCGGCATTAGAATGACCCAAACACACCTTAACACCCGAGGCGACAAGCGTGCGGATCACCTCTGGAGACACATTCTCAGGCGCAAGCGTGACCACTTTAATCCCCAGATCTTGGCGACAAAATACCGCGAGTTCAGCCTCTGAGATTTCGCGAATAAAACCCTGTGGATGCACACCTTTTTTAGGCACAGATAAATGTGGCCCTTCAAAATGCACCCCTAAAACGCCAGCGCTACCTTTCACTAATGCCTCGGTCACGGCATCAGCCGCATTGGCCATCACGCTGACATCATCGGTGATAAGTGTGGGTAAAAATCCCGTCGTGCCAAAACGCGCATGGGCACGGCCGATAGTCTCAATGCAATTAACACTCGGATCGGCATTGAATAACGCCCCGCCGCCGCCGTTCACTTGTACATCGATAAAACCAGGCACCAGCGTTCCGGCTTGGCGGATTTCCTTCGCGCCAACAACCGTATCAAACGCCAGAATATGCCCGTCTTCAACAGTCACAGGCACATCTTGATGGAAATATTCACCATCAAAAATACGCTCAGCGATCAAGGTGATTTTCATCGCAAACCTCTTTCAATAAATAACGCAGTTAGCTTAAGGCTTAAATTAAGTTAACCGCGTGGGCTTAGCTGCAGATGCTTAATCGTGCAGCCTACCTAGACCTCTTACACTTTGCCGCTTAAAGCTAGGCAACTTAAAGCGTTTGGGTTACTTTTTTAAGGCCAGCCGGTTGGTCGGGATCGATACCACGGGCAATCGCAACCGCAGCCACATCGATATAAAAACGTTGTAACAAGGCTAACGGCGCCACACGCGGGTGAATGTCGGTCGAGGTTTGATTCAGGTGCACTAAATCGGCGCCGCGTTGGCTTACGTTTTCAATTTGTTCAATATGGCTAGCATAGGATTCATCGCCAATACAGACATCGACGATAGTGAGTTTTTTCTCAACTAAGGTCACAGGGCCGTGGAGGAACTCGGCGCTGCTGAACGCTTCGGCATGGATTGAGCACACTTCTTTTAACTTAAGCGCGATTTCCTTAGATACCGCATAACCTAAACCACGGCCGAGTACGACTAAGTTCTTCACGTCGGCAACGGATTCTGGCGTGAGTTGTGGCTCAGCATCCACCGCGGTTTGCAGCGCTTGGGGTAAAGACGCTACGGCGCTAGCGAGCGATTCACTCTGGGTCCAAGCGGCGGCGAGTTGTAAAATCGCCGACAAAGTTGCGAGGTAACTCTTAGTCGCAGCAACGGCTTTTTCTTCGCCGGCACGTAAAGGCACAACGACATCGACGATATCTTTAATCGGTGCACTTTCATCATTCACTAAGGCAACACAGAAAGCACCGGCATTTTTTGCCATACGCGCCTGCGCCAAAATGTCAGGGCTACGGCCAGATTGTGAAATAACAATGACTAACGCGCCTTCGAGTTTCAAGGTTTTACCATACACACTCGCCACTGAAGGTGCGACGGCGAAGGTCGGTACACCCGCTTCAATTTCAAATAAGTATTTAGCGAACACTCCCGCATGATCCGATGAACCGCGACCAACGATCATTACAAAACGGGGGGCAAAGGCGCGAAGTCTTTCACCTAACTGCTGCATGATGCCAGCGTTAGCTTCTAATTGATCCGCGATTTTTTGCGGTGCAGTGCGAGCCTCTTGCTCCATAATAGTGTTTGTCATGTCTTTTACCTTCACATTCAAATACAGGATTTAGCTTCAGTGCCTATGCGCACTGACAACGACTTATTAAATTCTTGCTGGGCGAAATACATAGCGCCGAGTTCGGGGGGGGGGCTAAGGTTTCTGAAATTTTGGCAACCACATCAGCACCGAGCCAAGCTTGTAAAGGCTCAGCAAGACCACCGATCATCGAAAAACGCACCGGATTTAGGCTAAATAACTTACGTGCCATGTCGCTTATATAGTCCGCTCCTTCTTGTACGATAGCAGTCGCTACAGCATCACCTTCATTGGCACAATCGAGTACGCTTCTGGCTAATGCGGCGTAGCAACTTGAGGACTTTCCGGCTAGATTTTCGACAATGCCTAGCGCATCGGTGACACCAAATTCATTCAACAGCATATCGGTTAATCGAGTTGGTACGGCAAAGCCATCGAGTGCTAACAACACGTGTTCGGCGGCTTTTAATCCAAGCCAAGCACCGCTGCCCTTATCGCCCAAGGCAAAACCATAACCACCAATACTCAAACTGGTATCGCCAACATGGGCATAGCCGCAAGAGCCAGTACCCGTGATGATCACAGCACCATCGGCACCACCGTGGGCACCAATACAAGCCGTATGCAAATCTGTAGTGACATACATAGCAGCAAAAGGATGCTGCCAGTTAGTAACGTCTCGATATAACCGAGGAACATTTACCCCAGCAAGACCGAGGCCCGCCACCAGCAAGTAACTATCACTCTCGTTCATTCCCGCATCCAGCAAGGCGAGGCGAGTCGATGCTTCAACGGATTCAAATGTTTGTGTTAGACCATGCAATGGATTGGCACGTCCAGCAACACCAGTACCTAAAACGGTACCGTCTGCGCAGTAGATGGTGGCTCTACATTTACTGCCGCCCCCATCTACACCTATAAACAGTGGTTGATCTTTTGTCTGGACTAACCCCATGACACCCTCTTCACCTATCATGCAGTGCTACCGTTGCTTATTCTTTATCGTTAAGACTGCATTTAAACTTAGTTAACCCAATGTTATAACAAAAATGACAGCGTTGTCATTTGCTTTTTAAGACAATTTTTCATCTAAAATAAATTTTCTGAAATTACCGACACAGAAAAATAAAAAGGCTGTATTTTATTTTTAAAATACAGCTAGATATAAAAATTTATTTAGTTAACGATTAAACTTCGGCCTTTACGAATACCATCGGCCGCAATGGCTCTGATCTCAATTGGTGCAGTGACCGCCAATCCCACTTGATAAGCTTGCCACTGGCCATTGAGACTACGGTATTCGAGTTTAAGCCCGGGATAGGCGATATTGGCAAACAGTTTACCGTCACGGATCTCAGCGCCGACCGTCGGTACGCGATAATTAATTCCCGCTTTATCTAGCTTGATAAACTCTTTGTGGCCCAAAGTATTCGCGAGTTGTTGCCAATCTTTTGCCTGTGCCTCACGCATGGCTAAGGTAAAAGCTCCGGAGTTTTGGTTATACACAGCGCCTTGATACTGATAAGGCACTTCCCACGCAGCTTGATGCCAAGCACGCTCAGCCAGCATCAACAAACGTGGAAATATCATGTACTCGGCAGTATCGTCACTGCGAATTGTCTCGCTCCAGATCTGCCCTTGAAGGCCGCTAAAAGCTTTGCCTTCTTCCCTTGGACCCGAGACTTTTTTACCCGCCTCATCGAGTTTTATTCTGTCATCTGCTTCGAATGGCTGATGTTGAATATCGGTCCATTGCTCGGCGTTAGCGGCTAAATTATCAGGCATAAAGCTAAAGACTTTATGGCTATTGGTCGTGCGGCTTGCCCAGTAATAACCATGCTCTTTAGGATCGGCCTCATAGGGGAAGTCAAAGTACAACACCTCAGGATTAGAAAGTACGGTTTCCCAGCCGAGATTCGCCTGCTGATTGGCGCGCGAATGACCTTTGTGGGCAATCACATCCCAAATATTAGACTGTACCTTAGCGGGCATATTCTCAGGGCGAACATGGCTCATACCATCGCTCCATCCCGCAGCTTCAATGCCTTTATTCGCCAACTGATTTGAGATGCGCTCAATAAAGTAAGCGCCTAATTCGTCGATTGATTTCACGCCCTTGTCGTTATTGGCCACAAACGCCAAACACTGGGGCGATTGCTTCCAAGCGCCAGCGGTTTCATCCGCACCGATATGATAACGGGTTAATGGCTGACCAGCGGCTTGATGTAACTTGGCAATCTCATCAATCACTTTATCGACAAACTGATAGGTCGATTCCATGCATACGTTCAGCGTGTTGTCGTCATAATACTGCACCGAGGAATAAACGGTTTTATCGTCCGCATCCGAAAGCAGGTAAGTCTTAGCCTCAGCGGCTTTACCTTCGGCGAGTAACTTACGGTAGCGCGCCTCCATCGACTTAATTGCCGCTCGGCTGTGGCCCGGCATATCCATCGATGGGATCACTTGAATTTGACGCGCCTCAGCATATTTCACTATGTCGATATAGTCTTGTTTAGTATAGAAACCATTAACACTCAACTCCGCAAAAGGGCCGCTACCCAGCTGCGGTAACAGACAGGTATTCTCAGCAAGATCATGACAACGTTGACTACCGATGTCGGTCAGCTCAGGTAACCCGTCGATTTCGAGTCGCCAACCTTCATCGTCAGCCATGTGTAAATGCAGTTTATTGAGCTTATAAGCCGCCATTTGGTCGAGCAAATCCAGCAACAATTGTTTGCTGTGGAAATTACGAGCCACATCAATGTGCATACCACGAAACGGATAACGTGGACTATCTTCGATAGTCATCGCATTGACTCGCAAGTCTTGCACATCAATCAAACTCGCCAGCGAAGATAGCGCATAGGAAAAACCGGCAGCATCGGCTGCGGCGATGTTGATTTCGTTAGCCTTGATATCGAGCTGATAACTGCCCTCATTGCCCGCACTATGCTGCAATTTAACCGCTAGACCTTGATCGTTTTCAGCCACTCCAAGACGGGCTAAACGCGCTAATGCGGCCGCAACTTGACTTGGCGTCAGCAGTGTTGGATCAAGCTGTTGATAATCAACTTTAATACCCGCAGCTAAAGACACGGCTTTATCGGTGCCATGTACTTGCACTTTTTGCGGCGTAGGAATAATAGCATTAGTCGCTAGTGCGGCATCTTCGCTTACTGCTTGATTATTGATAAATAACCTTGCTGCATCAGCGGGTTGCAATTTATCAGTTTCAGTGCGGCGATATTGCTTCACCATGTCAGTGTAACCTTCGACATAGGGACGCACTTCTAATTTGGTTTCAGGGTCTTGCACCACCTGAGTACTCGCAATCAATACTGGCGCTAAATGTTCGGCCACTAAGTAGTAATTAGGCATGGCATCAGTTTCTGACAATTGCCATAACTCACCACGGAATCGCAGGGTCTTTTTCACACCTTTGCTAAAACCGGTAAAAGCCGCAGTCGGTGCAATGCGGTATAAGTCGCCCTTTACGTGGGAGATTGTAAATTCATCGCTCTGAACCGATTGCACCGGACGCATTTGGCTGAAGTAAATCGACCAGTCGTGACTGGCAATATCGATTCCCGGTACAAAATCGATTTCGGCCACAAAGCAGCGACCCTCGGCCAGCGCTTTGTTACATTGCTCATCGGGAATATTAGTCACAACACGGTAAGTGGCTGTTAAGGTATCCCCCAATTGCTGCAATTGAGTTTGAGTTAATGCACCTGAAACGGCGTTAACCTCACTGGCAGGCGAGGCGTGTGCAGGTTTGGGAGCCTGATTTACTACCTGAGCATCTGGCACATCTGAACATGCAGTCAAACCAAGTGCGACGAGTATAGCGGTCGCGGCAAATGTTTTATTCATGATTATCCTTATCTCATTCCTGAAATGACTACAAACTGGAGAAAGTAACTGATTTCCACTGAGTAAACATTTTATTTAATACTTAAACTTTAGATTTTATATCTCACCCTTATGATTAAATTGTTACTAATTAATTTAGTTGAACTAACACAGCCAATTTTTTACTCATTAAATACAATCAACATACCAACTTTACTCTTTTCATAGTAAAAAAAGCCCAGCAAATGCTAGGCTTCTACATTAAATCAACTTGTTTAAAAGCGTAATGCGAGACCAAGTTTATAACGAGCCTCACCATCGAAGCTCCATACTGGGTAATTATCTTTAAATTCACTGATGACACCAGGTGCATTCACTGGTGAAACACCTTTCTGGATACTATCCTCTTCAAGTAAGTTAACCACTTCAAAGGTCACAGATAAATAATCTGTCACATTATAGTTAGCACTGAGATCTAGTGTTCCATAGGCTTGATGTTCACGGTTGCCATAAAACCCGGGTAATTCACGCATCATATATTCTGAACGCCAGTTATACGCAATACGAGTAGAGAAATTATCCATCTCGTAATAACCAACTAAGTTAACAGTGTGCTTAGACGAATCTGAGAACACGCCTACACGATCTGCATAATTCTCAGCAGGCGATGAAGCATCAGCAAAAGTATAATTCACTGAATAACCTAAACCATTGTCAAAAGAATCCTGCAACTGGAGTTCAATACCATCGATTGAACCACCAGTCGCATTAAAGTTCTCACTCACTGTCCAACAATCGTAAATACCGACACCACATGAACTGCCGCCTGCAATCACTAAATTAGGATCTTCTATACCGATTTCTTGATTTAACTTTTCTCTAGTCGAAATAAATGAGCTTACATCTTTAATAAAATAGGTTGCCGCAAATAAACCTTCACCACTGAAATACCACTCCAAACTTAAATCCGCTTGCGATGCTTTAAAAGGCTGTAAATTAACATTACCAGTTACTTTCTTTTCATTACCAGGCGTTCCATCATTAAAACCGGGTAATTTTGAAGTCGCAAATAAATCAGCATAATTGGGGCGAGAAATAACTTGAGCTGCCGAGGCTCTTAAAATTAAATCACTAGCTAAATCAAATGCAATATTTACGCTTGGCAATACATCGTTATAGCTAGCTTTATCTGTGCTTAATACATCAGCATAAACCCCGCTGTCACTCAATGCATAATAATCAGATTCAACATCTGTAGAAATATATCTTAAACCAAAGTTACCGCGAACACCTTCACTCGCAAATGTCGCCATGGTATATAGCGCTAAATTCTTTTCTTGTAGTGTACCGTACCCTGATTTATCGAGAGTAAAACCATCAATAGCAGCGTAAGCATCATTAATCATGTTATTAAAGATGGGTTTAGGTAAAGTAAAGCCTGCGCCTGATGACATAGTGCCAGAGTAATAGGCTGATGCATCTTTAGCCATGATATTCGATGATAGTGCAGCTTCCGTTGTTTGTGTCACATCATGATCGGCATAGCTAATACCTGATTTAATCGACGTTATGACTCCTAATTCAACAGGGATTGTAATATCAAATGTTGCAAACGCCTCTTCATCCGTATTCGGTTGCTTTTTAAGTGCCCAACCTGCCGTTTCTAGCTGACCATTGAAATCACTTGCATCAAATGAATTATTAGCAATATTGATTTTTATCACATCTCCAGTAGCATCATAAATGCCAGCAAAATCTTCAGGTTTACCGATTGATTGCCCGTAGTTAGATGTAAGATCTGTTCCACCTTCAGCTTTAGTTTTACCAATTCGCCCTTCTAATTTGTAATCATCTGCTTGATAGGTAAAATCTAAATCAATAGTGTCAGAGGACATACTTGCTTTACGAGCCCATGTCTGTGCCCAAGCAAAACCGTCTTTATCTGTATGCTCAACTAAGGTACAAACACCTGCAGCGTTTTTCTTAAGGCAAGTATTTTCCCCTCGCTGCGTCGGAAATAAAAAAATTGACGTATTAGCATTATTTGCATCAAGTTGAAGGCTCATGATATTCAGACCAAACTCGAGCGCATCCGTTGGCCGATATTGAAATGCAGCATTTAAAGCCGTACGTTCACGATCTTGCTGGAAAGTTGTTGGAACAATTTCTCCCCAACCGAGCAGAGATTCAATACCATTGCGTTGATATTCAGTTTTATCTAACGAACCTGCCACTAAAAAGCCAAATTTCTCATCTTCTGTTTTCCAGCTATATAAGCCTGAGGTTTGTGGATCAATTTCTTCAGAAACACTACCATAATCCCCCTTAGCACTTAAAAAAACTGAGTTTGCATCCAAATCGAGGGGTTTGCGGGTTTTAACTGTAACCGTGCCACCAATCCCACCTTCAGCAATATCTGCTTGAGATGACTTATTTACTTGAATGCCACCCACAAGTTCAGGGGGAAGTAGACTATAATTGAAGCTACGATCAATGTTTTGTTGATCAAACCAACCTGTTGAAGCAACAGAATGACCATTTAATAACGTACTGGTTAACTGGCTTGAAGCACCACGAATCGATACTTGTTGACCTTGACCAAATTGACGATTAACCGCAACACCAGGAATTCGTCCTAAAGACTCACCCACATCTCCATCTGGAAATTTACCAATATCTTCAGCGGTAACAGCATCAACAACAGCGTCAGAAAAACGCTTATCGTTAACAGATGCCTTCATTGAAGCTCTCATTCCTCGAACTTCAATTTTTTCGATGTTTTCTGGAGCAGCAACTGCATCATTCGCAGCAACTGCGCTGACAGATACAGCACTGCCCAATAGGATAGCAATATTTGTAGCTAGTACACTTTTCTTAAAGGTAGATGGTCGCATCTCGTTTCCCTTCCATAACTTTATTATCGTTTTAGTATTCATAACCATTCCTAGCGGAATGACAACGCTGTCATGTCTGGGTAAACATTACACAATAATCAACATTCTTGCCACAACAAAATAACTAAAGACAATAAAAAATGTCATAATGTAGGATGCTTACATATCTGAATAAAAGTTTTTACTTATAAAACATAATGTTAATATTTACTGTGATTTTACGACTCAACACTCCTTTGTAACAGAATTAAAAATAATGCCAATTTGTAACAATTCAGCATTGCTAAGCCTTCTAAAAGCCCGCACTATAAAGTCACACAAATATAAAGATGGCTACAAAATGTAAGCCTGTAAATCGCTCATAAAGGATTTACGTTCATGGAAATATTAGCCTTTCGGGGCCTTAGACAGAGTTTTTACATCAATGAAAGTCACTATCAACGACGTAGCTAAGTATGCTGGTGTGTCTATTAAGACAGTATCGCGTGTAACCAATAATGAACCATCGGTGAAACAGGCCACTATTGATAGAGTGAATGAAGCGATTAAAGCGCTAAATTATCAGCCTAATCTCGCAGCAAGAAATCTAGCGGGTACGAAATCCTATGCGATTGGTTTTATTTACGACAATCCCAATGCCTACTACATTATTGATATGCAAAATGGCATTTTGTCCGCATGTAAAGATAAAGGGTATGAACTTGTAATACATCCTTGTAATGCTAAATCTAACACCATTTGCGAGGAACTCACTGCCCTAGTGAAATATTCAAGACTCGCAGGTCTAGTACTTACACCTCCTCTGTCCGAAGATCCAAAAGTATTAAAAGCACTGAGTGATATTGATGCAAATTATGTCCGCATCATTGCAGGTGAAGATGAAAAATCTCAGGATGGACTCACTATACTAGTCAATGATAAATTCGGAGCGATTGAAATCACCCAACATTTAATTGATTTGGGTCATAAAAAAATCGCATTTTTGAGTGGTGATTTACACCATGAATCGACTAAAGAGCGCTTACTTGGTTATAAACAAGCATTAACAAAAAACCATTTAGTCTTGAATGAAGATTACATAATTGAAGGAAAATACTCATTTGAGTCCGGTGTTGAAGGCGCTAACAAGCTAATCAAGCTAGCAACTCGTCCAACAGCTATCGTCGCCTGCAACGATGAAATTGCTGCTGGAGCACTTTTTTCCGCTCGTTTAGCAGGGTTAGATATCCCGACTGATCTTTCAATTGTAGGTTTTGAAGATAGCCCATTTTCACGTCAAACTTGGCCGAAACTCACCACTGTACATCAACCTAACTCAGAAATAGCACAAGTGGCGACAAAACTGTTAATTGCAAATCGCCGAGAACAAGATGCAAAGTTTGCCAGAGTATTCACTCCAGAACCTGTGATAAGAGACTCATCGACCATACCAAAGACGTAAATCACCTAGTATCAAATAAAACAGAGCCCAATCGAGCTCTGTTTTATTTGGTTCATCACACAGTTAGTGCAATTTAAGCTTTGGTCGCTGCCATTTCAATAGCTTTTGCGCAACTCGATAGACTATCGCCGAAAACCACCCATATAAACTTGCTAAATGTCTCTGATATAGCGAAATATACATAATTCTCGCAATATGTCCTTCCACAAAGAAAGTGCCTGAACGTAGATTACCCATTAAATTACCCACCGCAGAAAACCGACTCAAGGAAACCAGCGAGCCATAATCTTTATAAACAAAGGGTTTTTCTGGCTTATCTTGTAACCGGTTAACGATATTATCAAATAACGTGTCTGCCATTTGCGCTGCTGCTTGGGCCCTTGGAGGAACAGGCTGTCCAGAGTCTTGAATTAATAAGGCACAATCACCTAGGGCATAAATATCTATCTGCCCTTTAACTCGCATACAAGCATCAACCTCCACTTGATTGCGTGGAGTAATTGGTAATTTAGTAAAGTTTTGAAAGGCTTTAGGCCCTTTTACACCAGCGGCCCATACTTTTAAACCCGCTTCAATCACATCGCCATCTTGGGTGATAAAACCCTCACGGGTCACTTCTTTAACTTGCACACCAATATGTAAACGTATACCAATTTTATCCAAAACAGCCTGCGCCCTTGCGCTAACACGTTCAGATAATTGGGGGAGAATTTTAGGTGAGGCTTCAATGAGATGCACATCAAGATGATTCTTAGATATGTTAAGATAACCATATTCTTTAACAGACTCAATGACATGATGAAGCTCAGCAGCTAATTCAACTCCCGTGGCCCCAGCACCAACAATGCCGATACTGACTCTTTCTTGAGTTTCATTTAACTGCAGTAAAGCATCGAGTAGTTTATGATGAAATAGATTGGCATTTTCTAAACTATCGAGAAATATACAATGTTCCTCTGCACCTAATGTATTAAAGCTATTAGAAACACCACCTAATGCAAGCACCAAAAAATCATACTCTATTGGACGTGGGTCTAATAGTAATTCCCCATCATCGTTATAGACCGCGGCCAATTGGATAGTTTTAGTATCAGGATCGCATTGCTCAATCTCACCACGAATATAACGGTAGCCATTTTTAAGCCCATGATCACGATAAAGCAGTCCTTCGATAGATTGATCTATTACTCCAACAGCCACTTCATGTAATTTAGGCTTCCATATATGGATAGGACTTCTGTCAATCAAGCACACATCAATGATATCACTACCACCCCATTTACGGCCTAACTTAGATGCAAGAGCCAAACCAGCAGCACCACCACCAACGATCACTATTCTTTTCGTAGTCACAACGACAACCTCGTAACCTATTCGCGTCGCTAAGTTATACCATGTTACAGATAAGAGATAACTACATTAGTGAAGCAAACCATTCTAATTTCCATTAAAGATATTTCAGAAAAGTCAGCACCATATGCAACTACCGCGAATTCATTGTATAAAAAAGGGCCGTGAGGCCCTTTAATATCTAAAATGGATTATACGGCTTCTTCATTCTCTTCGCCCGTACGTATCCGAATCACACGCTCAACATCTGAGACAAAAATCTTACCATCCCCAATTTTGCCAGTCCGAGCGGTTTCAACAATGACATCAATAGCTTGATCAACCAAATCATCTTGGATCACCAACTCAATCTTCACCTTAGGTAAAAAATCTACCATATATTCAGCACCACGATACAACTCTGTATGCCCTTTCTGACGACCAAAACCTTTGACTTCGAGCACCGTCATCCCAGTAATGCCTATCTCTGCAAGTGATTCACGCACATCATCTAATTTAAAAGGCTTAATAATGGCTTCAACTTTTTTCATCAAAAACTCCTCATCCCTTGCATCAACATAAACAAACAGAATAGCACTAGCTTACACGGGCTTACGTTAATATTGAAGTGAATGTCATGCTTTACTCATAAAACACAGTTTCTACAAAAATCGCTTTTAGCACATAAAAGTCTAAAAAAAATTTAATGATTATCTGGTCAGATTTTATACTTACTACTTAAGTTATCACTTAATCAACTCGCTCGCGGGATGCTAAGCGTAATTAAGACAAGGATATGTCATGCATACTCATCAAAAAGGTTTTAGCTTGATTGAGCTTATTACCACCCTATCCATTTCAACCATCTTATTGACAGTTGGAGTACCTTCATTAAACGATATTTATACCAGACATCGAGTTGATAGCAGTATTCGCAATATTCAACAAACGATCCAACTTGCACGGAATCAAGCAATTTCATTCAATAGGAAAATCACTGTTTGTGCACTCATTGACGACAAGTGTTCGCAAAACTGGCAGGTAGGCCTCACCATCTTTGTAGATACTAATGAAAATAATCAACTCGATAATGATGAAAAAACACTCTTTAAAACTAATGCTTTTTATTCCAAAGATATAGTTAAATGCAATCGTATAGCGATACGTTTTCAACCTGATGGATTGGCATCAGGGACAAATGCGACACTTAAATATTGCCCAGGATCAGCTACAAGCCCCTATGCGAGAGCGGTTATTGTCAACCAAGCTGGACGCGTTCGGTTCTCCACTGATAGCAACATAAATTGTAGCTAATCAAACATAAATTGATATAAAGCTCATCACTAGTTATTTAACTATATTTATTTAAATATCAAAAGATAGAATTTAGAAGAGTAAGTTAGATATGCTGAAAATAGCCATATTATCGCTTATACTAAACAAAGTATTTGCGAGGATTAACTTATGCTAAAAATTTTTACTGGTTTTACTTTAGTTGAATTGATGGTGACCATTGCCGTTGCGGCAATATTATTAAGCATAGGAGCACCATCATTAATATCACTTTATGAGTCAACACGTGTTGATAATAATATCAGAAAAATCAATGACACCTTAGTATTTGCCCGAAACCAAGCCATCAATTATGGTAATGCTGTGACTGTATGTGCATATGAATCGGAGTCAAGTTGTAAAGCAGGAACTGATTGGAGCACTGGAATTCGAATATTTTCAACTGCAGATAGCACAAAATCCTTGCGAGTAATTGAAGGGTTTCACTCCTCTGATATAGTGAAATCCTCTGTAGAAACAATTACCTTCTCAACGGATGGATTAGCCACTGGTGGCAGCATTATTTATTGTGCTAATGCAAAAGCCTCTTCCGCTAAAGGAGTAATCGTTAATATTGGTGGATTAATCGCCTATGGTGAAACAGGTATAAGTTGCTAAAAAGCGATATTAAGGCATCTACACATCTCTTATAGTTGTGAAATGATACGACTTAAAATTATTACACTCTACGCTGATACAAATATAAAATAAAATCAATACGTTACCTTGGTGTTTTTTTGTCTAGCTCTTGACTTTTTTCATTACTAAATTCATCACCTAAAGGAACACACTCAACAACATCTTGAATAAAATGCTTGCGCCCTAAATTATCCGTCAACTGTTTGCTCGGTAACTTAGCCATATTAAGTTGAGCTTTGCTCGATTCCCAACGATAAAAAGCTATCTGTTCACTTTGAGCAAAAGTGATATGGCACTTGTAATCCTGAATCATATCAATTGAAGCGGCATCTACCAGTAATGGCACTGAAATAAATATGAGCACAATAGGCTTAATCATTTCCAACACTCCTCAGATGGCCCTTTAACACCGATATCTGTTAATGTGATAGTTGCACAAACAGAATCCCGACTCGCCTGACTTCCCTTCGCAGTCGCCGTAATTTTAAAACTACTCGTCCCTTCAGAAGAAAGACTATAATGTCCATGTTCAGTGATGAACGGGCTTGCAGATAACCCTAACTTAGTCATATCTGTAGCATAAGCCTTATTATCTAAGTAATACTGTTCCTGTAAGTTAGCAACTCGCATCACTGCTGCAACGCCTTCAGAACGGCCACTTTTAGTAACGTATTCAATATAAGATGGATAAGCAATCGCCGCTAGAATTCCGACTATCGCAACGGTAATCATTAACTCTATTAGCGTAAAACCTCTGGCGATCTTCATTCAATATCACTCATTAATATGGTAGTAAATTTTATTAGCGCCCAAGCCGCTACCTAACTCAATCGTACCTTTACATTCACCATTTTCACACTCACCTTTACCAACACCGATGATATATGCTTTAACCTCCTCACCGTCCTCAGGTTTTGGAATGACGATTTGGGGTGTATCAGGTACCCGCTCACCAACCTCATAATAAACCTGATTATAGGTACGCGTGCCCTTATGTAAATCAAATACATATAATCGCCCTTGACCAGAAAAACCACAAACGCCGGCATCTAAATCTACCGCTTGATTTGTGGGGGGCACAAAGGATGTAAAATAAACTTTGCCATCAAAAATAAGTGAAGCAGATAAGCTTTTTTCTCCGTTGGCAGTAAAATCGTAATACCAGCCCCTCGTTTTACCAAAAGCAACATTATCTGACTCACTAACTGGGGAACTACTGCTAACGTCGTAAAGATCGTTAATGGTTAGTACTGAAGGTTTTTCTTCAAAAATTTGCGTGACAACATTTCTATCTTGAAAGACATAAAACATATCGTTTGTCGTCATATCTAAAGGATGGTTGCGGTTTCCTGTTCCTATAGTGACCGCATCATAAGGTATTTTTTGATAACTTAAGACACCACTCTCTGAATGAACATTATTAAATTGAGTTTGTGCGACGACAGGCTCAGCAAAGAACATTCGATTGTTAGGGGACTCACCCGCAATGGAAGCAAATTTAAAAATAGTCCACTCACTTTGAGTCGTGCTAGCCAAATCAATACGCCATACATTACCCGTAATATCACTGGCATATATACGATCCGTTGCACCATCGTTGTCACTGTCTAGCACAGCCACTTTGGTAACAACACTCCCCATATCGTCAGCAGTAAATTTAGTGATAAATGCACCAGTATCCGCATTAACAATATAAACTGCAGCACCAGAACCATCAGATGATGCCATTCCCCCACCGAATATCAATATAGGGTCCTTGACTCCGGGAATGTAAGTGACTACAGGTTCAGACCATGTTTGGCCTAGATCCTCAAAGGAAGTGCTATCCGAGTTAATCATCCATTTAAATGTTGGGGCATCAACGGCTGTAATATCTAAAGCGTAGTAGGATGCACCGCCACTTCGCATACCTAAATACACCCAAGCCTTAGTGAGCTTACCTGTTGCATCGCTTTCAGTGTATGCCACAGGTGATAGATCCATACCGTATATTGAATGCACCCCGGTCGCTGGATTTTGCCTTAATAGCGGAATATTGCCCCAAAGTTCATTAGGAATAAATGCCCATGACTCCTCAACAGAACCCACACTATAATCATTATTACCTGTATCTGAATCCTTAAACATATGCACTAACCCTTGGTTAGTGCCAACAAGAATCCGTACATCCAAATTTGTTGTACTACCATAATTGATAGCTAAGGGTTTAGAGTGAAGTGGATCGCCCATAACGTCTTCTCTAGCGTCTGATGTATTGTTGTTGTTATTTTCATCATCAACATCCACACCATATAACCAATCAAAATCCGCCTGAGAATGCCCTGAGATAAAAGAAGAACTGGAAAAATTAATCAAACTTGAACCATTATTGGTATAAATAGTTCGATTTTTAAGCTTAGCTCTCAACGAAGGTAAGACTCCTCCAAAAAGAACTTTATTACCATCATTTGATTCGGAGCAAGTATTCCAATATGTGCAAACATCATTTGCAATATTACCATTTGAATCAATTGCTTTATTATTTCCACCAGGGCCTACAATTTCGCCTGCCGTATTGACTTTTAGTTTTTTAAGATTACCACTCCATCGAGGTCCATTGCCGGGTAAAAACATTGCATAATATGCTGAATTATAGGTTTGAGTCTTATCAAAGTTATTACTCGCAATACTTGGTGAGGTAAAAGATGAATCTATTGTCAAAATTGATTTCAAAGCATCTTCTAACGCTGAAACTAAATCGAGCCCATTTTTAGCGACATAATATCCCTTAGAGATATTATTACTTCCACGAGGATTACCTCCCCTAAAAGCAGTCTCTTCTAACAGAGCTGCGGCCTCATCTGCACCATCAGAAAAACCGATAGTAAACACCCGTATATTTTGTTTATTATCAACACCTAAAGAGTCTTTATTTCCAATAACAATATCATTGTTATACATATAAGCAGCGAGTGCAGGCATGTAGCTTGTTTCTGTCTTATTTCCAGCATTAGTAAACGAGAATGCAGCATAGTTAGCAGCTTGGTTTTTGGCGTTTGCAACTAAACCATTAATAAGCGTATCTGCCGATTTATCTAATGTTGGCGCGCCATCGGTAATATAGATAACATAAGCGGTATCGGGACATTTTTTAAATGGCGTCGTATAACTCCCAGAGGTTAATATACTTGGAGGATTATTTGGAGTATATCCATCAATTTTATTATTCCCTGTGCCATTTTTATCTTTATTGCCAAAAGTCACTTGCCCACCACTAAAATACTGATATGCTTCATAAAGTGTTTCGCAAAGTGGTGTATTAGTTTTTGCTGGCATATTTTTAATAAGTGAAGTCAGATTCACTTTATTAATGCTGTTCATCTCAGTTAGATCATAAACGATTCGACCACCGTCAGCATCACCCTCATTAGGGTAATTTAAATTAAAAATTGCAAGTCCAGCATCAATAGGAATTGCTAACGATTCTAGTGCAGAAATCAACGCACTTTTGGCAACATCAAGCCGAGTACCGACACCACCACTACTTTTACCTTCTTCTGTTGTCGTCGCCCATTTATGCCAAACAAGATAATGTGCACTATATAAGGTAACAGGCTGACCAGAACCAAATTGAGTATTACTCAAACTCGACAAACGATCTGCTTCACCACTCTCTGTGGTATACATTGATTTATTATTTATTGGATATCCATTTTTAAAAGCTACACCTTTTAGTTTACCTGGATTAACAGGGTCTCCATTAAGAATATCTTCATAACAATCCACTATATCATTCTGATTAAATCCATTATTATCCGCTAGATTATTCCAAGTATTTCGGTTGCTGCTAAACTCTCGTAAATAACCTGTATAACGTCCTTTATCCACTAATGCTTTTGCTGCTGTATTACAGTTATTATTATCTAAATAGAAGCGTCGAGCATCATTAGGCTTATCCGGTGTTGGCATATTATTAGTATTATCTATACCACCCGCATTCCAATAGGTCCCTTTATTATTGATATAACCAGAATAACCCGAGAGGAAATTATCAAATCCAGTAGGATAACTACAAGTCCCCGCAGCTTTACCTGCTTCAGAACAGTAAGACGTCACGGCATTCTCTTCAATTGTCGACATGCTGCCAGAGTTATCGAAAATAAATAACACTTGTGGTCGCTTACCTGAACGGACTGTAGAATCAATAAGATATAGTTCAGTATCATCGGCATATACTGCATCTAACATAATAATTAATGCAGTCAAAAGACCTATTAAGCACTTATTTAACATGATATTAATCTCCTGTTAGTACTTGCTGTTCAATCCCAGCAACAACAGTGATCTGCCCTAAATTGTCTCGACCAAACGTTGTTGTACTGCTAATTTCCACTCGTCGACAACTCACTAAATTAGCGCCAGTCGCCCTGTCTGTTCGCTGACAACTAACATCCCTAACTCCAGTAAGTGGGAGCGGAGTTAATTGCTGCGTTCCATTAAAGAGAGTTTCCGAAGTTACTAAGCCAAGGTTAGCAAAAAGTGCCCCTTGGTAATTTGTAATAACCTGCTGTAAACCACCATCAGCAAGCGCTTTTGCCTCAATTCGTTCAGAACCTGCGCCTGACATACGAAGTGATTGCGTAGAATTGACAGCCAATGCAACACCAATGACGGTCATAATGATCAATACAATCAGTGCAAAAAAAAGCACTATTCCACGCTGTTTGCTCATCAGAAACCTCATTTAACTACGGATCAATACTGGGTTTTCCAATACAACTGTCGTAGACATCACCTTACGCCGATAACTATCCTTAGGTGCTTCAATTGTTTTGTCACCTAATTGATACTGAGTTTCGTTAGTGTAGCTAGTATCAACTTGTACCGATCGCACTAATACAAATAATTTCAAGGCAACCAGTCGCTGAAAAGTCTGATTTTCCCACATTAAATTACTAACATTCTCGGCAGAAAGAAAACTATCTGGCGTATCATCTCCATCATTATCAAAACCATAGAGAATACGGAGATTTTCAATTCCCTCAACCAATTGCTCGTCGTTATTCATTCCAGAATTAGTCAAGGTTTTACGACGTAACACTGGAGTTTTAGCGGCATCATTACTAATAAAGTACACATGATGCTGGTACTCCCATATCCGCCCATTCGTCATAGTGGGAGAAGAGTTACCTGTAAAAAAAATCGCTTGGCTAGCATTAGCTACAACAAAAATATTATTACCAGAAGGAGCAGCAAGGGATGGACCAATTAACCTTTTAATTTGTACTACATCGGTATTGTTATTGACGTTGTTAAGGCAATCGAAAGGGGATGCACCAACGCCCTGCTCATAGCCCCACAAGCGTCGAAAATGTGCAGGTGTATTATTTGGCAAGGTAGCATTATTCAAACCATCACCAACACAATCATTCGCTACAGCAGCAATATTCACTTGGGTGTTGGAACCAAGAACAAAGTCAGTACCCGTCATATCACCCATAAAGCCAAGTTGGCTCAAATCACGCTCAAGAATTGCTAAAGCTATGCGGCCATTTTCCTGTAATTGATTAAATTGGCTTGTGGTTGTCACATTCGAAGATGACATACTAAACATGGTAAATACGCCCGCGGTTAAAAATAGGCCAATAACCATAGCGACCATAAGCTCAACCAATGACAGCCCAGTTTGATAATGAATAATCGCTATATTAAAGCGTTTTATCGCCATCTAAATCACCGCCTGCAGAGTAAAAACGCGCCGTCTTTTACTGGCGGTTCCACAATCTACGTTATCTATGCCATCACTCGTTTCAGTAATCCCTCGCCATGTCATAGTGATAGAAACTGTATTGGCGTTAACTCGAATACAGGCAGTTGGCGTATCTAAACCACCAACATGCTGAGAACCAACGACCTCATTCTCACCGGAAAAAGCGGACTGCCATTCATACAAATCCCAATTAACTAATTGGGCTGGCGTACAGAGAGTAACTCCCTCGCACGCAGGGGATACAGGCGTGATCGCCGTTTTAGCACCAGCATAATCACCATGGTAACTTGCCAGTTGTGTTGGATTAAGCTTCATCCGATTGATAATGTCACTTGCATAATAAGAAGCTTGCGTCTGTTGAAATGATTCAAAACTTCCGCGCTTGGCGATAATATGAAGATTAAAAATGCCTATTAAGCCAATGACTAAAATCACTAACGCGACAAGCACTTCTATCAATGAGAAGCCTTGTTGAAAATGACTTTGTTCAAACCGTTCGATTCTAGTCATGTTTTTGACAAGCTTTTCAGCTGCTTACCTTTTAAAAATCTTAATGTTACAACAAAGGCACCACGGTAGTTAATAATAGATGAGTAAAATGTAACTATCCAGTAACAATTATATCTAAGTACGACTACCATTATGCTTTACATGAATTTCAAATATTCAGGGCAAAAAAAAGAGGCATGATACCTCTTTTTATCATTTGAATAAAACAACTTAGTGTTACCGTAATTCAGCAGGTACCGCAAAAACTGTATCTTCTTTACGGCCTTCAACCTCTGTGACCACACTAGGGGCGAGTGTCGCGATAGCTTGAACAACTTGTTGAACTAAGACCTCGGGAGCAGATGCGCCTGCAGTCACTGCTACACGTGTAACATTATCAAACCAACTAGACTCAACATCATCCGCGGTGTCCACCAGATAAGACTGGGTTCCTGTTTTCAATGCTAGCTCGCGTAAACGATTAGAGTTAGAGCTATTCTTTGAGCCAACAACAATCAACAAATCAACGTCTGCAGACAAATTACGTACCGCATCTTGACGATTCTGCGTTGCATAACAGATATCGTCTTTTCGCGGACCTTCAATAGAGGGAAACCTTTTTTGTAAGGCAACAATAATGTCCAAAGTATCATCTACAGACAAAGTAGTTTGTGTCACGAAGCAGAGATTATTGGGGTCACGCACTTCCAAAGCTTCAACATCGGCTGGCGATTCAATCAGATAAACTCCACCATTAGGATTATCGTATTGACCCATAGTACCTTCGACCTCAGGGTGCCCTTCATGGCCAATCAGGATGCACTCAATACCTTTGCGGCTGGCACGCGTCACCTGAAGATGTACTTTAGTGACTAAGGGACACGTTGCATCAAAGACTCTCAGCCCTCGCGCCTTAGCTTCTTGTCTCACCGCTTGAGATACACCGTGGGCACTGAAAATAACGATATTATTATCAGGCACTTGATCAAGCTCTTCGACAAAAACCGCACCACGATCTTTCAGATTTTGCACGACATAGCGGTTATGCACAACTTCATGGCGAACATAGATTGGCGGTGAAAACAATTCCAACGCCCGTTCGACAATACTGATAGCACGATCCACTCCAGCACAAAAACCACGTGGATTGGCGAGTAAAATATTCAAGCTTGGGCTTGTAGGATCGAGTTTCATCTTATAGTACCTTTACGACATCCAATTCAAATGTCACCTTACGGCCCGCTAAGGGATGATTAAGATCAACGGTAATTGAATCCCCCGCGACTTCACGCACAATCCCAGGGATCTCGCTGCCGCCTGGACCTGCAAAGCTCACTATCACTCCTGCTTCCAAGTCCATATTCGCAGGGAAACGGCTTCTATCCATATAATGGATAGCATCAGGATTAGATTCACCAAAAGCATCAATCGCTTCGAGGGTAAAACTGTGTTTGTCCCCCTCATAAAGATCGGCTAACTGTGCCTCAAATGCCGGACTCAAAGTGCCGTCGCCCACATTTAATCGAGCGGGTTTACCCGAGGCTTTAGTGCTATCGGCGGTTGAACCATCCTCTAGTACAATATTCATATGACATAATAAAGAACGAGTTATAGTCACTTCTTAACTCCTTCCGTTGTATCTTGCTCTGATTTACCGCTTAAAAATGCATCCCAAATGATCAACACAGCACCAATACAAATCGCCGAATCGGCGATATTGAATGCTGGGTAGTGGCTCTTACCCCAAAAGAAATCGATAAAATCAACCACGAAACCGTGCATTAATCTGTCGACTAAATTGCCTAGGGCACCACCAATCACTAAGGTGTAGGCCAGATTCAGCTTCCACAAAGAAGCCGATTGCTTACGCAACCATACCGTCAGTAAAGTACTGAATCCAACTGCGACAATCGTAAACAACCAGCGTTGCCAGCCTCCGGCTTCACTTAAAAAGCTAAAAGCTGCACCGTAGTTACGTACGTAAGTAAAATTAAAAAAGGGCAATAACTGCACCGATTCAAACAAATCAAAATTGGCTAAGACCCATTGCTTAGATAGCTGATCGGCTAAAAACACCAACACAGCTACCCAATACCAACGTAAGCCACTGTCTTTCCAAGTTAATGGCATACAGATCCTTTATGCAAACTGACGAACTTCGCCGTCGCCTTCAATGTTAGTTACGCAGCGAGTACACAATGTTGGGTGAGCCTCGATAGTGCCAACTTCTTCTCTATGATGCCAGCAACGCTCACACTTCTCTGCTGTGCTTGAAGCAACCACTAATTTAAGTGATGCCAACTCAGTCTCAACCGCTTCAGTTGTTGCATCAGCTAAAGGCAATACTTTGGCTTCAGAGGTCAACAACACAAATCTTAATTCATCGCCAATATGGGTTAATTGCTCAGTCAAAGTGGCATCCGCAAACAAGGTCACTTCGGCTTCTAATGAACCTCCGATACGTTTGTCGCGCCGAGCTTGTTCAATCACTTTGTTCACTTCATTACGAACTGCCAGCAACTGCTGCCAATAGTCATCACTCAAATCCGTCGCTAACGTGACTGATTTCAAGCCTTGATACCATTCTTGGGTAAAGACATAAGCATCACGCTCACCAGGCAATAGTTGCCACACTTCATCGGCAGTGAAGCTGAGAACTGGCGCAATCCAACGCACCATAGCTTCAGCAATGTGGAACAGCGCCGATTGACAGCTACGACGCGCATGACCTTCTTGCTTAGCCGTATATTGACGATCTTTAATGATGTCCAGATAGAAACTGCCTAACTCAACCGAGCAGAACTGCATCAGTTTTTGGGTCACTATATGGAAGTTATATTGATCATAGGCTTCGATAATTTCCTGTTGCAGCGCAGCGGCACGGCGAACAACCCAACGATCTAACGCCACCATATCTTCCACGGCCACTAGATCCTTAGCGGGATCAAAACCATTTAAGTTGGCTAATAGGAATCGAGCCGTGTTACGAATGCGACGGTAAGCATCGGCACTGCGATTTAAAATTTCGTCAGAAACCGTCATCTCACCGCTGTAATCGGTTGCTGCTACCCATAAACGCAGAATATCGGCGCCTAATTTGTTAGTGACAGTTTGCGGCGCAATCACGTTACCGATAGACTTTGACATCTTACGGCCTTTACCATCAACGGTAAATCCGTGGGTAAGCACTTGTTTATAAGGAGCTTTACCATTCATCGCAGTTGATATCATCAAGGATGACATAAACCAACCGCGATGTTGATCGCTACCTTCAAGATACAAGTCAACACCATGACCATGGAATTCAGGGCGTGCAGCAACTACTGATGAAAAGGTTGAACCTGAGTCATACCAAACGTCCAAAGTATCAGTCACTTTACGGTATTGATCCGCCTCATCACCCAGCAATTCAGCGGCATCAAGATCCCACCAAGCTTGAATGCCCTGCTGTTCGATACGATTCGCCACGCGTTCCATTAACGACACGCTATCAGGATGCAACTCTTCGGTTTCTCGGTTCACAAACAGCGTGATAGGCACACCCCAAGTACGTTGGCGTGAGATACACCAGTCAGGGCGGTTTTCAACCATTTTTTCGATACGACTTTGGCCCCAATCAGGGATCCATTGGGTTTGTTCGATTTCTTTCAATGCTTGCGTGCGTAGGCCGTGGTTATCCATAGAGATGAACCACTGCGGTGTCGCGCGGAAGATAATTGGTGTTTTGTGGCGCCAGCAATGTGGGTAGCTGTGACGGTAAGCCACGTGATTCAGCAAGGCACCTTTTTCTCTCAGCAAAGCGACGACGTTATCGTTAGCTTTAAAAACATGTTGCCCAGCAAAATACTCAGTATCAGGCTTGTATACACCGTTGTCGCCAACAGGGTTTGCAACTTCTAAACCGTACTTTTGACCAACAACAAAGTCGTCTTGGCCATGACCCGGTGCAGTATGAACGATACCGGTACCCGCATCAGTAGTGACGTGATCGCCTAAAATTGCAGGCACATCAAAATCCAAGAACGGGTGATTAAAGCGGACAAGCTCAAGCGCGGCGCCTTTGGTTGTACCAAGCACTGTATGGCTTTCTACGTTATAGCGAGTCAGGCAAGATTCAACCAAGACTTCAGCTAAAATAAGCGCTTGTGTCACACCGTCTTTTTCGAATTCGACTAAGCTGTAATCCAGCTCCGGACTCAAAGACAAGGCGCGGTTCGCAGGTAACGTCCATGGCGTGGTCGTCCAAATGACCATAGAGACAGGATGCGAGTAATCGCTTACCCCAAACTTAGCCGCAACGGCTTTGCTGTCAGCGGCGACAAACGCCACATCAATAGCAGGTGATGTCTTATCTTCATATTCGACTTCGGCTTCAGCTAACGCTGAACCACAGTCGGTACACCAATGCACAGGTTTGACGCCTTTATGCAAGTGACCACTTTCAATCACTTTCGATAAAGAACGAACGATATTAGCTTCTGTTGAAAAATCCATCGTTAAGTACGGATTTTGCCAATCACCCAACACACCTAAACGGATAAAGTCTTCACGTTGGCCGTTAACTTGCTCTGCAGCGTATTTACGGCATTCTTCACGGAATTCTGCTGCAGTGATTTTTTGACCAGGCTTACCCACTTTTTGCTCAACTTTCAGCTCAATAGGTAAACCATGGCAATCCCAACCTGGAACATAAGGCGCGTCAAAACCAGACATGGTTTTTGACTTAACAATAATGTCCTTGAGGATTTTATTAACTGAGTGACCAATATGAATACTGCCATTTGCATACGGTGGGCCGTCATGCAAAATGAAGGGAGTACGGCCAATTCGGCTATCACGGATCTGCTGATACAAACCGTCTTTTGTCCAGCGCTCTAACATCTCTGGCTCGCGATTTGCCAAATTACCACGCATCGGAAACTCTGTTTCCGGCAAATTCAAAGTAAATTTATAGTCGCTCATTGATCCTATACCGTTAATTAAACTGATAAATTTCAGCCTGCATCATTACCAAATAAAGCTCGGGCTTCATTTGCATCATTTAAAATCTGTTTTTTTAGCGCATCCAATGAGTCAAAAGGCTGCTCATCTCGGAGTTTAGCCACCAACTCGACTTCAACATGTTTGCCGTAAATGTCATCTTCAAAATCAAAAAGATGCACCTCAAGCTGACACACTTGACCGTTCACTGTCGGGCGAAACCCAATATTGGCTACGCCCTCATAAATATCGCTGTTATCCCAATAACATTTAACCGCAAACACACCGCGTACCGGCACAACATTGCGCTTTAAGGCAATATTCGCAGTAGGAAATCCGATAGTGCGGCCAATTTTTTGCCCATGTGCAACACGACCACTGAGTGTAAAAGGATGACCTAATAGACGTCTTGCCTGCTCAAGATTGCCCTTCGCCAATTGTTCACGCACAGCAGTGGAACTCACCCGCTGGGACCCCACAATAAAACTCTGCGTACTCACAACCGTAAAGCCGAAACGCTCCCCAGCATGCATGAGCATGTCAAAATTACCTTTACGGCCTTGGCCAAAACAAAAATCATCACCCACAACTAGATATTTGACACCGAGCTTACGAACTAACAATTCTTCAATAAAATGCTCTGCAGGTTGACTCGCAAAAGCGCGATTAAAGTTAACACACACTAACCGCTCAACACCTAGCTCATCGAGTAAAATGACTTTATCACGTAATAAACTCAAACGAGCAGGAGCATTATCACCGCTGAACAACTCTTGTGGTTGAGGTTCAAACGTCATCACCGTCGATGGCAGCGATAATTGCTTCGCCTTCTGCACTAAGTTGGTAATCACTTGAGCGTGACCACGATGAACACCGTCAAAATTACCTATAGTCAAAACACACCCATGGTGAGATGACAAAATGTTATGTATACCGCGGATTAATTCCATAACGTTAGACAACTGCTAAGCGCAAATCGGCTGATTATATAACAGCTAGCGATGAGAATCAGCAATCATGCTCCCCGTTTCATTGACCAAGGACGAATTCCAAACACAAGTAACCCAAGCAGATAAGTTACAGCCCCCAAAGCGATTAAGCCCATCAAAGCCTTCCCACGCTCAATCAGGTGCCATTCTAGCCATTGGGATTGTGACGGCAAAAAGTAGTATAAGACTACCACCATCAAGGCTGTAGAGACCACGGCTTTAGCAAAAAACACCATCGTTGGCTTCGAAACTCGATATACCCCCGCTAAATGCAAGCCTCGGTATAGTAATGTCGCGTTGAGCAATGCTGACATGGAGGTGGCAATCGCCAAGCCAACATATCCAAAAGGTACCGCAAACAAGAGGTTAAACCCCATGTTAGTAATCATAGCAATAATGCCATATCGTACGGGCGTCTTAGTATCTTGGCGAGAGTAATATCCTGGCGCCAGCACTTTAATCAGCATAAAGCTAAGTAAACCACTACCGTAAGCCATCAAACTATAGGAAGCCATTTCTACATCGTGAACAGAGAAAGCGCCGCGCATAAACAGCACCATCAACATGGGCTTAGCTAATACGATTAATCCCATCATTGCAGGCAACCCAAGCAATAAAATCGCTTTTATTCCCCAGTCCATGGTTTTACCAAAACCAGCGCCTTCTGCATTAACATGGTTTCGTGAAAGTGCAGGTAAAATAACCGTTCCAATCGCAATCCCAAAAAGCCCAAGCGGAAACTCCAACAATCGATCAGAGTAATAAAGCCAACTAATTGAGCCTGTCATCAAAAAACTAGCGATAAAGGTATCAAATAAAAGGTTAATTTGTGAAACAGACACACCAAATAATGCAGGGATCATTAGCGCTCTAATCTTAACGACACCAGGGTGATTCCAGCCCCAAGAAGGTTTAACAAGCGCCTTTTCTCGCAAAAGAAAGGGAATTTGAAATAAAAACTGAATCAATCCACCACAAAACACCCCCCAAGCGAGAGTGATTTCAGGTTGAGTCGATGTTGGTGCATAGAAAATAGCCGCAGCAATAATCGCCACGTTAAGAAATACAGGCGTAAAAGCCGATACCGCAAAACGTCCTCGGGTGTTTAAAATTGAGCCAGCTAAGGCAGTAAAAGTGATAAACCACAAATAAGGGAAAGTAATTTTAAGCACGACGGTAGCAAGTTCAAATTTCGCACCATCAGGCTCATTGTTAAGCCATGCGATGAACCAACCGCCACCAAATAGTGCCGATAATACAGGTGACGCTATTACTCCAACTAAGGTGACTATTGTCACTAACAAACCAAGTGTTCCCGCTACCTTACTCAATAACTCACGGGTTTCCTCCGATGAATGCTTTTCCTGATATTCAGTTAAAACAGGAACAAATGCTTGTGCAAATGCACCTTCTGCAAATAAGCGGCGTAAAAAATTTGGAATTTTATTGGCGAAGAAAAAAACATCCGCACTGGTTCCTGCTCCCATCAAGTTTGCAACTACAACATCTCTTATCAAACCTAAAACACGGGATATCAATGTCATTGCACTGACTATCATACCAGATCTTAATAATTTTCTACTCAAACGTCCCCCAGACCTACATCGAATTGATTAGGTGATTCATCTCAAAAAATCGACTCAGGCTCTGTCACACCGCGGCAATAGCTGTTAGAATTGCGCCACATATTACACGAGTTGGGTTGAAGATAGCCAAGGCAGGTTGGATTAATTTATCTTTATGATGAATATTCAATCATAGTCATTGACAAAGTGACTAAATGCAGGCATATTCCTCGGCCTTTAAAAGTATCAAATCCAGTTTTTAGGAGTTGCACCTTGGCTAATAGCAAGTCTGCAAAGAAGCGCGCGCTTCAATCTGAAAAGCGTCGTCAGCATAACGCCAGCCGTCGCTCAATGTTACGTACATACGTTAAAAAAGTAATCGCTGCAATTAAAGCAGGCGATCACAAAACGGCAACAGAAGCTTTTGCTGTTGCACAACCAATCGTTGACCGTATGGCGACTAAAGGTCTTATTCACAAGAATAAAGCCGCTCGTCAAAAGGCTCGTTTGAACGCTAAGATCAAAGCAATCGCTGCTTAATGACTAGCAAATCAAAAAAACCGGCAATTGCCGGTTTTTTTATATCTGAAAAATATCAATGACAATAGATGTTATTCAGTAGGTGGATCATCTCCCGTACTTCATCACTTTTCAGTGAGTAAAATACCGTTTGCGCTTCTTTGCGTGTGGTTACTAAATTATCTTTGCGTAACCAAGCAAGGTGTTGCGACAGTGCCGATTGACTTAAGCCTAATTTCTTGTTCATTTCGCCAACACACATTTCTCCTTCATTCAATAAATAACAAAGGATAAATAAACGGCGTTCGTTTGCGAGTGCCTTTAATAGCACTACAGCATGATCGGCTCGCTCCTGCATTAATTCAATATTCATTACGCACTTCTTCTCCTAAATCTAACCCCTGCGCTAATATAGCGTTGCCTTACAGATATAGTCGGGACATAAAGCACACTTTTTGCTAGATTGTTTTTAAAAGTGGGACATGCTTAATAAAAATAAAGGAAACCTATGAAGCGCTACCAAACAACATTGATGACAGGTCTTTTAATTAGCAGCTTAAACGCTTGCCAAAATCACGTTGAAACAATGTCAATAACAAATAATGATGCCTACCTATTACAACAAACCGCATTATCCTCATCATTAGGATACGACATCGTAGAATCCTTAACCGTTGAAGTCGGACCTAGACTAGCTGGAAGTCCTAAAGATATTATTGCGGTAAATTGGGCCATGGATAAATTAACTCATCTCGGGTTTGATCGAGTATATAAAGAACCAGTACAAGTCCCCATATGGGAACGCGGTGAAGCCAAAGCTAAGATAACCTTTCCCGTTGAACAGCCCCTGGTAATCACCGCTCTTGGTGGTAGTGTTGCAACACCAACGACAGGAATCCAAGCGAAGATCATCCGTTTTGATAGCTTAGAAGCGCTTAAACAAGCAAACCCTGAGGATGTCAAAGGTAGGATAGCCTTTATTGACCAAAAGACTGAACGGCATATCACTGGTGAAGGATACGGTAAGAGTGTTGGAGGACGTTCTAAAGGTGCTGTTGCTGCGGCAGAGAAAGGAGCTGTAGCGATTATTATCCGATCGATTGGCACAGATCACGATCGCATGGCCCATACAGGTGTGATGCGTTACCAAGATGGTGTACCCAAAATCCCCGCAGCGGCAATGTCAAATCCCGATGCAGACTTAGTCACTGCAATGCTAAGACGCGATCCAAATGCAATACTCGAGTTGCAGATGTCACCAAAGAACTCTGGTTTTAATACCTCTTACAATGTCATTGCCGAAGTAACGGGCAGTAGTAAGCCCAATGAAATAGTACTCATTGGTGCTCATTTAGATTCCTGGGATGAAGGTACTGGCGCGATTGATGACGGTGCCGGTGTTGCCATTGTCACTGCGGCGGCAAAACATATCCAAGATTTACCGATAAAACCTGCACGTACGGTAAGAGTAGTACTTTATGCAGCGGAGGAGATTGGTCTCATGGGAGGAAAAGCCTATGCTGAAGCCCATAAAGCAGAATTACCCTTGCATTATATTGCCGCTGAATCTGATTTTGGTGCTGGGCGCATTTACCAAATTGATACAAAAGTAAATGAAGGCGTATTCACAAAAGTGCAAAATATATTAAAACCTATGACCTTGAATGGCGTTATGCTTGGAAGTAATCAGGCTTCAGCGGGACCCGATATTTCAATGTTGCCCGCACAGGGAGTACCCGTTGCCTCTCTGAGACAGGATGGCCGCGATTACTTTGACTATCATCACACCCCAAATGATACTTTAGACAAAATTGATCCCGCGGCATTAGCGCAAAATGTTGCTGCCTATGCACAATTTGCTTATCTCATGGCAAATTCGAATATAGTACTTACTCCATTGGCGAGTGAAATAAAATAACAAGTAAATGGAGTAATAGAGAATGACGTTAACCGTTCTCTATTATTCCCTTCTATTTCCTATTGTGCTTCACGTAAAAAAGTCGGCTCACTCTGCGTACTATGCTCTTCGCTGTAGTAATAGCCTGCAGCATCAAATTTTATTAATTCATCGATAGAGTTTATCTGCTGTTTAATAATATACCGCGCCATCATGCCTCGAGCTCGCTTAGCAAAAAAGCTAATCACTTTATATTGACCATTTTTATAATCTTTAAATACTGGTGTGATTAATTGCCCATCTAACTGTCTCACTTTTATCGCTTTGAAATATTCATTAGAGGCTAAATTAACGACTATCCTATCACCCTGTTCCGTTAGCGTTTTGTTAACGGCTAGCGTTAATATATCTCCCCAAAAATCATAAAGATTCTTACCTCTAGCATTATTTAATGCAGTCCCCATTTCTAAACGATAAGGCAAGATTAAATCCAAGGGGCGCAATAAACCATACAACCCCGACAAAATACGCAACTGTGACTGAGCGCGTTCTAGCTCTTGTGATGATAATGTATCGGCATCAAAGCCTGTATACACATCGCCTCTAAAAGCAAAAATGGCTTGTTTGGCATTTTCTAAAGTAAATTGAGGTTGCCACCCTTCAAAACGGGCAGCATTTAAACCTGCAATTTTATCACTGACTTTCATTAGTGTTGCTATATCACTCGGAGCTAACTGTCGACAAACTTGGATCAACTCTTGGCTATGGTATAAAAAATCAGGCTGAGAATAGACTTGAGTTAAGGGTGGCTGCTCAAAATCGAGGGTTTTAGCCGGTGAAACCAATATCAACATCAAAAACTCCAATTGAAAAAGAAGACCTTACCATCATACTTACCAGAGATAAAAAAACCACGTATTGCATACGTGGTTTTTGCAATAGCAATAATAAACAAACTAAAGAATAATGCTAAACTAATGAATTACAGTACTTTAGCTGATTTAGCATCACCTGTATCTTGCCAAATATCATTATCTAGTTGATCCATAAGCTCAGGAAACTTACTGCGATCAAATTCTGGCATTTTCCCTGTTTTAAGCTGCTCACGATAATCGTTAATGACTCGGATAGCCAACCCAGATAAAAGCAGTAATGCCACAATATTTACTGTAGCCATAAGCCCCATTGAGACATCAGCTAAATTCCACACTAGACTAATCTTTGCAACGGCGCCAAACATCACCATACCTAATACACATAAGCGGAATAAGGGTAGTGCCTTGGTACTATTGCCAGTCAAAAACATCACATTCGTTTCAGCATAAGAATAGTTTGCAATAATAGAGGTAAAACAAAATAAGAAAATTGCGACTGCAATAAATGCCCCCCCCCAATCTCCAACATGAGTAGACATGGCATTGATAGTGAGTCGAATACCATCCTCACTAGTGCCAATATCCCCAGATAACAGGATGATCGCAGCCGTTGCAGTACAAATAACGATAGTATCGGCAAATACCCCCATCATTTGGACAAAGCCTTGAGATGCAGGATGATTAGGGTTAGGTGATGCACTTGCTGCAACATTTGCCGCACTCCCCATACCCGCTTCATTCGAGAAAAGTCCACGAGCAATACCCGCTTGCATCGCTTGCGAGACAGTATAAGCCACACCGCCAGCCGCAGCCTCTTGCCACCCAAAAGCACTCTTCACAATTAAGCTAATAATTGCAGGGAGTTGATCTAAATTGAACATAACGATAATGAAAGCAACGAGAATATAGGCTAACGCCATGATAGGCACTATAAACTCTGAGACTCGCGCCACTTTACGTAGACCGCCTACAATCACAAAGCCACTAGCGACGACCAATCCAATCCCGACATAAGTAGGATTAAAACCAAATACCCGTTCCATAGCACCAGTGATAGTATTTGCTTGTACTGCATTGAATACTAAACCAAATGCAATAATCAGAAAGACTGCAAATAAAATGCCCATCCATCTCTGACCCAGTCCTTTCTCCATATAATAAGAAGGGCCACCACGAAACTGACCATTATGATCTCGAACTTTATAAACCTGTGCTAAGGTTGATTCAACCATAGCAGTCGCCATACCTAAAATAGCGATGAGCCACATCCAAAATACCGCACCAGGGCCTGCTGCACCGATAGCGACAGCAACACCTGCCATATTACCGGCACCGACACGAGCAGCCATACTGGTGCAAAAGACTTGAAATGAAGAAAGTCCGCTATCGCAACCTTGTCGGCTCATGGTCATAACTTTAATGGAATGTTTAAAGTGAGTTAACTGGATAAAGGCAAGTCTAATACTGAAATAAAGACCAGCACCTACCAGTCCATAAACTAACAACTTGCCCCAAAGTAGCGCATTCAAAAAATTAACTATGGTTTCTAACATATTATTTTACTTCTTCCCGTAGCAAATGCTCCTCTAATGGTAATTAAAGGTACAACATCTGTGGTGAATGAATCCTTCCAAGTTAAAGGTAAGAATTTCAGTAGATTTATTTTTTCAAATTATCCTTCCGTGAATTTACAACATCACGGCTACCGAATTCAACGCAGCAAAGTAGCACAGTATTCGAAATCACTCATGTGATCAAGCCTACATTTACACGCTCAAACACCGACCGCGTCACTAGACATAACTTCACGCAAGCCTTTGTTAAAGCTAAATTAACAAATGAGAAAACTCAAACCACCAAACGTAACATCAAAAACAACTTTTAAAATTTGGATGTAGGGCACATTTTTGTAATAAAACTACAAATATAGTAACCCCATCGAAACTCAATTTACTTTTGTCAGCTCTAGTGAGGCTAAATATGACACACATCCATGAAATAAACGCTCTGAAAAAGTACGTCAGAGCAACAAACTTCCTTGCCACATCACAAATTTACCTCAAACAAAATGTCTTACATAAACGTCCACTAGCACACTCTGACATAAAACCACGCTTACTCGGTCACTGGGGAACGTGTCCTGGTATCAACTTTGTTTATGCCAACATTAATAGACTCATCGTTAAACATAATCGTCCATTCATCTATTTAGTTGGCCCTGGTCACGGTTTCCCTGCCGTACAAGCTAACTTGTTCCTCGAAGGTTCCTTAAGCCACTTCTACCCTGAAACGATTCCGTATAACGAAACTGGTATCGAAGATATCTGTAAAAAGTTTTCAGCAGCCTATGGTTATCCTTCACACGCGAACCCAGAAGCTCCAGGGCAAATCCTTGAGGGGGGGGAATTAGGCTATTCACTTTCAGTAGGTTGGGGTGCCGTTCTCGATAATCCTGACCTAATCGCCACGGTTTTGATTGGTGACGGTGAATCAGAAACTGGCCCACTCGCCGCCTCATGGTATGCAAACCGTTTAGTATCACCGGCCACCAACGGGGCCGTGCTTCCAATAGTGCATATTAATGGTTATAAAATTTCTGGTCCAACTCGTATGGGGCGCATGAGCCATGAAGAGCTAGATCTTGAATTCCGAGGCTTAGGTTATTTCCCCATCATTGTTGACAGTGATGCAGAAGAAGATATCTATGTGCAGATGACAAATGCCATGGATACTGCTTACAGCATGATCAACGAGATTCAAACCCGAGCTCGTAGTGGTGAAGATGTCGTCAAACCTCGCTGGCCAGTGATCTTGATGCGGACAGCTAAAGGTTGGACAGGCGTGAGCGAATACAATGGTGTCAAGCTAGAGGGCAATTGCGAATCTCATCAAGTCATTGTGAATAAATGTGCGACTGACAAAGGCCACCTTGATTCACTCAATAACTGGCTAGCCAGCTATCATTTCCAAGAGCTTTATCATATGAATGATAAAGGTGAGCTGATTTTTGATGCCGATATCTGCTCATTAATCCCACCGAAACAACTTGCCTGTGGCCGCCAACACTTAACCTATGGTGGCGAAGTAGTTAGAGCTTTATCTAATCCCGATCTTGAAAAACTCTGCTACGGTCCAGAAGTTCCACGTGGTCAACGTGGTTTTTCAATGCTGAAAATGGGCCAGTGGATGCGAGATGCATTTAAGCTTAACCGTGATCAAAATAATCTACGCATTTTCAGTCCAGATGAAACCTATTCAAACCAATTACAAGCGGTATTTGAAGAAACAGATCGCGCATGGCAGTGGCCAATCGAAAGCTGGGATGAAGATATGTCCCGCGATGGACGAGTGATTGAATTATTATCAGAGAACTTGCTTTTCGGTATGTTGCATGGCTATACAGTAACGGGACGACATGGCATGTTCCCAACTTATGAGTCCTTCTCGCAGGTCGTTTCATCCATGGCAGATCAATACTGTAAGTATGTATATGCAAGCCAAGGTGTCCACTTCCGTAAACCACTACCAGCATGTAACGTCGTGCTATCTTCCCTCTTAGAGCGTCAAGATCACAATGGCTACTCACACCAAAACCCTTCATTTTTAGGGGCAATGTTAGAAAAACATCCAAAAATTATTTCGGCTTATTTACCTGCTGATGCCAACAGTACTCTCGTCTATACAGAGCGCGCATTTGCCGACCGTGACAAGCTCAATATCCTTGTTGCAGGTAAAAAAGAACTCCCTCAATGGTTAAGCCTAGAAGAAGCCCGTAAGCAAGCAAAAGACGGTGTTATGGTATGGGATTTTGCTTCTGACGAGAATCCCGATATTGTTCTTGCAGGCTGCGGAGACTATGTCACTCAAGAATGTATGGCATCCTTGGTATTAATTCGGGAATTATTACCAAGAGCAAGAATTCGCTTCGTTAGTGTAACGGAATTAAGCAGTGATGGCTTAGGTAGCCGTAAGTTTAAAGAAAAGCCTTGGTTAATGGATGAAATATTTACTCAAGATAAAGGAGTCGTATTTAACTATCATGGTTATCCAAATACAATTAAAAAGTTAATTTTTGATTACAAAGGAAGTCGCCGTTTTAGAATTAAAGGATATGAAGAAGAAGGTTCAACAACCACACCATTCGATATGGGCGTTCGTAATGGAACATCACGCTATCACCTTGTTATTGATATGGCTTATAAGTTGTTCCAACAAGGCGTAATAGATGAAACTCAGCATGTTTCAATTACCACAGATATGCTGCAGAGACTTGTTGATCATCGCAACTATATTAAAGCAAATGGTGTTGATCCAATCGAAATTGAAAACTGGGTTTGGACACGTTAATTAACAAAATTAGCTAACAATATCGATACATTTTAAAGGCACTCTTTTGAGTGCCTTTTTAACATTCAAACGCATTAACGGAATGGTGAACGATAAAAACATTAGACTTAACACTGGAAAAATTTAACAAATGAGGTGATAATTAACCGCTGGCTACAATACCATAAGGATCCCCACACTCAGTGCTAGCAATGTTTTGCATAAAACCGCAAAGCATATTTTGTGGAGAATCATAAACAATGGACTTAAACAAATGATGAAGAATACATTAAAAGTAGTTTTACTTACGTCAATGCTCCCACTTGCTGCCAGTGCATCTCAAGAACTCACGCCTTGGTATGTTGGTGCAGGTCTAGGCGTTAATAACTATGAACACATTGCAACTCAAAACGGTGATGACAACCCATACGCATGGGATATATTTGCCGGCTATATGTTTAATGACTACTTTGGTGCAGAAATCGGCTACCGTGATCTAGGTAACGCTGATTGGACCACTTCAGGCATTAGCAACGATGCTGACGTAAAAGGCGCGACACTTGGTTTAGTTGGTCTTTGGCCATTAGCTAACCGTTGGAGCCTATCAGCTGAAGCTGGAGCAATGTATTACACTCTTGAAAATAGCCAACGTAATACTATTTCTGGTGATCGTAGTTCATATAGCTCTGACGACTTCGCCCCATACTTTGGTGCAGGTATCGGCTACAACTTCACTGACAACTTGAAGTTACAAGCCAAATACCGTCGTTATGAAAACTTAGATGACAAATACAACATCGTTGAAGCAGATAGCAACTACTGGGGCCTAGAGCTTAGCTACCGTTTTGGCACTCCAGTTGCCGCCGCTGCACCAGTTGTAGCAGCCGTTGTTGCTGCACCTGTCGACTCAGACAACGATGGTGTATACGACGATAAAGATCAATGTCCAGCGACACCAGCAACTCATAAAGTTGACTCTGTGGGCTGTACCATTTATGAAAATGTGAAAAACAAAGAAGACGTAGGTTCAATCCAGTTTGCTAACGACTCTGCTGTAGTTAAAAATGTATACTACAAAGACATCGAAAGACTAGCTAACTACTTGAACAAGAACCCTGAATTCACAGTTGAAATTGCTGGTCATGCCTCAAACGTAGGTAAACCAGAATACAACATGGTTCTGTCTGACAAGCGTGCTGACGCTGTTGCCAATATTCTTGTAGAAAAATTTGGTATTAGCAGAAGTCGTGTGACCTCCAACGGTTACGGTATTACTCAGCCGTTAGTTGCTGGTGATTCGAAAGAAGCTCATGCTGCGAACCGTCGCATTGAAGCTATCGTTACAACCACAACAAAACAACCTGTTCTGAAGTAATTCATTACAGTCCATTACAAAAGTCGCTGCTTGCAGCGACTTTTTTGTTTTTTGGCATCTATAATACCTAAGCGATTGGTACTTCCCTCCAACTGAAATGAATGACTTTAGTTCCTTACATTGAAATCGACATTGTTTTGTCATTTTTGTAATTTTTTTACATTCGAGGTTGGAAAAGTTGGTAAAATCGCTTCTAATAGTCATCAGTGAATTCCGAGTTTAGACAGTTACCTGAGAAGGATGTTTTCCATGGCCAATACGTTAGAACAACTCAAGTCATATACAACTATTGTTGCAGATACCGGTGATATAGAAGCAATTAAACGCTATCAACCTGAGGATGCGACAACAAATCCATCTCTCATCTTAAAAGCAGCTCAAATCCCTGAATATAGTTATTTAATTGATAATGCCATTGCTTGGGCACAGACACAGAGCACTGAACTTGAGCAACAAATTGACGATGCGAGTGACAAGCTAGCAGTCAATATCGGCGTTGAAATTCTGAAGCTCGTTCCAGGCCGAATCTCAACAGAGGTCGATGCCCGCCTCTCATTCGATAAAGAAAAATCCATTGCTAAAGCCCATAAGCTAGTACGTTTGTATCAAGAAGCTGGGATTGATAAATCTCGTATTTTGATCAAATTAGCCTCTACATGGGAAGGCATTTGTGCAGCCAAGGAATTAGAGCAAGAAGGGATTAATTGCAATCTCACATTATTATTCAGTTTTGCTCAGGCTCGAGCTTGCGCTGAAGCAGGCGTTTACCTGATTTCTCCTTTTGTTGGCCGTATTCTAGATTGGTATAAAAAAGACACAGGTAAGGATTATGCACCAGCCAATGATCCAGGTGTTGTTTCGGTCACTGAAATTTACAACTACTACAAACAGCACGGTTATAACACTGTGGTAATGGGAGCCAGTTTCCGCAATATAGGTGAAATCATTGAGTTAGCAGGCTGTGACCGCTTAACTATTGGCCCTTCACTCCTAGAAGAGTTAGCCAATTCTCAAGCGCAAATTCAAGCTAAACTCTTACCAGCGACAACGACGGTTGCAGCAGAGACGCCTCTGACTGAAGCGCAATTCCGTTGGGACTTCAACCAAGATCCAATGGCGGTTGAAAAGTTAGCGGAAGGTATACGTAATTTCGCCATCGACCAGGGCAAACTTGAAGTAATGCTCAAGGCAAAACTCTCAAACTAAGCTTCTTCGGAGACGATTCGATGACACTCTTGACCCAAAGCTCAACCTGGCAAGCTTTATCAGCACACACACAAAACTTACCCCATATGCGGGAATTATTTGCAACTGATGCGGCACGTTTCAAAAATATGTCACTATCGGCTTGTGGTTTGTTTCTCGATTACTCAAAAAATAGAGCAACGGCTGAAACTCTTGAACTGTTATTTTCCTTAGCCAAAGACAGTCAACTCGAAGCCAAGATTAAGGCAATGTTTGCCGGCGAGATAATAAATACCACGGAAAAGCGCGCTGTATTGCATACCGCGCTTCGCAGCAAAGCTAGTCAGTCAATTATTGCCGAAGGCCAAGATATCGTCCCAGAGGTTCAGCAAACCTTGAGTAAAATGCAGGAATTTGTTGAAACAGTGACTTCTGGACAATGGAAAGGATACACAGGCAAAGCAATAACCGATATTGTGAGTATCGGTATTGGGGGCTCTTTTCTTGGCCCTAAAGTGGTTTCTCAAGCCCTACGTCCATACTGGAACCAAGGTTTAAATTGCCATTTTGTGGCAAACGTTGATGGCACTTCTATCAGTGAAAAACTGAAGTTGCTCGATTCTGAAACCACACTGTTTATCATGTCTTCTAAGTCCTTTGGTACCCAAGAAACACTGACAAATACCTTAACAGCCAAGGCCTGGTTTTTAGCTAAAGGCGGCTTACAATCCGATGTGGCTAAGCATTTTGTTGCAGTCACGTCAAACGTGACTAAAGCAACTGAGTTTGGTATTGATGCCGATAACATCTTCCCTATGTGGGACTGGGTTGGTGGCCGCTACTCGCTTTGGTCTGCCATAGGTCTGCCTATTGCATTATTGGTGGGTATGGATAATTTCAGAGCCCTACTCAATGGTGCTCACCAAATGGATGAGCATTTTGCCAGTGCACCCTTGGCAGAAAATATGCCCGTCATCATGGGACTACTGTCTCTATGGTATGGTAATTTTTTTAATGCTCAATCCCATGTGGTATTAACATACGATCACTATCTACGTGGTCTACCAGCCTACTTCCAACAACTCGATATGGAAAGTAACGGCAAGTCAGTCACACTCGATGGAACTGACGTTGATTACAGTACAGGTCCCGTAATTTGGGGAGGTGAAGGCACGAATGGTCAGCATGCCTACCACCAACTCATCCACCAAGGTACAGCATTGATCCCTGCCGACTTTATTATGCCGCTGCAAAGCCATAATCCCATTGGCGTACACCATGATCAATTAGCATCAAACTGCTTTGGACAAACCCAAGCACTTATGCAAGGTAGAACCTTCGAGGAAGCGTTAGCCGAATTGGCGAATAGTTCGTTAACTGATGAAGAAAAACAGCTAATAGCAAAACATAAAGTGATGCCCGGAAACAAACCAAGCAATACTTTATTGATGAACAAGCTAACGCCAGAAACCTTAGGTGCGCTAATTGCGCTGTATGAACACAGAACCTTTGTTCAAGGGGCAATATGGGATATCAACTCCTTCGATCAATGGGGAGTCGAGTTAGGTAAAAATCTCGGTAACGATGTGCTCGCGAGGATCAGTGCTGAACAAGATTCCAGCGCCTTAGACGCTTCAAGTAATGGACTGATTAACTTGTATCGACAAGGTGCAATTTAATTGAACAAAAAGCCAGCAATTGCTGGCTTTTTTATTGTATGCCTTTATTTATAAACACTTTATAGTCAACTCGATCGACAATATCTGTACCTAATATCCAGAATATATCATCCAAACTTCATTTCAAGTTAACACAAATGAAACATAATTCTTGCACCCTGTTTTGAAAATATGTTATTTAATCGCTGACAAAACATACAACAACAGGAGGTTACCATGGATCGTTTAGATTATGGTTGTGCGCTAGATGAAGTCGTTGAAAGACCCGATCGCTCGCGAGGCTCCAACAAGAAGCGTAAATGGCGAGAGATTGAAGCGTTAAAGGATAAACATCGTTTGCTTAAAGAACTCCAAGAAATTGATAATAACTTTGACTACGATATTGATTCGATCCAGTTGTAACCTTATGTTTGATAATGCTTATACCATCGTATTAAACATAACCGAATGAAAAAAGCGCACTAGGCGCTTTTTTCATTCGCCCAAATATTACTTCTATTCAGACTCGGAAAGATAAGATCGTAGCTCATCAAATGCCTGTTGCTCTCGGTCCAAAAACAGTGGGTCATCAATAAGGGATTGTTGGCATTCCTCTTCAATCACTAACCAGTCCTCTTCCGTTAGGTTTTGAGCGAGGAGCGGAAATATCTCTCTCTCTTCCATTTGCATATGCCGCTCTTGTAATTCAACATACTCAGCAAAATCTGTAATTAACTTTTCTCTCGCAACAACGATATCACTCAAAATCAAATTTAAAGTATTCATCAACGTCGCAGAAGCTTGGATCACCGTTTCATGCTCATTGCTCAGTTTATTAATATCGTCATTGGCCTTATGTGCTAAATAGTAAGCATAAATAATGTCTTCAATAGGATGATGGCTGCGCTCGGCATACTCTTGCATATACTCGACGATGTCTCTTACCACGATAAAATTAATCGCTTCACCCTCAGATAGTTTCATCTGTTTGTTTTTTAAGACATTCAATAAAACTGCGATATGTTTATGATCATGCATAAGTCTTTTGAGCATACTGCCTCCTGAATTTAGGCCATGACTATTGATACTAGTCAAGTCATAGTGCGAACTCCAATATAACAGGCTAAATCCTGTTCACTTTATGACGGCGATCAAGTAAATCATATACCTTAGGGTAAAAAACTGCCGCACCAACAAGACTAACATCCTTTCATTACATTCGGTTTTATAAATCGAAGCATCCTCTAACATCATCCAGTAAAATCACGATAGTATTACTTAACAGCTTGATGTAACTGTTGTTGTAGTATCTTAAATTCTGCACGGAGTGTTTGAGATAATTCATCTTTCGAGTTATTAAGCTCCTCCGTCATCGCGAGTTCGGGATACCTAGTCAACAGTATTTGCTCTAGTGCTAATGCTTGCTCATTTTCTTTTGTATCGATAAATACTTTTAATCTTTGTAGTGACTTCTCTAAGGATTCTTTATCTTCGATATCTCGACCAACATGTTCAGAATTTGCCCCATGTTGTGGCAATACTGGGCTTGCTGCGGCTATGGAAGTGACATCTTGCTCAAGGGATTCTTCAGTAGCTTGAACAGCCATACGTGATCTCGCTTGCATGGCTTCTGACTGAGCGGCGTCGACTGAGCGGCGCTCCGCTTGCTCGCTTTGCCCGGCTCTCATCTTCGCTGCGACCATAGGCTCAATTGTTTGAGGTACTGGTGCACTCATACTCAGTTCAGGAACAATGGCTACATCATCAATTTGTGGACGAATTAAGATGGCTACACTAATCACAATGATCAATGATGCTACGCTAGATAGAGCTAATGGAAAACGTCGCCAAAAAGGTACCATCACAGGTTTTTGCCTAGTCCTATCCATATCAACAAGACGGGTTTGGGCAAGCGCTAAAATATCTTGATCTAACTTTGCGGATGGCATTTCTAACGACTGCTGGTGATACCAAATAGAGACTTGCTTTCGTGCTTCAGTTTCTTCGGTATTGACTGTGACATTATTCATGGCCCGCCTCCTGCCATTTCGCATTTACGCACTCTTTTAAGCTTTGATAGGCATAGCGAATTCGACTTTTTGTTGCTTCGAGGGTTACCCCTGCGATATCGCTTATCATTGCAGCAGTAAATCCCATTTCAATGTTAAGAATAAAGGCTTCTTTCTGTACTTGGGGCAATAGTGAAATACAGGTTTTAAGTAGCAAACTCTTTTGGGCTTCTTGCCAGTGGATATCAGGTTTATCTTGATCGCATCCCTCAAAAGTATCTAAGCCAGTCACATCGGTATCACTTGCGATGAAATCGACAGGCTTGACAGCTCGGACATGGTCAATCAATAAGTTATGTGCAATGCGGTAAAGCCAAGTACTGAATTTAGCACTAACTTGATAATTTACTGCGGCACGGATAACCCGCCCCCACGTTTCTTGGTATAAATCCTCAGCCAGTTGCTTATCACCCAACTGGCGCACAAAATAACGATAAAGTGCCCCCTTGTGCTTCAGGTATAACAGCTCAAATGCCTGACTATCTCCTTGTGCATAGCGTTGCATCAGTTGTTCATCGCTATGCTCATGGGCGTGTATTTGCGGTATCGCTAGTGCCACAATTGTTCCCTCATTATTTGGCTTACCCCTACACTGATTGATCCAATTCTTTTGTCCGTCTTTCAAGATTTGCCGAAAATTGACCTTTAATGGAGTTTATCCTCTGGGGGAAAAGGTTTATCGCCGTGTGCAATTGATTGATTTATCGCTGCGGCATTAGATTGTGCAAGCACTGCAGCGGTATCCACTAGTTGCATAAATTCATGCCGATAACCGAAGGTATCATCTCCCAGAGCAGAACGAGTCAGCGTACTTAGCTTAGTATAATCAAATTGATGTAAATAGTGACTATGATTCAATAATTGCCCAAAACCAGCGACTGCTGCCGCAAAACGAAAGTCATCACTAGTCTGATTTAAATGCTTCACACTTTGGTCGATTCGTATTGGGTAGGTAAGCAGTTGGCTCTTATTCTCATCGGGTAATTGGTAGCGTAGCTTCAAAAAGGCAATTTCTTCGCGGCTGTATTTTTCTTGTCCCGTTTGAGGATTATAGCCGTATCGCAACTTATCATTAGCCATTCCCCCCATTTCTGCATAGCGTAATTCATACAATGCCGTCACAGTATGACCCGCACCAATTTCCCCTGCATCCACTTTATCATTGTTAAAATCCTCACGAGCTAAGGCGCGGTTTTCATAGCCGATTAAGCGATACTCGGAGACTAATGCCGGATTAAATTCTATTTGTACTTTTACATCCTTAGCGATGGTCAGTAAGGTCGAACTTAACTCATCCACTAGTACTTTTCGTGCTTCATTCAGCGTATCAATATAAGCATAATGCCCATTACCTTTATCGGCTAACTGCTCCATCAGTTGGTCATTATAATTGTCCATTCCAAAACCTAAGGTGGTAAGGCCAATTCCTCGCTGCTTTTCTTTTTCAATTAGACTGATTAACTGGTCAAAATTGGTTACGCCGACATTAAAATCACCATCAGTTGCAAGAATAACGCGATTAATGCCACCTTGGATAAAATGCTTTTGTGCTAATTGATAGGCTTGCAAAATACCTTGACTACCGTTTGTTGAGCCCCCCGCTCTTAATTGCTCTAATGCATAGGTTAATGCCTGTATATCATCACCCGAAGCGCCATCAAGCACCACACCTGCAGCGCCTGCATAAACCACTATAGAAACTTTATCTTGAGCACTTAATTGCTGGGTAAGCATTTTCAGTGCCGTTTGCAACAGAGGCAGTTTATCGGCTGAAGCCATTGATCCTGAGACATCGAGTAAAAAAACTAAATTACTCGCACCGAGTTCGGATTTAGTCAATTCATAGCCCTTCAGCCCAATACGTAGCAGCATCATGTCGTCATTGTAGGGTGAGGGAGCAAGTTCAGTCGTCACACTAAATGGCGCTGCATTTTTATTCGGCAAGGGGTAATCATAGGTAAAATAATTGAGCATCTCCTCAATACGTATCGTGCCCTTTTCGGGTAGGCTCCCCTCTTTAATCATCCGTCTCAGCGTTGAATAACTCCCTGTATCAACATCAATCGAAAAAGTCGAAATGGGGATTTCACCCGCGACCATAATGCCATTTTGTATTTGTTTCTCGAACCTATTACGCTCAGGTTGCTTAATACCATACCAAGCGTCGCTCGCGATGGGGGCGGCGACATCATAATGAGTATTGATAGCATGCTTGGCAGATCTCTGCTTTGCAGCTAACGATGCATCGATTAAGCGTTCAGAAGATTGCACCTGCTTCAACTGATGGAGCTCCTCCGATTTATGTATCGCTAATGCTTTGCTCTGTTCGCTCTCTAACCTCACAGTCTCAGCTTGATCAGTCAAAGGATGCACGACTAAGGATTTATCCCCATCACTTTGCTTATCAGAGCAACCACTCAATCCGAAAAAGATTGCTAATGTCAGACTCGATAGTAAAAACACTCGGTTCCTTGCTGATTGACGGCATAAAGTGCTATGCGCAAGCGGCACAATTGAAAAATGATGAGCAGATAAGTATTGCTGCTGAGTTGGGGCCTGTTCCATGTAAAAACCTCTGCGATTAACTTATCCCTATTAACGCAGCACAATGTCAAAAGGGTTAAATGTCGCACTTACAAACTAGCCCAAGCATACTATTTTCACAAAACAAAGTAACTTAACCGTAATTTGCAATCATGATCACACAGTAATTTATATCTGGCCTTTAAAATAGAGCCTTGTAATAACCCGCACTCTGGACCCACTCGTGTCACACTCTGCCCATTTGTTTTCATTAAGAATTGCTCACGCTCTCACTGAAGCCTGTGTAAAAGATAAATACTCCCTAAAACGATTTGGGCAAGACCTACTTGCTGGTTTAACCGTGGGAATTATCGCCATTCCTTTGGCAATGGCCCTCGCGATTGCTAGCGGTGTCGCGCCACAATACGGTTTATATACTGCGATTATCGGTGGCTTTATCATTGCGATGTCAGGTGGTTCACGCTACAGCGTATCTGGGCCTACCGCGGCCTTTGTCGTGTTGCTTTATCCAATAGCACAACAATTTGGCTTAGCCGGATTATTGGTCGCTACCGTGATGTCAGGCATGATATTAGTCGCCATGGCGATGCTGCGTCTTGGGCGCTTAATCTTATATATCCCAGAATCAGTGACCTTAGGTTTTACGGCAGGGATTGGCGTTGTTATCGCCACGTTACAACTCAAGGATTTTTTTGGCTTACCTATAGAGCACATGCCGGAGCAATATTTTTCAAAACTTATTACTCTTGGCCAAGCACTTCCTACAATGCACTTACCTAGCTTCTTGGTCGCAACGATCACCTTAGCGACTATGCTGCTTTGGCCCAAACTAAAAATTCCAGTACCTGCACATCTGCCCGCTATTGCTCTTGGCAGCATCATCGCCTTAGCACTCAATGCTATGGGAGCGGATATAGAAACCATTGGTACACGTTTCCACTACCAATTAACCGATGGTACTACAGGGATGGGGATCCCACCCGTACTACCCAGTTTTGAATGGCCTTGGTTACAAGCCGGAGCCAATGGACAACCCTTTGAGTTTAATCTCACGACCTTCCAAGCACTATTACCCGCAGCCTTTGCAATAGCCATGTTAGGCGCCATTGAATCCTTACTCTGCGCCGTGGTGCTCGACGGTATGACCGGAAAACGTCACAGTGCTAACAGCGAATTACTCGGTCAAGGGATAGGTAATATTATCACGCCCTTCTTTGGCGGGATCCCAGCCACAGCGGCGATTGCCCGCAGTGCTGCAAACGTTAAAGCAGGGGCTCAGAGCCCGATTGCATCGATGATCCACGCGATAGTGGTGTTAATTGGTTTAGTTGCCCTAGCTGGGGTGTTAGCCTATTTACCTATGTCTGCTATGGCAGCATTACTACTTGTCGTCGCTTGGAATATGAGCGAAGCCCCTAAAGCGGTGCATTTAATTAAAACCGCGCCCACCAGCGATATCTTAGTCTTTATGAGCTGTTTTTCATTGACGGTTATTTTCGATATGGTTATCGCCATTAGTGTGGGGATTATTCTTGCAGCTCTGCTATTTATGAAAGAAATTGCGGAAATGACAAGACTCTATGATATCAGTAGCAATAAACGCTATGTCGATCAGCCCCTGCCCCCAGATTGGACAGTGCTCAAAATTAATGGACCATTATTCTTTGCGGCGGCAGATCGTATTTTTGCCGAAATAGCCAGTTTAGCCCAAGATAAACGAGTGATTGTATTGTATCTCGATGGGGTATCAATACTGGATGCTGGAGGCTTAGCAGCGTTGACAAAACTGATTGAAAAATGCAAGAAAAGTAATACCAAACTCATTGTTGCCGATCTGCAATTTCAGCCCATCCGCACACTCGCAAAAGCAAAAGTGCAACCCATTGAAGGGGTGCTTAAGTTTTACCCAACCCTGCGTGAAGCCTTAGCAGAAGCTCCATTGGTTTCTGAACAAACTGAACCAGTAGCAGACAATCTTTAAGATAGAGCACATTTTCCTAAGCCAACTCAAGCCCCCCACAGACACATTTAATGGCCTTTGGGGGCTAAAACCATCTCAACTTGGCGCCGATTTCACATCATCAATCTTTGAATACACAATCCGCGTTCTCAATGCTATTTTGCGCGCAGAAATAGCGTTTTACATGGTATTATTCTGCGCCATGATGCACCTAGCAATGAATGGCTTAATAGGCATCAACTGTACCCAGACCTAATACAAGGTCAGAATATAATTAAAATTAGTGAGTTAAGGAGTTATCATGCAAGCCCTTGTTGCTGTTGTTATGGGTTCTAAGAGTGACTGGCCCACAATGGAAGCCGCCGCTGAGATTATGGATAAACTTCAAGTGCCTTATCATGTTGAAGTCGTCTCAGCCCATAGAACGCCAGATAAACTCATGGAGTTTGCAGCCTCTGCCGCTGATCGTGGTTTTAAAATCATCATTGGAGGTGCAGGTGGTGCCGCCCACTTACCCGGTATGATTGCTTCTAAAACTCGCTTACCCGTATTAGGTGTGCCAGTACAAAGTAAAGCCCTGTCGGGTATGGATAGCTTATTATCGATTGTACAAATGCCCAAAGGCATTGCCGTTGGCACCTTAGCCATAGGTACTGCTGGCGCCTTTAACGCCGGATTACTGGCTTGCCAAATCCTCGCGAATAACGATGCCGCCCTAGCAACTCGTTTAGAGGCTTTCAGAGAAGAGCAAACCCGTGCAGTGTTAGACAACCCGGACCCGAGGGAAGTCTAATGACCCAGACAAACATAAAACCTAAGGTTTGGGTATTAGGTAATGGCCAGTTAGGCGCAATGTTAACCCACGCAGGCGAGCCATTAGCAATCGATGTTCACGCTGTAGATATTATGGCGCCAACAGACGAAATACTGCCATTATCCCCCCACGATATCATTACGGCTGAGCGTGAACAGTGGCCAGAATCTGCCTTGAGTTTACAACTCAGTTCCCACCCCCATTTTGTTAACGGCCCCGTTTTCAGCCGCTTAGCTGACCGTTACAGTCAAAAATGCTTACTTGATCAATTAAGCGTCCCCACTGCGCCTTGGGCACTGGTCGATGATGCAACACAGGTCGATGAGCTTTACCAGCGTTTTGGCCCCCGCGTGCTGATGAAGCGTCGTACTGGCGGGTATGATGGCAAGGGCCAACATTGGCTCAAACAAGCCGAAGCGAGTGATATACCAAATGATTGGCGTAACCTTGCAATTGCTGAACAAGCGATTAATTTTGATGAAGAAGTGTCATTAGTAGGTGTTCGTACCCGTGAAGGTCAATGTGTGTTTTATCCACTGACGCTTAATCTTCATCAAGATGGCATATTAATGGCGTCAATTTCGCCGCTAGCGCGTTTAAACCACTTGCAAGTACAAGCGCAAACTATGCTAAGTGCCATTATGCACGAGCTAGAATACGTTGGTGTGATGGCGATGGAATGCTTCCGTGTTGGCAATAATTTGCTTGTTAATGAGTTAGCACCACGTGTACATAACTCAGGACATTGGACGCAAGCGGGTACACATATGGATCAATTCCAGTTGCACCTAAGGGCACTGTGCGGCATCGCAATACCTGAACCACAGGTGAACTTTCAATGTGTTATGGTCAATCTTATTGGTATCGATAATGACCCACGTTGGTTAAGCCTGCCTAATGCTGAACTTTATTGGTACAACAAAGAAGTGCGCCAAGGTCGTAAAGTTGGCCATTTAAACCTTTCGGTACCTAATCAAACTGTGCTCAACACGAGTATCACCGCCCTACAAACTTGGATGCCAACCCAATACCAAGCCCCCCTTGCGTGGATATTGGCCGAGTTTGCCAATACATAATATGAATTAACACTGAGTACCGATATGGAATTATCTTTCTATATCGGTTTATTTTTTAGCATTCGTTATACTAAACCTACTCAACAAGAAGGACTGAGTAGCGTTTTAAGTTCGACCGGCACAAGCAAGAGTACGAATAAAGGAATTTTCGAGTGAAATTAAGGGATAACTTTAAACGTAAGACCATAGACCGCTTAGATTATCGTTACCATTTACTCTTACTTATTGTACCGATAGTACTATTTGTTCTACTGTTCTCTTTCGACACCCGCACCCAAGGTTGGACTATCCAGCCGCTGCTGTTTGTTTGCCTCATTTACATTTTTGCTTATAGCTTAATCTATTATTTACACCAAGGTAGACTCAGTCGACTATGGCTACATTTAGAACAAGTTGTCACTATTAATGATGCTATCTACGAACTTGCCCACCTTTCAAATCAATATAAAGATGAGCACGCCTTTCTTGATGCGCTACTAAACAAAGCCGTTTGTATTATCAATGGTGCAGAAATGGGCAGCATTATTAAAGTCAATGAAACCAGCCATAAGCTGCATTTTGAATCCGTGGTTGGTCTCGACTTAACCAAACTTAAACAACTTAACTTCACCTTAGAGCAGTCCTTTGAATATCGTCTCACCGATGGCAAGTGTGATCGAGTCGTTGTCGTAAACGATATGGAAAATATCAATTCTGGTAGTGGGTTATCTAAAAAAGATCAACAAACCTTATTAACTGTCGCAAAATCGCCCATTCGTTCAACACTTTCAAGCCCTATTCGTGTCGACGGGAAGCTCTATGGAATGCTCAATCTTGACAGCAGCCATGTTGACGCCTTTAACGATTATGATCGCAACTTGGTTTCTATTTTGACCCACGAAGCCAGTAATGCTATCGCTCTTTATCAGAAGTCCCAACAAATTATAAAGCTCGCTAATTTTGACTCTTTAACAGGACTTTACAATCGTAAATACTTCGAGGACAGCTTACTGCAATGGCAACATAAAGCACATTTTGGAAGCTTTGTAGTAATCATTGATATGGATGATCTCAAAACCATCAATGACACTTATGGGCATCAGGCGGGTGATCTCGCCATAAAACAAGTTGCGGATACCATTTTGAGCTACTGGCAAAATAAAGGGATAGTCTCACGCTTTGGAGGAGATGAGTTTGTTGCCCTATGCCATGGTGCACAAGCTGAGCTCGAGCAAGATTTGCAAAATATGCAGTTCAGTCTGCAGCAAAATACGGAGCTCTGTTTAGGCTTTAGTTTTGGTATTGCGCTATTCGAAAGCGATTGGTCAAAATCCTTTAAACAGGCCGATCATGCAATGTATGAGCATAAACGAGCGAAGAAAATAGCCCTTAAAGCATCAGAAGCCTTTACAGATACCGTCGATAATATCACGGAGCAATAATCACCGCACAATCGCGGAATACGCTTAGCTAAAAATAGACACCAAACGCCATCAACATGCAAATTTCAACATTCTGATGGCGTTTGGTTAAATCATCCAAAGAATAATCGCCACAACCAAGAAGAGTCTAAATCTGCTTTACAGGTTTGATATTGAGCGGCATAACGCTTGGATCTCTCATCAACCTTATTGGCAACTTTTATCAACCACGCCTTTGATTTATGGGAGCCACGTCGATAGCCTCCCCACCCCTCGTGGTAATTGAGATACTGAGCACGGGCATCCCACTTAGATACACCATTTATTTTATTGGTCTTATTGATATACCAGCCCATAAAGTCCATCGCATCATCGAAATTACTGCGACTCGACCAACTGTTACCCGTTTCGCGGACATAATCATCCCAAGTCATATTCTTTGCCTGAGCATAGCCATAGGCATCACTCGCGCGACCAATTGGAATAAAGCCTAAAAAATATTCCATTGGTGGTGCGGCGTTATGCTTGAATGAACTTTCTTGATACATCATGGCAAGCGGCACATGTACTGGTACGCCCCATTTATCACGGGTGTCTTTAGCGGCTTGATACCAAGAACGGTGCTCTTGAAAAATATCACAAAGATTATCGGGGGATTTAGGTGGAGAGGTTGCACATCCAACCAATCCCACCATAGTAATGCAGAGCAATGCCGTAGAATACCTATTCATTAATCATCTACTTAGTTTCTGGGCTTAAATCAAATTGACATTCATGGTCTTCTTGCTGCCATACTCCCGGCGCCCAATAGGAACTGTCTTTTCCCATATAACGCTTATCGGTGTGAAATAACGCTCCGATGTGGTAACGCTGATCACTCTCTACTGTCAATTTGAACACCTTGGGAATGCGGGCACTAAGGGAGACGCCTAAGGAGGGATCATCAATCAATTCCGCGACTGTAAACTCGTAGTCTCCAGGAGCTAATTGGTAATTGGGTTTGGACACCACGGCTTTACCATTTAAATGAGTTACCACAACACGGTACCAATGCGTTTTCGCATCAGGCTTCAAATAGCCGGATACTGTCCCACAACTTAAAGTTTCCTCAGGCGAAGATGCACAGCTAGAGAGAAAGAGACATAGGCTTATCGCTACTGCACCCCATTTCAAACTTGTCATACTCCCCCTCCGGATGATCAAAATTGGGCTCCAAAATAGTCTTTAAGATAATCATCAAAAGAAATTGCGCTTTGGGCTGCTTCTAATTCAGCTTGCTTTTCAAGCGAACTTTTTGCCTCAGCTTGATACTGCGCAATCGTTTCTGCAGAAAGTGGATAATCAATGAAATATTGATGATATTGCTCGGCAAGTTTCATCACCCATTGCCCATGATCTTGACCTTTAGCAATTAAATGCTGGATCACTTGTCCTGATAAGGTCTGATTGGGGTCATCTACTGCACGGCGCCAATGGGCTAATGCCGTTTGGTAATCCGATGCCTCACCGTCTAACAGCTTTGCAAGAGGCTGTAATGTATCAAACAGGGTTTCTAGCCAGCTTTTTAAGGATAAAGTACCTGTCGACGTTAACAACTTAAGATCGGGTTTACGTCCTTCAAGCACGACAGATTTAAGGTTGGCACTCAAACGAGCCTCTTCTTTGATATCTGACTTAGGCGATTCAGTTAATAAACAATAGAGTAAAAATAAATCGAGGAAACGAACTTGGCTTGCTTCAATACCGATAGGGCTAAAGGGGTTTACATCCAGCGCCCTGACTTCGATATATTCCACTCCTGCACGCGCTAGCGCCTCTGAAGGTTTTTCGCCACTACGTGTCACACGTTTAGCACGAATAGGCGAGTAAAACTCATTTTCAATCTGCAGGACATTGGCATTGAGCTGTCGATATTCACCATCTACCTTAACCCCAATATTGGCAAAATTTGCCGAAGGCATTTTAATGGCAGCATTTACACCCGCTAAATATTCGGGTAAGGAGTTATAGCTGATGTTGAGATCTTCTTGCTCTTTATTGGTATAACCTAAGTCACTCATACGTAATGAGGTGGCATAGGGTAAATACAAAGTACCTCGGCCTGACTTTTCAAACTGTAGATCGGTTTTTTGCCCTTTAATAAACGAGCTACACAAAGCTGGTGAAGCCCCAAATAAATAAGGTAGCACCCAGACTAAACGGCGATAATTACGAATTAATCCAAAGTAAGATTCAGAAATAAAATCTTCAAAGGTCAGGCTCTTATCACCTATCTCATAGAGGCTTTGCCACAATTCTTGGGACACAGAAAAGTTAAAATGTACCCCAGAAATAATCTGCATCAGGGCACCGTAGCGGTAAGTTAAGCCCTTACGATACAAGGTTTTCATCTTGCCAGTGTTAGATGAGCCATAACGGGCAACCGGAATATTGTGCTCATCTTTGACATAGCATGGCATGCTGACAGGCCATAAACGCTGTCCATGCAAGTGACGCACACTAAACGCATGGGTTTCGGTCAGCCCCTCTAATAGTGGCTCAACCTTGTTATTCACTGGTGTGATAAATTCGAGTAACGCCTCACTGTAATCCGTAGTAATGCGCGAATGCATCAATGCCGAGCCCAATTCGAGAGGATGTGTATCTAATGCGAGATAGCCAGCCACATCGATTCGTAAGGCCTCACGCTCTATACCACGTAACATACCTAAGAGTGCGGTGCGCCCATGAGCGTCCGAGAAATGTTCTACTAATTCATTGAATGACTTCAATTTGCGCTTCTCTGATTGGTGATTCGCTATCGCGACAAAGGTAACAGTCAGACCTTTATTTTGAGGCTTATCTTTCAAAATACGCCTCAAAATAAATCTAAACCTGTTAGTAGGGCAAGCCAAATTGCATTATTTAGTGGTTAAAAGCAGACGGTGACAGCTAATGCTGTCACCGTCTCACTATTTATTGACACTTTAGACTAACAATGGATTTCATTGCCAAATTGACTTGTCTGACATCTATATAAGGCCAAAAAATCAATTTACAACACTAAGGTTTCAATTGGATAGCCCAATGTCGATAAATCCGCCTCAATTTTTGCTTTATCTCCTACCACTAAGATCACCATTTGCGAGATATTGAGCTCAGCGGCAGCAAGGGAGTTGAGTTCATCTTTTGTTACAGTATTAATGATTTTATCCTGCTGAGCGGTAAAATCTTTGCTTAACTGATAGCGCTGGATCATCCGCATAAAGCCCGCTTTTTGGTAAGGGGTTTCATAGTCCAGAGCCTGCCCCTGGGAAACCGAGTTACGCATAAAAGCAAGTTCAGCATCCGTCATCCCCATTTGCTGATAAGCATTAATTTCCTTAATAAATTCAGCAACAGCTTTAGCGGTTACATCGGTTCGTACATCGCTTGATGCCACAAAATTACCAACCTCCGCTCCGCCTGAAAAAGCAGTGCGGGCGCCATAGGTATAGCCCTTATTTTCTCGTAGATTTAAATTAATACGGCTATTAAAAGCACCACCCAGCGGATAATTCATCAAATAAGCTTTAAAGTAATCCCCCGTCGCATCATAAGGCAAAGCACGTTTAGCAATATTGATCACCGACTGCGCAGCGCCCGGTTTATCAATCAGATAAATAGTGCCACCTTTAAGTTCTGGGAATGGTTTCAAGGCTGGAATCGATGTGGCCTCCCCTTTCCATCGGCTTAATCCCGCTAACTTTGGCAAGAGAGCTGATTCAGGCAAATTGGCTACGGTAATAATTTTTGCATTAGCACCACGATATTGCTCTGCATAAAAGGCTTTAACATCATCTAACGTCAGCGCAGCAACAGAATCTAATGTGCCTGAATCACTCACACCTAATGCGTTATTTTTACCATATAACAGGCTAAACAAGGCCGAGTTAGCCAAATAACTTGGATTTGACTGCATATGCTGAATTTGCTGTAACTGTTGCTGTTTTACCCGAGCAAAATCGGCATCAGTGAAACCAGGTTGAAAGAGCTTTTCCTCCATAATCGCAAGTGTTTCATCTAAATGCTCGGTCAGTGTCGAGATTTTGATGGTACTTTGATATTCGGAGGCACTGAAATCGACTGTGCTACCTAACATTTCCAAGGCCTGTGATAATGCCTCAGTACTACGTTTTTGGCTGGATTCATTCAGCATTTCGGCAGTAAGGCTCGCAAGTCCGGCCTTTTCCACGGGTACTAATCGATGACCACCATTAAGATAAACGATTAATTCAACCGTTGGTGTTTCAGTGCTTTGTGTGCCCATCACCTCAATACCATTGGCTAACTGAGTCGTCCATATTTTGGGCACCTTTAGCATGGGCGCAGCACTCGATATCGGCATCTTAGTGCGGTCAAAACTTGATACTAGCTTAGCCGTTGGCAACGGCCCTTCCACGGCAGTTTCGGCTATTGGTAAATCTGTGGGGATAAAATTATCAGGATGAGCCACCAATGCAGTCATACCTTGGGGGACAACACTCATAACCACCATCGGCTTATCTTTAATATATTGCTTAAAAACACGCATCACGTCGTCTTTAGTGACGCTCTCGTAGCGTGTAAGATCAGCCGAAATCAAATCGGGATTATCAAACAGGGTTTGGTTTAAAGCTAAAGTTGATACTTTGCCTTTGACACTTTGCAAAGCAAAAATAGTATCCGCTTCAAACTGCACTTTGACTTTTTGCAGATCCTCATCGGTCACACCGCGCTGTTCAAACTCATTGATAGAGTCAAGGATGAGCTGCTCAAGATCTGCAAGCTTACCGCCTTTTTCTGGGTTTGCCAGTGCATAAATTGACATTTGACAGGCCAACTCTTGGCATGGATGGCTCACACTCGCTTGGACGGCATGCCCTTCTTTTACTAAGTTTTTATACACTAAAGACGTTTTACCACCGCCTAAAATATTCCCTAAAAGATCCAGCGCGGCTTCATCTTGGTGCCTTGCATACACTGTCGGGAAACCAATACGAATAAGGGGCAAGTGAACATTATCCTCCATCGAGATATAACGAGTCTTATCTAAGTTCACCGATGTTTTAGGCTCTGGCGACACCTCAGGGCCTCGAGGTATTTCACCAAAATACTTATTCACCCATGCTAAGGCTTGCATTTCATCGAAATCGCCGCCTATGGTTAAGGTCGCATTATTAGGGCCATACCAACGTTGGAAAAAGTGTTTAACATCATCGACCGTTGCGCGATTCAGATCATCCGGCCACCCAATAACAGGCCAAGAATATGGGTGTCCAACTGGGTATAGAGCTTGATTAAATCGCTCGCTCATACGGCCATAAGGCTGATTATCGATACGTTGTGCCCGCTCGTTTTTAACCGTTTCACGCTGCACTTCAAATTTTTCGCTGGTCAGTGCAGGCAATAAAAATCCCATTCTGTCCGACTCTAACCACAACATTTTTTCTAATTGATTGCTCGGCACGGTTTCAAAATAGTTTGTTCTGTCGGTGTTCGTTGATCCATTTAGCGTACCGCCAGCTTCGGTAACGACTTCAAAATGCTGTTCATCGGCAACATGCTCCGAGCCTTGAAACATCATATGTTCAAACAGATGTGCAAAACCGGATCGTCCCGCAAGTTCACGAGCGGAACCAACATGATAAGTCACGTCAACATGCACTAAAGGATCGGAATCATCCTGATGCAGAATAACAGTTAACCCATTGGCTAATTGATACTTTTTATAAGGAATACCAACTTGTGAGTCGGCTAGTTGCACACTTTCAATTAATTTCACGCCAGCAGGCAAATTCGTTGTCGTCTTTTGTGCCGCACAACCTGAAAGAGCAGCAGAAATCGCGACTGCTAATATCCATTTTTTCAAAATACTCCCCTTATAACATCAATTTGTCGGAAGACTGTTAACCATTAAATAATGACAGTTAAGACTCAGTATAGAGTGACTAAGTTCCTATCGTTATTATGAATTTTCTTGAAGTATTACTGACAAATATATCGCTTAAAAATTTTATTTCACATAAGCCACTGCATAAACACAGCAACAATTAATAAATAACGTATTGTTTTACCGATTAATATCATCAATATTGATGATATTACTGGCAGTTTTAGCCACCCCGCTAAGACACATAAAATATCCCCCACAACTGGCGCCCAAGAGAGTAGCAATGCCCACACGCCATAGCGTTCAATCAAACCTAAAGATCTTAAATACTTTGAGCCCATTAAATCTTCAGGTGACTTAGCAAACCGCCCCATTCGGCCGAGATAAAAACTGGTTATCGCCCCTAACGTGTTACCAATGCTGGCGACAACGATAAGTGATACCCACGTTTCAGGGGCTTGATTTAAGAGAGCGATGAGTAGAACTTCCGATCCACCTGGCAACAATGTGGCCGCTAAAAAGGCGCCAGAAAACATGATCCATAACTGGGACATAACAGCTTACTCAATGAAAACATGAATTTTTGTAATAAAGCACCTAGCGTTACTAAGGGAGTAATAACGACACTTTACTCCGAGTTTCACAAGCACAAACTGACTAGAGCGAATAATATTTAATCTTTAAATATCAACACTCCATTGGTTAAATAATTGTATTTTCTCAATCATTTTCTAACAAACTCATTTATGACAATAAGTTATAATTAAAACGGTTTGTTATAACCCCACCTCTATCGATACAATGCACCTAATAGCAAAATATCATATGCCTGAGTAGCTTGTTGTTATCAATTGATTTACTTTAACTGAATACACATCTTAGCATCTCAACCCTATCGATTTACACTTTATTATTTTTTGGAAAATGCATGATTCTTCAAACTATTAGCCGCATTCCTTTTTGGCAAAAAGTGCTCACAGGTTTTATCTTAGGCGCACTTGTTGGCGTCATTTTAGGTGAAACCGCCACAATGCTAAAACCTTTAGGCGACTTGTTTATCAGTGCCATTAAGATGCTAGTTGCGCCGCTGGTTTTCTGCGCCATTGTTGTGAGCATTACATCTCTAGGATCACAAACCAGCCTGAAGCGTCTTAGCTTAAAGACCTTAGGTATGTTTATGTTAACGGGAACGATTGCGTCATTAATTGGTTTAGCCGTGGGCTCATTAATGGACATGGGCGGCACCATGGCGCTCTCGACGACAGAGGTTCGTGAGCGCAATATTCCAGGCTTTGCACAAGTATTACTCGATATGATCCCAACCAACCCTTTTGCCTCTCTTGCTGAAGGTAAGGTATTGCAGATTATTGTTTTTGCAGCTTTAGTCGGTATTGCTATAAATAAAGTCGGGGAGAAAGCCGATCCACTGAAGCACACCATCGAAGCCGGTGCCGAAGTCATGTTCCAACTGACTCGCATGGTATTAAAACTGACGCCTATCGGTGTTTTTGGGTTGATGGCGTGGGTTGTGGGCGCATATGGTTTATCCACATTATTGCCCCTTGGAAAATTTATTGCAGCTATTTATATTGCAGCCTTAATCCATATCATTTTTGTATACGGTGGTTTAGTCAAATTTGTAGCAGGTTTGAGCCCTGTACAATTTTTCCGTAAAGCCATGCCAGCGCAATTAGTTGCCTTTAGTACATCTTCAAGCTTTGGTACTTTACCTGCGAGCACCCGTGCGGTTGAAACTATGGGCGTATCTAAGCGCTATAGCGCCTTTGTGATGCCATTGGGGGCGACTATGAATATGGATGGCTGTGGCGGTATTTATCCTGCTATTGCCGCTATCTTTATCGCACAAATTTACAATACCCCACTCGACACCTTGGATTACATAATGATTGCCATCACCGCAACCGTGGCCTCAGTGGGAACCGCTGGCGTTCCAGGAAGTGCAATGGTAATGCTAACGGTGACTTTGGGTGTAATCGGCTTACCACTCGAGGGCATTGCCTTTATTGCCGCGATCGACCGCATTATTGATATGATCCGTACAGCAACAAACGTGACAGGTGATATGATGACGGCTGTTGTGATTGGTAAATCAGAAAATGAGCTTGATGTAGCGCAATTCTACTCAAACGAACCCCAAGATCCTGAATCGGTAAATTCGCTACAATAACGCCGTGCTTATTGATAAAGACCGCTGAGGCGGTCTTTTTTATGAACAGAATAAAACAATAGACACAAGATGGATAAGCCTAAAACATGAATCAATTACCACCAGTAAGATCAAACTGTTAAACTTCAAAGTCTACGCTATGCTATTACTATTTATTCAGAGTAGAACTCACTATGACTAAACTTTTTCTGTTTCCACTTATCCTTTGTCTGCTATGGACGCTTTTTTTACAAGCCAATGGTATTCCCCTTAAACAGGGCAAACGTGGGTTTATTTACATTATCGCTATCAGTGGCACCTTAATTTTGATCCTAATGCTACTGCTTTGGTTAACTGCATAAAAAAGCCAACTTATTCAGTTGGCTTGTAAGCAAAAACAACTTAGCCAAGTACCGCCAGTAAAATCCCCGCCGCCACTGCGGAACCTAATACACCTGCTACATTTGGCCCCATTGCATGCATTAGCAGAAAATTGTGTGGGTTAGCTTCTAAACCGACTTTATTCACAACGCGTGCCGCCATAGGGACGGCAGAAACACCCGCAGCCCCAATCAGAGGATTAACCTTACCACCGGAAAGCTTGCACATCAGCTTTGCCATCAGGACTCCCGCCGCAGTGCCAATACTAAACGCTAACGCCCCAAGCACTAAAATACCCAGAGTCTCAATCCTTAAAAATTGCTCCGCAGAAAGCTTAGAGCCCACAGCTAACCCTAAGAAAATCGTCACTATATTGATAAGTTCGTTTTGCGCAGTCTTAGATAGTCTATCAACAACACCCGATTCACGCATCAAGTTGCCTAGGCAAAACATGCCAACAAGCGGGGTTGCCGCAGGTAAGAACAAAATCGTCAATCCTAAAACCATCAGAGGAAAAATGATCTTTTCCTTCTTACTGACTTCGCGTAACTGCTCCATTTTAATTTCGCGCTCAGCTTGGGTCGTTAGTAAGCGCATGATTGGGGGTTGAATTATCGGGACTAAAGCCATGTAGGAATAAGCCGCAACCGCAATCGCGCCTAACAACTCTGGCGCCAGTTTTGAAGCTAAGAAAATCGCCGTAGGACCATCGGCACCACCAATAATAGCAATAGCTGCGGCATCTTTCATGGTAAACTCAAAACCGGGTACTAAGTTAAGTGCTATCGCACCAATGAGTGTTGAGAAAATACCAAATTGCGCTGCGGCACCTAACAATAAGGTTTTTGGATTAGCTATCAAGGCGCTAAAATCTGTAAGTGCACCTACCCCTAAAAAGATAAGTAATGGAAATATTCCAGTTTCAATTCCAACATGATAGGCGTAATACAAGATACCGCTTTCCTCGGTAAACCCAGCATGGGGAATGTTTGCCAGCACAGCACCAAAACCTATGGGTAGCAATAGCAAAGGCTCAAACCCCTTCACGATAGCGAGATACAAGAGCAATGCTCCTACCGCCATCATCAATACTTGACCACCAGTAAAGTGAGCAATTCCCGTTTCGGCCCAAAAAGCCATTAACCCTTCCATAATGACTCCTACGCCAAGGCCAATAATTGAGAACCCACAGACACTGAATCGCCTTCTTTTACCCAGAGTTTAGCGACTATGCCATCCCCTTGAGCACGGATCTCAGTTTCCATCTTCATAGCCTCAAGGATAATCACCACATCCCCCTCGCGTACCCTATCGCCTGCCGAAACATGTACTTTGAAAATGTTGCCCGATAAGGGGGCACTCATTTCAAGTCTTACTTCACCATGACTTGTTGCTGGCGTTGTACTCTCAGACGCAGCTTGTACGGCATGAACACTTTGTCCCTGTGGCTGGATTTGCGAGATCTCACCGCCTGCGGCGACTTTAACTACGTACTCTTGCCCTTCGACAGTGACAGTGTAGGCTTCAGGGCCACGATCCGCAGCATTAGAAGCAGCAAGTACCGAAGTCAATTCAGGTTTAGGCTCAAAGGCGCTCGGATCGTCACGATTCTTTAAGAACTGCAATCCTATTTGTGGGAAGAGTGCATAGGTCAGCACATCATCGTCATGCTCTGACGATAGGCGAATGCCTTGTTCCTGCGCTTTTTCTGCCAAGTCCAGCCTTAACTTAACCAGCTCTGGCATTAATAAGTCCGCAGGACGACACGTAATAGCTTCTGCGCCTTGCAAGACTCTGGTCTGCAATGCGGCATTAACTGGCGCAGGCGTCGCACCATATTCTCCCTTGAGAACACCTTCAGTCTCTTTAGTCAGTGACTTGTAACGCTCACCCATTAGCACATTGATGACTGCCTGAGAGCCAACAATCTGCGATGTAGGCGTCACTAAAGGCAAAAAACCCAAATCCGCACGAACGCGGGGAATTTCTTCCAAGACCAAGTCCATCTTATCGGCCGCGCCTTGTTCCTTAAGTTGGCTCTCCATATTGGTCAGCATGCCGCCAGGCACTTGTGCACGTAAGATCCGCGAATCAATGCCTTTAAGCGCACCTTCAAACTTAGCGTACTTCTTACGCACTTCACGGAAATAAGCGGCAATCTCCTCAAGCAATACCATATCGTAACCAGTCGCACGCTCAGTATCTTCCACCATAGCGATAACGGTTTCAGTTGCAGTATGTCCATAGGTTTGGCTCATCGACGAAATTGCCGTATCGAGCACATCGATACCCGCTTCAATGGCTTTCTGGTAAGTGGCGGTACTTAATCCTGTCGTTGCATGGCAGTGCATAGATAACACGAGTTGCGTTTGGGATTTTAGTCGACTGATAAGCTCAAACGCCTCCATAGGCTTAAGTAATCCCGCCATATCTTTGATACACAAAGAATCACATCCCATATCTTCAAGACGCTTTGCCATATCCACCCAAGTCTCTATGGTATGCACTGGGCTAGTTGTGTATGAGATCGCCCCCTGCGCATGGCCGCCAACTTGACGCACCGCTTTCACTGCAGTCTCAAGATTGCGTACATCGTTCATCGCATCGAAAATACGAAATACATCGACGCCATTGGTATGGGCACGCTCAACAAAACGCGTGACTAAATCATCGGCATAATGGCGATAGCCTAATAGGTTTTGACCACGCAGCAGCATTTGCTGCCGAGTATTTGGCATGGCCTTTTTTAGCTCACGAATTCTGTCCCAGGGATCTTCACCAAGATAACGAATACAGGCATCAAAAGTCGCCCCGCCCCAAGACTCCAACGACCAGAAACCGATCTTATCGAGTAACGGCGCTATCGGTAACATATCATCGATTCGCAGACGCGTTGCTAAGATAGATTGATGTGCGTCTCGTAGAACAACGTCAGTTAAAAGTAACGGCTTAGTCACAGCCATCTTAGCGAGTGGTACAAAAGTCATACTGCTTCCCATTATTCTATCTGTGAACGATACTGTCTAACGGCCAATGTAATTGCAGCCACAACTTTAGGATCTAAAGGTGCAACACTCAGAGGCAATGTAGATTGTTTAATTTTTTGCAATTCTTTTGAATGACTATCAAGAGCAACATCCTTAGCACACCACTTTGCAACCAAATGGATCCCAAGGATCAGTAAACTTAAAAACAGATAGACCAAACCCATCCCCAAAAGCATAATGCCAACAGCATCCAGCAACTGCAGAGTTAACTCCCCCATAGCCCCACAACTCCTTCAAATTTTAACCTAATTAGACTTAAACTATTTTTGTTCACATGCACTAATTCAATTTGAACTTAAGAGCCCCATCACCACTCAACAGCAAGGTGCAAATGCAGCATATAAAATCACACACAAAGACTAAATATTCACAACAAATACAAAGTACAGATCTAACTCGCACTTACCAAACATAACCAATAGATACCAAAAACACCAATGCAATGTAAATTGGTCTTACCATGTAAGTGAATTTATAAGGATATCTATATGGATTTCTCATAAAATCGAGGAATAAATCCATATTCCTCAACAAAAGATAAGCAAATCCTAAGTGGCATAAATCCCTAAACAAAGATTGTTTGAATAAAGACAAAAAGTAATAAGAGCTACCTGGTGATAAATTATGCAAATAGTAGCTATCCTCCAATATTATAAATTATATTAATTAATTGGTCGGATTTGCCCACTGTCTAGTACGCAATTTACTCACTCTTACTTTCTTCCCAATGAAGGTATTCCACGCGATGGAACACTCGTCATAACCACTAAAACAACGGTTGGCTAACACATTTTGACGCAGCCATTGCCATACCTGCTCTATTGGATTCAACTCCGGTGAATAAGGAGGCAACTTGAGGAGGGTGAGATTATCAAAGTCATCGGCCAAATCCTGTTGATGCCAACTAGCTCCACCCATGATGACCAGCACATGGCGTCCGAATGTCGTCGCGATTGAGATCAGCTTTAAATATTCGTACATATATTCGCAATTGGCATGCCGCTTGTGTCGCCCCGTTGCCGGACACACTACGCCATATAGATATGTAGATTCAAATTGTTGCTGCTTGATTGCCCGTGGACGAGTGCCTTTCTTGGCCCAAATACGGGTGGTTGTATTCTGTTGGCCAAATCGGGCTTCATCTTGAAAGCAAACATCGATGCAATCGAGCGCAACATGCCCAAGCGTGTTAAGGATCGTTGCCATCTGGACGTTTTTTAAAAGCCTCTTGTACGGCTTCAGATTGTTTTGGGTGGCGAGAGCAAGTGGTCATCCAGAGAAGCCAAGTTGATGTAGCAAGCGGTAGATATTCGCTTGCTTGAACGTCACGCCAAATTCAGTCTGGATAAAATGGCCGACATCCTTGGCCATCAACCTGCCCCCCTGTTCAGATAGGCTTTGATGCTGTACAAACGCTTTGAGTTTGGCCTGCTGTGCTGTGGACAATGTAGCAGGGTGGTCCAGATTGGGCGTATCGTCTAGACCACTAAGCCCTTGGTTAAATAGGCGGTGATCCATCGATTCACACTCGCTCTACTAACCTTGAGCATGCTTGCGATAGGGTACGAGAATAGCCATCAGTAAAATGGAGTAAGGCAAGATAGCGCATACGTTTACGTGTGCTTTTCTCCGATTTCACTAAGGCTGTGATGTTGGGATTATTCATATTTTGTATGATTAAAAAACTGATAATCAATTAGATCATATAATTAATGGAAATGGTATAAATACAAAAAGTGCTGATGTAGAGAGAAAAGGATAAAAACTGACGGGCTAGCGGAGCAATTTATTGCGCAGCTGGAGACCCCGCTTAACGGCGGGCGACCGCCATGGATGGTGGAAGTGTCAATAATGAAGGAACATTTATTGACCGACATCGAGGGAAGTTTTTCGCGAAGCGGATAAACACAAAAGCCCTAGCGGTTTATGCTAGGGCTTTTGTGTTTATTTGGGCGCTTGGCGATGACCTACTCTCACATGGGGAGACCCCACACTACCATCGGCGCGATTGCGTTTCACTTCTGAGTTCGGGATGGGATCAGGTGGTTCCACAATGCTATTGTCACCAAGCAAATTCTTACTGGTTAATTGTCCGTCTGACGGCATTGTCTCCTCGCTACTGCGACCTCCATGGATGGAGGAAGTGTCATTAGATGTAAGGAACATCTTTGACCTCATGTACTAACGTACACTCCGCGCCTCGCTCGTCACGGCTTTGTCAGCCTAACAATTTCCTGCGTAATTAACCTTTTAATTAAAATTTGAAAAGCTGATTGTTTTTTGAGTCCACACTTCATTAAGTGTTTATATTCTGTCTAAGGCTTCTTTGTAAAACCCATCTGGGTTGTATGGTTAAGCCTCTCGAGTCATTAGTACATGTTAGCTCAACGCCTCACAACGCTTACACACCATGCCTATCAACGTCCTAGTCTCGAACGGCTCTTTAGTGGACTTATAGTCCAAGGGATGACTCATCTTGGGGCTCGCTTCCCGCTTAGATGCTTTCAGCGGTTATCGATTCCGAACGTAGCTACCGGGCAATGCCATTGGCATGACAACCCGAACACCAGCGGTTCGTTCACTCCGGTCCTCTCGTACTAGGAGCAACTCCCCTCAATCATCCAACGCCCACGGCAGATAGGGACCGAACTGTCTCACGACGTTCTGAACCCAGCTCGCGTACCACTTTAAATGGCGAACAGCCATACCCTTGGGACCGACTTCAGCCCCAGGATGTGATGAGCCGACATCGAGGTGCCAAACACCGCCGTCGATATGAACTCTTGGGCGGTATCAGCCTGTTATCCCCGGAGTACCTTTTATCCGTTGAGCGATGGCCCTTCCATTCAGAACCACCGGATCACTATGACCTACTTTCGTACCTGCTCGACGTGTATGTCTCGCAGTTAAGCTGGCTTATGCCATTGCACTAACCGTACGATGTCCGACCGTACTTAGCCAACCTTCGTGCTCCTCCGTTACTCTTTGGGAGGAGACCGCCCCAGTCAAACTACCCACCAGGCACTGTCCCTAACCCCGATTAGGGGTCTAGGTTAGAACATCAAAACTACAAGGGTGGTATTTCAAGGACGACTCCATCAGGACTAGCGTCCCAACTTCATAGTCTCCCACCTATCCTACACATGTAGGTTCAATGTTCAGTGCCAAGCTATAGTAAAGGTTCACGGGGTCTTTCCGTCTAGCCGCGGGTATACGGCATCTTCACCGCAATTTCAACTTCACTGAGTCTCGGCTGGAGACAGCGTGGCCATCATTACGCCATTCGTGCAGGTCGGAACTTACCCGACAAGGAATTTCGCTACCTTAGGACCGTTATAGTTACGGCCGCCGTTTACCGGGGCTTCGATCATGAGCTTCTCTTGCGATAACCCAATCAATTAACCTTCCGGCACCGGGCAGGCGTCACACCGTATACTTCCTCTTGCGAGTTTGCACAGTGCTGTGTTTTTGATAAACAGTTGCAGCCACCTGGTATCTGCGACTCCCGTCAGCTTAGAGAGCAAGTCTCATCACCAACAGGAGCGTACCTTCTCCCGAAGTTACGGTACCATTTTGCCTAGTTCCTTCAGCCGAGTTCTCTCAAGCGCCTTGGTATTCTCTACCCGACCACCTGTGTCGGTTTGGGGTACGATTCCCACTAACCTGAAGCTTAGAAGATTTTCCTGGAAGCATGGCATCAACTACTTCAGTCCCTTAGGACCTCGTCATCAGCTCTCAGTGTATAGCAACCCGGATTTGCCTAAGTCACCCACCTACCACCTTAAACGCGGACTACCAACGCCGCGCTAGCCTAGCCTTCTCCGTCTCTCCATCGCAGTTAGCGGAAGTACAGAAATATTAATCTGTTTCCCATCGATTACGCCTTTCGGCCTCACCTTAGGGGTCGACTCACCCTGCCCCGATTAACGTTGGACAGGAACCCTTGGTCTTTCGGCGAGGGGGTTTTTCACCCCCTTTATCGTTACTCATGTCAGCATTCGCACTTCTGATACCTCCAGCGTGGGTTACCCCTTCACCTTCAACGGCTTACAGAACGCTCCTCTACCGCGCAACCCTAATGGGCTGCACCCGTAGCTTCGGTGGTATGTTTAGCCCCGTTACATCTTCCGCGCAGGCCGACTCGACTAGTGAGCTATTACGCTTTCTTTAAATGATGGCTGCTTCTAAGCCAACATCCTAGCTGTCTAAGCCTTCCCACATCGTTTCCCACTTAACATACACTTTGGGACCTTAGCTGACGGTCTGGGTTGTTTCCCTTTTGACGACGGACGTTAGCACCCGCCGTCTGTCTCCCGAGTAGTACTCATTGGTATTCGGAGTTTGCAAAGGGTTGGTAAGTCGGGATGACCCCCTAGCCTTAACAGTGCTCTACCCCCAATGGTATTCGCTCGAGGCGCTACCTAAATAGCTTTCGAGGAGAACCAGATATCTCCCGGTTTGATTGGCCTTTCACCCCCAGCCACAAGTCATCCGCTAATTTTTCAACATTAGTCGGTTCGGTCCTCCAGTTGATGTTACTCAACCTTCAACCTGCCCATGGCTAGATCACCGGGTTTCGGGTCTACACCTTGCAACTAAACGCGCAGTTAACACTCGGTTTCCCTACGGCTCCGCTATTCGCTTAACCTCGCTACAAAATGTAAGTCGCTGACCCATTATACAAAAGGTACGCAGTCACGGTCTCAAGAACCGCTCCCACTGCTTGTACGTATACGGTTTCAGGTTCTATTTCACTCCCCTCACAGGGGTTCTTTTCGCCTTTCCCTCACGGTACTGGTTCACTATCGGTCAGTCAGGAGTATTTAGCCTTGGAGGATGGTCCCCCCATATTCAAACAGGATGTCACGTGTCCCGCCTTACTCGTTTTCATCTACGGTTAGTTTTCGTGTACGGGGCTATCACCCTGTGCCGCTGGACTTTCCAGACCATTCCACTAACACCCCATAGACTTAAGGGCTAATCCCCGTTCGCTCGCCGCTACTAGGGGAATCTCGGTTGATTTCTTTTCCTAAGGGTACTTAGATGTTTCAGTTCCCCTCGTTCGCCTCATGTAGCTATGTATTCACTACATGATGACCGCTTATGCGGCCGGGTTCCCCCATTCGGACATCGTTAGCTCAAATGCTTGTTACTAGCTCGCCAACGCTTTTCGCAAGTTACTACGTCCTTCATCGCCTCTGACTGCCAAGGCATCCACCGTATACGCTTAGTCGCTTAACCATACAACCCAAATGAGTTTCACTTGAATTGTTGCGACCAGCTGGTTTTACTTGTCTCACTTCTGACCAAAGAAGTGGACGCGCCTTAGACTTGAATATTCAAGACACTTAATAAAGTGTTTGAGAACTCAATGTTTAATGCTTTCGCATTAAACTTTTTTCGTATCAACACAACGACAGACATCATTGTGTTTAATACTATCAGCTTTCCAAATTGTTAAAGAACTACATCGACCTGCTAGAGGGATGTTTCGCTCTACCCGTCCTAAGACAGGATAAACAAGCAATCTGTGTGAACACTCAAAAGCATCGAGCTAGTCGTATAGGTAAGGAGGTGATCCAGCCCCAGGTTCCCCTAGGGCTACCTTGTTACGACTTCACCCCAGTCATGAACCACAAAGTGGTGAGCGCCCCCCCGAAGGTTAAGCTACCCACTTCTTTTGCAGCCCACTCCCATGGTGTGACGGGCGGTGTGTACAAGGCCCGGGAACGTATTCACCGTGGCATTCTGATCCACGATTACTAGCGATTCCGACTTCATGGAGTCGAGTTGCAGACTCCAATCCGGACTACGACGAGCTTTGTGAGATTAGCTCCACCTCGCGGCTTTGCAACCCTCTGTACTCGCCATTGTAGCACGTGTGTAGCCCTACTCGTAAGGGCCATGATGACTTGACGTCGTCCCCACCTTCCTCCGGTTTATCACCGGCAGTCTCCCTAGAGTTCCCACCATTACGTGCTGGCAAATAAGGATAGGGGTTGCGCTCGTTGCGGGACTTAACCCAACATTTCACAACACGAGCTGACGACAGCCATGCAGCACCTGTCTCACAGTTCCCGAAGGCACCAATCCATCTCTGGAAAGTTCTGTGGATGTCAAGAGTAGGTAAGGTTCTTCGCGTTGCATCGAATTAAACCACATGCTCCACCGCTTGTGCGGGCCCCCGTCAATTCATTTGAGTTTTAACCTTGCGGCCGTACTCCCCAGGCGGTCTACTTAATGCGTTAGCTTGAGAGCCCAGTGTTCAAGACACCAAACTCCGAGTAGACATCGTTTACGGCGTGGACTACCAGGGTATCTAATCCTGTTTGCTCCCCACGCTTTCGTGCATGAGCGTCAGTCTTTGTCCAGGGGGCCGCCTTCGCCACCGGTATTCCTCCAGATCTCTACGCATTTCACCGCTACACCTGGAATTCTACCCCCCTCTACAAGACTCTAGTTCGCCAGTTCGAAATGCTATTCCTAGGTTGAGCCCAGGGCTTTCACATCTCGCTTAACAAACCGCCTGCGCACGCTTTACGCCCAGTAATTCCGATTAACGCTCGGACCCTCCGTATTACCGCGGCTGCTGGCACGGAGTTAGCCGGTCCTTCTTCTGTAGGTAACGTCACAGATATAGCGTATTAAACTACACCCTTTCCTCCCTACTGAAAGTGCTTTACAACCCGAAGGCCTTCTTCACACACGCGGCATGGCTGCATCAGGGTTTCCCCCATTGTGCAATATTCCCCACTGCTGCCTCCCGTAGGAGTCTGGGCCGTGTCTCAGTCCCAGTGTGGCTGATCATCCTCTCAGAACAGCTAGGGATCGTCGCCTTGGTGAGCCATTACCTCACCAACTAGCTAATCCCACCTAGGTTCATCCAATCGCGGAAGGCCCGAAGGTCCCCTCCTTTCCCCCGTAGGGCGTATGCGGTATTAGCAGTCGTTTCCAACTGTTATCCCCCTCGACTGGGCAGATCCCTAGGCATTACTCACCCGTCCGCCGCTCGCCACCTCAGAAGTAAACTCCCTTGTGCTGCCGCTCGACTTGCATGTGTTAGGCCTGCCGCCAGCGTTCAATCTGAGCCATGATCAAACTCTTCAATTAAAGTTTTGTTGCTTCCGTCTTACGACTTCAGCTGCTCAATGAATTCTGATTTTTTGTTTCTCGCACTCCTTATAAAAGAAGCACTGAAACAAACTGTACATATTGCTATGAACACTCATTGTTACATTGATTTAATTCTTTGACTGCCAACCCTAAAGCTAAGCAGTTTCGATTAACTCAACACCTGTGAGTGTCCACACAGATTTCTTGTTTTATCTTGTTAAAGAGCAACTCAACCTCGTAAGAGAAGTTGAGTACCACACTGAGCATCGAACGCTTCCAGTTGGCTAGGGCTGCGTATTTTACGCATTTCCCGTTTCGCGTCAAGGAGTATTTTTCAACTTCTTGCTGCGCTTGAATTAAGTGCTTAAAAGCTACTTAATCCAACCTAACTCGTCAGCTTGCTTTCGCTGCCAGCCGTGTCAGTGGATGCGCATTATAGGCAGCAGAAGATTTTGTGCAAGGGCTTTTTTAACAATCTCCGCCAAGCGAACAAATAACCACCCAAAAGAGGAGGAGTGCTGCAATATCCTACTATTTTACCTCTTTGGGTTGATAAGTTTGGCAGAAGAAATCATCTATTGCAGAAATTTGGATAGATCGAATGGGTATAAACAGAAGTTGATAAATGTTTTTCGCTATATCATCAAACGTTCATAAGTGGTTATGGACTGTGTGACGCTTCACTGGTTACCCAATTCGCTATGATAACCAATGGCAGATAGTCAATAACAACAGATAAGCAATAATGAGTCGGGCGGTTTAACGCACTAGCAACTAAGATTTATCTTCTTGCTTCTCTGTATCAGTGCTGATCTCAATTTTGGCAGTGACTTCAGTAGCAACATCATCCCCTACAACATGTGCGACTTTCAGTTTTCTCACGGTTCGGATTGTAATTATCGGGCCTGAAATCGCATATAAGTAAAAGCCGACACATAAGATCAAAGCAGGTTGAACAGACACCACCACAAACACACCGACGACCAGTAAGATCACGATAAAGTTAACCTTGCCACGCCAGTCAATTTCTTTAAAAGAGTGATAGCGGAAATTGCTGACCATCAATAGACCCGTTGCCGCAGTCACAAGGGCTGCAATCCAACTGATATTTTTTCCATCGAGACTGTATTGATTACCAAGCCAGATACTGCCAGCAATAACAGCCGCGGCGGCCGGACTTGCGAGTCCCTGAAAATAGCGCTTATCGGCAACGCCAACTTGTGTGTTAAACCGAGCAAGTCTTAATGCGGCACCAGCACAGTAAATAAATGCCGCTAGCCAGCCTATTTTACCTAAATCAGCTAGTGCCCAATTATAGGCAAGTAATGCTGGCGCCATCCCAAAGGACACCATATCTGCCATACTGTCGTACTCGGCCCCAAAATCACTTTGGGTATTGGTCAGTCTTGCGACTCGACCATCGAGACCATCACAGATCATGGCTATAAAAATGGCTATTGCAGCAGCTTCAAAGTTAGCATTCATGGAAGCAATCACGGCATAAAAGCCAGAAAATAATCCTGCTGTCGTAAAAAGATTAGGTAGTAAATAGATACCTTTATTCTTTACTGCTTGATTTGAAGAATTTTGCATACACTTAATTACGCTAGTTCAGTGAAGAGAAGTTAGCTTTCAAGATAACATATTTTATTATCATGTCGATGAGAGACCAGTTAGGGATAATTTCGATGTTAAAAGTGAACATGTTCAGAACAATACTGTATCGATGGCTCTGGCTCGGTCTTTTCATTGGCCCCGTTTCTGCGGGCGTTATCTATACTTGGGTCGATGAAAATGGGGTAACGCATTACAGTCAACAAGCACCACAACAAGAAAAAATCAAAGCAGAAAAACTCTACAGTGAAGATTTAGAGCAAGCGAAAGTCGGTTTTATCGGGCCGATAAAAAAAGCAGATCCCACTTCTGAAGCCAATGAATTAGAAAAGTCAGCGGCGCTGATTAAAGAAAAAGACGTCAAACAGGCTAAATCCATTTGTGAGAGTGCAAAACACAATTTAGAAATACTCACAACGCATACTAAGCTTATCCGCCAAACTTCAGACTCGGGTGAATCTGTCGCTATGACTGAGGAAGACCGCCAAGCCTCGATTGCCCAGCAGCAGGAAAGAATCAAACTCTTCTGTGATAAGAAATAGCCATTAACGAAGAATGATTAATGCTAATGCAATAAAAAGAGCCGAGTTTTTAACTCGGCTCTTTTCGTTTAGTGCTTGAAGCGGGAACGATACTGACTACTGGTTATTGCTCGAACACTAACTCGCCACCCGCACAGCTGACCTTGATCGGTTTACCCGGCAACAAGTCACCACGCAGTAATTTCTGCGCCAGCGGGTTTTCGACTTCTTGCTGCAATGCCCGTTTCAACGGTCTTGCACCATACACAGGATCGAAACCAATTTCCGCAATCAATGATAATGCCTCGTCGGTGATCTCCAATGTATAGTCCTTTTCAGCCAAACGTTGGCGTAAGGAAGCAATTTGTATCGAAGCAATACGCTTGATATTGGCAGCATCCAATGGATGGAACACCACAGATTCATCGATGCGGTTTAAAAACTCGGGTCTGAAACTGTGAGTCACCACATTCATTACCGCTGCTTTCATCTCTGCATAGGTCACTTGACCAAATCCTTCTTGGATAATGTCGGAGCCTAAGTTCGAGGTCATGATGATCACTGTATTTCTAAAATCGACAGTACGACCTTGACCATCGGTTAAGCGTCCATCATCAAGCACTTGCAGTAAAATGTTAAACACATCGGGATGCGCTTTCTCGACTTCGTCGAGCAATATCACCGAATAAGGTTTACGACGAACGGCTTCCGTTAAATAACCGCCCTCTTCATAACCCACGTATCCTGGAGGCGCACCCACTAAACGCGATACTGAGTGTTTCTCCATAAACTCAGACATATCAATGCGCACTAAAGCCGATTCGGTATCAAATAAGAACCTCGCCAGTGATTTACACAGCTCAGTTTTACCTACACCCGTTGGGCCTAAGAACAGGAACGAGCCAATCGGGCGATTTGGATCCGCCAGACCCGCGCGGCTACGACGAATCGCATTCGCGACCGCATCGACGGCTTCGTTTTGGCCGATCACTCGTTCATGCAGCGCCACTTCCATTTGCAGTAATTTTTCGCGCTCGCCTTCAAGCATTTTCGATACGGGTATTCCCGTCGCTTTCGACAATACTTCGGCGATTTCGAACTCAGTAACCTTGTTACGCAATAACGTCATATCCTGCATTTCAGCTTGTGACGCCAAATCGAGCTGTTTTTCAAGCTCAGGAATACGACCGTATTGCAACTCAGACATCCGGGTTAAATCACCCGCACGACGCGCCACTTCTAAGTCCATTCGAGCCTGTTCGAGATCGGCTTTAATATGCTGAGTGCCCGCTAATGCGGCTTTTTCAGTACGCCAGATTTCGTTCAACTCTGACGCTTTCGCTTCAACGTCACGCAATTCCTCTTGCAGATGGTCAAGCCTGCGACGACTCGCCTCATCATTTTCTTTGGCTAACGCTTGCTCCTCCAGTTTGAGCTGGATAGCACGACGTTCGAGCCTGTCGAGTGACTCAGGTTTTGAGTCCATCTGCATACGGATGCTCGAGGCCGCTTCGTCGATCAAATCGATCGCTTTATCGGGTAACTTACGGTCCGACACATAACGGTGCGACATAGTCGCTGCGGCCACAATCGCCGGATCGGTAATTTCCACATGGTGATGCAGCTCGTAACGTTCTTTCAGTCCACGCAAAATGGCGATAGTGTCTTCAACGCTTGGTTCATCCACCAGCACTTTTTGGAAACGTCGTTCAAGCGCCGCATCTTTTTCAATATACTGACGATACTCATCGAGCGTTGTCGCACCCACACAGTGCAAGTCACCACGCGCTAACGCAGGTTTGAGCATGTTACCCGCATCCATTGCGCCTTCACCTTTACCGGCGCCGACCATAGTATGCAGTTCGTCGATAAAGAGGATCACTTGACCTTCTTCCTGTGACAACTCATTAAGTACCGCTTTTAAACGCTCTTCGAACTCACCACGATATTTAGCGCCCGCAATCAATGAGCCCATATCGAGGGATAAGACACGCTTATTTTTAATCCCCTCAGGGACTTCACCATTAACGATACGCTGGGCAAGTCCTTCAACAATCGCCGTTTTACCCACGCCTGGTTCACCGATAAGAACGGGGTTGTTTTTACTGCGACGTTGTAACACTTGGATCGTGCGGCGAATTTCATCGTCACGGCCAATCACTGGATCTAACTTGCCTTGTTCGGCTCGCTCAGTGAGATCGATAGTAAACTTCTTCAACGCTTGGCGTTGATCTTCGGCATTGGGATCATCGACATTTTGGCCGCCACGCACTTGTTCAATGGTTTGCTCCATTAACTCTTTCGTTGCTCCGGCTTTTTTCAACGCCTGAGCAAGGGCATCGCTGCCTTCTAATGCCGCCAACACAAATAGCTCGCTAGAGATATATTTGTCTTTACGCTTTTGCGCTAACTTATCACACAGGTTTAATAAACGGATTAACCCTTGGGATAACTGCACATCGCCGCCAGTTCCTTCGACTTGAGGTAAGCGTTCTAACTCTTGACTCAAGAGCGATCGCAGCGCACTGACACGAATACCCGCTTGGGTTAATAAGGGATGGATTGAACCAGAATCCTGGTTAAGCAGTGCCATCATCAAATGTAGCGGTTCGATAAACTGATGATCACGCCCAAGAGCAAGTGATTGGGCATCTGAGATGGCAAGCTGGAATTTATTGGTCATACGATCGAGTCGCATACAGCCTCCTAAAACTCACATATTAGATATATGCCAATCCACCAGATACCTTACCAAATGAACGGCTTTGAATTAGCGTGTCAAATGGAGAGTTCAAAATAGGATTGGTATTACATTTCGTTAGTTAAAAGATGGGGGCTATTTAGCCAAATTCAAGCGAATAACACGCAAATAAATAGAAGCTGTAAGGGAATTAGCTTAAGACTTAAGCCAGATCAATGAAGCCATGCGTCCCGTCACCTTATCGCGACGATAAGAAAAGTAATCCGTGTCGCTGACTGTGCAGATATCTGCGCTATAAATAGGGTTTATCCCGAGTAAACTCAAGCGTAATTTAGCCAAGCCAATAATATCGGCAAGATACTTGTTACCACTTGGAATAAAACACGCTGCCGCCTGTGGATGCAAAGCACAGAATGCTTGCTTTACTTCAACACCGACTTCAAATTTTTGTGGACCAATAGCCGGGCCGAGGTAGGCAATCAACTCATCCATAGGTGAACTAAACTGCGCCGCAGTGGCCTCAATCACGCCATCACACAAACCACGCCAACCAGCATGAGCCGCAGCCACTTCGGTTCCCGCTTGATTACACAGCAACACAGGCAAACAATCGGCGGTCATCACTGCGCAAACTCGTCCAGCGGTTCGGCTGTAACTAGCATCGGCAATCGGTGTATCCGCAGTATGAGCTAAGCTCAGCGCGTCTAAATTAAGCACATGAGTACCATGCACTTGCTCGAGCCAGACAGGCTCGGCGGTTAACGCTAATTGTTTGCAGAGTAAGTCACGATTAGCCATCACCCGCTCTTCAACATCACCGACATGCAGCCCAAGATTGAGACTATCATAGGGATGTACGCTCACACCGCCATGACGATTTGTCATTGCGATGCCAACATTAGCAGGAACAGGCCAATCGTGATTAAACATTTACAAATACTCGATCGGATGTTCGACCGTGTCTTGACGCAGTGCTTTCGTTAAAATCACCATGTCTTCAGGAATTGGCGCTTGCCAACTCATGATTTCACAGCTCACTGGGTGCGCTAATTCAAGACGCACAGCGTGTAGCGCTTGGCGTTTAAAGTTTTTCAAAATTTCAAAAAACTCTGGGCTCGCGGCCTTTGGTGGTTTTGGACGACCGCCATAAACAGGATCGCCCACTAATACGTGGCCAATGTATTCCATGTGCACACGAATTTGATGCGTACGACCCGATTCAAGGCGCAATCTTAAACGCGTGTGATTACGGAACTTTTCGGCAACCCGATAATGGGTAACGGCTGGTTTGCCAGAGTGATGCACCGCCATATGAGTGCGTTTGGTTGGATGACGGCCAATCGGCTCATCAACAGTACCGCCACCTGTCATAGTCCCCATCACAATCGCTTCGTATTCACGAGTGATTTCACGGGCCTGCAAAGCAGCCACTAAATGGGTTTGTGCTTCAACCGTTTTGGCCACTACCATCAAACCAGTCGTGTCTTTATCGAGACGGTGCACAATACCCGCACGCGGCACATGCTCAATATCGGGACAATGGTGTAAAAGCGCATTCATTAGCGTACCATCAGCATTACCAGCACCAGGGTGCACAACTAATCCTGCTTGCTTATTGATAACAAGGATATGATCGTCCTCATAGACAATATTTAGCTCGATGGCCTGTGCTGCTGCATGCACTTCTTCCTCAAGAGTTGCAGCAATTTCAATCTGTTGTAGCTCGAATACTTTCTCGCGAGGCTTATTAACAATTACCCCGTCAACATAAACTGCATCAGATAGGATCCATTCCTTGATGCGCGTGCGCGAGTAATCTGGGAACAACTCAGCTAGTGCCTGATCTAATCTCAGGCCAGTTTGTGTTGCCGAAATCTCGCTTTTTAGATTAATCTCTTGTGTCATAGGAACCGTATCCCCATTTAGGGGTCAAAAAATGTGTGCTATCTGTTACAATCGGATGTTTTCTATTTTATAGTGAAATGGAAAAATTCTTAACTACAACTTAAAAAGAATTGAATTCAAGTATGTATAAATTTTCCAAAGGCGTTACCTTAGTCCTATTTTCACTAGCGTTATCAGCCTGTAGCAGCAGCCCTGATGATAGCGATATTGCAGCCAAAACCTCACCTGATGTGCTTTATTCTCAGGCAAGAACCTCCATGGAGCTTGGTAATTACGCTAAAGCTGTCCGTTCTTTGGAAGCGCTAGACTCTCGCTTCCCTTTCGGACCGCATAAAACCCAAGTCCAATTAGACTTGATTTATGCTTATTACAAAATGGATGATGTCGCTTCTGGTATCGCCAATATAGACAGATTTATCCGTCTTAACCCAACCCATCCTAATATCGACTATGTCTACTATATGCGAGGACTGGTCAACATGCAGGCTGATAACTATCTATTCCATGATATGTTGAGTATTGATAGAACTGACCGCGATCCTAAAAATGCCCAAGATGCCTTTAAAGATTTTGACCGTTTAATCAAAACCTATCCTAACAGCAAATATGCTGCTGATGCACAAAAGCGCATGTTATCGCTGAAAAATCGCTTGGCAAAATATTCCATTCAAGTTGCCGAATATTATCTCAAAATGAACGCTTGGAGCGCCGCGGCAATCCGAGCTCAATCAGTACTAGAAACATATCCTGGCACCCCTTCAACAGAGCGGGCCTTAGAAATAATGATAGAAGCTTACGGCGAATTAGGTCAGAACCAGCTGAAGCAAAACGTGCTCATGGTAATGCAAGCTAACTTCCCAAACAATGAAATCTTATCAAACTAGTTAAGAATGCCCCTTTGAAGGGGCATTCTTTTTAGATATGTTCATCCTTTCTAACTAACGAAGTCTTGCGTCTTTATCGATTTTTAATCGGCCCGAATGAGTAATAGTACAGCGTAATCCCTTATTCGAGTAAAACTTATGCAACTACACCCATTTTTAGGTTATTTAGTAAAAATCTATTGACTCAAAACCCGAAAAGCCTTTAAATTGCGCCCGTCGCCCGAATAGCTCAGTCGGTAGAGCAGAGGATTGAAAATCCTCGTGTCCCTGGTTCGATTCCGGGTTCGGGCACCATCTTTAAATAGGTTGCGATAGCGACTTATGTTAGAGAACTGCGATAGATACAGTGCAGGTGTGGTGGAATTGGTAGACACGCCAGCTTCAGGTGCTGGTGCTCGCAAGGGCGTGGAGGTTCAAGTCCTCTCACCTGTACCAAATTGCAGTTCAAAAGTTAAGATTCACAGTGTTAAGATTGTCAATTCGATGAAATATCGAATAGCCATGCAGATGTGGTGGAATTGGTAGACACGCCAGCTTCAGGTGCTGGTGCTCGCAAGGGCGTGGAGGTTCAAGTCCTCTCATCTGTACCAACATTAAACCTCGCTAAGCGAGGTTTTTTTGTATCTAAAATAAAATTTTCCTCCATTTCTCTTTAACTCCCGCAAGTTTGCTATAACTAATCTTACAGACTCATCATAGGGATAGCTTGAGCTCTGCCCAAAGGACTCATTTAGTTCACAGAGGCATCCATATGAACGGCCTACAAATTAAACAAAAAATGTTTATCGGTATTTTAGTTCCACTAATCATGCTCCTTATGATCGGTTTTATTGCCGTAAATATGATGGGAAAAATTGAGGTTGGTGTCGAACGTATCTACAACGACAGAGTGGTTCCACTTGATGACTTAAAAGTCATTGCTGATAAATATTCGGTAGATGTAATTGATGCCGTCAATAAGACCAATGCTGGCGGTTTGAGCGCATCGGATGGTGCAAGTGCACTTGAAAATGCAAAATCAACCATTACTCAATATTGGCAAAAATATTTAGCGACGGAGCTTACTTCAGAAGAATCAGTCTTAGCAAAACAAGCTGAGGCACTCTTTGCGCCTGCAAACCAACAGATAAATACCCTTACTGCACGCTTAAGAAGTTTAAACGGTAATATCACAGGCCAACTGAACGACAATATTATGCCGCTCTACCACGCGATAGACCCCATCAGTGGCAAAATATCGGAGCTAATTGCACTACAGATCAAAATTGCAGGACAGGAAAAAAATACCGTTAAAGACATTTATCAATCGTCTATTACGATTTTCATCATCTTATCGGCTATTGCCATGTTAATCAGTATTTTAATTGGCCTATGGGTTAACCGCAGTGTCATGAACCCTATCAGCGATATAGTAAATAAGTTAAGGACCATCCATCAACATTCCGATCTCACCATTAAGTTTAAGACCTTCAATAATGATGAACTTGGGCAAATCTCAACTAGCCTAAGCCAAGTGATTGAGCACTTAAGAGGTATTTTGAATTCCATTGCCGAAGCGGCAAATACCGTTAATCACTCAGCAACCGATCTTAGTAGTTTTACTCAAGCAACCAATAAACGTATGCAACAGCAACAAGCGGAGACAGAGCAAACTGCCACAGCAATGAACGAAATGACGGCAACCGTTGCAGAAGTCGCCCAAAGTGCGGCTGCAGCAGCCGATTCAGCCAAAGATGCAGATACCTATGCTGCCAACGGTAATAGTATTGTGATGCAATCCATTGACAGTATGTCGCAGCTTTCCGATCAAATTCAAAAAACGGCAAAAGTTATCGGCTTTTTGGCTAATGAAAGCCAAAATATTGGCCGAGTGCTCGATGTGATTAAAAGTATTGCGGAGCAAACTAATCTACTGGCATTAAACGCCGCCATTGAAGCCGCTCGCGCGGGGGAACAAGGTAGAGGCTTTGCTGTCGTGGCCGATGAAGTAAGAACTCTTGCCCAACGTACCCAAAAATCAACCCAAGAAATTGAAGCCATGATAGCGACACTACAGCAAGGCGTAAAAGAAGCGGTAAGTGCCATGGAAATAGGTATTCATCAGGTGGATGATGCCAATGATAAAGCTAATCAAGCAGGTCAAGCGCTCAAAGAAATTGTCACTTCTGTTGATAGCATCACAGAATTAAATACCCACATAGCGACCGCAGCAGAAGAGCAAAGCAGTGTAGCAGAGAGCATTAATCGCAGCATTATTGCCATTAGCGATATTGCCGAACACTCTACAACGTCGGCGGCTGAGTTAAGTGAGTCGGTGATAAATTTAACAAAACTCGCCAGCAGTATGCGCAATCAAGTCAGTGCCTTTAAACTCTAATTTAGAGAACAGTCTCTGAGTTTAGATTTTTATGCAAGCAATCTCAGCCGCGGTGAGAGTTCGACTCTCACCAGGTTGAAGCTGTTCATCTAACACTATGTCACCAATGGATAACCGATGTAGACCAATCACAGGATTACGAAATCGGCCAAACATACGCTTTATTTGATGGTATTTACCTTCTTTTAACGTCACTTCAGCCAAATGGGAATCGAGGATAACCAGTTTTGCGGGTTGAGTCGTGATATTTTCAAAACCAAAATACATACCTTCAGCAAATGCTGTTACATAATCATGTGTTAGTGGATTTGCAAGCGTCACACGATACACTTTATCGACTTTTTCTGTTGGTGACATAAGCGCCTCGGACCATCGACTATCGTTAGTCAGGAGCAATAATCCAGAAGAATTTAAATCCAGTCGACCCGCGATATGCAATTCGTGCCGATATTCATTATCAAGTAGGTCGATTACCGTCTTATGTTGGTTATCCTTAGTCGCACTCACCACGCCAACAGGCTTATGTAACATCATATAAACCGGAGTATTGGCCTGTAAAACTTGATCATCGAGTTGGATATGGGAAAACTCATCCACTTGTCTGTCCATCTCTTTAACAATCTGCCCATCCACTTGCACACGCCCAGATAGCAGTAAATCACGCACTAATTTGCGGGGCATCTGCATCTTCGCGCTTAAATATCTATCGAGTCGACCACGTTTAGATTGCATGTTGCCTCAAACATCATAAAAAGAACAAACGCTCACTGAGTATACCGTCTTAACAAGGCGTTTATGGTACTTGTGGGGTGAGTGACACAATTCGATATGCACAACGGCGTGCACCTTCGATAATATGCTCTTCTCGATTCACGGTGGCGATATCTGCAAATAGTTGCTGAAATAATTGCAACTCTGAGCGGCAAAAATTTAAACAATGTGTTGCAGCAGCGCAGATAGGACAATGATTTTCGAGTAGAAAATACACTCCATCGATTTGCTCCATCGTCGCCATATAACCTTCGTTCGAGCGTAATTTCGCAAGTATGGCCAAACGTGTCGGAATATCAGTAGCACCTTCCATTGTGGCACGATATTGGACTAACGCACTTTGCTCCCTGTGACCGATAAGCTTATCCAAGCCTTGGTCGCCAAAGATCATTTTTACCGAGTCAATCAGCTGTACCGTTAATTCCTCATGGCGATCGGCAAAGTGAGTGCGGCTTTGCTCAGTCAAGCCCCAGTAACGTGTTGGGCGACCGCGACCTTCAACTCTATCCTCAATATCCACATCACCCATATCTTCCAAAGCCTGAAGATGTTGACGCACCCCCATAGTTGTTAACGCCAATTCCTCCGCTAAGGTTTTAGCGGTGAGCGGGCCATGCAACTTGAGTAGTTGAATAATCTTATCAGTGGTTTTCATTTGAAATCTCCAGTCTTCGCAACGGATTATCCCCCATTCGCCCGCTCTTTAACAGATTAAATAAACTTTTTTATTTACTTTATCCTTTACAAGATTAAATAAAGCAATTACCTTACAAATAATTTATAAACAAATAGGTTTACTTAATGAAGTTACTCATCATCAGCACCAGCCAAAGACCCGATTCACAAAGTGCTAAAGTCGGTCGTTATATCGCGGAAAGCAGTTTCTCATCGCCCCATACTATGGGTTACGACACGATACATCACTTAGAACTATGCCTGTTTAATCTGCCCTTTTGGGACGGAGAAGAAAACAACAAAGGTGAACACTGGCCCGAAATAGAGCACAGAGTCGATGAAGCCAATGCGCTAGTGCTGATCACCCCGGAATGGGGCGGTATGGCATCACCATTACTGAAGAACTTTTTGTTGATGTGTACTCGTGAAGAAACCGCCCATAAACCCACCTTGTTAGTCTCAATATCGGATGGTATTAGCGGTACCTACCCTATCGTTGAACTAAAAATGAATGCACTTAAAAACAATAAATTAGTGCCCATCCCCGATCACTTAATCATTCGCAATGTCAGCCATGTACTCAATGCCATCCCTGAGAGTGCCCGCGATATCGCGCTTAGGGAAAGAGTGCAATACAGCTTATATATGCTGCATCAATACGCCCAAGCATTAGCCCCCATTCGTGAACAACATGCCAATCAAGCGTACCCCAAACAGCAGGAATACTGTTACGGTATGTAAGCGGCTTGAGATTTTAACCACCAACGACAGACTAAAATCATTACAAGGAACGCATTATGATCCATTTAGAGCATATCAATTTAGTGGTAGACGACATCCCTGCAGCACTTCGCTTTTATCAAGCGGCTTTTCCCCACTGGCGCGTACGCGGGGGTGATAAAGGCACTTGGTACGGCAAACCGCGTAATTGGATTCATTTTGGCGATGATTATCAATACATTGCTTTTAGTGACAATGGTGAAGGTGAAAACCGCGATTTAACGGGTCACCAAATAGGCCTAGCGCATTTTGCCTTTGTGACCGACGACTTAGATGCTGTGATAGCAAGACTGACCCAGGCAGGTTTCCCTATTGCCAAAGATGGCATGGAAGACCCCTATCGACGCAATATTTACTTCTTCGACGCCCATGGGTTTGAAGTGGAATTTGTGGAGTATTTAAGCGATATCCCTGCAGAGCGCAATCGTTATTGATGCATAACAGCGGAGGATCTATATCAACTTTCGGCTCAAATCATAAATAATTTATCGATATGATTGGGCTTTATCGGCATAAGTGGATAAAAAGGTCCACTTTGCCATCATGCACTCACGCTTAAAGTCGTTACTTTGAAAGCGGAAATCGCTACACTAGCCGCCACAAAGCGAGTTTCTAATTAGATAACACTATGCCTACGCCTTATTCCTATTCCACAACTTATATCCTAGATAAAGCGCATTTTGATGAATGTTATACTCAATCTGTCACCCCAGCTCCCACACTTAAACCCTATTACAAAGGGATTGGGCTGGTACTCATAGGTATCGCGCTTATCTTCACCGACATTAGCCTGTATTTAGCTTACTTCTTCGTAGGGTTAGGCGTTATTGAGGCGCTGAATGTGAAATACCATAAAGCTTGGTGGCTGATGCGGCAAATGATGAGTAAAGCGGCCAGTAATGACGTTACCCTAACCATTGATGAACAGGGTATTCGCACTCAATCACAATATGTTAATAGCCAAATACTGTGGACGGATATATACCGTATTAACGAAACTGAAAAAGGTTTTTTGATCACCCATAAAGCAGGCACCAGTTATATCTCTTCAAGCTGTTTAGATGACTCAGCTATCGCCTACATAAAAGCCAAAAACTGAACAAAAAAGGCTGATTTTCATCAGCCTTTTGTCGATAGCCTCGGATCGAAATATTATTTTCTCAACTCACCAATCGGCAATATAGTACGGCCATATTCATTGTTCAGTACTTGTGCCATCGCAAAATAAATCGCGCTAGCACCACAAATAATGCCCTCAAACCCTGCAATAGTGCCAATTAGGGCATTACCCGTAAAATCTCGAGCGGCGAGTAGGAAGAACAATACCGTGAGTGAAGCAAAAACAAATTGCTTAGCCCTTGGGTATCGTAATGAACCCACAAACATAAACGCTGTAAAAATGCCCCAAAGCGTCAGATACCATCCCATAAAATAGGTTGGGCTCGCCGCAACGCCCGCATTCGGCATCAAAATTAATCCAACAAGGGTTAACCAAAACAAGCCATAGGATGTAAAAGCCGTGGTCCCAAAGGTATCCCCACGCATAAAACACATAATGCCAACAATGACTTGACCAATACCACCATAGAATATTCCCATGGCTAAGATCATAGAGTCTATCGGGAAATATCCCGCATTATGAATATTTAACAGAATCGTCGTCATACCAAAACCCATTAAACCTAATGGGGCTGGATTAGCCAGTTTTGTCGACACTACCGTTCTCCTAGAGAGTCACTAAATTGATTAAAATCAAAATATTAATAAAATACATCACACTTATCTGTTTCTGTGAGCGGCGCATTTTAGTAGACATAAACATGACTCGCAACGTAAAGTTTAAAACATCAAGAAAATCAAAAATAATCAATAAATATCAATCAATTACGAAATAAATAAAATAAAAATTAGCATTTCAACATTCTAATTAATAAATATTCTTTTTAGATTCAAATAACTACCGTAAACCCTAGTCAGAACGTGCTTTAGATCGCGATTATTACGCAATATTTGCATTGGTTCAAAATTTACTTTTTTAGCGATACCAAATATAAGATCAAGCGTTTCTATAAACAGGGATATTTATTAACTTCATCCCAATAAAGTAAGAAAAACGACATAAACCGCACTTTTGACAAAATAGTAACCATTGAATAACGAGTGCAGATGGAACTTTTCGCATGCTACTAACTCAATAGCTTAAAGACAGCGAATGCATAAAAATGAATTATGGGTATAGTCAATTGGAATAAGGTAGATGTGGCAGTATGATGACAACAGCCTGTAAATAGTCTGAGAAATACCCCAAAGTATGATATCGACTTACGAGCACAGCACGGAAAAATTCACTCACCAAATTAGCTAAAAATTATTTATATCTAAAAAATAATAGCAGTGATAAATTGCTGCTGTTGGCACATTGAATTAAGAGAACAAATCTTAGTCTGTTGTTAACAATCAATAACTAAAGGAAATAAAATGAAGAAGTTATCAGCTCTTATCACTCTTTCGGTATTCGTTAGTTTTGCACCATTTGCCAATGAATCCCCGCTCCCCCCAGCCCCTGCGTCCGACGTTGCCCAGTTGACAGAGGTATGTCAACAGATGGCATCTGAAGATCAAATAGACAATGCTGAATTACCACAATATGTGCTCGATTGTGTAAACGATCAATTGACTGAAATGGGCTATCAAACGATTAAAGAACTCAACTAAACTTGACTCATTCGCTTCCTTTAGCGTGATCCTATACATTTAGCTTTCACTGCTTACTACCGTGCCATTCATCCTATTGAATGGCACAATATTTTGTGAAACAGGCGCATTTTACACAATTATCACATCAATAACGCCTCGAAAAGACACAAAACAACAACAAAAATTAACATTCAGGGCTAACGACATCACCACGTAAAAATGGGTGGGGTTATATTTTTACATTTATATACAGTGAGTTACAAAAATTTCATTGCTACTATTCATCTGACATCTGTATCATTTTGCATCCATACTAGCTAAACCTCTGTCGAATGAAGCATAAAATGCTAATCTCTTTTCTACTTATCACGACTTCGACCCATAACGCTTAATCATGTATCGTATTTTACTTATCCTGCTAATCACCCTCGGCATCCCCTTAGTAGGAATGGCGAAAGAGACATGCTCTACGAAACATGAGTGTATCGAAATGCGGAATTGGGATTTAGGCATAGCTATCGGATGGGGGCAAAAAACCAATCCATTAAAGGATTTTGACGATATCCCAGCATTTTTCATCCCAACAGTCGCTTACTACGGCGAGCGTTGGTTTTTCGATAATGGCAATATTGGCTACAGTTTAACTGAACAAGAATATTTTAGTGTTAATGTAGTGACAAGTTATAGCTTGGACAGAGCCTATTTTTATCGCTGGGATCCTTCAAATGTCTTTCTTGCTCGCAGCTCGCAAACTGCAACCAATTTTACAGATCGTCCTGCACTGAGTATTAGCAGTGAGCCTGAGCCTGTCTTTAATTCATTAGAATCGCGCCACTTTACTATGCTCGGTGGTATAGAAGCCTTTATTTATAGTCAATTAGGTACAATCAGATTGGCATATTCCCACGATATGTTCAGTGTGCACTCTGGCTCAGAGGCACAAGTAAAGTGGACTTATGGTTGGCATGTAAATCAATGGATTCTCGATTTATCCTTAGTCTTGGATTGGAAAAGTCAAAATGTCGTGGATTATTACTATGGTATCCGTCCAAGCGAAAATGCCTATTGGAGCCAGAAATATCAAGCCAGTTCAGGTTGGAATAAAGGTGCTGAAGCCACGGTACGCTATATATTAACAGATAATTGGGATCTGCTATTGGCAGTTCGTTATACTCAAATTTCCGATGAAATTGCCGCCAGTCCCTTGCTTGATAAAGACTACAGCAGCACGTATTTTGTTGGCGCAGCCTATAGGTTTTAACATTAGTGACTCCCCCTCAGATTAACTTGCTTTGTGTGTTAACTCTCTGCTTGGGTTTAATTGGGAGTAATAACGCACAGGCAAAATCTGATAAGCACAATAATCTGAAAGTGACACCAGAAATTTGTATTACCAGCAATGATGAGCAAACTTGTGAGATCACGCTGGAATTACAGTGGGAACTCTCTAACGATGAGCTCGTTTGCATTTTATCCGACAATCCAGCTTATCCAAAATGGTGTAATGATTCGCTCAATCAGCGCACTGTCAATATTAAGGTAAGCACCTCGACTGATATTCAATTTGTCATGGTGAGTAAAGAGAGCAATCAAACCTTGGCAGGTGCCAAACTTAAAATCACGTCAGCTTCACAGCCTCAGGTGCGCAGACGTTACCGTAACCCTTGGAGTTTATTTTAATGACCAGCCCACAAGCATCCCACAGAGTGTTATTGGTTGAAGACGATGTCCGTCTGGCAAATTTAATCGTCGATTACTTAAAATCCCACGGCATGCATGTCGAAGTGGAACGCCGCGGCGATACTGTTTTAACGCGTTTAATCAACTATAAGCCCGATATCATACTGTTAGATATTATGCTGCCAGGCATGGATGGCCTGAGCCTGTGTGAAAAATTACCTGACTATTTTGCAGGTCCAATACTGTTGATGAGCGCGCTTGGTTCGACTGAAGATCAAATCAAAGGATTAGAATTGGGTGCCGATGATTATGTGGTCAAGCCCGTTGATCCTGCACTATTAGTGGCAAGAATTCACAACTTACTACGCCGTCAAAATCAACCACCACAGGCCGAATCCCATTGTTTAACCTTTGGCAAACTCAGTATCGATCCGCATACCCATGCCATTAGACTTGACGATAAAGAAGTCGATTTAACCAGCCACGAATTTGAGCTGCTATGGTTGCTGGCCTCACAGGCGGGACAAGTGCTAAGTCGCCAGTACATATACCAGCTACTGCTCAATATTGACTTTGACGGTAAAGATCGAAAAATCGATGTTCGGATCTCAAGACTTCGTAAAAAACTCAACGATAATATTGAGACACCTTTTAGAATTAAAACCGTTTGGGGACAAGGTTATCTATTTGCCCCAGAAGCTTGGAATAACTAAGTTACTACAGTGAAACGTCTCTTTATCAGCTTATATTTATTATTAAGCCTGAGCATTCTTGGCATCGGCTGGACACTCGACAGTCTGTGGCAAAAAAATGTGGATGACAATAATGCCCTCGATGCGCCGTTAGTGGCATTAGCGCAATTATTAGCTCAATTGCCTCCCGATACCCGCCAACGGTATCTGGAGGCGATCCCAGCGAATCCGGTGATGCCACTGCAATTACTCAATGCAGATCAAGTCGCGCTGGCAGATAATCAAGCGTTAAGCACAAGCAAGGTGTTCACCACCACGGCCAATGATGATAGCTTGCTGCAATTTATTCGAGTAGACGATCAAGTCTTAATGGCGGGGCCGCTGGACATCGATCCCAGAGCCAACCTTCGCAGCCTGTTCACTCTGTTCTTTTATTTATCACTCGCCCTTGTTGCGCTAATTTGGGTCGGCCCGCTTTCACGGGATTTGAGCATACTGCGTAAGGCCACCAAAGAATTTGGCGAAGCCAAATGGAACACTCAGATTAGCCTGTCAAATCGATCACAAGTCAAACCATTAGCCGATACATTTAACGAAATGGCGCGCCATATCAGCGCCTTGATTGAGAACCAAAAACACCTCTCTAATGCGGTTTCCCATGAGATCCGCACGCCTCTGGCGAGGCTCAAATTCGCTCTTGCACTTATGCCTATGTATTGCCAGCCAGATTCGGACGAACAGAAGCGACAAGACTTTCTCGACGAAATGCAGCTCGACATCAAAGAAATGGAAGACTTACTTCAAGAACTGCTAACCTACGCCAGCTTAGAGTCCCAGCGAGAAGGAATTCAATTAGACGAATACGATTTAATTAATCTTATTAATCAAAGTATTAAGCGTCTAGAAACCTTAAGTCCAACGCCTATAACGCTCAAGGCCGAAGTCGAAAAACTCCCCTTATTCGGAGAACCCGCATTAATCGAACGGGCGCTACAGAATTTACTGACCAATGCACAACGCTTTGCCCGCACTGAAATCATCATTGAGGTTAAGCAGACCCTGCATAGGGTCAATTTAAGTGTGAGTAACGATGGCGAATCTATCCCTGCGGTGGATTTACCCAAAGTGTTCGAGCCATTTTATCGCAGCCAATCGGTGCAGAATGGTAATAAAGGGCACGGTTTGGGACTGGCGATCATCAAACGTATTATGCAGCGCCATCAAGGGGATGTAAGCGTCGTCAGCGATACGCAACATACCCGCTTTAGTTTAATCTGGCCAAAGAAACGTAAGCAGTGATAAGCAATAGGATTAGATAAACAAAAGTCACTCATGCATCTCACTCGCAAATGTAAAAAGCGAGTTAAACAAGTTAATTCAACCTATTAGTCTAGCTCGATGTCCCCAAAATCCAGATCGGCTTCGGGTTCAGGCTCAAAATTCAACTGTGGGTTTAACACTGCCCTTTCTTGCTCTATTTGTGCTTGCCTTGCTTTCATCATCGCTAACTGGCGACGGCGTTTACGTTGAGTACACAGGCGAATGACATCATACTTTTGCGCATCTGAAAAGGTTAACCAATTGAATCTTTCGTCACGGCTTCGCAGGCAACCATTACAGTAACCGCGCGCATCGGTGGCACACACTCCGATACAAGGACTGGGGATATCAAAAAAGGCTAACTGTTCCATCACCTGCTGCGATTCCTCACTAAAAATCAACCATACTCAACACAGCGCGCTAAGACGATGCCGTTTTATTGCATTCAAAGCGATTCAAATACAACATGCTTATCTAAAAGTACTTGCAGTAACAACCTTAATCAAGGCACATTGAACAGAGTTTGTACAACTTGGAGTTCTATCATGGGATACCGTTACCTTGCCATACTATTGAGTGCTTTAGTGTTATTAAGCGCTTGTAGCAGTAAACCGAAAAACGATTACGATCTCAATTACGACTTCGCCGCACTACGCAGCTTTACCCAGCTCACACCACAGCCAACGGACGATCCGCTAAGTGCCCAGCGTATTCAAACAGAAATCAATGATCAATTGACTCAAAAGGGTTTTGTTGAAAATACAACATCACCCGATTTTAATGTCACCTACGCCTTACTGACCCAAGATAAGCCCAAAGATTCAGGACTATCCATTGGATTAGGCACAGGTACATTCGGAAGTTCGGGCGGGATTGGAATAGGTACCAGTGTTGGCGTTCCACTGGGGAGTGATACTGCTAAAATTCAAACCATTCAGATAGATATTGTGGACCCTAAGACAAAAAAGTTGATTTGGCGTGGGAGCGATAGTTTTGATTTTGATACTGGTGGCGATAAAAAAGCTCAAGATACGGCCAAAGCCGTCAGCCGAATTTTGGCGCAGTTCCCACCCCAAAAATAATCAGGTTAAAATGGGCGTATCTCCGCCCATTTTTATTTCATATCACTTAATATTTTTGGAGTAAAAGTCTAGAACTCAGGAAAAAAGCCCTGACGAAAGATAACGATCGCCCCTGTCACAAACAATCGCTACGACTACAGAATCCGGATATTGTTTAGCTATCTCCAGTGCTGCAAACACAGCACCGCCCGAACTGACCCCTGCACAAATCCCTTCTTCCCGCGCTAAAGTCCTCGCCATGGCTTTTGCATCTTGCTCTTCAATATCCATGACGACATCAACACGGGATGCATCAAAAATACCCGGCAAATACGCCTGCGGCCAACACCTAATCCCAGGAATAGCACTGCCATCGGCGGGCTGAAGGCCGACGATAGTGATATCAGGATTACAAGTTTTAAGGTATTTAGACACGCCCATTATGGTGCCCGTTGTCCCCATGCTGGACACAAAATGGGTAATCTTGCCTTGGCTTTGTTGCCAAATCTCAGGGCCTGTCGTGAGGAAATGCGCATTAGCGTTATCTTGGTTATTAAATTGATCCAGCACCTTACCTTTACCCTCGGTTTGTAACCGCAATGCCAAATCCCGCGCGGTTTCCATATTATCCACCAGCATGAGTTCTGCGCCATAGGCTTGCATCGCATCCTTACGCTCCTGAGTCGAGTTTTCCGGCATAATCAGGATCATCTTGTATCCTTTGATGGCCGCCGCCATCGCGAGCGCAATACCTGTATTACCACTCGTTGCCTCAATAAGCGTATCACCAGGGCTTATCTCTTGGCGAAGTTCGGCCTGAATAATCATATTAAGTGCAGCGCGATCTTTTACCGAACCTGCGGGGTTATTGCCTTCCAACTTTAACAACACAGTGGAAGTACCACAGTCAAGCCGCTGCAAGCGAACTAACGGAGTTTGCCCAATACAGGCTTCAATTGTCGGGAAGTCAGACACAAGGGTTATCCTTTACTTGATAAAACAGCTAAGCAATAGCCTATTCTAAGTGGGTTATCTCTCACAAACACGGTGAATATTGTTTATAGCATAAAATAAATCGCTCATAGTTATTCAAAAAAGTTCTATATGAATGGCTTTTTATAATTAATTAATTCTACTAATCTACAAGTCATCACGCTGATCAAGTTGCCAGATTAAGGAGTTTAAAATGTCCGTAAAATTGATAAAGGCCCTGCTGGGGACCCTCGTTCTGGGAACCTCGCTCAATGTAACCGCCGCAGATCAAACCCTGCTTAATTCCTCTTATGATATCGCACGGGAATTATTCAATGCCTACAATCCCGTTTTTGCCAAACATTGGGAAGAGAAAACAGGTAAAACCATCGAGATTAAACAATCCCATGCAGGATCATCTGCACAGGCACGCTCGATTCTGCAGGGATTACCCGCAGATGTGGTGACCTTTAATCAAGTGACAGACGTACAAGTGCTACACGATCGCGGTAAATTGATCCCCGAAAATTGGCAACAATTACTGCCTAATGCCAGTTCACCTTACTATTCCACCATTGCCTTTTTGGTGCGTAAGGGTAACCCAAAGCAAATCAGCGACTGGGGCGATTTAGCGAAAGATGACGTTAAGCTGGTATTTCCTAACCCAAAAACCTCTGGTAATGCTCGCTACACTTATCTAGCCGCATTAGGTTATGCCCAGAAAAGCCATGGTAAGGATAATCAGGCGGAACTGGATCAATTCCTGAAAAAGTTCCTCGGCAATGTGGCTGTATTTGATACTGGCGGCCGCGGTGCAACCACTTCCTTTGTTGAACGTGGGATCGGTGATGTATTAATTACCTTTGAATCGGAAGTGAACAATATTCGTCAGCAATATGGTACGGATGATTACCAAGTGGTTGTACCCAAAACCTCAATTCTGGCAGAGTTTCCCGTTGCTGTGGTTGAAAAAAATGCTAAGCGTAACGGTACATTAGAGATAGCAACTGAGTATTTGAACTATCTCTATAGTGAAGAAGCACAGCGACTACTGGCAGGATTCAACTATCGCGTACACAACGAAAAGGTTCAGGCAGAATTTGCTAAGCAGTTCCCTACGGTTGACCTTTTAACCGTTGAGCAAATCATCGGTGGTTGGGATAATGCAATGGAGACTCAATTTGCCAATGGTGCCAAACTGGATCAGTTATTAAAGCGTTGATATCACCTTTAATATAGTAAGATATCAACCTAGAACCCGGGCAAAGTCCCGGGTTTATCGCTAATTGGCATTTATCAATCAGTGTTAGCCGTAAAATAGTGGCTTACATATGGCTTGAGCCAGTAATGAGCGAACACTATATAGAATATTGGTTTAACGCGATTAACCTTTTCGGGTGATTATTCTGTGATTTTTAATAACGGGCGTTTACGCCATAAGCGGGTTCTTCCCGGTTTTACCATCAGCCTAGGTGTATCCCTACTGTTTGTCAGCCTGATCCTATTATTGCCGACCACAGGCCTAATCATGCAGACCAGTTCAATGAGCTGGTCCGAATACTGGGGCGTGATTGCCGATCCCAGGGTGGTTGCCAGTTACCGAGTCACCATACTATCGGCACTCACGGCATCATTATTTAACTGCCTTTTCGGATTATTACTCGCATGGGTACTCGTGCGTTATGAATTTCCCGGCAAACGCATTTTAGATGCCTTGGTAGACTTGCCCTTTGCCTTGCCGACCGCCGTTGCCGGTATCACCTTAGCGACCCTTTATGCGGAAAATGGCCAAATCGGTAGTCTATTAGCAGAATGGGGCATAAAAGTTGCCTACACCCCGCTAGGCATAGTGGTCGCGATGATTTTCACCAGCATTCCCTTTGTGGTTCGTACAGTACAACCCGTTCTCGAAGAGTTATCCCACGAGGAAGAAGAAGCGGGAATGACGCTTGGCGCCTCGGATATTTCGGTATTCTGGCGGGTTATTTTACCCTCCCTTTGGCCAGCATTAATGATTGGAACGGCACTGTCTTTTACCCGCAGTCTAGGTGAGTTTGGTGCAGTGATCTTTATCGCTGGAAATATGCCCTATATCAGCGAAATCACTTCGTTAATGATCTTTGTCCGCCTGCAAGAGTTTGATTTTGCAGGTGCCAGCGCCATTGCATCAGTGGTTCTGATGACCTCACTATTGCTATTACTGCTGATAAACCTGTGGCAGGCGCGTTACCTGCGCCGCATTCATGGGCGATAAGGAGCGAATATGAACTCATTTAAACCCTTAAGAGTCGGTGAAGCGCCCCTAATCAAATGGAGCCTTATTACCCTCGCCGTGCTCTTAGGCTTGCTATTGTTACTATTGCCGCTGGTGAGTATTTTTCAGCAGGCGTTTGCTGGAGGTTTGGAGCGCTATATTGGGCACCTAACTCAGCCGGATTCGCTACATGCGATTGGTTTAACGCTGATGGTGGCAGCACTGACAGTGCCCATCAATTTAGTGTTTGGCGTCATGCTGGCGTGGAGTGTGACTCGCTTTGAATTCCCCGGTCGCAAGTTACTGATCACGCTAATTGATATTCCATTTGCGGTCTCCCCTGTCGTCGCAGGTTTGCTCTATTTGCTGCTCTATGGCAACAGTGGCTGGCTGGGCGAATGGCTATATGAGCACGATCTGCAGATCATGTTTGCTTGGCCGGGAATACTATTAGTGACCATTTTTGTCACTTGCCCCTTTGTAGCCAGAGAACTGATCCCATTGATGCAACAACAGGGCGCATCGGAAGAAGAAGCCGCAGTGATCCTCGGCGCGTCATGGTGGCAACTCTTTCGCCGCGTGACCTTGCCCAATATCAAATGGGCACTGATTTACGGTGTGATCCTCACCAATGCCAGAGCCGTAGGAGAATTTGGTGCTGTTGCTGTAGTATCAGGTAACATTCGCGGCGAAACCAATACCTTACCTTTACATGTGCAATTACTGTACGAAGATTATCAGGCCGAAGCCGCCTTCGCGAGCGCGTCACTACTGGCCCTGATCGCCCTATTTACCCTAATGCTAAAAGCCGTAGTGGAATGGCGGCAACAACGCAGTTTAACCGCCAATGACAATAAAGAGCAGAGCCAATTATGAGTATTCGTCTTACTAATATTTCCAAGAAATTTGGCCAATTTCAGGCGCTTTCCCCCCTTAATCTCGATATTCAAGAAGGGGAAATGATAGGTCTACTGGGGCCATCTGGTTCAGGCAAAACCACACTGCTGCGGATTATTGCTGGTCTTGAAGGAGCCGATAGCGGACAAATTCAATTCGGCAACCGAGATGTCACCCAAGTGCATGTGCGTGAAAGACGCGTGGGTTTTGTGTTTCAAAACTATGCGCTGTTTCGCCATATGACGGTCGCCGATAACGTCGCCTTTGGGCTCGAAGTTATTCCTAAAAAACAAAGACCTTCGGCGGCAGAAATCCAAAAACGGGTCAGTCATTTACTCGAGATGGTACAACTCGGTCACTTGGCACAGCGCTATCCCGAACAACTTTCGGGTGGACAAAAACAGCGCATTGCGTTGGCCCGTGCATTAGCAACCCAGCCAGAAGTCTTGCTACTGGATGAACCCTTTGGCGCTTTAGATGCTAAAGTGCGTAAAGAACTACGCCGCTGGCTACGCAGCCTGCATGACGAATTAAAATTCACCAGCGTGTTTGTAACCCACGATCAGGATGAGGCGCTTGAGCTTTCAGATAGAGTGGTTGTGATGAGCAATGGTCATATAGAACAGATTAATACACCTGCTGAGCTATACTCGCACCCCAATAGCCGCTTTGTGTTTGATTTTCTGGGTAACGTCAATGTCTTTGAAGCCAGTTGGCAACAAAAACGCTGGGAAAATGGTCAAGCATTTTTAACACCTCCAGAACAGCAAGCACTGCAGCAAGATGGCGCGCTCTATGTCCGCAGTCACGAATTGGCGCTATCAGACAAGCCTAACAGTCAGGCCAATTTGCCGTTCAATATTGTTGCCATGACCCCCATTGGCGCCGAAGTGAGACTGGAATTAGCCCCACTCGGCTGGCATAGCGAAGAACCATGGGAAGCCAAATTTACCCACCATCATCTGCAGGAACTCGGGTTGCAAAAAGGCAGTGTGGTTTACGCTACCCCAAGAACAGGTTACTTCTTTGGCGCGCAGGGTGAGAGTTCACCTATTCGTCAAAGCTGGCCATTCCTACCACCAGGTAGCCTTGCTTTTGATATCTAAGCCTTTATAGCCATATTCATTCGATGACCGCGTTGGTCTATCACAGTGTTATGATGCGACCAACGCCATCGGTATTAGTTAATATAATGCCTATGTGTTTTCGGTTTTCATTATCTGTTATGAAACGAAAAGTGAACATAAACAGCCCAGTGAATCAGATTCTTACGACTTCCCCCCCAAATAAGCCCGCCGTTAATCCCTTAAATAGCTTGATCAAAAACACAGTTGTCAATTTCAGTCTCATGTTTTGCCAGCAATCGAGGTAAACTATGGCGCAAGAACGTCCTCAGGCGTCAATTATCCCAATATGAAAGGTACCCACACATGATAGGCACTCCCTACACAGAGGGCGCACGACGCGCCATGTTGCTCGGCTGCGGTGAACTTGGCAAAGAAGTCGCCATTGAACTGCAACGCTTAGGCGTTGAAGTAATTGGTGTTGACCGTTACGCCAACGCCCCTGCCATGCAAGTCGCCCATCGATCCCATGTGATCAATATGCTCGATGCTAAAGCGCTGCGTGCAATCATCGAATTAGAAAAACCACACTTAGTCATCCCAGAGATTGAAGCCATCGCCACCCAAACCTTAGTGGAAATGGAAGCCGAAGGCGTGAATATTATCCCCACTGCCCGCGCAACTAAACTCACGATGGACAGAGAAGGTATTCGCCGCCTCGCCGCCGAAACCTTAGGTTTACCGACTTCACCCTACTTTTTCTGTGATACCGAAACCGAATTTAATCAAGCCATTCGCGAAATTGGTGTGCCTTGTGTGGTTAAGCCGGTCATGAGCTCATCGGGCAAAGGCCAGAGCGTTATTCGCGATATCGCCCTAAGCCATAAAGCGTGGCAATATGCCCAAGAAGGCGGCCGCGCTGGCGGTGGTCGTGTGATAGTCGAAGGCTTTGTTCCCTTCGATTATGAAATCACCCTGTTAACGGTCAGCGCTGTGAACGGCATTCACTTTTGTGCCCCCATTGGTCACAGACAGGAAGATGGCGATTACCGTGAGTCATGGCAGCCACAAGCCATGTCCGATGAAGTGTTAGCAAAATCCCAAGCGATTGCGAGCAAAGTCGTCGAAGCCCTTGGCGGTTATGGATTATTTGGCGTAGAGCTATTTGTTAAGGGCCATGAAGTGTATTTTTCTGAGGTCTCACCAAGACCCCACGACACAGGCCTAGTCACACTCATCAGCCAAGATTTATCGGAATTTGCCCTGCATGTTAGAGCGATTCTCGGCCTGCCTATTCCCAATATCCACCAGCATGGCCCAAGCGCCTCGGCGGTGATTTTGGCCGAAGGCACCTCAAGCAATATTCGCTATCAAGGGATTGGTGCGGCATTAGAAGCGGTCAACACTCAGCTTAGATTATTCGCCAAACCCGATATTGATGGTCGCCGCCGTTTAGGTGTCGCGCTTGCCCGTGATATCGATATCGACAGCGCAATCTGCAAAGCACTCGATAGCGCCAGTAAAGTGAAAGTCATCTTTTAAGCGGGTTTAACCGTTTAAAATTGGCTTTAAGCACAAGCGACACATCAAAGGGAAATGCGCTTTAATGCCATTTCCCTTTTTCAACACAGAGCCGCACTAATAAAAAGTGACGGCCCAAAATCGACAGTCCCAAATCGACAGAGTAAACTAACGCCCTTTCTTGCTAGCCCTCATCTTAAGTTGTGGCTTAACTCAGATAATTAACTCCGATAATTAACCCAGACAAGTAAAACCAACAGTAGACCCCAATATGCATCTTCAGCCTTCTTGCTTTACCTCTTTCACACAAGCCATTGATGCCTATGCCCTACCGCAGCGTTTTACCTTTCCTTTCTATTACGAACCGCATCCACTGTGCGTGATCGCTGCCAACGAATTACAACGCCACCTTGAGACGCAAAACGACTGGCAACATAACTTTGGCCTCACGGGTGAGTTAACCGGTGCCATAGGTAAAATGTTTGGTGTGCTTTTAGTACAAGATCCGCAGGGCGAAGTAGGCTATTTGTCGGCATTTTCGGGTAAGTTAGCCGAGCAAAACCATTGGCCACGCTTCGTCCCACCCGTGTTTGATATGCTGGCTAAGGATAATTTTTTCCACGCCGAAAATCTGCAAATCAACCAAATTAACGAGCAGCTACTTGCAGTAGAAAATCACCCCGATATTCCTCGGCTATCGAGCGAACTCAACGCTGAGCAAGCTCAAGCACAAGCCAAGCTTGCCGCCCACAGGCAAGTGATGATCGACGGCCGTCAATCGCGCAAGACGCAACGCCATCAACTCGCAGTGCAATGGGCTGCCAATCCAACTGATGAGACATTGCGTGAAAACGCAGTAACTGAAGCCAAGCTCAGCCAAGAAAGTATCAATGAAAAGAATCAGTTAAGAGATATTAAACACTATTGGGATGAACGCATTAATGCCGTTAGCCAAGCGTTAACTCAACTCACAGATAAACGTGACGCATTAAGACTACAGCGTAAACAGCTCTCGGCGGCGCTGCAGCAAAAGCTGTTTGAGCAGTATCGTTTTTTGAATATTCGCGGCGCAGAAAAAAGCCTTAACGGCATATTTAACGGGACGGTTGAGTTAACCCCGCCCGCAGGCTCGGGAGAATGTGCTGCCCCTAAGTTGCTACATTACGCTTTTAAACATGGTCTTAAACCATTGGCGATTGCCGAATTTTGGTGGGGCGCACCGCCAAAATCAGAAATTCGCCAACACAAACAGTTTTATCCCGCCTGCCTGCGTAAATGCCAACCTATCTTGGGGCATATGCTCGACGGGCTCGTCGTCGATGATAATCCTCTACTGACGAACCCCGCCGAAGGCAAAACCTTAAGCATCCTCTACCAAGACGAGGCGATGGCGATTGTGAACAAACCCGCCGAGTTTTTATCCGTGCCCGGAAAAGAGATTGAAGACTCAGTGTATTCGCGCATGCGGCAAACCTTTCCTAATGCCACCGGGCCGCTTATCGTCCACAGGCTCGATATGTCGACCTCGGGATTAATGGTGATCGCACTGACAAAAGACGCCCATAAACAGCTGCAAAAACAGTTTATCCAGCGCACAGTGACTAAGCGTTATGTGGCACTTTTAGCAGGAATTCCTACAGCAATGGCAGATAAGCAGGCTGCGGGACAAATCTCTTTACCCCTACGTGGCGATTTAGACGATAGACCGAGGCAACTGGTTTGCCATGAGTTTGGCAAAGCGGCCCAAACCCATTGGGAATTAAGCCATATCGATGAAATGGCATGTACAGCCCGCGTGTATCTATTTCCTAAAACAGGCCGAACCCATCAACTCAGAGTGCACTGCGCCCACTCTGAGGGGCTAAATACCCCCATTGTGGGTGATGATCTCTATGGCACGCGTGCTAATCGGCTGCATCTCCATGCGGATTTATTGATGCTTCAACATCCCGTCACCCGTGAACAGATGCGCTTTCAAGTCGATCCCGAGTTCTGATTTTTACCTTACGAGAAAACCAAGCTTAAGATGTGATATCAAATGATTGAAGTTTAAGATTTGATGTTTAATGCAGGATCTTTGACCACAATGTACAAGCGGCATTTTTCAGGCATAGTAATGCCTCATTCAACATGGAATTCATAGCAGTAGCATGGAATATCTGATTAAAAAAATTAAGCAAAATCAGTGGCTATTATGTGCTTTGTTGTGCGCTTCAGTATTTGTAAGCGCCTGCCAGCCTACATCGAACTCCAATGAAATCACGGCTAGCCCAAATACTAGTGCCGCAGCAAAAGCCGCTGCAGAAGCAACAACGCTTCGAGCGCCACTTTCGCAGGAAGTCTATATCTGGCAGCGCCAATGGCGCCCCGCCAATCAAACGGCATTAGTGCAAAGCCAAGGTATATTCCAAGGATTACGTATTTTAGCATTGCAGGCACACCCTAAACCCAATGGCGCAGATATTTGGTTTGAAGTCGCGGTCAACCATGCTTGGCTGCAAGCCGATCCTAGGCCTAAAATCGCTGTGGTGCGTTTAGATGGCCAATTCATCCATTTAAATGATGAAGAAGTGATTAATAAAATCACCCAAGTACTCGCAAATTGGCAGGCAAAAGGTACGCACATCGCGGGCGTTGAAATCGACCACGACAGTGCCAGTAGCAAACTCCCCGCTTATCACTACTTTCTTAAAAAGCTGAAAGCGCAGCTACCCGCAAAACTCAAACTCAGTATTACCGCTTTGCCCGCTTGGCTCAGTAGTGCCGATTTCCCCGCATTATTCAGCAGTATTGATGAACTGGTGCTGCAAATTCATAGCGTAAGCGACCCTCGTTTGGGATTATTTGATGCTGAACAAGGTTGGCAATGGGTACAACAACTGTCAAAAATTAGCGCTGTGCCTTACCTTATTGCACTGCCCGCCTATGGTTCTGCTGTCATCAGCACAGCTTCTGGTTATAAAGTTGAGAGTGAAACACCACTGCGCGATCAACGCCAATCAGCCAATGCAGTACAGGAACTGATGGCCGATCCTCAAATGTTACAAGCCTTTGTGCAAAAGCTTCAAAACCAAACAGATGAAAAGCTCAAAGGCATTATCTGGTTTCGCTTACCGCTCGAAGGGGATAAAAGAGTCTGGCCACTTAGCACCTTAATCGCCGTTGCACAGCAAGGTGTACTTACACCTAATATTGAGCTTGAGATCAGAGGGAAAACCACGGCATCCAACTTCATGGAGCCTAACCTTAATGATGGGAACACGCCCAATAAAGACGAAGCGCAGTTATATCAACTGATCCTGATTAACAAAGGAAATATTGCCGGCTCGCTCCCTCGTATTTTGTCTCTAGCGGCGCAAGCTTGCAGCGGGTATGATGCGCAAAATGGCTACAGTGTCAGCAAGATGCAAGGACAACTCTCATGGCAGTTAACAACTGAGCTTGCAGAAACGCCTAAAAATAAAAGTTCGCCAATCGAGAGTGCTGCGCCTTCAATATCAACACAAGCCCACTCACTCTCTAAAATACCTAATACAGAAATTCAACAGTACATGCTCAATCCTGGCGGCCAAAAAGTGATCGGTTGGGCACGTTGTGAGTCATTACATTTACAGGGAATTTATGCGCCATAAGCTAAATACATCATCTAAAGTGGCAAAACAAAACCGCGCTTTTATGCTAAAAAAAACCACACTCCTGTGCTTGAGCCTGTTTTCTCCTATGCTCTTGGCCTGCGGCCCCGATTTTCCTTTGCAATTAACGCAGGACAGACAGGGGAATTTAATTTATCTACCGCAAACCTCTTTTAGCCAACAACTAACATCGCTTGCTAAGCCTTTACCTTGGCAGTATCAAGATGCCGCAGCATCGCAAGAGTATCTCTGGGATGAGGTTAATCATCGCTACCTATCTCAAACTCGCGCCTTTGAACATACCGAGTTAAGCGAGGCCCACTTAGCCCAAGTAAACACGCTACGTAATGCACAAGGTCCTGTAGAAGCGGAGCAAATGGCGACAGAGCTAGATCAAATGCTGCCTCAAGCACTCATCTGGTACACCTTAGGTGCAGTGGCATTTGATGCAAAAGATTATGATCGAGCGAGCCGTTATTTTACCAAAGTGATTGAGTTGCCGGAGCAAGAACGTGCCTCACGAAGCCTATGGGCGCTCTACTCCCTTTCACGGATAGAGCTTATCTTAAGTAAAACCTCGTCCGATCCTGAGCATTTTAATCGTGCTAACGCTTACCTGATGCAATTGCAAACCGAAGTGGCCCAAGGCGCTGCCGATCCGCTTCGTTTAAGTTTATCGAGCCTAGGTGAGCAGGCCTATATTTTACTGCATCAAGGCCAAGCCTTATCCCAAAGTGCAGATACTGATGAACCCCATACGACTCGACAAGTCACCCTTGATCCTGCGGCCTTGGATAAGGCCATTGCGCTTTATGCAACACAATCGGCGCAAGGTGATAGCAGCGGTTATGATTCATTATTGATGCTAAGCCGTACACTGATGACTAAGGAAACGGCAGAACTTAAACCACTCTTACAACAAGCTAGTATTCAGCAATTATTGATTGCCTACTGGCAAAGCAGCACCAATGAATTTGCCTATGATGGGCAATTGTCTGAGATGGGATTAAAGATAGCGAGCATCCTTAAAGTCTTTCCAACGGATGGATTACAACTGACTCAGGGCGATAAATTAGCGGCGATTTATTACCAACTAGGTGACTATGCAAGTGCCGAACGTTTATTGGGGCTTGCCCCCAAAAGTGGTCTCAGTTGGTGGCTCACGGCAAAATTAATGCTGCAAAAAGGCGATAAAACTGAAGCGGCTAAAGCCTATGCTCAAGCTGTACACCACTTCCCAGCGCAAAACACGCCAATAGCGACGGATACCCAAGAGACTCAGCAGCAAGCCATTCATGCCGATGAAGAGCAAGCCACTTATTGCCGAATTCGTGCAGAACAAGGGGTATTATCGCTAGAGCGCGGTGAATATATCGATGCCTTACAACAACTGCTCGCAAGTGGTAACGAATACTGGCAAGACATTGCCTATGTCGCCGAGCGTGTGCTGACCACGGCTGAACTTAAACAATTTATCGATAAACAAGTGCCGTCTATCGCATTCGACTATCCCAAAGATAGCGACTGGTACGACAGTATAGAGCCGATTAATAACCAATTACGTTATTTACTTGGTCGCCGCTTATTACGTGAGGGTGCACTAAAAGAAGCACCTGCTTATTTCCCAAATCCCAATATGAATGCGAGCGCGCAAGCCTATGGCAAGGCACTCACGACAGCCCAACATGCAAAAGGGATAGAAAGTGCTAAAGCCTACTGGACAGCGGCAGAACTTGCTCGCCACCAAGGGATGGAAATCTTAGGATTTGAATTAGCACCAGACTACGCTATTTACCAAGGTATGTTTGACTTAACAGGTTGGAATGAGGCCGCAAAACTGGCTGAGCAAGAACAACAACGCATCAATGCCAGCCAAGCGATTCCCGATAAACGCTTCCATTATCGTTATCAGGCCGCAGAGCTGGCAAACAAAGCTGCAGACTTAGTGCCCCATAACAGCCAAGCCTATGCCGCACTGCTTTGCCAAGCCACAGGTTGGATATTGTATCGGGATAATGAACTGGCCCTGCGCTACTACCAAAAGTACGTCGCCAATGGCCCCTTTGTACCTTGGGCTGAGAACTTTGGTTTACAGTGCCAAACGCCCGATTTCGACAGTGCCATAAAACGAGAACAAGCGAATCAAGCCGCCAAATGGAATGCGCTGTACCACAAACTGAAAAAGCCAGTCGTATTTGGTCTATTGACAATCACAGGCTTGATGGGTGTTTGGTGGATACGTAGAAGAAAGACGAAACACTAAAAGTTTATTGACGTCTTTCTCTCTTTAAATGCCGAGCTCATGGCAAAAGAGAGAAAGACGTATATTGCTTTACCTGTTTACACAGTTAATCACTTCACCCTTTAAAAAACCGTTCACATTCGCCACGGCAATATTGAGTAGATTTTGCCGTGCTTCTTTTGTTGCCCAAGCATTATGCGGACTGATGCTGATATTAGGCACATGCAACAATGGATTATCTGCGCTGGGTGGCTCAGTCGATAACACATCGACACCTGCAAATAACTTGCCTTGCATCAGTGCATTAGCCAGTGCAGGCTCATCAATTAATCCGCCGCGCGCTGTATTAATCAGCAGTGCTTTAGGTTTCATCAAGGCGAGAGTTTGCTGATTGATAAATTGCTCAGTTTGCGGCGTGAGCGGACAATGGAGCGAAACAATATCAGACTCACTAAGGACGGTATCACGTTCTGCCCACATGACACCTAAAGGTAAATCCTCACGCACCGTTCGGGTATGCACGAGCACTTTCATACCAAACGCAAGGGCAATTTCCCCAACCTGCTGACCTATATCCCCATAACCTATCAAGCCTAAGGTTTTACCCTTTAAGGATTGCAGCGGCATTAAGGTAAAGCAAAAATCCTGACAATTTGCCCACTGACCATCGACCACTGCCTGATGATGAGCCGCTACCGCTTGGGTATGGTGCAATATATGGGCAAAAACCATTTGGGCTACTGCATCAGGCCCATAGGCTGGCACGTTAGTCACCACTATGCCTTGCGCCTTTGCAGCGGCTAAATCCACTACATTTGTGCCCGTTGCCAACACTCCGATATATTTAAGCGCTGGAAGCTGCGCAAGAATATCGGCATTGAGCGGGGTTTTATTCGTCAACACCACCTCGGCATCTTTAGCCCTTGCGACTATATCTTGTCTCGCTGTACGAGGAAAACATGTCAACTCACCTAATTCACTTAAGGCATGCCAGCTCAAGTCGCCAGGATTAAGGGTTTCACCATCAAGTACGACTATCTTCATAGCGCTCTCCTATTAAATCTGTTTTTAAAAACTCACTTTTATGCCCAAGTTAGCTTGCACTTGCCACATCACATCCGAGGTAATATGCCAAAGGCATTCATCTTCATTACAAAAAAGTGACGAATCACTGTCGATAAACGTCGCATAGCCACGCACATCGGCAAATAATCCCAAATGTGATGTGACTTTATATTCAACTCCGCCGCCAATTCCCATCGAAAAACGCGTCTCAGTCGACCAACCATCAGGCATCATGCGGGTAATACCAGCACTGGCGGTAATGTAGGGCTGAACATCGCCACGGGGAAAATATAAAGTCCCCCCTAAATGGATGTAATCTAAATCGAGTGATGTTAGATAGTCAGGGCTAAATAGACCGCCACTTTTTAATTCAGAGGCTTGGCGGCTATATAAGAGATAAATATTACCAGGATCATTCGTGCCAATACCGAGCATGAGGCCGTAATGACTAGACTCTTCAATGCGAACACTCCGCTTATCTCCCGTCTGGTCTTTATTAACGTCAATTTGATTAACATCAAATTGACCACCACCGAGGCTATACCCACCATAGGGAGCAACAAACATGTCAGTATCAGCCTTAGCAGATAAGGCCATAGGTAATAAGCTTGCCAACAGCAACACACTACGAGTGTTTATCATTATGAATTCCTTATCTTTTATAAAACCGAATTCAATCAAGGCTAACGCATACCACGCTCAGTCTTGACTCTGTCATACGCTGCCTGAATATCCTGCGCCTTACGGTTTGCCAACTCCATCATCTCAGGGGGTAAACCTTTGGCTATCAACTTGTCAGGGTGATGTTCATTCATCAATTTACGATAAGCCCGTTTTACCTCTTGATCACTGGCCTCTTGGGTGATGCCAAGCAAATGATAGGCATCGGTGATAGAGGTTTTATTGCCATTTGAGGTTTGATGGAAACGATATTCCGCCTGCCAACGCTTTAATAATTCATCTAATTGTCCACGACCATAACCGAGTTCTTGGGCGAGTGTCATCAAAATCCCATGTTCTGCGGCATCCAATTCACCATCTGATAACGCAGTTTGAATTTGGATTTCCATAAACATCTGTACCAACTCTTTGCGTCCCATGGTCACAGCACGGAAAGCTTGTAGGCTGCTACGTAAATCAAAATCGGCGGCCTTACCCTCACGAAACGATTGCTGAGCCTCCTTACGCGCTTCCCCCGTAAGACGTAATTGATCCATCAATAATGTGGCAATACGAATATCGGTTTCAGTCACATGACCAGAAGCCTTAGCCACATGCCCCATCACCGCGAAGGTAGTATTAAAGAAGATACTTTGCCGGTTTTTGGCTTGCCCAAGGATCTGGCTTAAACTTCCCCCAGAACTGGCACGTTTATCATAAAGATGACCAAGCCATAGACCGAGCAGCGCACCGAAGAACCGACCAAACATAAATCCAATCACAAACCCAAAAAACTTACCCCAAAGACGCATCTTATTTCCTGATCTTAATAATATATTTTTGTGTCAGCCTGCACCAAAGGAGCAAAGCCTATTAATTTACTTGCTATCCAGCAAGGTTAACTCGAGGGCTTGTAAACGCGGCACAGTGCCTACATCACACCAAAATCCTTCGAACATAGCACCACTCACTCGGCCTTGGGCCATATGTGATCGCAATAACGGTCCTAAAGCAAAGGCCCCTTCTGGGGTCCCATTAAATAAGCTAGGACGATAAATACCTAGGCCAGAAAAAGTGAACTTTGTGCTCCCTTGTTCACTGACCCTATTCCCACTTAAAACAAAATCACCTTGGGGGTGCTGCTCAGGATTGGGGACTAGCCATAGGTGAGCAAAAATATCGTTCTCAAGCACTGGTAAAGGCGGTAAAGCATCGATAAATACATCACCGTTAATCACTAAAAAGGGCGCATCACTTCCGTCTTCGCACAAAAAAGGTAAAGCGCGTTTAATACCGCCTCCCGTTTCAAGTGCATTATCTTCCGCGCTATAACGGATATTGGCGCCAAGGGCACTCCCATCCCCCAGCGCTTCAACTAATTTATGTCCGAGCCAAGCATGATTAATCACTATATCGGTAATCCCCAACGCTACCAATTTTTCAATGTGATAAACAATGAGAGGCTTACCTAATACTGGCACTAATGGTTTAGGTACAGTGTCAGTTAATGGTCTTAAGCGCTCGCCCCTTCCTGCCGCTAGGATCATGGCTTTCATTCATTGCTCTCTCTTAGAATAAGCCGCATCGAATGCAGGTAAAACTCGCGCCTGCAGCCATAGTGCAAAGGGCGTTAGTTCAGGATAAATATTTGCAATGTCAACGATGTAGGTAAGTGTTAATGGAATATCTGCCATATAAGCAGGTTTATTATCACGATAATGTAAGCGAGCAAATATTCCCACCGCTTTGATATGGCGTTGCAACCCCATCAAATCAAACCAGCGTTGGTACTGACTCAAAGGTGTACCAACAGGTATAAACCCGTGCGCTAAGGCTTGCTGATAATGCTGCACCATTAACTCTGCCACTAAGGTCTGTGGCCAGCGAATATAACAATCACGCAGGAGTGAAACAGCATCATAGGTCACAGGGCCTATAACGGCATCTTGAAAGTCGATAACAGACAATGCCTCACCTTGGAGCATTAAATTGCGGCTATGGAAATCACGGTGCATCCCCACCTTAGGTTGAGATAAAGCATTGTCCACTAGAATATCAAAGCTTTTATTGAGTAATAGAACCTCATCATCATTGAGTGAAAGCTGTAGATGAGTCCCAAATAACCATTCAGTGAAAATATGTAATTCCCGACGTACAAAAGCCTCGTCATACAGCGGTAAGGGTTGAGTTAACCTCGTATCAGGACAGGTACATTCAACCACCGTCGCAATCTTTGGTAATAAACTAAGTGCACTCTGGTAATAATCACTCACATTATCCAATGTAAGTACCGATAACAGTTGGATATCCCCAAGATCGCTCAATAACATAAACCCTTGAGTTTCATCAGCGACAATCACTTTTGGAACTGTCAATCCCACTGCACTGTAGGCCTGCGATAACGCAATAAAAGGGGCAATAGGCACAAGATTTGGTGGAGAATCGGCGGCAATAAAGCTCGCGTCTGCGGTTGTTACCCGAAAGTAACGTCGAAAACTCGCATCACCAGAAATCAACACAGGTGTGACATCATAGGAAAAATAACGATTCAGCCACTGATTAAGGGAAATAAATCTCGGATCGGATAAAGTCATTTCATGGCTCTTAAAGAAAAATTGCTTTATTATAGCTGGCATATAATTTGGAAACAGCTAAGAAATTGAGAGATTTATTTAGCCGTGTTGCACTTGTACTTTGCAACTTTCCCCATCGATACTTGTCCAGACTAAGAAATCATTATTATTGACCTAAGATGCAGATCCGTTACTTTCTGGCCCTGAGCCTGTTACCGCAATTAGTCCTGGCAGACGAATCTCCTACTACGACCGCATCCCAATGCGTCATTGAACCGCCAGTACCAAGAATTGAATCCCACACTGAGGGAATGAGTGCGGCTGAACTCAATAAAATTCGTATTATTTCTGACAGTTCCAATGCAGAAATGAACAAACAAGCCATTTTTAGTGGCAATGTCGTCTTTAGCCAAGGAGACCGACATATCGCTGCTGATGAAGCGATTCTGAACCAAGAGACTCAGCAATTTGATGCCAATGGCAATCTCGTGTTTCAAGACAGTAACTTCACTGTTACAGCACAGTCCCTACAAGCTCAGATGCGCTCTAATCGCGCCACGTTGGAAGGCGCTAAATACTGGCTACATGGACAACAAGTGAATGGTGATGCTGAAAAATTGCAAATCACCATCAACAATAATCTTATTTTAACCAATACTAATTTTACCACTTGCCCTCCTGACAATGTATCTTGGCTGCTTGAGGCCGAGAAAATCAAAATCAACAGTGAAGAAGAGTGGGGGGAAATTTGGAATGCCAAAGTAAGAATCGCGGGGGTACCTGTATTCTACATTCCCTACATGACAATCCCTGTTTCTGATAAACGTAAATCGGGTTTTCTCTATCCTAGCTTTAGTACAAGTACGACGAGCGGTTTTGAAGTTTCAGCCCCTTATTACTGGAACATTGCGCCAGAATACGATCTCACATTCACGCCTAATTATATGTCTAACAGAGGGATATTCACTAAGACTGAGTTCCGCTATCTGGCCGGAGATGCTCAAAATGGCCGCTTAAACTTAGAATATTTAGGCAATGACCAATTACTCAGTAGCCGACCTAATCGTTATTTATACAACTGGCAGCACCAAGGCGCTATTGATAAGCATTGGCGGGTAATGAGTAACTTTACTGAGGTGTCAGATAACAACTATTTTAATGATTTGAAGTCAGATGTTAACCGTGCGACCGATAATCAACTATCCCGAATTGGGGAAGTGAGTTACTTTGAAAACAATTGGGATTTAAGTACCCGAGTCCAAGATATTAAAGTCCTTGGTGAAGAAGAAAAGCCTTATCAAGTCATGCCACAGGTTAACTTTAACTTCAGAGCGGCTGATTTTTGGAGCAACCTAGATTTTGGTTTTAATTCTGAATTAACTAATTTTGCCCATCAGGATAATGACGTTAACACCGCGACACGTTTGCATATGGCCCCCAGTATCACCTTACCTATCCATGGTCCCTCTGGCTCACTGACTAGCCAAGTCAAATTAATGCAAACCAATTATTGGCAAACGAATCTCGATCCAAATAAAAATCTGGATGACAGTATTAATCGAACCATTCCACAGGTACGGATTAATGGTCAGATCAACTTTGAACGTTTTACTGAGTTATTTGAGCAAAATTATCGCCAAACACTTGAACCACAATTTCAATACCTCTATGTAGGATATGAAGATCAACGAAATATCGGCATTTACGATACTGCCCAATTGCAAGACGACTACTATGGTCTATTCCGTGATCGCCGCTTCTCAGGCCTTGATCGCATCGCAGATGCCAATCAGATGACGCTCGGTGTGACCACCCGTCTCTTTGATGACCACAACCAAGAAGTCACTAAATTCAGCCTTGGGCAAATTTTTTATTTAGAAGACAGTAAACTCGGCCACGAAGATAGTATTTTTGAGCAAAATCAATCGACTTCTATACTTGCTGCCGAATTAGATACTCGTCTCACTCAAGACTGGTACTTAGGTGCTGCAATTCAGTACGATACCAATACCAGCGATAATAAAAAAACAGAGGCAACCCTAGACTTTAGGCCCGAAGCCAACAAATTACTGCAGCTTAGTTACCGCTACGTACCCGATTTGCTGAACTCAAATACCAACGATCTCGCCAATATCTCCCAAGCGGGAGTACGTGCAGCTTGGCCCATCAATGACAGTCTCTATTTTGTGGGTAACTGGTACTATGATCTCAATGAAAACCGCAGCGTCGAAACCTACACAGGTTTTCAATATGAGTCTTGCTGCTATGCACTTCGACTCAGCTACCACTATCGAATAAAAACTAATTACGACGACAATATAGGCTCATCTGCTATCGACAGTCGCGAACTGTTTGAAAGTGGTGTGTATTTTAATGTCATCATTAAAGGACTCGGAGGCTCTGGCCCACTCGGTGTCACCGATATGCTCAATGATGGCCTGTTTAACTACAGAAAACCGCTTTACCTGAGGAATTAGCAAAGAATTGTGATAGATTGCTGAACCTCAACAAGGACTGAGAGTCCAACTAGGTTACTAAGAGATAGCGACGGTATTAGTCAAGCTTGGCCTAGCGCCAATTTCAGCAGACAATGTCGTACTCTTTATCGAGTTGTCAGCAGATAAACATTTAGGCAACTCAATGTAATTTCGATATAAATGGTAAAGTTAACCCAAATAAGTTGTCGAACCTGACTTTAGAACGTGCCAAGGATTTTGTGGATGAAACCCAGTAAACATCTGATTTTTGCTTTATTTGCACTTGCGATTAGCCAACCTACATTGGCCGCACCTCAACCACTCGATCGTGTCGCAGTCCAAATTAACGATGGAATTGTGCTCGAAAGTGAAATCGTCAGCATGATTGGCACAGTAAAAGCCAATGCCAAAGCGGCAAATCAATCGTTACCTTCTGATAGTGCACTGCGTACTCAGGTTATTGAACGCTTGATTTTAACCCGTCTACAACTGCAAATGGCCGATCGTATTGGCTTACATATCGGTGACTTACAATTAGATCAAGCGATTGAAAACATCGCTCGTGAACAGAAAATGTCAGTCGCGCAAATGCAACAAAAAATTGAAAGTGAAGGCTTAAGTTTTAGTCAGTACCGTGAACAGCTACGTGAAGAAATCACCCTAGGTGAGATTCAACGCATTCAAGTACAACGCCGTATTCAAGTATCACCGCAAGAAATATCCAGCTTAGTGAAACTGATCCAAGAACAAGGTATGAAAGATGTGGAATATCAAATTGGCCATATCCTAATTGACGTACCCAACAACCCGACAAGTGAACAACTCGAAGCATCCAGCAAACGAGCCAATATCGTCCTTGAGCGTTTGAAAAATGGGGAAGATTTTCGCCGTACCGCTATCGCATCATCATCAGGGCCTAAAGCCCTTGAAGGCGGTATCTGGGATTATATGAACATCAACGAAATGCCAACGCTTTTCGCCGAAGTCCTTAGCGGAGCGAAAACCGGTGACATTATCGGCCCAATTAAAAGTGGCGCGGGGTTTCACATCATTAAGATCATGGATTCCCGCGGTTTACAAACGAAAGAAATAGAAGAAGTCAGAGCGCGACATATTCTGCTTAAGCCATCGCCAATTTTATCCGATGACCGTGCAAAAGCGATGCTTGAACAATTCCTAAAACAAATTCGTGCTGGAGAAGCTAAATTTGAAGATCTCGCCCGCCAGTATTCAGAGGATCCGGGCTCTGCGGCTAAAGGAGGCGAATTAGGTTGGGCGGATCCCAATATCTATGTGCCAGAATTTGCTCAAACGCTTAGCAGTTTAGCCATAGATCAAATCAGTGAACCTTTCCGCACAACCCACGGTTGGCATATCACTCAATTAGAAGAAAGAAGAAAAACCGATGCAACGGATCAGTTCAATAGCAACCGCGCGCACCAGTTGATCTTCCGTCGCAAATTTAATGAAGAACTGCAAAACTGGCTAGACGAAATGCGTTCAGACGCATACATTGAAGTCTTTCAGCCTGAGACTAACCGAGGTTAAGTAAAATTGACCACTAAACGCATTGCCGTTACCCCAGGAGAACCTGCAGGTATCGGCCCCGATTTAGTCGTACAACTCGCTCAACAGGCTTGGCCTGTTGAGTTAGTCGTTTGTGCCGACCCAGAATTACTCGCTAGCCGTGCAAAGCAGCTCGGTCTAACGGTCTCTTTTCGACCGTATCTACCAGATCAGGCTCCCCAACCTCAAGAAGCAGGCACGTTAACCATAGCCCCATTCAAATTGGTGAGTGCTGCGGTATGTGGCAAACTTGATGAACAGAATAGTCCTTATGTAGTCGAAACCTTGCGCTATGCGGGCGAAAGAAACATGAGCGGTGAATTCGATGCCGTAGTCACAGGCCCTGTACACAAAGGGATTATCAACCAAGCGGGTATTTCTTTTAGCGGACATACGGAATTTTTTGCCCATCAAGCCAACTGCCCAGATGTCGTGATGATGCTAGCAACACCCGGGTTACAAGTGGCGCTAGTCACCACCCACATCCCACTTGCCTATGTAGCAAAAGCCATTACTCGCCAACGGTTACAGCATATTATCAAGATTTTACATGCTGACCTTATCAGTAAATTTGGTATTGTTTCACCGAAAATTTATGTGTGCGGTTTAAACCCACATGCAGGTGAAGATGGACATTTAGGACGGGAAGAAATTGATGTGATCATTCCTGCACTTAACGAGTTGCGCGAAGAATATCAGATGAATATTGTCGGTCCATTACCAGCGGACACACTGTTCCAACCCAAATATTTACAGGACGCAGATGTCGTCTTGGCCATGTACCATGACCAAGGACTTCCCGTTCTCAAGTCACAAGGATTTGGCAAATCGGTAAACATTACGTTAGGTTTACCCTATATCCGTACCTCGGTTGACCATGGTACAGCGCTCGATCTCGCGGGCACAGGCAAGGCCGATATCGGCAGTTTTGTCTGCGCTCTGAATAAAGCCATTGAGTTATCCTCAAAAAACTAAACGATTACATTATTAATGAGCAACAAAGTACATTTAGGCCACACGGCCAGAAAGCGTTTTGGACAAAACTTTTTAACCGACGGCAATGTGATTAATCGTATTGTCGGCGCAATTGCACCTGATAATAACCATGTCATGGTGGAAATTGGTCCCGGTTTAGGCGCCTTAACCGAGCCCGTTGCAATGGCGGTCGATAATCTCACCGTAGTAGAACTGGATCGTGATCTGGTTGAACGCTTACATAAACACCCCGTCCTCAAAGACAAACTGACCATTCATCAGGGTGATGCCCTGCAATTTGATTTTAGTCAGCTCGTTGTTCCGGGTAAAAAGCTCAAAGTATTCGGTAATTTGCCCTATAACATTTCGACGCCATTAATGTTCCATCTGTTCGAGTTTGCCGAACAGATTGAAACGATGCACTTTATGCTACAAAAAGAAGTCGTCCTGCGTCTATCGGCAAGTCCGGGTTGCAAAGCCTATGGCCGTTTAACCGTTATGGCGCAATATTTTTGCCAAGTTGTCCCTGTACTCGAGGTTCCCCCCCATAGCTTTACGCCAGCCCCTAAAGTTGACTCTGCGGTTGTGCGTCTTTTACCCTATGCGGAAAAGCCATTCCCCTGTAAAGATGTTAATGTACTACGCCAACTCTGTACCACCGCCTTTAACATGCGCCGTAAAACGCTGCGTAACAATCTCAAGCATATGCTGAGCGATGCCGAGTTCGAACAGTTAGGGATTGATCAAAGCCAACGTCCTGAACAAATCAGTGTCGAGCAATATGTTGCAATGGCAAATATGATCTGCGATAGAAAGGCTTAGTAGTGTTATGTGTGGGCACACCCTGTGCCCAATATCATTGTAGGAATAAGAATGAGCGCATTGGACGCCTCAATTCGAGTTGAAGTTAAAACTGAATATATTGAGCAGCAATCCTCCCCCGAGGATGAAAAATACTTATTTAGCTACACTATCACGATTATCAATTTGGGCGAGCAAGCGGCAAAACTCGAGACTCGTCACTGGATAATTACAGATGCAAATGGCAATACCAGCGAGGTTCAAGGTGCAGGTGTCGTTGGCGAAACGCCCACCATTCCTCCCAATACGGCTTATCAATATACCAGTGGTACCCTACTTGATACTCCTCTTGGCATCATGCACGGTACTTATGGTATGGTCAGCGAGTCAGGGGAACGCTTTGAAGCGATAATAAAACCCTTCCGCTTAGCGACTCCAGGTTTATTACATTGATTTAACTGTAGAAAGGATATTGTGGCTCATTATTTTGTTGGTGATGTTCAAGGCTGTTTTACCGAATTACAAAAGGTACTTGAAAAAGTTGATTTTAATCCATCCCAAGATGAACTCTGGGCGGTGGGAGATCTTGTTGCTCGAGGCCCCGATTCTTTAGCCACATTAAGATTCTTCAAATCACTTGGTGATTCGGCTAAGACCGTATTGGGTAATCATGATCTGCATTTGATGGCAATTCACGGTAAGCTTAAACGTGATAAACCAAGTGACAATCTGAAAGCCCTTCTAAAAGCTGATGATATTAATGAGTTAATTGATTGGCTCAGGCAACAGCCGCTCATGCGTGAATTACCTGAGCAACAACTGATTATGACCCATGCTGGTGTGCCTCCGCAGTGGTCATTAGAAACACTGAGACAAGAATCAGCACTCGTTAGTCATGCACTCAAGCAAGATGACTATCTAGAGGCTTTAATAAGCCAAATGTACACAGATAGCGCAGAGCGTTGGGAACCAACGGCATTAGGCATAGCTCGATTACGTTTTTGCATTAATGCTCTGACTCGAATGCGTTATCTCTATGTCGATGGCCACCTCAATTTTGATTGTAAACAACCACCACAGGATTGTACTGATCCACAGTTACGCCCATGGTATGAATACACTTCTCCATTACGTCAAAGCCACACTCTAGTCTTCGGCCATTGGGCTGCACTGATGGGAAATGTCAACGATAAAAAATTAAAGGCTTTAGATACAGGGTGTTGCTGGGGCGAACACTTAACCCTATGGCATCTTGAAAAAGACCAAAAAATTACCCAAAAAAGGTTAAAAAAGAGTTAAACTAAAACGGCCTATGGTCGATAAACGATTGTGCACAGCCCTGAATTTAATCCCCTTTTCATTTGGAAAAAATATAATAATAATTGGAGTATCCTATGAAAGTTAATGTAGCCACCAGAGTTATTGGCGGATTTAGCATTGTTACACTTTTACTTTTATTGCTAGGATTTACCTCCTACTTAACGAATACCAGCCTTAAAGATAGTTCAGCGTTGATGCAAGAGTTAAGCTTACCAGCACTCAAAGCAACCAATCGTTTAACAGAAAGTTTAAGTGAGCAACAACGCCAAGTGTTAATCGCTTTTCATACTCAAAAATCAACGAACATCCCCAATATTCATAAAATCTTTGATGGTCATAGTACCCAATTTAAAAGTGAAATTAGCAATCTCACTCAATTAGTTCAAAGGCAAACCAATCTATCATCACTGATAACTCAACTGAGTAGTAGCTTCTCAACCTTCGAACATAACAGTTTAGCGATGTTTTCTGAGCGAGAGTCAGCTCTGAGTAAACAAGAGTTGCTTATCAACCTAAAGAAAAAACTCGAAAATGCGGCAGATGACGCTTCATCGACGCTACTCGATGTGATTGACCTTGAGAGCAGCCAAAATCCAGATATGCAAAGTATTGCAGCCTCTGCCAGCGCCATAGACACTAGCCTAGGCAATATTATTACCACCATCGCAGATTTAGTCACGAATGAAGAAACAAGTAAGCATGAGCTTATAGCTAAAGAACTCGATTACATTATCAGTGAAACAAAAAATAAACTTGAATATGTTAATCGTCACGCTCAAGGCATAGTCGAAGCCGATACATTACAATCCATAAATAATGATATTGGCAAAGTCTTAGCATTAGTCGAAGGCAAAGATTCAATGGTGGATCTTAAATCTAGCCAGTTAATTCATACTCAAGAGTCAATTAATAAACTCGCGATTATTGAAAAAGATGGAAAGATCATTGATGCCAATATGGAAGACGTTAGCAATAATATCGAACTTATCGCTACCAATACGAGTCAAGCAACGATGGCAGAAATTGATGCTGCCAGCCTGCGTATTGTTATCGTTGTGTTAATCGCTATAGTGGCAGCAATTATTATTAGCTTCGCTGTAGTCAATCCATTGAAACGCTCACTTCAGCAAGTTAATCATGCACTTAATGTCTTAGCCTCTGGCAATTTAACCCATAAATTGGACGATTCCGGCCACGATGAATTTGCAGAGCTGGCTAAAAACTGTAATAGACTTGTCGACAGCCTACGTAGTTTGATCATTGGTATTTTGGACCGTTCGAACCAACTTGCAGCAGCAGCGGAGCAAACATCAGCCATCACAGCGCAAACAACTTCGGGCATACAAGAACAAAAAAGTCAGGTTGATCAAGTTGCTACCGCAACTACTGAACTTAGTTCTAGTGCCCAACAAGTATCACAAAGTGCCGATGAAGCACTTGAGCAAATCAAACAGGCAGATCTAGAAACCCAACATATGCGCGCTATTGCGCAAGAGAATAAATTAACTATCTTAGCCTTAGCTGATGAGGTATCTAAAGCGGGATTAGTCATCAATAAAGTGCAATCGGATAGCGCCTCTATTGGCTCCATTCTTGATGTGATCCGTGGCATCGCAGAGCAAACCAACCTATTAGCGTTAAATGCGGCTATTGAAGCGGCAAGGGCTGGTGAACAAGGGCGCGGGTTTGCGGTTGTTGCCGACGAAGTGCGTAACCTAGCCTCTCGAACTCAAGTCTCTACCCGTGAAATTCAACAAATGATAGAAGTGTTACAACAGGGCGCGGAGCAGGCTGTAGCAGCCATGGATATGGGTCGTGCCCAAGCTAATGCTTGTGTTGAAAAAACCGAACAAGCAAATTTGGCATTAGAAACGATAAGTCAGTCTGTTCATAAAGCCTATGACTCTGGCACCCATATCGCGCATGCCGCACAGGAGCAAAATTTAGTCAGCCAACAAGTATCAGAAAAACTAGAACATATTGCTGCAATATCTGAAGAAACCGCTATCGGGGCAGATCAAACGGCTCAATCTAGCCACCAAGTCGCAAAATTAGCTGAGGAGCTTCAAGCTTCAGTGGGTGAGTTTAGAGTGTAACTAAGTCAGCCTTAATAAGGGTCGCACAAGCGACCTTTAATATTGCAGCCAACATAAAGCCTCAAAAATACACTATAACGGTTAATCCGCTACATGTTTAAGTAACAAAAATGCCGAATTGTAGTTCGGCATTTTTGCTTTAACACTCGTCAATCAGAATTCAAATTCAGCTAGTTAAGAGAATTAATCCTCTTCACCACCCGCTGAACCACCAAGACGATCTTTTACTGCAGCAGTGATAGGGCTTGCACTATGCCCATTAGCCTCTGCCCAAGCATGAATAGTCATACCGTCTGATTCTGGCACACTTAACTCAGTCACAGACAAACGCTTAGCGACAAATTCTCCTGCATCGCTTGCATTGGCGCTATAAGCCGTTCGTAACAGACTTTGACCATCACAATTAATACCGCTGTAGATCTGACGTAATTTAACGCGACTCTCTTTCAATTTCTTACGTAAGCGGTTTTTATCATTCGCTTTCACATAATCACAAATACTTGCTACAAGTGGATCTGCATCAGCCGCAGCAGCTTGTGTTGGAACAGAAACATAACTAAAACCGATTAACGCAGCCAAAGCCACAGGCATAAGACGCATCCGATACTCCTTAATACTTTCTTATAGTTTTATTATCAATTTTGTATGGGATGCAGCAATATCTAAAGGATACTAGCCACTATGGCCTTAGTTTTCGGCTAGATTTTGCAACGCCATCTGGGTTAGCTCACATCACCACTAAGTCGCCAAAATGATCAATACTTTAGACATATTGACAATCCATACGCACAGGATACACAACTGAACAACCTAATTTAACATTTTTTTGTCAAATTGATAAAGCGATATTCCAGTCCATCGGCATTTATACAGGATAGTGATTCGGTTTCTTGCCAATCACGAGCGTCCCATTCAGGAAAATAGGTATCACCTTCAACATCAAGGTTAATTTGGGTTAAATAGAGGATATCGGCCTGAGGTAATAGTTCCCGATAAAGCTGACCACCACCCATAATCACTAACTCTTCACACTCACCAGCAGCTTGTTTGGCTGCATCAAATGAGGTCACACTGGTCACACCTTCAATCACAAGATCAGCTTGGCGGGATATCACAATGTTATGACGACCAGGGAGAGGGCGACCGATTGACTCAAAGGTCTTACGTCCCATCACGACTGGCTTGCCTAAAGTCATCGCCTTAAAGTGTTTAAGATCCTCAGGAAGATGCCACGGCATTTTATTATCTTTTCCGATGACTCGATTATTTGCCATCGCGGCTATCATAGCAATGCGCATGCTCACTCCAGTGTTGTAGATATAAAGAATTACCGAATAACGGGGCGGGTTCTAAAATACAATAGACTCGGCAATGCAAGCCCAACCGCTAATGCTCCAAGAATAAAGACGGTTTTTAAACCATTGCTGATCACTTGGCCGGTTAACTCTTGGCTCACCTGAGACTGAGCAGTTAACTGCACTAAAGCAATCACAGTATTAAATGCGTAAGTACCGGGTATCATCGGAATAATAGCGGCCACAGCATACATTAAAGGTGGCGCTAAATGGCGCTTCGCAAACCCTATTGTTATCATCCCCACTAAAGCTGCAGCAGCAAATGTCGCCCATTCGATAGGAAGGCCAAAGTGAAGCATCAAGGTACGCGAGCTATGCCCTATCGCGCCAGCTAAAGCGCAGTAAGGTAAAAAACGCTTGGGCACATTAAACACCATGGCAAAACCAACGGCAGGAATTGCTGAAAAAAATGCATCATGTAAAAGCATATTCAGTAGTTCTATCATAGAAAGATACCACCGAGCTGCATGGCAATGGTTATGCCAATCACAGACGATACAGTCAACAGTGTTGCATGTCCCCAGCGTGAAATCCCCACGTTCATATGGCCTTTCACCATATCGGAAATCGCATTAATCATAGGGAAACCGGGCACCAACATGAGCACACTCGCCGCCATTGCCGACTGTGGTGTTTCACTGAGTGAAAATACGTAACCTGTTTGCGCAATCATACTAATCACAAATGCAGTCGTAGCAAAATTCACCAATAAATTAAAATGGCGTTTGGCAATCGCTAAACGAACGGACATGCCTACCGCAGAAGCAAAAAAAGTGATCACACACGCGGCTAAATCGCCATTAAAGAGATGGCAAAAACTGGCACAGGACAGCCCTATCATTAACACAACTAAAGCAGGTGGATAGGTTTTAGGCTCAATACGAGCGAGACGTTTACGAACTTCATTAGGTCCATAAAGCCCTTTTTCAGCTAATAAGCAGATCCGCTGCAATTCACACACTATGGTCATATTGATGCCATGTTCACGAATTCGACGGGTAGTGGTAATACAGCGGCCATGAACCAAACTGGTCAAGACGAGGGAATTTGAGGAAATAGAAAGCTCTACGCTAGCAAGGCCTAAAGCCTGGCCTAAACGCTGACTGATTTCTTCAACGAGATCAGATTCAGCGCCATAGGCCAGTAGCAGTTGTGCAACACGCACAACCTGCCGAGTAATATCATTTTGAGTATCAGCGTACACGGGACTCTCAAAACTCAGACATTAATATTATCTTTGGTAAATGACTTCTACGTCGTAGTCATCATCATCAAAGTCGTCGTCGAAATCATCATCATAATCTTCATTGACTGAATCAAGATTAGCTTGATGATAATTGTCCCATTTGAATTCCACTTCATCGTCTGGATTAACAACATTGTCTTCTGGTGGCAGACTCGCAATGTAATCCAATAACTTCAGAGCTAATTCTTTAGTGCCTTCGCGATTATAGGCGGAGATAGTATACACATCTCCTTCCCATTCTAGCTCTTTAACAATGCACTCAACTTTTTCTTGCAACTCTTCTTCAAGTAACAAGTCGGTTTTGTTAAAGACTAGCCAACGAGGCTTACTCGCCAATTTAGGAGAATACTTTTCAAGTTCACCAACAATAGCGCGCGCAGATTCAACTGGATCGGTTCCATCGATAGGTTCAATATCAATGATGTGCAATAAAATACGGCAACGCTCAAGATGCTTTAAGAAGCGAATACCTAAACCCGCACCTTCAGCTGCACCTTCGATCAAACCGGGAATATCGGCAATGACGAAACTCTGGCCAGGACGCGGATTGACCACACCTAAATTGGGGACCAAAGTTGTGAAGGGATAATCAGCAACTTTAGGCGTTGCGCGGGATACAGCACGAATAAAGGTCGATTTACCCGCATTTGGCATACCGAGTAAACCCACATCGGCAAGCAGTAATAGCTCAAGCTTCAGGCTACGAACTTCGCCGGGCGTCCCTAGGGTTTTCTGACGTGGTGCACGGTTAGTACTGCTCTTAAAACGGGTGTTACCTAAACCATGGAAACCACCCTTAGCCACCAATAGCTTTTGACCGTGGGTTGTCAGATCACCAAGTACTTCCTCGGTATCATGATCAATCGCGCGTGTTCCAACAGGCACCTTTAAAATCAAATCCTTACCACTATGACCAGTACAGTCACGGCCACGACCATTTTCACCGCGCTCAGCCATGTGAAAACGCTCAAAGCGAAATTCAATCAAAGTGTTGAAGTTTTCGTCGGCCTGCAGATACACACTGCCGCCGTCGCCACCATCACCACCATCAGGACCACCATCAGGTACATATTTTTCGCGTCTAAAACTGACACAACCGCTACCGCCGTCGCCCGCTTCGACCCTAATTACTGCCTCATCGACAAACTTCATACTTACTCCTGGCATCACTGAATGAAGGAATTATACCGTCTAACTTCATCGGTCGCCAAAAAACTCGAGATACTTTGCTCCCAATCTTACCTGCCAACGCCCTCAATTTGGTAAAAATTTACCAAACTCATCATTGATACAGCGTAAATAGAAGCATAAAAAACAGAAAGCCCCACCAAAGGCGGGGCTTTAACAGTATAAGCTAGATTCGAAAATTAAGCTTCGATGCTAATAAACTTGCGGTTATTAGGACCTTTAACTTCGAATTTAACTTTACCGTCAGTCAATGCAAACAGAGTGTGGTCACGACCAATACCCACGTTTACACCAGCGTGGAATTTAGTACCACGTTGACGAACGATAATGTTACCAGCTAGAACTGATTCACCGCCAAAGCGCTTAACACCTAGACGTTTACTTTCTGAATCGCGGCCGTTACGAGTAGAACCGCCAGCTTTTTTATGTGCCATGAGTTAGACTCCTATTATGCGTTGATAGCAGTAATTTTAACTTCAGTGAACCACTGACGGTGGCCCATTTTCTTGTCGTGGTGCTTACGACGACGGAACTTAACGATAGTTACTTTCTCGCCACGACCATGACTCACTACTTCAGCAACGACTTTACCGCCAGCTACTAAAGGAGCACCAACGTGCACTGTTTCACCATCAGCGATCAGTAAAACTTGATCGAACTCAACAGTTGAACCAGTAGCAACTTCTAATTTTTCTAAACGAACTGTGTGGCCTTCAGCTACACGGTGTTGTTTACCACCACTTTGAAAAACAGCGTACATAGCTATTTTACTCCGATATTCCTAACACGCTGGCTCGCACTTTTGGGGAGGCAGGGTGCTACAAAAACTTTATTGACAATGGGCGCGGAGTTTACGCGAAGAATCCATTTCTGACAAGCCCTAATTAGGAAAGAATAAAAAAAGGCCGGAATAACTCGCACATTAGTTGTCCGAGTGCTGTCATATGTCAGAATTTTAGGTAAAATTCATTCTATATAACACGTGAGCCTAAAATAGAGGCCGGGTACGTAATGGCCCCACAACCAGAGTCTATTATGGATTTAAACGCTATTCGTCAACTGGCTGACACTGATATGCAAGCAGTCAATCAGCTGATATATAAACAGCTTGAGTCAGATGTCGCCCTGATCAACCAGCTAGGTTTCTACATTATCAATGGTGGCGGTAAGCGTCTTCGTCCTTTACTGTCAGTGCTTGCTGCACGTACGGTAAGCTACGAAGGTGATGCACACCTCAAGCTCGCGGCTATCATTGAGTTTATCCATACCGCCTCATTACTCCATGATGATGTTGTTGATGAATCGACACTTCGCCGTGGGCGCGAAACCGCGAACGCCCTATTTGGAAACAGTGCAAGTGTGCTTGTGGGTGATTTCCTTTACACGCGCTCATTTCAGATGATGACAGAACTCGATAATATGAGAGTGCTGCGGGTCTTAGCGGATACGACCAACGTACTGGCTGAGGGTGAAGTATTGCAATTAATGAATTGCAACGATCCTGACACCACTGAAGAAAGCTATATGCGTGTCATTTACTGTAAAACAGCTAAGTTATTTGAAGCGGCGACCTTGCTTGCAGCAGTATTAGCGGGAGCAAGCACTGAGCAGGAAACCGCTCTTGGTAATTATGGGAAATATCTCGGAACCGCTTTTCAATTAACTGATGATTTGCTCGATTACACCGCTGATACTGAAGAGTTAGGAAAGAATATTGGTGATGATCTCGCCGAGGGCAAACCGACGCTACCTTTAATCTACGCCATCGCCCACGGCACCAATGAGGAAAGGCAACTTATTCGCCAAGCCATTGAGCAAGGTGATGGTACGCAGGCAATTGATAAAATTGTGGCCGCATTACATCACTGTGGTGCATTAACCTACACTCAGCAAAAAGCGATTGAAGAATCGGAAAAAGCCATTGCAGCACTGGATGTATTGCCAGATAGCGAATTTAAAGAGGCTTTAGTGTCACTGGCTAAAATATCAGTTGATCGCAATCATTAATTGTTTGCACTCAACTTAGAATAAAAAAGGTCTTACTATGTAAGACCTTTTTTATTGAGTCATTAAACTTGCCACTGTATAGGGATTTCACCCCGCGCTGTCAGCAATTGGTTCACCTTTGAAAAATGCCCACAACCAAAAAATCCACGATAGGCGGATAAAGGGGATGGATGCGGCCCACACAACACTTGATGCTGCGGCGCAGTAATGACTGCACCTTTCTTTATTGCATGGCTACCCCACAGCACAAAAATAATCGGCCTAGATTGCTCGTTTAACAATTTTAATACTGCGGTAGTAAATATCTCCCAGCCAGCATTGGCATGTGAGTGAGCTTGGCCTTGCTCAACTGTTAATACCGTATTGAGCATTAAGATCCCTTGTTCGGCCCAGTAGCTTAAATCACCATGGTCAGGAATATGGAAACCAGGAATATCATTAACCAGTTCTTTATACATATTAGCCAATGATGGTGGTGGCTTAATACCACGCCTAACGGAGAAGCATAATCCATGCGCCTGATTTGGGCCATGGTAAGGATCTTGTCCAATGAGTACGACTCGAACATTTTCAAGGGGAGTCATCTTGAAAGCGTTAAAAACATCCTCTTTAGGAGGATAAATGACTTTGCCCAATTGTCGTTCTTTGTTCACAAATGCGATTAACTCTTGGTAGTAAGTTTGTGCACGCTGGTTATCAATAAAATCCTGCCAAGTTGAAAAAGTCACAATAATTATCCTCAAATTACAATGTGGCTAGCTTAAAAGTCATGGCTAACATTCACAAGCCAAGTGTGAGATTAATGTGCTCACTCGGCCCACAATAAAACCATTTTAAGTTAATTAGGCCGATTTTAAATGTTATAGTGCCTACACATTTTAAACTCACCTCGTCGCTTCATATTCACCATAATGAGATCAAAATACCCACAAGCAGGTTTTACCTTAATAGAACTCGTGGTCGTAATCCTATTGCTTGGCATTCTCGCTGTCGTGGCGTTACCCAAATTCGTTAACATACAACAGGACGCACAAATAGCCAGCGTAAAAGCGAGTGCCGGAGGTTTTAAAACGGGGCTCAATTTGGCTCGTTCTGTATGGGCAGTAAAAGTAGGTTCAGGTCCAAGCGAAGATTTACCAGTATTTGGTACAGCACAGTCTGAACAAGTTGATTTCAACGCTTTTGGCTGGCCTGCCCAGCACTATATTTACGGCAATGAAGCCTCACCCGTATTGGATAACGTAGAAGACTGCGTTTCTGTATGGCAAGTGCTGTTTCAGAATGCACTACCTAGCGTTTCGCGTTTAAATATTGATGCCGATGACACCGATTATAAAGCCAGTTACATCTCCCCTAGTCAGTGTAAATATTCCTATCGAGCTAATGACAAATTGGCCGTTTACTATGACTCCCGCGATGGAACCGTTACGACCGACTTAGATCCCAATAGTTGATGTTTAACGATTCCTTCTTAAGCTAATTAGGATAGAATCGGCCATTGATTTGTTATTTTCCAGAGTGAGCACCATGACCGAAACGAGCAACACCACCATTTTTGAACTTGCCGATCAATTTATTGCTTTAGCCAATCAGCTAAGCCAGCAAGAAGGCGATGTCGGTAAAGTCGGTACAGCCCTGCGTTTTGCAGCAGCACGTTTTAATGCCTTTGAAGCAGCCATAAAATCTGCTGATTTAGGCGCAGAAAAAGATAGCGCCCTAGAATGGTTTAGTTCTGAATATCGTGAAATGCTGAATGATAATTTAGAAGATCATATCGCTAATCCCCCGGTTATTCAGGAAGAATCAGCGCCAGCAGAAGCGGATGACTCCGTGCAAATATTTAAAAGCTAATTAAACCGCGATCCTAAAATCCGAATAATAACGCCATCAACTGATGGCGTTATTATTCATGCGGTTTAAAGCGTATAAATCACTCGAATAGCTAACAGTATTAAGACGATACCAGTTAATTTATCAATCAAACCCGCCTTTTCTCGAAGTTTAGGTAACACCCGCGAATGAGACAACATTAACGCAACTAAGCTATACCAGAGACCGTCCACGATTAAAGGGGTCAAAACAATCAAGGCCTGCCCTGTCATGCTATCTGCCACCATGACAAACTGGCTAAACAGCGCCAAAAAAAACAGTAGGATTTTGGGGTTAAAAAGAGAGATAGCTAATCCATCCCTCGCCGCAGTGAATGTATCAGTTGCTTCTCCGGCGGCAAGTTTTGCTTGCACACCACCATTTGAGCGCAGCGACTGAATACCAATCCAGGCTAGATATAAAGCCCCCATAATTGCAATTCCATTAAATAGTAAAGGGGCTTTTTTTAGGGCTACGGCTAGACCCAATAACGTGATCAAGGCATAAAAACCGATCCCGATAGAATGCGCCCATGCACAAACAATCCCTTTACTACGTCCACCCCCTAACGTATGACGTACCACCATGGCTAAACTTAGCCCCGGAGACATAGCTCCCAAACAACAAATTGCCAATAAACCAAACCAAGTACTCAAACTCATGTATATGTCCTAAAAGGGATAAATAAACTCAACGGGTTTTCGCATAGCGACATTCTAACATCGGCAGAGTAAGGCGTTAATGTTAATACTCGGCTTTAGAGCATGGAGCAGCAACTAACATGATACAAGTGGGATAAATATCCTAAATTCACGTAGTTTTAAGCTGTTAGCGACTAAGATAAATACCAACTTGTTTTAGATATTCTCAAGCGGAAGCGTTTATGGGCACAATCACCCTCATCAGTTTTATTCTTCTTAGTTTACTAATCGGTGTCATTCTGCTTTTGTTATGGCAAAAGAGAAAAGGTAAAAACATCCCATTATCAGTGATTTTTACCTTAGGATTTTTTGCATTAGGTTTAGGCAGTATTATCGGATTTGTACACAAAGGAGAAGATTATCAGGCTTACCAAAAACTCCAATGGCATACCTTAGCACCCGCCGAAATTGCTCCTCTGGTCGCACAGGGTTATACGGTTTTTGTCGATATCACTTCAGATTGGTGCACGATTTGCCAAACGAATAAAGCCGATGTGACCCACAGAGAACAAATTGTAAATGCCCTAATGGCAGAAAATATTATTTTAATGCAAGGCAATTGGAGTGAAGCCAACAGCACAATTGAATCATATATGCGCCATGAGGGAGTACCAGGCACGCCTTACAATAAAATCTATGGGCCAAGTTTACCTAAAGGCATTGTGTTACCAGCAAAATTGAGTATCAATGATGTGCTTAATGGCCTTGCAGCGGCCCAAGGTCGTCCAGCATACTCATACTGAATTCTAATCAAAGCATCTTTAAAGGCGTTTTAATTCATACGTATCACATCGATGACTACAACAAAATATCTAACAAACTGCATCTCACGCTAAGAAAGAGCATTGAATGTAAGATACCGAATCATGCTGTAAGCCAAACATCAAAGTCACGATATATCGCCAAGATATAAAGTGTATAATCAAGCTATCTGCTTGCTACCTCGGTAATCTGTGTATGACTAAGACCCCCTCCCCTAAAGAACCATTAGACAAACATTTTCTGCCGGAAAATCAGTTGCTACTCAATGCCGTGGGTGAAGGTATTTATGGTTTTGATTTAAATGGAAATGCCGTTTTTATCAATCCAGCAGCTGAACGGATGACAGGCTGGAAAAATGCAGAGTTACTGGGCAAAAATATCCATAATTGCCACCATCATAGCCATGCGGATGGCAGCCATTATCCCCAAGAAGATTGTCCAATTTACAATACCTTAAAGGATGGTATCACCCGCGAGATCACCCACGATGTGTTTTGGCGTAAAGATGGTAGCAGCTTCCCAGTGCATTACAGCTCTACTCCTGTTTATCGAGACAATCAACTTATTGGCGTAGTCGCGATATTTCGTGACATTAGTATTCAAAAACAAACTGAGCACTCATTACGCCAAGCCTTAATCCAAGTGCAAGCACTATCCGAACGTCTTGCATCAGAAAATCACTACCTGCAAGCCGAATTAGCAGATAAAACAGGTGATGTGGATATTTCTGGTAATAGCAGTGTTATCCGCCACATGATCCAGCAACTACACATGGTTGCCAACACCGACAGTACAGTGTTGATTTGTGGTGAAAATGGCACAGGAAAAGAATTAGTTGCCCGCAACTTACACAAACTCAGTCACCGCAAAGATAAACCTATGATCAGCGTTAACTGTGCCGCCTTCTCAGCCTCTTTACTGGAAAGTGAACTCTTTGGTCACGAAAAAGGAGCATTTACCGGTGCCACCAGCCGCCGAAAAGGTCGATTTGAACTTGCACATCAGGGAACGCTGTTCCTCGATGAAGTCGCAGAACTCAGTTTGGAAGCCCAATCAAAATTACTACGAGTTATTCAAGAGCAATCCTTTGAACGTCTCGGCGGTAGTGAAACCATCCAAGTGGATATTCGCTTAGTCGCAGCCAGCCACCATGATTTACTCAAACGAGTCGAGCTGGGATTATTTCGTATGGATCTCTATTACCGTTTGAATGTATTCCCAATTAAAGTTCCGCCACTCCGATCGAGGCTGGATGATATCCCCGAACTAGTCAGCCATATACTCCATAACTTGAATCGAAAACTGGGTAAAAAAATCCGCGGGGTCAGTCAAAAAGGCCTACAAAAACTGATGGCCTACACTTGGCCCGGCAATGTACGTGAGCTACAAAATATCCTTGAGCGTGAAGCAATTCTTACCCAAGGAGATATTTTACACATCCATGCAATGCCAACCGATAACCTAAATGCGCCACATTTATCACTGCAGCATCAAACCCTAGCTGAAGCAGAAGCATGGCATATAGAACAAACACTTAAACGCTTAAATTGGCGTATATCAGGGCCTTCTGGCGCAGCTAATATCTTAGGGGTACCGCCGAGCACGCTCAGATCGCGGATGAAAAAATTGGGGATCCAACGTCAAATGAATGAAACGAATTAGCGCCCTACTATCTAAATTACACGATATATCGCCAATTCGCGATATATCGTGAGAATGCATAATCAGTTCATTAATTTTAACCATAAATATCAGTACATTAAACTCACAACATATTGGCCTAACGCTTGCTAATAGGGGATAAATCTTATTAAAGCCGTTAGGACTCTCTTATGCCAAAGAGCGACATAACCCCAATTACAAACGCAAAACCTGCCTTAGCAGAGCAATTTATCCCCATTAAAAATATTTCAACCGCCCCGAAAGCAAACTCCTCGCTCGAAAATGCCACTGCCTCAAGCAAAATTCATTTTCGTGAACAAAAGGGGTATTTCCAACGCTTAAGAACCATGATGAATAGCCTGTTAATTGTGCTATTTTTCGCCCTGCCGTTTATATCTGTTAATGGCCGCCAAGCAATATTGTTGGATGTCAGTCAGCAGCAATTTTTCTTTTTTGGGTTAACGCTCTGGCCGCAGGATTTTACGCTATTAGCATGGATTTTTATCGCAGCGGCTTTTGGTTTGTTTTTTGTCACCGTATTCTGGGGACGCGTTTGGTGTGGCTATCTTTGTCCGCAAACTGCATGGACCTTTATCTATGTATGGATAGAAAACCGTATCGAAGGTAATAGCAACAAACGTAAATTACTCGACAAAGCCCCTTGGACAGCAAATAAAATCGGCAAAAGAACCGTAAAACATAGCCTATGGGGACTCGCAGCCTTACTTACTGGTTGCGGTTTTATTGGCTATTTTATCCCCGCACGCGAACTCTATTTAGATATATTCACAGGTAATGCTAGCTTCTGGGTGACTTGTTGGGTCTGGTTCTTCGCCATTTGTACCTATCTCAATGCGGGTTGGATGCGCGAGCAAATGTGTCTGCATTGCTGCCCTTATTCCCGTTTCCAAGCGGTAATGTTCGATGCCAATACTAAAACAGTAACCTACGATGCACAGCGTGGTGAATCCCGCGGTCCACGTAAACGTAAGCAAGCAACGAATCTAGCTGACCCTACTTTGGGCGACTGTGTTGATTGCCATTTATGTGTCGAAGTGTGCCCAACGGGGATCGATATTCGTAACGGCTTACAATATGAGTGCATCAACTGCGGTGCCTGTGTTGATGCTTGTAACGAAACTATGTTGAAATTCGATTACAAACAAAATCTTATCGGCTATATGAGTGAAAATGATCTCAAAGGAATATCCCATTCCTATTGGCGATCTCCCCGTTTCTTAGGCTACGGTGCAGCGGTCATTATTATGTTCATCGTCATAGGCTTAGATCTAAATAACCGCAGCGAAATTCAGCTTAACGTGATACGCGATCGCCAAAGCCTGTACCGTGAAACCTCGGATAATAAAGTTGAAAATACCTATCAACTGAAGATCCGCAACAAGACACAAGACACTAAGCAATATCAACTTGCCGTTGACAGTGAAATGCCTTTTAGCTTGATTGCGGCTCCCATTATCACCTTAGCCGCGGGCGAACAAATTGACTATCCCGTAACGGTTCTTGCCGATAAAGATAATGTCCCTTCAGGGCGAAAATTGATCCGATTTTCAGTCACAGATATTAAAGAACCAAGGCAGCAAGTAAGCCAAGAAACAGGATTCTTTAGCCCTTAGAGTGATAATTTAACTTCTATATTTAAGACTTAATTGACGCTTGAAACATAACACCACGCGTCAATTTAAGTCTTACATTCATCAACAAAATAACTGACACTCCTTGCAACAGCTTTATCTATTCATCCGCCGAACTCAGTTCCTAAAATCGCGGCAAGAAAATTCATCATCGAAATGCACTGATACTAAGTACACTGGCACTCAGTAAACAAAGAGCAGTCAACCACATAATAAATACATAACACTAACAAAATCTAAATCACTTTCTAATTTACGTTTATTCCGCTTTATAAATGATAGGGTAGTTAAGCTATAGTTAAGTCCTATGGTTTACAGTAAAAAGACTTTTGTTACATAAAGATACCCTTATTGACGTTGTGATGTTTTTCACGATAAGCATTGACCTCTAGTGCTCACACCCTCTAATCTAAACATATGTTTGATTTCAAAATAATAACAACGAATAAACATCATCTTTGAGGTAGTTCAGCATGGCATACGATCAAGACTCCCAACTCAAACTAGGCTACTCATCATTGGTCGATCTTATTGAGAAAACCAGCTTACGTTATGGTGATAAACCCGCCTATGCTTGCTTGGGTAAAACCAGCAGTTTTAACGAGATAGAGCGAGACTCCCGTTACTTTGCCGCCTATTTGCAAAACAAGACCCAACTCAAACCTGGCGATCGTATTGCAATTCAATTACCCAATATCACGCAATTTGTTATTGCAGCCTATGGTGCTATTAGGGCTGGGCTCATTCTAGTCAACACCAACCCTCTCTATACAGAGCGCGAACTTATCCATCAGTTTAATGATTCAGGAGCCAAAGCCTTAGTTGTACTATCGGATTTGCTGCCAACCTTAGCAAAAGTGGTCGCCACTACCGAGATTGAATTAGTTATCTCAACCCATGCTCTGGATTTAATAGAGCCTCAAATTCAGCCTAAAACGGGCCTGAAAAATATCGCGTTCTGCGATATTTTAAAGCAAGGCGCAGAACTGACCTTTACCCGCCTAGCGCCCACACTCAATGATCTCTGTGCATTGCAATATACAGGCGGTACAACGGGATTATCTAAAGGAGCCATGTTGACCCACGGCAATATGCTCGCCAATGCCGCGCAGGTAAAATCCCGCATTGGTAGCGTGATATCTGAAGGCGAAGATATCTTCGTTGCGCCATTACCGATTTACCATATTTATGCTTTTATGGTGAACCTAGTGCTGTATTTTGAGTGCGGAGGTTGCTCTGTTCTGATCCCTAATCCGCGGGATATCAGCGGCTTGATAAAAACCTTAGCTAAATACCCTTTTACTGGCTTTGCCGGACTGAACACGCTATTTGTCGCCCTGTGCCATCAACCCGAATTTAAAGCACTCGACTTTAGTCACTTAAAAATTACTATCTCTGGCGGTACAGCACTCACCGCCGCGGCGGCCAATATTTGGCAGCAAACCACGGGTAATATGATCAGCGAAGGTTATGGATTATCTGAAACCTCCCCTGTCATTTCACTCAATGCGCCCGGTTATCAAAAGCTCGGCACTATTGGTAAACCTGTGATTGGTACTGAGGTCAAACTATTAGATGAAAATAACATTGAAGTACCTTTAGGGACTGCAGGAGAATTAGCGGCGCGCGGCCCGCAGGTGATGCGAGGATATTGGAATAACCCACAAGAAACCGCCAATGTGATGACACCAGAGGGCTTCTTTAAAACAGGCGATATTGCCATAGCAACGGCGGAAGGTTTCCATCAAATTGTTGATCGCAAAAAAGATATGATCATCGTGTCAGGCTTTAACGTCTACCCTAATGAAGTTGAAAATGTGCTTGCCAGTCATCCCGATATCATTGAGTGCGCGGTTGTTGGTGTACAAGATGAACACTCGGGGGAAGCGGTCAAAGCCTTTATCGTCCTCAAGGACAATAACCTCAATCATGAACAGGCTAAAAGTACAATTTTGCAGTATTGCCGCGAGCAATTAACGGGTTATAAATTACCTAAAATCATTGAGTTTATGACGCAATTACCTAAAAGCACCGTCGGTAAAATTCTGCGCCGCGAACTTAAAAATAAGGCTTAAAGTCAGGACATAAAAACCGCTTTTACAAACAAAACTTAAAAACCAACGCACCATAACATGCCCAGTAAGCTAGATTAACTAGCGACTGGGTTTTATTTCCCTAAGTGGTCTCATTGATTGCGCAGGCATTGGCATCTTCGGTTAACAATTGCAAACTGGCAAATTCACGATATAGCGCATTAGATTGCATCAAGGCTTGATGGCGGCCGCTGGCGACAATCTCGCCCTTATCGAACACAAAAATCCTATCCGCATTGATGACCGTCGATAGGCGATGGGCAATAATCAAGGTGGTTTTATTCGCCATCAATACATCCAGCGCTTGCTTTACTTTCTGCTCACTGACGGCATCTAAGGCGCTGGTCGCCTCATCGAGTAACAATATTGGTCTGTCAGCTAGAATCGCCCGCGCAATAGCGATCCGCTGCTTTTGCCCACCTGAAAGTCGCACTCCACGCTCGCCTAAATAGGTTTGATAACCCTCAGTAAATTCACTAATAAACTCATGGGCACGGGCTGCAATACAAGCATCTATCACTTCTTGTTCGGTGGCATCGACTCTTCCATAACGTACGTTTTCAAGCACGCTAGTGGCAAAGATCACAGAGTCCTGCGGCACTAAGGCAAACTGTGCACGCAAATCCTGTGGTAAAAGATTCGCAATATCAATCCCTTCGAGCCGAATACTGCCTTCGCTAGGCACATAAAAGCGCTGTAATAACTGGAATAAGGTGCTTTTACCCGCGCCACTCGGCCCCACTAAGGCTACCCGCTCACCGGCGGTAATCGTCATATTAACGTCTTTAAGCACTAAGGTGTCCTGCTCAGGATAAGCAAAACTGAGTCCCTCAATAACTAGCTCACCACTAACATCGGCAGGTAAACTCACTGGATGAGTTGCAACGGGAATATCTACTTGCGTTTCAGCCAGTTCAATTAATCGTTCGGCGGCACCAGATGCCCGTTGAATCTCACCTATCACTTCACTGATCGTTGCCACGGCGCCCGCCACCATCACTGCGTAAAACATAAAGGCCGACAACTCACCTCCTGTCATCCTACCGGCCATCACATCATGGGCGCCTACCCAAGTCACCATAGCAATCGCTGCGATACTTAAAAACATCACGGATGAAATAAGCAGTGCACGATATCGAATTCTACCGCTGGCCGCCGACATCACATCTTCAACGCGGGTATGAAATAAACTGCGATCTTTATCCTCATGTCCATAGGCTTGCACTGTGTGGATTTCATGGAGTGTTTCATCCACATAAGCGCCAAGATCGGCAACCCTGTCTTGGCTTTCCCGCGCTAAGACTCGCACTTTTCGACCAAAAAAGATCACTGGCCCTAGCACTAAAGGCACAGCCAATAGCACCAGCAAGGTCATCTTTACGCTAGTGATACCCATCATCACTAAACCACCAAGGACAGTCACGCCAGAGCGCAGTGCCATCGAAAGGCTTGAACCTACGACAGTTTGAAGCAAGGTAGAATCGGCGGTAAAACGGGAGATCACCTCACCAGTTCGCACCTTAGCGTAAAACGCCGGAGAGAGTTTAAGGAGTTGATTATAAACGGTAAGGCGAATATCGGCGCTAACGCGTTCACCAAGCCAAGTCATTAAATAAAAACGGCAAAACACCGCCGTGCCACTGATGGCGGTAATCCCAAGCACTAACAGTATGATTTCATTTAATCGCTGTGCATTATCACGCACAAAGCCCTCGTCCACCATCAAGCGCACTCCTTGGCCGAGTGACAACCAAGCGAGTGAACCTATCATCAAAAAGATAATCGCGGCGACCACTTTAAACTGATATGGCTTAAGGAAACCCGCAATCCAAGGTAATACCGATCGTTGCCGTATCTTTGAGGTTGGATTTTTAGCTATGTCAGTTTTAATGGATTCAGATGATTTAGCAATAGGCTCATGCACGCGAGGCATCCTTCGGGTAGGGAACTGTCATTCAGGCATAATAGAAATGCTGCCTATTCGAGAAGAATTCAAGGGGGAATCTGTACTATTGCGATATTAACTTAAAAACGCAAATGCCAAATTCGCAGGAATGACGAATTTGGCATTGTTGAATGGGCTTACATTAGGTTGGCAAATAACCAGACAAAAGCCTAAGCGACTTGCATACTTTCTGGCGTTTTGGGAGTGCCATGGTGACCATCGCGCTTCCAATCCACATCTAAGAGTTCTGCACCACTTAAAGTAAATGCCTGACCAAAACCCTTCACATATAACCCTTGATGGGGCGCAAGTTTATATAAATTAAAATCCGTCAAGGCCGCAAGATTATCCGACATTTCGCCAAAACGAGCGGATAACACGGCAACACCTTTGCTAAAAGCAGGGGTATCACGGGGCACGGCCTCGGCAATTGCATCAAAGGTTAAACGCTTACGGGCAAAGACAGATTTTGCGGCAGCTTCATCTTCAACCAACATAACTGACACTTTGGTTGAATGTTTTAGATTATGGCCATGTCTGGCGAGATCACTGACCAAAATATAAAATCCATCATCGGCCAGTGCAAAGGGAGCATAACTAGCATTGGGCTGACCATGAATATCAACGGTTGCTAATTGCAGGGTTTCCTTTTGCTGCTTAAAGGCTTCAATTTCGGGTAATAATTTGTCCCTTAAACGCTGTTCTTGCTCAGTCATTTCAGTTTTCATTGACCTTGCTCCTTTTATTCAAATTTGGTTAATTTTTACACATTCGAGCTTAAATCTGACAATACAAAACGGGCCGCTAATGCTTTAAATTGTCGCACTTGCTCAGGAAATAGCGCCCTTTGTTTATCACGGCCGAGATACACCTTAAACACAACCTCCCCCTCGCTACCGAAGAAGTTGATCGAATGGCTCTCACTCCCCCTAAAAGGACGGCTAATAAGTGCAATACCACGCATGGTATCTAACTTGAGGTGCCCATGTAGCCCATCTCCCTTACTGTAGAGGTTGTAGTAACCGTGGGCATATTTACCCTGAGGAAAGTCACCTTTAAATTCAAATACACTGCCAGAAAGCATCACAATCGTGGTTAAGTTTCCCCACTCTGGCAGCATTTGTAGCAAAGTATCGAGCTGCGTTAGTGGCACAAAAACCACTTGTTCTGGCGGTAATGCAGCTACCACTTCCATTTCTGCAATGCCTAATTCACTCGCAAGTTGCGCTGGCATTAAATCGGCTTGCTGTTCAAATCGCTGTCTAAGCATGCTATGCCGCGCGACCTGTTCTGTATCGGGTTCGATACTTGCCATGATATGGGTATCAAGGGTCATCTTTATCTTGCTCCTCAAACCGGCATTTAGAACATGTAACGCGCCGATAACTTCATATTTCGCCCTGGCTGATACAAGGTTTGCCATGCCTGTTGATACTGTTCATCACCGATATTTTCAACGGCAAAATCCACTCTCACACCCGACATCACCCCCATAGTAGGCTCCCATGCAACGTAGATATCCCACAGTTTGTAATCATCGTATTTCGCCACACTGTATCCATCAGGTGTATTTGACTGACTGGCGACATAGGTGACTCGGGTGCCCAGTTTCATATCGCCATCCATAATGCCTTGAGATAAGTCGACATTGAATTTATTGGCAGGTATTCCTTCAATATATTCCCCTGTCTTACGATCTTCGCCATGGGTTTGACCATAATTCATGGCTAAACGAGTTTGACCAATGCGATAACGGCCACTAATTTCAAAACCCGTTAAACGAGCATCTTCGACGTTATTCCATGACGTGGTTTGCTCAAATCCTGGAATACCACGCCAAGGGTTAGAAACCTGCTGCACAATAAAGTCGTCAACATCGTTACGGAAGACGTTTAAGGTCACCGCCAGTTCATCATCACCCGCCAAGTCACTAAAACGTAAGTCCGCTTTAATTTCTTTATTACGAGCGGTTTCAGGCTTTAAATTCGGATTGGTCGCAAAGGTGTTACACAGACCTTGGGGTAAGAATCCTGGGATAGGCGGAATACAATAATGCGTCCCGCTGGAATACATTTCCTCCACCGTAGGCGCGCGGAACGCTTGGTCATAGCGGGCACTTAATGTTAACCAAGGTTGAGTCTGCCAGCTCAAACCAAGAGAAGGTGATAATTCATTATCATCCGATGACATGTTGAGGTTATTACTGTCATTTTTAAAGTTGTCATAGCGCAGGGCGGCATCTAAGTTGAGGGTCTTAATCAACTCAATATCTGCACGGGTAAAAGCTCCCCAAACAGTGCTTTCACCATCAATGTTTCCGGGGCGCTGCCCGACTTGTCCGCTATCGTCACGAACGGTTTCGATGGTATCGCGGTAACCATCAACGCCATAGGTCAACTTGGTATTGCCTAAGCGCGAACTGTTATTCAGATTTACGCCTACGGTTCTAAACTCAGTGCTATCCTTTTGACCCTTAGTCACGCGGTCTTCGTCGTAGTCCGTACTATTCCAATACACTTGTACTTTAGTGTCCAAATAAGGGTTATTAGTAGGGTTAAGGCTATAATTTAACGTGATATTTTGATCATCCGTTTGGCGACGAACTAAGGGAACTGAACTGCTGACCACAGTAGAGGGATTACTTGGTACTAATTCGTTGGTTTTATTAACCCTTGCTGATAATTCTAACCGTGATGCCTCGTCAGCTTGCCAACCTAGTTTAGCCAAACCACTGCCACCATCGGATGCACTATTGATCAGGGTTTCATCGTTACCAGTTTTAATATTATTTGAATCGAAATAGGAACCATTGAGTAACCAATCAATCGTGCCTTCTTGTCCATAAACGGCACCACTGGTTTTAACGCGATCGCCATTGGTTTCATATCCCTGCTGAAGATAACCACCAAATTTCTCATTTGGGGCTAAAAAGTCTTTTGCGGACTTAGTATTCTGGGCGACTACACCACCTAAGGCACCGCTCCCCCACAAACTACTCGCGGGTCCACGCAATACCTCAATCGATTTGAGTAGTTCAGGATCCATAAAATATGTTCCCCTATGACCTGAACTGGTATTTTGCCTTGCACCATCGATCGTTTGCAGAATTCTATCGCCACTTAAACCACGGATTTCAACCCCTTGCGATGAAGCTCTTGGGCCATTAGTCAGCGAAATATTGGCCTCATGTTTAAGCGCATTTGCCACAGAAGAAGCTTGCGCAATCGCAAGCTGTTCTTCACCCACAACGGCCACGCTACGGCTAGTTTCGGAGGCTTTTTCACTGATGCGTGTCGCACTCACAAGGACTTCATCAAACTCAGTAGTAATCAGTTTTTTATCGGCACTCTCTTGAATCTCTGCCTTAGTAACGTCTTCGGCAGCTAATGTAAAACTCAGCGTCGAACTACTCAGCGCTACCGCCATCGCGATGACTAATGGCTTTTTTTTCATCTCTTTATCCTCAAGTGATATCTCGTTATATCCATTCAATTCCCCTGACTCAACACTCAATAAAAAGTGTAAATGGGTATCATTGGCGAGATAGCTGCTTTTTTGAGCACCTATTCAAGCAATTGCTGGCACTCTACCTGAGATAATAAAATAGATCAAATGGTAATCATTATCATTTGCGATCTTATTTATATTGCAGTATCTTAATTAGCGAAAATGCTTAAACGCTGGGATGTATTTCTTTTTAGGAGGTGAGATTACTGTGACACCAAAACGATATTTGGCCTTTGGCGCGTTAACTATCGCTATCCAATCTGGGGTTATTGCCTCACAGCCGTCTATCGTCCCACAGCAATTGAATGCAATATCGATGACATCTGCCTCCACACTAAACCGTGGTGCAAATCATGTGAGCCTAAGTTTAGCGATACCGGTGAAAAACCTTGCTAACCCTGACGTGGCGAAAACTGACGTGGCAAAAACTAAGGCTACTGAACCTATTATCACGCCACCCAAAAGCACGGAATCAAATACAGAACAAACCATCACCGCAAAAGTTGAAAACCACAGCATTAAATCAACATCAGTTGATACGCCTATGCTCAAACCTTCTTCAGCTAAAACGGCAAGCCAAGCTAAAACCGTTAATCCACCCACAGAGGCTGAACCGAGGTTAGCCGATGCCACCTTATCTCAGCTTTCTGAAATAACAACAGCAAATCATATAGAAAAAAAACAAGCAAAGACTGAAATGGCGGCTGAGTTAACTCAATCAACTCACCAAACCACCAGCATTAAAACCAATATAGTGGAATTAGAAAAACCGCTTTTTACTACGCCACCACCTCGACCCAATTATCCACGCATTGCACGTAAAAAAGGGTTAGAAGGCACAGCAATGGTAGAAGTCATGTTTAACGAATGGGGTGAGCAATTAGCACTTACCCTAGTGAAAAGTTCAGGATTTAGCTTGTTAGACAAGGCCGCACTTGAAGCCGTTGAGACTTGGCAATTTGAAGCGCCACCCCAAAAACTGGCAAGTCATTATAAGGTCAGAGTCCCAATCCGTTTTGCACTCAATTAACCATTTATGGCGACCGTTAAACAAACCGCTCAAATGATAATTATCATGATTATAGAGACTTAATGCCCATGACCGACTTTTCAACTTTACAGACACAGCTTGGCGTACTGACTTGGCCATTGTTGTTATGCGCTTTTCTCGCGTTAATGATCTGTCTTGAACGTAGTGCCTTATTTTTACATCAAACCTTGTTATCTATCCTGCCGCAAAAACAGGCATGGATAAAAAATCTTCGTCGTTCAACCTCAACGGCAACAACAGAAAACATTAATACTTTGCTCGCACAAACAAGTGTGCAAAACGATTTACTTGCCCGCGGTGCCACCTTACTGCTCAAGCAAGTTCACCAACCTAAAACACTCAGGGAAGAATTACTGAGTCTGTGGCTCAATAAGCAGCAGCGTGACCTACAGGCAGGGCTAAAGGTACTACAAGTGATTGGCATTATTAACCCTTTACTTGGATTACTTGGCACAGTTTTAGGATTGATTGATATGTTTGCAGAACTCGGTCAATCCCAAGGCCCAGTGACGCCAGCGCAACTCAGCGCCGGTTTAGGACTTGCGATGAACACCACGGCAGCCGGACTCATTATTGCCGTACCCGCCATTACCGCGGCCCATCTTTTTGGAATTTGGGCACAAGGGCAATGCCTACGCACTAGCCATATATTGAATCAACTTAATCTTTGGTTAGCAGGTATCGAAGATATCTCTATCAATGCCAATGCATATCAAGCGTTTGAGCGAGCTAATAACCCTATTAAGCCGCTCAATACCCACGCAGAGCCTCAATGATGATCACCCCTGATAAATCCATCACTCCCAATGGGATATCCACACCCGATCAGCTACCAAATATCGATTTAACGGCACTCATCGACATTATTTTTATCGTGTTGGTGTTTCTGCTACTCACGGCAAATAGTCAACTACTCAGCTTGCCAGTAGACGTGCCTCAGAGCCCAAGTTCTGCCATTAGCGTGGTAGAAAACAAACCTACGATTGCCATCAATATCATGGCAATCGCCCCTTATTGGGCTATTGATGGTGAACCATTTACTGACTTAACGACTTTTAGCACCGCCTTTACCGCGCGTTTTCAGACGATGCCTGAAGCAACCGTGATTATTGCGGCCGACAAAGCCGCGCCCGTAGAACCTTTAATGCAACTACTGGCGCTTCTGCAAGCACAATCCATCAGCCAGACTCAAATCTTGATGGAACAATAATCCCGAGAACGAGCAATAGTGCACGTTAACAAGTAGCAAACCGCGCATCGCAATCGGCGGAGAATAAATGAATAAGGAGTTTATTATGTTGTACCAAACCGCGAGTGTTATCAGCACTATCACGTTAAAATGCATCACTCAATTGAGATATAACAATGGATTAAATCACCTCAATAATCGGCTACAACGTCATGCACATAAATCACTATCACGTTTTGTAACCACGGCATTTTTTTCATCGACACTGGTTTTTTCCGCTATAGGTTTCCCACCTAATGCCGTGAGCGCCGAGCAAGATATCAGGTTAGTGAGTGCGGGGGCGGGTGTCACTGAACTGGTACTTGCACTTGATGCTGGTGATAAATTAGTTGCCATCGACTCCACCAGCTATCTCCCTGAACAATTGAGCCATGTTGCTAAATTGGGCTACCACAGAATGCTCTCCGCTGAGGGGATTATCGCGCTTTCCCCCACACTGGTTATCGGCTCAGATGTGATGGGGCCTGACACTACGCTTAAGGTACTCAAACAGGCCAATATTAAAGTGGTGCAATTACCCGCAACAACCGATGAATCACAGTTAATGGACAATGTGGATAGATTAGGTCTGTTACTTGATCGCCAAGATAATGCAACTAAATTAAAACAGGATTTACATATACAGCTTCAAAACTTACACGCTAAAAAACAGCAAATTCACCATGCTACTACCCCACCTAAAATTCTGTTTATGTTATTGCAAGAAGGGCGCGGTGCACGGGTTGGCGGAAAAGGTACCGCGGCAGATATCATTATTGAGTTATCCGGCGCGACGAATATCGCCGACTTTGAGGGTTATAAGACCCTGTCTCAAGAGGGAATTTTATCTTTACAACCCGACATTATCCTATTGTCAAAACGAAGCGATACCCCCGATGAAAAAACCAATGAGCAAATTACCCAAGAGTTGCTGCAAGAAATGCCCCTAATCGCTCATACACCTGCAGGTAAAAACGGACACATTCAAAATCTTGCCGCACAAGCACTGCTCGGAGGGCTCGGATTAAGTGCAATAAATGCAGCAGATACACTTGCTACGACACTCATCAATAATAGTCAACAGTCCCTATCGTTAATAACACCTTCAAAATAGGAATAGTCGCGATGCAGCTTAATCGCTGGCAAGTAACCCATTGGCTCTGGCTTGGCCTAACCATACTGTTAGGCTTAAGCTGCTTACTCTCAGTGAGCACAGGCCCTGTCAGTATCAGTTTAATCGATGCCCTGCGTGCAGTGGTCAATTGGGCGACCCAGCAGAATATTGGCAATATTGCGCCACATGAACAACTTGTCATCAATAATGTGCGCCTGCCACGGACATTACTGGCATTAGCCGTGGGAGCAATACTTGCCCAATGTGGAGCTGTGATGCAGGGGTTATTCCGTAACCCCTTGGCGGATCCCGGCATTATCGGCGTATCGCCTGGCGCAGCGCTTGGTGCCGCCATTTGTATTGTGCTATTACCCAACACCCATCCCTTAATGATCCCAATAAGTGCCTTTGTTGCTGGCTTAATAACAACGCTTGTTGTCTATCGCCTTGCCAGTAGCCCAACGGGAACCTCAGTCGTGCTCCTATTGCTTTCAGGTGTTGCAATAGCCGCACTGGCTGGAGCGGGGATTGGTGTGCTCACCTACCTTGCAAATGATATGGCATTGAGGGATCTCACCCTCTGGCAAATGGGCTCGATTGCAGGAGCACAATGGATATATGTCAGCCTGTGTGTGGCGACCTTAGTTTTTATCAGTTGGCGATTTTATCAAGATGCGAGGGCGCTAAATGCCTTGCTACTGGGGGAGGCTGAGGCTCGTCATCTTGGGATCGATGTTGATAGGCTCAAACTTAGGTTGATTTTACTCTGCGCACTCGGTGTGGGAGTTAGCGTCGCAGCAACAGGCATTATTGGCTTTATCGGTTTAGTGGTACCTCACTTGGTACGCATGATACTCGGCCCAGATCATAGACAACTCCTCCCGCTCAGCGCACTTTTAGGCGCCACCTTACTGGCACTTGCCGATATTGGTGCCAGAGCGTTTTTACCACCAGCAGAATTACCCGTAGGGCTGGTCACAGCATTGCTTGGCGCGCCTTTCTTTATCTTTTTATTACTGCAACAACGCAGTAAGTTAACCTAAACGAGCCCTTTTATGTTGACTAGCCATCTTTCAGAAACGCGTTATTCCAGCACAGTAGATGCAACGCGTACTCAGTTGAATATTTGCCAGCTAAATGTATCCATTGGACAAAAAGCCGTATTACGGGACATAAATGTGCAATTTCAATCAGGCGCAGTTACGGCATTACTCGGCCCTAATGGTGCAGGAAAATCAACCTTGCTTAAAGCACTTTGCCAAGAAATCAGCACGCCTAGGCAATGCATACAACTCGGTCATAGCCAACTAGTGGATTGGCCAAGGAGCGATCTGGCAAAATCCTTAGCGGTACTGCCACAACACGCGAGTTTAACGTTTCCCTTTAGTGTGACTGAAGTCGTTGCTATGGGGTTATACCCCTTAACTCTCAGTAAAAAAGAAGGGGATATTCTTGTTGAGCAAAAACTAGCTGAAGTCGGTTTAACTCATCTGGCTAAGCGCAGCTATCCAACCCTTTCGGGTGGTGAAAAACAGCGAGTCCAACTCGCCCGCGTGTTAACTCAGCTCAGTCAATCGCCCTTTCCTCCCATACTGTTATTAGATGAACCGACATCGGCATTAGATCTCGCCCAGCAGCATAGAGTGCTTGAGTTAGCGCAAAACTTAGCTCACCAACAAGCCTACACTGTGATAGTAGTACTGCATGACCTAAACCAAGCGGCTCGCTATAGCGACCAATTAATCGTATTAAAACAAGGAGAAATAGTAAGCCAAGGTACACCAACTGAAGCGCTATCGGTAGATATCATTCGAGAAGTATGGGACTACGAGCCTATATATGTCCCCGCCCCACAGGGGGGACATCCACTGATTTTTTAATGAAATCAGGATAATCAACTTACGTTTTTGCAGTCCAATGTGGGTATAATCGCTACGTTTACACTTTTAGCGATAATGTTTTAGCCACCGCCGCGTTAACTTAGGCAGAATCCAGATGAAACCCACTATCTCGACAGAAACCCAGCAAGAAGCAATGATTGCAGCAAAAGCCACCCAAAAACCGGGACAAACCAAAGAGCAAACAAAACTCATCGCCCAAGGGATTGAAAAAGGCATCGCCGAGTATAAAAAGCTTCAAAAAGCCAAAGCTCGTGAACGGGATAAAGCACGTAAACAAGAGTTGAGAGCAAAATCTCGCGCAGTGAATAACATGGATGAACAAGAGGACTCAGAGGAATTATTTGTATCTCAACGTCAATTCACCACCGCCACTTGGGTTGCCATAACACTCTTACTATTAAGTTGGGCAGGGTTTGCCGCGTATTTTTTCAGGGCTTAATGACGAGTTAATTAAGCCTCATTATCTTAGACTGATTAGATTTAAGCTAAGTCATTCGATTAAACATAAACTCACTTTGGGACAGAAGTACTTTAAGAATTTCTGGATAGCACTGCTGAGGATCAAACTTGGTCATTTAATTCTTTAAGTGCTGGCTTATGATGAGCCATGGCATTCGCTCACCGACACGCAGCGAGTCCATCCGTGGATGCTCGACCGCCCCGTCCATGGGGCGGACGGTCGTCTCGCCAATCACCATGGCTCACCTGTTTAACATCGGTGTAGCCTGTTTGTTTTAAAGTAGATATGCGACTTGTTTTTGGACAAAAGTGAGCTAGGTTCTAAGCTCTAACACATAAATTTCGGATAAAAATTTCTATGGGTTAACACCCCAAATGGGAGCACACTAAAATAATAGCAAAGTGAAGGAAGCCTGCATGTTTGTTCGAGCAAGAGTGGTTGTTATGTGCTTACCACTCGAACACCTTCGGATTCTAGACGCACAGTTAGTAGCTTTTTTGCTAAAGAGTGCAACTTAGCTTGATCTATAGATTTTAATCTGCGTTTCCCCAAGCGTTTATCAAGCATAGCAAGTGACTGAATTAAAGGATCTTCAGAAGATATAGACTCATCAATGGTAAGATCGTGCACGAAACTCCAGCAAGCCTCATAAACATCTTGCCTTGATAGTTCACCGTACTCCATTTCGCCGTAAAACTTTTTCTGGTGTGCAGATATATGCTCAGGAACTGGTGAGTCTGTAACCCACCGTCCATCCTTAAAATGGTAATCGCCAGCAGCGCGATTCCAGAATGCTCTTGTACAGAAATTAGCGATAACTTCCTTATCAAGTGTCAGCCAAGCGTGACCACAAGTACAATTACCATATCTTGTGCTGAAAATAGCAACTCTCCCACTAAGGGATTGAGAAAACTTGTCTTCTACCAGCGATTTCAACTTACTCCATTTCACCAATAAAACTCCTTTAAGCACACAGCGTTAAGCACACAACGACAGAATTAAGCCGCGACGCGAAGCGGCGTCTGCTTGAATGAATTGTCAGAGGTAAAAAATCTGACCATCTAAAAAATCTAAAAAATCTAAAAAATCTAAAAAATCTAAAAAATCTAAAAATCTGGCCATCCATTTTAGATCAACAACATAATGCACTTTCGGTTTGTCTACAACTTGTACTAACTAAAATGGAGTAAATGAGAGTCATCAAAAGTTGAAGAGCTAAAGCTAAGGCATGAAAATGAGCTAACTCATTAAAAATGGTGTATTTAAGACATGCTAATCCACCCAATAAAACAAATGGGTAGTGATGGGTTTGGTTAAGCAGGATTACAGTTAGTTGCTGTGAAAGTGCTGACAGCTTGCGGCAAAGTGCCGTCGTCGCTTTTCTAGATGTTCGCAGTAATCAGTGAGTTCTTGCAGCGTACCCACCGGACCGCGAAATAGCTTGCCAAACTCAGTAGTGAGCTTGAGCCAATTGTCATGTGAGATATTTAATCTTGCCAGTAACTTAGCACTATTCTCACTGATTGCCCCACGTTTGTCGCTTCGAATAATTCGGCCTGTATCATCGACCAATTCAAGGTAGTCCGATAATAAAAACGCAATGCCATTGGGCTGGTTGTCGCGCTCATTAACGATAAAAGGCAGTAGATTTTTAGGCTGCTCACCTTTCAATGCGGCCCGAATACGCAGTTGAATACTGGTATGGTCGGATTGTTCTGGTGTATCAGCCAGTTGGGCTCTAATGGGATTCAAATCAACGTAGGCCATGCAGGTTAACATTGCGGCTTCATCGAGTAGAGCTTGATTCTCTATAAAAGAAATAGGTAAATCGCCCTTCCCAGAAACGACCTGTACAGTTATCTTCTTGATTCGTTTGTCTTGCGATGGGTTCGTTGAGGCAGCGCATAAACCAACTGATATCACATAATCGACTGCGATAAATGGCAATTGCATGCCTTAACCTGTTGACCTCATGGCCTCAACCAACTCACCTTTAGCGAATTTTTGTGTTAATTCATCGCCTTTAAACTACTTATGCCACTGCTCAAGTACTTCGTGGTCAGTCCAACGATTCGCGCTGTCGATATCGACCCGCAGCACCACATGGAGATGATTCGACCCTCCCGTTCATTTACAAGAGTGCAAAGGCGGCCACATCAATAGCAAACATGAATTAGGCCACCCAAGTTAAAACAACAACATAATGCACTCTGGGCTTGGCTTCAAGCAACGGAAAGTCACTTAGTCGCAAAAAGACTGACAAGGTATGCTTCAAATGGATGATGATCGACTAAATCGGGCAATTTGATGGAAAAATAGTGATTTTTAGCAAGAGTCACCCAACCCATTGTCTGGTTGGCCGTTTTAAAAGGTAAAGCCGATGAATAGGCTCGAAGTCAGCCAGCTTTGAGGTGCTGGCAGCAAGACGCAAAGTGCCGTCGTCGCTTCTCTAAATGCTCACAGTAATCGGTAAGTTCTTGCAATGTTCCCACAGGGCCATGAAACAACTTGCCAAACTCTGTGGTGAGCTTGAGCCAGTTGTCTTGTTGGATATTCAAACTCGTCAGTAGCTTAGCGCTATTGTCACTGATAGCACCACATCTGTCATTTCGAATAATTCGACCTGTATCCTCCACCAATTGAAGATAATCTACTAATGAAAACGCAATGCCATTGGGCTGGTTTTCGCGTTCATTACCAATAAAAGGCAGTAGATTTTTGGGCTGCTCACCTTTCAATGCTGCCCGAATACGCAGTTGAATACTGGTGTGATCTGATTGCTCCAGTGTATTGGCCATTTTAGCTCTGATAGGATTCAAATCAACATACGCCATACAGGCTAAAACTGCGGTCTCATCGAGTAAGGCCTGCGATTTAAAACGGCCTTCCCAGAAACGACCTGTACAGTTATCTTCTTGATTTGCTTGCCTTGCTATCGGCTCATTTAAGCAACGCATGAACCAACTGATGTCACATAAACGGCTTCGATACGTCGCGATGCTATGTTTTAATCTGTTGACCTCATGGGCCTCGACCAACTCACCTTTAGCGAATTTTTGCGTTAATTCATTGCCTTTAAATAACTTATGCCATTGCTCAAGCACCTCCCTATCGCTCCAGCGGTTTGCTGTCTCTACATCAATGCGTAAAACCACATGTAGATGATTGGACATCACCGCAAAGGCAACCACATCTATCGCAAAAATCGCTTCAAGTTTAAACAATAACGACTCAACCCAAGCTCGGCGATGGTCATAGTTTTTACCTGAGTAATCATCATCGCCACATAAAAAAGCACGTCGAACGACACGACTGCAACAATGGTAGAAAGGCGTGTCCTCAACACTGATCTGAGTTCTTCTTGGGCGCGGCATAGCAAATCCTCCCATCAACACTTTTACTGAGTCTAGTAGAGGATCCTAAATCATGCGATTTACCATGGGTGGCTCGATTTTACCCGATTTTAGCTTGTGACCGTTGGTGGCATGGATGCCGCCGTCGAGCCTATAGGGATAGTTTTTTAAAATGAAAGGACGATGGATCACTAGTAAATAGTAACAATTAATCCAGCACAACAAACGACAGGCAAAAAAAAGCCTGCTCAATGAGCAGGCAAAGACATATTTCAAGCGTCCCTTTCGGGGAAGTACATTACCGCGCTAGCGGGAAAAACCTGGCATACCCATGCAAAAACACCGATATGCTACTTGAGTCTAAACACGCCAAAAAAGGCGATACAAAGGTTGATGGATGATGGAAACTTACACTTTAAGGAGGGTTAGGCCTTAAAGCTCATGGCGAATAAACCGCCACGCAAAACATCAGTGTTAAACCAAGTGTTTTGCCAATAAAAATGGTTGTTGCCTGTATAAGACATAGTCAATGCTCCTAAATTAGTTGTGATTAAGTACTCTAGTGAAGCTTGGCTCGGTTCCTTGGAACTAGAGATTCTCAAATCCGTTGAGACGACTTGTCACTCGGGTCCTTGGAGAAAAATATCCATCCTGGATAGACTAGAGAGGAAAGACGTAGTGCCTAATCCACGGAAGCAATTATATGGTTTTGTAGTTTTATTACAACCTTTATTTGTATTTTTTTTCATTAAGGCTTTTTAATGTAATTAAATTACACAATTATACTGGGGTTAATGGCGATCTGCTTCACATAAAAACAGAAATAATCCTGTAACCACCTAATAAGTAAAATATTACAGAATTATTTCTATTTGTTGCGACCCGTTATCGATTGATCACATATTGATACAGCGCCACGAGTGGACTGGCCGTCGGTTTACCATACAGCGGATCCCCTTCGGTCGCACTGCCGGCAATATCTAAGTGAGTATAAGCTAAGGGAATAGGTGCATTTATCCCGTGATCAAATAGCCCCGACGCCTTCAATAAAAACGCTGCAGGATATTGATGTCCACGGGCTGTCACCGATGACGGCGCATTATTGGAAGATAAGATGTCAGCAGCGCCAGAGACATCGCGGATTTTGGCAAAATCTTCACGGCGTAAGGTCGACACTTCGAAGGGTTCGCCCCACTGACTCGCCTGCTGTTGTAAAGTCATGGCACATTGCTGCAAACTTGCTACTGAGTTTTCTACCGCCGCGGGATAACCGCCATAACAACGCACAACATGGCCTGTGAGTGTTGCAACCGAAAATAGTTCAGGCTGCACCGCCGACACGGCTTTAATCCGTAAATGGCTCAGTAAATCCGCCAGCACTAAACGCCCTTCGGCATCCGTATTACCAATGCGTACCCGTACGCCTGCATGGCTCGTAATAATTTCATCGGTCACAAAGGCTTCGCTGCCTATGCTGTTACGCACTAAGCCCAACTCGGCAATCACTCGAATACCTTTAGGTTTAAGCATTGATAGGGTTTTAAATAGCCCCGCCACGGCAGAAGCGCCGCCTTTATCGCGACTCATGCCCGCCATAGCACCACCGACTTTCAGATCGGCACCGCCCGTATCGTAAATCACACCCTTACCCGCAAACAAGAAAGTGCGAGTCACCTTCCCTTCTGGCTGATATTCTAATTTAACCACGCGAGGTTGATGACGACTAACGGCAAAAGAAGAACGTGCCACAGCACTGAGCAGCGGATAATCACGCTCTAAAATATCTCTATCTTCCACTACCGAAGTTTTGATCACGCTGCCTTTAAAGGATTGCAGGCAATAATCGGCAAAGGCTTTAGCCGACATACGCTCTGGCTCAGTACCACATAAATCCCGCGCTAATACCCGCCCTGCTTCTAAGGCATTGAGTAAATTGCTGTTATGGGTTGCTGAAGATAATAGGCCTATGGCCTCAAATGCCGGCATTAAGCCCGTCGCCTCACGCAGTTCTAAGGTTTGCCATAATTCTTGACCGCAAGCTAACGCCGCGACTTCAGAGGCAAAACCAAAACGCGCGTCCTTCGATGGCACCACATAGAGCAGCGGACGTTGTGCGCCTGCCTCTTTTGCAATGGCAATCGCCGCTCTTGCAGCATCGGCGTACACTCGCACATCAACATACTCATCGCTCACTTGGGTAATAGGCGCGATAATTAAGCGACCTCCCGCCAGCCCTGGGGCAAACAGTAATGTCGGGCTCTTACCGACACGTTTATCCACATGGGCACCGTGCTGAGCCAATAAGCCTATCTCATCAAAACCGATAGAATCCAGATCGGGCGTCACCACCACAACTGCATCCCAGCCTTCACCATCAAAAATGGCACTTTCTGCTTTTACATCAACGAAGTTAACTTGAAACATGACCCATCCTTTTTCATTATTGTGCCTGCATTATTCCCGCTCTATCGCCTAATTACCAATCTAAAAATGGTATCGACACTCCCAGAAAAAGCCGAACTGGCAACTTTGGCTGCCAGCTCAGCAAAAGCCTGTGACGCTGTGATTATTTGGCTGCACAGAATGTGCTAGAATGGCCGCAAATTTGCCCTATACCCACAAGACCTTATGAGGGACACTCAAGTGACAGCCTTAAGTCAGTTATACCCACAACCATTATGGCAATGGTTTGAACAGATCTGCGCGATTCCCCACCCTTCTAAACACGAGCAAGCCTTAAGCCAGCACATCCAAGCGTGGGCTAAAGATAAGCAACTCGCCGTAGTCGAAGATGCCGTTGGCAACTTAATCATCCGTAAACCTGCGACGCCCGGTATGGAAAATCGTAAGACCGTGGTAATTCAAGCCCATATCGATATGGTGCCACAGAAGAATGCCGATAAAGTGCATGACTTTACTAAAGATCCTATCGAAGCCTATGTGGATGGCGACTGGGTTAAAGCCAAAGGCACCACCTTAGGTGCCGACAACGGTATTGGTATGGCATCGGCTTTAGCCATTTTAGGCTCAGATGATATCAAACACGGCCCATTAGAAGTGCTGCTGACGATAGATGAAGAAGCAGGCATGACAGGTGCTTTTGGTTTACAAGCGGGTATGTTAGATGCGGAGATCCTCATCAATACCGATTCAGAGCAAGAAGGTGAAATCTATATGGGCTGCGCCGGTGGCGTCGATGCTCAAATCACCCTGCCTATGGTGTGGCAAGCGTCTGAGCAAAGTTACTCGGCCTTTAGCCTACACTTATCAGGCTTAAAAGGGGGTCACTCTGGGGTGAACATTCACTTAGGTCGTGGCAATGCCAACAAACTATTGGCCCGTTTTCTGTTTGAAAATGCCGATGAGTTAGCGTTAGAACTCACCCAATTTAGCGGCGGTTCACTGCGTAATGCTATTCCACGGGAAGCCAATATCAGCTTTATGTTGCCAGAAGAAAACGTCAGCGCCTTAAACGAAAAAGTCGCAGAGTTTGAAGCGCTTATCCGTACCGAATTAGCCATTGCCGACCCAGATATGCGTTTAGTGTTAAACACTATCCCAACGCCCAAACGCGTCATGAGCGAAAACAGCCAAAATACCCTGATCGATTTGCTGCATGTGTGCCCAAATGGCGTGATCCGCATGAGTGATGAAGTTGAAGGTGTGGTTGAAACTTCACTCAACGTAGGTGTTATCAGTACAGACGATGAACAAGTCACTATCCTGTGCCTTATCCGCTCACTGATCGATTCTGGTCGCACTCAGGTCGAAGGTATGTTAACTGCGTTAACTAACTTAGCCGGAGCCGATATTGATTTAAGCGGCGCTTACCCAGGTTGGAAACCAGATAACAGTTCACCTGTAATGGCGATAGTACGTGAAACCTATCAAGACATTTACCACAAAGAGCCTGTGATTATGGTGATCCATGCGGGCCTCGAGTGCGGTCTATTCAAGAAACCCTATCCAGAAATGGACATGGTCTCGATTGGCCCCACCATTCGCTATCCACACGGCCCAGACGAAATGGTAAATATCACCACTGTCGGCCAATATTGGACATTGCTACTGGCAGTGTTAGAGCGAATCCCAGTTAAAGCTTAGCGATTATCATTAATCGATTCACCCCAATCGAAGGGCCATATCTGCAAAACTCAGATATGGCCTTATTTTTATCACTGATTTAATTTATCCAATTACCGCAGATAAAATTTTCTGCAAATAAGCCGAGTAACTTGAATTTTCTACTATAGTTGTTCTATCTGACCCGAATCATTTCTTGCTTTTCCCCTTTAAGAGATAACGACTTCCCCCTTACATACAATGAGCTTAAGGAATAGAGATCATGAAACTTGCTAAAATATTGTCAGCCGCCGCACTAGTGCTCAGCAGTAATTTCAGTTTTGCCGAAGAAGTCCCCCAAGCCGTTATTGACCTAGCCGATTCACTGATGCCATTGGGCAGAGAAGTGGTATTGGTGAATGCCGTTAAAGCACAAAATGCCCAAGATAAAAGTTTAGAGTCAATCAAAACATTAGATGAAAAATGGATTGCCACCGAAGGTATTGATGACTTTATGTCATCATTAATGAACAACGAAGCGGCAAAATTTCTCACCACTTACGAAGCAAGTAAACCTTACTACCAAGAAATTTTCCTGATGGACAACCAAGGTGCTAACGTCGCTATGACCAGTAAAACATCAGACTACTGGCAGGGTGATGAGGATAAATGGCAAAAATCCTTCGCAGATGGCAAAGGGGATAAACACATAGGTCCAGTCAAATTTGACACTAGCTCCCAAGCCTATCTGGTGCAAATTTCGGTTCCCGTTATGGATGGAGATACTGCAATAGGTGCCATCACAATTGGGATTAACTTAGATCAATTTGGACTCTAATCACCAAAGTGCGCTAATGATGGGCCGTATATACTCACCTTTTAAAGGTTATCGCGGCCCTCGTATTTCAATGTCTCAATCAAGGAAGTGTGACAATGGAATGGTATAAAGATCTTTCCGTTAATCAGAAATTGACTTACCCAAGTTTACTACTCGCTGGCGTAGTCATCTTCGCCTCCGCAACAGGCATCTTAGGGCTTAAAGCATTAAATAACAGCGCAAACACACTGGCACTGGAATTCCTACCTAGCCAATTTGAACTGCTACAGGCAGACAAAGAGCTGTACCAAGCTCAAGTAGCCGAACGTAGCTTGATGTTCGTTGAGGTGGGTTCAGACTCATACAATAATTTGTTGAAACAGCACACTAACAGTATCTCTCTCGTAAAAGAGCACCTTAATAAATTTGCCGATGTGACCACAAGTTCCCTCGCGAAAGAGACACTCAATGAATTACACCGCCGTTTTGAACTTTGGCGAAACACCACCACAGAAATAAGCACTCAGCGCACCCAAAATGGTCGTAATGGCCGAACCACCGCCATAGATCTGAGCTTCGGCCAAGCCGCTACTCAATTCGAGCAACTGCGTCAAACTATCAATCAATTAATTGATGACTTAAATAGCAATACTACCGCAGCAGTAACCCAAGTGAATGATGATGCCAACTATGGGCAGCAGATGCAGTTAATTGCCTTAACTATTAGTATCCTGATCTGCATTCTCTTTATCGTTACGCTGCCCAAACTCATCAGTAAACCGCTCGCTGTACTGCTGGCAAAAATTCACGACATTACTGATGGCGATGGCGATTTAACTGAACGAATTCACTTAGCCTCTAAGGACGAACTGGGTGAACTCGCCAAGGCATTCAATCATTTCCTCGATAACTTACACGGCATTATCGCGCAATTTAAACAATCTACATCAGCGCTTAATATCGCCGCAGAAGGATTGGCTAAAACCAGCGCAAGAGCAAAACACACCTTAATGGATCAGCAGGCATCCACACACAGAGTTGCCGATGCCAGCGATCATATTGCAGCCTCAGTACAAGAAGTGTCGGTTAGCGCTGGTCATGCGGCTGATGCAGCAAAGCAAGCAGATGTGTTTACCGCCGATGGTCAAGAGAGGGTCAAAAAAACTATCGATGTTATCCGTGAACTCGCAGAAGATGTAAGTTCTGCAGAAATACAGATCAATAAACTCGAACAGGAGGGCCAACATATCGGCCGCGTACTCGAGGTAATCCAAGCCATTGCCGAACAAACTAATCTTTTAGCTCTTAATGCAGCAATTGAAGCTGCGCGAGCTGGCGAGCAAGGCCGTGGTTTTGCAGTGGTTGCCGATGAAGTTCGCTCCCTTGCCTCCAAGACCCACCAATCTACCGAAGAAATAAAATTGATGATCGCCAATGTGCAAAATGGCACGCAAAGCGCTGTAGCCGCAATTAATATCGGTAATGAAAAAGCCATTTCGAGTGTAGAAGCGGCCAGTAATGCTGGCGAAGCCCTCGCTCATATTGCCGAAATGGTCAGTCAAATTAGTGACATGAATAATCAAATTGCCCTCGCAGCCAAAGCACAAACCACGATGGCGAATGAAAGCCATCAAAATATTCAACATATTGCCGAACAATCAGAAGACAGTTTACGAACCACAGATGAAATCTATGCTGCAAGCGTACAACTCTCATCAATGGCGAGTAACCTTACGGCTCTGGTCAGTCGTTTTAAACTGTAAGTTATTGAAAATAAAAACTGCAACTAATTGATATGTTGAAATTTTTATCTAACGAATAAGAGGGGCCACCCTGTCACAAATTATGTGCCCTTATTTTAATCGATTAACAACGCTTAACCACTAAGCCCCTTGTTGCACGTAGATTAACCAGCATAGGTAACATCAACGCGAGGATCACTATCGCCATACCCACCAATTGAATTTCCGTCACCGCCTGCCCCATAGCTAAAGCGGTTAATGCAGCAAAGACAGGCACTAGATTGAAAAAGACCGATGCCTTAGCGGGGCCAAGCGCTTTAACGCCGTTAATCCAAAACAGATAACCGAGCACAGTGGCGAACAAACCTATGTAGAGCACGCTAGACAAAGCCGTCGTCGACAGTCCCATCAACTCCTGCCAAGGGTGAAACTCACCACGACCAAGCCCAACCACGGACATAGATACACTTGCCGCAATCATACTCAGCAAGGTAAATGGCAGCACTGGTAACCAATGCCCAACCCGTTGCGAACAGATAGTATAACCACTCCAAGCGAACATCCCCGCAGCAACCATCAAGTCACCTTGGTTAACACTAAAATTGAGCAATTGCTGCAAACTGCCGTTAGTGATAACCAGTAGCACGCCAGCCAAACCACCCACTAAGCTAAACACTTGTTGCCTGCTGAGCCATTCACGTTGCAATAGTGCGTTGACGATTGAAGTCACCAGCGGGCTGAGTGCCATAATCAAGGCGCCATTGGCCGCAGAGGTGTGTTGTAGACCATTAAATAAGGCGAGGTTTAAACCACCAACACCAATCACGCCCACCAACGCGATGACTGTGTATTGCCCCAAGCTCAATTTGGGCCAAGCTTGACGCGTAAAAGCGATATATAACGCCAGCGTGACTGCGGCGATAGTAAACCGCCAGAAAACGAGGGATTCTCCCGACATCTCCTCCAGCACTCGCTTAGCAATGGGAAACACACTGCCCCAGCTAAAAACACAAATCAGTAGACAAACGAATGTCAGGTAAGGGGTATGGGATTTCATATCTGCCTCTTGGGAGGGAATTGGGATTGAGCTTAGTTTATAAGTTTCATATATTATTAAAACCAGCAAGATTGAGAGCTTAAATTCCAAATATGAAACTTAATTATTCCCTAGACGATATGCGTTTATTTTGGGTTGTGGCACAGCAGGGCAGTTTTAAGCTCGCGGCTGAGCATTTAGGTATTCCACCGTCTACCTTAAGTCGTCGAATCAATCTATTAGAACAGTCTTTAGGGTTGCGCTTACTGCACCGAGACGCCCATAGGGTAAATCTTACCGCCACAGGTCAGCGTTATCTCGAACGTTGCGGCCCACTGTTTATCGAGTTAAACCAAGTATCGGGTGAGCTGCATGCGGATAAACATCAAGCGGTTGGAAAACTGCGGATCTCGGCGCCCATCAACACCACCTACCTTTGGTTGGGGGAATCACTCAACGCCTTTCAATTACGCTATCCTAATATCGATATCGATTTAAGCCTGTCGAATATGAATATCGATGTGAGTGAAAACGCGATTGATATCGCCTTTCGGGTTGGCGAACCTAAAGATCCTGATTGGATTGCAAGGCCACTCACTACCATTAGCTTTGTCCTTTGCGCCAGTAGTTCGGCAACGCAATGGCATTCTCTGCAATCTATAGAGGAGCTCGAACAACATCCGGTTATTATCGCAAAACCAGCTAAAACATGGCGCTTACAGCATAATATCACTAGGCAAGATTTCGAATTTGAGCCAAGGAGTAATATCAAACTAGCCGTCGATGATATGGCTATCGCCAGTCAAGCTGTGATGGCAGGGCTCGGTATTGGACTATTACCAATTAGCATGGCGAGTGAACGAATACAAAGCGGCAAGCTTATTCAAATACTGCCCGAGTGGAAAGGTGCTCCGCGTACCGCTTACTTGATGTATCGCGATCGCGATAATCTTCCTCTACGGGTTAGGCTCTTGATTGATTTTATGCTGGAAAACCCACCCTCAGCTTATTAAGCGATTCGAGTTGGTGATGAAATTGATCGACTCAATAAATGCCTAGAGCGCTAAATCAAGCTGAGTCTGGGTGTTTAATGTTGATGCGACATAAAGTGTTGAATCGGCTAATCCTACAGAAATACCCACAAGCCGGATCCCCCGAGCATCCTGCCTAGCTAATGCCTGAGTAAGAAGATCATAAAACAGGTTCACAGAAACCTCCTCAGTGCGATGCTCTATGGTGGTTTGTTTAAAATCGCTAAATTTAAGTTTAACGACTTGCTTATGGATCTTTCGATCCTTAGCGCTGCGGCTTAAACGCAACGCCAACTCTTGGATTAATCCCGGCATCACTTGCTGGCACTGTTCTAAGGTATAAATATCCTTGGCGAGAGTGGTCTCAACGCCAACGGACTTACGCTCACGATCGATGGAAATTCCCCGTCCGTCAATGCCATGGGCGCGCTCAATTAGCACTGCACCCAATTTACCAAAACGGGAGAGCAACTCTTGTTTTGAATAAACCTGCACATCACCACAAGTGTTTAACCCAAGGGATGTTAACTTTTCAGCGGTGACTTTACCCACTCCGGGAATTTTACGTAGCGATAAGGTCTTAACAAACTCAGGAAGCATCTCTGGTGTGATCACATATTGCCCGTTAGGCTTATTCAGATCCGAGGCAACCTTTGCCAAAAACTTCACTGGTGCTATCCCCGCCGAAGCCGTTAAACCCGTTTCGGCTAAGATATCACGGCGAATAGCCTCAGCAATTAAGGTTGCAGAACCCTTATATTGTTGGCACTCACTCACATCTAAATAGGCTTCATCTAAGGAAAGCGGTTCAATCAATGGCGTGTAGCGGGAGAAGATTTCACGAATGTGTAGCGATACTTCTTTGTAAACCTGCATCCGACCGGGAACCAAAATAAGATTGGGACACAGCTTAAAGGCATAGGAAGTCGCCATCGCCGAACGTACCCCAAATTTACGCGCCTCGTAACTACAAGTGCTGATCACACCGCGACGTTCACGACTGCCACCCACGGCTAAAGGCTTGCCACGGTACTCGGGAAAGTCACGCATTTCTACTGCTGCAAAATAGCAGTCCATATCGATGTGAATAATTTTTCGCACGTTGAATTCCTCCAACGTCAAAATACTGTATATAAAACCAGTAATCAAGTGCTCTATACACACTTATTCTCTTACCCACAGATAAAACAAAAGGAGCCGAAGCTCCTTTTATTGATGACGCGTCTACCTGAGATCAGATTTTGAATTGCCCAATATTTAAGGTGAGTTTACGGGTTACATGTTCAAAGCCCTGTAGACTTTGCGATAGATCTTGGCTGGATAACAAAGATTGATCCGATAAACCACGAACATTCTCAACGTTTTGCGCCACTTCCTCGGCGACTACCGCCTGTTGACCAATTGCCACGGTAATTTCTACGGTTTGTTGCTGAATAGACACAATGGCATTTGCGATATCATTTAATGCTTGCTCCACTTGAGTCGTCAGATCCTGACCTGCTTTTGCCTGCTCAACGCCAGACTCCATCACTTGTTCTGCCTGTAATGCACTTTGTTGTAATGTCTGAATAATGCCCTGAATATTAGCGGTAGAATCTTGGGTTCGCGATGCCAACGTACGCACTTCATCTGCCACCACAGCAAAGCCACGGCCTTGTTCACCCGCACGGGCCGCTTCGATAGCCGCATTGAGCGCCAGTAGATTAGTTTGCTCGGCAATATGACGAATAACACTCAATACCTCACCGATTTGTTCTGAGCTATTACGTAAGTGTTTAATCACTTTTGCAGCCTCAATAACTTGCAGAGATAGCGCTTTCATCCCTTCTGTCGCACGTGAAACAATCTGAGTACCATCGTGGGCTTGTGTTTGTGCTTTCTGTGCAAAATCATTTGCTCTTTGGGCACTCACCGCCATCTCTTGGCTCGTCTGTGCCATTTGTGTCGCTGCGGTTGCCACAGAATCGATTTGCTGTTTCTGAGATGACACTGAAGATACGGCTAATTCACACACTTGCCGAGCATCTTCCACCCCTGTACCGACTTCCTGCGTTAGCGTGCGGGTATGCAATAACATATGCTGAACTTTTTCAGCAAAGCGGTTAAAGGCATCACCCAGTTTGCCTAATTCATCTTCTCGATCCATTAGAATACGTTGAGAAAGATCGCTATCACCTTCAGCAATATCCTCCATCGCATCCAATAGCTTAGATAACTGACGTCTAAAGGGCAGCAACATTAACCAAACCGTTATTCCGACTAACAGCATAATGCCGATAGCAACTAAACACGCATTCCAAAAGGCCGCTGTCACAGGCGCTTCTATTACCTCATGGGGTAACATAAAGGCTAGGTGCCATTTTTGCTTAGGATAATCCCCTCCGACAGATACAAAAGTGACTCTCTGTGGCACGCCATTAAACGTCACTTCAGCAAAGCCTTGCGCTTCCCGTTGCATCTGTTGTCTTAGTAAGGCGAATCCAGACGTATTTTCAAACTGACTGTCGACTTGACTAGCTAAAGAACCCGGTGGAAAACGCTCAGAAAATCCAGGGAAATAAACCAGCTTGCCGTCATCGGTCATCAGGAAAGCTTGACCAAAATTGCGATATTTGATCGGTGCTAACAGGGATTTACCAATGGTATCGATCAAAATATCCATACCACCGATACCAATCAATTCACCATTTGCCCCATAGACAGGAGTTTTAACCGTCGCAGAGATAGAGCCATCGTTAGCATCCACGGCAGGATCGCCCACAAAGAGTCCACGTTGGTCGATAGCCTCCTGCCACCAAGGTCGTTTATTAGTGTAGTAATTGGGGTCGCCATCGAAACGACCATTGAGATCAAAATATTCAAACGTATTAGCCGAACCAAAAAATACGGATTTTATATCGGGATCGCGCTCAGAAAAGGATTTGAAATAACGAATAATATTTTGATATTGGCTATCAGCGGCAAGATTGCTGCCACGGGCATGATACTGGCTAAACCAACTCACCAAACCCGGTTCAGCAAATATGGAGTGGATGACCTGACCCTTAGCAATAAAATATCCACTGATTTCATTGGCTTTTAATGCAACAAGTGCCGAAATATCCTCATCGACTTGCTTACGAGTATTATTACTTTCTTTCGTTACCAACAAAACGGCAACTAAGGTAAGGAGTACTGCTAAGGCGCTGACAATCGTCACAACCAACTGCAAACTTAGAGAACGTTTTATATATCCCATCTATATCCCCGTCAGACTGACAACATTTAACAATATAAGGCGTAAAAACAGTTTTACACGTTAACAATTTTTACGGGGCAACAACAGATGAAATTCATATAAAAAACGTAAACAACTATTTGTAAAGAAAGGACATTACACATATAACAGAATTAGCTGAATTTAATAAAGATGGCAGAGGATGAATTTGTGAGGGCGGATTTTTATAGTTAGATAGACTGTATAAAAGATTAAGTATATGTACAAAAGTAGAAATAAGATCAGCGAGGCAAACCCGCTGATCTTCATGTAGACGTTACATCTTAGTTTGCAGATAGTTTTGCAGTCCAACACGGTCAATAAGTCCAAGTTGTTTTTCGAGCCAATACATATGATCAGACTCAGTATCGTCAAGCAACACTTCAAGTATTTCTCGAGTCTGGTAATCTTGCTTCTGCTCACATAGGGCAATCACTTTACGTAAATCATCCGCGACCTTGTATTCGTAGGCGAGATCATTACGTAGCATTTCTTCTACATCTTTACCTATATTCAATGCCTCACGGGCAGCAACATTAGGCGTACCTTCGAGGAATAAAATACGCTGCACGAGTTTTGCTGCATGGGCTTTCTCATCATCTGACTCATGGGCGATACGTTCATAGAGTTCATTCAAGCCCCAATCTTCGTACATATGGGCATGGACAAAATACTGATCCATTGCCGAGAGTTCTCCCGTTAGGAGTCGATTTAACGCATCGATGACATCTTTATCGCCTTTCATATTTCGCTCCTATGATTCACTGATTTGTGATTGCAGATAATTTTGGATACCCGTTAACGAGATCAACTCCTGCTGAGACTCGAGCCAATCTAAATGCTCTTCTTCATCTTCAAGAATATCTTCTAATAAATCTCGGCTCACATAGTCTTGCTCAGCTTCACACAGGGTAATGGCATCACGTAGCAGCGTTAACTGCTCTTGCACCATCGCATAATCACAATCGAGCATTTCTTGGCTGTGCTCACCGATGCGCAATTTTTCAAGTTGCTGCAGATTGGGCAATCCTTCCAGAAACAACACGCGTTCAATAAGCTTATCGGCGTGCTTCATATCCTGAATAGATTTTTTATATTCGACGTGGTTTAGCTTCTCAAAACCCCAATGCTTAAACATTCTGGCATGGAGAAAATATTGGTTGATGGCCGTCAACTCACAGGTAAGCACCCGATTCAGTTGTCCCACCACTTTTGGATGACCTTTCATAAGTTACGATCCTTGGTAAACGTGAAAAGATTGATCTAAATCAAGCTTCTAGCCTAGTACAGTTTAGCTGCAAACTCAAATTATCTTTATATTTCATCTATTTAATTATAAAAACCATTCTCATTTCCGCTTAGATTAACGTCCTATCCCACTCAAATACCAAGGATAAATCTCAAATGAGTAATAAAATATAAGCAAAAAAATAGCCTCCGATGTAGGGAGGCTATTGTCGATTCGAGATGTTCTAAATAATCCGGTCTTTCGTTAACTTCTCACGGCGAGCTTCTTCAGCCGCCATTCGACGCTTACGTTTGTCACAGGGATCATCACAATCACAGGCTTTTTCAATCCCTAATACACCTAAACCGCCACAACTTCCCTCAACGGCTTTGCGCTTGATAAGATAACCTATCGACATCAGCAAAAAGAACAGTAATAAAATCACAAATGCCGCGATAAAAGTGCTCATGTTAACTCCAACTACTTAAGGAAAGGCTTGAAGGCGTCACTGTAGTAAACTTTAAATCCTTCGCCTTGCTTTTCTATTAGCATTATCGCCAAGTGTTCTTTCTTGGCAAGCTCCAATGATGCTTCTGTACCCAAAACAATCATTGCCGTCGCAAAACCGTCCGCGGTCATACAATCTTTATGCAAAACGGTCACAGAGGCTAGCTTATGATTAACAGGTAAACCAGTGCGGGGATCAATAATATGGGTAAAACGTTGGCCATCTTCCTCGTAGTAATTACGATAATCACCAGAGGTCGCCATTGCCATAGTGCCTGGCTCAATCACCTGTTGTACTGCCACACCCTCATCGGTTGGCTGCTCTATAGCCACGCGCCAAGAGCTACCATCTCCCTTGGTTCCTTTAATACTCAGCTCGCCGCCAATTTCCACTAGATAACCGCTAGCATGATATTTATCTAAAATAGAAGCCACTTTATCAACACCAAAGCCTTTAGCTATCGATGAAAGATCAACATATAAATGGGCATTGTGCTTTCTTAAACGGTTACCTTCAACAGAGAGTTCACTAATTCCCGTTTTCGCTTTCGCTGCATCAATATCAGCTTGAGTGGGGACTTTAGTGGGGCGCTTGTCTGGCCCAAATCCCCACAGATTAACCAAAGGACCTAAGGTAATATCAAGTGCCTTATCCGTCACTTGATATAAACGTATTCCCTCTTGCACCACTTTAATGGTATCTGGTGAGACTTCAACGCTTTGTTCTAATGGCAATTGGTTGAAACGGGATAATTCTGAATGAGGTCGATACGTCGACATCTGGTCATTGACTAGCTCAAGGGCTAAATCAATTTCCGCTTGAAGTAACTGCGCCGTTGGCATCTGCTCATTCGGGACGACTTTAATATGATAAGTCGTGCCCATAGTACTGCCAGCTAACGAAATGACTTCATTTTGCTTTGAACAGGCTGAAACAAAAAAGGCCAGCCCTACGAGGACTAGCCAGTTCACTGAATACTTTAATGCTGAGGTATTGATCTTTAAGGTCTGAAACATAGTGACCTACTACTCTTATTTGTGCCCTTAAATGCAAAAGTTGCAGATGAAAGATTAACCTCAACATCTGCAACTTTTCTCATCCTAGGCTAATGAACATTAGCCGCCGAAGTCATCCAACAGGATGTTTTCGTCTTCGACACCAAGATTTTTCAACATACCAATGACGGCAGCGTTCATCATTGGAGGTCCACACATGTAGAACTCACAATCTTCAGGCGCTTCGTGGTCTTTCAGATAGTTTTCATACAGTACGTTATGGATGAAACCAGTATAACCATCCCAGTTATCCTCAGGTTGAGGATCGGACAGCGCCACATGCCATACGAAGTTATCATTCTCAGCCGCGAGACCATCGAAATCTTCAACATAGAACATTTCACGCTTAGAACGCGCACCGTACCAGAAGCTCATCTTACGCTTAGATTTAAGACGCTTAAGTTGGTCGAAAATGTGCGAACGCATTGGTGCCATACCCGCGCCACCACCGATAAACACCATTTCTGCATCGGTATCTTTCGCGAAGAACTCACCAAATGGACCAGAAATCGTCACTTTATCACCCGCTTTTAAGCTCCATATGTAAGATGACATCTTACCGCAAGGCAGTGTCAAGTTACGTGGTGGAGGCGTAGCAATACGCACGTTCAGCATGATAATACCGAACTCTTCTGGGTAGTTAGCCATTGAGTATGCACGAATCGTTTCTTCATCAACCTTAGATTCAAGATTGAAGAAACCAAAGTGCTCCCAGTCACCACGGTATTGTGCAGGTACGTCGAAATCTGCATATTTAATGTGATGAGCTGGCGCTTCGATTTGGATATAGCCACCCGCACGGAATGGTACAGACTCGCCATCAGGAATTTGTAGCTTCAGTTCTTTAATGAAAGTGGCTTTATTATCATTAGAGATAACAGTACATTCCCATTTTTTGATACCGAAGATTTCTTCGTCAAGCTCGATTTCCATATCGTTTTTGACGTTAACCTGACAAGAAAGACGACAACCTTTACGGGCATCACCTTTGCTGATGTGGTCAAGTTCAGTCGGCAGAATATCACCGCCGCCAGACTTAATCACCACACGGCATTGGCCGCAAGAACCACCACCACCACATGCACTCGATACGAAAATACCGTTATTGGCAAGAGCGCCTAATAACTTGCCGCCCGCACCGGTTTTTATCGCTTTTTCAGGATCGTCATTAATACCGATCGTGATGTCACCGCTCGCCACTAACTTAGATTTAGCGAATAAAATCACTAATACCAAGATCAGGACGATAGCAGTAAACATACTCACACCGAGGTAAACCTCAAGTGGAGTAGATTTAAAAATACCAAGAATATCCATTAACTTATCCTTAGAAGGTCCAATTCAAGAAGCCGTTGAGTGTCTTTTACAGGGACACACCTGAAAACGACATGAAACCTAAGGCCATTAAACCAGCGGTAATAAAGGTAATCCCTAAACCACGCAGGCCATTAGGCACATCGGCATACTTCAGCTTCTCACGGATACCGGCCATCAATACGATAGCTAATGCCCAACCTATTCCAGAGCCGAAACCAAATACCACACTTTCGCCCAGTTTGTAGTCACGCTCAACCATGAATGATACCGCACCGAAAATCGCACAGTTCACAGTGATCAAAGGTAAGAAAATACCTAACGCGTTGTACAAAGGTGGAAAATATTTATCCAGTGCCATTTCTAGTATTTGAACTAAAGCAGCAATCACACCGATAAAGGTAATGAATTTCAAGAAGCTTAAGTCAGCTTCAGGTGCGCCAGCCCAAGCAAGTGCACCAGGAGCTAACAGCCCTTGATAGATAACTTGGTTCGCAGGAACAGAGATAGTTAACACTACAACTACCGCAATCCCTAGGCCCATGGCAGTAGTCACTTTCTTAGAAACGGCCAAGAAAGTACACATACCAAGGAAGAAGGCCAGTGCCATGTTTTCAATGAAAACAGAGCGAATTAACAGGCTAATATAATGTTCCATCGCACTTACCCTTTTGCTTCAACTTGCTCTGGCTTATAGGTACGAATAATCCAAATTAGAATACCAATTAGGAAGAACGCACTCGGAGGCAGTAATAACATACCGTTAGGTTGATACCAGCCACCCTCAGAGATCTTGTGCAGGATTTGGACACCGAATAGCGAACCGTTACCAAACAGTTCACGTACGAAGCCAACGGCTAATAGAATCACACCGTAACCTAAACCGTTGCCGATACCATCCATAAAGCTCATCATTGGCGGTGTTTTCATCGCATAGGCTTCAGCGCGGCCCATTACGATACAGTTGGTAATAATTAAACCAACAAATACCGACAATTGCTTAGAGATCTGGTAAGCATAAGCTTGCAGCAATTGGTCAACCACGATAACCAAAGAGGCAATAATGGTCATCTGTACGATAATACGCACACTGCTTGGAATGTGATTACGAATTAACGAGATAAACAGGTTCGAAAACGCAGTTACCGCAGTTAATGCCAACGCCATTACCAGTGCAGTCTCGAGCTTACTCGTTACTGCTAGCGCACTACATACACCAAGAATTTGGAGTGCAATTGGGTTGTTGTTGACTATAGGTCCAGTCAGAACCTGTTTCAGTTCTTTAGCGTCAGACATTAGCTGAGACCTCCATTGCGTGCTTTTTCAATGAAACTCGCAAAACCTTCTTTACCCAACCAGAATGTCAGTGAATGTTGCACACCGTTACTGGTTAATGTCGCGCCAGACAATGCGTCTACACCAAACTCAGTGCTGGCCACTGCGGGATTTTTGGTTATGCTGATAGCGAGTTTACCTTGCTCATCAAATAACTTCTTACCCTGCCACTTAGCTTTCCACTGTGCGTTTTGCACTTCGCCACCTAAGCCCGGTGTTTCACCGTGCTCGTAGTAGACTAAGCTTTGCACTGTATTTAAGTCTGCATCCATCGCAAGGAAGGCATACATAGTCGACCATAGGCCATAACCATGAACGGGCAGGATCACGCTCGTTAATTTACCTTGATCATCACGCACCAGATAAACCACAGCATTCTCAGCAACACGTTTGATAGAAGCAATATCGTGCTCAGGTACAAATGAAGTTTTCACATCCCGAGACGCTTTGCGTTGATCAAATTTATCAGCGTCAACACCATCAACCCAATCACCGGTTTTCAAGTTAACGAGTTTAGCTTCGATATGTTTGCTATAAGTTTCCAAAATTTGCGCTTTGGTCACTTTGCCCGCTTTAGTATCGATAAGACCAGCGGCTTCCAGAATGTACTTTTGCTTATCAAGTAGTTTATTTTCTGCTTGAGTCGGGCGCAGTAACACTGCTGCAGTAGACACAAATATCGCACAAATTAGACATAAGCCGACGACGATAAATAACGTTCTGCCGAACGAATCTTTATTACTAGCCACGGGCAATCCTCCGCTTGATATTTGCCTGAACCACAAAGTGGTCGAACAATGGCGCGAACAAGTTAGCAAACAAAATTGCCAACATCATGCCTTCTGGGAATGCAGGGTTAATCACGCGGATAAACACAGCCATTGCACCAATCAAGATACCGTATGCCCATTTAGCTTGGTTAGTAAATGACGCTGACACTGGGTCTGTCGCCATAAACATCATGCCAAATGCAAAGCCACCTAACACTAAGTGCCAGTACCAAGGCATTGCAAACATTTGATTAGTATCGCTACCAATCAGGTTCAGCAAGGTTGAAATGGCAATCATACCGACCATCACACCGCCAACGATGCGCCATGAAGCAATACGGGTATAGATGATGACCAAACCACCTAATAGAATCGCTAATGTAGACACTTCACCGACAGAACCTGGGATGAAACCGAAGAAGGCATCCCACCAGTTTTGGTTGAAGGCATAATCTAAACTGCCCGCAGCTGCTTGGCTCAGCGCTGTCGCACCTGAATAACCATCTGCCACAACCCATGTAGTGTCACCTGACATGTTCAGCGGATAAGCAAAGAACAGAAAAGCACGACCAGCAAGGGCAGGGTTTAAGAAGTTACGACCAGTACCACCGAACACTTCCTTAGCCACGACCACACCAAAGGTGATACCTAGTGCCACCATCCATAATGGAATCGTCGCTGGTAGCGTTAAGGCAAACAGGATAGAGGTTACGAAGAAACCTTCGTTGACTTCATGGCCACGGATAGCCGCAAACAACACTTCCCAAATACCACCGATGGCGAATGTCACCGCATAGATAGGCAGGAAGAAACAGGCGCCATACCACATTAATGCTGGCCAGCCAGAATTTGCCGTCAGTTCAGTACCGAACATGCCAAACAAACTCACTTGCCATACATCTGGGGTCGCAAAACCAGCGATTAACGCTAATTGTGCTTGTAAACCTACGTTGTACATACCCACAAACATCGCGGGGAATGCACAGGCCCAAACCGTAATCATCATACGTTTTAGGTCAAGGTTATCGCGAACATGGGTTTTACCTTTGTTCACTTTACCTGGCGTATAAAAAATCGTGTATGCCGCTTCGAATAGGGCATAAAACTTTTCGTATTTACCGCCTTTTTCAAAGTCGGGTTCAATACGTTCGAAAAAATCTTTCAAGCTCATTAGCCTTCCCTCTCGATCGTATCTAGACAGTCACGCAGATATGAACCGTAGTCATATTTGCCTGGACATACGAACGTACACAGTGCGAGATCTTCTTCATCCAACTCTAACGCGCCTAACGTAGCAGCGCCGTCAAAATCACCTGAAACTAAGTCACGCAGCAACATAGTAGGAAGAATATCCAATGGCATCACACGCTCGTAGTTACCAATTGGCACCATAGCGCGATCTGAACCGCCCGTGCTCGTTGTCATACTGAACAAACGAGAAGGTGTCAGATGCCCAAGGAATGCACGAGTAATAGAGAATTTGTTTGAGCCTGGTAATACCCAACCTAAAAACTCTTTCTCAGTACCTTCTTCTAGCAAACTCACTTGAACATGGTAGCGGCCTAAGTATCCTTGAGGACCCACAGCAGTACGACCGTTCAGTACAGAGCCTGAAATCAGACGCACATTACCCGCTAAGGTTTCACCTGCAGTTAATTCCGCCATGCTCGCACCCAAAACTGTACGTACCAATCTTGGTTTAGCCGCTTTAGGACCCGCTATAGCAACCACACGTTCAGTATTGAGTTCACCCGTCGTAAATAGCTGACCAATTGCTATTACATCTTGGTAACCAATATGCCAAACGGTACGTTTTGCAGATGCAGGTAATAAGAAATGGATATGAGTACCCACTAAACCCGCAGGATGAACGCCAGCAAATTCTTCAACTTGGGCGTTTGCGGCAGGAATATCGGCGCCTGGTGCTTTACAAAGGTAAACTTTACCTTCGGTGAGTCGTGCTAAGATCTTAAGACCATTAGCAAAATCTTCTTTATGCTCACGGATCACTACAACAGGATCAGCGGCAAGAGGTTGAGTATCAATTGCGGTTACAAAAATACCAGCGGCAGATGAATCTACAGCAGGAACTTTGCTGAAAGGACGTGTACGCAAAGCAGTCCATAAACCTGATTCAATCAGATTATCACGGACCAGTTGCGAGTCGAGCGTATCGAGAGCAGTGGCGTCATACTTAGCAAAGGAAACGCTGTCGTTTCCTTCCACTTGAATAACAACAGACTGCAACACACGCTGGGCGCCCCGGTTAATGTCTAATATAGTACCACTGGCTAAAGCCGTATATTTAACGCCTAAATTCTTCTTATCTTCAAAAAGAACCTGGCCTTTTTGTACTTTATCGCCCACTTTAATCTTCATTGTAGGACGTAAGCCAATATACTCTTCACCCAAAGTAGCTACATGTTTAATGGCTGGGCCATTATGGATAACTTGCTCTGGTCCGCCTGCTATAGGCAGTTCCAATCCTTTCTTAATTGTAATCATATCCACAAGCACTACGTTTTGAAGGAAAGACAATGCGCCGCGTTCCTGCTAAATACTGAGGTTTTAAACAAAACCCACTGCATTGAGCTAGCGCAGATTTATCACGGAAATGCGATCGCAATCACGCTGGTCGCGCGCATTTTACCCCAATTGACTTGGCATCGCCACGAAAATTATAGGTGTTTTCAAACCTAAAATACGGATTTAAAAGAATCATGCGCTACGGCGTTCACCTTCCGGCCGAGTGAATGGCCAGAAAGAGACAATATTCCGGTCGGGAGGTACTATAACATTAATTTTTAAAGAGTTAATTTAGCGAAAGGTCGATGTTAGTCAAAAACACCCACTAAGGAGTGTTATCGTGATCACGCTGCATTATCCCAGACAAGATATCCTGTAGCTTAGAAACGCCATTGATACCCCAAATAGCTGATACGTCCATTTTCAACTCGAATTCCGCTATTTGATGCTGTTGTTACCAAAGACTCATCCAACAGATTTTCGACTCTAAAATAAAATCGATGATGGCGATCAAATTGATAACTTGCGGCTAAATCTACCCTTAGCTGCCCAGCAATGGGGGTTAATTCAGCACCAAACTGACTCAACTCCCTTTCCGATTGGTAAAACGCATTGACATTAACTTCATACGCTTCGTATTTCATTCCTGCGCTAAATTGCAGTTGCTGTTCGGGTAGCCACGCCATTTTATCACCCGCGAACACACAACCTTGGATCTCGGTACAAGTATTGGTTTGGTATTCTGAATTGATATATTGGTAATTCAGTGAGAGGGGAAACGTCAGATGTTCAACATTCCACAAATAGCCCAGACTCACTTCAATGCCATAGGTCTGCACATCAGGAATATTCTCTTGGGTGAATAAACGCGCATCAGCACATAAAGAATAAGCGTTGCAATCCACATGCAGATTATCAAACTCCTGCATGTAGGCTTTAAGATTGGCATTAAACCCCTCAAGGGCATATTGCATACTCACTTGGTAATGGAGTGAGACCTGTGCTTCCTGTTCAAGATTTCCCGCACTCGCGGCCGTCCAAGCCCGTCGAATATCCGTACTAAAACGCCAATTCCCCGCATCGTAGAAAACCCCCAACTGCGGCATCCAATCACTGTCAGAAAAATCAACAGCATCGAGTCCGGCATAGGCTGAATGCACCTCACGATTAACATCAACATGCTCATAGGTAACGCCCAGCTTAAACTGTAATCCTTCCCATTTAAGTAATGAATCAACTGATGAAGTCAATGCCGTTGCATCATCTGTATAGGCCAATATCGAAGATGATGCAGCCTTGACAATACTTCTATCTGGCAGCCACATTGATTGCTGCTCTGCAAATCGCATTTCAGCTTTATCCGTATGATAACGAGCACTGTAAATAATTTGATGTTCACCATACTGATTTACAGATTGGGTCTGCGCGCCAAAAGCGCTGTAATCATTATCCTGCTCAAGGGCGGCAAGTTCAGCACCACTATTCCAAGGCTGGCGATCAAATGCGGCGATCTCGGCAAGACTTTGCCTATCTATCACGAGCCCATTGAATTGGTTCACTTGGCTTAACTGTTGGGCATAGGAGTGATAATAAAAGTCCGTGATAAATTGGCTATTACCGAGGTTAACCTGATGGGAAAGTTGATATTTATGGTATCGACCTATGGCTTGGTCTTCCGCGCTAGCGGAATACTGCATCATGGGATTTTTCAACCAGTCGGCGCCAGTCACCCCCAAGAGTGAGCGATAACTATCAACATCGAAAAACTGATAGGTAAACTCGGTCATCTGAGGGTTTCTAGCCCCTAATAGACTCGATGCATTAATCTTAAAAAGAATGTCAGTGCTTGTTCTATCCGTATCGCGGCCAGTGAAAAAATCACCCTCACCTTTATTCTTTTCATAGTTAACCGCCAATATCGTGCCATATTCTTTCTGCTTAACCCCCCAATTCATTTCAGCACTCATATCGGAGTCAGTCGAACCTTCAACTGTGATTTTGCTCTCTTGTGCTTGATCTAGCATCGCAAGGCTCTGATAGCTGATCACCCCAAATGCCCCCTGCCCACCAACAGTCATCTCCGATAATGGCGTAACTGTCACACTTTGCTGTTGCAGTAGATTAGGCAATAACTGTAATTGTGGTGCTGAATAAGGTGCCGGTGAGAAGTAAACGCGGTCCTGCAACACGGCCACACCTTGGCTAACTGAGCGCATACTGATATTTGCAGGATTGCCACTGTGATCGGCTGGTAATATTGTCAAGGTTTTCAAGCGACTCAGCGCTATCACATCATCGCTACTGTGGTAAATATCATTCACTTCATAAAGATTGATGGTTTGAGAGTCGAGAGGATTCGCAAAAAGATGACTTGAATAGTGAACAGAAACCGCAACGGCACAAAACGATAGGATAAAGTAACGACTAGACATGCCAAGCTCCCAAAATAATGTTGGTTAGCGCACGATTTGTTATTAAGTTGTAAAATAACTGAATTTATTTGAAAAAAAAAGCGACTACGGTCGCTTTCTTCATATCACTAGGACATTGTGAGTCGTTAAGCCCGTTAAGGATGGCTTTCCCCTACGAATGATGGCTTATAGCTTACCTAATATCTCATCACTTAATTTTAAATCATCATTACGATTCACACTCACACCTGCTGCGATGATATTACGGGCGATCTCTTGCGCCTGCTCTAATGAATGCATCTCATAGGTTCCGCACTGGTACTCATTGAGCTCTGGAATTTCGGATTGCTCAACGACTTTTAATACATCTTCCATCGCCGCTAACCATGCCACAGCAACTTGATGCTCGGTTGGCTCTCCAATTAAGCTCATATAAAAGCCTGTACGGCATCCCATTGGAGAAATATCAATAATTTCAACATTGCTGCTGTTTAAGTGATCACGCATAAAGCCTGCAAATAAATGTTCCAGCGTATGAATGCCACGCTCGCTCAGGATTTCTTTATTCGGCGTACAAAAACGTAGGTCAAATACGGTAATGGCATCACCCTTTGGTGTACTCATATGTTTCGCAACACGTACCGCAGGAGCATTCATTCGAGTATGGTCAACGGTAAAGCTATCAAGTAATGGCATGGGGATCTCCAAATTCTCAGGGCGACATCAACGCCACTGCAACAATCTATTTATATTATAGACGGCAAGCATAACACTAAATAAATTAGGCCGATAATAAGTTAATTAAAGATAAAATCACAAATCAAATACTAATGCTGACGATACTGACTATAGGCATCTTCTGATATTTTGTGATATTGGCGCACACCTCTCTCATAGGTTCGGTAGGCATCATGGACAATCTTCATCAAAGGATCTTGATTTGCTTGGTCCCCAATAACTTGACTTGAAATTTTCTCAAGCTCGGACAACACCGCAGGGGGAAATTCTTTCAATACCACCCCTTTATCTTTGACCAATGTATCAAGTGCTAACACATTGCGGGAAGTATATTCATCGAGCATATCTTGATTAATGGCTCGGGCAGCAACCTTGACTATAGCCTTAAGATCGGCGGGCAAATTCTCAAATGCCGCTTTATTAATCAAAAATTCCATATTTGAACCAGGTTCATGCCAGCCGGGGTAATAGTAAAACTTAGCCACTTTATGCAAGCCAAAAGCAAGATCATTGACGGGTCCAACCCATTCTGCCGCATCGATTGAACCTGTTTGCAACGCTGTATAGATCTCACGCCCCGCCATATTAACAGGTACAGCGCCAACACGTTTTAAGACTTCCCCACCCAATCCCGGCATACGGACCCTCAATCCTTTAAAATCGGCAATGGTATTAATGGGCTTATTAAACCAACCGCCCATTTGCATCCCCGTATTGCCCCCCGCCAGCGGAATAACCCCAAAGGGTCGATAGACCTCTTCCCACAGTGCCATACCGCCACCATAGTGAAGCCAACCATTCATTTCTTGTGCAGTCATACCAAAGGGAATCGATGAAAAAAACTGCGCCGCAGGAGATTTACCTTTCCAGTAGAAGGAAGTCGCGTGGGCCATTTGAATTTTGCCCTGACTCACGCCATCAAAAACAGCAAAAGCGGGCATAAGCTCACCCGCACCATAGACAGTGATTTTTAAACGGCCATTGGACATCTCATCAACTAAACGTGCAAATCGTTCGGGAGCCATACCTAAGCCAGGAAAGTTTTTAGGCCAAGAGGTCGCGAGTTTCCATTCAATAATCTGCGCATCGGCTCTAAGTGCAATGTCTGGTGTTGCCTTTTCTGTATTGCTGGATGGTGGCTTACAACCACCTAATCCTAAAAGTAATACCGCTAAAAGCAGGCTACCAAACTTATGCATCGAGTTTCTCCCACACTGCGCATCGAGTCTTATCAAATACTCACATTTACGCGATCGCAAAGTGCTTAACGCCTTTAAAAATAAAACATATTGTTAACACAGAAAATTCGACAGGGAAACTAAAGAATGCCCTTCATTTGACCTAAAACAAAAAGCCACTCCCATGGAGTGGCTCAAGATGCGCAGCAGGTTAATAGCTTAACCACGACAATTAGGCGTCTTTGGCACTTCGACGTTAGCATCCCATTCGCTCTGGGTGAACGTATGTATAGATAAAGCATGCACTCCCGTTGCCAATTCATGGGCTAAGCAGCTATTGACTAAACGATGGCGAGCCAATAAGCGTAACCCATCAAACAGTTCACTGACCAACACCACTTTAAAGTGGGTTTCGGAATTGGGTGGCACATGGTGGCGATAGCTTTCGTTAAGGACTTCTAAGTGGGTCGGTGAGAAGTTTTCTGTTAACTTATGGGTGATAATATTAGCCACTGTGACTGGCTCTTGGGTATTGGACATATTCGAGTCTCAGAATGGGAAAATCCAGTGGGCGCAGAGTACTGCTTCAAGTGCAAAAGATCAAATTCACTCATCAAGATTGCTTACTTTATTTTATTACCATTGCCACATTTCGATTACAGATCTTAGCCATGATAATTTACAACTAATTGCCTAAAGGTGTAGTTCCAACGTGGCTCTTTTACTTTCAACCGTTTAGGGAGGCTATGCAGCCAATCACTTTGCATGGGCCAATGCATGATCAGTAGATCGCCACTGTTCAAACTGATGCTGTACTTGGTTTGGCTGTGCTTATGCTTAAGCACAAAATCCCGCGTGGCGCCTAAGGTAATAGAAGCAATATGACTCCCCTGAGCAATTTCAGGTTCATCATCACTGTGGGCGCCCATACAATCTTTACCATCGGCGTAGCGATTCACTAATACCCCGTTGCTCTCCAAGCCATAATCCCGCGCTAACTTATCCCTCAACTTGTGAGCATATTTAGGCCAAGGTAGGGCGCGGATAAACAGTCCTGAATATAAATAGTCGCAGCCCAGATCGCCAAACCACACTTGCTGGCGAGGGATCGCGTGAAACTGACCGAAGACTTGGATTTCGGGGCGACTTAAGGGATAGGTCTGCGCTTCTTTCATTAGCGCCGCTTGCTGCTCAGTATTAAGATAACCCCGCACTAAGGTGATGGGCGGTTTAATTTGAGCCTCACCCTCTGTATCAAACCCTAACTTACCTTGTTGCATTGACGTCCTCCATGCGAGCCGTCGCACTCAACCATGAAATCTGCGATAATCTGCGCCTTAAATTTATTGGCGCAGTGTGGCACATGACAACACAATTTTCAGTAGCGGGTGTTGAACTCGAACTCTTACGGTATCCAGCTCAGCAGGAATCCAATCTTCAAGCTTGGGATGCCGCCGATGAACACTTACTCAAAAGCCTTATTGAGTCAGAGCAAGCCGCCGTGCCAACCGCTATTGTCAACGACAGTTTCGGCGCCTTAAGCTGCGGTTTATCTAAATTGCATCCAAGTTGGCCACTATTTGTTGAAACCGATGCTAGAACCAGCTTTTTAGGCACAGAGCAAAATCATGGCCGCAATCAGTTGCCGATGGATAATCTGCAGTGGTTTACCAGCCGCGATACCTTGCCGGAAAACTTAGCCTTAGTATTGATGAAGTTGCCTAAGAACTTAAGCTACTTTGCCCACCAGCTAACGCGCTTGTCGCAAGTGTTACCTGCAGGCACTCGTGTATTAGTGGCCGCCAAAGCCAAATCGATCAATAGCGCCTTACTCGACATCTTTGCTAAACATTTAGGCCCCGCAAGCGCCAGTTTAGCGTGGAAAAACACGCGAGTGATCACCTGTGTCAGCGATGGCAAACCAAGACCATTAGCCAAAGAAGTGACTTGGGCCGTACCCGAATATCAACTTGAGATCAGCAATTTAAGTAATGTGTTTGCCGCCAACAAACTCGATATTGGCGCACGCATCATGCTAGAGAATCTGCCCAAAGGGAATTTTAAGTCGATTGTTGATCTCGGCTGTGGCAATGGCGTGCTGGGGTTACGCACCGCCCAGTTATTCCCAGAGGCTGACATCCACTTTATCGACGATTCTGAAATGGCAGTCGCATCAGCCAAGGCAAACTGGGCACGCAACCAATTGCCCGCAGACAAAGGCCACTTTTATTGGGACGATTGCATGACGCATCTGCCAGAAGAAGTTCAACCGGATCTGGTACTGTGTAATCCGCCGTTCCATCAAGGTGAAGCCATTACCGATCATATTGCCTGGCAGATGTTTTTAGATGCCCGCCGCCGCTTAAAAGAGGGGGGGATCTTACATATCGTCGGCAACCGTCATCTGGCTTACCATGTAAAATTACAGCGCTTATTTAAGAACTGCACCACAGTCGCCTCCAACGGTAAATTTGTGATCCTACAGGCACAGAAAAAATAAACTCATCGAAATTGACACGTTAAATGAGAGCCAGCAATATCTGGCTCTTTTTTATACAGGGCTCTTTTTATGCTGAGCAATGACATGTTGGAAAAGTCGCAGTCGGAGATTTCCTAAAAATCAACAAAAACTAGCCGAAAAATACACATACAAGTACAATTCTTGCCGACAAAGGTTTATGAGTTAAACACTTAGGAATGAGATATGCCGTTAAAGGATGACGTTGCCCAATTAAAAGCTGAGCTGGCACAGCTACAATCGCTGCATTTATCGCAGCAATCTTCGCTCAGTCGTCAATTAGCAGAATTCTCCACTAAGCTCGAGACCTTAAGTCAGCAAATTGCGACTGAAGACGCCACTGAAACCACTCTGAATATGGCAGCGAGTGCTTCATCGATTGCATCTGTGCTCACCGCCGCCGATAACGCGCCTACATTAACCTATGCGGCACAAACACCAACCCTTGAGCCAGCTTCCGTAGCGCCAGCTCCCGCAGAACCCAACCCATGGCAGCAAAACGCTTGGCAAGAAGACCCTTGGCAAATAAAAACGAAAAATACCTCGACAGAACAAACCGCTAAAACCGAACACCAAGCGCAAGATCAACAACTGAGTGATGAAGTCAAATTGCAGGCAAGCGTGCAAGTGGCGAGTCAATTTGATGAGTTGTTATCCCAAGGACTCGCGGCCGTCATGGCCCCCTTTGCGGCAGTCAACGAGCAAGTCAAATCTTTCTACCATCATTATCAGGCCAAGGGATTAGGACCTGTCTTTTTGATGACTGTCGCAGGCATTATCACCCTGACCTTAGGCTTTGGGTATTTACTGCAATATTCAATCAACCATTGGTTTTCAGAACTTGGCAAAGCGCTACTCGGGTTTGCCAGCGCGAACGCTATCATAGTGGGCGGGATTTTTATTCGCCAAAAACGCGCGGGTATGGCTGATTTTGGCTCAGGTATTGTCGGACTCGGACTCATACTTAATTATCTCTGCGCGTACTTTATTGGGCCGTATTTTGAGTTAATACCTAATAGCGCGAGTTTTATCTTACTGTTATTGATCACTTTGGCAGGTTATGGCCTGTCGATGCGCTTAGATGCCAAAGTGATCGCCGTGATCGCCTTAGTCGGTGGTTCGACTGCACCTATGATGCTGTTATCCCAAAGCTATGCGCCGCTTTTGTATCTGCCTTATTTACTGCTTATTGGTGCCGGCGCCCTTGCCCAGAGTCGCAAACTTAAGTGGCCGCTATTACTGGAAATCACCGCCCTGTTGCACATAGGCTGCATCGAAGCCTTTAGCTACTTCATTGAATTGCCACTCAGGGGTTTTGGCGGCATCAGTCTGCTGGCGCTTATCAGTATTAATGCAACCTTTTATCTCTACGGCATCACCAGCCTACTATTTACCAAGCCGTTTACCCATCATGATGAAAAACATAATGCACTGAGCCATCGCATACTCGCCCTACCGATAGTATTGCTCGCCTTTGTGTTATTAGAGTTAACGCAATTTACTGAGTTCGCAGGGGAAATTTTTGCAATCAACGCTCTGATTTGCGCAGCCCTCTATTGGAAACTAACTTGGAAGCGCACAGGCAACCTAGAAAAAGCCCGCAGCGGCTTATTGTTAGTCTTTGCAGGGAGTTTTGCGGGATTTGCCGCACTGTATTTACTCAGCCACGATTTCCTCGGATTAGTCTTACTGCTCGAAGCCTTATTACTCTTGTGGATTGGCACCAAAGAAGAACTGATTTCCGTTCGCGCCGAAGCCTATGTATTGCTGCTGATGGGATTAGGGCTCAATGCGTCTAGTGTACTGACGGGCATGAGCCTTTTAGAATCAAGCTTTATCGATGGGGCGCCAATTTCTCCCTTATCAGCTTTTGGCTTTCCACTGTTAGCACTGGCCTTAAGTTGCGCCGCCTTAGTCTTTGTTATTCGGCTTTTAACACTCCACCATACATTGCTTTCGGCCCTAGAAAGTCAGCTAAACAGATTGTTAAAAGAGCTATTAAGCGGTTTTTATGTGGCGACAATTATCCTCGTGGCTTACCTTTTAAGCAGCGATTACTACCTCGCCATCTTGCCACTGGTCAGCCTATTACTGCTGTATTTAAGCGAAAAGGACAGACTCGTTATCAGTGAATTTGCTGCTTGGCTCTTACTATTGCCGCTGCTGTTTAAGGTTGTTGAAGGTATAATGCTCACAGGCAGTTTTAGCTTTAGTGCCCAACCGCTCATGGCAAAACTGGCACGGATTGAGTTATTTATCGCCCTACTCTTGGCCCATTATTGGTATCGTCGCCACTATAAAGATGCCTTATTTGCCAAAGCCGCTTATACGATGCAAATCTTCTGCTATTTGCTGCTACCGCTTATTCTGCTGCCCAAAGTCATCCGCAACCATTGGGAATATACCGCTATCGCACTCTGGCTGAGCACCTTTATGAGCCTAGGTTTAGCCTACTTTGTTAAACATAAGAGTTTGAACATAGAAGCCAAAATCCTCACTTGGCTAGCGGTTCTGATGACCGCCTCGCTCTGCCTTATTCACGCTTGGCAAGGACTCGCGGCGCTGGCTGTTGGCGCCCTCTTTATGGGCTTCACCCTGCTCCGCTACCGCCAATTACCCGAGCGTTGGCGCCCCTTGCTGCAACTACAATGGCAATTAAGCCCTTATTACTTTGCACTGGTATTGGCCGTGATCGTTTATGGCTTTAATCATTCAGAGCTAGTAGGAATAGCGATGACGGCGTTAGCCTTAAGTGGTTATTTTGCCTTGCTAATCCAAAGAGGTGTAAGCCAAGCCTCACATAGCATGAAGTTAACCCTCGCCGCTGAAATCCAAGCCGCAATAAAGGAAAGCTACCATCTCGCCTATGGCCTCACTTTAGGCTTAGCCCTGTTGCCCATCATGTTGCATTTTGAGCTAACACTCGGGCTTAATCGTGATAATGCCTCGTTTGTGTTAATCGAGTTTTTATCACTGGCACTCCTAGCAAGGCTTATCTTGCAGCACGGCGCAGCAATACGCTTGCATAGACGCATCTTACCTTTACAAGGACTTAAGTGGAGTTGGCATCTGTTACTCGCCTTGAGTTACTTTATGTGGAGTTATAGCTTCGATAACATTATTGCCGCACCGCTCAGCGCGATTTTATTGGTTATCCATGGCAGTGTGTTGATGTTTATCAGCTTAAAACCACAAAATGCCGATATGATCCGCCTCGCCGCAGGGCTATTTACCTTATCGACACTTAAGGTGCTATTACTGGATATGGCTTCATTCGAGCTAGTGCAAAAGGTGATTGCCTTTATGCTGATCGGAGTCATTTTGCTGACTGTATCTTACTTCTATCAAAAGGCGAGAAATCGACTGCAGCAAGATTAACATCGTTTTAAAGCACTAAAAAAGCCGCCATCAAATTGAATCGATGGCGGCTTTTTACTGTTAACGATTTAATAAAGCGATGAGGTATCGGCTATTTAATATGGGCTATTCGATACGAGCTATTTGCTCGCCAGTGCCTTATCGAGCGCCTGCGACACATCGGCAATAATATCGTCTATATGCTCAATCCCAACCGAGATACGGATAAGATCCTCAGACACGCCCGCCCGTGCCAGTTCATCGGCATCGAGCTGTCTGTGCGTAGTGCTCGCAGGGTGGCAGGCCAAGGATTTCGCATCCCCAATGTTCACTAAACGCAGGATCATCTGCAGTGCATCGATAAAACGTCCGCCAGCAAGCTTACCTTCTTCTGCTGTGGCAGCTTTAATCCCAAAGCTGATGATCCCAGAAGCTTTTCCGCCAGTGATCTTGTGGCAATTATCCTGATAAGGGCTGCTCGGCAAGGCGCCATAGTTCACCCAACTGACCGCCGGATGCAACACCAGATATTCAGCTAATGCCAAGGCATTCGAGCAATGGCGCTCCATTCGAAGGCTTAAGGTTTCAAGGCCTTGCAACAGTAAAAATGCACTGTGCGGTGACAGTGCGGCGCCGGTATTACGCAGCGGTACCACACGGCAACGACCAATAAATGCAGCAGGACCAAAGGCTTCTGTGTAGACCACGCCGTGATAAGAAGGATCGGCTTGGTTGAGTAAGGCAAATCTTTCCTTATTTGCCACCCAATCGAACTTGCCTGAATCAATAATCACTCCACCGATTGTCGTGCCATGGCCACCAATGTATTTAGTTAAAGAATGAATAACGATATCGGCGCCATGCTCAAAGGGGCGACATAACACTGGAGTCGCGACCGTATTATCGACAATTAAAGGCACGCCATGCTTATGGGCAATCTCGGCTAAACGTTGTAAATCGACAATATTGCCCGCCGGATTACCAATCGATTCGCAGAACAAGGCCTTAGTTTTGTCATCGATCAGCTCATCGAGGCCTTCAAAATCATCGAAGGCCGCCATACGCACTTCAACGCCTTGGCGCGGCAGCGTATGGGCAAACAGATTGTAAGTGCCACCATAGAGCTGACTGGTGCTGACGATGTTATCGCCAACTTGAGTCAAGGCTTGAATCGCATAGGTAATCGCCGCCATACCTGATGCTACGGCCAGCGCACCTATGCCACCTTCAATGGCCGCCAGACGTTGCTCTAGCACGCTAGTAGTAGGATTCATTATCCGAGTATAAATATTGCCAGCGACTTTTAAGTCAAATAAATCAGCACCATGCTGGGTATCGTCGAAGGTATAAGAGGTCGTTTGATAGATAGGTACAGCGGCCGCCTTCGTGGTCGCTTCTGACTCATAACCGTGGTGTAATGCCAGTGACTCTAATTTCATTTTCCCTTCCTTATCCGTAGCAGCCCAGTATTCAATCGACATAGAGAATTGCACAAGATTTGTGCATGCTCAACAAGCTAACAGATAGACATCTAGAAGTCTAAAAATTTTTAGCCACAGCCTTTAACTTCGGCGCGAATAGTTACGGATAAGTTCGGCCAGTACCACGACCGCTGAGACTATCTCTGGCGAGCACTCGTATGAGGCATTCAAACGCATAAAATGGCGGAATTCGACCTGATTACTAAAGAGATTTCCGGGTGCAATACTGATCCCACGCTCAATCGCCTGATAATAAATTTGTGTAGCGTCCATATGTGCTGGCAGCGCTAACCAGAGAAAATAGCCGCCCTGCGCAAAGTTGACCCCCACAGATTCGGGCAGATGCGCGCACAATAATTGATACATAGCCAATTTACGGCTGGCTAACTTTTTACGTAACTGTTTCAAATGCCGTTCATATTGCGCCGACTGAATAAAATCGGCGATGGCGAGCTGCATCGGCGCACTGGTCGATAACGTCGACATGACTTGTAAGCGTTGTAACTGCGGTGCATGGCATCCCGCCGCCACCCAGCCGACACGATAACCAGCAATCAAAGACTTAGAAAATGAGCCGCAGTGCAACACCCGTCCTTCGGTATCGAAGGCTTTTACTGGCCTTGGCGCGCTGGAATCGACATAGAGTTCTTGATAAACATCATCCTCAATCAGACTGACCTTATGCTCGTTTAGTAGCTGATAAAGCGCTTGTTTTTTAGTATCCGATAAACTGCAACCTAAGGGATTTTGATGTTGGCTCATCAACCAGCAGGCTTTCACTGGATAGGTTTTCAACACTTCTGCCAGCGCCTCGAGATCAATCCCCTGTTGTGGATCGGTAGCAACCGCAATGGCCTTAAGCTTAAGCCGCTCAATCGCTTGCATCGCACCATAAAAGGTCGGTGATTCAATGACAACCCAATCCCCCGCTTGAGTCAGCGTCGCTAAACTCAAGTTGAGCGCCTCCATGGCACCCGAGGTAATGATGATTTCGTCGGGCGAAATGCTCATGCCTAATTTGGCATAACGTTGGGAGATCGCCTTACGCAGTCCCGCATTGCCTGGCGGTAAATTATCGGCGGCAAAAGAAGGTGACATGTGCCGAGTGACCTTAACCAAAGATCGCGCCAGTGCTTGTTGCGGAAATAAACTAGGATCGGGAAATCCTGAGCCAAAGGGCACTATGTCCGCCTGCTTTGAAGCCTGCAGAACATTGAATACAAACTCATTAATATCCACGCTATCGGAAAGATAAATCGGCTTTTGTCGCTCGGGATAACGAAAAGCTTCTCCCTGGCGCGCGATTAATTCCGGCTTTGGCGCCACTAAATAGCCAGACTTAGCCTGCGCCGAGATCACGCCTTGGCTTTCCAATAACTGATAGGCATTGAGCACTGTCATCAGACTCAAGCCCGAATCGGCCACAGTCTGGCGCAGCGATGGCAATTTGTCCCCCGCCTGCCAGACACCTTGGGCTATTCGTGTCTTTAATTCCTGCGCTAACTGTTCGTACTTCGCCATCTGTTATAGCCCAATCAATATATTCTGTGTCTGTTATAGCCAGCTTATCCCATGGTCTAATAGCACACAAGCTTTCACCGTTGAGCCAATTTAGGGCTCAGTGTACGCGACTAGATCAATGCCTTTGTAACGAGAAATGCCTATCGCTCGAGGAAATTATGTTTGATTTTGATGCCACTGTACTCGCTAGGATCCAATTTGCTTTTACCATCTCTTTTCACATTATTTTCCCTGCCATCACTATCGGCCTCGCCACCTATCTGGCGGTATTAGAAGGCTTATGGCTGAAAACTGCGAATGAGGTTTACCAACAACTCTATCAATTTTGGTCGAAGATTTTTGCCATAAACTTTGGCATGGGCGTGGTCTCAGGCATAGTGATGGCCTATCAATTTGGTACCCATTGGAGCGCGTTTTCCGCCTTCGCGGGCAGCGTGACGGGGCCGCTACTCACCTATGAAGTCCTCACCGCCTTCTTTCTCGAAGCGGGTTTTCTGGGGGTCATGCTATTTGGTCAGCAGAAGGTAGGCAAAAACCTGCATTTCTTCGCCACTTGTATGGTCGCCACGGGCACGATTATCTCAACTTTCTGGATCTTAGCTTCAAACAGCTGGATGCAGACGCCCCAAGGTTTTGAAATCGTGAACAATCGCGTCATTCCTGTGGATTGGTTTCAGATAGTGTTTAATCCGTCATTCCCCTATCGTTTAGCCCATATGACAGTGGCAGCCTTTATTTCGTCGGCTTTCTTTGTGGGCGCATCGGCGGCTTGGCATTTACTCAAAGGTAACGACACGCCCGCTATCCGTAAGATGTTGTCTATGGCGATGTGGATGGCGTTAATCGTCGCGCCGCTGCAAGCGGTAATTGGTGATTTTCATGGTTTAAATACCCTTGAATATCAACCTGTAAAAGTCGCGGCAATGGAAGGCCATTGGCGTAATGAGGGTGATAAACCCACACCGCTTATCTTGTTTGCGATTCCCGATATGGACGCAGAGAAAAACCACTTCAGCCTCGAAATCCCAGGGCTCGCGAGCCTGATCTTAAAGCATGATTTAAGCAAACAAGTGCCAGCCTTGACTGAGTATCCCGCCAAGGACAGACCCAATGTGTTGTTAGTGTTCTGGAGTTTTAGGCTCATGGTTGGCTTAGGTCTATTGATGATTGTTGCCGGACTGTGGAGCGCTTATCTCAGACGCAAAAACAAACTCTACAGCAACAAACACTTTCTGCGATTTGTATTGGTGCTCGGCCCCGCCGGATTGCTCGCCACACTAGCGGGTTGGTTTACCACCGAGCTTGGCCGTCAACCTTGGGTGATCCAAGGATTGATGCGCACTCAGGATGCCGTGTCTTCCCACAGCGTTACCCACCTGAGTATCAGCCTAGGAATTTTTATCGTCAGTTACTGTGGCATCTTCGGCATTGGTTATCGCTATATGATGCGACTCATCCGCAAAGGGCCAGATATCGCGGCAACAAGCCATTAATTTTAAAGTAAATGAATCTAGTTTTACTTATTCAATCTTAAACATATTTAAGGGCTCACCATGGAATTCGATCTACCCTTGATTTGGTTCGGGATCATCATTTTTGCCACCTTAATGTATATCGTGATGGATGGCTTTGATCTCGGCATCGGCATACTGTTTCCCTTTATTCACGATGAGGACGACAGGGATATTATGGTCAATACCGTCGCCCCCGTTTGGGATGGAAACGAAACTTGGTTAGTGCTCGGCGGCGCTAGTCTGCTCGGTGCCTTTCCCCTCGCCTATGCCATAGTACTCGAAGCGCTGACCATACCGCTGCTTATCATGCTGCTGGCATTGATTTTTCGCGGCGTGGCATTTGAGTTTAGATTTAAGTCGGGCGCAGAAGCTAAACCATTCTGGGATAAAGCGTTTATGTTCGGTTCTATCACGGCCACCTTTTCACAGGGCGTAGTACTGGGGGCGTTTATCTCTGGCATTTCGGTCAGCGAGCAACAATTTAGCGGCAGTAGTTTCGATTGGTTAACGCCCTTCTCACTTTTCTGCGGTTTTGGCCTTATGCTGGCCTATGCTTTGCTCGGCGCAACTTGGTTGGTGAAAAAATGCCAAGGTGAGCTTAAAACGACCATGCAACAACTCGGCAGAGTCCTGACCTTATGCCTGCTGATGACCATAGGTTTAGTCAGTTTATGGACGCCTTTTGTGCAACCCAATATTGCCCTGCGCTGGTTTAGTTTACCGAATTTATTCTACTTCGCCCCAGTGCCAATACTGGTATTAGCCTGCAGTTGGGCCTTGATAAAATCCCTAAATCGTGATGATAACTATCAGCCATTCCTACTCACGCTATGCCTGGTTTTTTTAGGTTTTAGTGGACTCGGGATCAGTATCTGGCCACACATTATTCCGCCCAATATCAGCCTTTGGCAGGCGGCCGCGCCCGATAGCAGCTTAAGCTTTATGCTCGTCGGCGCCCTGATGATCATCCCGCTGATTTTGGTTTATACCTTTTGGAGCTACTACGTATTCCGCGGCAAAGTAACCAAGGATGCAGGCTATCACTAGCCATGACTCAGGTAAAAGAGGCTTCCCAAAACGCGACCTAAGCTAACTTGGCTTAGGTCGCTGATTCACTTTAGATGACTTTACATATGCAGGAGATCAACATGACAACCCAAACGAAATCCCTCGCCTATCGACTCGGCTGGTTAGTGCTGATTTGGTGTACGAGCGTAAGCTGTCTGTTCCTCGTTTCTATGTGTATTAAGATTTTATTGACAGGAGCAGGACTGACAACTTGAATGTTACAAATCAAGATATACACACTTTTGTATTAACTCACTTCAGTGAAAGATGCTTGCCCCATAATGTAGATAATAATATAAAAAATAGTAAACCAAATAAGTTAGCAAGTAGGCTTGATTTATTTTTTCACTTGTCCTATGGTAGAGGCAATTATTTATTAGGCATTCATCAACTCCGTGTGGTGATGCTTTTTATATATAAACATTATTGATTTACCATTTCGATTAACTAATGACTGGAGATGTAAAACCTATGTTTAGCAATGCATTTTCATCACAATTTTTTTCGACACTCGTCCCTCATAACGACTTTACTACATTAGTGCGTCCAGCCCCTAAATGCCCAGTCTAAGCCGAGCGCAACTAGCGCTCGGCAGAATATTAAAATAAATATGAAAACATAGAATAATCTTTTTTTGGACTATTCTATCTATATTTTGTCTTAGTTACTTAGAGGCGGTCATGGCTTATTCTTTTTTTGGCGACATTTTTCAGTCTTTTGTGCTAAAAACCAAGTCATACTATTTACAAAATAGCTTTAATTCCTCACTACGCCCAACGGCATTAGCAGGGATTATCGCTAAGCTCGAATACTTAAAGAATGATACTTCAAGTAATAAAATTACTGTAGGACGCCAGATTTGCTTGATTAATTTACAGGATCAACAGGAATACCAAGTAGAACTGGTCTACCCGCAAAAACACAAACCGAGTGCGGGTCGCTTCTCAGTCATATCAGACTTGGGATCTAGCCTACTTGGACGAACGAAAGGTGAACTGGCACAGGTTAATATTCTAGGTAAACCTGTACTTTTTATGATTAAGGATGTCAGTTGCATCGTAAAAAAAACAAGTCAATCTGTGCAGTAATTACGTATTGATAGCATTTTATTTTTAGCATCCAGTATGTTCAATTCAGTGGCAACATACTATTCATTCACTTTTAGCTCCGCTAATAGTGGTATAGCTTAATATGAAAATAAAAGGAGATATTATTTTGAAGTTCTCAACTGGCCGCGACATTTACTCAAGGTAATTAATTTTTATTTAACCGTTTTTACCCATACTTTACTCTCAAAAGTCATGGCAGCGCTTTAGTGTAAAGAGGTAAAAATTGCTAAAGAGTATATTTTAAGCATCTTGTGTTAAATAGATCATTTACCTTGCTAAATGGAACATCTCAATTTAAGCCTGAAATAAAAATTGAGCCCAACTATTGAAACCGAATTGCGGCGCGGATTTAAATAGTTACTTCACTTTGGAGTCAAAAACCATGAGTAAAGAAAAAGCAAAAAAACCGCCAATGAAAACCTTAAAAGAGAAGCGTCAAGATAAACGGAACCGCCAAAAAGCATCCGACTAATTTATCTCACAATGTAAAAACCCTTAAATCCTCTCTTTAAATAGGCCAAAAAGAGGGTACCAATTAAATTGGTACCCTCTTTTATTTCACATTACAGGTACAACCTTAAATCTTCTTTATTTATGCTAACCCACGCGGCGGCGATACTGTTCAGGTGAGCACTGGGCATATTTTTTAAACATCACAATATAAGGTGAAGTTTGGTTGTAGCCGAGCGTTAACGCCACCTCCTTGATCGCAAGTCCCTGACGCAAGAGTTGTAATGAATAGATAAACTTATGCCTTTGTCTTAGCTCAGTAAAACTCATGCCCAGAATCTCATGGCAGCGGCGAGCTAAGGTGCGCTCAGTGGTATGTAACTCACTCGCCCAAGTTTTGAAAGTCTTTGGGTTTGCGGGATCGGCTTCAAGCGCCTGCAAGAGTGGCAGTAATAACTTATCGGTGGCCGTAGGAATAAATTGCGGTAACACTTGAGCTAAGGTCAGTTGATCGAGCAAGACCTCAACTAAGCGCTGATCGGTTAGCGTTTCTACTACTTTGATTTGCCGCTCACGAAAGTCATTGACTATCGATTGAGCTATCGGTGTTAAAGCTAAAAGACAAGGCTCAAGTGGAAGGTTTTGTGACCTTTTCGCCGTGATATTCATCGAACAATAGTGGATACTGCGGCGAGTGAAACTCTCATGCTCAATCTCCGCGGGTACCCAAATCGCATATTGCGAAGGGGACAAAAATCGTTGCCCTGCGGCATATAACTCCATAATACCTCCGCTAATTAACTGTAGTTGCCCCCATGAATGTTGATGTTTAGGTGTGACTGTATTTGGCACAAATGCTTCATAGTTAAAGAAAATATCAGCAAGCGGCTCTTGCTCAAGTTGTTGCGGATGAAAAACCGTTTGCATCTTATTTTTACCTCAAGCGATAACCACAAACCAATATGAGACAATAACGCACTGCAATGGTAAATCTGTCCGTATTGGAACTGACCTTGTCTTATAAGCGATATTTATATCACAACAGACCGTAGATAATAGCAATCACTTTGATTTTGTCGACCCTGACATCGATACACTAAGGTAAGACCATGTTGTATTTATTTCCTCTGCTAGCAGTATTCATTTGGGCTGGTAACTCTATCGTTAACAAACTTTCGTTTGGGACAATAGATCCAGAGGCAATCGCTTTTTACCGCTGGTTTTTTGCGATGCTATTATTAACACCCTTTATGGCGACGTCTGTATGGCAAAAACGCCAACAAATAACGCCCTTATTACCCAAGCTTGCTGCCTTGGCACTACTTGGTATGGTACTCAATCAGAGTTTGGCCTATTTTGCTGCGGCCACCACAACAGCTACCAATATGGCGTTAATTACCTCACTCGTACCTATGATTAGCCTGTTTTTAGCCGTGCCACTCCTAAAGCAAAAGCTCTCGCCAATGGCATTTAGTGGAATGTTAGTCTCATTGTTTGGATTAATTTTTATGCTCAGCCACGGCAATATCGTCGAGATTGCCATCGGAATAACCGAAGGGGATTTATTGCTGCTTTTTAGTGCCTTTGTTTATGCACTCTATGGTGTGTTACTTAAACGCTGGCAACTCCCATTATCAACTTGGGAATCGGTTTATATTCAAGGAATTATCGCGGTAATAATGCTAACACCGCTACTCTTTTGTAGTCCGAGTATGGCAATTACCAGCCAATCGGCACCACTGATACTTTACGCTGCTATCGCTGCCTCACTTTTAGCGCCATGGGCTTGGATCAATGGCATAAGTAAACTCGGTGCAGACCGTACTAGCGTATTTTTTAACTTAATGCCCATTTTGGCAGCCATACTTGCAGCTATCATCCTCAATGAAACTTTAGCTGTGTATCACTATATTGGCGGCTCTATGGTCATTTTTGGCGTCATGCTAGTGCAGATAAAACCTAAGCCTAAAGTCACCCCTACCCTAGCTTGTCCTGAATAATCCAAAGTAATGCGTCAACGCCTTGCTAACAGTGACCAAGGTGGTTTCGCTTATTTCAATGTGTACAAAATCCCATCGCAATCTGCTGCATGCAAAGGCAATTCTATAAATAACGGCTAAGCTATTTATTAAGTTATTAATGGAGATCGTCCTATGTTTAACAGTATTCGCGTTAAATTTTCCCTTATGTTTATCATTATGGCCGTGGTGCTCATTGTTATAGCCGTCACAGGAGCAATGCAAAATAGATCAACACTCAAGCAGATGCAGGAGTTTAGCCAATTGTTTAATCCTGCCATTTCAGCCATTTTGAATGCGGATCGCGATCTTTACCAAGCTCAACTCAGTCAAGAGGTTCTACTTCAAGAGGAATTAAGTGCTGAAAAACGTAAAAGTGAAATAGACAATTGGCAGGAAAATGTCGACCAAGCAAGGGATAGAATGGGTGAATTCAAACAAATTCTCAAAAACCACCCACAAGTACTGCAATCAACCAACGGCTTTGAAGCCCAATTCTCACTCTGGCATCAAGCCTCATCAGAGATCATTAATGCTGTTAAAAATAATGATTTTGAAAAGGCCAAACAGCTCCATACCACGAAAGCCAATAAAGAATTTAAATCATTAAGGAGTATTTATAATGCGGCAGGTGAGGCGGCAGATGATCGAGTCAAAGAACTCGATTTACTGGCCTCAGAGCAAGCGACAACGCAAACTAAAGTCTCCATTACCATTGCCTCTTTGGTCGCCATTATTGCCCTTGTACTCGCTTATTTCGGTCCGAAGATCATAGTGAACGCTATCCAAGATATTACCGATAGGATCAACGATATTGTTGATGGCGATGGTAACCTCACCCAAAGGATCCCCATCAAACGTCAGGATGAAATCGGTGAACTTGCCACTGCGTTTAACCAGTTTGTTGCTCAGCTACAAGAAATGGTTATCGCCATTATCAGCCAAACCAAAGATGTAAGCCAAACCGTTGAAAGCCTAGCGACTAAATCAACAACAACGATAAACATCAGCCATGAACAAGAGCAATTTGTTGATACCATTGTCACCGCCGTCAATGAAATGAGCGCCGCCGTAAGAGAAGTCGCCAGTAATGCACTGCATACTGCCACCGAGATCACTAAGGTCAATGATCAGACAATTGAAGGAAAAAATATCCTGGCGCAATCGGTTAATCATATTCAGCAACTTTCTGAATCCGTTAAAAATGCAGTCGCGGTTATTGAAAAACTGTCAGTCAACTCTGCAAATATCGCTTCCGTACTTGATGTTATCCGCTCTATTGCAGAACAAACCAACCTACTTGCGCTTAATGCAGCCATTGAAGCTGCTCGCGCTGGCGAACAAGGGCGTGGCTTTGCTGTCGTCGCCGATGAAGTACGGACGCTGGCGAGTCGCACTGAAACATCTACCCAAGATATTCAGCGCATGATTGAAGAGTTACAACGTGGGGTTAATGATGCGGTTAAAAGCATTGAATCGGGCGCGACGCTTACAACATCAACGGTGACGCTTGCCAGTCAAACGCAAGATGCCTTGGATGAAATCCTTAACTCCACCTCCAAAGTCAGTGAGATGTCCACTCAAACAGCCACCGCGACGGAAGAGCAAACTCATGTGACTGAAGAAATTAACCGCAACTTAACTGAATTATCTGATAAAACAAGATACTGTAACTTGGTGATCCAAGAAACTCAGCAAATTGTGGTTAACACTAAAGCCATTTGCAGCAATCTACAAAAAGAAGTGGCTCGATTTAAAGTGGCTTAAATCCGCTAAAGTGTCCTTGGGGATTTTCCCCTTGGACACATATGTAAAAGCACAAAACCCATACTCCACTGTATTTACTTATGGCATTCCAGTCTCTTCAAACAGTAAAGCAATCCTCAAGTTAACGTCCCAAAAGCCAATTCAATGACTTTAGACAACCGACTAATAACCAATAATTCACAACGGAAGTAAAAACATCTAGACGTCTAAATTGACAGGCTCGCAGGGATCAAATATGCTTCGCTCCAAGTTGCTAGGATATGATGCCGACGCGACACTAAATTTAAGCGAGTTTGACTGCCAAGGATCCCGCGGGTAAAACTCTGAAAAAAAGAGAGACAACATTGAGCCATTCAGCACAAACATCTTCAACAAATAGCCCTGCATCTTTTATTGCTTTGCTGCCACTATTTGTTTTTCTAGGTCTTTTTATTGGCGCAGGCGTCTATTTTCAACGTCAGGGCGTTGATTTTGCCTTCTATCAATTACCCAGTGTTATCGCCATTTTACCCGCCATCATTCTGGCGTTGATTTTATCAAAACAGAAATTAAATCAATCAATTGATACTTTTATTTCGGGCATTGGCCACAGCAATATCATTGCCATGTGTTTGATTTATCTTTTAGCAGGTGGCTTTGCCGCCGTGGCCAAAGCCACTGGCGGTGTCGATGCCACAGTCGCTTTGGGTTTATCCTTTATTCCATCAAACCTGTTATTACCCGGTTTCTTTGTGATTGCAGCCTTTATTGCCACCGCAATGGGCACCTCTATGGGAACCATTGCGGCCGTCGCCCCGATTGCATTGGGCGTTGCTGACCAAGCACAAATTGACTATGCCATCATGGCGGGTGCAGTCATGTCTGGTGCTTTATTTGGTGATAATTTATCGATTATTTCTGATACGACGATTGCCGCGACTCGCACCCAAGGCTGTGATATGAAAGATAAATTCCGCGAGAATTTAATTTTTGCAATCCCCGCATCCTTACTGACCTTAATCGCCTTTATCTTTGCAGGCCAAGGCCAAGCAGAGTTAGCAACACAAGATATCGATTTGATTAAAGTGCTTCCTTATCTGACCATTTTGATTTTAGCGGTCGCAGGATTAAATGTGTTTGTCGTCTTAACCCTTGGCATTTTACTCGCGGGAGTAACAGGCTTATTAACGATGGATTATGGCTTAATCCAGTTTGGTAAGGATATTTACGCAGGTTTTAGTAATATGCAGGAGATCTTTATCCTGTCTATGCTTGTGGGTGGTTTAGCGGCACTGATGCAACAACAAGGCGGCCTTGCCTTTGTGAGTAAACAAATTGAAAAGCTGATCACTCGTTTCTCTAAAGCACAGGGTGAAGCCTCATGCCGTGCTGCGGAACTGGGGATGGCAGGTATAGTCGCAGTGACTAACTCTTGTGTGGCTAACAACACGGTTTCTATCGTAGTGACGGGTGATATTGCCAAGGACTTAGCCGAAAAACATGGTGTCAGTCCAAAACGTGCAGCCAGTGTACTCGATATTTTTGCTTGTATTATCCAAGGGTTAATCCCCTATGGCGCTCAGGCGTTACTTATCGCATCGACATTTAGTATCACGCCGCTAGCAGCCGTTTCACACGCTTGGTACTGCATGATTTTAGCTGTAGTTGCCGTCGTTATTGTGATTTTCCGCAAACGACACTAAATGACACTAAGAGTACTGCAGCATTCCATCGAGTAGATGAAAACTGAACCAAGGAACGCTAAGCGTTCCTTGGGTATTTTGGGCGGCTATTTTATGTCAAACAGCACTTGCCTTCATTAAACAATTCAGGCAAGTTACCGCACTCCGTCCAGTCATAGCAGTATATTGTTAGTATCCATGAATCCTCTACATCACCAAGAGCCGAGTTATTACGATTTACATCGCCTGATCACTTGGTTAATTGTAGGCGCAGCCTTTCTCAGTGCCTCTGGAGTTTTAGTTGCGATTTATGCTGAATATCAACATGTTGGAATGAGAGTATTCCAAATGCGAGCCGATTTTCTAGGTGACTATATCAACTCCCCACTCGCCTATGTGTTTAATTTAAGTTTATTGGCAGCAGGAATATCTATGCTGATTTCAATGATAGGACTCTACCTGCTCAAACTCGACACTTTTAGCCAATATGTCGCACTAACAGGTGCTTGGGTGGGAACATCCGTAGTGCTAATGGGCATATTTCCCATTAATTTTTTGAGCATACACAGACTGGTTTCAACGAGTTATTTACTCAGCACCCTCACACTACATGCCCTAGTGATCATCGCAGGTTTGGCGCCTCGATTTATATGCCCAAAGCCGCTGTTTTATTTAAGTATTATCAGTTTTTGTAGTGCGATGAGTTTAAGCCTGCAATTAGATTGGTCGATATTGGATTTCCCCCCCTGCGAGCCTCAAACACATTTTTGCGCAGTATCGGCCAATATGTGGATCCAAACTAACCTCAATATTATTTGGTGCTTAAGCCTTGCCTTTGCCATGCGGCGTCTCTCAAAAATACTGTATCATCGCGCTCAACTACGCCAATTACTCTAAGATAATCCATGCGCTTAGCAAAATACCTTGCCCAATGCGGCATTGGCTCTCGCCGTGAAGCCTGCCGTTTGATTAATGCTGGGCGTATTACACTTAATGGCAAGATAGCCAAACATACCAACCTAGTTCAACGCGATGCTCAAGGTCTATGCCTTGATAGCATTTGCTTAGATGCAGAGCCCATAGTTGAAACAGAAGCACTCGCTTATTGGATATTCAATAAAGCTGTCGGCACCGATTGCCGTTTGCTTGAACAAGATAAAACGAGCTTATTGCATCTGCTTCCCAAAGCGCCAAGACTCTACCCCGTCGGCAGGCTAGATAAGGACTCCCGCGGCCTGTTACTGTTAACTAACGATGGTGAGCTGACCCATAAACTGATGCACCCCAGCTTTGCCCACAGTAAAACCTGCCATGTGCGCCTCGATAAGCCATTCACTGATGATTTTGTAGAACAAATGGCAAGTGGAGTGCGTTATAAAGATCTGCAAACCCTGCCCTGCCAAGTACGCCGCCTCAGTTTGGACAGCTTTGAAATCGTGCTGACTCAAGGATTAAATCGACAAATTCGGCATATGTCCAAGGCACTCGGGTATCGCGTTATCGATCTTGAGCGCGTCACTATAATGGCGCTGAATTTACGCGAATTAGCATCTGGTGAGTTACCAGAAGGGCAAATGCGGCCACTGACAAAATCGGAAATTGCAGAGCTAAAAGCAGCACTGGCAATAATATAAATTGATGGTGAGAATTTTACATTAAACCAATATCTGTTAATCGTCTGCCCCAAAGTAAGACCTTGGAGTTTTCTAAACTTCATTTGAATACTTTAATCAAAATCAAAGTCGTGGGGCTTCCCCCCTGATGTTTAATCAAGAGTCGACCAAGGATGACTGCTCGTCCTATCAAAAACGTCCATGTTAAACTGCCTGCTCGATATCCCTATCTCGCGCTCAAAACGGCCGTTGGATGCTCCAAGACGCTCCCCAACGGAGTTGAAAGCCCCTTGTGCTCATTGACAAATTTGCTATCGCTTCCGAAGTCACCGCTTTACATCCATGTAAAGCACCTCAGTTCGGCAATCCTTGCCTCTCGCTCATAAGCGCGAAAATCATCGATTCTCATTCGCCCCTGCACCTGCGAAAGCGAGTCGGTCATATATGACCGAACTCACACACTCTTTATTAAATCAAGAGCTCTATTCGCCCTGCGGTAACTCCGAGGGGAGGTGTATTCCTTGGAGTTTTGTGTCATTAGATAGCCATCCATCAGTAAAAAATAAGCGCAAAAAATGAGAAAGCTAAAATGATATCAAATAATTACCTATCAAACTGTATAAAAACCGCTACCGCAAAAAAGCAAATTCCTATAGCATCATTCATACCCATTTACACGGATGTGGCAGCGGCCATATTTGAGATTGAGTCAACAAGCGATTTATGCCCTGCAAACAGCGCAGCGCATAAATACTAAGACGTTATGTGTGCAAGAAAATAGAAGTTAAACGTTTCGGATAAATCGCAAAATCAAAAGCTATAAATCTGAAAGATCGATACTTTAGTTTTTTTGGATCGACAACTTGATACCACAATTTTTAAACTGTTGATGATGAGTTTTAAATATGAAATCAAAAATTTCTGGAGGTCTTGTACACGAATTACCTGTTGATTTAGCTACAACGTTAACTGAAAGAGATATTATAAATATCTGGGAAGAGTTAACGCCAATCAGCCGTAACGAATTTATTTGCTGGATTGAAGACGCCAAACAAGAAAAAACTAGAACAAAGCGAATTCTTCGGGCAGTTGAAGAATTACTAGAAGGAAAAAAGCGGCCGTGTTGTTGGGTAGGATGTATTCATCGAACGGATAAAAAACCTAGTAAATGGCAACAGGATGTTTTAATAGATAAAAAGCCCAATAAATCAAGTGCAAAGTAAAATTAAACGAGCACATAATCGGGTAGCCGGAGATGTCTAGCCTCCAGCCCCCACACCACCCTGAATGCAGCTCCGAACAAAACTGGACAACAAAACAGGACACCCAGCTTTAATAGCGCCAAGTTACTGACCAGATTAAATATCCACCATGACAATTGGCTTAAACTGACCACTGAGTTTGGTAAGCTGTTTCATGACCCAGTGGGAACGCTGCAAGAACTAACCGATTACTGCGAACATTTAGAAAAGTGACGACGGCACTTTGCGGCAAGCTGTCAGCACTTTCACAGCAACTGACAACGACTATATCCCTTCGACAGCCATCATCGCCTAACACCTTTCAAGCACTATGGGCTCACTTACCACGTCTGAAATACACTTTTTTTTGAAGGAATTAGCTCAATCTATTGCCTCAGATGCTGTCCCTGCGACTTTTGATGACTCTCATTCAAATCATTTGAACCAGAGCAGATTGCAGGCAAACTGAAAGTACATTATGTTGTTGATCTAAAATGGATGGCCGGATTTATTCGCTGACCAACATGTTCCAGCCGCAAACCGAGTTACGATGAATCCCCGCAATTAGCTCAAACCCAACCAATTAAAAATTTATATAAAACGGCTTTCTCACCACCAAATTACACCAAACGGTTTCCAACCTCAGAATACAAAAATAGCGATAAACTCAGTGAGTTTATCGCTATTTTTTGTGTTGTTATTGCAGTATTTTTTAAACGCTACATCACGCTTAAATGCTGATAATCCAGCCATTATAGGCCGCACCATTGCTGGTGCGGTAATGGATTACTTAACAATTTCCATCTCGGCTAATAGATTGTCAGCATGATCTAAATACTTCATTACCCACAGCATATAACGGCTATCAACTTGGATTGAGCGGTTGATATTATCGTCATAGGCCCAGTCACCGATAATGCTTTCATAGACGCCATCGAACAGCAGGCCTACTAATTCGGCGCGGCCGTTTAAGGTAGGTGAGCCAGAGTTACCGCCAGTAGTATCGAGCGTCGATAAAAAGTTCACTGGTACAGAATCAATTGATTTCACATAGAAATCACCGTATTGCTTCTGTTTGATCAGATCTAACTGCTTTTTAGGGGCATCGAAGGGATCAATACCAGTGTCTTTTTGCACTATTCCCTCTAAACGCGTGAATGGCAGTGCAACTAAACCATCTTTTGGTGCATAACCTTTCACATGGCCCACTGTCACACGTAGGCTTGAGTTCGCATCGGCATAAACAGGCTTACCTTGCTCAAGGTTGTAGGCAATAATGGCATCCATATATTGCGGACGCACCTTCATCAGCTCACCGGCTAATTCTTTTTCTTTCTTCTCCTCGCTCATATCGGTGTCATACATAGCGACGGCAAATTGAATAAAAGGATCTTTAGACGCTTTAAAATCAGCAACCGATTTATCCATCCATGCTAAACGTACATCTTTGTTGCCTAGATCGGTTTTGGCGTACATTTTATCGAGTGTTTTAGCTAACTTAGCTTCGCTGAATTTGCTGTCGATACCAAAGGCTTTATCCAGTGCGGGTAAGCGCTTGTTCTCAGGAAGGGCGGCATAGCGTTTAAGCATATCGAGCAACACGGCTTTATCAACGCTTGGCGCATAACGGCGATCGATTCGCTCCATACTCGCTTTAAAGCGCGTCATATCACGCTCTTGGAAACCAGGCTCACGTTCCATATCGGGCAGTTGCTTCTCATTGGCTAAACGGTATAAATCACGCGCCGTAGGCACCATAGTCGTATTGCCAATATAACTTAAGATCATGTCACGCTCTTGATGCTCATTACCTTTAGCAATTAGCGTATCTAACTCTGCTAAAGTTTTGCCGTATTTAGCTTCACGACTGCTGTCTTTAGCTATCCACGCTGCAAGTTCAGCCTCGCGAGCTTGACGGTCGGCCAGCATGGTCGATTTACCGTAAAACTCAATCATAGAAGTGAAATTTTTCGCGTAATTGGCAAGGCCTGCAATTTGGCTTTCGTACTTGATACGCTCGTCACTGCCCTCTGGGGCGGTATCTTTAATGATCTCAATAAAGCGCTCGCGCAGGATCTTACCTTGAGGATAAGCCCACTCGAATTGATTTTGCACTTCGTTGGCGGTGCGATATCTATTGGTACGGCCGGGGTAACCTGCGACCATTACAAAGTCACCATCACTCACGCCTTTAGCCGATACTTTTAGGAAGCTTTTGGGTTCATATGGCACGTTATCCGCGCTAAATTCCGCCGGTTTTCCCGCTTTAGAGACATAAGCACGATAGAAAGAAAAATCGCCAGTGTGACGTGGCCACATCCAGTTATCGACATCGCCGCCGTATTTACCCACACTTCCGGCTGGGTTATAAACTAAGCGCACGTCACGAATTTCGAGTTGTTTGACAAGATAATATTCGAGGCCACCGTGAAAGCTATAAACCTGACAGCGATAGCCATCTTCCTTTTCACATTCAGCGACTAAGGCTTTTTCTTGTTGCTCAACACCTTGATAAAACTCATTACCTACTTTGGACTCAAGCCCTGCCTTAATACGCTCGGTCACATTGGTGACATCTTCAGTCACATAAATGCGAGAACCGGGGGTTGCAGGTAATTCATCGGCAAATGTCTTAGCTAAAAAGCCATCTTGGAGCAGGTTTTTGTCAGGGGTAGAATTATATTGAATCGCACCATAGGCACAGTGATGATTCGTGACTACCAAACCCTTTGGCGATACGAATGATGCTGTGCAACCGCCAAGGCTTATCACGGCATTCATCGGGAATTCGGTCAGTTTAGAAATTGATTTGGCATCAATTTCTAATCCCTTTGCTTTTAGCTCATCGGCCATCGCGGGTAACTGGTGGGGCTGCCACATACCTTCGTCCGCTTGAGCGCCAAAACTAGCGGCAACGGCAACTGTAAGTAACCATTTTTTCATTGTGTTAAGTCCGTTTTATGTGAATAAAGCCGCGCGCAAGCTAGGCTATTTTGTTGTCATTAATCGTCTATTGAAGGGCGAAAGACCCTCAACCTGATTGCCTTAAAACCTGTAAAAGCAAAAAGTCAGGCACAGGGCCTGACTTTATCACATGATACACAGCTTCCAACAGACTTTGACAAACTCGCTTACAAAGCAAATACATCTGAGTAATAGTACAGGCTCAACTTGCTTTTAAAACGGCTCAGATAATCACGCTCGATTAGAGCGCCACAAATAGCTGTGCACCAATAATAACTGCCCCTAAAAGGCCTGCTAACGCCAATGCCATCGAACCACCAGCAACTTGATAACCTAATGCCTGAGGTTGACGCTGACGAAGGGCCATAGCGATCGGCAAAAAGACAATCATCACAACTAAAGGGACGGCCGCAAACCCCAGTACTGCCACAAAACCTTCGGGCACATATAGCGCGCACAATAAGGGTGGCACAAAAGTTAATAACCAAGTTTGAATACGGCCAAAGACCGTATTTTTGGCACGGGTCAGCTCGGCGACAAAGTCATACAAACTTAAGGTTACCCCAAGGAAAGAAGTAATTAAGGCTAAATCAGCAAATAATGAAATACATTTACTTATCCAAGGCGTGTGTGCAATTTCTTGCAAAGCGGTGACAAGGGCGGGTAACGATCCGTTAAAACCGCTAATCTCTGCGCCTCCCACTGTACCTAAAGTCACCAACAACCAAAACACATAGCAAGCCAATGGAATTGTCGAACCGATTAACAACACCTTGCGCAGTGAAACCACATCCCCATCTAAGTAGAGCACTAAGGTTGCAATACACACATGGAAGCCAAAAGAGGTGAATACCACAGGAATGGCCGCCATCCAACTGCTGGTCATAGACTCCGCAATCGCCCCCGTTGCCATACTAGCAAGACTCACTTCGGGTAATAAAAACAGCACCACAACCACGAGCAATAAAATCATCAAAGAAAATAGTAAGCGTGAAATCTTATCAACCCAAGCCACACCTAGCGCCGCAAATCCACCGAGAACCAATGTAAACAACAGTACTGCAACTTGGTTATCCAGCACTATACCGAACATATTTTGCGCTTTTAATACTAACAGGGATGACCCCCCTGTCAGATAAGCTGCTGTTAGTGCGAACAATAAACTTAAAAATGATGCACCTTGGATAATCTGGCCCTTTTTACCGAGTAGCTTACCCGTAATGGCGTGCACATTGTCACCCACACCAGAGCGCAAATTGATTTCGAGCATTAACAACGAGGTATAAGCGGAAATGCCCCAAATAACCACCAGTAATAAAATTGCCGGAATAATCCCTAAAGCAGCAGTAGCTAAAGGCAAAGCTAACATGCCTGCGCCAATTGCCGTACCAGCAACAATGGCAATTGAACCGAGTATTTTTAAATTCACACAATCATCCTATTCAAGTTTTACTTATTATTTTTATCAATATTGTTGCATCGATTTGAAGGATAAAGCCCTGCGTCACTATGTCGTCATTAGATTAAAAGCGTCATAAAACTTAAAGCATCCAATCAGATCTTGATTAAACAGATCAATTGGCCCCAATAGCTTTTGAATATTTCAACTCAGTCGCCATTGAGGCTAACTAAATCGTTTGAAGAAAAGTGACGTGACTTTCAATGGTGTGACCCTAATAAAGTACCGATTAAATACATCGATAAAGAGATAACTTGGGACATTAACAGAGCCAAACCCAGTGGGCAAGCCAGTTATCAATAAAGCTGAATGGAATTTTGTATCGCAACAACTTAATCGCGATTGAGCAAACAAAAAATACAAAGTTATCAAATCCTCTTCATTATTCATGCTCATAGCGCCATAAATCACACCAAAGAGGAACTCAGGCGCCATTTACATCCCGCCCTTGAAACTCTGCTTCACTTCGTTATAATGCACGCCTCGCTTCGGGGGAGTAGCTAACTGGATTTCGAGCCATCGTTATCTAGGGTGAGTATCAACATACTTGGCAACAGGCCATGGTATTCACAGCAAGTCATTGATTTGCCAAGCAAGACCTGAGCACAATAACCGCACCTAGGGGTGGACGGTCTATTGTGCTTATGTCTAAACCACCCCTAAAGGATCACACTTGGAAGCACTACTTGCCTCAACCTTTACGGTTGCTATCGCCGAAATTGGTGATAAAACTCAATTGCTTGCACTATTACTCGCCGCAAGATTTCAAAATAAAACCGCGATAATTTTAGGTATTTTGCTATCAACCTTGTTTAACCATTTTGCCGCAGCTTGGGTTGGTCAATGGGCCATCACTTGGGTAAACCCCGATCTTGCTCGCTATTTAGTTGCCGCCTCCTTCTTTGCCATTGCACTCTGGGTATTAATTCCTGACAAAGTGGACGCGGAGGAAAGTGGTTTTTATAAAATGGGGCCATTTTTAGCCACATTTATCTTATTTTTCATTGCAGAGATGGGAGATAAAACTCAGATAGCCACAGTGGTATTAGCCGCAAAATACGATGCCCTCGCCATGGTGGTTGCTGGTACAACTTTAGGCATGTTGATCGCCAATGTTCCTGTTGTGATTGCAGGGCACTTTAGCGCAGAAAAATTACCTATGCACTGGATCCATCGTGGCTGCGCTGTATTATTCGCTCTATTAGGCGTAGCAACACTGCTGTTTTAATGCTCGAACCATTCTATGGGATAACCCATCTGGTTTATCCCATAGAATGTCTCCCCCCACGACGCTACCTTGATTAACGCAAAGATATTTTTCTGACGGGTATCTAATTTATTCCCCTGAGATATTTTTGTGTATAATGCCATCAATTCACAAATTAATAATTTTACATTTCAACAACATAAGTTGCAGATGGAGTTCTAATGGCTATAAGGATATGCAGGGTAATTTGTACCACTATCACGATCACGCTTGGGTTAACGGCTTGCGATAATTCGCTTTCAAGCAAGTCAGCTAGCATCCCCACTCAAAGTGAATATCAGATTATTTCCACCGTCAGCCTCGATGATGGCTTTGAAACCCGCAAAGTGATGCAGGCGCGATTGCTGCTGGATTACCAATTACAAGATGAAGCAGGTAAAGCGGCCAGCTTAACGACGCCATTAACCCATAACGCCCGCTTTTTTCTCCAACCTAACCTGTTGCAAATAAGCGACTATGGCTTGCCTATTCCGGTGAGTAATATCGACCCTAAAAGCAAGTCCAATGAAATCGTGCAATTGGTTAAAGACGGCTTTAATGTGGAGTTCAGCAAGGGTGAAGTCCGTCAACTGACGCCCATCGCGAAGGCGGATCAAAAAGAGGTTATCGAGCTATTTGAGCACTGGACTAATCTTAAGTCACTGTTTGAACAGGCTCCAACTTTGCCCGTGGCGCTAGAGCCTAAGGTCGGTTATAGCATTAGCGCCCCCATGGACGCACGCCTAACTTGGACAGTTGAGAGAGTGACCGAAGATAAGTTATTTGCAGTAGTTCAAGGTGAAAAAGACAACTTTAAGGCCTATGGCAAGTTCGAGCTTAACCGCAAAACCGGTTGGTTAGAGAGCATGGCTTTTTTTCAACAGGAAGTGCAGCAAGGCAGTACTCTCACCCGCCGCATCGCCATGGCGCCCAAGGATAGCCCTTATATCATGAGCATGCTTTGGCATGCCGACGCTAGGTACGATGCCGAGCGTGATATAGATGATCTGCAAAAAGAACTCTACCCCATTAGCGATGTTCCGCGGGAATATAAAGCCCATGATAAGGACTTTATAAAATCCTTATTACCTGATCAGCAAGGCATTCTTGATAATATTGGCCCATGGGGCGCTGACACGCCAGAAGTGCTGCAATTGCGCTTTGTGCATAATATGAGCCCGCGATATGTGGTTGCTAATGTGAATTATGAAGACTTAGCCGCCTTTGATGCCAGCGGAAATCCGATAGATATTCACTTCTGGCAGCACAGCAAAGGTATGGCGATGAATTTCAACCGCTCGATTGAGTCTTCGGTGGATCTTATCGCCACAGGCTGGGACAACACCGCCAATAAACTTAAACAGATAGACCATATCACCGCCAAGCTGACCCTTATCCCTGAAAGCAATAAGATAGTCGAAAAATCGTGGGATGAACTGGTCGCCACTCCCTATACCTTTGGCGATGCGAGCCTCACGATTCAGGTGCTCGACGCCGAGGCAAAGCTATTTAAAGTCGTAACAAAGCAGAGTAAGACTAAAAACATTAATCTTCCTTTTCAGCAACTTAAAGGAAAGATGGCCGAAGCCCGTCGCGATGGTGATTATCCTAAATGGTTAACGGTGACGGATAAGGAACTGCTGAGGGAATTAATCGGTGTCGATGATCCTCATCACCTTAGCACCCGCGCCCTGCTACTTAAGCTAGATGAAATCCCTAAAACCGTTGTAATACTGGAGAGCCAGCCACAGCCGGAGTTAAGCCAAACCAAGAACATCCGCTTTGTGACCTTTACCGACTACAACCAAAATCTGGCCAATCCCTTAAGCGAGTTTGGCGATTCGAGCCTCAATAACTTCCTCTATCAAGATCTTGAGCCATCAAACGCCGAAATCAGTGCGATCCAAGGGATAAAACCTGAGACTGACAATGGCCATAATCTGTATATTCCTATGTCAGCCGCATTAGCGAGTGCCTGTAAACCTGAAATAGAACAAGGTTTTAAAGAGGGGAAACACGAAGTCACTTGGCTGTTTGAGCATAATGCCCCAAACGGACCAGCCTATACCCTGATGACGCCCGACCGTGAGCGGCAGTTTTTCTACGATAAACACATCCAAGGAAAAATCCATTGCCAAGGTGATATCAGTTGGCAACCCTTAGAGCAGGCAGCTAACCCACGTCCTTGGTTAATCGATGTACAAGCTTGGCTAACAAAAACCGGTTATGGTGACGAGCCGAGTAAAGATCTTAAGAACTACTTTAAAGTCGAGGATGCCCAAGGCAAATCCCTAACAATTCGACTGCCCGAAACCACCGAACTGCGGATTAAAGAGGCGCTGGTCGATGGCCGCTATTTGAGTGTTGCGGGCCCTGCCGCGAAGGTGAGTTATATGACGCTCTCTCAAAACCCCGTCGATATCCCCTATGAATTCACCTTTAAACCTTTGCCATAAGGAGCGGTTATGCGTCTATTTACAGTAAAACGGCTCCTTGGAGCACTGGTACTTGTCTGTATCACTATCAGTACCAATGCCAATGCAGAAAACGTGCTACTCGATGAACATTGGAAGATCATCAAAAATAAAAAGTTAGCTCGCTATTATTTAAAGCAATCGACTGAAGTGATTGACGGAAATTATAAGGCCGAGATTTATTACAAAGACAACGATATGCTTTTCTGCGCCAGTTCCCTCGCCGATAACAATATCGGTAAAACACTCACCAGTGAACAATTCCGCGGTGCTTATCAATGTTACTTTGAGGATGGCAAACCCTATGAACAAGGCTTTCGCAATGGGCAAGGCCAACTTCATGGCTTGCTCAAAAAATATATAGCAACGGGCCAATTGTATGTTGAATCCCACTATGAAAATGGTGTGAAACAAGGCCCAGAAACAGGTTATTGGGAAGGTGGAAAGATCCGTTACAAAACCACCTATCAAGATGGTAAAGAGGTCGGCATAAGCGAGCTCTTTGATAGCGAGGGAAAGCTTAGGGGCAAGGTCTGTAATAGCGGCACTTGTGTTACTCAGTACTATGATAATGGCAACTTGCACCTCGAAACCCCAATGGTGGACGGGCTCACACATGGCAACGAAACAAACTGGGCGTTTGGTAAAATCATCTCGACCCAAGCTTATGTCAAAGGTAAGAAACACGGGGATTACTTCGAATATTTCGGTGATGGCAAGGTAAAGCGCCACTACCGCTACCACAATGACTATAAAGTCGGTGAACAGCTGGATTACTATGAAAATGGCCAGATAGCACAAAAGGAAATCATAGAAGCACCATGGAATGTGACCTTATCGATTAAATACGATGAAAAGGGTAACATGCTCAGTTCAACCGAAGAAAAACACCAAAACAACAGCTGGGTTTACCGTAAGCATCAACGCTTTAGTGACGGTCAACTTACCTCTAACATCGAAGAAGACAAGCTTAAAAAATGGGTTCTCAACGAAATATTTGAGCAAGGTGAGTTAATTAGCCGCAGCGAGCATATCGATAACCAATTGACCGGTTTATATCTGCAAACCCTAAACCGTAGTCAAACTGTAAAAGTGATTACCCGGGAATATTTTAAAGAGGGTAAGCGCGAAGGCCCCTACGAAATGCTGAAAATTAAGCATGAAACAGGGGAACAATGGCTGGCCGAGCAAGGCCAATATGCCAACGACAAGCCCTCAGGCAAATGGAAAAAACAACAAGAGGATGCCACCCTCACCTTTAGTTATGATACCCAAGGGGAACTCCATGGCGAGTTCCGCAATCAGACAAGTTCAGGGCAATTGCTTGAATTAATAAACTTTAACCATGGCAAACCCGAAGGATTAGTCCAACGCTATGCCACTGACGGCCAATTGTATGAAAAGGGCGAATACCGCAATGGGCAGCAGGATGGCGACTGGGTGTATACCCATGGAGAGTTCGGTTTCAACCCAAGGCCAAATCCTGAGAGACGTTATTGGTACGGTCGCTTCGACCAAGGTAAACAAGTCGGCCATTGGGAACTGCGTAATACCGAAGACTATTTGCTTGAAATTGCTAATTATGACGAGCAGAGCAGGTTTCATGGTAAACAATACGAGTTCAGGGATAATGGCTGGATACAAGTGATTAATAGCTACCATCATGGCAAGTTTTTAAATCAGGAAATACCGCCCCCGGTGATTACCTCGGACCATGTCTTCCCCATCTTTTAGTCTACGGTTTTTGAGTGTGCGACTTTTAGCTTAAGCCGCAGAGTTAATCCATTAATAAAAACCAAACCGCTGTGCACTGTATTGAGTGCACAGCACAGTAGGCAGCTCTACTACCATATCAATATTTTAAACATTGCTAAAATGACGAATACAGAAAGCAATCCCAGCCAGCCGATACAACGAGTCACCACTTCTGGTGACTTGGTATTGAAATGCGGAAAGAGGATAGCGCCAACGGATAACATAGGCACCAAACCGTATAATTTACCTATATGGGATGATGTAACACTCGGGAAAGGTGGGACAAACTCATATATAAGTATATAAACCCCATAGAGCAGTATCGCCATATAGGCTTGTCGATCTCGGTGTTGTTCAAATCCAAAATACAAAATCACAATCACACAAAAAATAACTATATTAATCAAATCACTACCTTCATAAATCGGTTTTTAGTTAAGGCTAGAAGATGAATCACTTCAGCATAATCATATTTATACCACCCTTAACGATAACCGTCGTAGGCAGACTTAGTTAAAATAAAAAACCTTAGCATCAACACCTCAACTGTAAAATCTAAAAGAAGTTTAATGCAAAGTGTGCCATAACCAGTGTCTATACTAACGGCCTTTTTTTTCGTTTAGGACACATTGCCTATGAAGACATTTATGAAAGACGAGTTAGCCCTACTACTGGGAATACTGACCTTAGTATTCTTTAAAACCGGTGGCGATAGCTTACTCGCCGATGGCACCGCCCTCTCGACCTATATCCCCGTTTCGCTCGCCCTATTGGGTGTTGTAACTTGGGCTATTTTCTCTGTGGTACGCCACTCAGATGCGCTAGCGATTAAACTTGGCGATCCCTATGGCACCTTAATCTTAACTTTATCGGTCATTTCACTCGAAGTGGTGATGATCTCCTCCGTGATGCTGACCGGAGAACCCAATCCTGTCATGGCGCGCGACACTATGTTCGCCGTCGTCATGTTAATCATCAATGGTTTAGTGGGCTTTACATTATTACTTGGCGGCTGGCGTTACCATACCCAGCATTTCAATTTAGATGGCGTAAAATCCTATCTCGTGGCGATTATTCCCCTCGCCCTACTCTGTTTAGTGCTGCCCAATTTTACCGAAGGTGGCACTATCGGTGGCATGTCTAAAGCCATGTCTTGGATGCTGATCATTATTTCGATTCTGCTCTATGGCGTCTTTTTAGTGGTACAGACAAAGAGCCATAGCCATTTCTTTGTCGATGCCGATCATGAAGACCATGAGGAACACCACGGCATACTGCGCAGTAATGCTTACCATACGATTCTATTAATTGGCTATTTGTTGGTGGTCATCTTGCTGGCAAAAACCTTAGCTATGCCCATCAATTACAGCGTAGCAACCCTAGGCGCTCCACAGGCATTAGGGGGCTTTATTGTCGCCTGCTTGATTTTATCACCCGAAGCGGTAGGAGGCTTTAAGGCCGCGTTAAACAATCAATTACAGCGGGCGATGAATCTGTATTTTGGCTCAGTGCTCGCGACGATTGCACTCACAGTCCCCGCGGTATTAATTATTGGCAGCGTGATAGATCAAGAAGTCCATTTAGGCCTGTCACCCGCCGACATGGTGCTGTTAATCACCAGTTTAATGGTCTGTAAGGTCAGCTTTAGTAGCGGTCGTACCAATGCACTGCACGGCGCGACTCATATAGTGCTGTTTATCGTGTATTTGTTCTTAATGTTTGAACATGCCTAAACATTAACAGAAACATCCTTCAACGGCCGAGAAGTATTTATTTTCTTCTCGGCTTTTGTTTTTTAGTGGGCTGAGGTTTTCGAATATACGGCAGTAAAAGAAACCCAAGCAGTAAACCACTAACGAATCCGCCAATATGAGCCGCATTGTCAACGCCACCCAAAAAACCAGAAACTACACTTGCAGTGACAAATATCGCTACATTGATACTTAAGATAAAATGAATTTCTTTAGCAAAAACCCGCTTCCAAACCCAAATCACTAATATCCCGAAAAGTCCCATAATGGCGCCCGATGCTCCCACACTTATAGTGGCATCATACCAACAGAGACTCGCAACACTCGCCAGAATCCCCGAGACTAAATACACCAACAACAGTCGCCATTTACCCAGCAAAGGCTCAATAAAGGTACCGACGAAAAACAATCCGTAAAGATTCAGCACTAAGTGCGCTAAGCCGCCGTGGATAAAGCTACTCGTGACTAAGCGCCACCACTCACCCGCAAGCACGTTAGGCCGAAAATTAGCCCCCCACTCAAGCAAAAAATGGCTCTGAAAATGAATAACATGCGAGCTTGACCATGCCATAAAGATAAACACGAATGCATTGAGAGACATCAGTACTGGCGTGACCATAAAACCGGCTTTAGGGCGGATGAACTCAAGCCATGACTGTAATTCAGAGGTGGTATTCCGATGATCCAATTGTTTTGCTAATGCCCCTGAGTTCAACGCCACTTCATCCAGTTTGACCCGTCGCAACATCACATACCACACCAATGCTCCAACCAACAGCCAGCCGATAATCCACGCTAGTTTATGACCATTTCGCGCCTCAAAGGGAGTGAATGCTGGCATAAAAATAGTCCGATATTCAGCTTGGTAGCTGGGGCTGTTTTGTGCGGCAGAGAGCAAATCCGAATAAAGTGAAGAGGGGCCGAGACGATCTAGATAATTAAACGCATGGGGATCAAACTCGTCAAACTCGGTTTGTATACGTGTTAAGAACGCTTGAAATTGCGCTTCTTTTTCATCAGGTTCGAGTCGATTACTGATCTCTTCTTGGTATATTTTGCCATACCATGCCAGAGCGGGAGCGCGGTGGCTATCTGCCTCGCTCGCAAAAATGGGGATGGCGATATACAGCTTGATCGTTAGTCTGTTATTACTCCTACCTGTTACTTCAAAGCTACGCTGTAAACCGATTTGCGTTTTATCGATATAAGACCGTTTTAATTGATAAAACTGCGTCGGAGGGTGCAGCATGATTTCCTGTATCGAATCAAGCTGAGTTAACTTGCCCGTTACCGTCTTTAGGTATGCCTGAGCAATGATGGTAGGAACTGCAATATAAATTGAAGCAATTAGAAGATATATAAAGCGTGAATGACTGCCCGTAAAGTTAAGCAGTTTAAGCCTAGGCCGAAGGAAAAAAAACAACAATCCACCGGGAAGCAACAGAGGTAACCAAAAATACCCAAGGTCTTCATCTACATTAAATAATTGCAGTAAAAACCAATGGATAAGGCTATAGCCTAAAATAAATAATCCACTGAGATATAAAACAGGAAAATAAAGTAGTTGGCGTTTTTTAAACTCTAGATCCACACGCAATCATCCTTGAACACATCTTAAGTAAAGTAGTCACAAATCAGGAAAATAAACTAGGAAAATGCATTACCATTGACATGCATAATGGTAAACGTCCACACCACAAACGCTAATGGAATATGCACTAACGCATAGAAAAACTGATCGAGCCTTCCCATCCCTTTCGCCAACCAAATTAAGTACATATGTAATGCAATAATCAGAGGAAACAGCGCAAATAATGGGTATAACGCTACTGGGCTAGCATCCGCCAACACGCTATGACTGAGCAGCGCCCAACCCACCATAATGGCTGTCGTTATCGGTGGAGTGGCAATGCGGTATTGCTCTGGATAGGGAAACATCCTGCGGCCTCTACTTTTACTTTGTGCATGGATAGATTTAGGATCGGACAGGATAGCATACTACCACTTTTGAGCGATTATCTGTGCTTTAAAGCTCATACGATCCGAATGAGATTCACTCAATTGTCCTTCAAAGTAATGCAAAGGTTGCCAGTTGGCAAATGCTGATTTGAGTTCATGTTCAATCAATAAAAAATCCGGGTTACGTGGCCGCCCTATTTCAGCTTGGCGCCATGTAAAAGTTTCATAAACAACAAACCCTTTGGATTTAACACTTGCGGCGATCTGTGCCAGCAAAGGCCGATGTAAATAATTAAACACCAACACAATATCAAATGCTTCGACAGGCAAAATTGGTGCCGAATGGGCCTCTAAATCCCACTGAAGTTTATGCGCATTAGGATGCTCAACATACAAACGAGACAGATCGCTATCGACAAAAGTAACATCGGCTCCCTGTGCTAAGAACCACAGGCCATTACGGCCAGAACCGCAAGCTAAATCAAGCACATTCAAGCCCACTAAAGATGGCCAAGGGAATTGAGTTATTAATGCCGATGGCTTTAAAAGTGCACAATCTGTTTGGAGCATTAGCCTTTAATCTCTTTTTTAGTTTCAATTTGTCGACGATGCACAATCGAATAATGCCTGAGTCCAGCGGGACCATGGGAAACGATAACAGATAAAAACAAGACGAGTATAAGCAGCTCAGGTTTATAATTTGCGAGTGGTATAAACAAACAAAGCAAACCTAATTTAACCAAGGTTAACACACCCTTAAGCTGAATAAGCCAACGCCAATCCCGTACGACTTCCCAACACATCAATATGCTTCCTGTCGACATTGCAATATACCAGTAATTCAGCCACAGGAGTTTTTCTACGCCGAGTAATATTCCTCCCCCCCGCACCGACAACACCAAGTATATGCAACGCCCTTAAGCTTGTTTTACTCAGTCGCTGTATCCAAAAACGTCTCTCTGACACATGATCGCTACGCATAAATTTAACCTTTAAAAATCATACAGCTAACATACTGGCAAAATAAACAATAAATTTCCACCCCAATTACTGGCGAAATATCACTTATTGCATAATACTTAACTCGGTAAATATTTACGTATTTACACTAAACTACAATCAAATAAAAATACAACTAAACATATTTCAAAACTTTCAAAACTTTCAAAACTTTCAAAACTAATTCAAATAGCCGAATACTAGCCCGTATAAATATGTTAACTAAAGCAAGTTTCACCCTATCAAATAAGTGATTTATTTCAGTTTGATTTTGTTTTTTTCATCATATTGCACAATTTAGATATGTTATTTTCGATATAACAATAATTATGTGACACAAATACACATATACCTCTTTAGATAGTGCTAACTTTGTTAGCGGAGAATGCTCTAAAGTGCGTGAGCTATGTAAAATACCAATATCACGCCACGATGAATAACCCTTATTAAGTAGATGAATGTACGGCGGAGGAACTATCATGTTCACAAGAAAGATTCAAAAAACAGCACTAGCCATGCTGATCTCAGGCGCAATGGCCGGAACGGCCTATGCAGCGCCGGAAGTGCTAGCCGATTTTCACGGTGAAATGGGTGGCTGCGATAGCTGCCACGTATCAGACAAAGGTGGCGTTACCAACGACAACCTGACCCATGAAAATGCCCAATGTGTTAGCTGCCACGGTGATTTAAAAGAATTAGCCGCCGCCGCACCTAAAGATAAAGTATCCCCCCATAAATCTCACTTAATTGGTGAAATTGCTTGTACTAGCTGTCATAAAGGCCATGAAAAATCAGTAACTTACTGTGACGCTTGCCATAGCTTTGGCTTTGATATGCCATACGGTGGTAAATGGGAACGTAAGTTTGTGCCTGTTGATGCAGACAAAGCTGCTCAAGATAAAGCCATTGCCGCTGGCGCAAAAGAAACCACAGATGTGGTTATTATTGGTTCAGGTGGTGCAGGTCTAGCTGCTGCCGTATCTGCCCGTGATGCTGGCGCAAACGTCATTCTACTTGAAAAAGAACCTGTACCAGGTGGTAATACTAAACTGGCTGCAGGCGGTATGAACGCTGCAGAAACGAAGCCACAAGCTAAGTTAGGTATTGAAGATAAGAAACAAATCATGATCGACGACACCATGAAAGGTGGCCGTAATATTAACGATCCTGAATTAGTCAAAACCTTAGCGAACAACTCATCAGACTCTATCGATTGGTTAACCTCTATGGGTGCCGATATGACAGACGTTGGCCGTATGGGTGGCGCAAGTGTTAACCGTAGCCATCGTCCTACTGGCGGTGCAGGTGTGGGTGCCCATGTCGCACAAGTTCTATGGGATAACGCCGTAAAACGCGGCACTGATATTCGCTTAAACAGCCGTGTAGTACGTATTCTTGAAGATGCGAGTGGTAAAATTACTGGCGTATTAGTGAAAGGCGAATACACAGGTTATTACGTGATCAAAGCCGATGCAGTTGTTATTGCTGCAGGTGGTTTTGCTAAAAACAATGATCGCGTAGCGAAGTACGATCCTAAGTTAAAAGGCTTTAAAGCAACTAACCACCCAGGTGCCACAGGTGACGGCTTAGACGTAGCATTGCAAGCTGGTGCGGCAACTCGCGACTTAGAATTTATTCAAGCTCACCCAACCTACTCTCCTGCAGGCGGTGTGATGATCACTGAAGCGGTACGTGGTAACGGGGCTATCGTGGTTAACCGTGAAGGTAACCGCTTTATGAACGAAATCACCACCCGTGACAAAGCGTCTGCGGCGATTCTGCAACAAAAAGGCGAAAGTGCTTATTTGGTATTTGATGATTCAATCCGTAAGAGCTTAAAAGCCATCGAAGGCTATGTTCACCTGAACATTGTTAAAGAAGGCAAAACGATTGAAGATCTGGCTAAACAGTTAGATATTCCAGCCGCAGAACTGGCTAAAACAGTCACAGCTTACAACGGTTTCGTTAAATCAGGTAAAGATGCTCAATTTGAACGTCCTGATTTACCACGTGAATTAGTTGTAGCGCCTTTCTATGCTCTCGAAATCGCGCCAGCGGTTCACCACACTATGGGTGGTGTAGTGATTGATACTAAGGCTGAAGTGAAGAGCGAGAAAACGGGTAAACCTATTGATGGTTTATATGCAGCAGGTGAAGTGACCGGTGGTGTTCACGGCGCTAACCGCTTAGGCGGTAACGCTATCTCTGATATCGTAACTTACGGCCGTATCGCGGGTACCTCTGCAGCAAAATACGCTAAAGATAAAAAGTAAAATGCAATCATCAGGGCTAAAGGACTAGCCCAAGGCTCACATAGCACGACTATTAATATGAGAGCCGTTGCTTGATCCTCAAGCAAACTCAACAAACCAATAAGCGAGCCGTCAGGGGCTCGCTTTTTTTATGTCCAATTGATGATAAAGGTCACTCTTTTAGCGGGGTAAACCTCAAGGTTAAGGACAAAAAAAGCGAACTCACTTACACTCATTAGCAGATAACAATATCAGGCAACGGGGTAGGTGATTGAAATGAGAATTGGATTTTTTAGCGCAAAACAATATGACATAGAATATTTTAACCGTACCAATGTCGCCTTTGGTGCGCAAATAGAGTATTTCGATTATCGTCTATGCATGCAAACGGTGAAACTTGCCGAAGGTTTTGACATCATCTGCGCCTTTGTTAACGATTCACTCTGCGAAGAAGTACTCGTAGAACTCGCCAAGGGTGGCACAAAAATTATTGCCATGCGCTGTGCGGGCTTTAACAACGTCGATTTAGTCGCTGCTAAACGCTTAGGTATGAAAGTCGTTAACGTGCCCGCCTATTCACCTGAATCTGTGGCCGAGCACACTGTCGCACTGATGTTGACCTTAAATCGTAAAATCCATAAAGCATATCAACGTACCCGCGATGCTAATTTTTCACTCGAAGGTTTAGTCGGTTTTAATATGTTCGGCAAAACCGTTGGCGTGATTGGTACAGGTAAAATCGGCGTGGCAACCATCAAGGTATTACTCGGTTTTGGCTGTAAAGTCATTGCGTTTGATCCTTTTATTAACCCAGCCGTGTTAGCCCTTAATGTGGAATATCAAGATCTCGATTCGCTTTATGCCAACAGCGATATCATCAGCTTACATTGCCCGTTAACGGCAGATAACCATCACTTACTCAATAAAGAAAGCTTCGCTAAGATGAAACCCGGGGTGATGGTGATTAACACTAGCCGCGGTGGCTTACTCAATGCCTTTGATGCAATGGAAGCCTTAAAGCTGGGCCAAATTGGTTCATTGGGGCTTGATGTGTACGAAAATGAAAAGGGGTTATTCTTTGAGGATAAATCGAATGAAATCATCCAAGACGATGTATTCCGCCGTTTATCTGCTTGCCACAATGTGATTTTCACTGGGCACCAAGCCTTCCTCACCGAAGAAGCCTTAAGTGCTATCGCTAAAACAACCTTGAGCAATCTAAAAGCACTCAGTGCGAGCGAATTGTCAGGTAACGAATTGTTTTAACTGACAGATAAAATCCTGACTGCTAAAGTGAGGCTTCAGCGTTTGAAGCCTCATAGCGGAATATAAATATGTTAGTAACTCAGCAAACTCAAGATATCTCAACGCCATCCGGCCCGATGCGCACCTATATCTACCGCCCTGATGCACAAGGCCAGTTCCCTTGTATCATCTTCTATTCCGAAATATTTCAGCAAACCGCCCCCATCGCTCGCGCCGCCACGATTCTTGCCGGCCATGGTTTTGCCGTATTAGTGCCTGAAGTATTCCATGAACTCAACCCCATAGGCACAGTACTCGCCTATGATGAATCGGGTAAAGACAAAGGCAACGCCGATAAATTTGCCAAACCTTTAGAGCACCACGATAGCGACACCCAAGCCCTAGTCGATTTTGCCACTCAACAAGCTTACTGCAATGGCAAAGTAGGCAGCATGGGCGTGTGTATTGGCGGCCACTTAGCCTATCGCGCCGCACTCAACCCCGCTATTTTAGGCGCATTTTGCCTCTATCCAACCGACATTCACTCCAACACTCTACCCTGCGCTTACGGCAATGACTCACTGAGCCGCAGCGGTGATGTTCAAGGGGAATTAGTGTTAGTGTTCGGCAAGCAAGATCCCCATGTATCACCAGAGGGGCGAGTGTTAATCCACCAGCAATTAATGGCACTGAACCGTAACTTCACTTGGCTTGAAGTCAACGCCCAACACGCCTTTATGCGTGATGAAGGTGAACGCTATGATCCCGCACTCGCACTGCAAATGTACCTGCAAGCGGTAGCTTTTTTTCAAAGAGTGCTTCACTAGGTCATAGATTAAACATACTAGATATTAACTACTTAAGGAAAGAGTAGAAAAATGAAACCCTATAAAAATTTATCCTCAAAAAACTTAGCGTTACTGTTAATGATTACCCGAGTAACAACCGTTGTTTCGTTGCTAGCCGTCGCGCTTTCATTAATTGGCCTAGCGAGTCAGTTTTGGATGACACGTGGATTTGGTCTTAACTTTTGGTCGACTGTGGGCATAGCAACACTTATCCCCTCTCTACAAGTACTTTTTGGCTCCGGTATCATAGCGGCTATCATTGCATTTGAAGAATCCTACCGCCAAAAGTCAGAAGCCTTTATCGCCTCGTTAAAATAGCGTTTAGGGCTGCCCACAATACACCTAACGAACTACATTTTTTAAATCAAATGAATCACTAAAACCTTAACTAATATTATGATTTTAGTGATTCATCCTTTCATATATTAAACTGCTAGTCATACATTCAGATAATCACTATTCGGAATATATTTCATCGATAACGCCATCTAAAACACCTATCTGTAAAAGGGGAAAACCTTCACCCCAAGAAATATCATATCCAATCGAAATGGCATTCGTACCAAGCTTACCAATACCAAGACTGTATTCATTATTTGCATGAACTTCGATCAAGCATGGCAACAAAAATGCCCAAACATTGGATGAGGAGAGCTCAATATCTGCAGGAACAATGTCAGAAGAGGTAAGAAAATGAATAATCCTAGCAGTTGCATCTTTTCTAATCAGCTCTGCATTATTGATGAGTTTATCGAATGCCTCACATTGGGATACTGTTGGCCCCTCTTTTGTCCCCCAAATACGTATGAGAAAACCATCCCCTAAATAAGGTATATCTAACTTCCTTTCCCAGATTTTTGATTGACCATTTCCTGAAATATCACCAAAAGGAAAAATGGTTATTGACTTTGCAAACATGCGAACTCCAAATAACTAAGGTTGCCAACCATGGCCAGATCTATCAAGTTTGCCCAAAATTATATACACGTATTACTCTGACTGTTCTCAATTACAAAGCAGTCATTATTTCCTTTAATTTTCGTGAATATTTTTTGCTGCCTGATACTCTTATTTTTTTAAGGTAACGTTCTAGTTCATCTTGCTTTTCAATTAAGAGGCAGAACTCAATAATGTATATCACCAAGAAATTTTTATAACAAGGCAGTGTTGCGATAACATCATTATTGCTCTCGTGCTCATCTGGTGCATCAATAAAAGTATCAATCTTTTTATCGAAGAAACGAGTAAATAGTGGCACGTTCAATGACACTATCTTCTCCATCTCTAAAATAGAAAACTCGGCGGCGTTTATTTTTTGTGCATCATAGGCTAATAACACTTTAGGTAGATCACATTCATTTACATTTACTTTGCTATTCTTTTTTGCATAGACGAGTAATGAACTATAAAGTTCAGTATCAATCAATTTGCCAACATCTTCTTCACTGACCATGTATTTTTATCCTTTGTTACTCAGGATCAAACTTCTTTTTGCCTTCGAGTAAAGCCTGACGCTCTGCAAGCGGACTTTGATCTGAGAGCTTTAACACTGCCTTTTGCAGCATGAGGTTATTGGGATACGTGATGGTATCGCCATTGTCGCGATGAATAAGCACGTGAAACAGCGCAATTTCGATAATCACCCCGCTGATATCTTCATCCTTATCAACCACCCGAATACGCTCGCCAATGCGGTAAGGAAATACGAAAAAAATCAGCACGCCTGCCGTTAAGTTACTCAATATTGACCACTGGGCGACCAAGGCGACCCCCATCACCGCAAACGCCGATGAAACAAAGAGTGATACATCCTGATAACCAAGCCCCAGCGAGACCGCCATCAAAGACAGCGTAATAAAAAACATCACATAGGAAATAAACCGAGTCACCAAACTGGTCCGTGCGACACTCACTTGCTTCATTTGCGCGAGTTTTCTCACCCAATGGGTTAACGCACGCTGTAAAAAGAGAAACACTGCAAGATAAATAAAGGCAAGCAGGATTTGATTTGTCATAATAGCCACTCAATTTTTGAAACCGTCTGAATTCTAACTTTTTTGCGTAACCAGTTATACCACCCGCAAACAAGCCAAGCAGCAAACAGAGTAACAACACACTATGGTCGATTCTACCCTCTTACATGAAACCCAAGATTCATTTGGCCCAATTCGCGTGCTCGATTACGATGACTCACGAATACTGTCTTTTGGGGATAATGATGAGCAGAGTAAAATTCTTAAGGCTGCGCCCCATATTCCTCAGCACACTTATGTGCAAGCCATGTTGTTGGTTTTACTGTTTTGTAAGCCCAAGAGCGCTATTGTTTTAGGTTTAGGCGGCGGCTCAATTATTCACTCACTGCGCAATTTCGACGCGGCAATAAAGTTAACAGCGGTGGAATTACGCCCCGCGGTGATTGAGTTAGCTAAGCGCTATTTTCAGCTGCCGATAGGTAAAAAGCTCAATCTTATCAATGATGATGCTATTGCTTTTTTAGCTGCTGGTGATCATAAAAAAGTGGATGTAATTTTTGCCGATATTTATACGGCCAAAGGCGTTGAAACAGGGCAGCTTTCGCCAATATTCCTTGAACAGTGCACTAACCTCATCAAACCCAACGGTTATTTAGTGCTGAACTGCTGGAAAGAACATAGCCAAAATCGCGAGTTGTTAGCCGACTTACAACAACACTTTGCCCATGTGAACGCTTGCCTCACAGGCGGCGGCAATTGGGTGATTTTTGCTAGCCAATCTCCTCAAATATTAGGCACCTCGGCACTCAAAAATCATGCTCAATCTTTATCGCAACAATTGGGTTTTGCCCTTGATCGATCACTGACACGATTTGGGCCTTGGATTTAATATTAATATCAGCAAAATAGCGTAAATTAGTTAACCCTAAGGCTGAGCTTTGTTATTCTTTACATTCTCCTATGATATGAGTTGTCACCATGAAAAATAAGCACAAATTTATGTTAAGCGTTATGGCTCTGGCGTGCCTTAACTCTCTCAATGCTAACGCCGAAACCTTTAGTTTTGACACTCGTAGTTCACTGAATTCAGATACATTAGTGTTATTCCAAAGTGTAGATTCTACTACCTATGGTATCGATTTTTTACCTCAATCGACCCAAGATCAGTTAAATCTCGCCACAGCAGATAACAGTTTTGCGGGCAAACAAGGAGAGATTTTAGAGATTTTAGTCCCGAGTGAAATTGATGCTAAACGGGTATTATTGGTGGGTATTGGCGATGCCACATCCTTAACGCCCGGAGAGATTAATAATATCGGTGGAAATCTAGCGGCAAAGCTAGAAACTGTTCCCCAAGCCAGTGTGCGCGTGCTCACCAAAGGCTTAAGTGCTACACCACTATTTGCCTCTGAGCTTGCCCATGGTATTGAGCTACGTAGTTACCGTTATACCCAGTTCAAGGCTAGCAACCATAGCGAAAAAAACTATCAAATCGCAGTCGATAACTTAAGTGCCAACCAAAAACACCGTAAAAATCTAGAGGCTATTGAAGCTGGTGTGTTTTTAGCGCGCGATCTGACCAATGCCCCTGCTGGAATCATGTACCCCGAAAGTTTCGCCAACGAAGCGCGTAAACTTAAATCTCTCGGCGTAAAGGTGACTGTACTCGAAGCGAAAGATATCGAGCGGTTAAACCTTGGGGCATTAGCGGCGGTAGGCAAAGGCAGTGAACGTCCACCTAGGTTAGTTGTCGCCCACTGGCCCGGTAGTAAAGAAGCCCCCATTGCGCTAGTCGGCAAAGGCATCACCTTCGATTCTGGCGGTTACAATATTAAAGCGACAGGCACTTCCATCGCACGCATGAAGTCTGATATGGCGGGCGCCGCCACTGTACTGGGCACCATTAAGGCGATGGCGGTTCAAAAAGCGCCTGTAAATGTGGTCGCGATTATGCCCATGGCAGAAAACATGATATCTGGCCATGCAATGATCCCAGGCGATGTGATTACAACGGCTCAAGGTTTAACGGTTGAAGTGCTTAATACCGATGGAGAAGGCCGCTTAGTATTAGCGGATGGCTTATGGTATGCCCGCGAAAATTATAAGCCGTCGGTGATTATTGATGTTGCAACACTGACAGGCTCAAAAGTGAGCGCATTAGGTAGCGTTTACGCTGGCCTATTTACAGATTCCGAACCATTGGTGCAGCAACTTACCTATGCAGGTCAACAGGTTGGCGAGAAAGTGTGGCGCCTACCTTTAGATCAAGCCTATGGCGATGAAATAAAATCTACCATTGCCGATTTGAAAAACACAGGTAAAGAAGGCAGCGCAGGCGCATCCTCTGCAGCTATGTTCTTAAAGCATTTCGCTGGTGAACAACCTTGGGCGCATCTCGATATAGCGGGCAACGCCTTAACCGCGACCGATACCGCCGTTGTGCCTACGGGCGCCACAGGTTACGGCGTGCGCTTACTCAGCACTTGGTTAACGCAACCCAAAGCACTGAACGAAAACCTAGCACCTAGCACCTAGCACCTAGCACCTAGCACCTAGCACCTAGCACCTCAGTATCTTGTTTTAATTGTATTTATATTGAAGGGATATCATTGATATCCCTTTTTATATCCGCAATTTATGACCCACTAAAAGACGATTGGTAAAAGCCAAAAGCACAATAAAATCAAACCCAAGGTACACCAAACTCAAGCCCACCGCGGAAAAACCGATTAAGTTCGCTGCAGAATAATCAATATTCGACTAAATCGATTAGGATGATAGTTTTTATCCGTTATATTAATCCCATATGAGTCGGTACTATGCTCCACATCAACGGGACGCAAGCAAACGTCTTCGTTATGAACTTAAGTAATCATCAACTAAATGGAAGCATAAAATGACTCAATCAATTATCAACAGCACAATCAAACCATTCAAAGCCACTGCTTACCACAATGGTGAGTTCGTTCCAGTAACTGAACAAGATCTGTTAGGTAAATGGTCAGTTGTATTCTTCTATCCAGCAGACTTCACCTTCGTTTGTCCAACTGAATTAGGCGACATGGCGGATCACTACGAAAAACTGCAAGGTATGGGCGTTGAAGTTTACTCAGTATCAACTGACACACACTTCACTCACAAAGCGTGGCATGACACGTCAGACACCATCAAGAAGATCAACTTCCCAATGCTGGCTGACCCAACAGGCACTATCAGCCGTAACTTTGGCGTGATGATCGAAGAAGATGGTTTGGCACTGCGTGGGACTTTCGTGATTAACCCAGAAGGTCAAATCAAAGTGGCTGAAATTCACGATTTAGGTATCGGCCGCAGCGCGCAAGAACTGGTTCGTAAGATCCAAGCTGCTCAATATGTTGCGACTCACGATGGCGAAGTTTGCCCAGCAAAATGGCAACCAGGTGACGAAACTTTAGCACCTTCTTTAGACCTCGTTGGCAAAATCTAATTTAGTCCGCAAAGCGTTAACCTTGCCAATCTAGTCCCGCCCCCCTGCAAGGGTCTAGATTGGCACCTCTCCCGCGTATTCATCTTTTTTAGCGATTTTGGAGTTATCACATGTTAGATGCGAATTTGAAAAATCAACTGCAAACCTATCTGCAAAACCTCAAGAGACCAGTTGAACTTGTCGTGTCTGCAGATGAGAGCAAAAAGTCTCAAGAATTAAAAAGTTTAGCTAATGACATTGTCAGCCTATCTTCTCTGGTGAGCCTGAAAGAAATTCAGGGGGAACGCACCCCGGCGATGACAGTGATAAACCCAGAGCTTAAAACGCAAATCAGCTTTGCTGGTCTGCCTATGGGTCACGAATTTACCTCACTCGTGCTGGCCTTACTGCACACGGGTGGGCACCCAATCAAACTGAGCGATGATATCATCGAGCAGATCCGCAATCTGCCGGGCAAATATGCCTTTGAAACTTATGTATCACTGACCTGCCAAAACTGCCCAGACGTAGTTCAGGCACTGAATATGATGGCGGCCATTAACCCGAATATCACCAACGTGATGATTGATGGTGCCCTATTCCAAGAAGAAGTAGCGAGCCGTAATATTATGGCCGTACCTTCTGTCTACTTAAATGGCGAAGTGTTTGCCGCAGGTCGCATCAGCATAGGTGAGATTTTAAATAAACTGGACACCAATGCAGCCAGCCGCAAGGCCGATGAAATTAATGAAAAAGCCCCCTTCGAAGTCTTAGTCGTTGGCGGCGGCCCCGCTGGCGCAGCAGCAGCCATTTATGCAGCACGTAAAGGACTTCGCACTGGTATTGTTGCCGACAAGTTTGGCGGCCAAGTCGCTGAAACCGTGGGTATCGAGAACTTTATTTCGGTCAAAGCGACCGAAGGTCCAAAGCTAGTAGCGAACCTTGAAGCCCATGTGCGTGACTATGAAGTTGATATCATGGATAATCAAAAAGCCGTGTCATTGACGACTGACGGTTTGTTCGAACTTGAACTGGCAAGCGGCGCTAAATTACGTAGCCGTACCGTATTGCTGGCAACAGGCGCTCGCTGGCGCGAAATGAACGTCCCCGGTGAGAAAGAATACCGTGGTAAAGGCGTGGCTTACTGCCCACACTGTGACGGCCCATTATTTAAAGGCAAGCGTGTGGCGGTGATCGGCGGCGGTAACTCGGGTATAGAAGCAGCCATCGATTTAGCAAATATAGTAGAACATGTAACAGTACTGGAATTTGATAAAACCCTGCGCGCCGACGATGTGCTGCAACGTAAAGCCGCATCTATGGGTAACATTAAAATCATTACCCAAGCGATGACCACTGAAGTGACTGGCGATGGCACTCGGGTGAATGGCCTAAACTACACCGACCGGGCGACGGGTGAAAGCCACCATATCGCGCTGGCAGGGATCTTCGTGCAGATTGGGCTAGTACCCAATGCGGAATGGTTAAAAGGCACAGTGGAATTAACCCCAAGGGGCGAAATCATCGTCGATGAACGCGGCCAAACCTCTGTACCAGGCGTGTTTGCAGCAGGTGACGTGACTAACTCACCTTTCAAGCAAATTATCATTGCCATGGGCAGCGGCGCGACCGCATCACTGGGGGCATTTGATTACTTAATTCGCCACAGCGATGAAGAGACCGCCGCGACCAAAGCAGCTTAAGGCTTCGTTAACAGACATCAAAGCTAACGCCAACAAAATAGCCAGCATTTGCTGGCTATTTTTTGATGTCAACTAAGGCATTGATAAGGATTTTCTAACCGAATTTGCATTAAGGTTTCTGGTGCATCGACCGCTTTAAATCCAAACTGGGCATAAAGCCCATGGGCATCGCGGGTGGCGAGCATTATGCGTCTTAAGCCTTGCAGCTCAGGATGTTCCATAATTGCTGCCATCATCAACTTGCTTAAACCTAAACCGCGGTGGGATCCGAGTACAAACACATCGGCAAGGTAGGCAAAAGTAGCTTTATCGGTAATTAAGCGGCCAAAGGCCACTTGCAGATTATCCTTATCAAAGACCCCAAAGCATAAACTGTTACTAAGCGCTGTACGCAACAGCGCCTTGGGTATTCCCTGCGCCCAATAGCTATTACTAATAAAGCCATGGATAACCTCAAAATCCATTTCAGATTGCTCTGTACTGACTCGGTATTCCATTTGTCACTCCAATATATCGATAAATGCCGCTTAACCTAGGTCTGTTTTGCACTGATAAATAGCATAAAAGCCATCGCAAATAACACCACTTTAGCTAATGAATACAAAGCCCCCGCTAACGTACCACCACCATGATAACTAAAGGCTAAGTGACGATTGATTTCAAAATGAAAGGATTTAGCTAAATGACGGTAAGCGAGAAAATAAAATAAGGAGGCAACAGGCCAAATCCCGATAAGCAGCACTTGCCCCTGTGCCTTAGAGGCGAGTAAGGTTGATATAAGAGGAATGCTTAGACAAGCTGCATATATCCAAGCAAAACGCTTAAGTAGCTGGCGGATTTTTTTATCAGATAATGATTTCAACTGAACTCCTTGTCATCTGAGGCTTACATAGCTTCGATTTGTTCAACCATCAGTTGCAGCGAAAAATTGCCGCGATACTCATTCACATCGAGTTTATAGACAATTCGAGCATGATTAATTGTCGCATCGGGCCAAGTGTGCAAATCCACATTAAAGGCAATGGCATCGAGCATCACAGTGCCGCATTGGGTTTCGAGCACAAGCTTAAGGTGGCGCTCACCAACAAGGCGCTGCTGCACTATTTTAAAATAACCATCAAAGAGCGGCTCTTCGAAAGCTTGTCCCCAAGGCCCCGCATTGCGCAATAGCTGAGCAATTTCAAGATTCAACTCTGTAGGAGTGAGTTCCCCATCGGACCAAAGCTCGCCCGTTAATAACTCAGGTTTAAGCTGTTCACGCACCGCATCATCATAGGCTTTAGCAAATGTCGCAAAACTGCCCGCTTTGAGCGATAAACCCGCCGCCATAGCATGACCGCCAAATTTGATAATCAATCCTGGATGGCGAGTGTTCACTAACTCGAGCAAGTCGCGCATATGCAAGCCTTTTATCGAACGCGCCGAACCTTTAATTTCACCATTGCCCGCATCGGCAAAGGCAATCACGGGTCTATGATATTTGTCTTTAATGCGCGAGGCCAAAATCCCGATAACGCCTTGATGCCAATCTTCTTGAAATAAGGCGATACCCCAAGGTAATTCAGCTTCGTTGAGCTTTAAATGCTCTAGGCTTTTTAAGGCTTCCTGCTGCATACCAACTTCCAGCTCGCGGCGCTCTTGGTTTAACCCATCAAGCTCTGCGGCCATACGCCGAGCGTACATTATATCTTCACAAAGTAGCGTTTCGACCCCAAGCGCCATTTCATCGAGACGACCCGCAGCATTAAGCCTTGGCCCCACGGCAAAACCAAAGTCAGATGCGACAATGCGCGCCGGATTTCGCTTAGCCACCTCAAGCAGCGCGGTAATCCCTACACGGCAACGTCCGGCTCGCACGCGCTGCAGTCCCGCCTCGACCAAAATTCGATTATTGGCATCGAGTGATACCACATCGGCAACAGTGCCTAGGGCGACAATATCGAGCAGCGTGCCTAAATTGGGCTCAGCGATGCCACGGATTTGGTACCAGTTTCGCGTCCGAAGTTCTGCCCTTAGTGCTGTCATCAAATAAAAGGCAACGCCAACCCCCGCGATTGATTTACTGGCAAATGGACAGCCCGGTTGGTTAGGGTTCACTATCGCATCGGCAGCCGGTAATTCATGGCCAGGCAAATGATGGTCGGTAATAATCACTTGCATACCAAAGGCTTTAGCCGCTGCAACACCTTCTATTGAGGAAATACCATTATCAACTGTAATTAATAGTTCAGCCTGTTTCGAGGCGGCAACCGCGACAATTTCAGGGCTGAGTCCATAACCATAATCAAAGCGATTGGGGATCAAATAATCCACTTTCAGAGCGCCCATCATCCGTAGCGCTAACATACACACACTCGTTGATGTTGCACCGTCGGCATCAAAGTCACCCACGATTAAAATCGACTTATTCGCCTGCATCGCATCAGCAATAATGGCTGCGGCCTCAATCAAGCCTTTCATCGTTTCTGGGCGTAAAAGCCCTTGAAGCGCAAGCTCGCATTCATGGGGCATGACACCTCGGCGAGCATAAAGCTGCTTTAACAGAGGTGGAAGATGGACGGGTAAATGACTGTCATCAACGGTTGGGCGACGGACTATCTTATGGATCAAGGGACTCAAACTCTCATTAAATCGTGGCAATAAGATAACAAAAAGGTGAGTTTTAAGCTCACCTTTCGTGGGATAAATTTAACCCTGATTTGAATTATTGGCGCATATCTAAGGTGCGTAATAAATCTTCAGGTGGTTGATAACCTGGGATCATACTGCCATCGGCTAGGATCATCGCTGGTGTACCATTAACACCAAAACTTGTGCCTAATGCATATTGCTCGGCAATTTTAGCATCGCAGGTGGCAGCAGGCACTGTTTGACCCGCTTTGGCATTCGTCATGGCTTTTAATGGATCTTTAGCACACCAGATAGCCTGCATCTCATCGGCATTAGCCGAAGGCACACCCGCGCGCGGAAAAGCTAAATAACGTACTGTAATACCTAGCTTATTATATTCATCCATTTGGCTATGTAACTTACAGCAATAACCACAACTGACATCGGTAAATACGGTAATGACATGTTTTTCATTTTTAGCTTTGTAGACCAACATATGATCTTCAAGCGGTTTCATCATCGCGATACGTGGGCCAGCTAATGCGGCTTCTGTCAGGTTTTTCATGCCTTTATCGATATCATATACATTACCGTGGAATAGCTTTGAGCCATCACGACTAATATAAAGTACGCCACGGTTCGTCATGGCTTGATACAAACCTTCCACCGGAGCATCCTGCATCGAAATCACTTCGACATCTAACATCTCACTGAGTTTTTGCTTAATCGCAGCAGTATCAGGAGAAGTGGTGGTTGCTGCGCTGGCGAGTGGTGCAACAAGGAGTGTAAAAACCAATGATAATGCTGGGGTCAACTTCATGGGACATCCTATAAATTGTGTCACGATAACGAGATATTGGGCCGTTCTAGCTCGAGATACTCAATAGACCCTGTATGGTGGCAAAAAGTTACAGACAAGCCATACAGAATGCAAATTTATACTGTAACTAAATTCAACCTCTTGGATGATGCTGTTGGTGCAACTCCTGCAATCTTGCCCGTGCAACATGGGTATAAATCTGGGTTGTTGATAAATCACTGTGACCCAAAAGCAATTGCACGACTCGCAGATCGGCACCATGGTTGAGTAAATGTGTCGCAAAGGCATGGCGTAATGTGTGGGGTGAAAGCGCAGTTTCAATCCCCGCCCGCAGCGCATAAAGTTTAATGCGGTGCCAAAAGGTTTGCCGCGTCATCATCTGCCCACGGTTAGACGGGAACACCACATCGGATTGTTTATGACCAAGTAATTCCTGCCGCGCAAATTTTAAATAGGCTTCCACCTCTGTAACTGCCAATTCACCTAGTGGCACTAAACGCTCTTTGCCACCTTTGCCCACAATCCTCACTAAACCTTGGCGTAGGCTCATCTGCTCCATCGTCAAACCAACAAGCTCGCTCACCCTCAAGCCCGTTGCATATAGCAGTTCGAGCATAGCCTTATCGCGACATTCTACGGGATCATCAACATTGGGCTCGGCGAGCAATCTATCTACCTGAGATTCGCTTAAAGAATGGGGTAAATGACGCGTTAACTTGGGCGACTCTATCAAAGCCATAGGATCGGCAGTAATCTGTTTAGTCAGCACTAAATAGGTAAAGAAACGCCGTAAACTACTGAGTAATCTTGCGCTGCTGCTACGAGCAAAATTTTGCTCCAATCTGAATGCTAAATAGGACCGAACATCTGCCACAGTAGCCTCAATCAAGGTGACACCATGGCGACGTTGATAGCGATCAAAATGGCGCAAATCGGTACGGTAGGCTGACAACGTATTGTCACTCAATCCCTTGCTCGACCATAGGTCATCAAGAAAAGCATCAATAAGTGGATCGCTCTGATATGTCTTAGGCACACATACTCCATAAAAAAAACGGCGTATTCTTATATTAAGGATACGCCGTTGATATTAACTTAATTCACCCGCTACTGGCAGCGTCTTTGTTTATGCCGCAGTGATCGTTTTTGCACCGCCACCACGAATAATTAAACACAACACAATCACCACTAAGGTTGGCAATAACCAAGCCATCCCCTCTTCATACAGAGGTAAAATCGACAATGTGGGTGACATACCACTGACCACATCGATAAAGCTCTGCGCCGCTTCCGTCACGCCTTTACCATCTTCACCCTTTAGACTTTTAGCTGCGATTTTCATCCCATCGAAGATACCAAATAGCAGCGCGACAGAGAGAGTCATACGGTGAGCAAACTGTGGCCGTGGAAAGTATTCGGTTAAGAACGTCACCGCAACCAGTGCAATCGCCACAGGATAAACGGCCATCAACACCGGAATACTGATATTAATCAGTTGTGAAAGCCCGACGTTAGCAATCAAGGCACAAATAGCACTTAACACAACCACTAAGAAACGATAAGAAAGTTTTGGCATTAACTCATTAAAAAACTCAGAGCATGCACTCACAAGTCCCACCGCCGTAGTTAAGCAGGCCAGAGACACCACAGCCGACAGCAACAAAGTACCTAGGCTGCCAAACTCGTGGGTAACATAGTTTGTTAATATTTCACCACCGTTTTTAGCGCCTACGGCAATATCACCCGCCGTCGCACCTAAAAAGAACAATGACACATAAACAAAGGCAAGACCGGCGGCAGCGATAAAGGCGGCGCGAATGAGGTACTTTGTCTGCGCACTCGGCTGTTCAATGCCCTTTTTACGCAAAATATCAATAATCAACATACCAAACATGAGTGAGGCCAAAGTATCCATGGTGTTGTAGCCTTCCAGAATACCTTTCGTCAAAGGATGTTTCTGGTAATCCCCCACGGCCAGCCCTACATCTGATGCAGGTAAAAAAAGTACAGACGCAGCAAGGCTAACGAGTAACAACAGTAGAATAGGGGTCAGAACTTTACCAACACTATCAAGCAACTTGCCAGGAAACAACGCGAGTAACATAGTGACTGTAAAGAAGCACAACGTGTAGATAAGTTGCGACAGGTTAAGCTCAACATTACCGACTAACATTGTTGTGGTCGTGTTATCGATAAAAGGTTTAGCGCCAATCTCATAAGCCACTAAACCTGTTCGTGGCGCCGCAAATGCAGGACCAATAATAATATAAATCGCAATAGCCAATGCCGTTGCTGCAAATACTGGCAACATTGCCATAACCTTACCTTGAGCCTTAGCGACTGCGATGAGTCCCACTAAAGGTAAACCTACGGCGGTAATCAAAAAGCCTAGCATAGCAAGAGGCATATTCTCGCCAGCTAACATGCCAGCAAACGGTGGGAATATTAAATTTCCCGCCCCTAAAAAAAACGCAAAGGTCATAAAACCTAAACCTAATGTATCCCCGATACTCATCTGATTGTCTTGCACTGGAAGCCCCATCTTGTCTTATTGTTTTTTTACAAACTTAAGTGATTATGTGTCGATTAGCTATAGCTAAAACAAAGCCCATCCGGAGTGCAAATCTATGTTTACACAATTCCGTGGTAAATATGACTGATATCAGCCGAGTTTATAAACAAAGATGGAATAAAAAATAGCAGCAATAGCCTATTTTTACCTCAAGAAACCCGTTTACCTATCCGTTAACCATAAAAGTGATTAAAAATGGGGGCAGAACTAATACCAGACTTAAAAAACCAATGCAAGTTTACAAGAGGAATTTACTCAAAAAAGTAAAGTAATGCTAACTAACTGCTAATTTGAGGTTACAAAGCTAATAAATTTAACAGTCAATTAAGTGAAATCGGTAAAAGTTGTCCGAGAAGCATCGCGAATATTCATACAAAATACACAATAACGGCTGTTTAAAAGCGTTAGCCAAAAACGCGAAGTCGGATTTAGAATATACGCCACTCAATCGCACTTTATATCCGAAATCCAACCTAAAACTGATCACCCATGGCATTTACTTTCAAACAGTTTCATATCAATGACCTTAACTGCGGCATGGCCGTCAGTACCGATGCAGTGGTCTTGGGTGCTTGGGCGCCGCTGACCAACGCGAAACAGATCTTAGACATAGGTGCAGGTAGTGGCATATTGGGTTTAATGGCGGCTCAACGCAGCCAAGCCAACATTACTTGTATCGAATTAGACGATACGGCTGCCATCGCTTGCCAACACAATATTGCTCAAAGTCCTTGGGCATCGCGGATACGCTTAGTGCAAGGGAGTATTCAGCAGCTTAGTCAAGCAGAGGAATATCAAGGCTATTTTGATCATATTATCTGTAATCCCCCCTATTTTGAGCATGGCCCTCAGGCACAATTATCCCAAAGAGCGATGGCTCGCCACACCGATCAATTAAGCTTTAACGAATTACTCGCAGCAATTGAGCAATGCCTCTCACCCAATGGGCTCGCTAGCTTGATCCTGCCAATACAAAGCCTACATAATTTTAATTATTTACTAAGCCAATCTAGGCTCGAGTGGGTAGAAAGAGTCGATATCAAAAGTGTTGAAGGCAAAAGGGCCAATCGGGTGTTATGCCTACTGACAGCACAAACTCACCGTACTGTTGAGCCTAAAGTGAGCGAACTCACCCTGCGCGATACCTCTGGGCAATATAGCCAAGCTATGGTGCACTTAACCCAAGATTTTTACCTTAAGCTCTGATCTCGCGATTCATCACTAAGCGCGAAGATAAACACAGGAGAGATAGATAAGTTATTTAAGTTAACCAACATAACCTTTATAATGCTCGGCTATTATCCGTCGAGACGCCGTGCATGCAATTTGAAGATTTCCACCTTGACCCAAGTTTACTCGAGTCATTAAAAGCCATGGGGCATCATTCGCCCACCACAATTCAGCAAGAAACTATCCCCTATGCGCTAGAACAGAGGGATATTCTGGCACGCGCCCCGACTGGTACAGGCAAAACCGCAAGCTTTTTACTGCCTGCACTACAACATTTAATCGATTTCCCCCGTCGATTTTCGGGCCAAGCACGCATATTAATTCTCACCCCCACCCGTGAGTTAGCGAGCCAAATTCATCGCTATGCTTGCCACTTAGCCACGGACCAAGGGCTAGATATTGCCATCATTACTGGTGGTGTTCCCTACGCACCGCAGGAAGAAGCGCTAGCAGGGAACGTAGATATTCTGGTTGCGACGCCTGGCCGCTTGATGGAATACCTAGATAAAGGCAAATTCAGCGCTGAAGAAGTTGACATACTGATCATCGATGAAGCCGATCGTATGCTCGATATGGGATTTTCATCCGTCGTCCAAGCCATCGCACTCGAAGCCCAAGGTCGTAAACAAAATATGCTGTTCTCGGCGACCTTAGAAGGCGGCGGTGTGCAGCGTTTTGCCCGCGAAGTGTTAAAAGATCCAATCGAAATCGATGTCGATGCGCCCCGTAGCGAAAAGGCAAAAATCCACCAATGGATCCATTTAGCCGACGATAAAGAGCATAAGTTTGCTCTACTCTGCCATTTGCTGCGCCAAGAAGATGTCAAACGCACTATTGTGTTTGTAAAAACCCGTGACATAGTCACTAGCTTAGAAGGCCAGTTACTCAAAGCCGGCATTCCCTGCGCCTTCATGCGTGGCGATATGGAACAAAAGAAACGTTTCCAAGCATTGAGTCGCTTTACTAAAGGTGAAGTCAACGTATTGCTCGCAACCGATGTTGCCGCCCGCGGTATCGATATCGACGACATTACTCATGTGATCAACTTTGATATGCCTCGCTCTGCCGATACCTATATTCACCGAATTGGTCGAACTGGCCGCGCTGGCGCCAAAGGTACTGCAATTTCGCTTGCCGAAGCCCACGATATGCGTATCGTCGGTAAAATCGAGCGTTATATTGAGCAACCATTAAAACGCCGAGTGATTGAAGAGTTACGTCCAAAGAATAAAGAAGCGCGCACACCGGGCAAGAAAAAAGCCAAAGTGAAAGCGAAAGAAGCGGCAAAGAAAACAAGCAAAAAAGAAGCGGCCAAGAAAGCGAGTAAAATCGCCCGCAAAAAGAAATAATACATGACTTAAAATAGTTAAACTAAAGCCGCTGAAATGCGGCTTTTTTATTACTTACATTTAACTCTACTCATTAATTGGGTTGGCTACGCCCTTTAATATTAGAATATAGAGAATGAAATACGGCTGATTTAGCGCTATTGCCCTCAGTAGGTATTATTTATTATTTCAATAGTTTCCAATTATCTAACTGAACCTTCCGACACTTTATCGCTCTAATTTTCGCTCAAATGCTAATACATAATCAGTATATGTGTCCCCACATCAGTTTTAGACACATTTAGTTTACAAAAATAAATTTATTGGTAGGTCAGACTCTGATACTTTAAGCCCATTACGCTATTTAGCATGGATATTGCCATAACATGATGAAAACTCTACTACGGAGACTGTCTCCTTTTTTTATTCTGCTGCTATTTGTTGTTGGCGCAGCCTTGTTGATGAAAACAAAGGAGGCGCCTGAACAAAAGCCTGAAGAAATCCCCATCCCTATCGTTGATGTGATCAAAGTTGAACAGCAAACGGTATCGTTAAACCTGCCTTCCTATGGCGTTGTAACACCTAAGTATAAAACCCAGTTAGTCACTGAGGTTCAAGGCAGAATGCTCACCATTTCGCCTCATTTTGTTGCAGGTGGCATTGTCAAGAAAGGCGATCAATTGGCTCAAATTGAACCCTCTGATTATGAAGCCGATTTAATGCAAGCAGAAGCGACACTGGCACAAGCCACTGCTGCATTGAATGAAGAAATTGCCCGTGGTGAAGTCGCTAAAATTGAGTTCAAGGGCTATGACAAAGGGTTACCGCCCGAGTTAGGTTTACGTATTCCGCAACTCAAAAAAGAACAAGCTAATGTGAAATACGCCCAAGCGGCATTGGCACGTGCACAACGTAATCTTGAACGCACCGTTATCCGAGCTCCCTTTGATGGCATAATCAAAGCCAGAAACGTCGATTTAGGTCAATACGTTAGTCTAGGGACAAACCTAGGTGAACTGTACGACACACGCATTGCCGAAATCCGCTTACCGATTTCTAATGACGATCTTGCCTATTTAGAGTCCGTCGATAATCCAGATACTGAAGTGACCTTAAGTGCCTCACTCGCAGGTAAAGAAAACACTTGGTCAGGGAATATCATTCGTAGTGAAGGCGTGATCGATGCAGAAAATCGTATGGTTTACTTGGTCGCAGAGATTAAAGATCCTTACTTACGTGAGCAGAAAATCGCCGGCAGTTTACCGTTAAAATACGGCAGTTTTGTCAATGCCGTGATTAAAGGTCGCACAGTCGATGGCATAGTCAAACTGCCAAGGCATGTGGTTCGCAACGACCAAGTGGTCCTGATTGATGATAAAAATATCGTTGAAATGCGCCATGTTAATGTCGTCCGCAGCGATTTAGAAAATGTCTATATCAAAGACAGCTTAAAAACCGGTGAACGGGTTGCCACAAGCCACTCAAACACTATGGCTAATGGCCAATTAGTTAAGGTGCTAGGCGAAGCGGCATTACCCGTTAGCGTGCCTAAAGATGATACGCCAGAGTCCAGCCTTGCCGCTACTGGAGTCAAATAATGGAGACTCCAAAAGGGATTATCGCTTGGTTTGCCCGAAACAGTGTGGCAGCTAACCTTTTGATGTGGGCGCTACTGATTGGCGGCCTTTTTAGTACCGTACTGATCAATAAGGAAGTATTTCCTTCATTCAACCTGAATTTACTGAGTATTTCTGTCGCATACCCAGGCGCTGCCCCTCAGGAAATTGAAGAAGGCATCAATATCAAAATTGAAGAAGCCATCCAAGATATCAACGGCATTAAGAAGGTGACTTCGGTTGCCAGTGAAGGTGTAGGATCAATTACCATCGAAGTTGAAGATGGCTACGATGTACAAAACGTCTTAGACGAGGCCAAACTTAGGCTAGATGCTATCTCCACCTTCCCTGTGAATATCGAAAAACCCAATATTTATCAGATCAAACCCGAAAATAACGTTATTTGGGTATCTGTTTATGGCGATATGACACTGCATGATATGAAGGAATTAGCTAAATCGGTTCGTGACGATTTAACTCAATTGCCTGCCGTGACTCGCGCCAAAGTCACTGGAGTTCGAGATTATGAAATCAGTATCGAAGTCTCTGAGGATAAGTTACGTGAATATGGCCTAACCTTCTCACAGGTCGCACTAGCAGTACAAAATTCCTCCATCGATTTGCCCGGCGGTTCGATTCGTGCCGAGGATGGCGATATTCTGCTGCGTACTAAAGGCCAAGCCTACACGGGGGATGACTTTGCCAATATAGTGCTGACCACCCGCGCCGATGGCAGTCGAGTGATGTTGCCCCAAGTGGCAACAATCAAAGACGATTTTGAAGAACGCTTGGAATACACCCGCTTTAATGGCAAACCCGCAGCCATTATCGAAGTCATCAGTATTGATGATCAAAACGCCTTAGATATTGCTGCCCAAGTTAAACAATATGTCGAGAACCGACGCGCTACACTGCCAGCGAATGCACAGCTCGACACTTGGGGGGATATGACCCATTACCTCCAAGGCCGTTTAAATATGATGATGTCAAACATGTTCTACGGCGCTTTGCTGGTTTTTCTTATCTTGGCCTTGTTCCTCGATCTGAAACTGGCATTCTGGGTGATGGTGGGACTACCAGTGTGCTTCCTCGGCACTATGCTCATCATGCCGCTAGAACCTTTCTCTATGACCATCAACATGTTGACCCTATTCGCCTTTATCCTTGTACTCGGGATTGTGGTGGATGATGCCATTGTTATTGGCGAAAGTGCATACAGTGAAGTGGAACGCCACGGCCACTCAATCGATCATGTGATCCGTGGTGCCCAAAAAGTCGCTATGCCAGCGACCTTTGGGGTATTAACTACAATCGCAGCCTTTATTCCTATGTTGCTAGTTTCGGGTCCTATGGGGATCATTTGGAAATCTATCGGCATGGTGGTAATCATGTGCCTTGCATTCTCCTTAGTCGAATCTAAATTTATTCTTCCTGCGCATTTAGCACATATGAAGTTTAAAAAACCGGGTGAGCCTAGGGGAGCATTTGGGCGTTTCAAGGCAAAATTTAACAACGGTGTACAACACTTTATTTACCACCATTATCGTCATTTTCTCGAGTTTTGTATCAAGCACCGCTATAACGTCGTCGCCGCCTTTATTGGAGTATTGATTTTATCCATTGCCCTCGTCGCGAGCGGTAAAGTGCGTTGGGTATTCTTCCCCGATATTCCATCTGATTTTATTCAAGTTCAGCTTGAAATGGACGAAGGTAGCTCCGAGCCAAACACCCTGAAAGTGGTGCAGAGCATTGAAGAAGCGCTGTATCAAATGAATGCCAAGATGGAGAAAGAAAACGGCTATCAAGTTGTCAAACATAGCTTTATCAATATGAGTTCTCGCACTTCAGCATTTATCTTTGCCGAACTCACCAAGGGTGAAGATAGAGAAGTTGATGGTGTTACCATTGCGGCCGCTTGGCGTGAACAGCTCCCTGAACTGCTATCCGTTAAAAAGCTGAATTTTGATGCCAGTACTAATGCTGGTGGCGGTGGGGATATTTCTTTTAGATTAACCTCAACGGATCTCGAAGAGTTATCCGCAGCATCGCGCGATCTCAAACAAAAGCTGGCAACCTATGAAGGTGTATATGATATTGCAGACAACTTCTCATCGGGTAGCCACGAGATTCGCTTAAAAATACGCCCAGAAGCCGAAGCCCTTGGCCTAACACTTTCCGATTTAGCTCGTCAGGTACGTTATGGGTTTTATGGCTATGAGGCACAACGTATTTTACGTAATAAAGAAGAAATTAAAGTCATGGTGCGCTACCCATTAGAGCAGCGTCGAACCGTCGGCTATTTGGAGAATATGCTGATCCGTACTCCACAAGGCGCATCAGTCCCCTTCTCCACTGTGGCACAAATTGAAAAAGGAGACTCCTATGCTTCTATCACCCGTGTAGATGGTAAAAGAGCCATTACTATCACGGCAAATGCCAATAAAAACAAAGTTGAACCTTCCAAGGTGGTACAGGAAATTCAAAAAGATTATCTGCCACAATTGCAGGCCAAGTATCCCAAAATTCAAACGGCATTAGATGGCGGCAGCTTGGATGAGCAAAATGCCATGGTGGGGTTAATACAGGGCTTTTTCTTTGCCCTGTTCACCATTTATGCTTTGATGGCGGTTCCGCTCAAGTCCTACAGCCAACCACTGATCATCATGTCGGTCATCCCCTTTGGGATTATCGGAGCACTCTTTGGTCATTTAGTTCAAGGGCTCGCAATGAGCGTATTAAGCCTTTGTGGCATAGTGGCATTGGCGGGAGTGGTAGTAAACGACTCATTGATTTTGGTCGACTTTGTTAACAGAGCGCGGGAGCAAGGGCTTTCGGTCAGACAGGCGGCAATCGACTCTGGCTGCTATCGCTTTAGGGCAATTATTCTGACATCACTCACGACCTTCGTTGGACTCGTGCCCATTATTCTCGAACGCAGTTTACAGGCACAAATAGTGATCCCAATGGCAACCTCTCTCGCCTTTGGTATCTTATTTTCGACAGTCGTAACACTGATCTTAGTCCCGCTGCTCTATATCATTCTTGATGATGCTAAACGTACCGGTAGTCGATTTTTCCACTGGTGGTGGCGTCCTAAAAAAGCTGAAGATATGCATATAGACACGGCAGGCACTCACACTGTGGAGTTTAGGTCCCTAAACGAAAAGCGATAACAGGAATGTCCTAGAAAAAAGAGAGCCTTAGCTCTCTTTTTTTATGCAAATGCTGTTGAACTTATATCTAACAGTGTTTTATGAAAACTAAAGTTGCGATCTACGTGGCAGTTATCCTAAAGGGCTTTCGTTAAACTCTCCATAAGTCATCGCCTCAGCAAATAGAACGTATATTATGCCGAATTCAGTCCCTTCCAAGAGTAAGAACGAGGCTCATATAAAAGCCACCGAGACCCTACCTAATGGTCATGTCACCCAAGAAGTGTGCACAAATGAAACCTGTGCGACTGAAACCTTAGTCTACGATATTCGCAAGAGCCGCTATCTCAATATCACAGGACGCTGCACCCTACGTTGTGTTTTCTGTCCAAAACATAATGGCAGTAAGCAGATCCATGAATATCAACTCGCTTTAACCCACCAGCCAAAGCCAGAAGAAATTATCCCATTGTTAGGCAATGTCCATGATTTTGAGGAATATGTCTTCTGTGGGTACGGTGAACCTACATTAAATCTACCGACCCTTATTGCCGTAGCCAAAGAGATCAAACAAAGGGGTGGCCGAGTACGAGTCAATACTGATGGCCTAGGTAATCTCGTTCACCGCCGTAATATTTTGCCCGAATTAGCCGAATGTGTAGACAGCTTATCGATTTCGCTTAATGCGGATAATGAGGCTGCCTATAACCAACATTGCCGCCCCAAATTGGCTGATTCCTACCATGCTGTAAATGCTTTTATTGCCCTAGCCCCCCATTATATCGAAACAGTACAAGTGTCTGCGATTGAAGGATTAGAGGGGGTAGATATTGATCTCTGCCGTGAACAGGTGCTCGCAAATGGTTGTGATTTCAAACACAGAATCTTAGGCGCGCTTGGATAAATGAATAGCATCAATCGCGTATTCAAGTCGACAAATGAATGGTTATAAACATTCTTATGCTTTAGACCTTGCTCTTCTCAGCTATCTGTACTGCGTAACAATTCTTTCGCGTTGACTCTTTCGTGTTAACATAGCCCAATTAATGGCTCATAAACGCATAATCGGCCCATGCTGAAGACAACCTCAAGCATACACACCTTAGCACCACGACTCTCACTAGCCCAAGGGCTGCATTGGTCACATCAACGCTTGCTAGCCATTGCAAGCCAGCTATCTATGCTATTGATTTGCATGCTAATAATAACTAATTTAATCATTACATTAGGGGAGCGCCGTCTCCAAGAAGAATGGGCAACGCAGCGATACAGTGAGCTACAAACCATTGGCACCTTAATTACAGACAAAGTCGCCTTTCAACAATTTAGAACCCAATTATTCGCTAAGGATGAGTTACTTAAGCAATACTTAAAAAATCCAACGACTGCACAACAACGAAAGTTACAGGAAAGTTGGCAAGAGCTAGTTCAACATATCCCAGAATTACTCGGGATTGCGCTGTTTGATCCTCAAGGCAATTATACCTTTTCTACTCCCGCTAACTTCAGCACTGAGGCATTACCCCCTTCGCTACTTAATACTAGCCGTAGCATGGGTGGACGAGAGGTTTATACTTCACCGCTTGAGTTCGTTCCCCTCAACGGGATGTTAGAGCCATATATGTACCAAATGGTCTGGCTTGAAAAGCCGGATCAAAGTTCAATGGGCTACCTTGTTACCTACAATTCCACTGTACAAATGCTTGAGGCAATAAAACCTGCATTTTCGAGTGATAAATCCCCAATGTTAGTACTCGATACCCAAGGGTTACTTTATGCGGGGGTGAGCAATCTCGCCCCACTTGCCAATATGCCAGAAACCTTAGGCGCTAGCCTACGCCAAAGTAATCCAGCGCTGTGGCGAGAAATGTCGATGAATAATTTTGGCCAGTTCCATGGTGATGAAGCGACCTTTGTCTATCTTAAAGTGGAACTAACCGCGCAGCATGAAACTCGGCGTCAATACTTCTTACTTTCCTATATTCGTCATGCCGATATCGCAGCACGCTTTGCACAATGGCAAAACATTGTGATAGTTGCAGCCTTAATACTCACCTTATTAGCAGCATGGGTTATATTGCTAAGTCATATGTATCGTCTTCAACAACGGTCACGCCAATATAGTATCGATGTTGCTAATGGACTCTTTAATAGTGATATAGGTTTTATTCTTGCTAACGAACAAGCGAGGATCATTAGCGCAAATTCAAACGCGTCTGAATGGACCTTAGTGCCACTGGATGAAATGACAGACCGTAGCTTACAAAGAACGCTTTGTTTAGACGATGTCACCCAAGCCCAAATCATGGATCAGGTGTACAGACAAGGACAGTGGGCAGGAGAAATCTCACTCGAAAGCATTGGTGGCCCAATGCTACGAGCCCAAATACGCCAAGCACCGCGAGTCGGCAGAGGGTTGCCCCATTTATTGGTGACGCTCACAGATATCAGTGAACTGGTTAGCAGTAAAGAACAAGCCTTCTTGAGTGATTTACTCTGTGATAATACGGTTGCCACTGCGCTGACAGATGCCAATGGCAAACTCATTAAGATCAACCCCGTATTCGATAGCCTTATGCAACTTAATGGTGAACTCAACCATGATCTTGCCACACTACTTGCCAATGATATTGGTAACCAGTGGCAACGGATAACGGCACAAATTAGTATGCAAGGCCAGTGGCAAGGGCAAATTCTTTGCTCACCTAATCTGCGTCACTCAAATTGCTTGCAAGCAACGCTTAAGGGACATGTTGCTGCCGATGGTGAAATTGACTTTATTATCTGCACCTTAGAGCAAGCGGCTGTTCGTATTCACGGTATCGAGCCACGTAACTATGTTCCCCACCGTAGTACTATTTTACTCAGCCTCTCTGATTTAGAACGCTATTTCACCTCGTTATCTCCCCAAAGCCGCAACCACTCAAGTTTGTTGCTGATGGATATCAATCCGGAAGGGATGTTGAGCCATATGAGCGATATCGATCAACTCGAAACTCGCCAACAGGAAGTCGAAGTGCAACTATTGCTTGAAATACCAGCACACTATCAAATTCTACACTGGCAACTCGGCAAACTTATTGTGATTTTACCGGACACAGATGCAACCCAAGCCCATCATTTTGCGCTTAACACAATGGAAAAGTTAAATAGTAACGGATTAGGTGAAGGGATAACCATAGGTATTGCAGGTTATAAAGAGGGCCAAACATTAGAGCAATACCTCAGCAATGCTGAAGTTGCACTCAAACGTGCAAAGCAAAATAATGATCAAAATATTGGCCAAGCCTTTACTCGTCGTCAGCCTTAATGGTTCCTGAATTGATAGCGTCAGGCAGTTGACTCTGTGTAATTTCAATAATGGCAGAGCGATTCATGGTGATCTTATAACGTGTATATTGTGGCTCCTCGCGTCCCTCTCGCAACACTAAAATTAAGTTAACTTGATAGCGGCGTTCAACCGATTCATGGCTAATTTTACCTTCAACTTCCTTGTAAATTTTTGCTTTTCCCCGTTCTAAGTAACGGGCAAAAGGGACGAAACTAAAATTGACCTGTTCCTGAATGGTCGAATAGCCAGCTTGAAACTCACTGTGGTTAACTTTCGTCGCAATCTTATAATGCAAGATTTCGGCATCGACTTTATTTTGGCTATGTCTGTGCTTTAAGATCTCACTCACTTTATCAGGTAAATCCTGCTGACGCATAAACTCTAACCATACTAACTGCTTAGCTATCACAGCCTGACTTGTTGTATCCCGTAAAATACGGCTCCAGCGGGGGCGTCCACGTTGAATAAATCGCCACATGGCATTACGCACATCATCCTTAAAGATTTCCCTAAAGCCATAAATCACCGCCAACGTCAGAACTAACGCGATAGTAAAACCGCTAAAGGCTCCCTGAGCTTTAATGATGAGCGCCGATACCACTAACATCACTAAGGCAGTTGCTAAGCCAGTGGTAAACTTTTTAAGGCCAATACCCAATGGCTTTAACTCTTCTTTAAGCACGACCCCTTGCTGGATTAAACGACGTAATAACAGCATCTTATTTGAAATACGATTAGGATCCTGTTTAGTTTGCGTCGAGTTATAGTTATTCGCATCACGGTAGGCGCATTCATTGCGACAAAGTGTTAAAACACGTTCTTGGATATCAGAAAAATCGCTCGTTCGAGTGGCATGGGCAAGCACTTTTAGCAGTTGCTGCTCGCAGAACCAAGACAGGTAATTATCGGCGTTTTCAAAGTAAGATTTCCACTTAGGATCTCCAGGCTCATTACGGCGAAACTTCTTCAATAACAAACCAATCTGCTCACATAACTCATCGAGGGCAAGGTAAAAATGCGCCACATCAGTAAGCTGATGGAGTTCTTTCACATCATTTTCAACTGCAACAGCAAATTGATAAGCAAACAGATTAAGGTATAACCTGAACTCTTCCACTGTCCGTCGATTTAAACTCGCGAAACGACCTTGAACTAAAGGCAAATGTAAGCCTTCAGAATAATATGAGCGACGGCCAACGATTGAACTGTAATAGTATTCTTCTTCATCTAAGGTGCGCGAACCTATGCCCATCTCCTTCGGTAGAAAGAAATAGAGATCAAGCTGACGACTATCCCCTTTTTCCATCTGGTGGCTGAACTTAATGGATAGGGATTCTTCTTGTTTAACGCGAATCTTAGACACAAAGACCTTTAATACCCTCACACTGTGGGGCTAAGCAGTTGTAAACCAATGGGGATAAAACATAATCTAAACTGAAATCCAACCAAATACACTGATTAAATTCGGCTATTAACGATTCGACAGCCACAAACAGTATTGCTAGGTTGAAATAACACCACGGCATAATCTTGGCTAGCATCACTGTCGAGTATCTCAATGCTAAGATTATGCCTTCCAGATTCACTAAAATGTAAGCTGCTGATGTATGAAAGATATTTCATGTGTTCTGGCCAATCTTTTTTTGCCACATCCTCTGACTCTGTTTTGGTTTTAACCGACACATTATAGGTCATACTGTTGGGTTTCATACTCTTTACCTCTCCCTGCATTAACAGCATACCTGCGCTCGTGCCATCAAGATGAAAGTAACGGTAATTAATTTGTGCATTGCCCGCAGAGATAAGCACATCGACTAATAAATAAAACTTTCCATCATCTTCTGCATTATCGTGACGATCATAAAGTTCTGAACTGCAATTAAATATGATGGCCTTATTCGAGACAGATTGCATATAGATCACGCCACAAGCCACAATCAATGCGGATAGGATCGCCAGATTAATCGTCCACTTTAACCATTTAGCCACAGATCCCAACCTCCTGCAGCCACTGAGCATCAATAAACTCTTTAGGTCTTCTGAGATCCGCGATCTTGATATTACGGATAACAGACTGTCCCAGTTTATGCCCTCGTAGGGTTATATAAAACAATTGCTTATCATGGGACAGCGAGGTATAAACATCGGCCCAATCGCTGCGTTTACAAGCGGTAAGTCCCTGCCCTAAGCGCTCGCCTAACTCGAATAATAATGTATTGTTGGTTTTTGAATTGGCATATAAATACAAACGAATATGTTGACCTGATTCAAGGGGAAGTTCAGTTGACATTAAAGGCTCTGTCGGTATGGTCCGATCAATGTGACTGATATAAAAAAGAGAGAGCGCTAACATTAAACCAAAAAGTAATGACACTCCCCACCAAGAAATGGATTGCAATCCTTTCTGATGAAATTGCCTAGGTAATTGGCCATGGGGACTGTGCAGTAAGTAGCCTTGGCCCTTAACGGTTTCAATCAAACTTTCGTACTGAGGCCCCAAAAAGGAACGGAGCATAAACACGGCCCTTGCAACAGACGTGTCAGTTAACGGCGGGTGAGCACCATCACCCGTTTTCAGCATATGCTTAGAGACCAGTTTCCCTTGATGTTCCACAAGTAAACTTAGCACCTGCAGTTCAGCTCGAGGAAGATGCCATGACTCATCTCTGGACTGCTCGATAAGCAAACCCCGCTCACGATCAAACCAGCAGCCCCCCAGTTGCATAATATCCTCCCAAGCTCATAAAAATATGGGGTTAAGTCTATGCAAGATATCTAATTATTACTGTGATCTTGCTAACCCAAAGAGTGCAAATAATATAATTTCGTGAAACACCCCTCAGGTCAGGCCTAATTAAATGAAAATTTGCTTTGGCTCACAGGGATAAATGTGATTTTAGCGTGTAGAAATAAGCGATAAATGGATTTAAATTCACATAAATACAACAAATACCGTGACACAAACCCTATTTAAATCGATTTAACTCATTATAAAAAATTCATTAGCAGACAAAACAGATTAATATTTCATCCTTCGATTGATATTTTTTTGGTAAATATCCTTCTTTACAAATCACAATATTTATCCCTGCAAGCCCTAAACTCATCCTCACAAATGTTGCTTTACCATTTGATAAATAAAAGTAATTACATAATAAGAGGACATAGAAGATGAGTATGAATCGACGCCAAGCATTAACCCGTATTATCGGTATTAGCACCGCGGCAGCGGGCGCCACGCTGATGGGAACCTCTGTTCTTGCTGCAACCAATGCCGATGGTCAATATCAATTAGCAATAGGTGAAAAACTCAAGTATGTACCACTTGATCCTATGGCAACCGCAAAATTAGCCTACGAAACGGGTGGCGGTTGTATGCACCAAGTGTTTCACGCCGTTGTGACTATGCTAGCCCAATCCAATAGTGCAGATGCCGACAAGTTCAAGACAATACCAACGGCTTTAGCCGCTTATGGTTTTGCGGGTGTTACGGGACAAGGTACGCTCTGCGGCAACCTTAATGCGATAGGTATGCTCGTGAATATTTTAGATGACATAAATGGTCATAATAATGCGGTGATTGCCAACACCTTCCGCTATTACGAAAATACAACATTGCCTTTATCCTCAGCGGAATTTGTTGCAGGTATTGGCTCTACCGCAGAAAAAACGGCCCTTGTCGGCAGTTCATCAAAAGCAAAAAGCGTTTTATGCCACTCATCAATCAGTAATTGGTCGAAAGCTTCTGGCTTATCATTCGCGAAGAAAGGTGAACGCTGCTACCGCTTATCCGCCTCGATGGCCTACTACTTAGTCGATGTATTGAACCGCGCCTATCAAGGGGAAAATATCGCCGCCCTCAATGGCAGTAAGCCAACACCCGATGCACAGGAATGCCAACAATGCCATGGTAGTACAACCACTTTTGGCTCAGCAGCCAGTGTGAAAACGGATATGGAATGCACCACTTGCCATACTGGGCACTTTAATTAAGGGGGCTGTGATGAAATACCCATTACTCGCAGTGACCTTAGCGACACTAATGCTCGCAGGATGTGGCAGTGACAGCAATAAAGTGGAGGAAGAAACGCCACCAGCACCACCGCCACCACCTCCGGTTGAAAATGCGGTGAATATTGATGATGCCACCCAAATCAATCTTAAACTCGAGCAATTTAACGTTAGCACTGGAACCATTCAGTTTTCCCTAACAGATGCACAGCAAGAAGCCATCACAGCGGCAAAAAACTATGATATTTACTATTTTGGTTTTCCCGACAAAACCAAGGAATCCCCTAATCCTAAAGCATGGAAACGCTGGCATGTGACTCAAAGTTATCGTTGCCAAAGCCTTGGTGAATGCAGTGGTAAATTGACTGAGGTTGCCGGCGGAAAATATCAATTTGAAATCGCAGGCTTAGATTGGAAACAGCAGGATCCAAGTCGTTCAGTGGCACACATTAAACTGGCGATCCAGATCTACGGGGCAAAAGCCAATAACGAGCTGAGTTTAATTCAAGTTCAACCACAATAATCTCTCATCAAATCTCCAAACCAAAAGAGGCATCCGATGGATGCCTCTTTTTCGATTATATTTCAAAAACTTAAGCGACATTTTTAGAACATCGCGGCATTCATCCACATATGTACCAAGATACTCGCCGCATAACCCAAGGCGATGACTGGCGTCCAACGTAAATGCGCACCAAAAGTATAAATCCCCCTAGCCTGCCCCATAAGGGCCACCCCAGCAGCACTGCCGATGGATAATAAACTGCCCCCAACACCAGCAGTCAAGGTCACTAGCAACCACTGCCCTAAGCTCATATCAGGATTCATCGTCAATACCGCAAACATCACCGGAATATTATCAACAACCGATGATAAAACCCCTATCGCGATATTGGCATAAGTGACATCCCAGTGCTGGTACATGGCTTCAGACACTAAGCTCAAATACCCCATAAAACCTAAGCCGCCCACACATAACACCACACCATAAAAAAACAGCAGCGTATCCCACTCTGCGCGGGCAATACGGTTAAATACATCAAAAGGCACGACACTACCCAGTTGTTGTAAACGCAATTCATCGTGTCTTAATTCTGCTTTAGCACGTTCGCGCGCTACCGAGCGATCGAAGGTCTTACGCAGGTAGAAACCAAAAAACTGCAGAAAACCTAACCCAGTCATCATACCTAGCACGGGTGGCATACCAAAGAGCGAATGAGCACACACCGCGGTAGCAATCGTAAATAGAAATAGGGCAACAATGCGTTTGGCACCGGGCTTAGTGTAAACCTTTACCGTTTCAGCCTCAGGCACATAATGCGGGATAAACACACTCATAATGGCCGCAGGTACCGCAAAATTGACTAAAGAAGGAATAAATAAATGGAAGAATTCCCCAAAGTGTACCGCCCCCTTTTGCCATACCATTAATGTAGTAATATCCCCAAATGGACTGAAAGCGCCTCCCGCATTGGCTGCGACCACAATGTTAATACACGCAAGGGTAATAAATTTACGCTGCCCTGCCCCCACCTTCATCACCACGGCGCACATCAATAATGCAGTCGTCAGGTTATCCGCCACAGGGGAGATGAAAAAAGCCATAAACCCCGTAAGCCAAAATACCGTTCTTAAGCTAAAACCCCGACCAACGAGCCAAGCGCGAATAGCATCAAATAAATTACGTTCCTCCATCGCGTTGATATAGGTCATAGCAACGAGCAAAAACAGTAATAATTCAGAGTATTCCAATAGGTTATGTTTAAATGCTGCCTCAGAAATCTCAGACATCCCATTTTGTGTATACACAAAACCGATCATGCCCCAAATAATACCGGCCGCCACAAGCACTGGTTTTGACTTGCGCAAGTGTAATTTCTCTTCCGCCATCACCAATATATAGCCAACAATAAACACAAAGACGGCAATATAACCTACCGTGGCAGTCGTTAAATTAAGACGCTCGATTCCGTCTGCCATCGCCCAAGCCGCGGGTGAGAAACTGCCCAATACGGCAATACAACATAGGCTGAGAAATGCCATTCCACTGCCCCTAAACAACCGCTGTAATTTCATTAAGTTCATCTCTACGTGGGAATGAGTTTAGAAATTACCATACCGAGTCAGTAAAAAATGTTGATAAGAAGCAAACTTCTGAATGCCCATTACTGGCTAACGGGCTAAAAAGCATTAATTTTTGTCAATCTACCAATAAAAAAGCACCCTGAGGTGCTTCTGAGTTGATGTGACTCACGATTAGAATGCGTATAACAACGTCATATTCGTTTCAGTGTCTGTGCTTTTCTTATTATCAAATGGTTCACTGTTATAGCGCACAATTACCGCAAACTTCATTGCCAACGAGCCGATAATATTAGCCGTTAACGAGGTTTCGGAGCGGGCATCTAACTTATCACCATAGTCTGCAACAAAACGTTGTTGGAACTTAGAAGTATCGGTAATTTCAGTTTCAAAGTTAATCACACCGTGGGCAACGATACTGTCGTTAGAATTCTGCCCCTCTAAAATAGCCTGTTCAGAATCAAGACGTTGATAGATATAACCAGGACCGACTTCAACGTCTAAAAACGTCTTTGTCGCATCATATAATCTATGCCCATAACCCGTTGCACCTGACAGAGTGTATTCGTACCCTGTAAAGGGATCGACTTCGTAGTTGGCATTTGTAAACAAGTAACTACGGTCTGTCATTTTGTAGTTACCTTGTGCAGCGACTAAATACCGTTTCGCAGTGACAGAACCCGTATCTTCTTTGTATAAACCTTCGAGTAGGTACTGATTCTCCCAATCACCAAGCTCATGTTTAAGGTTTAAACGTCCCTTGTAGGATGAAGTATCCGTATTACCTGTGGTTAAGGTTGCACCCAGCTCAACTTCACCAGCAAATGTTTTGTCCCCTTTGACAAAATCACTCCCAGCATTCGCCATAAAAGGTGCAGCCATTAATATCGCTGCGGTCAGTACTTTCTTCATGTCTACCTCTTCCTATTTCGCTGTACCCACCTTATGGCATATCTGCTCGACCAAATTGGATAAACACATATTGATAGGGTTAGTACGCCTAAAAAATGCGCGCAATACTAACATTTATGAGTAACAATTGAAAACCGACTCTATTTTGAACATAAAAAAACCCGCTTTTTAGCGGGTTTTTCATTAAGCCGAAAACTTACATATTGATCTTAGGATCTAACGCACCAGACTGATAAGCTTTGTACATTGCTTGTAAAGACAAAGGCTTAATCTTAGATGCCTGACCCGCACAACCAAAGGCTTCGTAGCGAATAGTACAAATATCCGCCATCGCTTCCATCGAGGCTTTTAAGAATTTACGAGGGTCGAACTCGCTTGGGTGTTCGGCCAAGTATTTACGTACCGCACCAGTAGACGCTAAACGCAGATCGGTATCGATGTTCACTTTACGCACACCGTGTTTGATACCTTCAACGATTTCTTCTAATGGCACACCGTAAGTTTCAGGAATTTGACCACCGTATTGGTTGATGATCTGTAACCATTCTTGTGGCACAGAAGATGAACCGTGCATCACTAAGTGAGTATTAGGAATGCGGGCATGGATTTCTTTAATACGGTCGATACGCAGTACATCGCCTGTCGGTTTACGGCTGAACTTGTATGCACCGTGGCTAGTACCAATCGCAATCGCCAGCGCGTCAACATGAGTATCAGCAACAAAGCGCGCCGCTTCTTCTGGGCTGGTCAGCAGTTGGTCGTGGCTTAACACGCCTTCTGCACCAACACCGTCTTCTTCACCGGCAGTACCGGTTTCTAAGCTGCCTAAACAACCGATTTCACCCTCTACAGACACACCACAGGCGTGGGCGAATGCAACGGTTCTGCGAGTCACATCAACGTTGTACTCATAAGACGCTGGTGTTTTACCGTCGGCCATTAATGAGCCGTCCATCATTACTGATGACATACCTAATTGGATAGAACGCTGACAGATATCAGGGTCAGTACCGTGGTCTTGGTGGATACAGACCGGGATATCAGGATACTGCTCAAGGGCCGCAGTCATCAGATATTTTAAGAACTGAGGACGGGCATATTTACGCGCACCCGCAGAGGCTTGCACAATAACAGGGCTGTCGGTAGCTTCTGCGGCCTGCATGATGGCGCGCATTTGCTCAAGGTTGTTTACGTTAAACGCTGGCACACCGTATCCATGTTCTGCCGCGTGATCGAGTAGTTGTCGTAGGGAAATTAACGCCATTTTTTTAACTCCAATAATAGGGTGACTGTCACATTAACGCTTGGTCACCGAGGTCGCTATCGTTTGGATGGATTTTTATGCTTAATCACTTAAGTCAGATTGTGGTATGACAAAAGAGAATAAGCGGTTTTTTATAATTCTTTTACTTTTATAGCCACTTAGTTAGCGGCTTATTGCGGCGTCTTATGCGCCGCATTGTTTAAAACTAATCTCTTAAGCGCCGCGTTTTTTCAGCATAGCTACAGCGGGTAATTCTTTACCTTCGAGGAACTCGAGGAAAGCGCCACCACCCGTAGAGATATAAGACACTTTATCGGCGATACCGTATTTATCGACCGCCGCTAAGGTGTCACCACCGCCAGCGATAGAGAAGGCTTTAGAATCCGCAATCGCTTGGGCGATACGCTTAGTACCTTCGCCAAATTGGTCGAATTCGAATACGCCAACAGGGCCGTTCCATACGATAGTACCAGCAGATTCAATGATTTTGGCTAAGGCTTCGGCGCTGTCTGGGCCGATGTCGAAAATCATATCGCTATCGCTAACATCGCTCACCGATTTTAAGGTCGCCGTTGCCGTTGGGCTAAACTCACCCGCCACAACCACATCGGTTGGTACAGGAATATCGCCGCCGCGGCTTTGGGCGTTCGCCACTAAACGCTTAGCTTCGTCAATTAAATCGGCTTCGTATAAAGATTTACCGACATTGTGACCCGCCGCAGCGATAAAGGTGTTAGCAATACCACCGCCAACCACTAATTGATCCACAATGCCCGATAAGCTTTCTAATACGGTGAGCTTAGTTGACACTTTAGAGCCGCCAACGATCGCCACTAATGGACGCGCTGGATTATCTAACGCCTTACCTAAAGCATCTAACTCTTGGGCCAGTAATGGGCCAGCACAGGCGATAGGCGCGTATAAGCCAACACCGTTGGTTGACGCTTCTGCACGGTGAGCTGTGCCGAAGGCATCCATCACATAAACGTCGCACAGGGCGGCCATTTTCTTAGATAGCGCTTCGTCGTTTTTCTTCTCGCCTTTATTAAAGCGCACGTTTTCAAACACAACCACTTCACCTACAGCGACTTCAACGCCGTCTAAATAGTCGGTCGCTAAACGGACGGTGCAAGACAGGGCTTTGGCCAAGTAATCGACCACAGGTTGCATTGAAAATTCGCTGTTGTATTCACCTTCGGTTGGACGACCTAAGTGCGACATCACCATTACCGCCGCACCTTTGGCAAGGGCTAACTCGATAGTGGGGAGAGAGGCTCTAAGGCGCGCATCACTGGTGACGACGCCATTGCTGACAGGCACATTGAGATCTTCACGGATAAGCACTCGCTTACCTTGGAGATCCAGATCTGACATATTGATAATTGCCATGGTAACGCTTCCTTTTATAATCAAAAAACAAACTGGTTTTTCATCAATCGGTTTGAGTAGATAGCAACTCGATATCCCGTCGAATTAACTACAAACTTCTTAACCCATTGGTATAAATTCTTATTTTTCAGCTTTGTTTAGCTGCAATCATCGCCAAACTCGTATCCAACATACGATTAGCAAAACCCCACTCGTTATCGCACCACAGCAACAGTTTAACTAACTGCCCAGCGCTTACCCGAGTTTGAGTGCCATCAACAATACTGGAGCGGGGATCATGGTTGAAATCACATGATACCAAAGGCTCATCAGTATAGCCTAGGATACCGTTAAATCGCCCATTGGCGGCCAATTCTAACACTTGGTTCACACTGGCAATATCAACGGTTTTAGCTAAGGTGACAGACAAGTCGATCGCGGTTACGTTAATCGTTGGCACGCGCACCGAAATGGCCTCAAACTTGTCCTTCATATGTGGCAAAATCCGTTCAATACCGCGGGCAAGTTTAGTGTCAACGGGGATAATAGATTGGCCTGCAGCTCGGGTGCGACGTAAATCATCATGATAGGCATCAATCACTTGCTGATCGTTCATCGCCGAATGGATGGTGGTAATAGCACCGCTTTTCACCCCAAAGTGTTTATCGAGTACATCAATCACTGGCACGATACAGTTGGTAGTGCATGAGGCATTTGAGACAACGGTATGTCCGGCGCGCAGTAAATCGTGGTTCACACCATAAACAATAGTGCCATCAACATCGGCTGACGATGGATGACTTATCAGCACTTGCTTAGCGCCAGCATGGATATGGGCTTCACAGCTTTGACGATCTAAGATTACGCCCGTGGCCTCATAGACGATATCAATATCCATCTCGCGCCAAGGGAGTTTTGCCGCATCGGGCTCGTGGAGGATTTTTATCGCATCGTCGCCAATCAACATATGATTATCAACAAGCTTCACTTTGTGTTGAAACCGACCATGGGTGGTATCGTATTGGGTAAGATGAATAATGGCTTCAGGCTTAGCCAATTCATTAATCGCGACAATCTGTATTTGCTGACGTTTTCCCGACTCATATAAAGCGCGAAGGATAGAGCGGCCGATACGGCCATAACCATTAATAGCGACTCGGATCATTGAGGTATCAGTTTCCTCTTAATACAAAAACGGCCTGCAAACGATTGCAGGCCGCATTATACAGATTAACAGTTCAAAAGTTTAACCTTTTGTATTTAATCTAATCCTTTGGCTGATTAACCTAGTGATTTTGCTGCATTCAGCACATTTTCAACGGTGAAACCGAAATGCTTCAGCAACACGTTGCCTGGCGCAGACTCACCGAAAGTGGTCATACCCACAACAGTGCCTTCGAAACCAACATACTTGTACCAGAAGTCAGTATGGGCTGCTTCAATGGCGACACGCTTAGTCACAGCACGGGGCAATACTGACTCTTTATAAGCCGCATCTTGCTTATCAAACTCAGTGTTTGATGGCATAGAAACTACGCGAACTTGTTTGCCTTGTTCAGTCAGAGCCGCTGCCGCTTCCATCGCCAATTGCACTTCACTACCGGTTGCGATCAGGATCAGTTCTGGTGTACCTGCACAGTCTTGCAGTACGTACGCACCTTTTGCCACATTGGCTAATTGCTCAGCACTGCGTACTTGAGCCTTCAGGTTTTGACGGCTGAAGATGAGTGATGTTGGTGCCGTACGACGTTCGATAGCCGCCTTCCACGCAACAGCGGTTTCAGCCGCATCACAGGGGCGCCATACAGCCATATTTGGCGTCATACGCAGGTTAGCTAATTGCTCAACGGGTTGGTGCGTTGGGCCGTCTTCACCTTGACCGATAGAGTCATGGGTGTAAACGAAGATGTTTTGAATGCCCATCAGTGCAGACATACGCACAGCATTACGCGCGTATTCCATAAACATCATGAAAGTCGCACCGTAGTTAATAAAGCCACCATGGAGTGACACGCCGTTCATAATGCCACTCATACCGAACTCGCGCACACCGTAGTACACATAGTTACCGGCTGGATCGTCTTGAATCCCTTTAGAACCTGACCATAAGGTCAAGTTAGAACCCGCTAAGTCGGCAGAGCCACCAAGCAGTTCAGGCAACATAGCACCAAAGGCACCGATGGCATTTTGTGACGCTTTACGGCTCGCAATACCTTCGGCTTTATCTTGGCATTCTTGGATAAATGCCTGTGCTTTAGCTTCGAAATCAGCAGGTAATTCGCCTTTCAGTACACGGCGCTCGTACTCTGCAGCCAGTTCTGGGTATGCTTTAGCGTAAGCAGCAAACTTGTCGTTCCACGCGGCTTCCCTTGCAGCACCCGCCTCTTTAGCATCCCAACCGGCGTAAACATCGGCAGGGATTTCGAATGGCGCATGTGGCCAGCCTAAGAATTCACGAGCCGCGGCGATTTCAGCATCACCTAATGGTGCGCCATGACAATCGTGGCTGCCAGATTTGTTTGGCGAACCGAAACCGATAATGGTTTTGCAGCAGATCATGGTGGGCTTGTCGGTCACGGCTTTCGCCGCTTCAATAGCGGCACGAATCGCATCGCTATCATGGCCATCAACATTGGCAATCACATGCCAGCCGTAAGCTTCGAAACGTTTTGGCGTGTCATCGGTAAACCAGCCTTCAACATGGCCGTCGATAGAAATACCGTTGTCATCCCAAAATGCAATTAACTTACCTAAACCTAAAGTGCCAGCTAATGAACAAGCTTCGTGGGAAATACCTTCCATCAAGCAACCATCGCCAAGGAAGCAGTAAGTATAGTGATCAACAATCTCGTGGCCGTCGCGGTTAAACTGCGCCGCTAGTGTTCTTTCGGCAATCGCCATACCGACCGCATTACTAATGCCCGCGCCTAATGGACCCGTTGTGGTTTCAACACCTGGGGTATAACCATATTCAGGATGACCTGGGGTTTTTGAATGCAATTGACGGAATTGTTTCAGTTCTTCAATCGGTAGTTCATAACCCGTCAGGTGGAGTAAAGAGTAGATCAGCATAGAGCCGTGACCGTTAGAGAGGATAAAACGATCTCTATCTACCCATTTCGGATTGTTCGGATTGTGCTTAAGGAAATCATTCCACAGCACTTCAGCAATATCTGCCATGCCCATTGGGGCGCCGGGGTGGCCTGAGTTTGCTTTTTGAACTGCATCCATACTTAACGCACGGATTGCGTTGGCGAGTACTTTACGGGAAGACATGCTCTCTCCTGCTTAATTTGTGGGGTCTAGCGGGCAATTTGGATGCATATTTTCCCCTACATAAGAGGATGACGCAAACGAAAATTCATCACAATTTCACCTTCATCGCGCCAATCGTGCTTTATCAAGATAAAAAAGAGATTGAATATGAACTTTTATAGTCCAAACTTCGTAATTAAAATCGGCATACCAAGACACTCATAAAGTTTTTACTTAAGATTGCCTACGGGCCATCTTGGGCATTTTAATTAGATATACCAATGAAAAATAATGGTCCAAAGATATATTTAATGATTTATTTTCAAAAAGTTAATTAACAAAATCGCTTTTTAGTTTGGATTTTAAAGCTGGGATTTACCTCACTAAGTACACAAATATTTGGCTTTGGGGGTGTCATAGTGATGAATTTCCACTAAAATAGCCGTCTAGATGTAGATGCTTCTACACGTTTGAATGCTAACGACGAGATTTTCCTACTATGGCAAAGCACTTGTTTACTTCTGAGTCGGTCTCAGAAGGTCATCCCGATAAAATTGCAGATCAGATTTCTGATGCTGTGCTAGATGCAATTCTGGCCCAAGATCCTAAAGCACGCGTCGCGTGTGAAACCTACGTCAAAACTGGCATGGTTCTAGTGGGTGGTGAAGTCACTACTTCTGCATGGGTAGATATTGAAGAGTTGACCCGTAAAACGGTTCGCGAAATTGGTTATACCCATTCAGACATGGGGTTTGATGCCGATTCCTGCGCCGTATTAAACGCGATTGGTAAACAGTCTCCAGACATCAACCAAGGTGTTGATCGCGCCGATCCAAAAGAACAAGGTGCCGGCGACCAAGGCTTAATGTTTGGTTATGCCAGCAATGAAACCGAAATCCTGATGCCTGCACCTATCACTTATGCCCATGCATTAGTGAAGCGTCAATCAGAAGTACGTAAAAACGGCACTTTGCCATGGCTGCGCCCAGACGCGAAAAGCCAAGTCACCTTCGCCTACGAAAACAACAAGATTGTCGGTATCGATGCTATCGTGCTTTCAACCCAGCACAGCCCTGATATCGCCCAAGCAGATTTGATCGAAGGCGTGATGGAAACCATCATCAAGCCCGTTCTGCCTGCCCAGTGGTTAAGCAAAGACACTAAATACTTTATCAACCCAACTGGCCGTTTCGTTATCGGCGGACCTATGGGTGACTGTGGTTTAACGGGTCGTAAGATCATCGTAGATACCTACGGCGGTATGGCGCGTCATGGCGGTGGTGCATTCTCTGGTAAAGACCCATCAAAAGTTGACCGTAGTGCCGCTTACGCTGCCCGTTATGTAGCAAAAAACATTGTTGCTGCAGGTCTGGCTGATCGCTGCGAATTGCAAGTGTCTTACGCTATCGGTGTGGCTGAGCCAACATCAATCAGTATCGAGACCTTCGGTACGGGTAAAGTGTCTGAAGATGTGCTGATCAAATTAGTGCGTCAACACTTCGACCTACGCCCATATGGCCTGACTGAAATGCTAAATCTGGCTCGCCCAATTTATCAGGCAACTGCCGCTTACGGACACTTTGGCCGCAACGAATTCCCATGGGAAGCAACAGATAAAGCCGAAGCACTGCGCGCTGACGCTGGCTTATAATCCCATATTAAGATGCATAAAAAACCGCTACCAAGCGGTTTTTTTATGCATGATGGGGTAGATTAATAATGCTAAGACAAATACAGCAAGATAAAAAGCAGCATATACACTAACCATTAGAGTGCACAGACCCATGACCGATAACGCCACCTTATTACAACAACTTCAAACTTGTGCATGGGCAGCCAATGTAGGTCAGCCAGAGGAAACAGCAAAGACATACGGCACATTAGCGGACATTGCCGCTTTTATTGAATCCGATCCTGAAGCCTTTTTTGAAACACCTTACGAAATCCAATATGAAAGCCTGTGTGTAACAGATCATAACTTGGCTACTTCATTAAAAACAAAGGCAGTAGTAAATGACATGCATGCTTGGATTTCTGACAACGAAGTAGATGAAATATCTAAGTCAGCTTACCTCTCCACTTGGAAAATGATTCCCGTTGCAGAAGTATGCGCACTGACATCCGACGACGCAGATACGCTCGCTACACTACTCCGAGCTGACGTTAAACTTTCAGCCTTTACGAGTGAACGCCTATCTTGGTATCTCAGTGGAAGAATACCTTTTGGTTATATTGGTACTTACCCAAACGGGCAATGGCTCATTCTTTAGGCTGATACGCTAGTGTAAAGCTAGAAAGCGGGTGTCCCGTTTCATTTTTTTGAGGACTCTCATTCTAAGCCATTTTAGCCAAAGCAGATTGTAGGCAAACTGAAAGTGCATTATGTTGTTTTATAATGAGTGGCTGTTTATATGTTTATTAATCCATAGAAATTTTAATGAGAAACTGACGAGTTAGAGCAAAGGGTCTATCACGTTTATGTCCCAAAAGTGAGCTAGTGAATCAGACTTTCCTAGTCTGGTTCATAGGGTAACATCCAGCCATAGATATCAACTAATTACCCTTCAAACGGTATAAAAACCGCTACCGCAAAAAAGCAAATTCCTATAGCATCATTTATACCCATTTACATGGATGTGGCAGCGGCCATATTTGAGATTTAGTAAACAAGCGATTTATGCCCAGCAAACAGCGCAGCGCATAAATACTAAGACGTTAGCTTTTTGTAGGGATAACAATGTCAACAACAGCATCATTAAAGTGTAAGTATTGTGAAAAATATAATGAAGTCGATGCGTGTTTTTTTGATGACTTTATGACCAGCAATAAAATTAATCTTTCATTTCATTGCGGAATATGTGGTAAAGATAACATTTATAGCAATCTCACACAGTCAGAACTGGAAGAAATAATTAATCCTTCAAGTGAATTAGAAAGACAGGCGGAATTCTTAGGTATCTCTGCTGCAAAACTTAGTGCATACGTTTATCCTCCGGATGTAATGAAGGAGGCAGATTTAGATAGAAGAAAAATTCGTGGTTTGTCTATAAAAGAGTACCTAAAATCATGCCGTCAGAGCTACCCAAAAAAGGAAGGGCAGAATTGGTGGCTCGTTTATCAATTAAAGACATTAGATGCTGTTGTGTTCTTTCATAGAGATTTTAAGTCATATAGGCTTCTAGATTGGAAAGGTATATCTCTTGAATTTGGAAATATCATAGAATTAGGAGATTACGTACGTGAAAGAATCTAAAAACACTGTGGGGGCGGGCTGTCTAGGAGCTGTTCACCGTGGTTCTAGACAATTGCTATGATATTACTAAGTCATCAGCATCAAGTGGTCAATAATCTGTGGGTATTGACCTGCCCACCAAGAACCTTGCCCAATATGTGTCCCGCATCAATATGCGCCTACAAAGTTGAGGGATGGATATACAAACAAAATTATGCCGAGGATGTTTAATAACCTCCTCGGCATTTATTATTTAAGAGATAGTGGTTTAAAATCAAGAAGGGAACTATCGAACTCCACAGACAACAATTTATCTTTGAAAGCTTCTGATATTATTATATTAAATGCACCACCCCACTCATACAAACGAAAGGCGTCTAAGTGTTCAGGTATTTTGTCCTTATTGACAACTGGTTCAATAAAAAATCGCCCATGCTTTGATTCCCAAACTTCTGGAATGTAGCCCAGAGGCCAGCGTTCAATTCTAGAACATTCCCAATCAACGCAGTCAATGTAATTAAATACATGCATCAACACATACTTTAAATTGTTATGCCTATTTATAAATGGTATTAACTGGACACCACTGACATTAATATAGTCCGCAAAAAAGACATCCTCATTAAACGCCAATAACCTAGATCCAACCGAGACCACCGGAGGTGATTTACCTTCTTTTAATGCATTGAAATATAAAACACCTTTGAATCCAGATTGAATCGCAGATAGTTTCACATCACTTAATTCATTTCCTTCGCCATCTATAAAAAATGAACTAGGATTCATATAACCCATCCATTTTTTACTTTCCGAATTTATACCTAATTTATAGTAATTCATTATTTGTTAACCTTCGTCAATATGTCAGTGCCAGCAGTAGTATCATTAAACTAGGATCCTATCTCTAAGCACGGCGCCGTATAGAAGGGAAATATTTATTAGACTCCTTTGTACAGTTTCCCAGCGCTGTTATCAATGTCGCTTTATCCATAAATGACAAAACGATCCCTGAATCACTCAAGTTTATAAAAAATAAGGTGATAACACTAGATTCTGAAGAGGAGGAACGAAAGCAAGGAAACGAAAGCAAGGACAGCCACATCTTTTTGTGTTTTTTAGCTTCTTTGACTAGGCTTTACATTATCTTGCTTTTGTCGTTTTGGAGTGTCTCATGACCTCAGCCAGAAGACAGTTAATTGATGCCAATGCGACGCCTTTCTATCATGTGATAAATCGCTGTGTTCGCAGGGCTTTTTTATGTGGTGAGGATAAACTCACTGGTCGAAGCTATGAGCATAGGCGTGGCTGGATTGTTGATAAAATCAAAGTATTGTCATCGATTTTTTGTATTGATATTTGCGCCTATGCGGTGATGAATAACCACTATCATTTAGTGCTTAAAATTAATGTTGAGAAAGCTAAATCCTTAAGTCAAAGGGAGATTATCAGTCGTTGGTGTCAAATCACTAAAGGCCATGCGGTTGCTACTAAGTATATGAATGGTGACGTCTTAATCGACGGTGAAGTCATGTTACTTGATGCATTGCTCGCTGAGTGGCATGAACGGCTAAGTAGTGTTAGCTGGTTTATGCGCTGCCTTAATGAAGAAATCGCCCGCAAAGCCAATCGTGAGGATGAGTGTAAAGGTGCCTTTTGGGAAGGGCGGTTTAAGTCGCAAGCACTGTTAGATGAGCAAGCACTGCTCGCCTGTATGATGTACGTGGATTTAAATCCAATCAGGGCGGGGGTTGCAGACTCTTTGCAATCCTCTGATTTTACATCGATTCAAGAAAGAATTAGCTTGCTAAACCTGCAACGTGACGCTTTTACCTCACTTAAAACACAGGTTAAATCCGTAAATAAACTGCCGCAAATTATTCACCAATCCCTCGCCAAATTTGATGGTCCAACACACCAGAGTCAGCAAACGGGCATTCCGTTTCATTTTGTCGATTATCTTGAGTTAATAGATTGGACGGGTCGAGCCATCCGCCTTGATAAAAAAGGTTATATCGATAATCAACGGCCAAAACTCCTTCATGAGTTAGGGATTGCCTCCGATGCATGGCTCACTTCTGCCAAAGAGTTTCGTCGTCAATACAGTGGTATAAGTGGTCGATGGGATAGCATGTGCGAATTCAAAAAGCAGCACAACAGTGGTAAATGGTGTAAAGGTAAAGCCTCTAGCCAAGCTTTGCACCCTTAAACGGGTAAGCTTCTCCATGCTGACTGTTCACGCTCTGCATTACTTTTGTTTAGTCTGAACAAAAGTAAACATGCAAATTCCTAAATTACTATTGTCCCATACCGAGTTCGTGATAACTAAAGGCTCTAAAATCAGAGTATTAATATTAAACCACTTAGCAATGGTCGAAATGGGCATTTTGCATGCAAAGTAAGCCAATTTGCTCTTGGGATAACAGTGCGCACTCTACGTTATTTTTTACCTTTACTCGCTTAAAATCATCGGCCGTAACATTTTCTATTGTCACAGAATAAGCATTGGTTCGGCCGCAATTGAGCCAAATATCCCCAATTTGAACCCAATAATAGCGCGATAGATCCGAGTCAGCGGCAAACTCGACTTCAAATCCCCTCGCCTCACACTTATTGAGAGCACACTCAGATAGGATCAATCGCAAATTATCCCAAGCCGATAAATAGACTTCAGCATAGGCGGTTAGGAGTGACTCAACAAATGGATCGTTCACGTATTGCTCTCCTGAATGTTTGTCAATAAAGACACTGTTCTCAATTGCGATAATCCGTTATCTGACTTATGTCTTCGCCAACATTAAATAGTAATCCCTTGCTGATACCGTGAAAAAGTCCACAACTTGCATGTTCGCTTTTCCCGAGTGAGCGGCAAATGAACGCTCATTCTCCTCAGCAATAAAGGTCAACATATAACTAAAATGCGGTGAAACAACGGAGCGAATGGCGTTAACTAGGGCCTCAAAAACCCCTGTCCCACGATAGGTTTGATGCACCCAAATAGGTCCATATTGGCAGCTATTATTTTTTGTCAGCTTTGGGCCATCCCAACTTAGCTGAGGCAGACGATTTAATAGCGAGCGATAGATCGGCCAAGCCTCGAAAAACGTCCACCGTCCTGCGATAACATAACCGATAATGGTTGAATCAACCTCGGCAACCATAACCCAGTGATGATTCACTAATTCACTGAGTTCATTACGAGAAAAGGCTTGCCCCTCAAGGCCAATATTTGCTGACGTTAACTCATCATTGAGATACCGTTTCTCAAGCACCACTAATAAATCAATATCTTGCGCTGTCGCTAATCGTATTATCACGGCTATATTCATATATAAAATCGATTTCAAGGGCATGATTATACATTAGCTAAAGGGCAACCCAACCCTGTTGCTCCTCAAGATAAGCACAATTCCATGCGCTCCATCCGTTCATCAACGTCACTTTTCTTCCTGTTGTTTCGCCCATTGAATAAAAAGCACTACCGGATAAGGTGACATCAATACTAATCCTAAACCAATAAGACTTGAGATGAATAACATTCCGCTGATGTCGAGACTCCATTGCGTCAACATATAGACCCCAACTCCACAAACTAACATCAATACGCCTAACCAATGTAAAAACTTCAATAAATTCAGAGTACTTTTAACCGTATCTCTCATAGAAACCTCTTTCGATTTTGAGCTAAACTTGTCACACTATGGGCATAATCATGGGAAAAGGAACAGAAACGATGTTAAAACAAACATTCATAGTAAGTGCATTACTACTCGGATTGACGGCTTGCCAAGGCACCGACCTCACAAAGAATAATTCGACTCCATTAGAGGGAAGCTGGCACATTGAAGCCATTCAAGGCAAACCCGTTATCGATTACAGCCCTGCACACATCACCTTTGAAGCTGAAGGTAAACTCCATGGTAATAACAGCTGCAACAACTTTTTTGGCCAATATATCCAGCAAGACCAAGAACTTAAATTAACACCAGCGGGGAGCACAATGAAAGCCTGCGTTGATGCTCTGATGCAGCAAGAGCATAAGGTCATGCAGGCTATGCCACTTGTAGCAAAAGCCACATTAGTCGAAGGGCGTCTGACCTTGCTCAGCAGCGATGACAAGCCTGTGCTTATTCTAAGCAAAATGAAATAACCCTAAGGCCATTGCCATAAAAAAACCGCCCTCGGCGGTTTTTTTATCTATCTCCAAGCAGTGTAAACATCCTCGTTTCAGCTTGTTTGGGGATAATGGTCACGCTTTAGCATTCTTCGCAGCGGCGTTTTCAATGGCGGCATTTTGTTCTGCTAAGACTGCACTTTGCACCATATCAGCATTGTAATGCGCTTCATCAAGCTCATCTTCTGATTTAGCGATAATAGTCGTTGCCACTAAGTCGCCAGAGACGTTTACAACGGTACGAGCCATATCCAAAATACGGTCAATCCCCGCGATTAACGCTACCCCTTCCAGTGGAAGACCCACTGTTGATAGCACTAAGGTCAACATCACTAATCCAGCCCCAGGTACACCAGCAGTACCAATAGAAGCCAACGTCGCCGTTAAAATAATGGTGAGATAATCTACCCAAGTTAAATCGATACCAAAGGCCTGTGCCACAAATAATGCTGTCACACCTTGGTATAACGCTGTGCCATCCATATTTATCGTGGTGCCAAGCGGTAATACAAAGCTCGAAATCTTTTTATTAACCCCTAAATACTCACTGGCACATTTCATGCTCGCAGGTAAGGTGCCAGCAGAGCTTGATGTTGTAAAAGCCACTGCCATGGCATTGCTAATGCCCTTGAAGAAATGCAATGGATTTAATTTAGCGAACACGCGCAATACTATGCTGTAAAAGCCTAATACATGAATAATACAGCCGAGGTAAACCGCAATAATCACTTTAATAAGTGGCCACAGCATGTCGATACCATACTCACCGGCCACCCAAGCCATTAAGCCAAACACCCCATATGGCGCAAGTTTCATCACCATATCAGTGAGCTTGTACATCGCCTCGGCTAAGCTCTCAAACACTTTAATCGCCGGTTTACCATGATCACCAATCAGCACTAGTGCAATCCCTAGGGCGACAGCAAATACAATCACTTGTAAGATTTGTCCACTGGCTAATGCGGCAATAGGATTGGTCGGTACAATATCGATCAAGGTCTGCATAACCGAAGGGACTTCCTTTGCGGTATGCACAACATCATGCTGCAAAGGCGGTACACCTGCGCCAGGTTGGATAACATAACCCACCAAAAGCCCCAAACTAATGGCAATAGCGGTAGTACAGAGATAAAACGCAAAGGATTTAAAGCCGATACGTCCCATTTTGGCGGTGTCTTCCATCGACGTCACGCCGACAATTAAAGAGCAGAACACTAAAGGTACAATCAACATCTTGATTGTATTCACAAACAACGTACCGATAGGCTTTAAGAAAACCGCCTGCTCACCTAACACCACCCCAACAGTGATACCTAGCACCATACCAATAAAAATTTGCAGCCATAGTGGCACTGACATCCAACGCGACCAAGCACGGCCTAACGCTGACGACCTTTGTTTTGACATGTTTTTAACCTTGATGTTGAAATGATGATATGGCAAAGCCTTATCCATGGCAGGTGCTAACTTAACTCACTAATTTAGCGAACCGCTGAGTCTAGCATAATGAATAAAAATCTAAGGATGATCTATATCACGTTGAGGCCAACCGCTATAAAATCCAACTAATTTTCATATCCACAGTAAAATGATGTGTTACAGGTTCAATGCCGTTTTTCTGTTGCTATCTCGCTCATTTGACTCCACTGCTCCATGCTGAGATACATTTCGTGCTAAAGTAAGCCACACAAATATCCCTTATAAAACAAGAGCGGCCTTGCCAGGCAACCGCCTAGGAGTTGTTGTATGTTAATTCGTAAAGCTAAAGCGCAGGATCTCACGGCCTTAGTTCAATTTAATCAAGCGATGGCCCAAGAGACTGAAGGCTTAGTGTTAGATGAAACCACACTAACTAAAGGTGTCAGTACGCTACTCAATGCACCTGAAAAAGGTTTTTACCTTGTCGCAGAAATAAAGGGAGAGATTGCAGGCTCGCTAATGGTGACATTTGAATGGAGTGATTGGCGTGCTAAGGATTATTACTGGATCCAAAGTGTGTATATTCGTCCACAAAATCGCCGACAAGGTATTTATGGCAAACTCTATAACGAGGTAAAGAACCTCGCCCAAGCCAATGGCGGTGCCGCAAGTTTTAGGCTTTATGTCGAACAGGAAAATACGGCTGCACAACAAACCTACAAGGCACTAGGGATGAAGCAGAGCTACTATTTGATGTACGAAGAAAAGTAAGCCAAATAAAAAGGATCATGTCATTGACAGGATCCTTTTACTTTTTATATATCGGGGTTTAGATCTAAACCCAGTTCCATTCAGGATTAATCCTTAGCGGAAGAAACCAAACAAAATCGCTGTCATCGCCAGTACACCAGCAATCACCACAAAGATATTGCTGATACGGCCACGGTAAGCCTTAAGTGCGGGCACTTTATACACGGCATACATAGGCATTAAATACAAAATCGCCGCAATGATAGGCCCACCCAAGGCTTCAATCATATCCAAAATACTGGGGTTTTTGATTGCAACGCCCCAAATCGTCACAAACATAAACACCAAAATAAAGGTGTTGATCTTTTGCTCTGAAATACTTTTATTGCTCGAACGTAACTGTTTAACGATGATCCCTTTCATACCTTCTGTTGCACCCATATAGTGCCCAAAGAAGGACGATACAATCGCAATAAAGGCGATAAATGGACCAAAGTAGCTTACAAAACCACTGTTATGTACGTTTGCGAGGTAAGACAGAATCGGCAGGTTTTGCGCTTTTGCATCGGCGAGTTGCTCCGGTGATAGAGACAACACACAGGAGAACACAAATAACATCACAAAACCGACTAACATCATGGACGTATTGCGTAAAATCACATCGGCTTTACGCGCGGCATTAACACCATGGTCACGTTTAAGGGATACCGAAAACTGTGAAATAGCAGGTGAATGGTTAAAGGCAAATACCAACACAGGGATCGTTAACCAAACCGTGCCTAAAAAGGCTCCTGCTTCAGGCACAACCTGCAGTGCATCCATTTTCCATTCAGGGATTAAATAAATCGACATAAATGCCAAAATCCCCACCAATGGATAAACCAGTAACTGAGTGACCTTGAGCATAAACTTCTCACCCGCCACCATAACCGCCATCATACCGAAGATCAAAACTCCGGAAAGTAAGAAACGCGGTGGTGAAGCCATACCAAGTTGGTTCACAATAAAGCTATCAACTGTGTTAGTGATCCCCACTCCATAAATTAAAACAATGGGATAAATCGCGAAGAAATACAGCACAGTAATCGCTTTACCTGCACCCACACCAAAATGCTCCTCAACCACTTGAGTCACATCACTGCCAGGAATGCTCGATGAACATACAAAACGAGAGAGTCCACGGTGAGCTAAGTAGGTCATAGGGCCGATAATGGCAGCCATAAGCACTAATGGCCAAAAACCGCCCATACCCGCATTAATAGGTAAAAACAAAATTCCAGCACCGACTGCGGTACCAAATAAACTCAGCATCCAAGTGGTGTCTTGGCGCGTCCAAGATAAACGTCTTGTTGAATCGTGTTCCTGCGTGTTTTGGGGTGTACCAAGAACACTCGTCGCATCTTTTTGCATATAAAGGTTACCTTACGGTGTGGCTAGCATAAAAAATTCGCCGTAAGGATATCTAAAAAAACCTTCTAAAAGTTGATCTGACACCATTAAAAGTAAGGGAATTTCAGATTAACGTGATATTGGGATCTGGATCTATTAAATGATGTAATTAGTTTTCAAAATAGCTTCAAAAAAGTCACAAATTAACAGCATGAATACACAATACATTCACCATGAGCCCGAGATTGCGACAAACCCAATCTGTAGACAAAAACAGCAAATCCATCAATGTTCACAATAATAACAAAAACAAGATCATCATCAGCAAATGACAAGCATAAGCTGAGCAGGATCACATTCCTGTTTGTTAATTTTTAACAACTTATTGCATGCGTTGATGCTTCAAAATAGCGTTGCTCGCGGGATAAAAATGGCTCACCTATTATGTGAGCCATTGGGTGAGCCATTTGAGCAACGACTACATCAGTCAGTTTGGTTTTTGCAGTGTTAATTCCATGGTCGATACTACAGCAGGCGCGATATCAGCCTCTTTAAATAACAAAGGACGGAAACTTTTTGTACTTGAGTACAACACACTTTGATCAGCAAATTCAGGCGTTAAAATATTGCTAGACTCAGAGTAAGTGAGTATTCCACGCGCAACCGGACCTTCATCAGTGAAACTCACCGCCATCATCCAACTCGAACCATAACGAATTTGATATCCCTTCGCCGTTAACCCTGAACCTAAGGCTTTGCCTGTCACCACATCCATCACTGGCGCGTATTTATGCTGCGGGATCAAAGTATCATCGCCAGACAGACTGGTCGAAAACACGTTAAAGCCACCTTCGGCATTATGGCTGCCCGGCCAAGGTAAGCGCGCTCCACTAGGCGTGCCATCGGGTAGCGATTTTTCAACAAACTGAACATCACCTAGTTGTGCATCGAGCGTAAAACCTGCCGCCTCTAAGTTAAGTGATGCGCGAGCTAATGCAACTAAAGCACTGCCGTCGGTCGCTAAAGTGTTTGGCGTGGTCGCTGCATTAGCGGGATCAAATCCCTTCGTCAGCATCGTTGTTTGATTAAATAAATGGGCAAACTCACGCAGCAAAGCACCACCTTTACTGTCGTTATCTTGCTTACCGTTCCACGCCTTTAATGCCGCGCAAGCAGACGTAATATCTTTAGATAGACTTGCTGATACCACAACTGGCGTACTGCCTTGAGCATCACATTGCGCAATTAAGTCTGGCAGCACTAACTCAGCTAAATAACTGCGATTAGACAACACCGCCGCCTCAAGCTCTTCCAAGCTAAACTTACCGCCAGCCCCCGCAGCGTCCTGCATTAAACGAAGACCCATACGAGTGCGTAACGACAACTGTCCAGCCTCTGCGCCATACATAGGTGAAAAGTAAGTCAATGGCTCATTCAGGTTAGTTGACCAAAATGAGTCATTGGAGTTTTGCACAAAGTCGCTGCGCTCGAGCTTTGGTGCACGCTCATAGGGCGTTGGACCATCAAAACTAAACAGCGAAGTATTGCCGGGTAAAATCGTAAATCCGGCCTGCGCCTTGGCCGCTTTAATATCGGGCGAGGTTTTAAGTAACACTACGGCCGATTCAGATAATCCCGGGACTGTTGAGTCATCAATATAGAAGGCATTTCCTTCTTTATCGGCGTACATAGTGTTGTTGAAAATGACCCCATCGTAATCTTTAAAGGCCTGTTGGAATTCTTGCTTATTCGTCGCACGGTTCATCGCAAGCCAATGATCAACGGGATCCATTGTGCCCATATTGGCATCTTGGATCATAAAGGCACTGCCATCATTCCAGCCAAAAGGGGCTAATGCGGGCGGCGCTTCAACCATGGGGCCTTTTGCTGTGGTATAAATATCCTTCTCAGCCACTAGCATGCCTGCAGGACCTGCATTAACGAGAATCGATACTGTCTCTTTGTTGATGGGCATAGGTTTACCATCAAACAAATACTGCATGCGATCACCCGAGACTAACTCAAGGTTATACATCACAAAATGTTCAGCGGTAGAGAAGGTATGGGTCCAAGCTAAATCTTTGTTAAACCCGATATTAATCGGGCCTGGCATACCGACTAACGAACCGCCCATCATATCGATATGCCCGGGGATAGTGATATGTGATTGCCAAAAACGTAGATTACCCGTATGCGGGAAATGCGGATTCCCCAGTACCATACCTTTACCATTTTCGGTTTTGTCTTTACCTAAACCCCACCCGTTTGAACCTAAATCGCGGGGATTCGTCTCTGGCGTTGTAATACGTGCAACGCGGGCAAGTAACCTAGACTGCATATCAGCAACAAAGGCCATTTGGTCTTGGCTTGGTGCTGGCCCAACAATACGTGGCATATATTCCTCTGCATCCCCCGGATTGGCGTAGAAAATCAAATCAAGAAAGTTAGCTGCGCCGGGTAATAAAGCAATTGAAAATAGATACGTCACCACATCTTCTGGCACTATGGGTTTCACCCAAGGTTGACCGTTACAAAAAGGTTCTGCCGTCTGCTTACCCGCGTCAACATCAACAAGATACTGGTTATAGCCCGCGGTAAAACCTTGGATCAACGCCCGCGAGTTTTCACTAAAATTAGGCCACTTAGCCTCGGCTTGCTCCCTTATTTTTAGCGCTTTATAGGCAAAGTCAGAGATTAAGTTGCCGTTATCTTCTGACGTGGGTAAGCCCGTCGAAAAATCAAGTGACGCATGTGGGCCAAAGTACATAGAACGCTGCGAGTTAGCCTTGATAAAACCATCGGCTAATACGCACAGATTATCCTGTGCCTGCGCATAACCACTACCAAAACCAAGGCTTTCTAAGTTATCAGCTTGGATATGTGGCACGCCGTAGGTCGTACGGCGAATATTGGCTTTAAGTAGACCGTTAGGGGCGAAGGTTTGAAGCTGGCTTTCTGGTACTGGTGCAGTACTATCTTCGTTGTCGTTACAACCTGTGAGCATAATGCCGCAGGCTATACCCATAGCAATGGCGAGTTTGTTGAATTTCATTATTATTATCTCTTAATGTTGATTCCTTCAAGGACATAGCATTACTGCATATTTCAGTCTACGTGCTGAAGGCGCAATAATCATATGTCGCGTCCTGATATCTAAACTCGGCTATTTCGCCCCCCATTCACCCGCATTTTTTACTGAGCTTCTCTGGCGAATATGGCAAAATAGAAAACCCGAGGCTTAAACACCTTTATCCATTTAAGCAATGATCCAAACGAGCGTCCACATCAAAAACCCAAACAAGCAACTTATATGCAACAAAATATTATCAAGATAAAAATAGGTTCGAAAAATCCTGTAAAAATCAATGCGGCTGCGAAAGCCATGGCAACGCTCTTTCCCGATGCTCAAATTGATGCGCAAGGTATGGATGCCCCTTCTGGTGTTGCAGATCAGCCCATGACGGATCTTGAAACCCGCCAAGGTGCCATTAATCGTGTACGCTATTGTCAACAACAAAGCCAGATACAACAGACTGAAGTAGATTACTATTTTGCAATGGAAGGCGGCGTCGATTGCTTTGAGTTTGGCCCAGCCACATTCGCCTATATTGTCATTGGTCATCAAGATCAGCTTGCCATTGGTCGCAGTGCCATTCTGCCTCTGCCAATGCAGGTTTATCGAGCATTAGAAGCCGGTGAAGAACTCGGCGTGGTGATGGATAGGTTGTTTAATACAGTCAATATCAAGCAAAAAGGTGGCGCCATAGGTTTACTCACCCACGGTCATGCTACCCGTGAAAGCAATTATACGCAGGCCATTATTCTTGCAATGGCACAGTTCTTAAACCCCGCCATCTATGTATAAAATTCTTATTGATATATTGCAATAAACGGTAAGCCTCACTAAATTGGTTGTGACTTACAACCAAAATGCACTGACATAGTCTGACTTTATGTCACTCCTATGACTCAAACTGTGGTTTTACTATGGCGAATCTACAACACGAATCCACGCAATCGCGACTAGCACCTTGCGGCTCATCCAGCCAGCTTAGGCATTTATCTCGTTATATGGTGCGACATTTAGGCATGCTCAATGCGGCCTGTGGTGACTTGCCCCTCTCCCCTGTCCAAGCCCATGCCTTACTTGAAATAGGCAACCAACCGCAAACGATTAAGGATCTCGCCAGCAAACTCAGCATAGATAAATCCAATGCGAGTCGAGCAATTAAACACTTAGTTGATAAAAATCTTGCCCAGAGCCAAATTCATCCACGTGATAACCGTTGCTTAGTAGTACAACTCACACCCGCGGGGAAAAAGTTACTCTTTAAACTTGATACTCAGCAAAATCAATTATTTCAAGAGATCTTAGCCCAACTAACTCCGGCACAAACCCAACAAATAGAACAAGCCCTTATGCTATATAATCAAGCGATATGTCACGCCAAACAGCAAAGTGATTGCCTTATCCGCCAAGCCACGGCACAAGATGATGCAGCGATTGCACACGTGATCCGCAATGTTTCGGCAGAATACGGCTTAACCGCAGATAAAGGGTATAGCGTGGCTGATCCCACCTTAGATTGTTTAAGTGAGATCTACTCACAAACGGGCGCCAATTATTGGGTGGTAGAGCAAAATGGCCGCGTTGTAGGTGGTGTTGGCATTGCCCCATTAGCCAATAATGCCAGCATTTGTGAACTGCAAAAAATGTACTTTATGCCCGAAATTCGCGGAAAAGGCTTAGCTAAGCGTATGGCGCTTATGGCGCTCGATTTTGCCCGCGAAACGGGTTATCAAAGCTGCTATTTAGAAACCACCGCCAGCTTAAAAGAAGCGGTAAAACTCTACGAAAAATTAGGCTTTAGCCATTTATCAGCACCACTAGGTGACACTGGCCACGACGCCTGCGAAATGCCGATGTTATTACCATTACAGCCAGAATAATGCCATCTAGCAGGCCAAGGATGGTCTGTTCCCTTAATGCTCAATTAATTGAAAAGCGCGACCACTTTCAAAGGCCGAATTTGAGGACGCTATTTAGGAATATATCAATAAAACCGCCGAAAACATTAACGGGATTATCGAGGATGATTACCCCGCGCTAACCGAAGTATTAGTCGATGCTGCTTGGACGATTTTGCAGTACTTTAGGGCTTATATTGAGATCGAGACGGCGCTAATAAAGCGCTTTTGGTAACTATAAGTCACAGATTAACGTCTCTTTGTTAGGGACGTTAATCATTAAAATAGAGTTTAAATAATCTGTTAGCTAACAAACCTCCCCTTAACTAAAGAAAAGTGGCTCTTTAAAAGACGCCAGAGCCGATAAAATCTATTCAATGAGGAGATACAACTATATGAAACATCAAGTACTATTTGGCATAAAATCAACAAGTAAAGATGAAAAAACAATTCATAATAAACTCAAAGAATTTTTAGCATTGATAGATAGAAAAACATCTACAGCTAAGAACCCTACTATGCTTGAGAGTTTTTTACCATTCAGGATAAAACATTACCATTGGAATCTAAATAAAAAGACAGGCACATTCATTAAATTATTTCCCAATGTAGATCTTGATGAAAATATTTTCGCACCATCAAAACCAGAATGCAGCTGGTTATTAAGTATCATTTTCCACCAAGATTTTCCTGGATACGAAAAAGTTAAATCCGAAGATTATATAATTAGTTTGTTAGACTCATTGAACTATGAATATGAAATGATATATGAAACAGATAGTCGTGATTCAATTAAATATGGCGACATTAAGTAGTAAAAGACTATATTTATTCCCTTAACTCGGGAGATAGTAGCCACTATCTCCCGCAGAAACTGTATCTTAGTCATCTTTTAAGTACCGTGCTTAATATCAGCATAAGGGCACTTATGTCAGTAGTCAGTTTACTCAAATCACTGTGCAAGTGATGTTTTAATAAGCAGTAACTGGCTACGAATGATTTGACGTATCTGATTATGCAGTTCAAATACTCGAGCGCGATCATTCAGATTTAGCGATAGATTTTCCAGCATCACCAGATCCAAATTAAATTCAGGATAATGCAGTGTCATCGACATATAGCCAGATAAATAGCCCGTATGACTGTATTCGACGAGACCATCGTCCTTATTGATCCTCACCCCATAGCCATAGCGCATATTCGGCCATAAGAATTGGATCTCGGTATACGCCGTTGTCATCCGTTGATAACTCTTTGCACTCATCAACTTGCCAGAATGTAATAGATGCTGAAAGGCGGCATAAGCTGGCGCTGAAGCAATTAATCCCCCTGCGGGCAACAAAGCTTCATCAAGCACTAAATCAGAGGGGGCAATCACCTCGCTTTCCTGTAAACCTACGGCGAATGAAGGCACTTTGGCGTGAATCGCCTCAATACTGCCAAGCTCAGCACTCAGGCCATTAAGCTGGTATCGCGTTGCAAACTGCGCCACTTGCTCGGCAAAGGATTGGTGATTGACCTTCTCAAGCACTTGCCCAAGCAGTGAATAACCAAAGTTGGAGTATTCAAATTGGCTACCCGGCTCGAATCGATTGGCCTTACCCAGTTTATCGACACCCGATGTATGAGTTAGCAGTTGGTGCAGCGTAATCCGCTCATCATATCGACTGGTATTCAATGCATCCGCACTTAGATTTGCCCCCGCCACAGTGCCTTTTAGCGCCTTATTCTCCCCTTCAGCATCACCAAAAAAGTAATGATTAAGCATTTGATTTAAGTCGAGTTTTCCCACATCGAGTGCCTGCAATATCAAGGTTGCAGTAATCTGCTTAGAGAGCGATGCCATCACAAAGCGCGAATCTTGATTAATCCCCTCACCCTTTTGCAATTCAAGCAGCGGCTTGCCCCGCTCAAGTAGGATAACACTGCCACTAAATGGCTGCGGTGAATCCTTTATCGCGGCTTGGATTAAGGTCTTAATCTCCGCCACCTTCGATACTGAAGATGCGGTTTGGCTTTCAACGGCAATAGAGTTACTGCCTTGCCCAGTTTGCTCTTGTTCAGCACCTGTTTCTAATAACAGACCAAAACTATTGGCACTTGGAAATAATAAAAAACCAGTCAACAGGGTACTGATAACACTCAAACGCATGGGTTATCCTTAACGTAATTAACAAATAATGCTGCCTTTTAGAAAGCGGCAAGCTTATCACAAGGTCGTGTTAAGTGTTGTTATGTTTAAGGTTTAGAGTGCCAGAAATAACTTAGACTTTAACCGAGAGTTGGATTATATGCCAAGACTCACGCACTCTTTATTAAATCAAGAGCTCTATTCGCTCTGCGGTAACTCCGAGGGGATTGTGCATCCCTTGAACTCAGGTGTTATTGGTAAATTATTAAGGAATTAAACTTATACCAGTCAGATTTTCCCTAAGTAATATATCTATAAAGCTATCAAAGAAGAACTACAATATAATCGATGTGTATCCTTAATTAACAGGGGCATTAGGGTAAGCTGTTGGGATTATTTTGCATTCTATTATAGGGCTTGAAGAATTAACGTAATAAACCAAAATAATAGGACGTATGATATACCGCGATCCCTATTAGTAGAGAAACCTAACACTTTAACAAAGGAGTAATATGAAAGAATTAGAAAAGTATCTTGATCTCGTGAAGTACGATTATGACCCAGAGTGGCAAGGTATTGATATTAATGGAGATCTAAAGCCTCGTGACTACTTCATTTTTGCAATTAAGGATCTTGAGGGAACTCTAGACAATCGCTCTTTGATTAATGCGCTGTTAAATGCAAAGAGAGCATTGCATTATCAAGTTGATCTTTTAGTCGATACATACGGTTACAAAAGTCACACCAACAAAAATGCGTTTCCAGCTAAGCTTGAATACTGCAAAAAATGCGGAATAGTCAGCCCTCGAGTATTAAACAAGTTAAACAAAATAAGAAACGAAGTCGAGCACAATTATGCCGTACCAACTGAAACTGAAGTCAATGATTTCATAGATGTTGTCGAGTTATTCCTTGCTGCAACAGATCGTTTCTTTTATCGCCTTCCTGATAATATTGTGTTTCCTGGATTAGATGAAAAAAATAGTGATGAATTCAGTGACATATATAACATTAAACTTATCAAGAATTTAGGAAAAGTTATCATTGCAAGAGAAGTAAACAATAACGAACAGTATGAGACGATTAAGGCTCCAGATGAAAGATTTTTCATATGGATTAGTTTTTTGAATAGATGTACCCAGTAACATAAAAAAGAATTTATCAAACCAAAAGATGGGATAAGCATAACTCTTTCAGGATTAACTGCCGACACCTAGACAGCAGAAGTTCACCTTCCCCTACGAAGTTGCTGAAGGGTGTTGAAGAAAATCGCGTGACGCAGACAGGACGTCTGCGTAGTTTTCGGAGGGAATGGACGCCCCATCGGAAGCGTTAGCGATTTTCGAATATGCACGAAGCCACTCACCAATGCATCTAACTTCGCCAGGGACGCCGGGGGATTTCCAAAAGGGGAACAGGCGCTTTTCCCCTTTTGGTCGGGTGTGGGGTGAAGCCCCACGACTTTGACTTTGACTTTGACTTTGACTTTGACTTTGACTTTGACTTTGACTTTGACTTTGACTTTGACTTTGACTTTGACTTTGACTTTGACTTTGACTTTGACTTTGACTTTGACTTTGACTTTGACTTTGACTTTGACTTTGACTTTGACTTTGACTTTGAAAAATAGTGAGTCAGAACAATAATCTGCTTACCAAAAGTTTTGGCCTTCGTTTGCGGCTCAACAATATCACGACTCTTATCGTTGCTTTTTAAGCGACTCATTTATGTACTAAGACAGGATCAGGTTAAATATCACTATGAGCACTGAACTTATCGATGCAGTAAAGGCGAAGGATACACTTGCAGTAAAGCGCATTATTGCCAATGGTGCTGATCTTGAAGGCGTGGACGAAAATGCGATGACGGCACTCTTGCATGCCTGTGAGCTACAGTCTTTTGAACTGCTCAAATTATTGGTGGATGCGGGGGCCGATGTGAATCATCCGAATGTGATGGGATATCATCCGCTCGATATTGCATACTGGCAGGGTGAGTTTCGCATGGGATGCTATACCGCTGAGAGTGAGCGCATAGTGAGCTATTTAACCCGCCACGGCGGTAAATCCTTTAGCTAGGTGAAGTGCTAAATAGCACCAAGATGCGAAAGCTAAAAACTGCGAAATTATAAAAAGCCCTATAAACAAAAATCGCGTTAAGCTGGGCCTAACGCGATTTTTTATTACTCACTTACAACCTAATCACCAAAGTCATCGAGTAGAATATTTTCTGGCTCAACGCCTAGGCTTTCAAGCATCTTAATCACTGAAGAGTTCATGATTGGAGGACCACACATGTAGTACTCGCAGTCTTCTGGTGCCTTATGATTTTTAAGATAATTCTCATAAATCACATTATGGATAAAGCCGGTATAACCCGTCCAATTATCCTCGGGCAATGGCTCTGATAACGCCACATGCCAAACGAAGTTGTCATTCTCGGCCGCTAAAGCATCAAAATCTGCTTGGTAAAACACTTCACGCGTTGAGCGTGCACCGTACCAGAAGCTCATTTTACGTTTGGTTTTCTTGCTTTTAAGTTGATCGAAAATATGTGAGCGCATCGGCGCCATGCCCGCACCGCCGCCGATAAACACCATTTCCGCATCGGTTTCTTTCACAAAGAACTCACCAAATGGGCCTGAAATCGTCACTTTATCGCCGGCTTTAAGATTAAAGATATAGGACGACATCTTACCCGCTGGTACATTGGCCGATGGTGGCGTCGCAATCCGCACGTTCAACATAATGCGGCCCTTTTCATCGGGATAGTTGGCCATAGAGTAGGCACGCAACACATCCTCATTCACGGTAGAAACGATGTCAAACAAACCGTATTTATCCCAATCACCGCGGTATTTTTCAGGAATATCAAAGTCGGCGTATTTCACCACATGGGCAGGCGCTTCAATCTGAATATACCCTCCCGCTTTAAAGTGAACATCTTCACCTTCGGGCAATTTAAGCAGCAATTCTTTGATAAATGTGGCTTTGTTATCGTTAGAAATCACTTCACACTGCCACTTTTTCACCCCAAAGATTTCCTCGTCAAGCTCAAGCTCCATATCAGTTTTCACCGCGACTTGGCAGGCAAGACGACAACCTTCTTTAGCCTCTTTTTTGGTAATGTGCCCCATCTCAGTCGGTAAGATATCACCACCGCCGGATTTGATTTTCACTCGGCACTGACCACAGGTTCCACCGCCGCCACAGGCTGACGGAATAAAAATACTTTGACTCGCTAAGGCGCCCAGTAGCTTGTCGCCCGCTGCAACTTTAATGCTTCTTTCGGCATCATCATTGATGCCGATTGTCACTTCACCACTTGTGACTAATTTCTTTTTGGCGATAAGGATCACTATCACCAACAAACAGACCACTAGCGTGAACATGCCTATGCCAATTGCCATTTCCATCGTATAACCCTTTTCTAGCTCTTTTCTAAAAAGAATGTGGTTTCACTTTCTCAGCTAATGGCTCGCCTACAGTATCTTTAAAGCGAGATCCCTGAGAAAGACATAAACCCAAGTGCCATCAAGCCTGTCGTAATAAAGGTGATGCCAATGCCTTGTAACCCTTCAGGGATTGCATGAAATTTCATTCTTTCACGCAGCCCTGCTAGCATCACAATCGCCAACGCCCAACCAAGGCCTGAACCCATGGCAAATACGGCCGACTCGGTAAAGTTGTAATCACGGTTTGCCATAAAAATCACCCCTGCAAAAATCGCACAGTTTACGGTGAGAAGTGGCAAGAAGATCCCGAGCGAGTCATACAGGCTAGGAATGTACTTATCCAAAAACATTTCTAAGATTTGCACTAAAGCGGCGATCACACCGATAAACGTGATTAATTGCAGATAGCTTAAATCAATCGTCGCGAGCCCCGCCCAAGACAGTGCGCCGGGTGCTAGCACTTTGACATAAATAAGTTGATTTAACGGGACGGCCAAGGTCATCACCACAATCACTGCAACGCCTAAACCAAAAGCAGTAGACACCTTTTTAGAAACTGCCAAGAAAGTACACATGCCCAAAAAGAACGACAGCGCCATGTTGTCAATAAAAGCGGCCTGCAAAAATAGATTAATATAGTGTTCCATATCTGCTCCTTAACCCCGTTTCCGCTGGATCACATTAATAGTCCAGATCAGCGCACCGATCAGGAAGAAGGCGCTCGGTGGTAACTTAAACATTTCGTTCGGCAAATACCAACCGCCGTTTTCGATGGTGGTAAACACGCTATGACCAAATAAATTACCCGTGCCAAAGAGTTCACGTACAAAAGCGACACTTAATAAAACCAAGCCATAACCCATTGCATTACCTAAAGCGTCGACAATCGCCAAGTGCGGTGGATACTTCATCGCAAAGGCTTCTGCACGGCCCATAATGATGCAGTTAGTAATGATTAACCCAACAAATACAGATAGTTGCTTAGATAACTCATAGGCTATATCTTGCAAAACCATATCAACAATAATCACTAAAGAAGCAATAACCGTCATCTGGGCGATAATGCGCACACTGTTAGGAATAAAACTACGGATGGTCGAAATAATCAGGTTAGAGAACACCAATACAAAGGTCACCGCCAGTGTCATCACTAGGGCCGTTTGCATTGAGTTACTGACGGCTAAGGCTGAACATACGCCAAGCACTTGCATAGCAACAGGGTTATTGGCAAACACTGGCCCCGTTAACATGTCACGCATGGATAAAGTATTGCTCATTTTTCACCCCCAAACTCACCTTGCACCGCTGACGTCTTTAACTGGTTAAAGAAGGTTTGGAAACCCTCAACACCAAACCAAAACTCCATTGCACGCTGCACACCTCGGCCAGTCATGGTTGCGCCACTTACCGCATCCACACCGTGAATGTCGCCTTCTTTGGCACCACCTTTAACGAGGCGTATCGAAAATTTGCCTTTTCCATCAAATAATTGCTTACCCTTCCACTGCGATGACCAACTAGGATCCGTCAAAAAATCACCAATACCAGGCGTTTCACCGTGCTCGTACACGACGAGCCCTTTAATGGTGTTGAAATCAGGTTCAACTGCCACATAACCGTAGATCATCGACCATAGTCCTTTACCGTAGAAGGGCACGACTACGCTGGATAATTTGCCGCTGTCATCGAACACTTTAAATACTCGGGCATCGTTCGCACGGGTTTTAATCTTGGCGATATCTTTTTTCGGCGTACTTGAGGTCTCAGGATTGATGGCGGCCATACGCTCGTCAAAATCAAGCACGTTAGCGTCAGAATCCACCTTACCTGTGTCTAGATTGATCAATAACGGTTTAACCGATTTAGCAAAAATCTCTCTAAACTCATTACCTTGGCCTAAGTTAACATCGGCAGCCATCAACACATAACGCTGCACTTCGTCACGTTTTTTCGCTAATTTGCGCTCTTTCAATATGCCTGCGGTACCTGTGATCATAAAGGAACACAAAAGGCAGAGCGTAATGGTGAAGATCATGGTCCCCACCACTGTATCTTTCTTAAATACCATGACGTTTTAATCTCCGTTTGATGTTGGCGCGGGCCACCAGATAATCGAACAACGGCGCCCAAAGGTTGGCAAACAGAATCGCTAACATCACGCCCTCTGCCATTTTGGGGTTCGCGACACGGATAAGCACAGTCATAAACCCAATCAAGGCACCGTAAATATATTTGCCTGGACGAGTGTAAGAAGTCGTTACGGGGTCAGTCGCCATAAACATCATCGCCAACGCAAAACCACCCGTCACAAGATGCCAAGTCCATGGCATTGCCATCATTTGGTTGCTGTTAGAACCAATCAAATTACACAGGCTTGCGGTGGCTATCATGCCAAGCATTACACCAGCAACAATACGCCAATCGGCTAAACGGCTGATCAGCAGGAATGCCCCGCCGATTAAAATCGCTAAGGCGCTGGTTTCACCAATGGCACCCACGGTAAAACCAAAAAAGTTGTTCCACCAGTTAGGATCGCTAAAGGCGCTAAACCAAGAGTAATCGGCAAAACTCAGTTTGCCCGCTGCGGTTTGTGCCAGCGCCGTTGCGCCGGCAAAACCATCAACGGCCACTAACTGTTTTACGGTAGACACTTCAGATGGATAGGCAAAGTAAATAAAGGCAAGGCCCGCCAGTGCAGGGTTTAGGAAGTTATATCCCATACCACCAAATAGCTCCTTAGCCACAACAACACCGAAGCAAATCCCCATGGCCACCAGCCATAGTGGTGTTGATACAGGTAAGATTAAGGTAAACAATAGCGCTGTCACGAAGAAGCCTTCGTGTAATTCTTGACCACGAACCCGCGCAAACACTACTTCCCAAAATAAACTGGTTAGCAATGCGGTGAGATAGATGGGTAAATAGAAACTTAGGCCATAGAGAAATAAGCCCACCACCCCAGTTTGCTCGCTTAACCCTCCTGAAAGGCTATTAAAGATAATAAGCTTCCAAGTATCAGGTGTGGTTAATCCTGTAGAGAGCGCAATCTGAGCCTGTAAACCCACGTTATATAAACCAAATAAAATGGCAGGTAGTAAACAAAGGCCGACTAAGGTCATAGTACGTTTTACGTCAATTGCGTCACGTACATGTACTTGCCCCTTAGTGCTGCGACCACTGGCAATAACCAATGAGCGCAAAAAGCCTTTCATCGACTTACCCGTTGCGTAGTACTCTTGTTGTAAATCTGGGGCGTCCTGTAAATCAGGTTTTTTAACTTGCTTGGTCATTAACCTTCCCTCTCAATAACATCTAGACAGGCACGCAATTCTTTACCAAAGTCATATTTGCCGGGACATACAAAGGTACATAACGCCAAATCTTCTTCATCTAACTCTAATGCACCTAATGCCTGCGCCTCATCGGTATCACGCACCACTAAGTCGCGAACCAGTAAAGTAGGCAAAATATCCAGCGGCATCACGCGATCTAATTGACCAAAGGCCATCATCGCACGCTGTGAGCCACCTTGATGGGTCGTAAACTCAAACCGTTTAGAAGCACCAAATAATCGAGAGGTGACAGCCCGAGTGATAGAGAATTTATCCGAACCACCACGAACCCAAGGGAGCACTTGATGCTGTGCATCTTCTGCCAATACTGACACTTGGTTATGGAATCGGCCTAAAAAGTCATGTACACCCGCAGCAGTATGGCCAGATAACACAGAGCCTGATACCACACGGTTATTACCGGGTTTAATCTCATCAGCTACAAGCACGCTTAACTCAGCACCAAGCTGAGTCCGCAGTAAACGTGGATTCAGTACGCTTGGGCCACCTAAGGCGATGATGCGGTCGGTATACAACTCACCGGTTTGGAATAACTTGCCGTAGGCAATCACATCCTGATAGCCGATATGCCATACCTGACGCTCTAAGCTCACAGGTAAAGTGAAGTGGATATGGGTACCCGCTAGCCCCGCTGGATGCACACCTGTAAAACGGCGAATTTCAAGATTGGGTGAAACATCACAGGCAATGGCATCACCCTTATCCTGACATAGATAAACCTTGCCTTCGGTTAAGCGAGTCAACACCTGTAAGCCCGTTTTAAAGGCTTCAAGCTGTTCTGCAATAATCAAACGGGGATCGGCGGCAAGTGGATTAGTATCTATTGCGGTGACAAATATACCTGCTGGCTGGCTATCTAAGGCTGGCACTCTTGAAAAAGGACGGGTGCGAAGCGCTGTCCATAGACCACTGCTCACGAGTTGATCTTGAACGACTTGGCGCGATAACGAGATCACATCAGGGAGAATATCAAAACGGATCTGCTCATTTACATCTAATCCATCGCAACCAATCACTACGGATTGCAGCACTCGGCGATCCCCGCGATTAATCGCGACAATTTCACCACTGGCGGGGGCGGTAAATAAGACTCCCTTTGTTTTTTTATCTTCAAACAAAGGTTGGCCCTTTTTGACCTTATCGCCGACCTCAACCAACATAGTCGGTTTTAAGCCAACATATTCCTCGCCCAGTATGGCCACTTGGGATGGCTTATTACCGGATTCAATGATCTGCCTAGGCTCGCCCGCTATCGGCAAGTCGAGGCCTTTTTTGATCGTTATTATTTGGTTTGAAAAATCTGCCATCACAAATATCAACCATAAAAAATTTTTAGATACTTTAGGGTACAGGTTTGTTAACAAAGAATCCGATATTGGCGTCACATTCCTCGGCAAATTCGTAAGTTAGATACGTAAATTTACATGATTGCGTGACGCAGATTCACATCCAGCCCCAATGCAAGCCCTGAAATGTAGTTTTATAACAACTCGTACATAAATACAGTATTGCTGTTTTAGTCATCGCTAAGATTATCATAAATAAGCAAAAATTGAGATTTCAGCACAATTTAATGACAAAAGGACGAAAACTGACACTCAAAGAACAAACTTCAACCAATGGTATGCATTAACCTAGGTAAACACGGCTCTGCTTGTTGGCTATTTTTAGCGCACTAACATTTCAACCTATGGTTTAACCTTTGCTTTACAGCAAAAGCTTGGTAGCCTCAAACTAAGAGAGTTTCCGTAGGAGAAATAGATGGAATACAGACGCATACCGCATTCTAATCTTGAAGTCAGTAAAATTTGTTTAGGCACTATGACTTGGGGCGAACAAAATACCCAAGCCGAAGCGTTTGCACAGCTAGACTACGCCATAGGAAATGGCATTAATTTCATCGACACCGCAGAAATGTATCCCGTACCACCTAAGCCAGAAACCCAAGGGGAAACCGAGCGTATCCTTGGGCAATATATCAAGGCCCGCGGTAACCGAGACGACCTCGTGATCGCCACTAAAATTGCCGCACCGGGGGGTAAAAGTGATTACATTCGCAAAAATATGGCGCTGGACTGGAACAACATCCATCAAGCGGTTGACGCCTCTTTAGCACGCCTCCAAATAGACACTATCGACCTTTATCAACTCCATTGGCCTGACCGTAATACTAACTTTTTTGGTGAACTGTTTTACGACGAGCAAGATCATGAGCATCAAACGCCGATCCTCGAAACCTTAGAAGCGCTCGCCGAAGTGATCCGCCAAGGTAAAGTACGCTACATAGGAGTGTCGAACGAAACGCCATGGGGTTTAATGAAGTACCTGCAACTCGCCGAAAAACACGGCTTGCCGCGTATTGTGAGTGTGCAAAATCCCTATAACTTGCTTAATCGCAGTTTTGAAGTCGGCATGAGCGAAATCAGCCACCGTGAAGAATTGCCACTACTTGCCTATTCGCCGCTGGCCTTTGGCGCCTTGACGGGAAAATATTGCAACGACCAATGGCCTGAAGGCGCGCGCCTGACCTTGTTTAAGCGTTTCGCCCGCTATACTGGTTCACAAATGGCACTGGATGCCACAAAGGCCTATGTCGATTTGGCCCGCGAGTTCAAACTCACACCCGCCCAAATGGCGTTAGCTTTTGTTAACTCACGTAAGTTTGTCGGCTCCAATATCATAGGCGCTACCGACTTGTATCAACTGAAAGAAAATATCGACAGTTTAAAAGTCACCCTATCGCCTGAGTTATTAGTACGATTAAACCAACTGTCCGATCAATTTAGATTACCCTGCCCTTAGTCAGATAAAGTGAGCGGAGTGCTAGAGGGGTAGCATCAGGAAAATGTGCCTGATGCTACTGATTGACATTAATGTTCTTGCATTCCCTAACACTACTTTCCTTCACACTATTCCTCAGTTTAGCAAAGTGCCATTGATAACCTTATCTAGGTTACATTCGGATACAGAGTCCTATTCATATCTGAAATATAGTGTCGCCACAGTCACTAGACAGATGTCATAAGGATCTAAAAATGAAAAAACTTTGCTTTGTAATCACAACCATTTTGATGTCAAGCCATGCCCTTGCTGAAGGCAATACCTACATACGCAACGGTAATATTTATAGCCATCAGGATCAGTTTTTTGCGGGTGCCGGAGTTGCAACAGGCAGTAAGTTCTATAAGGGTCAAGATCACCAAACTGGTGCCTACCTCAATGGCGGCTACCACGGTGAAGACTTTAACGCCGATCTGTCCGGCATCAACTACCGTTTTTTAGGCAATAACGATAGTACCGTCAATTTCAGCGTTTTTATGGTCGCGAATCCCGGCTTTGATGCCGATGATGCCGATATTTTAACGGGCATGAAGGATCGCAAATTCAGTGGTGATTTGGGGTTAAACGCCGACATTCATTTAGGAAATGGCACGCTATCATCCAAATTCCAACACGATGTAACGGGTGTCTATAATGGTTTTCAGGCTGATATCACCTATTATCATCCAATCAATCTTGGCTTCGGGGATCTGGTGCCTTATGCGGGAGTGCACTATTTCAGTAAAGATTTCGCAAACTATTACGCAGGTGTGACATCATCTGAAGCAACGGCGCTGCGCCCTGCCTATCAAGCCGACGGCACCTTTGCATATAAGCTAGGTTACGCTTTGGTTATCCCAGTCACTAAACATTTAGATATCACTCAAACCACTGGTTACTCGCACATAGGTGCCAATATGGCTGACTCTCCGCTAATAGACAGTAACAACCAGTGGGTTACCACCCTTGGCGTGACCTATAGCTTCTAAACCACTTTATGAGACAAGATCATGATACTCATCAGAAAAATGTTTATATGTACCGGGCTAGCTCTGATGCTTTCAGCTTGTGCCACGTCCTACGATACCGAAAAACACTTTTGGTCTTTCGGTAAAGGGTTTGAAACCGTACAAATTGCATCCGATAGCTGGCAGATTAGCTTTGTTGGCAATACCAACACTGACCGCGCATTGGCTCGTAAATACGTTATGCGTAAATCGGCCGAGTTATGTAAACAGGCGGGTTATGCCTATTTTACATTCACTCGCGAACAAACGGATCGTGATGCAGTGGGTCAGTTCGGTGTGGGAAAAAACAGCCGTGATGATATCATGTGGGGAACGTCGACGATGAATCAAGAAACGTCTGTCATGGTCGAAGTCACAGGTTTACCTAGCAAACCCGAAAATGCGAGTTCCCGCATCTACGAGACAGATTACATACTTAGCCATGTCAATGTGAAAAGTTAATTGCTCGTAGATCTCGGATAACGAATGGATAGCTAAAAAGTGCATCAGTTTACATACTTGCTGATGCACTTTTTTATTAATAATATCATCAACATTTATATATATTCAGCGAGTCAATTATTCCTCAATGTAAACCTCAATGACATACGAGCACCACCCAAGTCAGGAGAGCGGCCAATACACAATTTGGACCCCATCCAACAACCAATTCTATCGACAATCGCCAGACCCATGCCATGACCGGAATTTCCGCGGCTGTGCTGACCACGCACAAAAGGTTTAATCACTTGAGCAGATTCCTGTTCATCTATGCCAGGGCCATCATCGTCAACGTGTAACCACGCAATCCCATCTTCCAATGCCAACATCAGCCGGATGTTGGCACGACCAAAACGCAGCGCATTATTGAGTAAATTGTTCACCTGCATTGATAAATACTTAGGATCTGTCTTGATGTTCAGCGGAGTTGGGCTGGTAATGAGTTCCACTGAAAATCCTGGATATACTTGGCCTTGATACTTTTCCAACAACCAAGTATTAAGCTCAATAGGCTGCCAATCAGGTTGGATATTTGCCTCATCAAGGCGGGCATAACTGAGCAGTGTCATCACCAAGTCTTCCATTGTGTCCAGATCGCGGTTCAATCGTTGGAAATACTTCACCCTAAGCTGTTCGCTTTGGGTTTCTTCTAACGCCGCAATACCAAATCTGAGCCGTGCTATTGGCGTTTTTAAATCATGGGAAACTGCCCGGCTAAGCAATTTATTGTCATCGATCAGTTGTTGAATACGATCGGCCATGCGATTAAATTCACTTTCAATTGCACCTATGTACGATGTTTTACTGACAGGAATTCGCTGCTGTAACTCCCCCATACCAAATGCTTGAGTCGCTTTACTGAGATTAACCAGTTGGCGGATTAAAGGAGACACCCACACCAACAAAATCACCACCACACCGCCATAAAAAAGCATGGTATACAGTTTATTCGCGTTAAAACTCACATCGGCGGGCGTCACTATCTGGGTATTGATATTCAGCACCTGACCCGTTTTAGGCAATAAATAGTGCAAAGAGATGCCATCATCGGACTCCAGCAGTAATGATTCCCCTGAATAAAACTCTGTTTTTAGGGCTGAGGGTAAGACGAAATCCGCCTCATTCACCAAAGACAATTGATCTGCATTTCGCTGATTCCAGTTATCTATAAACGCATTATTGGGCAAGGGATCATTATCTAACGTCTGTGCTAGTGAACCGCCCAGTAGCTTTAATGCCGCAAGGTGAGTTGCTGGACTAGGCGTTTTATTATCAGAATCAATAAGTGTTGCAAACTCACTTATCGACCAACCTAAACTCGCAATGGCGACTAGCACCACCAGCACGAGCGAAGCCATCAACTTCTTCATAACGCTTACTCAATCTCATCGCGGCAAAATAAATATCCCTTGCCACGAATGGTTTTGACTTTATAGGGCTGACTCAACGCATCCTGCAATTTCTTGCGTAAGCGTGATATACGGATATCAATCGAACGATCCAAACCATCGTATTCAATGCCCCGCAGTTGAGCCACCAACTCATTGCGACTCACTATCGTGCCCGCTTTCAATGCGAGCAGCCACAAGACATCAAACTCATTGGCATTCAAATCCAGCGGCTGTTTATCAATAGTGACTGATTTTGCCGTCGCATTTAACACTAAAGAATCAAACACTAATTGCAGCTTTTGCTCCTCATCACCCACGCGGCGTAATAGGGCTTTTATTCGCGCCAACAATACCTGTGGCCGGATCGGTTTCGTCAGGTAATCATCAGCCCCAGCATCTAACCCGCGGATTTCATCGCCGTCCTCAACGCAAGCCGTCATAAATAAAATAGGCCCCGCATAAAATGCCCTAGCCTCTTTACACACATCGAAACCATTTTTAACGGGCATCATCACGTCGAGTAGCACTAAGTCAGGTGTCTCATCGGCTATCATCTCTAAGGCGAAGTCGCCTTGGCTGGCAACCGTCACCTCGTAACCGTGATCCAGTAAATAATCACTGATCCACTCTGCCAGAGAGGTATCGTCCTCTACGACTAAGATGTGCTTGGCAACTGACATGTTAGAATAACCTCCAGCCGGATTGACTCTGTTTAGGGGCCTTATAAACCCATGTCACGACCACTTTGACTTGCGCGAGCGGTTGCACATCATCATTACGAATAAGACTAAAAGTGGCCGTTTTATCCCCCTCAAAACTATATTGGTATTCTTGCAACGCTTTGCCAGTCCAGCAGGTTAACTGGTGTCCATGGTCTGACAAAATCAGACAGTACTCACCACTCGCGGGTGTCTGCCACCGAAACAACACATCTTGATAGCAAGTTTGCCCTTTATGTAGCGCAATGCAGCGTTCTGGGGTCGCAGTAAAAATAACGGCATCATCCTGACTGCAAACACCAAAGGAAGTGCTCAGCATCACTAACGCTAACCATAAATACAATCGGTTCATGCTCTCCCCCTAAAACACATAGCTAATAGAGGCATTAAAATAGGAGACATAGCTGGCTTGATTTAGGGGACTGTCTGTAACTTCTTTGGACAACAGGTTCAAGCGATACATAGCTCGAAAGACAACACTCTCACTTAAAGGATAGGCAACCCCCACCTCCATACCGTAACTAAAAGAACTGTTTGGTTGATATTCAGGAAAGCGTTCGGTCGCTTCTTCCTTACTGATCCCAAAAAGATAACGATTTAAGGTGGCGGATGAGTAGCCGACGCTCCCTAATACGTGAAAATTCCAATTACGCACTTGCCAAGACTTGCCTAATCTAGCTGAACTCTGAATCCCTTGGTCATCGTAGTAATCAGACACTAATCTATACTGGAAAACGTAGTTATCGCCCCAATAACGCGTGGCACGAAAACCTGCGCCAATATAAAGAGAATCTTCCGAGAGTAAATAAGCATTGCGGCCAGCTTCATCGAGTGTTCGGGGATCAACATCAGGACGAGACCATGAACTTTGTAAATTAGCCAGCAGCAACTCTAAAGACCAATCCTCTGAGCTCCAAAGATTAAACCCTAGATTAATGCCATCTTGAGATTGGTGGATCATCTCAACAAATAGCCCTTTATACTGGTACATACCACTTATCAACAAAGACAACTGTGCAGCACCATCATCCGTTTGCCGAACATCGACTCGATTTATCCCGTAAACACTCATGCCCAGTTCAAAATCACCGCCGTCAGCAAGACGATTAGTACCTCCGTTAACACTGCTGGCAATATCCGATGCTGCAGCCGCTCCTGAAAGAATGCTCAGCGTTAACACAAGAAACCAAAGAATACGCATGCCCATTGAACTCACATTTTTAGTCGGTATTTAGCACTATATATTACAACAGTTTATTGCCAGTCACTGCACAACCAGTATCATTTTTGCGGCACCTGCGGTAAGGCCACAAGATTCGTCTGCACATCCACAATTTATGCCGTTAAAAAAGTCGACTTTATCTGCCCATGGTGCGTCGCTGATGGCACTGCTGCTAAAAAATTTAATGGCTCATTTATAGATGACTATCCGCTTATTGAAGCAGGCATTGTCATAAAATTATTTTCACCATGTATTTTAGCTAGATAAGAGATAAGCCATTAAAAATAGCGGGCACAATTCATCCCTAATATTGAGCTAACACGCCAAGCACAGGAAATACATCATCACATATCAGTGATGATGTGGATTGGCTCGCTAAAACTTGCATTAAAGTGGCAGATCACAGAAGATCCTTTGGCCTTTTTCATTGCCTTTAATCTTACCTATGACTCAATCAGCATCGCTTACACCAAACTCTGTGACTCATCATCCGACGTCCCATGCTACGCGGGAAGCGACTGTCATACAGTGTTCATTAGAGGCGACACAGCGCAATGCTCAGATTAGATCGCAATTCCCAGCCTTAAATCAAATGCTTGATGGTTATCCCCTATGTTATCTCGACACCGCAGCCACCAGCCAAAAGCCACAAATGGTACTCGATGCCATGGCACAGTTTTACACCAACGACAATGCCAATGTGCACCGTGCAGCGCATCAGTTATCGGCGCGTTCGACCTTAAGCTATGAAAAAGTGCGCGATCAATTGCAACAGTTTTTAAAGGCAAAACACCGCGAAGAAATCATTTTTACCCACGGCACCACAGAATCCATCAACTTAGTCGCCTTTGGACTCACAGCGCATTTAAGCAAAGGGGATGTGATACTTATCGACACTGCAGCCCACCACGCTAATATTGTGCCTTGGCAGGAACTAGCAAAACGCACGGGGGCTGTCATTAAACCTATCCCTCTGATGCAAGATTGCCGTTTAGATATCAACGCCTATCAAACCTTGCTTAAATTAAAACCTAAAATTGTTGCACTTTGCCATGTTTCCAATGTATTAGGCACAGTTAATCCCGTGGCTCAGTTAGTTAAATTAGCGAAAGCACAAGGGGCAATCACCTTAGTTGACGGCGCGCAAGCCGTGGCACATTTAACGCTGGATATGGCTGAAATCGACTGCGATTTTTATGTATTCTCAGGACATAAAATGTATGGTCCCACTGGCGTTGGCGTGCTTTATGGTCGTTTAGACGTATTAGACACGCTCACACCACTGTTAACTGGCGGTGAGATGATTAAGCGCGTGAGCTTTGAAGCGACAGAATTTGGCAACCTGCCAAATCGCTTAGAAGCCGGCACGCCACCCATTGCCGAGGTGATAGGCTTAGGCGCAGCCATTACCTTTTTACAAACCGAGCTTACACCGCAGGTTCAAGCCTATGAAGCTGAACTACTTAGGTATTTACAAACCCAATTGCGCGCGCTCGGCGAGGTGCATTTATACGGCGCCTTTGACAACAACATTGGCGTGGTTGCCTTTAACCTCGCCGATGAACATCATCAAGATATTGGAATTTTACTGGATCAACAAGGGATTGCCGTGCGCTGTGGCCATCACTGTGCCATGCCATTAATGCACACTCTCAATCTTAAGGGCTGTTGCCGCGCTTCTATCGGTATTTATACGAATAAAGACGATATTGACCGCTTTATTGCCGCATTAGCCTCGGTCAAAGACTTGCTGTTGTAACGAGCAACATTTAGCTATTTATTCACACATCACTCATTCGATGTTCAAACTGACGTTAAACAGGATTTTAGTCCATGACAGATTCGACCATACCTCTACCAAACGAGGCCGATTTTCACTATTTAGTGCAAGATGCCGATACCTTGTTGGCGCGTTTTACCAAGGCCGCTAATTGGCAAGAAAGATATCGCCAAATCATGCTATTAGGAAAAGAGTTACCTAACATAAGTACTGAATTTCGCATCGATATAGCACAAGTAAAAGGCTGCGAAAGTGATGCTTGGCTCTATCACCGAGAAGAACATGGAAGACATTATTACCTTGCCGACAGTGACGCGCGCATTGTTAAAGGACTAATAGGGCTGTTACTTGGTGCTTGTCATGGAAAAACTAGCGATGAGATCCACGCATTTGATCCCCATGCTTACTTCGAACAATTAGGGTTAGCAGGTCAACTGAGCCCATCGCGGACTAATGGCCTGAATGCGCTCGCTAAAGCAATCAAAGACGCTGCACAATAAGATAAATGTTTTCTACACTGAGTGTTGTAATCGCCAAAAAAGGGATTTAATCAAAGACTTCGACCCGCTAAATAGGGTATAAAGAAGTTACATTTGCGTTAATTGATAGGAATCGAGCATGCCCAACCAGGCTGTCAATCACTACCGTCGCACTCTTCTTAAAGGTCTTGGCGCTGCAACCCTGTTAAGTCCCCTCGCCAGCATTCCAAGCTTTGCGGCTGCCCCAAGGCGGTTATATGTTGATGGTTTATCATTTCTCCCCGATGACTTAGCTGATGTTACCGCCTCTAAACTCGATGCCTATCTTTGCGATATTTCAGCCATTGAAACCCTGCAACTGCCCGATGGTACGCAAAACTATAAGCGTACTTATAAAGCCTGTATGGAAAGTATTAAGTTGGCCGCTAAACGGGTAAGCGATCACCCCGATATCCTATTGCAAGGTTTAACTGGGCGAGATATTCAGCTTGCGAGGGAAAGTAAACGCACTGCGGTGTATTTTCAAATTCAAGGAGCTGATTGTGTTGAGGAAGATAGCGATGTCAACCAATGGGCGCGCTTGGATGAATTTCATCAACAAGGACTACGTGTCCTGCAACTCACCCACCATTATGGCAATACCTTCGCGGGGGGCGCATTAGATAATGATGCTAATGGCGGACTGAATAAACCACTCACTGCCCATGGTAGAGAATTAATTGCAAAGCTCAACCACAGCAATATATTGGTTGATCTGAGCCACGCTAGCGCCCAAACCGCTCTTGATGTCGCCAAAATCAGTAAATCACCCATCGTCCAAAGCCATGGTGCGGCGCGTGGGATAGTCAATCATGCCCGCTGTTCGCCCGATGAAGTTATCCGCGCCATTGCGAATTCTGGAGGTGTTTTTGGCGTCTTTATGATGAGTTTTTGGTTAACACCAAATCCTGTGCCGACCATAAATGACTACATCCGTCAGTTAGAATACGTTATGCGTGTCGGCGGTGTAGACTGTGTGGCCATCGCTAATGACTTTCCGCTCCGTGGCCAAGAAAACTTACTGGCACTCGGTAACGACAACGCCCAAGGCATAAAAGAATATCAAGAATGGTGGTACAACCTGCGAGCCAAAAACGTATTAGGATTTGATGCTGAACCAAGACATGTCGTCATTCCCGAACTGAACCATATCGACCGCATGGAACGTATCGACGATGCCCTAGCCAAGGCACGTTTTAAATCTACCGACCGCGACCGTTTTATGGGTGGTAACTGGCAAAGAGTGCTCAATCAAGTCCTGATTTAATCAGAGCCCCTAATCATAAAATACCGCTAGCCACAGGGTTTCTGAACTCGTCGACGTTGAGGCTACGCGGTGTTTTTGGTGTGGCAGTATCGTTAAATAATCGCCCTTGGTGAGTGTCACGATTTCACCTTGTTCAAATTCGAGCGTAGCCTCGCCTTTGAGTAACATCACCCACTCATATTGAGTTTGATCATACCATTGCCCAACTGGGGTTGACTGTCCATGGGAGACAATACGCTCAATCGTCACACTATCATTGCCCGCCAGTTTTTCAAAAACCTCGGCGGATAAAGCCTCTGGTAAGTGACTAAAAAAATTTTGAATCATTTTTTATCCTTTATTTAACGGCCTTTTACCCGTTGAAGCATTGAGCAACCCTATCCAAAACCGCTATCATAGGTCGGCGTAAGGCTCGTTTTCTATGAGCTTATATCAAATAAATATGTTGTTTTGCATATGGATATGGAGATTTCCCACAATGTCGTTGTTTCGTGCGCTCAAAGCTAAACTCTTTAATTCGTCTGAACATAATCGCGCCGAGCAAAGCACTCTACTACAAGTAACACCCGCAGAACCTCCTATTGAAACCCCATATTTTTGTCGCCACTTTAGTTTAAAAATCCATGCAACAGAAGCCCTTGCGACCTCACTGGAGCAGGATGCCGAGCGGGGGATCACTACCTATCATTATGACTCTCCACAATTAATTGAGCTTCTCGGCTGGGAGTTCGCCAATGAACCTTGCGCTTTCCATACAACTCAATTTGATCGGCTCGAAATCAATAATCAGGCTAATGCACTGGAGCAATATTTTTGGTTAAACAAGGAAAAAGTATGCAGTATTACTCCTGTCATTCCCAACCAAGACAAGATGTTATGGCAGGTAGAACTGTACAATATCGATGATTTACTAATCAGCCACTTTACTATAGATGCGCACTTTATCGTTTGTGGTGATATCCAAGATCACGCCAGCCTAACCGGAAAACTGCAGCGTACTTTCCACGAAGTAGAAGACGAGCAAGGCATACGTCGCCTAAGAATTATTACTCAAAACCCTAAATTGACTCAGGTCGTTGAATCTAACTATTTTGGTGAGCGCGATGGTATTTCTCGCCAATTTGACGCCCTTGGCACCTTGTTATTTGAAGGACATTTTATTCAAGATCAGCAAGTGGGGTTACAAACTTGGTTTCACCATACAGGTAACATTAATTACAGCGAAGATCGTCATCCTAATGGCATGTTTATTACGCGTTACCATGAAAATGGCAAGATAAGTGAAACGGCCGAAATCAATAGTGATGGCTTATATATCAATACATTAACTCGATTTTATGAATCAGGGCATGTCCAACTCACCCGCCCATTAATCAATGATCAAATCCATGGGATTGAATATTTATATTATGACAATGGTGCCCTAGAAGCTGAACGCCACTACGAGCAAGGCTATGAATACCAAGCATTTTGGTATCACCCCAATGGAGTGTTAAAACAAAAAATGCGCGCCGATAGCACAGGAAAAATCCTTGAAGAATTTTATGAGAGCGGACAATTAGCTTGGCGTGAACAATTTAATCCTACAGGTGAGTTACATGGTGAGCATGTAAAATGGTATCCCAATGGTCAACTTGAAGAAAAAATCTATTTTGAACATGGCAAAGAACAAGGCATGGCCAATTGGTACCATGAAAATGGCCAACTTGCCCTTGAGATTTACTTAGAAAATGGCCTGAGGGAAGGTTTATTTAAAAGCTACTACGAAAGCGGAGTGTTGTCGGCAGAAGGTCAATATAAAAACAATCTTTCGGTCGCTCCCTTTATTGAATACTACGAAAATCAGCAAGTGCAAATGTATTTACCACACACCCAAGGCAACCGTGACGGCACCGCCCGGTGGTTTTATGAGGATGGCACTATACGTACTATTTCAGAATATGAAGTGCGCGATGGCCAAGGCTATCTTAAGGAGTCCAGCTTCTATAATAAACAAGGCATACTCGAATCCTATCAAAGCCATTCCAATACTCGCTGTGGTTATCATCTTGAAAATAATCAACGTGAATATTACCAAGAAGGGATCCCTGATACACGAATCGAATACTACGAGGATGGTGCAATTCGTTGGCTATTAACCTGTATTCAAGACAACTTGTTTAGTGCTAAGTCACTGTCCAGACAAGGCGCAATATTAGAAACAGGCACAATTCAAGTCACAGAAGAACGCTACCTTGATCTTGGTCACTGGCAACGCTTCACCCCTCAAGGACAACTCCTACGAGAAGTGTGGCTAGATGAGCAAGGACAACTTATCGAAAGCCGCCACTACTTTGATATTGATGAAAATACCACCGCACAAGAAGATGACGAAGCAGAGTGGGATAACACCAAAAATGTGAGTAATGGCGATACTGTTGGCCAGCCTGCACAAGATCAAGCCGCCCCAGTGGTTACAACAAGGTCTGCAGAACCCCTAAGGCTCTCTTATCACTTAAAATTTGATGACGAAAGCAAGCTTTATACCTTGAAGCGTTACCATTCCAATAGCCATATCGCCGAAGAAGGGAATTTACAAATTCGAGGAGAAGAACAATTTTGGGTTGGCATTCATAATCAATATGATGAACAAGGCCGCATAGCACTGTCAGAAACCTACACCATGAGCGGTGAGCGGATTGAGCAAGCGACCAACACCAGTGCAATCGTGTTGAACTAAGTCATTATCAGCCCGCATTAACAGCCCCAAAATGTGGAGGCCACATTTTGGGGCTGTTAAATGACAGATTAAATCTGCTTCAACCCTCGTACTTGACGATTTTCACCGACCACCATCATTTCGCATTTAGGGCAGTCGAACACCAACTTAAGCACATCGTTACCAATTTCGAGCACCATAGGATCGGCTTTGATCCCCGGCACTTCTTTAGGGCAAAGATTAAAGTTAAAGCGCAAACAATGCTTAGTGATCATTAAGGGCACATCTTCGGTGACACCGTTTTTCTCATAGGTGTCTTGAATTTCAATCACACCATGGCGTTGATAAAAATCTTTCGCCTTTTGATTTGCGACATTACCTAAGTAACTCAAATGCTTAACAGGATAAACTGCATCTTGGTTATATTTCCATGGTTTTGGACGTATATATCCCTGCACGCGAGCCACTTCTAACGCTGCAACCGCATCACGGCGCAAACCATTAAGCACTGACGCTGGTAAGAACCACGCTTGGGCCGTATCGATACTGATACTGCGGGCAACAAAGTCAGTACTACCGAGTTTGCCAAGCTGAGTGCGGGTTGTTTGCAGCGTTTTTTCAATATCGGTCGCAGGTGTTTTTTCGGCCACTAAGTTCACGCAGGCGCTTAACCCATAAGTATCAGTTAGGGTCAACGCAAGTCCATCAGTGGTATCGCTCAAGCGCATATCCACGCCAATAATACGTTTAGATGATTCCTTGGCGAGTAAGGTTTCGAAGGCTTGATTATGGTTGCGGTATAACGTCATCCCAACCTTTAAGTCCTTTGGCACCTGTAATATATGCAACTTAAGCCCTTCTGCTCGATTGACCCGTAAGCCTTGGAGTTTATCATCGGACTGTTTGGCCATGGCATAATTGAGGGGGAAAAACGCTAAGCCATCACCATTGTTGAACTCATGGGTTGAACTCACTTGGATAAAGTCTTTGCCTATGCTGACCACTTTACCCACTTCTTCGCCTATGTATTTTGGTGAGCGAAAATCTTTGATCCCTTGGCTACGTTCATGGACAAAATAGTCCGTACTGCCGCGGTTAAAGGTTTTTTCAGGATCTGGGGTAAAAGTGTGCTCGCAACGACCATGGGATGAAGCCACAAATTCAGGGCGACGCGCCATAATCGCATCAAGTTTTTGCCGATAGTGGGCAGTGACGTTTTTAACGTAACTTAAATCCTTAAGGCGACCTTCGATCTTAAATGAACGAATACCAGCATCAATTAGCGCTTCAAGGTTTTCGGTTTGGTTATTGTCTTTAAGTGACAATAAATGCTCATTCTGCGCTAATACATCTCCTGCACGAGTTTTTAAATTCCCCGGCAAACGGCACATTTGCGAACATTCTCCGCGGTTAGCACTGCGATTACTAAAAGCATGGCTTAAGTTGCATAGCCCACTGTAGGCCACGCAAAGCGCACCGTGAATAAAAAATTCAAGCTGCATATTAGTATGCGCCGCCACTTCACGGATCTGGCTTAGGCCAAGTTCGCGGGCAAGTACAACCTGTGAAAATCCCACTTGCTCTAAAAACGCCACCTTTTCAGGGCTGCGGTTATCCATTTGAGTACTGGCATGCAAGGCAATCGGTGGTAAATTAAGTTGCAATACGCCCATGTCCTGCACAATCAGCGCATCGGCACCGGCTTCATACAATTGCCAAATGAGTTTTTCAGCATCAGCCAGTTCGTTATCCATCAGGATAGTATTAAGCGCGACAAACACTTGAGCATGGTACTTGTGAGCATAGGTACACAGACGCGCGATATCTTCAACACTGTTACCCGCCGTTGCTCTAGCACCAAATGCTGGGCCACCGATATAAACCGCGTCGGCACCATGGCGTATGGCTTCGATACCGTAGTCAGCATTTTTTGCTGGCGCCAATAACTCGAGGCGGTTATGAACGTGAGAAAGATTCTCAGGGGTGTAAATCTCTGGCTGGCTCATGGCTTCACAGGCTCAAAATGATCAAGAACAAAAAAGAGCGTGATTATAGCAATAACTCGAATGTAGCTCTATCAGCAAATCATCAACTAAACACGCTTTCCTTCTATCCAAACTAAATGCTAGCAACCAGTAATCTTAATCCCCACACTTGCACCCTCAAGCTGAGCAGAGTATCTTTGCCGCGCATTGACCAATAGGCACTATGATGACTGATTTTATTTATCACCCCCCCACAACACCTTGGCTTGAGATTCTTTATCAAGATAAAGATATTATCGTGATTAACAAACCTTCAGGATTGTTGTCTGTGCCAGGTCGAGATCCAGCCCATTACGATAGTGTTTATGCCCGCGTAAAAGCCGAACACCCCCATTGCCAAATCGTGCATCGTCTCGATATGGCAACCTCGGGCGTGATAGTCCTCGCCCTTATTCGCAGTGCTGAACGAGAACTAAAACGTCAATTCCACGATAGAGAAACCAGTAAAACGTATATTGCACGGGTTGCAGGCCATATAAAGCACGACACAGGTAGTATTGACTATCCACTTATCTGCGATTGGCCAAATAGACCCAAACAAAAAGTCGATCATTTTGTCGGTAAACCTTCGCTCACTCACTATCAAGTTATGAGTCGAGCCAAACGTTCAACACTCGTTAAACTCACCCCAATCACGGGCCGCTCACATCAATTACGGGTGCATATGATGGCAATAGGCCATCCTATTTTAGGTGACGGTTTTTATGCCGATCCACTCGCTAAATCATTAGCCCCACGCCTATTACCCCATGCGGCAGAGCTCACCATCAAACATCCCTACACAGGTGTTAGCATGACTTTTAGCGCTGAAGCCCCGTTTTGTGAGCCTTTGGGTGAACAATGATCACTAAAATCAAATAAGATGGGCAAAATTGGTAGCAATTCTCCATAAAAAAACGTAGCTTTATGACAATTCATTACGTTATAGAGAGTTTATTTATGGATACCGCATTTCAGCGCGATCAACTCGATAATCATATCCTTGAAGCCCTAATGCAAGATGCAAGAACCCCCTTTGCAGAGCTCGCTAAACGCTTTGGCGTCAGTGCTGGTACTATCCATGTTAGGGTAGAAAAGATGAAGCAAGCAGGTATTATCACTGGCGCGCAAATCACCGTAAACCCTAAAGCCCTAGGTTATGACGTTTGTTGTTTTATCGGCATCAATCTTAAAAGTGCTGGCGATTACCCTGCCGCCATAGCGAAACTTAATGCCCTAGAAGAAGTCGTTGAAGCCTATTACACCACTGGCAATTACAGTATTTTTGTAAAAGTCATGTGCCAATCGATTGATGGTTTACAGCACGTTCTTATTAATCGCATTCAATCTATCGATGAAATTCAGTCAACAGAAACCTTGATAAGCTTACAAAACCCAATAGTCAGGGCAGTTAAGCCCTAAGTTGCCCCATCTCGCTTTAAGCACAATTAAAGTTACAAAATATGATATAAGTCTTTTTTCCATTAAAAGTGTTAAACACATAACACTTTTATGTTACAACTTCATTGCTACCACCAAAAGAGCGAGGCATAACTATAACAATTCAGCTACAGACACATGATTTAGTGTGTTGAAAGCATTAATTGACAAGGAAGAAGTTGTGAAGACAAAATTATCGATCGCCATATCCACGGCACTGTTATCTAGTGCTGCTATCGCAAACAGTGAATTTACCTTTAAACCATACTCTCCTGAAATGTCCTCCCATGAGAAATACAGTAAACCTCAGGTTGCTGTATCCAATATTGCAGCTCCACAGCGTTTTATCGTTGAAATGGAATCTCCTGCACTGGCGGCTTATCAGGGTGGGATAGGTTCATTTGCTCCAACAGCATCCACAAAAGAAGGGCAAAAACTAAACGTACAATCCGCTGAAGTTAAAAGCTATGCCAGCCATCTCGCCAAAGAACAAAATAATTTTGCATCAGCTTTAGCAAAGACAATTCCTAATGCAAAAGTTGAGCGTCATTTCCAAACTCTTTTTAATGGTGTAACCGTTGTTGGCCAAGGATTAAGTGCCGAAAAACTGGCTAAAATGCCTGGCGTTAAATCCGTCTACCCAGAGACCATGTATGAAACAAACATGGATGCATCTCACCAAGTGATTAATTCCCAAGCAATGTGGGAAGCCGTTTCAGGGATGGAAAATGCAGGTAAAGGAATTAAAGTCGCAATCATTGATGGCGGTATTCGCCCCGAAAACCCAATGTTTGCAGATGCAGGTTTCACTGCCCCAAGTGGTAACCTACCTTCAGATGATTATTGCTCTACTGTTGATGCCTCTTTTTGTAACAACAAACTCATAGTTGCGCGTTGGTCACAACCGACCTTCCCCGTTTGTGCAAAAGAATACATGAGCCCACTCGGTTATGGTGGGCATGGTACCCACGTTGCGGGAACGGCTGTCGGTAATAAGGTTTCAACAACATTCAAAGATATTCCTGTTGAGTTATCGGGCGTCGCTCCAGCCGCATATCTGATGGTCTATAAAGCACTTTATAGTAATCTCGAGTGTGAAAGAGGCAGCGGCTCAAACATTATGTTAATGGAAGTATTGGAACATGCTGTCAATGATGGTGCTGATGTTATTAACAACTCTTGGGGTGGTGGCGCGGGTGGAGATCCTGCTAGTAGCCCATATAAAACCATGTTTGAAGCGGCAGAAGCTGCTGGCGTTGTTGTAGTCACTGCTGCAGGTAATGATGGTAATGGCGCACAAACAGTGGGATGTCCTGGCTGTATTGAATCAGGGATTACCGTTGCGAACACGACAACAGGTCGCTATTTTGCCAATAGTTTCAATGCTGGTGGTGAAGATTTACTCGCAATACCAAGCTCAGATGCTGTATTGAGCGCAGATATTACAGCACCTATCATTGCAGCTAAAAATCTAAATGCTGAGAATGCCAATGGGTGTGATGCCTTTCCAGCAGATTCATTTAAGGACGGTATCGCATTAATTTCTCGTGGCGTATGTAACTTCTCATTAAAAGCAGCCAATGCTAAAGCTGCAGGCGCCAAAGCCGTCGTTGTATACAATAGTGTTGCGGGCGCTCCGATTACCATGTCTATGCCCGATGATCCATTTCCTGCACTAATGATTACTAAAGATGCTGGTTTAGCCATTATAGAAGCCATAGGAGACACGCCAACAATTGGAACGTTGTCGGCAACAACCAAACGCATTATCGCACCTGAACTTGCTGATAATTTAAATAGCTCAAGTTCACGAGGCCCTAACGGTAATCAAAATATCCTAAAACCAGATATCGCGGCACCGGGCACAGATATTCTATCTGCTTACTCACCAGATGATGGTGGGCAAGGATTAGATTTCAATGCCATTTCAGGTACCAGTATGGCAAGTCCTCATGTTGCGGGAGCTGCTGCTCTTATGAGTCAATTGCATCCAGACTGGAGCCCCAATGATATCAAAACCGCGCTCACCTCTACGGCTAAATATGTCGATATTCTTGATGATGACTCTGTAACAGCGGCTAACCCATTTGACATGGGTGCTGGTCGTATGGATTTAGATGCAGCAGCGAAAGCGGTGCTAACCTTCGACAAACCATCAATCGCCTCTGACTCTTGTGTTGGACCATGTACTTTCACTCGCACTGTTTATAACAAAAGTGACAGTACAACGTCTTGGAGCTTATCAGCTTCATCCGATAGCACAGGTATCACAGTATCACCGTCTACATTAGAACTTGCCGCAGGCGCCTCTGCCACATTTACAGTAACAGTTGACTCAACTTTCGCTAAATATGGTGAGTGGATCTTCGGAAACATATTGATCAATAGCAATGAGGGGCGACAAAATGCTCACTTACCTCTAGCGGTTCTGGCTAAAGAATCAAGTAATGCATCCCTAATTTCAACCAATACGACCAAATCAGATATTAACGCCAGTGATGTCATCCCTATGGTAGCAACACTCACTAATACTCTGTTTGAAAACACAGTTACTTTTACAGCACAAGCACCTAAAGGGACTAAGCTGACCTCCAAAGATGATGTCAATGTCACATTAGCTGGAGCAACCCAAAATGGCTTGCAGGTAAACGAAGATTTAGGCCTAATCACTTGGGTTGGTTCTCTTAATTTACCTAAGATGGCGACCACAAAAGGGGCTCAAAGATTCCCAAGTATCATTGGATTAGGAACCAACCCTATCACTTGTAGAACTGGATGTGATGAGGTGAGCTTCAGTTATAATGTTCCTAGCTTTAAATATAACGGTGTAAGTTACTCCAGAATTACATTATCGGATAACGGTATGGCAATTGTTGGGGGAGGAAATACGAGTGGTTCTTATGCCAATAAGCAGCTACCTGATGGTGCAAATCCCAATAATATTCTAGCGCCATTCTGGTCTGACTTTGATCTATCAGATAAAACGGTTGGCGATACTGGTGGCGGTGATCTTGCTATTGGCGTATTTACCGACAATGCAGGTGTAACATGGCTCGCTTTAGAGTGGAATAAAGGCAAGCTCTATGGTGATACATCAGGTTCGGAATATACTTTCAGTATTTGGATTCGGACGGGTGCTACAGAAGAAGTTGTATTCAACTATATCGATATTCCAAACATGCCATCTGCAGTCACCATTGGTGCAGAAAACATAGGAGGAACGATTGGTACCACATATCACTTTAATGGCACTGGTGGCACTGTCACATCTGGCGATGCTGTAACCTTAAGAAACACAACCGCTGGTAATGTAACGATTAATTACAGTGCTAAAGCAACGTCTCTTAATGTTGGTCAAGCGGATGTAATTGACACTGATGAAGAAACTCTAGTTTCTATTAATGTCCTTGAAAATGACATTAAACCAGATCAAAAGGTAGCCCAAGCCTCTGTCACTGGCGATGGCATGACAGCAAAAGCACTACGTGTTATTGACGTTATGCCCAAGGGGCCTTTAGGTGGCGTAAAAATAGTACAAGCTCCTACCCACGGTACAGCAGTGGTGAGTACTGAAGGTCATATTGACTATACCCCTAGTGTCGATTTCTTTGGTACTGATACGCTGAGCTACACATCCGTTGATGAAGATGGCAATACTGGAGAAGCTGCAATGGTCACTATTAACGTTCACAATGTTAATGATGCGCCAACTGTCGCTCCTGTAGGCTCAACAGGTGTAGAAGGTTCGACAGTAACAGCTACCGCTAATGGTGCAGATATAGACCAAGATACTTTAACCTATAACTGGGTACAAACGAGTGGAACCCCTGTTACCTTCACAAATGGTGGTGGAACGATCAGCTTCACCGCTCCAGCAGGTGCCCAATCGCTGGTATTTACAGTAGTTGCGTCTGATGGTGAGCTAGAAAGTGCTCCAGGCACTGCAACTGTCACAGTAACAGCCAAACCAACACCCGCTAAAAAGAACGGTGGCGGTTCTCTTGGTTGGTTAACAGCTTTACTCTTGCCACTGGCGTTTATTCGTCGTCGTATGAAGTAATATTTTGTTAAAAACAAAAGGGAGCTCTTTAGTAGCTCCCTTTTTATTAGATGTAATGCGAAGAAATATTACGAACGCAGCCCGATCCCGCGTGAGATAAGATAGTAAGCTAACGCCCATAAAGCGATACAAAAACCCACCATAATGGCGATGGATAGCGGTACACTGATATCGGCAAATCCTAAGAATCCATAGCGGAACACGTTAATCATATAAACTACGGGATTTAGTGCTGAAACGCCCTGCCAGAATGAGGGTAAAAGTGTTAAAGAATAAAAGACCCCGCCAAGGTAGGTCAATGGGGTGAGCACGAAAGTCGGTATGATGCTGATATCATCAAAACTCTTTGCAAAAACGGCATTAATTAAGCCTCCTAAGGAGAACAGCACTGAGGTTAAAAAGACCGTCATTATCACCAACCCCGCATGGTGCAAGCTAATGTCGACAAAGCACATCGCGACTAAAGTTACAATCAACCCAACACATAAGCCACGGGCAACACCACCTCCCACATAGCCCGCAATCATTACATAATGGGGCACAGGTGCTACCATTAGCTCCTCTAAATTGCGTTGAAATTTAGCACTATAAAACGAGCTCGCCACATTTGAGTAAGAGTTAGTGATCACCGACATCATGATCAAACCGGGTGCAATAAACTCCATGTAAGATACGCCACCCATATCCCCAATTCGGCTACCGACTAAGTTACCAAAAATCAAAAAATACAAGGTCATGGTAATCGCAGGTGGGACTAACGTCTGAATCCAAATCCTTGTAAACCGATTGATTTCTTTACTTAAAATACTTTTAAAGGCAATAAAGTAGAGCTGATTCATGCTAAAGCTCCCTGGGTTTTATTCACCAATTCAACGAAGAGTTCTTCTAGCCGATTTGACTTGTTACGCATAGACAATACTTCCACATTTGCGGCAGTTAATTGGCGAAATACCTCATTAAGATTGTGATCTTTAGCCACATCCACCTCTAAAGTGTGGGGATCGGTGAGACGACATACCATGCCATCGAGCGTTGGAGCGACATTGATGTCGTGGCGTAGGTCGAGAATAAAGGTTTCCATATTCAGCTTACCGAGCAGCGCCTTCATACTGGTACATTCCACCAGCACACCATTATCGATAATGCCGATATTGCGGCATAGCATTTCTGCTTCTTCCAGATAATGGGTTGTGAGAATAATGGTTACACCCTGCTGATTAATTTGTTTAAGGAACTCCCACATAGAACGGCGCAGTTCAATATCCACACCAGCGGTGGGCTCATCTAAAATCAGTAGCTTAGGTTCGTGCATCAAAGCACGGGCGATCATTAAACGCCGTTTCATACCCCCAGATAGCTCCCGCGACTGGCTGTGACGTTTTTCCCACAAATCTAGCTGAGTTAAATACTTTTGCGCGCGCTCAAGCGCGATAGACTTGGGTACACCATAGTAACCTGCTTGATTCACTACTATCTGTAATACCGTTTCAAACTGATTAAAATTAAATTCCTGCGGGACTAAACCTATGCATAATTTGGCATGCTCTAATTGTTCATCAATATCATAACCAAAGACTTTAACCGTACCAGAACTCTTCTGAACTAAAGAGCTAATAATCCCGATAGTAGTGGATTTACCCGCACCATTAGGGCCGAGTAAGGCAAAGAAATCCCCTTGATTAACAGTAAGACTAATGCCTTTAACTGCTTCTACGCCACCTTTATAGGTTTTTTTAAGCCCTTCGAGTACCAGAGCATGGGCAGTATTCACCATAGTTGTACCTGATCCTTAACATAACGAGACTAATAAGATGGTGGCAAAAAAGCCAAATACAATACGTCGACCTTATATAAAACAAAACTCCCGCATATTGCGGGAGTTTTAACTGTTATAACCGAGCAAGAATGCAATTATTCGAGTGGCACAACTTTCGCGATGTAAGGCAGGTTACGATACTGCTCGGCATAATCAATACCATAGCCCACGATAAACTCATCCGGGATAGTAAAACCGATAAAATCAACCTTCACATCCACTTCTCGGCGCTCTGGTTTATCCAGCAAAGTACACAGAGCAAGACTTTTAGGTTCGCGCAGCAACAACATCTCGCGAACTTTACTTAAGGTATTACCAGAGTCAATCAAGTCTTCGACAATCAGCACATCGCGGCCTGCGATATCCGATTGCACATCTTTAAGCACTTTCACATCCCGTGAACTGGTCATTGAATTGCCATAACTAGAAACCGACATAAAATCAATTTCAACATGGCCCTTAATACGGCGACAGAGATCCGCCATAAAGACCACTGAGCCTTTTAACAATCCCACCATCAACAAGCGTTCGCTGTTGGCATAATGGGCATTGATTAACTCAGCCATTTGATCCAATTTTTGGTTAATCTCTTCGGCGGAGATCATCACTTCGGTGGTGTGTTTCATATCAGTCTCAATTGTCGAGGTCACGGTGGGTCTGCTTGTCATACCCCCAGCGACTCGTTAGTGCATGGTCAACGCCCAAATGATCGAGAATTCGAGCGACCATGAAGTCTACCAGATCTTCCACCGATTTGGGATTGTGATAAAAACCGGGCGCCGCAGGCATAATCGTCACACCGAGGCGAGAAAGGCTCAACATATGTTCGAGATGTATAGCATTAAAAGGGGTTTCTCTGGGCACTAGGATAAGCTGTCCGCGTTCTTTAATCACCACATCTGCCGCTCGTTCAAGCAGGTTATTGCTCATTCCTGTCGCAACCGCCGCGAGTGTTCCTGTCGAGCAAGGACAAATGACCATTTGTTTAGGTGCGGCGCTGCCTGATGCGGGGGGAGAAAACCACTCATCCTTACCAAGCACAACCAATTCCCCCACAATAGCCGCATTTTTTTCTGCCAATACAGCAAGCAGTTGTTGTTTCGCTTTTTCGCTATTCGCACTGAGTTGCAAACCGTGCTCTGTCGCTAACACCACTCGCGCCGCACTCGAAATCATCAAAAACACTTGAAAACCAGAAGCCAACAGACATTCGAGTAACTTCAGTCCATAGGGAGCACCCGAGGCGCCAGTCCAAGCTAAGCTAATTGCCTTAGTCGACTTTGCGTAGACCATCTTAGTTAACCTGCTCTACCGTTGAAGCCTGCTCTAATGCGGCAAGCAGCTTCTTATGTAAACCACCAAACCCACCATTACTCATGACCACTATGGTGTCACCGGGTTTAGCCGTTGCCGCAACCTTAGCGACAACCTCATCAATCTGATGCAACACCATGACAGGGATCACTGAGGCTCCCATCGCCTCTTTCATGTTCCAGTCAATCGTATCTGCTTGATATAAAAACGCTTCGTCAGCTTGCATCATAGAATATGCGAGCGTGTCTTTATGCACGCCACTCTTCATGGTATTTGACCGTGGTTCAAGTACGACAATAATTTTGCTCTGGCCGACCTTAGCGCGCATCCCTTTTAATGTGGTCGCAATAGCGGTGGGATGATGGGCAAAATCATCGTATACGCTGATACCATTCACTGTACCTAACAACTCAAGACGACGTTTTGGCGGTATAAATTGTGCTAAAGCCTCAATCGCAGCACTTGGCTTAACGCCCACATGACGCGCGGCTGCAATCGCCATAATGGCATTTTCGATATTGTGCTGACCAATTAAATCCCACTCAAGTACCCCTTGGGATTCGCCGTCAAAAAACACTTCAAAACAATGGCAATCATCACTTAAGGCTTTGCCATACCAACCAGTAATAGACTCTGCTGTATGATAATGTTCTTGCTCACTCCAGCAGCCCATATCAATAGTCTGTTTTACCGCTTGCACATCAACGGGCCAAATGATCTTTCCTTCACCTGGCACAGTACGGATCAGGTGGTTAAACTGCTTTTGGATAGCCGCTAGATCGGCAAAAATATCGGCATGGTCAAATTCGAGATTATTAATCACAAGAGTACGTGGATGATAATGCACGAATTTGGAGCGTTTATCGAAAAAAGCGCTATCATATTCGTCGGCTTCGACGACAAAGAACGCTGATTCCCCCAAACATGCAGACACACCAAAGTTTTGCGGTACACCACCAATTAAAAAACCGGGCTGATAACCACAATCCTCTAAAATCCACGCTAACATGCTCGAAGTTGAGGTTTTACCATGGGTGCCTGAAACCGCTAACACCCAACGTTCAGGTAAAATATGCTCGGCCAAAAATTGCGGACCAGAAGTGTAAGGAATACCCATATTCAACACGGCTTCTACACAGGGATTTCCCCGACTCATGGCGTTACCAATCACGACTAAGTCAGGATAATGTCCGGCTTCACCCAATTGGCTAGGATCAAAACCTTGAATAAGCTCAATCCCTTGTTCTTCTAGTTGCGTACTCATTGGAGGGTAAACATTGGCATCCGAACCCGTCACTCTATGCCCTTTTGCCCTAGCCAATAACGCCAGACCACCCATGAAGGTTCCACAAATTCCTAAAATATGTACGTGCATACTGCTCGCTCTGATGTTTTTGAATTCAAGGCTATTCTAATCCATAGAACCGCAGATTGGCAGGTTAGGATCTCGGAAAAGCCACTTACTCGGCAAAGATCCTGACAAAGAAAGGGATTTTTACAATTGACTGAAGTTTATCTAACAGGATTATGTCGCAACACTCACTTATCCACGTAAGCTGGCGTAGAGCTTAGCGTGTTGGCTGCGATGGCGATTAAATAAGAACTGACGTAAGGCTTCGCGCTCTTGGATTTCAGCTTCAAATCTCACAATTGCCAATCCTTCTTCATGGCGGATAGGTTCAATCTTTACCCGCATCGTCTCACCATCGGGAAGTTGTAGCTGTAACTCTTGGCTACCAATTAGCTGTTCAAACTGTTGTTGGGATTTAGCACGAATAGCCATGCCAGAACTCGATAAAGACACGACAGACCATTGCTCACCCTGATCATGGTCGAATATCCACACATCCTCAGGCTGAGTCAGGCGCCAACTCCGTTCCGCACCAGTGGTGTCTAAGACTTCTGGAACACCCAATGTCGGTTGTAATTGCCCAAAGTCATCGAGTCTCATTTCAAGGGGGAACCACAGTTTATAAGGGCCAACCTCAGCTAAAAGCGTTAACTTGGCTTTACCTAATAAGGAGGCCAATGCTTGCGGCACTTCGGTTTTAACCGTCAATACATGATTAACCCAAGGCTCAGGATTAGCCTCCTCCATGCCATGAGTTATACGATTAGGAGAAAATAGCTCACTAAAGCAAGCTAATTCCTCCAAGGTTAAATACGGCTCATCAATCATATAGCAACCTACTCAGATGAATCCCTTGTGCAAAAAATTACCACCAAAGTATGGTTTAGTACATTTTTTCAGCGATTAATTTGCAAAAAAAGAAAAGTAGGCTACCAAGGCTAAGGCCACACTCCCATTAGCCATTTACACTATTTTATTAATCATGTTTTTGATGATTGGTCGGTGGTGCAAATAAGATCCTCAGTCTCTGTGGCAGACTCAACCCCTTTGCCGTAACTTCGCTAAACATATCGCACCATTCACTGAAGGTCACTTTTAGTGGATTAAAGCTGTTGACTGGTTTAGTGATCCCGTAAATCACAGTTTCGTCCTCAGGTTCAAAGGTGCCAAATAGCTTGTCCCAAATGATAAGCACACCTGCGTAATTTTTATCGATATATTGGGGATTACGGCCGTGATGTACCCTATGATGTGACGGTGTATTGAAAACCCATTCAAGTGGCCCAAGTGATGTAATCGCTTGTGTATGCACAAAAAATTGCAATCCAAGGTTGAACAATACGACAAATATTACCCAGTTTGGATCGAAACCTATTACCACCAGCGGTAACCAAAATACCCACATGCCCGCAAAGGGATACATTAAACTCTGACGAAACGCAGTGCTAAAATTCATATTCTCAGAGCTATGGTGTACCACATGAGCCGCCCACATCCAGCGCACTCTGTGGCTCGCCCGATGGAACCAGTAATAACAAAAGTCCTGCGCAACCATCAAGGCAATAAAGCTCAATGGAGCCATTTCAATATCGAATAATTTCCAACCAAAAATCGCCAAATACAGCTTAGCGATTAGAAGGCCTGTGAGCAGATCTGCGCCTTGATGCATTGCCGCGAGGCTGAAATTACACAGCACTTCTTGACCACGATAACGTGCACTCAAAGGTAATCTTTGTTTTTTATCGCCAAAGTACCATTCCAGCAAAATACACATGAAAAACAATGGAGCAAGTATAAGCAGTAACACTTCTGGGTGCTGGATCAGTGAGGTGATATCCATATTAAGGTCGTCCTTTACTCTTCTTGTTTTATGATTCTTTTTATCGTTATCGTGTTATCTCAATCCAAACCGAGGTTAATAAACCGCATTCAACACCACAACGCAGGCAACAATGGTCGGTTCCCCATGCTCGGTTACCAACGTGCATAGTGATCTTCAGCGAGACCAAGGACATTACTGAGCAAATAACTGCGTCCTTGATTGTCGATTATCGTGCCGCTGAAATGGCCGATAAATTGGCGAAAGTTACTCTTAAGGAAAAGTAAATTACGCTTTTCACTGCGACAATTGTGCGCCGCAAACTGCAAATCCACTTGACCATTTTGGCTGTAGATCCGCCAGACTTCGGCGCCAAGAGTGGCATAGCGATCAAATTCAAATTGCACGGGCCCAAGTAAATGGCGCTCGCCATTAATCCAAAAGACATTTTCCGTTGCCCCGGTTTCATTAACTCCGGCAGCTAAATTAAGCCCCATTATGCCTTCATGGATCCGCGCATTGATCGACGCCCAGCGCCAACTCGTATCGCGGCGCATATAACCTGCTGAAAAATCATAGCCCGCTAAGGCTTGATTCAACGGCTGAGGCTCGTGACCTACTGTCAAACTACCTTTAACGGTCAAACCATTATGCTTTTGTGTGTAAGTCCAGCCGTTATATCCCGTCGGACTACACATCGCCATAGGTAAACTTAGGGGGAATGGATGCAAAGTCACATCGGCTTGAATGTTTTTAGTATCTATCATTAACCGCCAACCGCCATCAACAATCTCAAAGCTTAACCGCGCCCCTTTACGACCAATTTGGCTTTTACCATTAGCAGGTGATGACGTCATCTGATAGCCAAGCCTTAAAGGTTTTAGCCAATCAAGCTGGGTGAGTGTGTTAGTGTTAATGTCGTATAAATAACAAAAAGCACTGCCGACATAGGCAATGTCGGCAAGCGCGACCCCAAGGACATAACGTGGCGTGACCAAAGAAACAAACTGAAACTGCTTATAATCGAAATGCTTGGCCCACGCTGAAGCAGGTTTATCCATAGTGTCATAGTAGGCAAAATCCGCTAAGCCTAAGGTTTTGACTATGCCATCGAAATGGCCTAAATGAGGTAATCCTTTCGGATTGATTAGGTTATCAGGGGCGATTTGCGTTGCTATCGTTGACATGACTCAGCCTTACACAAAGAACAGGGGAGCATCTATGCTCTCCTCTTATAAACATCGAATTTTTACTCTAACCTGTCCCACATTGCATTAAAAGAGTGCAACACCAAATTGTTGTGAACTTGTTATCCACCAGCATTCTATCTTAGCGAAATGCCTTAGTGATAAAATCAAAAAAGCGCCTAAAGGCGCTTTCATCATTGCTCGCAGGATATTGAGAAGCGATTAGAATTTGTAGCTAATACCAACATTAATCCCCTGCAACTCTAGTTCTTTCATCGGAATATATTGATATTCTAGATTCAAACCAAACCCCGACTTAAATCGATATTGCCAACCGACTGCACCATAAAAACCGATATCGTCAGAATCCCTATCTTGCTTATCCATCTCATAACTCACTTGGGTGTAAGCTGCGCCTAATTTGGCATACAAGCTATTGCCTCTCGATAACGGATATTCACCGTAAGCGGCTATTCTGCCCCCCCTGATAACTTAGATCTTTTATCTCGCTAAATGCCTCAACAAGTGCACTTGCCACGCCACCAGACCCTGCTAAATAACCTGCTTCAACGCCAAAATGCTCATTGAGCATATAGCGATAATATAAATCGACAGTGACGGTATCACCCGCATCATATTTACCATTTTTAGTTTCAAATTCTTGGGCACCGTAACCTAAGCTAGCGCCAACGAGATGATGAGTTGCATCATTTGCAGTTGCATTCGAGCTTAATGTGCCAGCACTCAAGCCTAACAAGACTACCCATACTGATAGGGATAAATTCGTTATATATTTCATTCACGCTCTCATCTGAGTTAATTGAGTCTTTAAAAATTGTCGCGATGGATAATACCAATCGGATTAAATATCTGTTCATTCAGCGGGAGTTCAACGCGCTTTAGACAAGGCGAAGGATTGAAGGCATAGTGGTGCTCTGTCGAAAGCCTTAAACGCAGTATAAAGCGTGCTGAAACCCGCCCTTCGGGAGCCTCACAGGTATCCGACTCCCGTGTTGCATTGACTTAAAAGGGAATGACCATTTCTGCGTCAATGCGCCTTGGATTGAGATGCCTGTGAGGCTCTGAACTGATTAGATATTTAATGTGATTGGTATAATATACACCTCGCCTGTACCTCAACTGAATCACGGTGCTCTGTGGCATCAAAAGTGATTTCTGGTATGCTGTAACCACTTTTACTTGCACGAGATCTCCAATGAAACGGCTATTACTGACTTTGACTTTTCCCCTGCTATTCGTGGGCTGCGCTAGCCAAAAGCCAACTCATATGGCTTTTAGCCCGCAAATTCCAGATGTGAAACAACAAATATCAAGAACTATCCCTATTTCACTGGAAACCCTTGATACCCGTAATGTCGAATATGTTGCACGCTTTATTGAAGAGGGCACAAAAACACGCTTAGTCGGCCCAAGTGAACCACCAAAATTACAACTCGACGAAGTATTCCGTAATGGTTTTGCTCAAGCCGGTTATCAAATTGATCCAGGAGCCAGTCATTCGGTACAAATTCAATTAGAAGAATTACAGATGGATGTGACCAAAAAAACCTTTGGTTATGAAGCTAAGCACAGTGTAATGATTGCCGTGCAAGCTCGAAACTCGACTCAAGAACTCGTTAAACGCTATAAAGCCAAAGGGACATTAAAAGGGCCACTAACCCCCGACTTTGCAACCCTAGAATTAGATATGAACAAATTACTTGGCCAGCTGTCAGGGGAAATTCTAAATGATCCCGAGCTAAACCAATTTTTACAACAATAATAATCGCCGATAGTTTATAAGGAAATCAAAATGCTACGCTGGATATCTGCGCTCATATTCCTGTGTATTAGTCACAGCAGCTTTGCAATCGACATTCAACCTGACACCTTGTATCCCCAAGTCGAGTTTGATACCAGTTTAGGCAAAATCGTGGTCGAGTTAGACAGAACCCGAGCCCCCATTACTGTCGACAACTTTTTAACCTATGTCGTAAAAGGTGAATATGACAACACCATTTTTCATCGCGTGATTAGCGATTTTGTCGTGCAAGGGGGAGGACTCAACCCTAAATTGGATGAACTGCCTGCGGGAAAACCTATAGTGAATGAGTCTGGCAACGGTCTAACGAACAGTATGGGCACAATTGCCATGGCTCGGGATAACGATCCACACTCGGCTACACGCCAGTTTTACTTTAACGTGACTGATAACACTAAACTCGACCCCTCAAAACGCCGCTGGGGTTATGCCGTTTTTGGTGAAATAATTGAAGGTAAACCTGTACTTGAAGCCATGGCAGTAGTAGAAACAACGACCAACCCTAAACTTAATTGGCCCGATGTCCCCGTCACCCCAATCATATTGAAATCGGCTAAATTACTGCCTAAAAAATAATAAAAAAATTCGAGTAAAAGCGCTAATTATGCATCTATACTCAGATAGCAACTGAAAGGAGGCATACGATGACAGCAACTGATTTCATCGATAATAAAGCACCCCAGCTTGCTGTGTATGGAAAAGCCTTTTTGAGTGATGAACTCGAATTCCATGAAGTACAGCTCTATCTTTGGGATACGCTAGAGGAATGGCAATTGCTCAATCCAACAGGCGACGCGCAAACGGAAACCGAGAAAGTGTTTTGGCATTTACTCCATAGCTTTAACACTTGGCCAGGCAGCACTCTTCGCGGCAATCAATATCTGCGTAAGCAAATCCATGATTGTTGTAACTTTCTCAGTCTTGGAGGCAGAATGCCTAACGGTTGCATAGGGATAAGACCTTAATAGGTCTAAGACTGCCATATTAGGCAATCAATAGGGTGGTATCACAGGCAAAATGGCCCAGCATAACTGGGTCATTTTTTTATGATAAAGTGCCAATAAGCAAATCTGAGTTCCAAAAGGATTGGTATTAGTCCTTGAACCTAATGGCACCTTACCCGTAAGCTAGGCAGATTCAACACTTAGACTCATACCAATGTCCGTAACAGGTTCTATTCAACGCATTCTCGATGCGCTTAGTGTGTACTATCACAAGCGGGTTTTAATCCTCCTCTTCCTCGGTTTTTCCGCAGGGCTGCCCTTGATGCTGGTATTTTCTACTCTATCATTCTGGTTGCGCGAAGCTGGAGTTGATCGGACATCTATCGGTTATTTCAGTTGGATAGCCTTAGCATATGCCTTCAAGTGGGCTTGGTCGCCGCTGGTGGATAGGCTGTCTTTACCCTTATTTACCCGCTTTCTCGGACGACGACGTAGTTGGATGCTGTTTGCCCAACTGCTATTAGTGGCCGCTATTCTTGGCATGTCCTTTAGCGATCCTTTAAAAGATCTCGAACGCTTAGCTATTTTCGCCCTCATGGTCGCCTTTGCTTCAGCCACTCAAGATATTGTCATTGATGCCTTTAGGATTGAATCGGCACCAGAAAAAATGCAAGCCGCGCTCGCAGCGGCTTATCAAGTGGGCTATCGCAGTGCCATGATCGTTGCTACCGCTGGCGCACTCACCATTGCAGCTTGGGTTGAACCAGGCAATACCGAATATAACTTAGTGGCATGGCAAACGTCCTACCTAGTGATGGCAGGATTAATGTCGGTGGGGATCTTAACCACCCTTTTTAGCCGCGAGCCCGAAGTGGACACCCGCGCTGCAGATGCCACTGAGCTCGAATTAAAACAACGTTTAAGCGCAAGTTATCCTCGACCCATAGCGGCGAGTATTTCCTGGGTTTATACCGCTAGCGTGCTACCTTTTATCGACTTTTTTAAACGCTATGGCCGTAGTGCTATCCTTATTTTGCTACTTATTTCCTGTTACCGGATCTCAGATATTGTGATGGGGATTATGGCGAACGTTTTCTATGTGGATATGGGATTCACAAAGGAAGAAATTGCCTATCTGAGTAAAATATACGGCCTTATTATGACCTTAGTTGGTGCAGCTTTTGGTGGTGTGCTCTTAGCCCGTTTTGGCACGATGAAAATACTCTTTCTTGGCGCTTTACTGGTGGCGGTCACTAACCTGTTATTCGCTTGGCAGGCTGTCATTGGTTATAACGTGCCCTTTTTAACCTTTGCAATCTCCGTGGATAACTTCAGCGCTGGTATCGCCACCGCAGCCTTTATTGCCTATCTATCGAGCCTCACCAGCAACGGCTACAGTGCAACTCAATATGCCTTGTTGTCTTCGATCATGCTGCTATTCCCTAAGTTTATTGCTGGTTTTTCGGGTGCTTATGTCGATTCTTTTGGCTATGTAAACTTCTTTGTTGCCGCCAGCGTCATTGGTTTTCCAGTGTTATTCTTGATCGCCTTAGTTAACAAATATGCGCCACACCCCAGCACATCATTAATGGATGATGCACAGATCAAAACCAAGCAATCAGACAGCTAACCCTTCATCAAATTAACAACATTACCAAATAAAAAGCCCTCAATGTTGAGCATCGAGGGCTTTTTATATAGAAGCTTTAAATGCACTTAAACAGGCATTAAATTATATTAATCGCGGAAGTTATTGAATTGGAAAGGCTGACCTAATTCAGATTGACGCACTAACGCCATTACCGCTTGTAAGTCATCACGGGCTTTACCTGTTACCCGTACCGTGTCACCTTGGATAGAGGATTGCACTTTCAGCTTACTGTCTTTAATCATCTTAACGACTTTTTTAGCAATATCGGTTTCGATCCCTTGCTTAAAACGCACTTTCAACGAAAATGTTTTACCACTGTGTACCGACTTTTCATCCACATCCATTGCTGAAGGTTCCACATTACGCTTACTTAACTGAGTCCGTAAAATGTCTACAAGCTGCTTACATTGGAAATCGTCTTCAGCAGACAGAGTAACCACATGATCTTTATATTCGATTTCAGCATTCTTTCCACGAAAGTCAAAACGACTGCTAAGTTCACGACGGGAGTTTTCTACAGCGTTACGTAATTCAACTTCGTCCACTTCAGACACGATATCAAATGAAGGCATGGTTGCCGCCCCTTAGGTGATTGTAAATGCCCATAGTTTACCGACTCCACACCACAAGTTGAAGGTTAACTTCATTCTGGGCAAGATAAAACTCGGGTTATGGATGACTTTGGTTGCGCATTTTCCTATTATTGCCCCACGCTAAGATAATAAAACCATACTCGTGATAACCAAAAACACCCTATTTAAACTGGCTTTAGCCGTAGCCTTTGTCGTAATCAGTTATCTGGTGTTTTCCAGACCGACCTATTCACAGAGCATTCCTCATATCGATAAGATTGGCCATCTTGGGAGCTTTTTTTGCCTATCCTATCTGACCTATCTCGCTTTTCGCCCAAAGTGGTATTGGCTATCGCTCGTGCTGGCAAGCTATGCCGTAATCATCGAGTTAGTGCAGTCCCGCTTACCCTACCGCAGTGCATCAATAGGAGATGTACTTGCCGATTTTGCAGGTATCGCGCTGTTTTACTTTTGCCTTTGGATCTATGGTAAATACTTTCGCGCTGCACAATTGCAAGAATAAAACTGCCGATGTTGAGCAAATCAAGATAAGTAAGGGAAGTGAGCATGAACTCCGCTAATATTGAAATCGCAATTCTGGGCGCAGGAGCGGTAGGGCAATTGATTTGTCATCAGCTTCATACGGCAGGAAACCCTGTCGGCTTTATTGGAAAAACGACGGATATAGTGCAAGAGCAGCAACTTAGCTTTACCGCCTTAATGCAGCCAGAAACAATGGTCAGCCCTCCCCTTGAAAGTCATTACACAGTGCCAATGTTTGAGCCTAAGCAAGAAGCGCTGTTAGGTATAAAACTTATCATCGTTTGTGTTAAAGCCTATCAAGTACTCGAGGCAATTACGCCTTTACTCGATAAACTTTCAAGCCAGTGTCATATTTTGCTACTGCATAACGGTATGGGGTCACACTTAGCTTTAGCTCCCCTTATCGGTTCTCGCGGCCTTAGTTTGGGAACAACATCCCAAGGTGTGCTTCGCCAGCAGCGTTGGCAGATAAAACAAACAGGGCAAGGGTTAACCCAAATTGGGCATTATTGTGGCAAACAGCTTGATGAGCGTTATCGTCAACTCTTATTGGAAGCCATCCCCAATTGTGAATGGGTTGATAACATCATTCCTTGTCTATGGCAAAAACTGGCGGTTAATGCGGCAATCAATCCCTTAACTGCAATATATCAATGCCCTAATGGAATGCTAGCAGAGCCGCAATTTAATCACATCATTACAGCTATCCTTGATGAGTTAGTCTCAGTTGCTGCACAGGATGGTATAACACTCGATAGGAAATTCTTACAGGACAGAGTCTATCGAGTGATAACGCTTACGGCAGAAAACTTTTCCTCAATGCACCAAGATATTGCACATCAAAGGCGCACTGAAATAGATCAAATCAATGGCTATATCTGTGAGCGTGCTAGAGTGCACGGCTTAAGTGCCGCTATTAATACCGAAATGTGCAAAAAAGTTAAACTGCTAGAAATATCAAAACCTGCTGGGCAGCATGGGCAATAAGTTGCACTGAAATAATGCACCTGTATGGTGCATACCAAATTAATTTCGCACCATTTTATATCAAATATGACATTATTACTGTGTACATCTAAATTAACATGATGATAATGAATGCTTTGTTTTTATGGCCTAATTCCTGCTATAACCGTGCAAATTAACCCTGCTACTTGTTGGAGAATAACGTTGAAACTGGTCACCACAATAATTAAACCGTTCAAATTAGACGATGTACGTGAAGCTCTAACCCAACTGGGTATAAATGGCATGACGGTTACAGAAGTCCGCGGCTTTGGTCGTCAAAAGGGGCATACAGAACTCTATCGTGGTGCCGAATACGCTGTCGATTTTTTACCTAAAATAAAACTTGAAATGGCCATCCATACTGAGCAGAAAGACGCCGTCATTGAAGCCATTATGACAGCCGCGCATACAGGTAAAGTAGGCGATGGAAAAATCTTTGTGACGGATCTTGAACAAGTAGTACGCATCCGCACCTCAGAAGAAGGTGCCGATGCAATATGATAACTCCAACGCGTTACTTTTAATCACGACTAGGTTAGATCTGCTCGACTAACCAGCGTTTTAACTCCTCAAGTTTCATAGGCTTTGCAAATAAATACCCCTGTAGAAAGTGTACTTGTCTGCTAGTTAAATAATCTGCCTGATCTTGAGTTTCAACCCCTTCCGCAACCACCACATAATGCATTTTATGTGAAAGTTCAATAATAGTATCAAGTACATGGGATGTTACCGACTCTTGTCCTATTGTGTCGATAAAGCACTTATCAATTTTTAGATAATCTAAGGGCATAGTTTGCAGCAAAGAGAGGGTTGTCTGCCCTGTACCAAAGTCATCAATCGCGACGAGAATACCTAACTGCCGTAACCCCTCAATACGCTGGCAGATATCTGGTGTCAAGAGTTGCCGCTCAGTGATCTCAATCAGTGGAGTGACACCGATACGTTGGAGAGAATCCCGTAAATGGATAAATTTCGACTCAATATCCACTTGAGCAAAATGTTCTGGCGCCACGTTAAAACCAATCCTAAAACCAGCCTCAACTTCCATATTGGCAAAGTCTTCTAAGGCTTTTTCAAAGATGTAATTGGTCAAAGGCACAATTAACTGACTATCTTCAGCGATAGGAATAAATAAATCAGGTCGAACTAACCCCATTTGAGGATGTTGCCAACGAACAAGTGCTTCAACCCCTTTGGCTTTTCCATCTTCGGTACAAATTACAGGCTGATAAACCAAGAAAAATTCTTTATTTTCTATACCACTACGGATATCGTCAGCAAGGGAGTGACGACGTTTTTTCCGTAAGAATAATAGACACAATAAAAGGATAAAAATAAAAAAAATCGGTAATGACACACCAAAATAAATCCAGAAAAAATGCTCAAAAAACGCTCTAGGCACTTCTAATAACATCACAAAATCATTATCGATAGCAGGTACCGCAATAACGTCACCCTCACCAAAATTGGGTTCTGTTGGCAATGTTGCCCCGTGTAATCCAAGCACGACATTACTCACTGGGCGCGGAAAAACATCAGGTTGAATAAAATTATCAATAAGATACTGACCTTCTATTAACACAATCGCGCCATGGTGAGTTTTAGCATCTTTTGAAACAGTCATCACCGCTGGAACACCGGGGCGAGCAAGGGTTTCAGGCACTATGTAATAAGTTGAATCTTTTAATCTATCTTCTGGTAGAAGAAAATTGAGAGGAAGATTGATATCACCGACGATAGATGAACAATAAAAAGCCTTTTCATTAAATAATAATACCGCTCGGTAGTATGGCCTAAACCTCATAAACTCACTTAACTTAGCGCAATCACCCTCCCCAAGAGTCATTGCAAACTCACTTATGCTATCTGACTTCTTCAATAAATCCTGAAGACGCTCTAAATTAAAATGTCCAATATCCCGAGCTTTATTATGCACCGTATAGCTTGTCGTGGCATAACTCAGCCCCATTGCAAGCAAGATAGGCAGTAGCAAGATGACCGCCCAATGCTTAGGCGAAAGGTCATAGGCAGATATCAGATTGCGCATTTGAGTTTGTAGTAAATTTAAACGGGTCAGCATCCTAGCAAATCCCTTATATGATTGTTGTAACCATTTGTATACTAAACATGAATGTTGCAAATATTCAAACACATCACCCTAATTACAATAAAAATATTTTCTATTAATCATTACATTAGGGTTGAATAGACTGCATTAAAAAGCCAACATACCAAGCCAATAAAGAAGCCCAAGTGTAACCCCAAACAGCCATCAATACCGCAGCAGATGCTAACCTTGGGTGAAAGGCACTCGCCACAACAGGCGCAGAAGCTGCCCCACCAATATTACACTGGCTTGCAATTGCTAAGTACATAATAGGTAAACGAAAAAAAACAGTAAAAATAAACAAAATAATAATATGTATAAAAAACCAAACAAACCCAATACAAACATAATATGGCGCTGCACTCAATGCACTAATATCAAAATTCAATCCCATCAACATAATCATGATATAAATAAAAAAAAGTGCGAGATGCCGAGTTTCATTGACTAATACATGCCTTGCATTTGTTAATGAAAATAACAAACCTAAGAAAGTGGCAATTAACACTGACCAAAAAAAATCAGAAGTGAGATTATACTTAAATAAAGCAGGAAAATGGTCAGCAATGGTTTTAGCAAGAAAAGAGGATAAATTATTGGTAAAGAACATCACCATCAAAAAGACACTCATCAATATCAATATCCAATAATAACGAGTTAGCTTAAGCATCACTTTAGGCTTGAGATCATGACAAAATATCGGTCTAAAACTTTTATCAGCCTTCAGTAAATCATCAATTTTATCTTGGCGTTCTGCAATAAAAAGTAATATAACCATCCATAAACCAGAAAAAAGAACATTCATTGCCATCATTACTGCAAAGACTGCATCACCTACATGGTGAATTTCTTTGATCGCTAATTGATTCGCGGTTCCACCAAGCCAGTTGGCCATCAGTGTTGACATACCTTTCCACGCTGCATTATCCCCTTGCCAAAGGAGTTCATCAGGAAAAAATACTGCGCCAAACCATAAACTTAATGGACCACCAATGCAGATACTTACCGCACCTAACACATACATACCTAGCAGTTTTCTGCCCACTAAGGTTAAAGCAAAGAAATCGGTACTTAAAATCAATAAAAACAAGCAACTGGGCATAAAATGTGTTTTTGCTATTTCGGTGAGCTGACTATTACTAGCATCAATAATATTTAGTGAACTAAAAATAGCGGGTAAAATGTAACAGATTAACATTAAAGGAAAAATACGATATAAAATGTTAAAAAACTTGATGGAGGATGAATGAGTATAAAAAATACCAACGAGTAAAAGTGCTAAAAAAAATCCTATTTCAAGATCCGATGAAAGCAAAATAGTTCACCTAGTAGAATGATTAGCTAAGATGATTATATGATTGCTTGCTAAAAGCTAAAAAACTCATGCTCAGTGCAGACAATTCTTCACCTTCTCGCTGAATTGACCAATAAGTCCGTTTATAATCCCATCCATCAACAGATAATAAAGTAAGATCCTTCCGAGCTAATTCAGCATCAATAGCTAGCATAGGCAGTACACTCAACCCTATACCAGTCCCAATGGCTCTCTTAATCGCGCCAATTGTCGACATGCAAATTTCATCACGGACATGAATATTTAAACTTTTTAATAACTGTATTGCCCGAATTCGAGAAAGCGATGCTTCATGGTCGAATATCCATAATTGTTCACTAAGCCACGCTTTTGTGTTTACATCACTAGCTGCGGGATGAGTCGCACCACTCACAATACAAAGATTATCTTGCAACCAGTGATCACAAATAAGATTTTTACTCGCTGGTTTGGCATCTATAAAACCTAAATCGAGCTCTCTTTCAGAGACCATCTTCTCAATAACTAAACTATTATCAACAACCAATTTTATTTTTACATCTGGATATTGGCTTTTAAATAAAGGAATTTTCCTAGATAAAACATAATTACCAGCCGTTTTACTACTTCCAATAGTTAAGGTTCCCTTAATCCCGTGCTCAGGAAATGAGAATATATTTTCCAACTCCTTCCCTTTACAGAGCATTTCATTTGCATAAGGTAATATAATTTCTCCATGGGCATTAACAACCAAACCACCCGACACCCGCTCAAATAACCTGCAACCTAAAGAACTTTCTAATTCTTTAAGTGCCATACTGACAGCAGGTGTTGACATATGAAGCACTTTTGCTGCTTTTGAGATCTGCCTCTCAGAATGTATAGCTTTAAAGATCATCAATTGTCTTAATGTTATCCGCATCATATGCTCCACGAGGGGAAATCAGTTTACTTGCAGTATAATAGTTTAAAACATTAGATAATTAACATGATAAATATCTAATTTTAATAAAGCGGCGATTATAGCCGCTTTATCTATAGATAATTAAAACAAATATCTTGTAGATACAAAAATGAGAGTATCATCGAACTCAGTATGCCCTTTGGCATCGGTATAATCACCATCAAAATAGGAGATACCTACACCAAATGTCAAATCCTTCTGGGCCTTAAAATCAACCCCGAGTGAATATTGACTTGCATCACTCTCTTTTAGTGTTTTTAGATCTGCTCCAGCATTTTTTGTAATTTTACCAAGCCCGGCATCATCTTTTAGATACTGCAGCTTTATATCATATTTATCAATTGGAACACTCATACTTAATAGATAGGAGTTCCCTTTAATATTGTCATACAAACTCGACTCTGAGTGCTGATACATAGCGCCGAATTTTATCGATGCGACGGAAAGTCCGCCTACCAATCTTGTTGCCTCTAGTAAATTCAAACCATCAGCATATGCAATTGAAAAATAATGATTTTTATTTTTAAACGATGCATCCCCTACCGTGAAACTTACCGCGTAATTGTTTTGTTTATCAGATAGTTCTGGATTTTTTTGATTAAAGTCCTTATCAAAAACGTAACTAATCCCCATAGTCACACCAACGACTTTAGCGCTGTTTAATGTTACGGAGTCACCTAATCTATCGTTACCCGCAATGATCATATTCATATCGCTAGAGGTAATATTAAATAAATCCACTTTTCCTTCAGCACTTTTAAAAACAGTATCATTTCGACCAAAAACGGCTGACCCATAGTTAGTTTTAAAACCTAAGTAAGCATTTCTAGGTTTAAAAATATTGGAGTCATCGTTATCAAAACTTTCTATTCCTGCTTCAAATTTATATAACAAGCTAAAGTTATCATATGCAGCATATTCTCCTTTAACACCTAAATATGAAGCATAATTTTCAAGAGAAAAGCCATCAACCTTTTCATTACCAGATAGACCATTACTTGAATTTGCAACACCCAGCCATAAGCGTCCATAAAAATCTAATGGCTCAGCTAATGTTTGAGTTGAACAAATTAAAACTGCACCAAGATAAATATATTTAGTATTCTTCATTGACATCACCTTTTTAGAATATAAAAGCAATGCCATATTAATGTTTTAAATCAATACATCTCCACCTTAGATCACAACTAACCAACAAAATCACATGGTTAAATATAATTTAACCACCATTAAATTATACTTAACAACCGCGATTCATTGCGCGACATCACTATTTAATAATGAGATATCACTATCATTATATAAAACTGATAAAAACACATTTGGAGAAATGCATGAAAATAAAATATTTGAGCATCTTTATATGTTCAATGTTAACGGCTTCGTCATGGGCTGCAGATAATAAAAATGATTTAGCATCATTTCATAAAGATATCAATGGCTGTAAAACATGCCATACAGCACCCAATAAGGTAAGTGACAGTGAAACATTTGAAAATAAACAATGTAAATCCTGCCATGGTGATTATGAAAAACTAGCAAATCCTAAACTTGAAATTGATCCACACTCTTCACATTTAGGCGATATTAATTGTACGTCATGTCATAAAGGACATGAACAACCCAAATTATATTGCAACGAATGCCATTCATTTAAAGGGCTCGACATGCCTTTTAATAAAGCAAAATCCAAGGAGCCATGGGACAAAGGTTGGGATAATGAGGCAATAAATAAAGCGATTGCTGCAGGCCCGAAAGAAACAACGGATGTGATTGTTGTTGGGGCGGGTAGCGCTGGATTTAATGCTGCAATTGCTGCTAAAAAGGCGGGTGCTAACGTTATATTACTCGATAAAGCGCCATTTAGTGGTGGCAACTCTATGCTCGCCGCAGGCGGGTATAATGCCGTCGGGACGGCTCAGCAAAAAGACCATAAGGTCGATGATAAAATCGAATGGTATGTCGAAGATACAATGAAAGGCGGTCGATATGCTAACGATCCTAAATTGGTACAAATCTTAGCGGAACAATCTGCTGATGGCATTAAATGGTTAGAATCTTTAGGCGCCAATATGGACGATTTAAAGCGTTCTGGTGGCGCCAGAGTCGATAGAACACATCGTCCATCGGGTGGTTTAAGTGTTGGTCCACATATTATCGATGTACTTAGAAAAGCATCCGATAAAGAAGGTGTTGATACAAGACTCAATTCTAAAGTGGTCAAGTTAGTTGTTGATGATGAACAAAGAATTGTGGGTGTTGTCGTCCATGGTAAACATTCAGGCCACTATATGGTTGCAGCTAAGTCGGTGGTTTTAGCCACAGGCGGCTATGGGTTTAACAAAGAGATGATTGCTTTTTATCGCCCTACATTTAAAGGTATGACAAGCTCGAACAATATTACTTCAACAGGAGATGGTATTGAACTGGCTAAAGCAGTCGGTGCAAGTATGACTGACATTGATTGGATCCAAACACATCCAACGGTAGGGAAAGATAGCCGGATATTAATTTCAGAAACGGTCCGAGGTGTCGGTGCCATAATGGTAAATAAAGATGGCAACCGCTTTATCAATGAATTAACAACCCGCGATAAAGCCTCTGATGCCATCTTAAAGCAGCCTGAACAATATGCTTGGTTAGTATTTGATAATGAATTATATAAAAAAGCCAAAATGGTTCAGGGGTATGATCATTTAGAAATGCTTGAAAAGGCCAATACCGTTGCAGAGCTTGCAAAAATAACGGGGATGACTTCAAGTGTTTTGGAAAAAACGATCACAAACTACAACCGTTATTTCAAACAGGGTAAGGATGAGGCATTTAATCGTGAACAAATGCCACTATCAATAGAAAAAGCCCCCTACTATGCCGTAAAAGTTGCGCCCGGAATCCACCATACGATGGGCGGGGTAGCCATTGATACGAAAGCAGAGGTGCTTGATATACAAAGCCAACCACTTAAAGGTTTATTTGCGGCAGGCGAGGTTACCGGCGGCGTTCATGGGTATAACCGACTAGGTGGTAATGCTGTAGCTGATACCGTGATTTTCGGCAAAATCGCAGGGACAAATGCGGCAAAACACGCACTAACCCAAAAATAGTAGTGAGAATAAAATGAGAGACCCACTTATGGTCTCTCATTTTATCTATTCAGAGATGCACTTATTTAGCTGGAGTTATTCGAATTCTATCTGAATAACGGCTTACTATCCTTCGTCTTTTTCATCGTAAATATTGGCAATTTATTTCTTGCCCGAGCCATAAAAGCTCCCCTGCTATGCTTGAGAGGTTTATTCAACCTCTCTTTTTTACCCTTACTTACTTGTATCGATTGGCTCGAAGGATTTAACGAGATCATCAATGGCTTTCATTTGCTTCAGATAATTTTCTAACTGGTGCAAAGGTAGCGCACATGGGCCATCACACTTAGCATTATCTGGATCAGGGTGAGCTTCAATAAACAAACCTGCCAAACCAAGTGCCATACCGCAGCGAGCTAATTCAGTCGCTTGGGCACGGCGGCCACCCGCAGAGTCACTACGACCACCAGGGCGTTGCAATGCATGGGTTGCATCGAAAATCACTGGATAACCCGACTGCTTCATCTCATCCATACCCAGCATATCAACAACTAAGTTGTTGTAACCAAAACATGAGCCACGCTCACAGAGGATGATTTCGTCATTACCCGCTTCATTAAATTTAGTAATGATATGGCGCATCTCGTGAGGTGCTAAAAACTGCGGTTTTTTCACATTGATGATGGCACCCGTTTTTGCCATTGCCACAACCAAATCGGTTTGACGGGCAAGGAATGCTGGCAACTGAATAATATCAACCACTTCAGCAACGGGGGCGCACTGATAGGTTTCATGTACGTCGGTGATCAATGGCAGATTGAAGGTTTTTTTGATTTCTTCAAAAATCTTTAACCCCTCCTCCATACCTGGACCACGGTAAGAATTGACAGAAGAGCGATTCGCCTTATCAAAGGAGGCCTTAAATACATAGGGGATCCCCAATTTTTGGGTGACTTCGGCATAAGTTTCAGCAATCGACATCGCGAGATCACGAGACTCAAGCACGTTCATGCCACCAAACAACACAAAAGGTTTATCGTTTGCAATTTCGATTGAACCTAGGTTTATGATTTTATTACTCATCGCAATTTCTCTCTAAAATACTGGACCCCTGCCCAGCAATAAACTGAATATCGATCTATGCGGCAACCAACTGTAAAAGTTGACCACAAATCCAAGCCATATAGGTGCCTAACACATACCCAAATACGGCTAATAATACGCCCACTGGCGCTAATGCGGGATGAAATGCCGCAGCAACAACAGGCGCCGATGCTGCGCCCCCAACGTTGGCTTGGCTACCAACAGCCATATAAAACAAGGGAGCCTTAATTAACTTAGCCACTAATAACATAAAGCCCGCATGCACTACCATCCAAATAATACCCACTAGAAAATACAGTGGTGTATCAAGTACTTTACTCACATCCATATGCAGACCAATGGTCGCCACTAAGATATAGAGGAAAGCCGATGCCACTTTCGATGCGCCAGCCGCCTCTAAATGACGCACAGGGCTAAAGGACATCGCTAACCCAATCGTTGTGACTATCACTACTAGCCAGAAGAATTTAGACGTTAAGCTGTAATCCTCGGTCCACGGATAGTTGGCTTCGAAGAATGGCCCCAGAAAATCAGCCGCAATATGGGCGACACCCGTAATACCAAACCCAACGGCGACAATGAGCATCAAATCCCGAAGATTAGGAATTCGCGCATTTTCAGCATGATATTTTTCGACTTTATTTTTTAATGCTTCAATAGCCGACGTATCCGCCCCTGTTTTGGCATCTATCTCTTTAGCTTTTGAGGCCATAAACAGCAATACTGCCATCCAAATATTGGCCACAATCACATCGACTGTCACCATCACTGAAAAAATATTACCGCCCACTTCATAGATTTCTTTCATTGCTGCTTGGTTTGCACCGCCGCCAATCCAGCTCCCCGCAAGCGTTGTCATACCGCGCCATACCGCATCGGGGCCATCGACACCGATTAAAGAAGGTTCAATCACAGATACCATAAGTAAGGCTATCGGTCCGCCGATCACAATGCCAATAGTCCCGGTTAAAAACATGATCACGGCCTTAGGACCAAGACCTAAAATAGCTTTTAAATCAACACTTAAAATAAGTAATACTAAACAAGCGGGTAGTAAATAACGGGATGCAACAAAGTACAATTGCGATGTGTGCCCATCGATTACCCCAAAGGTATTTAACAATGATGGCAGGAAGTAGCACAATAATAACGCAGGAATAAAACGGTAAAACTTTTGCCAAAAGGGATGGTGACTACTGCTGGTATAAAAAACAAAACCTAAAATAGTTGCAAGTATCCCGAGTGCCACCGCGTCATTGGTAACTAATGCCGTGCCTGTCATGCTAATTTCTCCCTGTTAATACAGTAATTATTTTATTTATATTAGAGACTTAACCTTTAAGTCCTTGGACAAACGTCCAATTGCCCAATGTTATTATTTTTTGCTGATTTGATTGAGTCGTACCATTGAATAAATAAGAAGAGCCCCGAGAGGCTCTTCTTTTAATGATAAATCTCTGCGTGCTCATTAAGTTCTTTAAGCTGCATCTTCACAATTTCGACCACAGGATCGTGTGGACTATTATCAACAAAGTGCTGTAAATCAGCCACCGCCACATTAATGCAGCCTAATTGCTGGGCAATGAAAGCGCGCTCACGATTTAAGTGCACATCATCTGGATGCCATTGCAAAAGCAAGTTACAGCATTCCAATGCTGCCTCAAATTGGTGAGAAACAATACAACCCGCTTTTAGTTCATGCAGCATACGGGTAATAAGTTTTTTCACCGAAGCGGCTTTAAAATAGCTTGGCTTTAACTGCGCCGCATTACCTAACTCACCGCGCACTAATACGTGTAATTGGTGGCGAGTCAGCTCATTCCCTGTTAGCGGATCAAAATAACGCACCTCGCCAGCAATTTTACTACGCAACACGCTATTACCCGGGAGCAACAACAATTCAAGCTCTAAATCGAGTTGTTTTGCGAGTAACATCAATACGGTAGCAAGCGTTGTACTGTTACCCTGCTTGCTAATAAGGCAAGTACCTAAATCTGCAGCTTCAACACTAAAGTAATTGTCGCGGGCACAAAAACCGAGGTCTTGATAAAACCAATGTAATAGCGCATTTAAACGTTGCTGCTGATTAACTAAGTAATGACTTAATACCGCTCCTGCCAATTCAAACCACGCCCACTTAGCCGCTTTAAGGTTCGAAAAGCCAAGGTGAGCACCTACATCCAAAGCCGACTCAGGCAATGAAATACCATCTTGAAGTGTATATTTACCCATTAACCCAATAATACCGCTTGTTTAAAATGCGCCAATTTGGCGGCATAGACCAACCAACCTATAGCACCGAGGAAGGCAAACACTTTGAAAAGTTTATTCCTATTCGCTTTTATCGCAATCACACCTAGCGCAATATAAGCCACAACGGCACCGATTTTTTCGGTCATCCAAGGATCCACAAAAGGATATTGTTTGATCATAAAGCACAAGGTTAAGCCAGAAAGCAGTAAGAAAGTGTCGATCACATGGGGGGGCAATCTTAATGAACTTCTTATCCATCAATGCAGACTGACGTAAATGCAACACAAAACGAACAGTGAAAAACAGCACGCTCAACGCGATAAAGGTAAAATGCAGATGCTTAACCGCAGGATATAGACTGTAAAAAGTTTCCATTTCGATTCTTATGGTCAGTGACAAAGGCGCTAGTTTACCCTAATCCTTTACGGCATACCAATGTCTAACCGTCTTGATTAGCGCGCTTAGTTTGAGTCAAAAATACAGAGAAAATGATTATGAATTTAACGCCAATTGACGATGAATCGGCTGATTTTGCCGAGGCGATAAAACAAAAAATAGTGGAATTTAACCAAGCCCATTGGCAAGGGCTTAGCCGTAAAAATCTGGGATTAAAACTGCAAGATCCAGAGGGAAAACTGCTAGCAGGCATTAGCGGCAAAACCTTCGGTAATTGGTTTTTAATTGATTATCTTTGGGTTGATGGTTCCCTAAGACATAAAAAAATCGGTTCGCGATTATTATTAGAGGCAGAGGCCAAAGCAAAAGCTCGCGGTTGTCAATTTGCCTTGCTTGATACCCTCGATTTTCAAGCCAAGCCTTTCTACGAGCGCCACGGTTACCATGTGCAATGGGTACAACAAGCCTACCCCGAAATCGGCAGTAAATTCTTTATGGTAAAAGTGTTGTGATGTTGAAGGTCTACGGCCGTAAACTACCCCAATGCTTCAGCTACAATTCCAGATATCTAACCCAGCCATTTCACTGAACTGGAGCAAATACATGCCAGCCAACAAACCTGAGTTATCCATCTAAAACGAAGTAAGCCACCTAAAATAAAGCCATCCTCGCGAATGCGGGGAACCAACTTTTATCTTTACTTGTCTTTTTCTACTGCCACAACGAAACGCCGTCACACCTAACTACGCTATGGTAAAGGCCATTTTAATTGACCAATAACAATCGTTTATCTGTGAACACACAGATCACACCAGAGTTGTTGTACATTACTTCGTAGTTAAAATCACAATATGCACCAGCAACATTGAGTGGTAATTGCTCATTGCCCCAACGGCTAGGCTTAAACCAAGACATTTCACCTGATTTACACTGCTTTGCTTCTTCATCAGTACTATAAATACACATCTTAGATTGATCTATTTGAGCCTTTTGATTACAACCTACTAAAGCAATTGCAGCCAATGTGATGAATGCTATTTTCTTCATTTTAACTCCATGTGGTGATTTAGCATTTGACGCCGCCAGTGCGTGCAACTTTTTTGTAATGGAGGCGAAACTGCAACGGAAAAGATGTCACAGTGCATCGCTGTGTTATCGCTTTTTGATTTCACTGAACGAACCTGCCAATTGCTGGAGCTCTCCCGTTTCATGCAGCCATAAATACACAGTGTCGCCAAACGATTCGCCTTCTTTCAGAAAAACCATTTGATCTCCAAACCCATTACCTGCAATGGTGATCGCACTTTCTGGGAAGTAGCCGAAACCTTGGCATGACTCGGTTTCATTAATAATGTGGTTGCAAGTACGCGATAACCTTTTCCTATTCGAGATATCTTTAATAGGATAAAACTCCCAATCGTCTTCTTCTGTAGACGCCTCGCCTCCGTTATCTATTTTCATCGCTTCACGGTATTCGTGAGGCAATTTTGCTCCCAACTCTTCCTCGGTTCGCTTTAGCTGTTCTTCGGACAAGTCAAACGCCACTGCACTCTCCTTAGCTTTAGCTATAACACTTATATAATGTACAAGCTCATCTTTCACCTCAGTTTAGTGAAAGCATGCTCATTAATTTTTTGATAATCTAACACTTAGCCAATATTGTCTAGTTCAATTTACCGTCCAAAGCACGCCTATTGTAGTGATAATATTTACGGGTAAGTTTCGATAATCAGACTTATAAGGTATGCCATTTGCTCTATCGAGGAGCAGCGAGGTGGGGAGATCTGCTGCTTTAAAATAATGCACGCGACCAATAATAGATCATTTATCGTTAACTGAATTTGGCCACGACTTTAGGATCTAACCAAAAGCTGAATTCCCGCTCAAAAGCATTGGGGGAATGACGGTTCATGAATAGTGGATAGTGGACAACAAATAACGAATAACGAATAACGGCTCACAATGTAAACATCTTCATTAAAAACAAGGGCGAATTACTCCGCCCATTTGCCCATAGTGCATCTATCATTGCTGCCAAAATCACGCACTGTGGCGACATTTTCATAACCCAGTTCGATTAACTTACCTCTGAGTTTTACGGCCTGTTCAAAACCATGCTCGAGTAGGATATAACCATTAGGTTTTAAATAATCGCGGGCAGTTTTGGCGATATAGTAGAGATCGGCAAAGCCTTCCTCGGCGGCGGTTAATGCACTTTGCGGCTCGAAGCGAACATCGCCTTGGTGCAAGTGTTCATCTGCCTCATCGATATAGGGTGGATTTGAGACGATTAAGTCAAAATCCCGCGACTTTACGGCGCTAAACCAATCGCTCTGGAGGATTTCAACCTGCGGCAACTTTAAGTTTTCACGATTTGCGATAGCCAGCGCGACAGCATCATCGACCTTATCGACAGCGGTAATTTCCCATGACTCACGCTCGGACGCCAATGCCAGTGCAATCGCGCCAGTGCCTGTGCCTAAATCGAGCACTTTAGCATAGGTCGATAGGGGTAAATTTAGCGCGGTTTCTACCAGAATTTCGGTATCAGGACGCGGGATCAAAGTAGTGTCGTTGACAATAAAAGGCAGCGACCAAAACTCACGTTCGCCCACAATATGTGCAACGGGCACGCCTTTTTGGCGTTTTAGTACCATTTGCTGAAAGCGTTTCCACTGGTCAATCGTCAGAGCCTTTTCAGGCCAAGTATAGAGATAAGCACGATTTTTATTGAGGCAATATAGCAGAAAAACCTCTGCATCCAGATGAGCGGATTCAGAGGTTGATGCTAACTGCACATAGGCCCATTGTAGGGCTTCAGCGATGCTAGATTGATCGGACAAAGTTACCCCTGCTCGTCAGCCAGTGCGGCTAACAGATCGGCCTGATGCTCTTGCATCAGCGGTGTTAAAATCGCATCTAAATCGCCTTCCATCACTTCATTTAAGCGATACAAAGTGAGATTGATACGATGCTCACTCACGCGGCCTTGGGGGAAGTTGTAGGTACGTACACGCTCGGAACGGTCACCACTGGCAACCAGACTACGGCGAGTCGACTCTTCAGCACTACGACGTTTTTCATCCTCAACCGCTTGAATACGTGCAGCCAACACACTCATGGCTTGAGCACGGTTTTTATGTTGCGAACGTTGATCTTGGCACTCGACCACAATCCCCGTTGGAATATGGGTAATACGAATAGCCGAGTCAGTTTTGTTAACGTGTTGACCACCCGCACCCGATGATCGGAAAGTATCGACTTTAAGATCGGCAGGATTGATTGAAATCGCTTCAGCTTCTGGCACTTCATGCATTACCACTACGGTAACAGCCGAGGTATGCACACGCCCTTGTGATTCGGTTTCTGGCACACGTTGTACGCGGTGACCGCCCGACTCAAATTTCAGCTTACCGTAGGCACCTTCACCGCTGACTTTAACGATGATTTCTTTAAAGCCACCGTGCTCACCTTCGTTACAGCTCATCACTTCCATCTGCCAGCGATTGGCTTCGGCATAACGGCTGTACATACGGAACAGATCGCCCGCAAAAATCGCCGCTTCGTCACCACCGGCACCAGCGCGAATTTCGATAAAGGCGTTGGTATCGTCGTTAGGGTCTTTAGGGAGAAGCAGGATCTGCAATTCGCTTTCAAGGCGCTCTAATTTTACTTTGGCAGCCTTCATTTCTTCCTGCGCCATCTCGCGCATTTCAGCATCATCTTCTTCCAACATTTCCTTGGCGGAATCAAGATCAGCCTGTGCTTGTTGGTAAGCTTTAAAGCCTGCAACCACTTCTTCTAACTGAGAATATTCTTTTGATAATGCACGAAAACGGTCTTGATCAGCGATAACAGATGCATCACCAAGCAAGGCCAAAACTTCTTCATTACGCTCGAGCAAGCCTTCCAGCTTGCGGATAACGGATTCCTTCATTTAACTCGCTAACCTTAGTTTTTATCTAATCCAAGCGCTGTTCTTAACTGACCTAGTGTATTCAAATCACCCTGACGGCTCGCCGCAGTGAGGGCTTGGGTTGGTGCGTGAATAAGTTTGTTCGTCAGGCGATTGGCTAATTCAATCAATACCTGCTCAGTATCGCCCCCTTGAGCTAATTTATTCAGGGCGCGTTCTACTAACTCATCTTTTATCGCCATACTCTGATTGCGATACTCGCGAATACTGTCGACCGACTCTAAAGAACGTACCCAATCCATAAACAGGTAAGATTGTTCTTCAGTAATTAATTCAGCTTGCTCGGCGGCTTCTTTTCGAGAAGCCATATTCTGTTCAATGATGCTATGCAGGTCGTCCACTGTATACAGAAACGCGTCATCCAAATCGGCGACTTCCGGCTCAATATCCCGGGGAACTGCTATATCAACCAATAACATAGGTTGATGGCGACGCTGCTTTAGCGCTTTTTCGACCATGCCTTTACCAAGGATTGGTAGCGGGCTGGCGGTAGAGGATATCACGATATCGGCTTTAGGGAGATAATCTGGTATTTGCGCCAGCGTAATTGCAGTCGCACCAAACTCTTCACACATGCCCTGAGCACGCTCTAAAGTACGGTTTGCCACCACCATGGAGGCCACACCATTATCTTTTAAATGCTTGGCTACCAATTCTATCGTTTCACCCGCACCAATCAACAGCACCTTAGTGGTCGACAGTGAGGAGAAGATATGCTTCGCCATACTCACAGCGGCAAAAGCCACCGACACAGCAGCAGCGCCAATTTCCGTTTCGGTGCGCACTTTTTTGGCAACGGAAAAGGTATTTTGGAAAAGGCGATCTATGGTTAAAGCAACTGTGCCCGCTTCCTTGGCTTTCGCGAAGGCTTGCTTCACCTGCCCTAGAATTTGCGGCTCACCTAAAATTAACGAATCAAGCCCTGAAGCAACACGCATCAAATGCTTAACCGCGGTTTGGCCGTGGTAATTGTATAGGCAAGGCGCCACATCTTTATGATCTAGGCCATGATATTCTTCAAGCCATTCAATGATGTCAGCCTCATCGCCATTGTTGCAATACAACTCAGTGCGATTACAGGTCGAGACAATAACGGCTTCACCCGAGCGCGTACGACTGGCCAGACTCTTCATGGCGTCATGAATTTTGTCTGGAGAGAAGGCAACTTTCTCACGCAGGTCTACCGTGGCTGTTTTGTGGTTAATACCGATTGCTACAAGGCTCATCTGACTCTTTCTAGATTCTTGGCGTCTATCTTAATAAGGGCATTCTACTGAATTGGCCCAACTAAAAACAGAATACGCTTAACAAAACCGAATAAAGGTCTAACTTGTTACCTAAATTTTCTATCAATCTAGATAAACATGGATTGGCGCTAAGAAGCGAATCCTAAGTGACCGCCGATGGAAATTTTACGATTGGCATTGGTATTATTCCCAAGCCCTCGTATCATAAGGACTTTGGTATATCAGTCATAGATGAATAATTTGAAGCGCTTCACAGAATCCATTTTCTCTTGTATTGCCTTGAGCACCCTGCTCTTTTTGGGTGGCTGCCAAACGCTGCCTCCTGCTGATGACTTAACCCCCATCACAGTAAGCCACCCTGACCAAGCAAAAGCATGGGAATTACAGGGCAAACTAGCCATAAAAACCCCTGAAGATAAGCTCAGTGCCAATCTTTATTGGCGCCATAGCGAAGAGCGTGATGAACTCACGCTCACGACAATGCTAGGCACAACGGTGTTAACCCTAGAAGCGACACCTAACTCCGCCCATTTACATATTGATGGCAAAGACTTTAAAGACAATAACGCCCAAGATTTACTTGAGCGCGTCAGCGGTTGGTCGATCCCCTTAGCTGATTTGCCACTTTGGATAACAGGCCAAATCGGCTCGCAGGATCGCGTGTTAAGCCGCGATAGTAAAGCGAATCCTAAACAACTGATTAATGATCAAACACCCCCCTCTTGGGTCGTCGAATTTTTAAGTTGGCAATTACAGAGCGGTGCTCATATCCCCCATCAATTAAAACTTGAACGCGGTGATTTACAACTCAAACTACAAATCAATCAATGGCAAGCCCTTGGCAAGGCCACAATAATGATTGGGGAAAAACCTTAGCATGTCAGCAGCTATCTCCCGTAATTGGCCCGCGCCAGCCAAACTAAATTTGTTTTTACACATCAATGGCCGCCGCACCGACGGTTACCATGAGTTGCAAACCTTGTTTCAGTTTATCGATTACTGCGACATGCTTGATTTCAAGGTCACTGACAGCTCAGAGCTGATTTTGCATTCGAATATGGCTGGCGTTGTCGCAGATAGCGATAACTTAATTCTGCGAGCCGCAAAATCATTACAACAAATGACAAGCTTTAAAGGTGGAGCAGAAATCTGGCTAGATAAACGTCTGCCGATGGGTGGCGGTTTAGGCGGCGGATCATCGGATGCTGCCACCACATTAGTGGCACTAAACACGTTATGGAACACCCAATTATCGACCGCAGAACTGGCTAAAATTGGTCTTAAATTGGGTGCCGATATTCCTGTTTTTATTCATGGTTTCGCGGCTTTTGCCGAAGGTATCGGTGAACGCTTACAAGTGGTATCACCACCAGAGCCTTGGTATTTAGTTATTGCACCAGATGCCCACGTTTCCACCGCCGAAGTGTTCCAAGATCCCCTTTTACCACGTAACACCCCAAAACTTGCCATCGATACTTTGATGAGTCAGGCGTGGATAAATGATTGCCAAAAACTGGTCGTATCTAAATACCCTCAAGTTGCCAAGGCCTTGGGCTGGCTGCTAGAATATGCGCCGTCGAGAATGACCGGAGCAGGCGCATGCGTGTTTGGGGAATTTACACAACAGCAACAAGCTCTCGCAGCCTTGGCGAAATTACCGTCTGATATGCAAGGATTTGTTGCAAAAGGGATGAATATTTCGCCGCTTATCACGCGGCTCAATCATCCGTAAACTACTTTCTTCTAGGGTAACCACATACGATAACGCCTCGGGTCCTCCCGTCCCTACATCGTCGTTACTCTAGCCACTAAAATATAAAGCAAACGCCTGAGGTTCATACAGTGCCCGACATCAAGCTCTTTGCTGGGAACGCCACCCCCAGTCTCGCTAAAAAGATAGCCGATCGTCTATTTTGCAAACTCGGAGACGCAGTGGTTGGTCGTTTCAGCGATGGTGAAATCAGTGTCCAAATTAACGAAAATGTACGTGGAGCCGATGTGTTCATCATCCAATCCACTTGTGCGCCGACCAACGATAATCTGATGGAACTCATCGTTATGGTTGATGCTCTGCGTCGTGCATCTGCCGGTCGCATTACCGCCGTGATTCCTTACTTTGGTTATGCACGTCAAGACCGTCGCGTTCGTAGCGCACGTGTACCTATTACTGCAAAAGTGGTTGCCGATTTCCTGTCAAGCGTCGGTGTTGACCGTGTTTTGACATGTGACCTGCACGCTGAGCAAATCCAAGGTTTCTTCGATGTCCCTGTTGATAACGTATTCGGTAGCCCTGTGCTACTAGAAGATATGTTAGCGAAGAAACTCGATAATCCAGTGGTGGTTTCACCCGATATTGGCGGCGTTGTTCGCGCTCGTGCGGTTGCCAAACTGCTCGATGATTCCGATCTGGCGATTATCGATAAACGTCGCCCACAAGCGAACGTCGCTCAGGTTATGCACATCATCGGTGATGTTCAAGGCCGCGACTGCATTATCGTTGACGATATGATCGACACAGGCGGCACTCTGTGTAAAGCGGCAGAAGCCTTAAAAGAACATGGTGCAAACCGCGTATTTGCTTACGCAACCCACCCTGTGTTCTCAGGCAAAGCGGCTGAAAATATTACCAACTCAGTGATCGATGAAGTTATCGTTACCGATACAGTTCCTTTAAGTCCAGAAATGTTAAAAGTGGCTAAAGTCACTCAGTTGACAATGTCTGCGGTACTGGCAGAGGCTATTCGTCGCGTAAGTAACGAAGAGTCTATCTCTGCGATGTTTAGCCATTAATCTGGCGACTTGCAGTAAAAGAAACGCACTCATTTGAGTGCGTTTTTGTTTTCCCCAAAGGTTTAGATTTTAAAATTGCTTACTGCGCGATAGAGATACTCGGCCTGGGCCTTAAGTTCATCGGATGCCGAAGCGTTAGCATCAGCCGCTTTTGATGATTCTTCAGCAATATCACGGATCACGACGACGTTTTTGTTCACTTCAGCGGCAACCATACTCTGCTCTTCGATAGCTGCCGCAATTTGCGTGCTCATATCCATAATATTACGCACATCATTATTGATAAGTTTCAGCAGTGCACCGGCGGCGGCGGCCTGCTCTGCACTTTCTGAGCCTTGCTTTTGACTGGCATCCATAAGCTGCACAATGGAACGGGTTCGGCTCTGCAAGGTTTGGATAATATTGGCGATTTCCTGAGTCGAGGATTGAGTTCGCATCGCAAGACTACGCACTTCATCAGCAACCACAGCAAAACCTCGACCTTGCTCACCGGCACGTGCAGCCTCAATCGCAGCATTTAGCGCGAGGAGATTGGTTTGCTCGGCAATGCCACGGATCACATCAAGCACACTGCCAATCGTTTCACTGTCACGCTCTAATTCATCCACAACCGATGCAGAGCTATTGAGCTGCTCGGCCAGAGACTGGATCTTATGTATGGTTTGCTCAACTTCCAGTTGACCACTCTGCGCATTATCATGGGTTTTACCCGCCTTAAGTGCGGCAAGCTCAGTGGTTTTGGCAATTTCATCTATGGTTGCCCCCATTTCAGTTATCGCTGTTGCTACCATATCGGTTTCATTGAGCTGCTGTGCTACACCTTCAGAGGCGAGCATGGCATTTTCAGATACGTGCTTACAGGATGTATTGATGGTCGCAACAGACTCAATAACTTGCTCGATCAACTGCTGAAAGCTCCCCACCATACTATTAAAATGTTCAGCTATCTTACCTAGTTCATCTTGGGTCGAAGCGTCACATCTTAAGGTCAAGTCCTTGCTCTGCTCGATGCGAGAAATGACCTGAGTAATGCGCTCAACAGGGGTGATAATACTGCGGATAATCAGATAGGTGATAATAGACAGTAATGCTGTTATTAATAAAAACACCATCATACCAAGATTAACGCTGCTGCTCTTGGCTACCTCAATCGCTTTAAGTGCCAGACGATGCAACTCCTCGGCGCTTGCTTCGGTTAACTTATTTGCCTCAATCATCTGCGCCATGGTCCCATCTTGTTCTGTTAAGCCAAGCTGTTGTTCTTTATTAACTAACACTTTGAAATCTTTTTGATATTGTTCAATAAGAACGGAAATTTTATCTTGGATATCGCTATCTAAGCCTGAAGAAAGCAAGCTATTGTTAAATGAAACAATATTGGTATCAAAGGTTTCCACATAGCGGAGTTCGCGGCGTAACATAAAATCTTTTTCATTACGTCTTAATTGCAGCATTGCAACCGCGAGAGATGCCTGCTCATATTCCTTCAGCAATGATTCTACGTTATGGACAGCAGTCCTTAGCGTACCGTAAAGTCCCGTTTGAGGGGTTAAGCCTATTTCTTGCTGTAGTTTTACCACCTCGCTAAATGTTGACTGATATTGATTTAAGTGACGATAAAAATTATCTAAAGATTGCGTCGGGACATCATATTTTTTGAAGATTTGTTCCAATGCGGGGATAGATTGACTTATCTGACCATAAACCTGTTTATGGTTTTCAACATACTTTAAATCCTTACGAACAAAGAAATCCTTTTCATTCCGACGAAGTATAAGCGTGTCTCGTTCTAATTCGAGTATATTTTGCGCCAAATGGGAAAGCTCCGATTCGACAGAATTAGAATGAAGTTGCAAGCCAAACATCGCAATTAATGCCGAAATGGATACTGCCGCACTGAGTAACAACTTTGAGCGGATTAACATAAAAGTCCCCGATATCATTATTTTCTTCAAGGTATAAAAGCTCAGCCTATAAAAGCTAAACCATATACAATCATCACTTGTGGTGCCTATTCTGATGTCGGTATTCACACTCTTAATCAGCATTACCGCTTGCAATAACAAACCAGTATTCTTTTGAAAGTGGTGACATAGATTGCGCCTAAGAAAGTATAGTTCGAGTTTAATTGGCAGACAGCTTGAATAACGGCGAAAAATTAAAAATATTACTTGGATGTCATCATGTTATATGACACTTTTATGACAAAATAGCCAAATTCCCTATTAGTAAGACTCGCTGATAGCGGCTTAGATAAAATTTTTTTCACTGACTCCAAACCTTTTGCCCCCCTCAGGGCGTCAAATCTACAACATTCAATCAGCATGATAGGAAAGTACAGTGACGGCAGGGATACTCCCACTCAACAGCACAATGTCTGACTTTGATCTTGTCGCCCTCGCGAGCCAAGGAAATCGTGCTGCATTTAAGCAACTGTACGTAAACCATCATCAGCGTATTTATGCTCTGGCTTTACGCCTGTGTGGGCATGTCGCTCAGGCTGAAGAAATTACCCAAGAGTGTTTTATCCTCGTGTGGCAAAAATTGCCGCAATTTCGGGGGGATAGCCAATTTTCAACTTGGTTACATAGCATTTGTGTGAATCAAGCTTTAAGCAGTATTCGTAAACAGAAATCCTTTTGGGCGCGTTTTATTCCCATTGAAAGTGATATCGAACCCCATAGCACAGATGAAGGGTATCAAGGTTTGGATAAACTTATCCTCAAACTACCTGAACGGGCTCGCATGGTGTTCGTACTTTGCGCCATAGAAGGATACCAACATGAGGAAATCGCCAAGCTGCTTGGGATTGCCGTTGGTACCAGTAAAACGCAATATCACAGAGCGAAGCAATTACTACAGGAGATGCTGTAATGTCGTTACCACCGCGTTCCCGTGAAGAACAGCTCGAACAATTGATTGCTAATGCCCCTAAGGCGTTAGTACCCAAACAGGATCTTTGGCAAACAATTGAAAAACGTATGGATAAACCATTGCACCTTAATGTGAATACCCCTACGCCAACACGGCACCTATTGCCGCAATGGGCAATGGCGGCGGCAATGTTATTAGCCGTATTTTGGGGCTTCCAATACCAAAGAGAGGCACCAAATGCACCACTCACCGCACAGAGCACAAGTGCAGAAAGTGATAAAGCATTACAAACCCTACTGACACAAATTGCTGCCACACACCAAGGGCAAGTCGATGCTCTTGAACACTCAGTAAATGCCCCCCTCTGGCAAACGAGTCACTTTAGTGCACCGTTAGAAAAAGGGCTCGCAGAACTAAGACAAGCAGGTCTACAGATTTACCAGGCATTACAAGCAAATCCAACCGATAAACAGTTATGGCAACTCTGGCTTTGGGTGCAACAACGTGAACTCGATCTATTGCAACAAGGCCAAAAACTCCCTATTCAAAACTCAACACAAGGAAACACCCTATGAGCAACATTAATCTGACAAAAGCGAGCCTATTAGCTTCAGCACTCTATCTCGGTTTAATGGGCACTGTATTTGCGGCCCAAAGTGTGGACAAACAATTGAGCATAACTAGCGGTACCCAACTGCAAATTAAAGTCCAACGTGGTGATCTACAAATCCAGACTTGGGATAAAGATGAAGTCAGCGTAACAGGTACGCTCGACGAACTGAGTGAAGGTTTTGTTTTTGAACAAAAAGGCAATAACTTAACGATTGAAGATAAAATGCCTCGCCACTACAACGGCAGTGATGATAAAGGCTCAAAACTCACGATAAAAGTGCCTAAAACCGTCAAACTTAACGCTGATACTATCTCCGCAAATATGCAAATAGCCCAAGTCAAAGGTGAATTGGATTTAAATAGTGTCAGTGGCAATATTACCGCCGATGGTCTTGGTGGCAGTCCTTCGTTACACACAGTATCAGGTGACATCACCACGAAGGGGCTGGAAGGTAAAGTCATGTTAGAGACAGTTTCAGGAAAAATTCAAGACACTGAAAGTCAAGGTGAAATCAAGTATCGACTCGTGAGTGGTGATCTAAACAGTCAAACACTGGCCGAGAAAGTTAAAGTAGAACAAGTATCTGGTGAAATTACTGCCGATTTTAGTAAAGCAAAAGAGATTAGTGTCAGAACGGTAAGCGGCGATACTCAAATATCATTGGCAAAAACCTTCGATAAAGCCAATGTTGACAGCGTCAGCGGCGATATTACGCTTACCTTCCCAGAACAACCTGATGCCAACTTTGACTTAAACGGTGGCCCAAGTGGAAAAATCAAAAATGGCTTAAGCCAAGATATGCCTCAAAAACAAAAATACATATCAAATGAGTCACTCAGTTTCCAAACAGGTGCAGGTACTGCGGAGGTAAAAATGAACTCTATTAGCGGTAATCTTATCCTCAAAACACGTTAATCCCCTCCCGTGAACAACAATGCCGCCCACAGCTGGGCGGCATTGTTATGGAGTACTTCAGTTTATGGAGTATTTCAGATTGAAGCGATCTCTTCAGCGGTTAAGTAACGCCACTCACCTAGGGCTAAATCTGGATCTAACTCAATTTGCCCAATACGTTCACGGTGCAATCCCACCACAAGGTTACCAACAGCGGCAAACATACGCTTCACTTGGTGATATTTCCCCTCGGTAATGGTTAAACGAACCTGTTGCGGATCAATAATCTCTAAGACCGCAGGTTTTGTCAGACCATCTTCATTACGCAGTGCAACCCCTTTCGCAAAGACCTCAATTAGGCCGTCATCCACAGGGTCGGCTAGTTGCACTAAGTAACGCTTACCGCATTCTTTTTTAGGCGATGTGATTTTGTGTGACCACTGACCATCGCTGGTGATCAACACAAGTCCCGTCGTATCGGCATCTAAACGACCGGCAATATGCAAGGTTTCAGGCTTCGGGATATCGAGCAGACTTAACACTGATGGATAAGCCTCATCGATGGTTGAACAAATCGTATCAACGGGTTTATTGAGCATCACATAACGCTCACCCACTAAAACAATGGGTTCTCCCTCAAGGCAAATCTGCATTCCCTCAGTGACTTTAAAACCAGCGTCTTTAATAACCACGCCATCACAGGTGATATCACCGCGGTGCAACGCTTTTTTGGCCAATGAACGGGTGAGAGAGGTACTTTCACAAATAAATTTGTCTAAACGCACGTTAATACTCAACTTCAATAAAGAAAACTGCCGTATTATGAGGCCGATGACCTTAAAGGGCAATTCAACTGATTTAATGTTCGATACCCAACCTATCTCTACTCCTAAGTTTCAATATGTTAAGTTTATTTGCCTTTACCTATAAACAGAACTAAGTGTTCACTAACTTCAAAAGGCTTGCATACGGTAAGTTTGCACTTTTAGGCTATGTGACACTCGGTAGTAATTTTTAGTTACATATCACTGATAATAAATCTCACCTAAACCGTGTAACCACCTTGTTTCGCTTCCTAGTAAAGCATTAACATACATCTCGTTGCGCCTGAAGCGATCCCATTTAGACCAATAACAGCCCCAGATATGGGCACAATAATAAACTCGAAGGAAATGACATGAGAAAAGTACTCATTGGGGGACTTTGTGCCTCATTAATTGCAGGTCTGACTGCCTGTAATGATAAAACGGCTGAAGTTAAGACACCTGAACCCACCCAAACAGCCACTGCCGCCGCCGTCACTAAAGCCTTAGGCTCAGGTATTGAATTTGCTCATTTTGATAAAGCGGTTCGTCCACAGGACGATTTCTATAAGTATGTAAATGGCACTTGGTTAAAAAACACAGAGATCCCAGGGGATCGCACTAGTATTGGTGCCTTTTACGATCTACGTGAAAAATCCCGTGACGATGTAAAAGCCATCATCGAAGAAGTGGCTGCAACACCTAATTTAGCCGCTGGTACAGACGAGCAAAAAGTGGCCGATTTGTATCGCTCATTTATGGATACAGCCACACTCAACAAACTGGGCGTGACACCAATTCAGGGTGAATTGGATGCCATTAATGCTTTAAAAGATAAGAATGAATTAGTGAAATACTTCGCCCACAGCCAAATCGCTGGTGCGGGTACCCCTATGGCATTTTATATCGATATCGATGCTAAAAACTCTAGCCGCTATGCTACTCACCTATGGCAATACGGTTTAAGCCTGCCAGAAAAAGACTACTACTTTAACGAGTCAGAGCGTTTCGTGAATATCCGTAAGGCGTATTTAGCTCATATCGAAAAAATGTTTACCCTAGCTGGTCTTGCGAATCCTAAGGCTAGTGCAGAAGCTATCCTCGCCCTAGAAACGGCCATTGCTGCTAAACATTGGGATGTGGTCGAAACCCGCGATAGCACTAAAACCTACAACCTATATCAAGTGAAAGATCTACCAACATTAGCGCCAGATATTGATTGGGCTGGTTACTTAGCCGCTTTAGGTGCCGATAAGCAAACCGATATTATCGTTAATCAACCTAGCTATATCCAAGGTCTAAACGACATCCTCAAGACAACGGATCTCGCCACTTGGAAAACCTATATGCAGTGGCAAGTGCTAACACACGCTGCTAGCAATTTAAGTGAAGAACTCGATAACGAAAACTTTGCCTTCTTCTCTAAAACCTTGAACGGTCAAGAAGAACAAGAACCTCGCTGGAAACGCGGTGTAGCAACGGTTAACAATATTTTGGGTGAAGTCGTCGGCAAAGTGTATGTAAAACGCCATTTTGCCCCAGAAGCCAAAGAACGTATGCAAGCACTGGTTGAAAACCTACGTGGTGCATATGGCGACAGCATCAAAGAACTCACTTGGATGAGCGAAAGCACTAAAGTGGCTGCGGCAGATAAGTTAGCTAAATTCAACCCTAAAATTGGTTACCCCAACAAATGGGAAGATTACAGCAAACTGACCATCAAAGCGGATGACTTAGTCGGTAACGCTATGCGTGCCAGTGAAGTTGAACATGCCAAGTCATTAGCGAAACTGGGCGCGCCAATTGATAGAGACGAATGGCATATGACCCCACAAACCGTTAATGCCTACTACAACCCAACCATGAACGAAATCGTGTTCCCTGCGGCTATTCTGCAACCGCCATTCTTTAACATGGAAGCGGATGATGCCGTCAATTACGGTGGTATTGGCGCGGTTATCGGCCACGAAATGGGCCATGGTTTTGACGACCAAGGTGCTAAGTTCGATGGCGAGGGCAATATGCGTGATTGGTGGACAGAGCAAGATTTGAAAGAATTCTCTGCTCGCGGCCAAGCACTGATCGCACAGTACGATGGTTACGCAGTGTTTGACGATCTACACGTCAACGGCAGCTTAACTTTAGGCGAGAACATTGGTGACTTATCCGGTGTGACTATCGCTTATCGCGCTTACAAAAAATCGCTTAATGGTAAAGAAGCTCCCGTTATTGATGGTCTAACGGGCGATCAACGCTTCTTTATCGGCTTCACGCAAATTTGGCGCGCAAAAGCCAAAGAAGAAGCCATGCGTAACCGCGTAGCGACCGATCCACACTCTCCAGCAGAATTCCGCGCACTGGGTGCACTATCTAACATGCCAGAGTTCTACAGCACATATGATGTAAAACCCGGTGATGCCATGTATATCGCCCCAGAAAAACGCGTAAAAATTTGGTAAGCCAAATTTAAATCATTGCTCAACCATCTTGGCTGAGCCACTAAATGGCGCAATCTGTAATAGATAGCGCCATTTTTATTACCTAAAACTACTAGACGATAAATATGAACCGATGCGCAAGATGAACAAGTCTTCATGGTTGGTTCAGCTTTAATTAAGCAATAGAAGCCTATGGTGGATGCGTGACCTGTATAACTCACCCATAAGGAAGTAGGCCGCATGACTAAGTTATTTCGTACTTTTTTTATTTTTCTACTTTTATTATCAAGCCGAGCTACCGTTGCAAGCGCCTTAGATATCAATGACACGAAAACAGACCGCAGCAATTACAGTGCAAGACAAGTACAAAGTCATGATCTTCAAGGTCTGTATGCTCTAAGCAGCCAAACCTTCGATATACCACTCCAGACCTCAAGCAACCTAGCAAACTTATATTCACAGGCCCATAAAGCTCAAGCCGAGTTGAGTCAATTACTTGAGCAAATTACAACGCAATCTCAGGCACATATCATTATTCCTGAAGTCAAAAGTTATCAACGAGCGGCCGATAAAGTGGCGACAAAATTTAGCGGTGATGCCCGTAAAATTACGGATCTTGCCAGAGCCAGTATTGTTACCGATAGCATCCAAGAGCTTATGCAGGTTTATCAAGTATTGAGTGAACAAACCCAAATTGTTCAACAAAAGAACCGCTTTGCCACACCAAAAGCCTCTGGCTATCGTGACCTAAACTTATTAGTACGCCTACCCGAATCGGGCATGATTGCAGAAGTGCAACTACACCTACAGGATATTGCCGATATCAAAAGTGGTCCTGAACACAAGGTATATGAAAAAGTGCAGATAATTGAAGCCAATGCCATCAAACAACAGCGTCCATTGAGCGAGTTTGAGTTAGCGCAAATTGCCCAACTGCGCCAAGAATCACACAAGCTTTATCATAAAGCGTGGCTTAACTATAAACGAGTCGATGAAGCCAGTTTATTAAAAGTCGCCGTAGCCTAACTCAAAAACAGCTTCCACTCTTGCGCTGGTTACCTGTAAAGGTGCCAGCGCCTTTTTATCTATTGATACCAACTGTGGTATAAAGCCGCTTTCTCGCATCTTCAGGTTGTTTGGGTATATAATCCCGCGCCATAGCCCTAACCGCAGGAAATGCCATGCACGACATTATTGAGCAACTCCAAGAACGCAGTGAAAGCGTGCCCGTTCCGCTCGAATTACCCACATTTGAACAACTCGTTGAAGTGGAAGAGCAGATCCTCATTTCATTGCCAAGGGAGCTAAAAGAATATCTACTTTACGCCAGTGATGTCATTTATGGTGCAATTGAACCGGTTACCGTTGCCGATCCCTATTCACACACTTATCTCCCCGAAGTGACCTGTTATGCTTGGTCGATCGGCATGCCAAGGGACATGATTGCCATTTGTCAGATGGGTGATGACTTTTATTGCATCGACCAAGAGGGTCAAGTGCACTTTTGGAAAAATGGTGACTTTGCCGATATCTATTGGGAATCCTTCTGGGAATGGGTTGAAGATATTTGGTTAAAAAACAAATACTAATTTTTTATTATCGAACTTGAGAACCGCATTATGTCTAAAAATATTGGCTTGAACGCCATTGAAATGAGCTACTTACGCCAATCGCTTAGCCTAAGCCCTGCTCAAGTAGGTCAACTGACTAATCATACTGAAGCCGACGTCTTAGCCTGGGAGAATGGTGAATCAATGGCGCCAGAGCTTGCCCAGAAGAAGCTGTTAGAAATCGACGATATTATTGAGATGCAAGTGCTCAATACCACTGATGGTATTGAAGCCTTGTTTAAAAAAGAACCTAAGCGCCAACTCGCCTTTGTGGTATATCCAACCCAAGCCATTTATAGCCAATATAATCCAGAATTTTTAAGCTCACTCCCACTGACGGAACTCTACAACACATCCGCATGGCGCATTAAGAAAGAGTGCAAACTGGTACTCGAAGTAGATGTCAGCTTAATCCCACTCGATGTTGAAGCCTATAAAGCCTACCGTGAGCAGCATGGTATGAGCGAAAGCCGCGAAAGCCGTGCAAAATGGGCAGCGACACAGCTTTAAAACCCAAAAACACACGAGACCAAGGGCAGATCTTGATATCTGCCCTTTTTATTTTTGAAGTATTCCCTCACAAAAGTCTTTCAAAACAACTAATACCAATCACATTAAATATCTAATCAGTTCAGAGCCTCACAGGCATCTCAATCCAAGGCGCATTGACGCAAAAATGGTCATTCCCTTTTAAGTTAATGCAACACGGGAGTGGGATGCCTGTGTGGCTCCCGAAGGGCGGGTTTCAACGCGCTTTATACTGCGTTTAAGGCTTTTGACAGAGACCGCTATGCCTTCAAGCCTTCGCCTTGTCTAAAGCGCGTTGAACTCCCGCTGAATGAACAGATATTTAATACGATTGGTATAGGTTGCTAAACCATAGGATAAAAAAGAATATCCTACTATGTTAAAAATCTGTATTTTCATTGAGAGATAACCCAAGATAATCATCCTTGTATAGCAGTACACACCACAGCCATATCATAAGCTTGAATAACGGGATTTATGGAGAAAGTATGGAAGACAACATCATTCACCAAGCTAAGTTTGCAGACAATTTAGGCTTATATTGGCTGCTATCGGGCGCCGCATATTTTAGCCTGAGTATCATAGGTATTCCCTTGTTATTGCTTTGGTTTCCAATTGGATTGTGGGGAACTCGTCGCTATATTAACAATATGAGTGCCCAGCTTACCCATAACAAACTTATCGTACGTCGCGGCATATTAACGCGCACCGAAAACACTGTGCCTTTAGATAAAATTACCGATATGGCATTGATCCAAGGTCCAATTATGCGCTTATTTGGTTTACATAAGCTCACGGTTGAAACCGCTGGACAATCGGGTGCTGGTGCCCTAATTAGTTTAGTTGGCATTGTTGATGCGCCTCAGTTTAGAACCCTTGTTCTTGAACAAAAAGAACGTCTTAGCCATCATATCCCCCAAGCCCATTCACCAGCACAGTTGGATACTATCCTTCTACAAAATGTGGTCGAAATTGCTGCCAGTCTAAAACGAATAGAAGCCTTACTCGGTCAAAAATGAAATAAATAGCTTGAGTAAAATATTTTAGTTCAATACGTTAGGTCTTTTTGATAACAAGATGACAGAATCCTCAGTAACCTCCACATCATCCTCTTGGATGACACATCTGATGCTCGGCATTAAAGCCATGGGGCCCGGTGTTCTTATGGCTGCAGCCGCGATTGGGGCTTCCCATTTAGTTGCATCCACTCGCGCTGGCGCCGAATTTGGTTGGCAATTAGCTTGGGTTATTCTGGGGGTAAATTTACTTAAGTACCCCTTCTTTGCCGCTGGCGCCCGCTATACGGCCGCCACAGGGGAAAGTCTGCTACATGGTTACTTAAAACAGGGCCGAGGTTACTTACTGCTGTTTACTGGACTCAATGTTATCGCCGCCATCGCCAGCACAGCGGGCGTTTGCATGTTAACGGCGGCGATGTTGACCCAGTTTATTCCGCTGCCCATTGATTGGTTGGCCCTACTGGTATTGCTAAGTTCCTTGGCTTTACTGATTTTGGGTCATTATCAACTGCTCGATAGACTCACTAAGATCATCATGTTCGCCCTCACCCTAACCACTTTGATTGCCGTGGCTTTAGCTTGGGATCATGCTCAACCATTAGCGAGCAATTTTGTCTCTCCTTCACCTTGGCAATGGGCTCATGTGGGATTTCTCGTCGCCATGATGGGCTGGATGCCAGCACCGATTGAAGTCAGTGCTTGGAATTCTCTCTGGTTACTCGAGAAACAAAAGACCGAAAAAGTGACTCAATTCCAAGCGATACTGGATTTCAACTTAGGCTATCTAGTCACCGCCATCCTCGCAATTGTATTCCTCGCACTTGGCGCATTGGTCATGCACGGCAGTGGAGAGCATTTTTCAGATTCGGGTGCGCAATTTGCGAATCAATTGATTAATCTTTACAGCCAAGTGATGGGCGGCGAGAGTCGTTATCTTATTGGTATTGTCGCGTTCCTGTGTATTTTTAGTACCACAGTAACAGTGATCGATGGTTATAGTCGCACCTTAGATATGGGCTGGCAGTTACTCACCTCAAAGACCAGTTCAGACAAACGTCTCACAGGGATTATGCTCGCCATCAGTGCCTTTGGCTTATTGCTGATCCTCTTCTTTAAAGGCGCACTCTTACCGTTACTCGAGTTTGTGATGATCTTGGCCTTTATGACCACCGTCATTTTTGCTTGGTTAAATTACCGCTTATTGACCAGCAAACAGCTCCCCAAGATAGACAGATATGGCACTAAGATGAAACTACTGTCTTGGTTTGGCCTAAGTTATCTGCTGATTTTTGCGGCACTGTTTATCTATTGGTACAACGTCATAAAAGGGTAATGAGTCAAATGGCCAAACTGCAATCAAGGTTTAAAAAAACATACCCAGTCAACGGCGCTAAATTCCCACTGAATTCTGCTTTTTGAAGCGCTTTGGGTATATAATACTGCCTCTTAAACCAGACCGCGCAGCCGCGCCAAGAGATGACCATGATTAATAATGATATTTTGCGCCGTTTGCGCTTCGTGTTTGATTTTAGCAATGCAAAAATGATTAAAATTTTTGCCAAAGCTGGAAGAGAAGTGCCTGTCGAAGAGATGATTGATCTTCTACGTAAAGAAGAGGAAGAAGGTTATAAAGCTTGTAACGACACGACCCTATGTCAGTTTTTAGATGGTCTTATTATAGAAAAACGCGGTTTACGTGAAGGTGCAGAAATTCCCGCACCCGTTTCACGTTTAAACAACAACCTCATCTTTAAAAAGCTGAGAGTGGCTCTCGAAATGCGCGAAGAAGACATAGTCGCTACTTTGGCATTAGCCGAAGTGCAAATGTCAAAATCAGAGCTAAGCGCCTTGTTCCGCAATCCAGACCACAAGAATTTTAAAGAGTGTGGCGATCAAATACTGCGTAACTTTATTCGCGGCTTATCACTTAAGTATCGCGGCGTATAACGCTAAATCTATGACATCAAACGCAGCTTAGGCTGCGTTTTTTTACCTCTACGTTTATCTATACTAAGCTTGTTTGGATACACACAAGCGCATCGCAATTCCACTTCAACAACCTCAAAAATCCTGTTTTAAACAGCGAACTTTTTTGCTGCTGTAAAAAAAACCACAAATACCGCTTTCCGCGGACAACAAAGATCACATTTCATGGTAACCTTACGTGACTTAAAGCACGTATTGACCACTTAAACAATAACTCAAAGGTTACCCATGGACGATAATAAACGCCCCCTCTATCTTCCGTTTGCAGGACCTGCCATTCTTGAAGCCCCACTGATTAACAAGGGCAGTGCATTTTCTGAAGAAGAGCGAATTTTCTTTAACCTCGAAGGCTTAGTCCCCTACGCCATTGAAACGATTGAGGAGCAGGCTTCTCGCGCCTACGATCAATTTAGAAGTTTCAATAACGACTTAGACAAGCACATTTACCTACGGAATATTCAAGACACAAACGAGACCTTATTTTATCGTTTAGTGCAAAATAACATCAGCGAGATGATGCCCATCATCTATACGCCGACAGTCGGTTTAGCTTGTGAGCGTTTTTCGAAAAACTATCGCCGCAACCGTGGTTTGTTTATCTCCTATCCGAACAAAGATAGGATCGATGACATCCTCAATAACTCGACTCGCCAAAAAGTTAAAATCATAGTAGTCACTGATGGTGAACGTATTTTAGGCCTTGGCGATCAAGGTATTGGCGGCATGGGGATCCCTATCGGTAAGCTGTCACTCTACACTAGCTGTGGCGGTATCAGTCCGGCTTATACCCTGCCCATTACCTTAGACGTAGGCACAGATAATCCGCAGTTGTTAGAAGATCCTATGTATATGGGTTGGCGCCATCCACGCATCGGTGGCGAAGAATATGCCGAGTTTATTGAAGCCTTTATGCAAGCCGTCCACGTGCGTTGGCCGGATACTTTGATCCAGTTCGAAGACTTTGCCCAAAAGAATGCCATGCCGATCCTAGAGCGTTATAAGGATCGCTATTGCTGCTTTAACGATGATATTCAAGGCACCGCTGCGGTTGCCGTTGGCTGTTTGCTCGCCGCGTGTAAGGCTGCGGGCACTGAATTAAATCAGCAACGTATCGCCTTTCTCGGTGCTGGTAGCGCCGGTTGCGGAATTGCCGAAGCTATCGTGGCACAAATGGTGTCTGAAGGGATCAGCGACGAGCAAGCTCGCACCCAAGTGTGTATGGTTGACCGTTGGGGCTTATTGCTAGATAACATGCCTAACCTGTTGCCATTCCAGCAAAAATTGGCGCAAAAATGCACCAATATCCAAAATTGGAGCAATTTCAGCGACAATATTTCACTGCTCGATGTGGTTAACAACGCCAAGCCGACAGTGCTGATTGGGGTATCTGGCGTTCCGGGTCTCTTCACCGAAGAAATCATCCGTGCTATGCACAGCCATTGTGCTCGGCCGATTATTTTCCCTATGTCGAACCCCACCAGCCGCGTAGAAGCGACACCTAAAGACATCTTGCATTGGACTTCGGGCCAAGCATTAGTGGCGACAGGCAGCCCGTTCGAGCCAGTCGTTGTCGATGGTGAAACCTATGAAATTGCCCAGTGCAACAACAGCTTTATCTTCCCCGGCATTGGTTTAGGCGTATTAGCGTCTGGCGCACGTCATGTATCCGATGCCATGTTGATGGCGTCAAGCCGCGCACTTGCCGAATGTTCGCCACTGGCAATCGATGGTACAGGCCCATTACTGCCTAAACTGGAAGATATCCATGCCGTGAGTAAGCACATTGCTTTCGCAGTAGGCAAAGTCGCGGTAGAACAAGGGTTAACGCTACCTATGAGCGATGAGATTTTGCAGCAGTCAATTGAAGGTAATTTCTGGAAACCAGAATACCGCCGCTATAAACGTACCTCATTCTAAGGCTGGCCATTGCCGCGGCGCTCGTTGCGGCAAAACAGCTTAACTGAGTTTGTGCAAACCAGTAAAAAGCCCGCTACTTTACAGTAGTGGGCTTTTTAACTTCAGGCGCAGTGTTAATTTCAACACTAGGTTAATTTCAACACTAGGTTAATTTCAGCACTAGGTTAATTTCAGCACTAGGTTAATTTCAGCACTAGGTTAATTTCAGCACTAGGCTTGATTTCAGTGCAACGCTATGGCGCCATCACTTGCTTAAAGCTATTGAGCATAGAACGATCGGTGCGGGCTTTCTTTAATTTACGCAGGCTTTCTTTTAATGACTCATTAGCTAAACGCGTAAAAATACCATTGTATTCTTGCTCTTGGATTGCACTATCGGTATCGGCTTGCTCAGAAATCTCTTGGGCGACACGGCTTAATTGCAACCAAGCATTGGCAATATAGAAACCGTGGAATGCGGCTTGTTCCATCAAATTACGCGCACTGGCGGGTAAAGATGCCCACGCTTGGTTAAATTTACCTTCTCGGTCTTCCAAGAGTTCAGTGTATAAGCCTTGGTAAGCCTCCAACAAACTCTCTGGCAATGTCGCCATAGGGAGTACTTTATTGGCGACATTGAAAGAAACTTGCTCCGCAGTTTTGCGGTAACTATCTGATAAATAAATCATGCAAACTCTCTAATCTATGCGGTAATAACTTTTATGGCTAAAAATGATGGCAATATGCGAAAAATATCAGGTCGATAATAGTGTCATAATATGAAGAGGTTTATACCTTGATCGCCCTCTGAATGCAAAGTGACATCTTCTGGACTTCCAAACGGCTTGAGTTAACTCACTGCATTGAGCGTAAAACTGGTATCATATTGCCACCTTACAATGCCATTTCACTATTTCCATGTCGCCCAGTATTTATCCTAAGTCCAATTATCCCGATGCCGCGATACTCTCTCGACTTGCGCTGAAAATTAAAGGTTGGGGAAAAGCATTAGGATTTGCACGGGTTGGTATTTGCGATACTGATTTAACGAGTGAAGAAATTAAGCTCCAGACATGGCTAGACAAGGGTTATCACGGTGAAATGGCCTATATGGCTAGCCACGGCATGATGCGTGCGCGCCCTCAAGAATTACATCCAGGTACAGTGCGTGTGATATCAGTGCGTATGGATTATTTGCCACCTGAAGCTGGCTTTGCAACCAACCTCACCGATCCCAACTTAGGTTATATTTCCCGTTATGCGGGTGGCCGTGACTATCACAAATTAATCCGTGCGCGACTTAAAAAACTCGGAGATCATATCAGTGCAGAGTTAATTGCACTGGGTTTTGATGCCGCTGATTTTCGTCCCTTTGTCGACTCTGCACCGGTACTTGAGCGCCCCTTAGCCGAAAAAGCGGGTATTGGTTGGACAGGTAAGCACTCTCTTATCCTTAACCATGATTCGGGAAGTTGGTTCTTTTTAGGAGAACTCTTTATTAATCTACCTCTGCCCGTGGATATTCCTATTCAGGAAGCATGTAACACATGCGTTGCCTGTATGACCTCCTGTCCTACTGGGGCAATTGTAGAACCCTATGTCGTCGATGGCAGACGCTGCATTTCCTATCTCACCATTGAGCTACAAGGTGCTATCCCAGAAGAATTTAGACCGCTGATGGGAAATCGAATTTATGGCTGTGATGATTGCCAACTTGTATGCCCTATTAATCGTCAAGCGCCACTCACAACCGAAATCGACTTTCATATTCGTCCTCAGTTAAAACAACCTGATCTCCTTAGTCTTTTTGCATGGAGTGAGGCCGAGTTTCTTAAACAAACTGAAGGAAGCGCCATTCGCCGCATTGGCCATAAACGCTGGCTACGTAATATTGCTGTAGCACTGGGTAATGCACCTGCAAACCCCATTATTTTAGAGGCACTGACTAACCGTCAGGAAAGTGCCGACGTGGATGAAATGGTACTGGAACATATTCAGTGGGCCATCGATGCACAGCAATCACGCCTTGCTGCGAGTAACACTCTAGTACAACAAAAATCACGCCGTCAAACAGCGCGAATGGTACGAATTATTGAAAAAGGCTTACCCCGCGACGCCTAAGCGGAAGGAGAACTTAAGGTCAATCAGCCATGCGCTTTTAGCGCCTAGAAAATAAAAAACCTACTGCAAGCAGTAGGTTTTTTTATCAATATCAATTAACGATATTAGAAATCGTAACGTACACCGATAGAAACAACATCATCTTCAATTAGATCTTGTTTAACACCATTTTGTTTGAAATCACCTTCATAGTGTGCATAGTGTGCAAACAACAAGGTTGATTTAACTAAACGGTAATCAGCACCGATAGTGATTTGATCAACATTAACGTCATCCAAATCTACGGTCATATTGTTGTTAAGACCTGATGCGTTTTTGAAGTAGCTACCGAAACCAGCTTCATCTTTACCGTATTCGGCTTTCAGATTCACACCGTTTTGTAGTTTGTACACTACGTTCACAAAGTATGAGTTACCATCACGGTTATCATTCACAATGCTTTCTGCATGTTGGAATAAACCGCCAACAGTAAAGTCACCAAACTTAGCTTGAGCCACACCACGGTATGCATCTACGCCACCAATAGCTTTGTTATAAGCAGCGGCTAAATAATAGTTTTGCTCTTTAAATGCTTTATCACCTAAAGTCGCACTTACTGCATACATGCTTTCTGAAGTGCCATAGTTATCATCAAATAAATAAGTCGCGTTCAGAGTCACTAAATCAGCAATTTTTGGAGAATAGTACCATACGCCATCACCACTACGACCAGCACCCGCTTGAGCGCTCACTAAACGGTCGATATCGGCGTTGGTGTTACCAAACACGTCAACGTTACCTTCAGCTTGTTTAAATACGGTATCATTACGACCCGCTAACACTGTACCAGCAACCGTTTTAAAACCTAAGAAAGTGTTACGAGCATTGAATGTATTACCAGAATTAGTAGTGTTATCAACACCAAACTCCATTTGGTAAACAATATCTACGCCATCGGCAACTTTTTCAGAGCCTTTTACACCTAACCATGAGAAGTTATTCTCAAGATAAGTACCGCTCTCACCAATAGTTGCACCTTTAGTGCTGCCTTGTAGAGTAGTGCTTGAATCAGTATTAGTCACTGCTAGATCTAAACGACCATAGAAGCTTGGGCCTTCGGCTAGCGCACCGAATGAAGCCAATGCCAATACTGATGCAACTGATGCAGAGATGAATGTCTTTTTCATGTTTTGTGCTCCCTCGAACCTAAGTTCTTATCCATTTTTCATGGTTTTTGTGTGGTTTTACACATTTGTTACTGGTTATCGGTAACAAAGTTGCCGCCGATTTTTACAGTTTTACGACTTGCAGGCTGTGTCGTAGATCAAGTTTTTGGTTCTCCTTGCCTTTATTCAAACTTTTTTAGGATATTTCCCCATATCTTGACCACAATTTGGCATGAAAGCAGTAAAACAGCATATTTCACTTACTACTTAAGAGGTATAGCAGACGCATAGGCCTAAGTGAGTCGGCGACGCTAACTGTAGCATATACTAATGTTGTAGCAAGTTTGTCATAAAGCAGGTCTATGTATGTTTTTTAGCTATAAGTGGGTAAAAAAAGCGGTAGAAACAACTATTTTCACCTCAAACACAGTTTTAAAAAACTGAACAATTCAGTTTAAAATCAACATATAAACCTACAGTACATCCAATATCAGCTAAGCCCTATTTCGTATCAATTAACATAAGATTGCCGCTGAAACAGGTGGAGTAGCATAGACCATAGTATTAGAACTCAGGCGCTAATTAACTCACACTGAACTAGCGATATTGCGCGGCAGAGTTTGCATAGACGGGATAAAGTAAAATGCGATATAGATCACAAACACTTAAAATGGCATGATTTTCATCATATTGATTTACATATTGAAAACACTATTTTGATACCTTTATTCAATAGTATGATCACAATATTCAGTTTACCTTCTTTATCATCAACTTATTAACATTCAAATCTTCATCAATACCGCTTTACAAGGGCAGAGATTGATTTCGAATTTTAGGTTAAATCGTTTAGAATCCACTGCGCATTTTTAATGTTCAGCAATGACCTGTATCTTGGCTTTACCAAAGCCTTGATAGGGAGAGCGCTTTTTTAACGTCTTATAGAAGGTAAGTATTGATGACTGAAGCCTATCAGAATCGCTTTGGTGGAATTGGCCGTTTATACGGACAAAAGGCGTTAGCAAAATTTGCCCGTTCCCATGTGGTGGTGGTTGGTATTGGTGGCGTAGGAACTTGGGCCGCAGAAGCATTAGCACGCAGTGGTATAGGGCAAATTAGCTTAATTGATCTAGATGATATCTGCGTGACCAACACTAATCGCCAAATTCATGCATTAATATCAACAATTGGTCGCTCAAAAGTTGCAGTAATGGCACAACGGATCCGTGATATTAATCCTGATTGCCAAGTTAATGAAATTGAAGACTTTATCACTATTGATAACCTAGGTGACTATTTACTTGGCGCCAAAGAAGGCGGCAACATCGATTATGTTATTGATTGTATTGATGCGGTAAAGCAAAAAGCAGCCCTTATTGCTTGGTGTAAACGGCAAAAGATCAAGATAGTGACAGTCGGTGGCGCGGGTGGTCAAACCGATCCTACCCAAATTCAACTCACCGATCTCGCTAAAACTTATCAAGATCCTCTGCTGGCTAAAGTGCGTAATATTTTACGCCGTGAATATCACTTCTCTAAAAACGTGCAACGTCGTTTTGCTATAGATGCCGTATTTTCCAGTGAACAGTTAGTGTATCCCCAAGCAGATGGTTCGGTATGTAACGCTAAGGCAACCGCCGATGGTAGCATGCGAATGGATTGTGCTTCCGGCTTTGGTGCTGTCACTATGGTCACAGGCACCTTTGGTTTTGTCGCTGCAAGCCGTGTATTATCAAGGTTGGCACACATTGCTAATCAGGCAGACCAATAAGATAAGCTAAAAATCGCTTATATTTGAAACTCGTGATACTGATTAAGCGGAGCTAAGTCACATTGAACAAAAGGAAGACTGATGTTGAACTGCGCACCACCTAAAGAGGCATCGGCTTGGTAACTCATAGTGCCATTTAATAAAGTTGCCGCATTGAATGCGGCTGATAGCCCTAATCCCGTCCCGCCCTTACTTCTACTCGTTGTAAAAAATGGCTCGAACATATGCTCTGCAACTTCTGGCGGTATTTTTACCCCATTGTTTTGTATGCTTATATGAACAAAACCTTCATCAATGCTCGCATCTATTTGAATAAGATTATCCTGTACGAGAGCAGCTTCTCGAGGTTGGAATGCATGGGTAAACGCATTGGAGAGAATATTGCTGACCATTTGATTAAGTAAACTTATGTTTGTTTTAATGTTTAACTCCGGCTCAACAAGGATATTTGCTTTAACCTCGATATTGGGATGCATCAGCAATGACGATTCAAAAATCTCATTAAGCTGCTCATGTAAGTTAAAGCATTGATGTTCTTCTTGACTGCGATCAATTGCAATCGTCTTAAATTTTTGGATCAAACTGCTTGCTTTGCTGATATTGCGAACAATCAACTCACAGCTCTGTTGGTATTCATCCAAAATGGCATTGATTTCATCCAAGGTTGCGTGCTCACTATGGATCAGTTCAATAAGCTCGTCGATATGACTAAGTTGTGCGCTCGCGGCAGTAAGACAAATGCCAATCGGTGTATTTATTTCATGGGCAACACCTGACACTAATCCTCCCAATGCCGCCATTTTTTCTTGTTCAACCAATACCTGCTGCGCACGTTTTAATGCTGCAAGGGATTGTTCTAATTCGAGGGTTCGTTCTTTAACTTGCCTTGCGAGTTCTTCTTTGTAACTACGTTCCAGTTTGAGGAGTCGCTCTCTATCTTCTAAGGCAATTTGTAAGTCGGCTTTAGAGTTTTTAAGTGCATCAAAGGAATGCCTCAATTGGTTCTGCATATTATTGATAGCATCAGCAACCTGCTTAAACTCATCAGCTTTTTCTTTTCGAGCAAATTGGAGGGGCTCACATTCAACGTCAAGGTTGATCTGCTTACAGTAATGACTCAATTTATCGAGATGTTTGGTTATGTTGTACCACACTAAGAAAAGAATAAACCCAGCAACTAAGAAGGTCTTAATGCCATTAGACAATAGGATAAGGATTGCTTTGTCATAGAGGCGCTGAAAAATCGCATCCATATCCACTTGAACTTCTAGCATACCAACATTGATATTTTCAGTTGGTGATTTGTAGACTAAAGGAAAAACCCTATCGAGGGACTGCTCAGACTGCCGTGTTCCAGAACTCCAAGACTGGCCACTATCATCCCTAACCGAAATATATTTAATATCAGGCAATTGGATAAGCCCATTTAACTGGGTATTAATTAACCGCTCATCTATCACCCACACACTTGCAGCCAACACATCTAAATTGGCCTTTTCAATGTTAGAAAAAACTCTATCGATACGATGAATATCACCTTGGTAATCGTTTACCAGTTGATAGGCTGTCGTCACTAAAGTGATCAAAGAGCTAAAGAGGATGATAGACAGGGTAAGATGCCTGCCTATCGGGCTTTTGATTAATTGGCTAAAGAATGTCAGCATCTTAAATTTTCTATGCACGAGAGCGGCTTGAGATGTTTATAAGCATAGACCCGATGCTTTAAATTGTGCATTTTATCCACCATAAAAATCCATCAATTACGTTCCAACAAATGGCATTGAATTTGCTTATTAGTCAACAAGTTCAATTTTTTGTCACTGGGATAATGCTATGTTAAAACTCAAACTTGATTCAGTTAAGTTCTTTAGCCCTAAGAAAATGATGTTCAAAATCATGCTGTGGTTAATGGTGAGTTGTGTCGTTTTATTATCTATTCCACTCAATGTGTTAGAAATACTGGCACTTGATAAATTTGTACCTGAACACGCGCATTTTGTAGGTTTAGGACTCATCATTTCTATTGCTTATTTTTTAAGTCAATTACTGAACTTAGGGCTAGATGAATCGATTCGCCATTTGAGTGATAAGCGTATTACCGAAACTATAGAAGCTAAAGTGAATTTGCTTGACCGCGCAGAGCGAGCACTTTTACGTGAGTTCTTCTTACAAGGTGCCACTATTTTGACTCTACCGCAAAATGAACCTGCTGTGAAAAGTTTGCTAAACGCCTGTATCTTAGAAAACCTTGGTAACGAACGTCATTACGCCATTCAAGGCCCAACGGCTGACTACAAAATTTCGATGAAAGCGCGCATCTATTTAAATCGTGATGTACTTCGGCTACCCGCAGGCGAACCAAGCCAAGAAGAAATGCAGCATTTGATCAAAGCAAGACCACAATTTTTGAATGGTCTAGTACAAAATCGTAAACATGCTATCTAGCACCAACAAACAATGTGTAGGTGTAGATTACGGACATAAAAAATGGGGGCTATCTAAGACCCCCATAATAATGTGCAATTTGTGACAAAGAATATAATAAACAATGGAAGCAAAAACTACGGCTGTTGTGCTGACTTCACAATAAACATCCAAGTGATATAAGAAATTATCCCTATTGTGCTAAAGATAACAATCATTGAGAGTAAACCGATAGGGTTACCAAACATTAAATCTAACCAAAATGCCATGACTGAGATCCTCGTTCCTGTGAAGTCCCCTCTAAACTAGCTTTCCTTATTTAACTAAACACTGATCCTGATCAATAAAAAACCAACATTGCCATACAAAACGCTCATCTTGGAAAAATTGTGTGACACGAATCAAGTTTGACCAAGAAAGTATTTAGTCATAGATCAAGGTATTACCTTTGTTTCTTATTGCGTTAACCGCTAGGATTAACTATCTCAGCCATCGAGATGCTAAAGAGACTGGTTCTGACACATAGATTCTCTCATTTCCGCCAATCAGTCCCATTTTTGAAGGAGCCAAAAATGACAGTTCAAAAGAACACGATCATATATCGTTCAACCTTCTTTCCTCTGTTGCTACTCGTTTATCCCCTTTATTGTCTAATCATAGATCGACATATCATTGCTACACTCTGCCTACTCCTGCTTGCAGCAGTATTATTTTTTTATATTTATAAACTGTTTAATAACCTAAGCAAACTTGAACATGCGGCCCGCCATCTAGGAGATGGGGATTTAAGTTACCAGGTAGATGAAAAAGATGCAGGCGTGTTTATCAAGGTTGTGCGTAGCATCAACCGCATGGGAGAAGACGTTAGTCGTACTATTTTGTCTCTGTCAGATACCTGCGAAGGAATGAAAAATGTTGCCTCAGATATCAAAGTTATCAGTGAGCAAGCAAAACAAGGCGTATTAGAGCAAGAACATCAAACTGAGCTCGCAGCGACAGCAATAACACAAATGGTTTCAACGGTACAAGCCGTCTCACAAAACGCGGCCAGCACAGCTAAGGCCGCTGATATGGCTCAGAACTCAGCCAAACAAAGTGATCACATCATGGGAAATATTGTCCATAAAATTAATGGAATGACAAAGCAACTCCATGACACTAAAAATGTTATTGAAAATTTAGCCGCCGATACAAATAACATCAGCAGTATTATCGAAACCATTTCACAAGTCGCAGAACAGACTAACCTACTCGCTTTAAATGCTGCCATTGAAAGTGCGAGAGCAGGTGAGCATGGCCGCGGCTTTGCCATTGTCGCAGATGAAGTGCGTAATCTTGCAAAGAGAACCTCAGAAGCCACTGTCGAAATTCAGCAACAGATTGCAGGATTACAAAAAGGAGCCCATAGAGGGCTTGAAGTCATGTTGCACAATGTCAGTCTTGCAGATGAAACAGCATTGATGGTTAACCAAGCACACCACGCCCTCAATGATATTGCCGTTCAAGTTAATACTATTACGGATATGTCTCACCAAATAGCCACTGCCTCTGAAGAACAATATAAAGTTGCAGAAGAAATTAATAACAATATCTGTGCTGTAGCAAAACTCGCTCTAAACAATGCACATCGTACAAATAACACGAATTTATCAAGTCTTAAGGTGTATAACATGTCGCAGGAAATTGGCTCGTTACTACATCGATTCCATGTGGATAAAGCGTTATTTAATTCAAACCAAGCATTAAGTAAGTTATTTGTCACATGGGGGCCAGAACTTGATATAGGTATGCCAGAAATTAACCGTCAACATCAAAGGTTAGTATCGCTTATCAATGAATTACATAGGACATTAAGTGAAGACTATGGCCTAGAAGCAATAAAACGCATAGTACAAGGATTGGTGGATTACACTGCAAACCATTTTTCCTATGAAGAAGAACTATTTGAGCGTTTTGGTTATCCTCAAAGTGAAAGTCATAAAGAAAAACACGGGCAACTTGTGGGCCAAGTTCTTGATTTTCAGACACGTGTAGGAAAAGGAGAAGATGTTGCCGATGAGCTAATGTCTTTCTTGCGATCTTGGCTCGTTAATCATATCCAAAAAAGTGACAAGGAATATACGACATTTTTACTCTCAAATGGCGCAGAATAATCTCAAGAGCATGATTTTTGAGCGGTTAAATCTAATTTATATGTTTGCCTAGGTAAAAGGCTTGCCATTGTCATGGGCAAAGGTATAATTCCCTGCACTTAGCGATAGCAAGATATTGTTGTCTCTAAGTGCAATAATGCCAGTGTGGTGAAATCGGTAGACACAGCGGATTCAAAATTCACTGTGTTACAATATCAAATTCACTAAGCTGTTGATTAAAAATGTTAATTGAAAATGATTAACACGCAAAGACGATGCAAAGATTTGCAAAGTTTTTGAAGCTCCAAAGTTGTGCCAGAGTGGTGAAATCGGTAGACACAGTGGATTCAAAATCCACCGCCCTTAAAAGCGTGACGGTTCGAGTCCGTCCTCTGGTACCATACAAATAGCCGACATTAAGTCGGTTTTTTTGTATCTAAAATTTAGCATTGTTAGATACTTACCGCTTTATGTCCAGCTTTTTGTTGGTACACACATGCCCTTCAAGATCCACCACTCCGCACATACCGATCTAGGTTAGATCTTTAATCGTCGTGGTTTTCCCATTCTCCATTACCGACTTGATCCCGTTGTCCCTTGCTGCGGTACTCGAATACATTTGGCTAGTGCCAATGATCTGATGGTTCGCGGCTTTTAGGTTGAAGTACGGCTTATCGTTTTTCGCCACTTCTTTGGTATATCGGGCTTCGATAGGGGAGTTGGTTTGAACGGATTCGATACCATTCATGGCACCACTCTTACCCGTGTAGAGTTCGCTGGTGAGGATGACTTCTCCGTTACCAGCCTTAAGCACAAACTTAAATTGATCGTTACTGCTTTTGCTTAATTCATACCATCCTGACATGGGGTTGCTCCTTCTTCTTTAAGGCATTGCATAGCGCAAGCGAGGAAACCATTTCCTGCTCGTGCCTCAGTCTAGCCGACTTTATCTGATTTGATATGTGCCGATGCCACATTTTTGAGTGTTTGAAGGTTAGTCGGTCGAAATGCTGACATTAAAAACGTCCATTTCCTGCCAGTAACACAAGAAGTTTTGCTCCCAAATGGGGTAAAGCTCTGCTGCCGCTTCAATGACTAACAAGCCACTAATGGACTGAAACACGCCGCAGCTAAAGTCAAAGTCCAACTCTTTCACTAATTCCCATTGCCCTGCATAGCCAACATAGCAAAAGTCGGTGATGTAGCATAACTGCCACTGGTCATCGCCTTTCTCTAGCCTGATTTCCACAGGATGAAAGCCGCCCGTTTGTGGACTGTAATCGGGGTCGCGAAAGTTAATGGTGACAGCGTTGCTATCAATATTTTTCACAAGTTCTGCCAGTGCTTGGGCAAACACAGGTGACACGGGTAACGGTAGGTCGGTATTCATGGTTTTCATTATTTAACCCTCAAAAGTGGCAAAACAAAGGGGGCATCATGTCCCCCTGTTGTTGGTATGGAATGTGGGTGATGTGAGTTGTCACTTACTGGCTTTCGAGCTGGCCTTATCGGTGCTGGCCTTCTTGCCTATCTTGGGTGCAGGGGCGAGTAACTGCTCGTCTAACTCGCCTTTCTCCACGGCATCAATGACCACCTTAATCACTGCTGGCAAGTTGGCCTTTGCACCCACATCAATAGCGGGGCAGCCTTTTTCCAGTTCGATGGGTTTGTTACTTATCCGCACTTCAAAGTAGTAGTGCTCGTTGCTGTCATAGAACCAAGGTCGGACGATGTAACGGCGGCGAATTTTCTTACGCTCACCAGTCTCAGGGTCTTTAACCGAGCGCTCTTTGTAGGCTTCAAATTCACGGCCTTCAATCATGCATTCGGCCAGAGACAATTGCTGGTCTAGCTTGTCGAGTAACTTCATTCGTTTGCCGAGCACAGGTGGCTTAGGGGCAATTTCAGGGCGAGCGATAACCTTGAGAGAACTCAATACAGTGGTCATGGTGTGTTTCCTTTAGTGGGTGTTAGCGGATAAATCCGATACGGGGTTGCCCTTGTTTGCGGCTGTTCTCGGTGGTGAGTAGCGCAAGGGCGGTTGCGCGGTGGTCGCGCTTGGGTTCAAAGCTTTGACGTCTTGCTAAGATGGCAAAGTCGCCGGGCGTTAATTGGTTTAGGCTGTTTAGGGTTGATACTTCTTCATGGGTTAGGCGTTTAATCCCAAGGACTTGCCGATACAGCGCTTGGCGTTGGTCACTCGTTAAATAGTCACACACCAGCTTGAAATCAAAGCGGCGCATGACCGCACTATCAATACTGGCAAGCGCATTGGTTGCTGCGAACACGGGTAGAGTGTTGCACTCAAGCTGTGACAGCAACTCATTGACGAGCTGCACTTCATGCAGCGCTTGAGCGCTATCGCGTTTGCTGAGCAAGCTGTCGACTTCATCAATGAGCATCAGCTTTTGCTGTCTATGTGCTTCTCTGAAGAGCCTAGCGATGTTCTGCTCACTGTCCCCGACATACTTACTGAGTACATCAGAGCATTTGATGTGCATCAGCTCAAAGCCGTGGGTTTCAGCTAAGTGATGTACCCATGCTGTCTTGCCCGTACCAGGGGGACCACTCAGCATCACCCTAATCGGCATGGCCTGCTTAACGGCATGATTAATCGAGGCCAGCATATCATCGGTAGTCACACTTGCTGCATCATCACTGCCCTTGAAGTTGACCATGTTGCTATCGAACGCCAGTTCCCCTTGATACTTTGGCGGCGGGGCTTCTTCACCACAGGCTTCTAAGGTGGCATCAATCACTTCATCGATAAGGACTTCAGCCTTTGCACCTTTGAGCTTGAGTGTCATCGCCACATGGGCAGCATTACCAACCATGGCGGGGGTGACATTGGGCTTTTCTGCCAGTAGCAGGTGATAGTCCTGTGATACCTTAAGCGGTGTTAGTAAGTGCTCATTGATGGCATAGGCAAAGGGTTCATCGGGTACAGGAACTTCCATCACCAACTTAAAACGGCGAATAAAGCTGGGTTCTAACAAGCCAACATGGTTGGTAATCCAAATGGCAGGGACAGGGTTTTGCTCTAACGCCTGCATCAGTTGTTCTTTGGAATACTGCTCATCGGCTTGCACGAATAACGCTTCACACTCATCGACCAGTAACAAGCTGTCATTGCTGTGAGCCAGTAGACCTTGTAACAAGTTCAGGTGAGCAAGGCGTATGCTGGTTGCCTTTGCGATGTTGTCATTTCGGTATTGGCTCTCGATTAACTGCTGGCTTTGGACTTCCAGTAAATTGCGCTTAATCGTCTTTGCCAATGTCCGAGCCAGCTCAGTTTTACCTGTACCCGCTTTACCATAGAGCAGGATATTGACGCCTACCGAGGGCTTTTGAGTGATGGCCGCAAGATAGTTTGCCAGTAAGTCAGTGTTCACATGCCCAAATTGCGACAAGCTAAATTGTGCCTCGGGGCTTTTGCTGAGCATGGGGGCTAAGAAGTCGACCGCGCTCGTTAACTTCTGCGACACTAAAATGGATACCAGTACGCTTGGGAACAGCAATCTGTAAGGTGCATCCAAGGTCGCCTCTGCAATCAGTTGATAGCGCTCGAACACCGCCAACTGCGACAGGATGACCTCTAAATCGAGGGTTGCCTTAGCCTGTAGCATGCGTTCAAGTACATCAAAGTCATCATCAATCAGGAATTCGGTTAACTCCCTGAGTCCGGCATTGGCATTGATGACAATCAAGAACTCAACTACAGGTTGCATCTGCGGCATTAAGCCAAACAACTGACCAAGAAACTGCGCGTTATGCTTAACCGTTGCTGTGTTGAGCGGTGCGCGGTCTTTGCTTGGTAGCTTGAGTGATGCATCTTCTAGGCTAAGGCGAAGAAACGGCTCCATCTGCTCGCCTGTGATTGCGCCCAGTATCGAAGATGGCACTTCCTTATCGACGGTAATGAGGGCAAAAATCAATGCTTCACTAAACTGTGAGGCGAGGTAGTGGCAATGATTGGCGCGCCATTTACGGGGGGATTTTGCACGCTTTAGCATCTTGTTTTCCTGCCCCGTTCGTTCGGTGCTGACACATAGTTCAGGGTGGCTGCTGCTTCACGCATAAATGCATCGCCACGCTTGTCATAAATAGTGGTGGTGCTGATATCCGCATGGCCTGCCATTTGGCGCACGGTGTTGATATCAACGTTTTGCTCCAGTAGCCGAGTAATAAAGGTGCGGCGCAAATCATGGGGTGATGCACCCATTACGCCGATATCTCCTAGCTTGTCTTTGACTAACCGATAGAGCGCATCCCGACTCACGGGGCGGTAATGGACGATAATGCCAGTCGTGCGACAGTGGCAAATGAGTGGCCCCAATTGCATCTTGCGCACGTTGAGCCAAGCGATGACATGTTGTTCAACCCAATCGGGTAAGAACAGAATGCGGCTCTTATTGCCCTTCCCCGCTACTACCTTAATCGTTGACGTTGCACTGTCGTAATCGGCGAGTGTCAGTGCCGCAAGCTCACTACGGCGCAGCCCCGTTCCGAGGAACAGCGCAAAGATAGCTAATGTACGAAGCCCATACGTGTCTTGGCGTTTGGAAAGTAAGGTGAGCAGCTTAGTGACTTGCTCTGCACTCAGGGGATTACCCTGATGGGCACCGTGTTTCATGTTCGCGATGCTATTGATGTGCGCGACTTGCTGCATATCCGCTTCACCCATCAAGGCCGCGACTTTAACGATACTTTTAATCGCGGTCATCGCACGGTTAATCGAGCGCGCCGACCACTGCTCGTGGATTAGCAATGCGCGTATCTGCATCGCTTGTTGAAAGTTAATGTTGCTGAGTTGCTTGCCTATCGTCGCGTCAGGCCAGTCCATCAGCTGTGCAATGCTGCGCATCTGCGAAGCAATCGAGCGCTGACTGTTGGGCGCAAGACGGCTCAAATAGAGCGCATAAGCAGTCGCTGTAGTCATAGATAACTCCAGTAAGAATAGATTGATATGTTGCTAGGGGATTGAAACAGAAGGGAATAGTGATACCACACTGTAAGCGTATGGTATCACAAATGCGGCTATTTTTCAGCCGCTGTTTTTGACACGGTTAGGCTACGTAAATGAGAAACTACTTAGCTGTACTCGCTCTCCTTATATCTTTAGTTGGCCTACTTACTCACACTTGGATGTCATCGAACCGTATTGTTCCATAAACATCTTACGTATCTTCTGCGCTTTGACTGATTTAGAGCGTGAATACTCAGACATTAACCCACGCAATTTTTTCAGTTCTTTCGTGACTACATCTTTCACTGCTTTATCATCAAGAGAAAGGAGCACACAATCTTTTAGCTGGCTTTGCATTTTGCGCCGTTCTTCCTTAGGTAGGCGTTGTAATGCAGACTTTAGTCCGTAAGCTGTAATAGCCATAAGCGTATGCGGGTGTAAAGTAGGTGATTTTTTTAATTTCAAGAAATCATACACTTGGATCCTTTTAAGATAACTGTGATGATTTATGAACTTATCTAGTTGCAACAATTTACAATTGGGTTTGAATTGGGACTCTATGCGTGTCTCAGGCTCGTCATTTGTGGGAAGGTTTTTAGCCCTACAATTTGCGGTACGATCATAAGCAGTTATGCGGCAACCACTTTTCTTATTACCTAATATAATCGTTCCAATACCACCATCTTTAGCGAAGAAGACTCCAGATGTCTGCGAGCTCGCGAAATTTACGCAAATGTTATTAATATCGACCATCAAATCAAGGGCTATATCAAGGGTTGTTACCTTCATATTCTCGCTGCTTAGTAGAAAATGGGCTGAGGCCGGTATAATCTTTTCGAGCCATAACCGCGCGAGATAATAGTGCTCTCTATTGAGTGGGAACCCTTTAAACTCAAACCGAATGAAAGGCCTATTCTGAGCGTAGGGACCCACTTGAATGAACAAATGGGGCTCTCCATTTACAGGTCTTACCCAATCAATCGGCTCTAGTAATGGCAACTTAACAGAATAGCGATAGCCCCCTAAAGACTTCATTACCTGAGGCTGAGCAAGCCCTTCATGACCGACAATAGCTTCAATTATGCTGAATAGGTTAAGCACAATGGTTTCACGGTGGTCTAAGTCTAAGCAGTGGCAGACAATCACCAATTTGTCGAACAGGACACTTTCAATGGATTTGGAGAGCTTATTCATCTTGAGCCTCCAGAATCGCTTTTGCTTCTAAAGTCATGACTGATATTTGCTGCTTCATCAAGAACTCAATAGCCTTTGCTAAAATAGCTTGATTTTTACCTGCATCCGTTTCAATAAACGCCTCGAAGATGGCTTTGCTACTTTTGCATTTCTCAGCCTTAAGATTGAACTGTTCAAGGAATTGGCGATGGCTTTTGCTTTGTTTGATTTTATCTGTGCTGGGGTGTTTAGCCCTAAATGATTGCTTAGTCGATGTCTTAGGCTTTGTATCAGAGTCTAAAGTTTCATCATCGCTACCATCAAAATCTAGACTATCATCGTCTTGCTCAACGCTATCTTCTTCTACTCCATCATTTACATCCAAATCTAGGTCATTATTCGAATTAACTTCTTGGAGTAGGCCAAGCGAACGCATAGCGGCTTCGACTATCTTGCGGGTGTATTTACCCACGATAGTAATTTCCTCGCCGTGTACTTCTTCAATATGCTCAACCACTTCTTCAATTTGATCGTTTGACAGGTCTTTCATCGGTAGCATTGAGTTGTCACTATAGAAGCCAATAGCATCCATCCCGTTAATTGCATACGCTACCTTTGCTGCCCAAACTTGTTTAAGCGCCACGTCATATGAGATGGTGAGATTTTCTTTGACGTAAGCTTTAAAGTCTGCACAACCAAGTTTTTTATAACCCTCATTTTTATAGATGATGAGTAGTGCTTGTTTAAGCTCGGTTTGCGAAGTTGTGACGATAGTACTTAACTGTTTAACTTGATCATTAGATAGTTCAAAATTACCTTCAAATGCGGATTTAAAATTGTCATCATTGTTGAATAATGCTGATACTAACTTCGATTTTGCAAAAGACTGGCTCGAGCTATCATCATTGATAGCGCATTTTTGTACTACAGCTAACGACGTTGATTTCACCTTCTTAGTTTTTTTCGATTTCTTTTTAGCGTGTTTGGTTGCTGGTGCATTTGCATCATGAATTTGCTTACGTTGAATAGCCATTGTAAATCTCCTAATTAGAACTGTGTGTGTTCGGTGATTACCGATCTCTTGATTTACAGATTCGCTTTTTCATCACTGAAACAACTTTCTCTGCAATCACAGATCTATTTACAGATTTAAATGTGTAGCTATCTAAGTACTGCTATCTACTGCTGTTTCTACTCAACTGAAAGCTTTCAGTTTTAGACATGGTTAGTGTTAATGAATACAATCACTTTAGATAAGAATGTTCTAGAAATACCTTATTAGACAATGTGTTATTGATGTCGTGTTGTTTTTTTGTCGACGGGCCGATGCTTTAGTGGTTTTGCATCAAGGTAAGGTTTGAATTCGCTGCGGCTACAAAAAATTTTTTGAGCATAAAACAATTCGTAATTCGTCGTCCCGTTGATATATTTGTAGTATTAAAGCATAGTCGTAACCGACGGGACGACGAATTGTCTGACGATTTGGATGATTAGGTTTAGTCTAGTTATGGTGGTGATAATTCAGGTGTGTAATTTTTTATAACTGCATTTTTGAAATAAGGTGGATGATATGGCCGTTGATCGAGAACAGAGTATAGACCATATAAATAAGCATTTGACAGAATGGTTTAAGGCTTTAAAGGCTAATAATGAACTGACTATTGAGCGTAAGTGTAGGAAATTGTTGGTGGATAAAAGTAAACTGTTTAATAAGGATTATCCGAAATTTTTTGTGTGTATGCAGGAAGTAAAAAATGAGACTTGGGAAAATTATCTAAGAAGATGTCGTGATAAAAAGTATGAGAAAAATCGAGGGAGGATTTCAATCAATAAATCGACACAAAAGCAACTAGACGATTTAAAGGAAAGGCTTGGTTCTGATTCATATGATACTTTGATTATTGTATTAATTGATGAATACAAAAAAGTAAATTGCAATAAAAAAACTTCACTTAAATTAAAAGGGCGGTAAAAATACTTCGAAGGCTATTGAAAGTACAAATCAATTTGTATCATAGTAGTGACTACTTGATGAATCGATTTTTTAATCATCTTAATTGGAATGGAATATTTTGATGTCGCGGAAAAAAATAACTAGATTTTTGAAAAATGAATTTGGAGTACGAAAGCTTAAACTTCCAGAATCATTGGAATTTTTATATGGGGTTCGTTTTCACGCACTGGTTGAAGAGCGAATTGGTAATCGCACCGTTCGAACAATTGAGATAAAGCCAACCAGTTTAAGAAGATTAGTTGAATATAACCAGTTTTTATCTGATGAATACGAGAGAAATCGCGATTCCATTTTATCTTTAAAGCGTATTGTACGAAAACTTAAAAATGAGGCCCTAATTGTACCTTTAGAAGTTGATATTATCGAACAGCCAATAGTTGTTGATAACCCACATAAAAATATGAATGATGCAGAAGAGGCTGAGCTTCAGGTTACTAAAGAAGAATTGAATGCAACGATAGAAAATCTTAAGCAAGAGCTTTTAGTCGAAAGGATGAAAGTTAAAGCGTTAGAGCATAACAACCAGACATTAATGGCAAATATAGAGAAAACTCCTGAACCTGAGCCACAAAAAAAAGAGAATATTTTTTTTAATTCTACAGTCAAGGTTAAGACTGATTTTAGGAGAAAGCCATTTCAAGGAGGATCGCCACAATAGGGATTGTCATCTTTACCAATAACAACCACTGTGGGTTCTGTATTTCAAGGAGGATCGCCACAATAGGGATTGTCATTGACGGTAACTTCAGCCGCAAGCTTTGAAGTTTCTACTTGCTAGCTGCTATTCTGCGATTATAATCACTGTATATATTAACAGTGGTTCATTGCAATGCGTGTTATCCCTATTCCTGCTCGTGCTGGCATTACAGGTTTTGAGTCACCTGCGGCTGAATACACTCAGCTTGGTCTAAGCTTGGATGAGCTATTGGTCGACCACCCAAGCTCAACTTTTATGGCTTATGCCCTAGGGGACTCGATGCAAGATGTCGGTATCTTTGATGGTGATATTCTCATTGTTGACCGCCATGAAACAGTGCGAAATGGCGATGTCATTGTAGCCAATTTAAATAGGGAGTTTGTCTGTAAAATCATTGATATCCCCCGCCGTTTACTGCTTTCCTCTAATCAGCAACACCAGCCTGTCATTATTCATGAATACGACGAGTTTAGTATTGAAGGCGTAATCACTCGTTCTATTCGTTGCCACCGTAAAAGTCCTGTATTGAGTAAAAAGTAGATGTTTGCGCTAGTCGATGCCAACAGCTTTTACTGTAGTGCGGAACAAGTGTTCCGACCTGATTGGCGTGGTAAGCCTGTTGTTGTGCTCAGTAATAATGATGGGATGATTGTTGCTGCCAATAGGCAGGCAAAAGAGGCGGGTATTCAGAAGTTTGTACCTTACTTTCAAGTCAAAGCACAGTGTGCGGAGCGTGGTGTGATTGCGTGTTCATCTAACTATGAACTGTATGCTGATTTGTCTAGCAAGATGATGGATATCATTGGCCGCTTTGCGCCTGAGCAGCATGTTTATAGCATCGATGAAACGTTCCTCTCGTTTAAGAACTGCTATCCAACAATAAAATGCCTACATACTCAAGGTCAATTAATAAGACGCGCTGTATGGAAAGAAGCTCGCTTGCCAGTTTGTGTGGGGATAGCGGAAACTCTGACCTTGGCAAAACTGGCTAACCATGCTGCTAAGAAGATTGAGGGTTATAAAGGGGTTTGTGTTATCGACAATGACCAAGACCGAACCGCTATTCTAAAGCAGCTAGCAGTAGGTGATGTTTGGGGAATTGGGCGCAGGATTAGTGCAAAGCTTGAACTGATGAATATCCGTACTGCGTTTGATCTATCAAACATGCCAGCAGGGCTAGCCCGTAAACAGTTCAGCATTGAAGTCGAGCGGACAGTACGAGAGCTTAACGGCCAAGCATGCAAGGTGTGGGGTGAAGTGAGGGCTGATAAGAAGCAGATATTCTCGACAAGAAGCATGGGGGAGCGAATAATCGATTTTGAATCGTTACTGCAAGCACTGAGCAAGCATGTGGGGATTGCAGCAACTAAAGCACGTAAGCAAGGCTCTGTTTGCAAGACGATGCTGCTATTTGCGAGTAACTCCCCCCACGATGAGCGTCCTGTAAGCTACAAAACCGTGGTGCATTTCCCCTGTCCGACGAACTGTACGATAGAGTTGACGAAAGCAGCGTGTGAAGCCGCCCCCAAGCTATTTCGTGAAGGTGTACGTTATTACAAGATAGGCGTAGGTTTGATTGATTTAGCGAGCGAGAAACATAGTCAATTAGACTTGTTCAATCCACCGACAGCAAAGCCAGCGCTAATGCTTACACTCGATCATATTAACCAACGCTATGGAAGTGATACTCTGTTTGTTGCAGCTCAAGGCATAGAGCAAAAATGGGCAATGCGGAGGGACTTATTGACGCCTCAATATACGACTAAGTGGCGAAGTGTGCCGTGTATTAAGTGCTAACGAGATTATGCGAGGCTGTTCTCAACGCGTGGCATTTACACTATGCGTTTGTTTAAGTGATTAAGGTGGTATGCGGCGGCTTCGGTATTGCATTGCTCACACCTTAACAGGGCGTTAACTTTCACTCAAGTTCGAGCCACTTACTTGATATATGACTATATTTTTAAGTCCGCTGTTCAGTATAGTATTCATATTAAACTTGATTACTATTGAGGGCGATATGCCACTATCATATTCCTTTGAAGATTTAGCTCAAACATTTCGTGTTCAAGTTGAATCTCATCTTAAATTCCATCAACTGATTTCAGTGGATAGACCTGAAGCTGTAGGTAATGTTGAAACCTCCGTAAATGCTATGCTAAATGCTTTCCACAATCTTTATGACCTTATGCAGCAAGAACTTGATGCACCTGTTGATTGGTATGACACACCAGAATTATGCATTATTCTCGCTATTAGAAATGCACGTCACCACAACAAAGCAAATAGAATTCGAAGCTTATACAATTACCATGTGCAAACAGCTGAAACACCTGAAACACTGCAAAAGTATTATTACGCTAACTTTCTAGCAAACCCTGAAGAGGTTGGTGGTGGCTTCTTTGATATACCACTCTCATGGGGAGATCTCCGAACATTGCTAGCTTTACCGCGAAATGAGTCACGTTTAAGAGCATCGGCTGAAGGGATTATTCGTGGTTATATCAATGCAGACTTGATTGAGGCATCAGCCGAAGAAGCCGGAGTTGACGTTAACGATATTTTCATAAATTTCGTACCTTTAGCAATGAATGCTGGCATTAAGTTGTATCCATTTATCAAAGATCATGTTACCCCTAACTCTTTGGAAGCTAGATCATTTTTGAGTTTATTTGGCTCAGTTAAACCGTCTTTGACGAATGAGCCTGATTGTGATGTTCTTCCTTTTAGTCTTCCGTCGTAAAGAAAGTTAACAAAGCATTTAAGAGAGATTCCCAACGCTTTGCATTTTTCATACCATCGTTGGGTTTGGTGTTTACGGTGGTATGGTTAGGTTCTTCGTAGCGTTGCTCACACCTTAATGCGGCAATTAGCTGGAGATATGTTATGGATGCATTTGAAAGTGGCTTGGCTTGCTATTGTCATCAGAGTCAAAATGAAGTTAATCGCATTAGACGATTCTCCCAATCTATAGATTCTCACTGGGAGTCGAAAGCGAGGCGCTTGGACTGCGAACTTGAGAAATCGTTGGCAGAAACTACCTGCGAAGATCGGCGTCAAGAGTTAGGCGAGAGCTATGGAATGATTTACTACGAAGACATAGTGAAGAGTGAATGGATACACAAGCATAGCGTAGTAATTACTATTTCGAGCTTTGTCGAAAATTCCTTATATGAGCTATGTGAGCTACTCGCATCACATAAAGGTCAGCCTCTAAAGTTACTTGAGAAAGGTAGGTTATCAAAGGTAGATAAATGTCTGCTCTATCTAAAAACCAATGCTCATCTTAGTCTTGCTGACTGCAAAGAAGAAGCCGATGCAATGATTGTCGCCTATAAGTTAAGGAATCAGATAATTCATAATAACGGCAAAGTGACTGATCGGTTTGAAAAGCAGAAGGCTCAATGGAAAGGCTTAGTTAAAGGCAGCTTAGGTTCTTATATTGAAATCGAGAGTAAATTTGTTGCATGGTACTTAGAACAAGTTGCATCGTTTTACCATAAATTGGCTCCGGAAGTGTCGTCATTTATACAGCGAACGAAAATTGCCTAACAAATAAGGATAGGCCGCGCGTAGCTGCGACCTTATCCCAAGTGTTGAACAAGCCCGATGTTGATTGTTGACACTTTATTATGCAAATAGCGGATTGAGAATTTGTACTGGCGAAGGTCTTATTTTCAAAGAGACTTTTATGCAGACATGGCCCCCCCTTAGCGAACGAGCTAATATTTTTATCACTTGTTTATCAAGCCTTTATCGAGTCCTCATTTTGTTTGGTTAACCCGTTATCCTTATAGGGGTTCTACGCCGGAACCCCAGAAAGCTAAAATGATATCAAGTTATTACCCATCAAACTGTATAAAAAACCGCTACCGCAAAAAAGCAAATTCCTATAGCATCATTCATACCCATTTACACGGATGTGGCAGCGGCCAAGTCCAACAAGCGATTTATGCCCTGCAAACAGCGCAGCGCATAAATACTAAGACGTTATGCAAGCTGAGATGAGCATGGATTCTACACCGCAATATTCAGGAAAGCCGACACTATACTTAGATCAAAACATACTCGATCTTTTCGTTAAAAATAGCGTGGGTAGTTTTGGACGAGAGCTTATGGACAAGTTCCAGATTGTTTATTCTGACGAAACTCTCAAAGAGATAAGACGATCTGCCGGCTATGAAAACGACTTTCTTAATGTTCTAAAAAACCTTGGTTCATATCATTTAAAAATCGTTGTTGAGCAGCCTGGCTTCATTGTAACTGACAAAGCGACCATCACTAGCAGGGACGTATTTGAAGCATTCGAAGAACACTGTAGCAATGATAATGAATATGAAAGCATTGAAAATTCAATGCAACAGTGGTTGTTTAAGTTCTCTGGCGGAAGATCGGGTGATAGCATTTCTGATATTCATGAAGAACAGTTGGCTGCTTTTGCACAGCTTATGGGCGGTATGCTCGAAAACGCTGATGAACTTCCTGTTGAAATGAGGGCGCAGATTAAAGAGTATTCCGAACTAATGATGGAGCAATATAAATCTACGCTTCATGAGCTTGAAAATACGATGTCAAAAGACATTCCTGATACGAAGTACTGGAATGGAATAAAGTCCTACAGAGAGTCAGTGGGTATAGGCCCAAAGGAATTAAATAATATAGAGCCACCAAATGTGATCGAAAAAATATGGGATGTTTTCAAAGTTAAGCTTCCAAAAAACGATCACATCAACAGCTTAGAAGACTTTTTCCAGAGCCGCATAAACCCTATCTACCCTGACAGACCTTACCATCTGCACCAGAAGGTAACTGGTATGTATAACATGCTTAACACTCTTGGCTACTTCCCCGACTCCAAAGTACATAAGGAAAGACGATTTATTGCCGCTATGAGTGATAATAGTCACGCATCAATGGCCTCATTCTGTAATTTATTATTATCGAGAGATGAGAACTTTGTAAGAAAGGTACGGGCGGTATATGAGTATCTTGGAGTGCAAACAGAAGTAAGGCTGGTTACGGTAAGTAATGCATAACAAAGCGCTGCTGCCGGACAAATTTTCCGCTGCGCTCCAAATTTGCCGCAGAGCGCGGCGTTATCTATAACCAAGCACTAGGAATGGAATAAAATGTCTTTTTTCTCTCAGGAGTCAGTAACTCTAATTTCAGCTGTTAGTGGTATTGCAACAATAGTCGCTTCATTTGTAGCAATATTTACATTAATCATATGGCGCAAGCAGCAAAAGTACTCTCATATGCTTAATGCAATAATGGATCTTGAAGATAATTATGAATTACTAATGCGTGAGTATTTTGTTGTTTATAATTTTTTTTTCCAGATACAAAAACTAGCTAGTGAATCTGAAGGTCAATCCAAAGAGTACAAAAAACAAGTGAATGATAGAATAAAGAGTGATTATGACGACTTCAAGACAAGCGACAAGTTATCCATAGTGCGAAATAACTATCAACTCTCACATATTAGAGCTGGTAGATTTGATATCTCTTTAAGCTCTTATGAAGCGCTCACATATGGCGCACTGCAAGATTTTTTTGAAAAAAATATTTCCTGCATTAAGGCTGAGAACTTTTCTAGTGCGGAATCCATAGAACAAGAGATGGAACGGTTTGCATATAATCTCTCTTCATTCAAAAATGCAGGACTTGAACAATTCAAAGCAATCAGGAAGTCAATATAGCTAACAAGGACGTGCAATCTGACCTCCGGCCACTGTCACCTTTTGTGCAAGAAGCGCACAAAAGTCGCCATTGGCCTGCGGCAGTTGACGCCAGCGTTAACCCATAGAAATTTTTATCCAAAACAGACACATTAGAGTTAAGGCTTTAACTCGGAAATGTCCAAAAGTGAGCTTGTGAGTCAGTCTCTCACAGACAGATTCACGCATAAAGCCCAGAGATCTGGTGTTCGTTGTGTGCTGACATGCCTCTGCACGCCTAAGCTAGTTAGAAGTCAAAGATGAGTCAAAATCTGAATGTTTATGCAGTTTCATGTGCATAAGTAAAGACTATCGACATAATCTAGCAATTCGCTTCGAAAACAGCTGAAATCTGCTCGTAAACACGCAATTTATGCATGTTAATAGTTATTACACTGCAAATATGTTATCGAATAAGTAATTAGTAGTGTCATACGCACCGTGTATATCAAATTTGTTAATTTTTTAGAATAGTACAAATTAGAAAAATGCCGATTTTAACTATTATAACGGTTAAATTTAAAGGGGTAGATATGAATATAGATTTTTCTAAAATTAGCGGTGAAGACTTCGAGTTCTTGGTGGCAGAACTCTTGTTAGAAGAGGGACTAACAATAGAATCTCGACCAGCAATAGGACCTGATGCTGGTAAAGATTTGTTAGTAATTCGCAATTCGACATGTTCACTAGGCTACCCTTCAGTTGAACGAATTTTAGTGGAGTGCAAGCACACAAAGGCAAACGTTTCTGAATCTGACTTGGGCTACTATGAAAGGAAAATGGAGAAGCATAAAGCAAATCGTTACTTGCTTGTTACTACCTCTTCTGTCACTGAGTCGGTTAGAAACCACTTTGAAGCTACCAATAACTCTGAAACTGATAAAAAAGCTATATATTGGACAAAAAACGATTTAAAAGTATTTATCTCAAAGCATGAGCGCATATACGAAAGATACTTTGTTTCATGGGATACTGAAATTAATAAAGCTCTAAGATTTACTAAAAAGCACTTAATGGAAGTTCACAAAGGAGCATTATTGTGGACTTCAAATGTAACCTTTATCTTTGGTAATGACGGCTATAGCTCGGCATTTGTACGAAACTATATTGAAGAATTAAATGATGAGCTTGGTCGGAAAGGAGTGGAAGTTCTTGCTTTCAAGGTTTTTGAAGGATATTCATGGGGAATGCTTGTGAATTCAATCCTAGCAGATGTCATGTTCGACTTAGTTTGGGATAGTACAATGAGGCATAAAGATATTGATGAAGCGACTTATCAAAAAAAAATCGCGTATTCTCGGTTGGTGAGCTATTTCAACGAGCCACATCAAACATTTGTGGGATAAATTTAACAGATAAGGATCGCCGCTCATAGTTATTATCTCATCATGTAGTTGCATAGTGAATTTGGCGGTCTAATCAGAAGTGTCTGGCTTTACTCATAGCAATCCAAATTGCTACAAACTCAAAGGTGATAAGTGATACTTTTTTTGAGTTCAGTCTGAGTCATACTAAAGTATATTCTCATCTGATTTTTTGACTGAGCGTCTAAGACTGATAGATATGTGACTACTTATGCAAATTGCGTTGCATAAGCTGAGCTTTGCATGAATCTGTTACTATAATGTGCAATGCACATCGAATAAGCGCTAGAACACACGAAAACTGCACTTTAACAGTTATTAAAATGCAAACCGTCTTTAAATGTCTGAGATCTTCTTTTGAGCGCTGTTATGCGCGTCTCTCACTAAAACAGTGTAGCGCTTGACTGGGCCGCTTTTTCACCATAGCGTAACATCTGTTTCTTCGTGGACCAGTGTTCCATATTCTTAACTGCCGACCTTAACAAGGAAGTTACCATGAACGTCATGACAATATTAATATTGCCCCTGCTTTTATCTACCAGTGTATTTGCGACACAAACTTTCCAAGTTCATAGCGGAATTTGCTTAGGTAAACAGTTAGTTTCCCAGTCTTCATTGGTTGTAAAAAACAATTCAAAAGCATCAATGGTTCTTGGCAATGACTTAGCCTACGATGTCACCATTAATCCTCAATCCGACACACAAATTGCTGTCAATGCAATACTGAAGGTAGATGACGATTCAATTACTTCCGATATGTTTGTTATGGAAAGGCAAAAGGCCAATATATAAGGTGGCGATACCAGCTTAGCTATCACTGTGAACGAAGTAAAATGACGGTAATACCAATGGAGGTGAATTAATGCAGTTTAGATTGATTCCAGCATTACTGGTTTTCTTGGGTTCTTACTTCCCACTTGCGCTAATTCTATTGGTACAAGATGTAAGCGAATCTAGTTGGTCTTCAAACTTCTGTACTGAATGGGAATCGTGTCGGTTACCGACGTTTGATCATCCTTGGCTGGCATTTTCTGCTGTAGCTGTGACAGGACTTTGCCTCCTGTTAACGTGTATGATCTTTAGGATTATTCGATACCGATATCAAGTTAATGTAGTTGAATCCAAATCGATTCCGAGTGAACTCATCAGTTATAGCTTCCCCTATATAGTGTCTTTCATGGGGGTGGACTATGGTGCATTAGGTAAAGTAGTCGGTCTGATGTTCTTTCTGTTATGGTTATTTCTAATAACATTCAGATCAGGTCAGATTATTTTAAATCCAATATTGCTTATATTGGGTTGGAACCTTTACGAAGCCAAGGTTTGTGTTAACGGACATATCCGTATCACGCGTGTGCTAAGTAAGTCTAAACTCACCCCCGGTGATTATCGCTGTGAGGTGATTCAGGATAACTACATAACAAAAGGGAATGATTTAGAATGACGGATTTTACCGATTGGCGAGAGTTTGATTATCAACAAGCAGCAGTACAGTTATGGGTTTTTAAAAAAAGTACCACAGATAAAAGGTTTAAGGCTTGGCATGTCAGAACTGACGTCAGAATAGAAACATTATTTCGTGATGCCATTGTCGATATAGTGTCAAAGACTACTGAAAAACTAGATTACAGTCCGATCTCTCAAAATAACGAGAATAGTTGTTTAGTGCATGCTTTGGAGAGCAGTGAGGGCCTTTTAGCACTTCTGGCTGCTGTGGATTTACCAGAAGCGGATAACATCGATGCGGAGTTAAAGCACCTGAAGGGTGCTGCTGGGTATCTTGTGAAATTTCAGCATGATGATAATACTGTCTATGCGGTTAGAAAAACGGCTCCAACTTGGAAACCTAAGGTGAGGAATACAGTTATCAATGCAATATTCCATAACGGCGAGCTATCTGTTACTCCTGAGGAAACCTTTTCTTTTGATTCATTTTTTGATTTTTTCTGCATAAATGAAACTGTTTTCGTTAAGTCAAAACGTGCTTATGAAAGTACCATGTCTGAAAAAAGTGCATATAAGAAAAACTTCGATGATTTAGTCGTAGAACCGACATTTAACTCCATATTCTCTGATATAGAACCACTAAAAGCTTATGTTGGAACTAATTCTATGCAGTTGAGGCGAATAACGGTTATTCAGAGTAAAGCATTATATTTACGTCCCAATTTCCCGCAGAAATTGCAAGAGATTAATGGTAAGAGAAACTTCGGACTGAACTTTGATGACAACGGAAAACTAATTGTGTGCAAAGATACCGCCAAGACGGTTTTGCAAGTCTTATTAGATCATCGCCTTCTGAGCGAAATAACTGACACCATTTACGATGTGCCAGATGCTGAAGTTGTTTAGATTGATTATGGCTGCCTTTCTTTAGATAACAATATATGGGTAGCCATATGTTGTTATCTGTGAAGTGCTAGTTCAGGGGGAAGCCTTATTTGTATTAGTGTGATTACGTCAAAATCACTTAGTACTTATACCGTCAGTATCCCTTGGTAATCACACTAGTAAATATTATTCATTGTCATTCGCTGAGTCAGAATTTGGATGTGCTTTTACTAATTCATCCAGTCTTTTCTCAGACAACCATTTTAGACGTACCACTTGAGTAATCAGCGTTTTCCGTAATCCATTATTGACTTAGCGTTCACTAATTATGTGCGAAAGACTCGCAATTGTTGCCGCTCTACGAACTATTCTTGAGTCCGGATGACTTCTGTGCGCTAGCACTTCAGGGGAACACTAAATGACTCTGGTAGTTCAATATCTAACAGAGATTGTGGAGTTTTTTTCGTTAAGAATCTCACGAAACTTAGACATGCTTTAATCCAATACACCGAATATTTTATGGCTGTATATAAAATTATGCGATTTCATTAACAATTTTTTACAGTTGGTCGTTGTAACCTCTACCAATAACCAACTAATGAGTAGTATTTATGCCAAAAATAAGATGTAACGGCTGTGGGTTTGAAGAAGAGGCAAACAAGGAGTTTTTCTTCAAAGTCTTAGGTGGTGGTATGGTTGGGTTTGGTGGCTATGCTTGGATTGCATATTTATTTGCTGGTACAGGATTTGCCTTAGTTATCTGTATCGCAATAGTTGCTGGCGGGGTCGCAATGTTAGCATTTGCTGATGAAATAACTAAGTGGATTTCCGAACGATATGATTGTCCAAAATGTCGTAAAAATAGTTGGAGCTTAATAAAGTAGATTTATATATAAGTGTAAGTGAATCGAAACTATTTTATCCAATGACTAATGCATCATAAATACACCGACGTTTGCAACGAAATGAAATGACTATTGAATTTTGACTCAATTTAGCAAGCCGCGAACTTGTAACTAAGAATCAATATGTGATGCTGCATGAAGCTAATAGGTGTCTAGTGAAATAGTGGCTATTCAAATATCAGTTCGAGAATCTACCAATAATGCATCAGGCATACATTCTTAACAAGTCAACGCAGCCGACCGTTAACACGGAGGCTGATTGAGGCGTTAGTTCCTCAAGCCTATCTTTGGAGTTTTTATGGGAAAAAACGAAGTTTATCTTCTATTTCTTCTGATTTCATTTTCTGTTTCCATCTTGTTGACCGTTTGGTTGGTCAAAAGAGGTAAGCCTGAACGTCGGATTCATTGGTTTATTGGTTGCTCAGTATTTTCAATGTTTTTACTAGGTATCATTTCAGGCCCCGTTGCTATACTGCTATCGCTCGGTATTTTAGCCTTTTTAAAAAAGGATGAAGATAGGCCATTAAATGATATTTCAAATGGCTTTTTCATCATATTTAGTTCTGGGCTATCTATTAGCTTTTACCTATTTTACATGTTGCTCAGTGTAGGCGCTTTGTATTGGTTATGGATGGCAATTCAACTAAAGAGCTTTTTAATGTTTCTAGTCGGTTTGTTTCCATTTTTTATGATTATCACAGGACCTGTAGGAGCGTATTCGTTGCTATTTGGAACACCAGAATGGGTGTATAACTGGTTTGCTTAAGTGCGGAACTAACAATCACATTAAATCACTCGCTGCACGTACTGGGGCACAAACACGGGCTGTGTCACTTCGTTCCGATTATAGCCGCCGTGTTTATGCTCTTTATGTGGGCCCTACCGTAAGGAAATAATATGTTCGAAGAGTTTTTTAATCATGGAAGTGTCTTATCTGTCTTGCTCATGGTTTATGCAGGAAATGTGATGATGGAAGCCTTGAGAAGGGATCGTCTAGATCCTCATGGTATTAACAGCCCAATGATAATTAAGCACCCCGTTTCAGCACTTTTCATGTTTGCATCCATACCATGTGCTATCTGGCCTGCTGTCTATATTGGATTGTATTCCGGCTGGGTAGCTGGAGTTGTTTCATGGGTTGTTCTACAGCTTGCTGGGGCGTTGACAACAATCGCACTCGGCATTCGGGGGCCATTGCTTAGTTTTCATTTTATTGCTGGTTGTATTGCATATCCAATTGGCTATTACCTTAGCTTTACTGCATTACCCGTATAACAATGCCAAGAAAAATCAGTCTCTGCGCTCCTTGAGCAAGCTTATACTTGCGCCTTCTATATCCTTGGCTTGCAGAGACCATGATTGTAGCGGTTGTTACCTCATTAGTTTTACCACTAGGTTTCTTTGATGTGTTCATTCAAAAACTACTTGAATACAACACGCAGCTCCTAGAAGAGCGTATACAGCTTAATGCTAATAAAACAAATAATAATCTAGAGTTATTACCTAGAAAGATTCGATGATTGAGAGCTGAATGCTCTCTTGTGGCTGCATGTCTCTGTTGACACTGCGAACGTTAAGTCTAAGACTGACCTATAGGTGATTATTTATGCATATTGTGCTGCATACACTGAGTTTCGCACTAGTTTGTCACGATATCTTTCAAAACACATCGATTGAGCGCTATAACTCGCGAAAACTGCACTTTAATACATATTAAAGTGCAAATCTTTTTCGGATAAGTAACTAGTATTGTAATTCAGATAGATTCTAACAAGCTGGCCAGTTTTGTAGACCGCATCTACGCCTTGAAGTAAGTTGCTGTTTAGGACAAGTGATTTAATTTTGTATTTATAGAATCATGACACTTGTCATCGGCGTTGTTGATTAAATCATTTCATAGAACGTAATCGTTCCAAGACTTCTGGCCGATTAAGCAACTTGCTGGCGAACGGCCATACCCAGTCTAATGACTTTGTTCATCGCCTTCACCAAACACTTTCAGGCCTGTGGCATCGACAACAACATGCATTATCGGTCCGCGACTGGGGTTGCGGTACTTAACATTGACTCCTTAGCGCGTTTACTGATAGAGGTGTAATCAGGTGATGTTAGTGGAACATTCATCAACGTAAATAATGAGTTGAGAAAGCCTTCTAGCGCACGCAACGATAAACTAAAGATGCCTTTGATCATCAACGCGGTTTCAATCGCCACATCACTATAGCTAAACCCGCGACCACGCCCGCCATGATGCTCATGGCAGTACCACGCTTTTACTGCAGCTTCATCTATCTAGAACGTGAGCGAACTTCGATTTACTAAGGGTTTATTGTATTGCTAACAGTGAACAATTTTACGTATTGATTTGCCTATGTAGCTGTCCTGATGATGAGCTAGGGGAACAGAGCACGGCAACGCCGATTAGTTCACAGATTTGTTCAACAACGCCTTGTTAAGAGGCTAAAAGTCATCTTGTGAAGTTATGGCTATTTACAACAATAAACCAATTTTCTTGGATGTTAGCAAAATGAGATCCCTATAACTTTCCTAATTGTGTTTTGGCGATAGTTTAAATGTAGATTTATTTACAGGGCACAATCAATGGATGATGTTCAATTCAATAACGAGTTAATGCAGTTGCTGGCCGATGTGGGTATTGCCTATGAACAATCAGATATTAAGAAGGTAAATCTTAATTGGTCATACTCCTTGATTAGTCCAATGCCAACTCAGGGATGTCCCTTATTGATCGGTATCAACTGGGGGGGAGGAAATAACTCAGATGAACAGTTTCATGCACAGACAGAGTTTGGACATGACGATTTATCGACACAGGATATAGGCATACTTAAAACTGCTCTCCAATATTGTCGAGATCATCTGGGTAATGAGAAAGCTCATCGGATGGCACAAACCAACTACAATTTCTTCCGTTCACCAGATGAAAGATATCTCTCATCCAAAGATTTTTCGCTGTGCGAGCCAATATTCGAAAAGCTGGTAGCTCTAATACAGCCAGAAGTTATGGTATGTTTATCAAGCAAGTTGCGTGACTATCTGCTTAATAATAACAGGTTGGATGACATAGAAATTGCTGACAACATAAAATCGGAGTCTGGAAACTCATTAAGGTCGGTTGTGGCAATCAAAGCAAAACTAAATGGTGCAAAAATTGTTTTTTTGCCTCACCCGATGTCGCAGATAACTAGCAAGGCCAGAAAAGAGGCGTGGAAATTTTGCTTCTCATAGTCGCTGATTGGCCTGCGATATGACCTCAACATAATATAAGACTGATTTTTTACTCTTTACCGTCACTGTTATCAAGTAGTGGTAGTTTTGCCCCATTCGATGTTAGCAAGGTGAGTAATGGTCAAGTCCTTCACCTAAATATTGACCAAATTTTAGTAATGTCACAAAGTGACGACTTTAACGGTGGTGATTCAAATTAATGACTGCGGAATTAGTTAAAGTGGTCCCCTTTTTTGTTCTCCAAAAGCCGCCAACTTGACCAAGCCAGTATTTGAAGATTTAAGTGCCACAGAGGAATTTATGATCGAGTCAGAGTTTGAATATAAATCATACCTTCGAGACGTACGGAAACTTGCAGAGGGAACTTGTAACAGTTACCCAACTTATCTGAATGCTATTTGTAACCATTTACGAATTGATATCTCATCGAACAGTGTTACAAATATGCAGGATGTTAATGACATTCTTGAACATTTGAAAGTGACTCTGGCTGACAGAAATTACTGGGGCAACTGCCAGTCTGCGTTGAGAGCATATTTGGCATTCTTAGAAAATGAGTCTTATAATATTACTTTGTATCCAGATGAGCATACTGAAGGGCAATCTGTAACCATCCAAGCTAATTGTTACGAGCGAAATGCTAAAGCTCGTAGAGAGTGCATTAAATTCCACAAACCTATTTGTAAGGTTTGTGGAATTGATTTTTCAGAGGTGTACGGCGATATTGGAAAGGGTTTTATTCATGTACACCATGTAAAACCATTATCTGAAATTGGGCATAGTTACACAGTTGATCCGGTTAAGGACCTAAAACCTGTGTGCCCTAACTGTCATGCTATGTTGCATACCAAAAGGCCCCCACTCCAAATCGAAGAGTTGAAAAGGCTAATATCATCCAACGGCACTTAGCAGAGGCATTAATGAATGGACGGCTAAAGCTTGGCTGACGCTCGTTCCTCGCCAGTAGAGGCAGTTATTGAGGTGTTAACCTAAAGGTATTTTAATCTGAAACTCAGCTATTAGTTGTTGAAAAACTAACTCGAAGTCTAGTCAGGGCGGCATTTCAGAAATACCCCATTATCATTTAGTGCAAAAGCTTACTCACATTGATATTTATAATTTTTCCCATAACTCAGCTAATGTGAAAAGCAAAATACAAGATTTGACCCACCGTAAGGAATAGAAATAGTTCACTTGTTACTTATCCGGTAATCCTCCCATTTTTAATTCCTATGGGATACGCTTTATATTATTGATAGGTGACTTGATATTTTCTTATCGACTTACTCACGTTTTTCTACCCATCATCACAATTTTTAAGCCTTCGTAGCTAATCCAACTCTTGATAATGTAGAATTAGTATTTTCAAGATAGTTTTACTTTTACAGCTTATAAAAACCACTTTTATATCGATGTATCTTTATAAAATTAACTCTTTAGGTAGCTGCTCTATGATTACAATGTTAAAGCAATTATTCGCCCTCTCGCTTTTTGCGTTTAGTTCCCTAGCTATGGGTAATGAACCCGCTATCCTAAAGGCTGATGTTAGCGTAGGGTTTGCTAAATGGGTATTCGAAGAAAAAACGGTCTTACTCATTGGGGAATGCGACTATTCCCCGCCACAATTTAGCAATGTTGTGGCTAAGGCTTTTACTAGTTCTGATGACTGCGGTGCTGCTGGCGTCTTTGCGTATCCTTCAGGGTCAAAGGTTTTAATCGATGGTGTAGAGTCTACGTTTATAGACCTAAGACCACTGATAGGTGATAAGGACTCTTTTCTGATTGAAATTAATGGGATAAAACTTAATATCCAAGGCTTCCAAGCGGTACTAGCGCAAGCTAACAAAGATTCGATTTTCTTCTATAACAGCGAGCTATTAAAAATAAGGATCGGGCTCTTCGTAGCTCTTGCCATTGCTCTATTCCTAGCTTACGAGATTGCTAAGTTTGCATTAAGGAAAGCAAAGCAGTTAGCAAAGACTGCAAAGTATAAAGTAGTGCAAATTGGTGAGGCTAGAGAAGCCAAAAGGGTTGCTAGAATTGCTGAGGACGAGGCCATTAGGCAAATAGTCTTTAGGCAAACTCAAAATGCAACAAGTGACGAGTTAGAAGTACTTAAAGAGCAAATTAAGGCGGCTTTAGATGCCAATGACACTAAAACCGCTTCAAACTTGATGAGCGTTTTAAGCACACAAAAGAATAAATAACCTTATGAAATTTGATCTAAAGGGGCTGTTTTTCGCAGTTTGTAAATACTTTGCTGTGGGAACGAAAAAGGAGCACTGTGGAACTTCTTGTAAGGCTATTCGGTCGGCATTAAGATTAACCTACTGGATATCTTCTAAATGCCGATTAACATCGATTTGTCACAACTTGATGGGACTCATGCTCATAACTGCTCATATCACTACTATTCACGCGGTTTATGTGCATAAGTGATGAATCTAGCTCTTTGCTTCGAAAACAGCTGAAATCTGCTATAAAACACGCGATTTGTGCATGTTCAGTTATTAAAATGCAGAAGTAATGGCACGTTTCACAAACTATGTCCTGATGTTGCTTAGCCGCTGTGTTTTTGTGGATAGAAATTATTTAATAAATGGATGGCGATTCACATGATGAGAACCACTTTAACTCGTGGAGTTGATTTTATGGCAGAAGTCTATGACCCAGAAAGGCACAAGTCTTCTAAGGTGTGGGGTGTTATCCCACAACTACTGAATAGGCAATCCTCATTGACCATCAACGCTGTTTGAATCGCCACATCACTATAGCTAACTCCGCGACCACGCCCACCATGATGAGTTTGGCAGTACCAAGCTTTTACGGTTGCTTCATCTATCTAGAACGTGAGCGAACTTCGATTTACTAAGGGTTTATTGTATTGCTAACAGTGAACAATTTTACGTATTGATTTGCCTATGTAGCTGTCCTGATGATGAGCTAGGGGAACAGATCACGGCAACGCCGATTAGTTCACAGATTTGTTCAACAACGCCCTACTACAATAATACAGCAGATCATGATTATGGATCTAAGGAATAATTATTCTAAACTTCTTGTTTTTAGTATACTTATTTGTAATATATATACTGAACTTATTATAAAAGGACGTAGAAAATTCATGGCTGACTTAAGCAAAATTATTAACGATGCAGTTGTTGCGTCGGGAGCTGATGAATCCATTAGCTCACAGTTGATTTTAGCTCTCAAAAAAGAGCTTGAGGGGTATGTTAGTTTAGAGCTTTTAAAGACTAAGTTAGCTGTTTTATATGAGTATGAAAAAAACTACTTAGAACTAGTCAAAGAGTATAAAGAAGAGATCAAATTCGCGAGTACAATTCAAGAGGACTTGAGAAAAGAAAGAGCTAAGTTTTTCTCGGAAACACTCAAAGAAGTATCTCGTACATTAAGCGAATCTCAAGTTGATACGGCAGTTGCTTCTAAATGGCTCAAAGAGCTTGTTGATAGTTACACTAAAAGCTTAGATTTAAGTAGTGGGCTTATTGAGGAGCATACACTTGATATGATAGGGAAAATTAGAGATGAAGCCAAAGGGAATAAACCAAATCTAGTAGATGATGTATCTACTCATGCAGATGCATAAGCAATCGTTAATTGAGATTTTGTTATCTCTACGAGGGGCAAGAGAAAATCTTGTTTCTCGTACAATAAAAGAAGAACCACAACTATTTTCAACATTTTTTGAGTTTGAAAACAATGTTAATATGTTGGAGTTGTCGTTCGAAAGAGAGTTTTCGATTTTTTTAAATAACAATCTAGAGTTTTTTTCTAATACAATTTCCGAACCTCACTTATCTTTTACACGTAATAAACTAAAATATATTGTTGAAGAGTTTGTATGCTCTCGATTATCTGATGACCACCGCACATCAAATCATTTGGATGTTTTTTTTCTAAAGAATAAAATTAATATGATTGATGAAATTTTTTCTGTAGCTATCAGTAATAATGAAAAAATTGAGAGAATAAGATATGTGTATAGGAAAGAACAGGTTTTATTCGATAGAGAGTTCAAGAAATTAAGGGATGCTGATAATGAGTTGGATTAAAAACTTAGGTAATGCTCTGATAAGTTGTGTTAGTAAACCGATAGATGTTTTATGTGACTGGGCTTCGGAACCTCTTAAGTCACGCAGTCATGATAGAAGTGAGTCATCTAGAGCGGCGGATCATAATAGGTCAATGGACAGTATGACTGCTCAAGCAAAGTCAGAGCACGAGCTGAAAATGGGAGCAATGCAGCTTGAAAGTGAATTGGTAGCCAAAGACAAAATCCTAAATGTTGATTTAGAAGTTCGAAGGGTTAGTGAAATAGAGGGCGCTATTGCTCAGATTGAAGAGTGGAAGAAAGAAAAAGAATTTGAACGGATGCAAAGAACAACTGAAGCAATTGCCCGTTATCTTGAACAATTAACAAAGTTAAATGTTGATACTATTAACTCAATTGGTCATATGCAACTTGAACTCAAGGAGCGTGCGCAGCAACTTGTTTATGAAAAAACAATTCAGTATAAAGAATTACAAGATGTGGCTATTTCAGATGCTATGAGAGATTTAGAGCGAATTGAATCTCAATTTGGAGATAATGAACGAGCGAAAGATATTCTTATTAAGGCTACAGATACAAAAATGAGTAATATCATTGATACAGCAAATCGATTTTTAGAAGAGCTGAATCGTGATATTGTTAATTTAAATGAGAGTATCGATCGTTTAACTGTCCAAGGTCAAAGATTTATTGAAAATCATCTTGAAAAGTTTCATATAACTAATAATTCACCAGCTTCAATTTCTATCAACAAAGAAGAACAGCTATTAAAGTCTGAGAAAAATATAAATTAATAAAGAAAGGGGGGGGTACCCCCCCTTTTTATTCTGGCTTACTTACTTTCATCTAGCTCATTTATGTCCAAAGCGAGTCGCTGTGTTTTTTGCTGATTAAGAGTTAAATATTAAAAACTGATAGATATGTGACTATTTATGCATATTGTGCTGCATAAACTGAGTTTTGCACGAGTATTTTACTATAATACGTAAAGCACATCGAATAAGCGCTAAAATGCGCGAAATCTGCACTTTAATGATAATTAAAGTGCATTATTTTTTTTGAATTAGAAATGTGCAGCGTAATTCACATAGTTTCTATCAAGTTGGCTAATTTTTGTATGCCACTACAGTGCCACTAGAGTTGGTATGACTCAAAACGTACTGGACGTGTGGGATGGGAAAGTTTGTGGGAAGGATGGTTCAAACTGCAAACCATCCTCGAAGGTTACCACCTTGCCTTGCCTCTTCAACCAGACTTGTGATCAAGAGACAAGCGAGTGCAAGACTTTGGATTAAAGGTTAATTTCCCTTAATTTACATATTTTTGACTAAAGTAGTTATCTAATGCAGCTTTTGGTTTATTGTGATTCACTAAATAATAAATACAAAATTTTAATACTTTCTGACCATTTAAAGTTTCATTAGTCATTGAGATCGATATTCTATAAAAGTTGTGCACTTAACAATCTAAGTAATTGATATCATTGACAAACATAAATTCTTCACTATCTTCAAAAAATAATTCATTAACTTCTGCCATTAGTTTTTCCTTTCAAAATCTTTAATAAAGACAGAATATACAATTGCATATTCATGTTCATGTTCATGTTCATGCATAAATCTCCCTCCGAGACTCTCACAACAAATTCACTTAAACAACGTGATACATTTATCAATCATAAATGTATCACTGTGAATATAATGTTGCACTCTACATGCTTTGATTTCAGGATAACTAACTTCGTTTTTTACCTCCGTAATATTGATAACCCGAAACATACAAATAACGAAAAAGCAATAATAGAAAAGTCTAGTAAAAATCCAAACAAATCAAATTCTGAATAAATCAAATAATCTACCACTGATGAAACGCCAGAAACCAATAATATAATTATAAACCCATGAACAAGAGGCTTATTACCCTGCGTTCTTATAAAAAAATAAAAACATATACAACTAATAAAAAAAACAGCCAAATATTTATATGCTACCAGCCAAGAAGGAACATTTTTCCCAGTTGGATCAATATCAGCCATAATATAACCAATGGGCACTCCAGACAGCACTAATAACGCGTAAATTATCATGAAATATTTAGCAATAACTTTTAAGTTCACACATAACCTCTCATTATCTATGTATTTATAAAAATCAAACTACATAACTCAACTACCCCATATAGAGTAATTGATAAAGAAAACAACAAAGCCATAACCCTAAAGACTTCTGGACAGTCTTTTGATATCTTCAAGGCATAAGTTAAACGTATCTCATCCCCTAGATAATATGCAAACGCCTTATTGCTCCCCCAAAATATGAAAATTAAATATAAAAATAATAATGTCAAATTTTTTTCACCAAAAATCGCACTAAAAAAGAACGCCACCAAAAGTAAAATAGACAAATACAATGTAATTCGTTTTCCTAACAATAGTTGATTAATCACTTTGATGTTGGTCATTTAATTAGCTCTGACCTTATCGGGATTGATCTGTGGTACGTCAGGTTTATTCTCAATAATATCAGATACATATGATTTTGCCGCATCACCAGATAATTTACCTACAACTGCTCCTACAAATTCCGAGCCTTCTTTTCCTAGTTTCTTCTCTAGAACCTTCTCAGTTACAGCACCAGCGATCTCACCAGTAGCCATTCCTGAAACATTGTCTACAACACTCTCCCCATTCACAGCTTCAATTACCGTTTCAACAGTGTCAATAACAGTGCCAACCCTTGTAAAAGAGAGAGCTTCTTTAGCGCCGTTAGCCATTGCCATATTGGTCTCATGGGTAGATTTAGCTGATTCTTCTAGACTTTTTCCTGAAAGCAAATTACCAATCAGTACACCTAGCGATTCTCTTCCATCTGGATCAGTGAATCTATAAGGATTGTTGTTAGCGTAAGTATATCTATTAAAACTATGCACATCACGAAAATCTAAAGGATCATTCGAATAAAAACGCCCAATCAGTGGATCATAGTAGCGTGCCTGCATATAAGTCAGGCCTAAATCTTTATCATGTAGATGTCCAGTATATCCCATACCTTCCTTATCGCCACCTATGCGTTTACCAAAAGGTTCATAATGGCTGCGACTGATGATGTTGCCCGTCTCATCAGATTCAGATATCACTGAACCTAGCATATCTGTGTGCTGATATCGCACAACGGTAGCCATAAGGTTAAAAGAGGTTATATAAACCAAACAAAAAAATATCAAACTTTTATATTTCATATTTACTCCTAACTAACAGACCTACAAGCTATAAGTCGCTGTTATAGTTTGATTGGAATTTGTTAGACATGTCATGGTTACGTTTAATGTAAAATGCCGTCCTAAATTTAAGCTGCCAGAAGTGCCTGAAATTTCGGTCGTACCAGATATATTAGTTCCAATTAAGCGTTGAACTTCCCCTGTACAAGAACTGGCATTTTGAGTTGTCCAACTAAATCCTTTTTTATCTTGTGTACAGATCGTCTTTGTCTTTTTTGAACCAAGTATTGGTTCTTGCCTACAAACTTCCGGAGGATTAGTTATCTCAAACTTTATATAATGATTTTCTGCATTATCGACCTCAGCAATTAATTGTTTCCATAAGAATACATTATCACTTTTTGTACCATTCGCAGCTTCACGGTATAATAACTGTCCGGCCTGACTGTATACAGAATAGTGAGAACCATCTGCTTTAGTTTGTTTAACTCTTCGATTATGACCATCATAGACATAGCTAATTCCTTTAGCTGAGGTCATTTGTTCACCTAAGTTATAGGCAAGGCTATAGCGTCCGTTATTGGTCACATTACCGCGAGTATCGTATTGGTAACCATAGGCATAGGCACCAGTTAGATTGTTTAAGCGGTTAAGTGAATTGTAATTGTAGGTAATGGTTGAGTTATTCAAACTGCGGCTGAGCACATTACCCAAACCATCATAGTTATACCGACCGGTCCCCCACTTGCCATCAGCAGATTTAAGCCTATCGACTCCGTCATAAGTGAGATTATCTACATCATTGTTGCGGTCCACCCAATCGATTAAATGGGCCAAATTGTCGTTATAGTCATAACTTGGATCGAGACTATTTTTGACTGAGCCTGCTTTGATATCTGTCAGTGCATCAATACGGCCTGTCGTGTCTAACGCAACATTTCTCACAATCCCATTACCATACGTGAATTGCTTAATCTGTCCGTTCGGATGGTAACTTACTCCTGAAGCATAACTTCCTGCCTTAGTTGCTTGACCCAGTGCATTAGGTGCAAAATCAACGATTGCTCCTGAGGGATATATAAGAGAACTCAATGCGCCTAGGTTGTTATATTCCCAGTCTAGTACAAAGTTCTTGCCATCGAGCGTAAGAGTCTCTTTTTCGATAGTATTCGAACTATTGTACAAATACGTCCAGTTTACAGACCCTGCCAGTAAAGAGGTGAGATTGCCATTGCCATCATAACTATAGGTTTTATCAGGTGTTGCATCAGGAAAGTTTTCGGTTCTTAACAGCCCTAAGTTGTCATAACTCAATACTACTTTGTGTGTTGCAGGGATAGCACTTGCATCACAAGCCGTTGTTGAGCCGTTAGTCCCTTCTGCACGCCATATCTGTTGGCGCTGTCCATTGTAACCAAATGCAGAAATCCCCGTTTCAGGACGCACCTGCTTACACAATTGTTGGTAAGCATCGTAAATTCGTGTTTCAGTCACATTACCTTGACGAATACTGGTTACTTGGCCAAATACGTTATAATCAATTGCGACATCATCCGTATCTGGTGCCTCAATTAAAGTTGGTTTATCAAATGAGGGTTCGCCGTAGGCAAGGTATGTCGTTGTCGTTGTATTGTTTTCTCCATCAGTCACGGCAACCTTATTACCTGACAGATATTCACGACGACTGACACTACCATCGCTCGTTCGAATCTGGGTAATCACTCGTCCTAGAGCATCATATTCAGTTTCCATTCCTATCCGGTTACTTGCATCAGTGCTTGGGAAACTGGCTAATGTTTGACGATTATCATGGTCATATGTAAACGACTGATATCTGGTCGTTGATGGGTTGGATATATCACGTTCCTGAGTCAAAATAGGTCTCAACAAACCATCATGATAAATCCGTTTTTCGTAATTCCCTTGCGAAATAGTCTGACGCAAACTGCCGACGGCAACATCACTGCCGCCAACGCCATCTCCAAGACTACTAACAACAGCATAACTAATAACTTTGTCGGCCCACTTAGGGTCAGCATAGTCAATCTTTGTCAACCAACCGATGGGGTTGTAGGTGTAAGACGTTTTATTGCCATTAAAGTCTGTGACACTTTTAGTGGTGCCATCTGAATTAACTTCCAGTAAAGCTATGATGGTGTTTGAAGTACTGCCATTCGCAGTGTTACACCCATTTGTTGTTGCGCAAGGAAAAGTAATTTTACGAGCTTTCCCACGATGGTAATCTTCAAATTTTTCATAGCGAGTGGAATCAGCATAGGTCGTTTGCTGTAGATTTCCATCAGGATGGTATGTATTTGTTAATAAAAGTTTACCAAATAATTTTTGTTGACGAACTAGCATTCTATCATCATAAACATACTCTTTTAATGGTATAGATGATGGATTTTCATCCCCTTTAAATTCTTTGCTTATTAAGTTCAATATCCAATATTTACTATTCCAAATATATTCGCTTGTTAAGGTTTTTTTATGCGAGTCAGAAGCTTCAACAAGCATAGTTGGTGTGTTAAATTCATTGAATTTCATATAGGAAGTTGAGTACTCAGAGTTTTTTTCTTTGACTATTTTCTTGAGCTGTACGACATTCCTCCAACCATCAAAAATAAATTTATTAACTAACTCTCCAAAATTTGAGCCAGCCCCATACTCAAATAATTCTGTCCTAATAACTTCACCATTTTTATTAAAATATTCCTTAGAGATAACTTTCCCTTCAGATAAAGAATAAACCTCACGATCAAAATAACTTTTAACTGATGTACCATCCGGTTTTTTTACTAAAGTAAAATCTGAGAGAAAACGATCCACATTGCTCGGGACATCTCCTTCTAATAGAAATTCAGCGGGTGGCTTCTGTCCCTTTATAACATATCCACCCTTATTTTTTGAGTATTCGAATAACCAAATCAATGCATTAGAGTCATCTTGCTCAGAAAAAGCAATTTTTTTCTCAGTTATATTTATTATTCGCCTACAATCTATAGGTTCTCTCGAGGGTTGTGAAAGATATTTAGAACTATAATCAATACGCTCTGAAAATCGAAATATTCCGATAAGTCCATTTGGTGTAGTGACCGTCATTACATCATTTAAAGAGGCCATGATACAGTTTGTATTATAATGCAAGTTTACATTCGGTGGTATTGTATAGTATTTATTAATAAATAAACTGTAACTCCACTCTCTATTATCTGGCTCAGTTATTATGTATTTGTTATCTCGAATAAAATAATGCCATTCTTTTTTCTGTGACAAGGTATTATCTGTTAAAGATAATACCTTTTCATTATTTAAATATTTTACTTCAAGCACTCTTCCATCGTTACTTTCCATTTTAGATAGGCCACCATCATTATGGTATTTATAGGTTATATAATTCCCAAAACGGTCTTCGATCCTTTTGACATATAATGCAGCAACTTTCCTGTAAGCTGAACCACCTGACATGGTGAAAATAATATTTCCAGCGCCTTTTACATTATTTCTTTCATAAGAGTGAACTTTTTGATTATCAACATAATGTTCAAAAAAATATGTAATGCCTTCAGGGGAGGTTGCTCTAAATCCCTCTTTATTAGTTTCAGCTGAAATATAACAACTGATTCTCCATAAGTTATTGGTTACATATGGGTATTCATCAATACTATTTCCACCAATTTTTTGCGTATTTTTTAGTAACGGTTTTGTGCCCAGTTCGGGAATAACTAATGTCGTCCCAGTATGCTGTCTACCAAGAATCGTAGAGGCACTATTAGATGAAGTCTGAGTCTGTGAGCAAAATTTACCTGAACGCCATCCGTCAGCAAGAGTGGAATGGTTTCCATTCCCTTTAATATACCCATATTCAATTCTTGGAATATCCTCCTTCCATCCAGCAAAATCAGGCATTGATATATCATAATAAGTAGGATAAGCAAATGGTAAACTATTGTTTCCTGGTAATGATGCATCTTTACGGCGAAACATCACTGCCCCCGAACTTAGATCTATTGACTCTCCAAAAACTGTTCCAGGGTCACTGGCTGATAGCGCCTCACTAGTTATAAATAACTTCTTATAATACTGCTGCTGCTGATCATTACTTGTAAACTGATCTGCAACCGCAAAAAAAGAGAATAACAGCATGACACCCGATATAATCCTTAACATATATCACCATTAAAACTAAAAAGAATAAATAAAAAAGCAATCACTACCACCTCCAATATACAGAACAACTCCATGAATAAACTGAAGAATCATGATATCATCTACTATTTAATACAATTTAATTTACATTAATTACTAACGTTTATTAATAAAAAATTTACTCAAGTTAAGAATCCACTTTCTGAAGAAGGTGGCTTTGCCCCTAAAAGAAGACTTTATTCAAGAATCAGCTAACAAAGCAATTGCTAATTTAGGTCATCTGAAATCCCTAACGTTCCTACGAATGGTTTCTTCGTTTATACCAACCGAATCGACAAATTTAACATGAGTAAATATACAGAAAAAACTATGAATGAACTCCTCCTACTGAAGTAGGTGATTCAGGGAAAAATATAATTATACTGAATTTAAAAAACACAATTAAATCTAACTAAATAACTATATACAACTAGCATATTGAAATTAAAACTGAGTGGCTTTATTTCCAAAATCAGTTGAACTAATTTTGAAGCAGATGATCAGATCTGTATTATTTACAGACTTACCAAGTAACCATGCCTAACCCCGCTACCAAACGACCAACTGGAAACAATACAACCAAGCCTTGATAAACCGTGGTTAACTTACCTTCTGGATTGATGAGGGAGCTATAGCCAACTGGAAAGCTTAAGTAGAACAAGGCAAGGAAGGTCGTCCACGATTGTTTTGTAGTGGTATCGTGAATTTGGCCATTAAGTAAGAAGTGTATACTTTACTCGTAGCAATTTGGGAGTTCTACAAATTCAAGGCTATTAAGTGATACTTGTTCTGAGTTCAGTTATGTTAAACTCCTTTCTCTTCTGATACGTCGAGTGAGTGCTATAACTCGCGAAAACTGCACTTTAAGTATAATTAAAGTGCAAATGAGATCAATTTACGTGTTAACTGTTCGTATATTTAGCTTCTTTACTGCGTTAATCAATTTAGCGCCATTTTCTTTCATAAATATTTGATTTCTCTTGGTTACACCCGTCGCAAAGAATCTGAAGATTAGTTATGTCTGATTCAAGGTCTGGTCTTAATGAGCGTGGTTTTATGTGATCTACGTGTAATACGACTCCATTTTTTGGAGTCTTTCCACAACAGGCGCAGTAGTTACCATATAGTTCAAATGCTTTGCGCCTTAATTGACGCCATTCAGTTGTTTGTAAAAAGTTTACTTCATTTGGCTGTTCAGAGAATGGTAATTCTGACCACTGCGATATTACTCTAGGTTCAGTAATACTTGGTCCAATCACAATTGCATAGTGCCCCTTACCAGCGATTTCTTCTGACCTTAGCCACTTCCAAACAGCGCGAAGTGCCCCACTCTCAGTTTTATATTTGTTTGTTCGCCTAGAATCGTCATGGTAAGTTACTGTGAACATTTTTTATTCCTTAATTCAACTACATTAGATTAGCCTATAACATGATAGTGTATTAAATATAAACATTGCGAGGCCAAAATGCTGTCAATCAAGATCAATAATAAGTCAGACGTGAACGTAAATGAATGAAAAAGCTAAAATGAGATCAAGTGATTACCCTCAAAACTTGATAAAAAACAGCTTCCGCAAAAAAGCAAACTCCTATAGCATAATTAATGTCAATATAAATTGATTGGTTGCCACCAAGTATATCTAGATATTTTTGCCTTATAGATAATGTTCAAATCCTAAGATGTACGCTCTCAATTAATCAGCGAGATTTTATGAAGTACGACAAAGTAATCAATCGAATTCAAAGTGGAAATATGAGTCGTGCCGATCTCGTCAAGCTGAAACGGAACGCAGACGAAAAATATAGTAAAGGTGATAGTGACGCTAAGTATGTTATTGATGCGATTAATAATTCAACGCCAACTGATTCTTACATACTTTTTATGGGATTTTGTCCTGGAGCTGACTTCAATGAACGCCTTGATACCGAATGGAAAGAGAAGGGAATTTGTAGATTCGATTATCATGAAAGCGAGCATCAGGTAGAACGTTTCAACAGCATATGTAAAGGCGATCTAGTTATCCTAAAGAAGAGAGAGCAATTTGGTAAGACCATGAAACTATACGGATTTGGTCGAGTGAGTGGAATTGCCTATGATAATGATCAAGTGCGATATCTAGAAATGGATTGGTCAGACCAAGAAGAAACTATCGAAGTTCCTCTGATGGGGTGTAATTCCACTGTTGACATCAGAACTATTGAGACAGTGGAAAACGAAATGACAGAAGAGTTCTATACATGGCTAAAAGCGTAACAGAGCGCTGTTGGTTGCTATATCACCGGAGGTCGAAGCATGCGCATGACTAGAATAGCAGAGATTATTTTTGAAACGGCAATCTCTGAGGATAAAGAACTTTCGGTTATTACTAATCAAGGGATTTTTCATATGCCAGAGTTGGCATTTGCTTATCAATGCGGTAAAGCAATTTTAAAGGAGGCTCATACAATCTTTGATGGTCTAAGTGTTACTTGGATTAGAGAGGCAAACCTTGGTAATGGTGGCCCTACGGACCTAGTTTTTGAACTTGAAAATGGAGATACCTTAGCGATAGAGTTCAAACTTCGGGGTACTGCAACTGCTTACAAAAAAGATATAATTAAACTCTGTAAAATTACACAACCAAATACATCAAAGATATTTTGTGCATTAATTGATGTTTTTGATTCGAAATTACCTGATGATGGAAGGCAATCTTATATCGAGTCAATGTCTGGATATAGGGTTACATCGTTATTAAAAAAATCATTCAAGACAAAACAAAATTGGTATCAATCGGAAACTTCTTGTGTTGTGGGGGCGTGGTCAGTTTCTTTGAATGAAACAGATTAATTAAATTGGGAGCTTTGTGTAAGTTGTGAGCAAATACCTTATTGAAGAAAGAGTCCAAATGAATCAGAGCTAAGATTTTGTGAAGATTTTGAAGCTGTGGTAAAATTTAGTGTCACTTCAAGTCCTTAGAAACATTCGAGCGTGCACACATGGAATTGAGTAAGCCACAGGATTTATTTTCTCTTGCTGCTGGAGATACCGTTTCAAAGAGAAATTTATTTGACCTAATTCAGTACTCTAAGGTTGAGTCCTCGCAGTATTGGTCGGGTTCTGAGTTTGCTATCTGGAATACACCTCAGCAAGGCATAAACTGGATTGGAAAATTACCGTCCGTGAAAGCTGTAATTATAAAAACTCGTCCGGGATCATATGAAGAAGATGGTTGGTCTGGCGATAAAAAATCGATATTTCACTATTCATTTAAAGCAAGGAATGGGGAGGTTAATTTTCGGGAAAAGGCCAACGATGTTCTTATAAAGCAACCACAGCATCTTTATCCTATTCTCTTGTTCACAGAATCAGAGGGCAAATGGCTTTACGAAGGTGATTTTTCTGTTGCAGAGATCGAAGAAAAATTCGTTGTACTTGCACGAAAAGGTTCATTTTTTGAACATGAGGTTAATGATCTGAGCGAAGTCCTGTATCAAGAAGGTGAGCGTCGTTATGTTACCCATTTGATGGCAGAAAGAAGCAAGGCTGTAGTTTCTGCAGTAAAGAATGCTCGCTCATGGTTCTGCGAAATATGTTCATTGGATTTTCATAAAAAATATGGAGTTAAATATATTGAGGCACACCACAAGACTCCAATTTCTACGTACTCAGAAAAGTACGCCATCAAACCTCAAGATTTAGCGCTCCTTTGCCCTAACTGTCATAAGGCTGTTCATATACTCATGAAGGAAAGTAACATTGAATATAATGAAATAATCAAAATTCTGGCTTCAAAGGGCTAACCTTGGCATGGTTGCCAGATTAGTTTTCCACTGCGTTTCAAAATCGCCTAGTGAAGAAGTGGCGATTCAGTATAACTAAACGAATATATTCAACATAACTATCAAAAATATAACTTGTTGATGAGTTTGAATTTAATCTAGGTTAAGCTTACTCAATAGTATTTAAATGACAAGAGTTAAGCATGTTCGAGCAGCTCGCTGATGTATTCACATCAGCTGCATTCAAGTACCTTACAGCCGTCGATGCCAGTCCGGTGTCAAATCAGCACGAAATAGGTGGACTGGTTAAGGCTGGTATTGGCAAAGATTTGGGAACTCCTGATGATGGTAGCCAGATAAAAATTGCCGCGATGCTCGTCTACCTCACTGAGGAGGAAGGCGAGCCGATCATCTGTGAGGATACAGTTACTTGGTACGATACACGCTACCAAGATCCTAACCGCTCCCCTGAGTGGCGGCTCTATTACAAATCTAACGATGTCAGTAATAGGTTTGAACCCGGCGATTTTTTCTTGATAGCTGTTACACGTGAAGGGACGCTGCTGATGATATTCTGTCCCCCTAGTAGCGATTATGAAGATCAGATCCGAACACTTTTCGGTGTGCGGGATACCAATACTAATGAGAGGGGACTAACTGGCGTGAAGGTCGATCAGCCCGGATTCACCCTCCCCATCAGGTTGATGTTCGCTCGGTACGGAATAGAAATCGGCTCCGAGGGTACAGACTATCTTGAGCTTATCATCGATAGGTTTGGCGCCGAATTTCCCAAAACCAAGGATTTCTCCAAATTTGCACGTGACCTAACAAGGGAGTTATCTCCGGTCGATAACCCTGACATGACTCTCATAGAGTGGATGGAGACAGAAGAGTCTGCGTTCAGGCAGCTTGAGAAACACATCGTGCAGCAGAGATTGCGAGAAGGGTTTGGTGAGAATGGCGACGATGTCGACGAGTTCGTACGCTTTTCGCTCAGTGTCCAGAATCGTAGGAAATCACGGAGTGGACATGCCTTTGAGAACCATATCGAAACTATATTGCTTTCTAACGGCATTATGTTTGATCGCGGTGCCATAACAGAGGGGAGACAGAGGCCTGACTTCCTGTTTCCCGGCAGTAGTAGCTATGCCGATACCAATTTCCCCGGGGATAAGCTCCGTATTCTGGGTGCTAAGACTACCTGCAAGGACAGATGGAGGCAGGTGCTAGCTGAAGCAAAACGAGTTCCGCGTAAGCATCTTATAACAATGGAACCAGCTATCAGCGAAGCCCAAACTCAGCAGATGGAAGAACTACAACTGCAGCTCGTTGTACCTGAAGCAATTCAAGCGAGCTACCAACCGTCGCAGGCCGAATGGCTGATGTCATTCAAGGACTTTATAGACGAAATCAAAGGTATACAGCGTTAGTAGGAGCAAATGCCGCGTGAATAAACAAATACAAGGGACGCAAACACCTGTCAGCAACGGTACAGTGCTTAGTCAACTAGATCTGAACAATAAAAGCATTCAGTTCGAGCTCCTTAGCTACGACAAACACCAGACCCTAGAAGGACTACAAATAGAACCAGTCGCGATGACTTACATAAAGCAACTCGAACAGCTAGGTCTCGAGGTGCCCAACGTTACGACAGTTATTGCTCTGCAGAAGGGAGCCGGAAATGCTCGCTGTTTTTTCGTTTGGGATCGAAGCAACAGCTGGGTAAGTCAAGAGTATATTAGAACTCTCCAGAAACTTGCGCCTAAAACCACCTTTATCGTCGGCTTCAACGAGGAAAGCTACGACTTCTACTGCCACAAACCCGGCCAAGAAGAAAAGGTATTACCGCTTCAAACCTTCCTGCAACGAAAAAGAAGATGTGCAATAATCCCTTTCCCCGCTATCCAACAGAATGTCAGAGATACAGAAAGACAGATGGCTGTTTTCTGGGGTAGATTACATGGAGCCTTTGAAACAAAAGACAATTTTAGGAACGAGGTGCTGCTTAATAGGGTAATGAAAAACTTCGTGATCCAGCCATTCTTCAGTTGGCTATGGGACCTCGATCGGATCATCCTTTACAGAAAGCAGTTCTGGGAGATCGAACTCAAGCATAAGTTCCCCTTTAGACGCGGAGCGAAGGCCCCTCTCAAATTTGGTATCAATGTAGGCCAAGCGAAACTAGTCAGGGACTTAGGGAAGGCTGGCGTCCGCACTCTACACCTGATCTTAGTAAAACCTGAATGGAATAAAAACTCCGATCCTGGCTACATATTTAATCGCCGGGACCTTCACCATAAAGTTCTGCTCATCGGCACCGAGTTGACCAAAGACAAGGCCGAAGCTCTGCTGAACCAGAAAGCACAAGAGAGCGATGAAACAACTAGTTTTACTGGTGCGACCAAGAATCACTTCCTTGAAATACCTGCAACCGATTTCCATGTACTAGGTAGCTACCAGACCCCGCCAGAAGAAGTGGCAGAGAATATAAAACTCTTACTGGAAGGAGCCTCCCTTGAAAAGGTCACGGATAGTCTGTTAGACAGTTGCCGAATAGACAAATAATCAATCTTTATATGCTTAGTACTGGATATCCATACAATATAAAAATACTCTCTGGGAATTTTGTGTGATAGAATTTACGGAAAGCTCCCATAAAATATTGTTATGTTACATAAAGAAATACTAATAGGCGATCAGTTTGACAAACTGAGAATCGAAACGAATAGATTACAAAGCAATAAGTTACTTAAGCTACTTGTCGAGATTTATGATCAAAAAAATCTTGCGATTCAATTTCAAATGCTTGGCGGTGATTTCTCATCGGTGACAAGAGAAAAGCTTAATAAGTGGAAAGCCTCAGCAGAAGAGCATCCAATCATTTTCCACGAACGAGCGATAGCGCATCTTAGAGAAAACTTACTACCTCGTAAACCTACACATTGGGATAATCCTGATTTCACATTTATCGACTTATTTGCAGGTATCGGTGGAATAAGAAAAGGCTTTGAAGCCGCGGGCGGTAAGTGTGTGTTTACAAGTGAATATGATGCAAATGCTCGTAGAACCTACCTAGCAAACCATTTTGTGGACGATACCGAGTTACCTTACTTTCTAAACAGTGAGGAAGATGACCCCCATAGAAACAATACATTCATGGATATCACTAAAGTGACAAGAAGTGGTGATGATTCAGCAAGTGAAGAGGAAAGAAAGCATAGCATTCTTTCTCACATTCCGGAGCATGATGTGTTGTTAGCTGGTTTTCCTTGCCAACCTTTCTCAATTGCTGGTGTTTCTAAGAAAAACTCACTTGGTCGCGCACATGGCTTTGATTGTGACACGCAAGGGACTTTGTTTTTCGATGTCGAACAAATACTTATAGTTAGACAGCCAAAATACTTCGTACTTGAAAATGTTAAGAATCTTAAAAGTCACGATAAAGGAAATACTTTTGCCACAATCATTCGTGCGTTAGATCGAGCAGGTTATTGGATTGCAGATATTAGTAATCAGCACAAGAACATTGAAGAAGCGATTAAAATCGTACGTCAGCGTAAGCCTGAGCCGACCATCATAGATGGCGCGATATATACGCCACAACACCGCGAACGTATCGTTTTAGTCGGTGTGAGAAAAGACATTTTAGCGGCTAACCCCGAACTCGCTAACTTAAGTTTGAAAAACATTGCTAAGCCAGAGAGTCGCTATACATTGGCAGACATTCTTCTCCCTCTTGATCAAGTTGAGCAAGCTAAATATACACTTACTCCAAACTTATGGAGCTACTTGTATCACTATGCTCTTAAACATCAAAGCAAAGGTAATGGCTTCGGTTTTGGATTAGTTGACCCTCAAAATGAACAAGCAGTAACTCGCACTCTATCTGCCCGCTATTACAAAGATGGTTCAGAAATTCTGATCAACCAACATGGTTTACAAGATGAGTATCTTCAGAGCAGGAAAAAGTTTGCTATTCGCAAAAACCAAGATAGAGAACGGTTTGCTATAGAATTTGCAAATAAATGGAAGAATGATAATCCCAAGTCGACAACAAATGCCTTCAATGAACAGATTAAAGAAGGTGAGAAGATTTACGATGACAAGTTCGGTCGTTATGCTGAGGAGTTTGACTCCCTATACCGAACTCCCCGTCGTTTAACACCTCGTGAATGTGCGCGTTTAATGGGGTTTGAAAAGCCTGAATTTGATAGAGGCGAAGCTGATACGAATTTTAGAATTGTTTGTGCCGACACATCAGCGTACAAGCAATTTGGTAACTCTGTAGTTGTGCCAGTATTTCGTGGGGTGGCCGATTTACTGAAAAGATGTTTGTCGTTAGATTGAATGTTTGCCTTCTGAAAATGCTGGGACGATTTGGGTAATACGTTATTTTTAAATCATATTCTTCTTGGGTGGTATTTACTATTTTTAATAGCATTAGCTCAGTATAGATTGTCGTATGTGACTCATAGTCGATTGTGTCTAAGGCAAAGATTTGGGAACATCTTGTCTATTGTTATGTGTAGGACTGACTATGAGTATTAAACTGGCAACAGCGGTAACGTTAAGGCAATTGCGCAATGAGGCAGGGTTAAGCCAAGAACAATTGGCAAGGCAATCTGGTATTGATCGCACCTACATTTCGGGAGTTGAACGCTCCGTTCGTAACATCACCCTTGATTCGCTTGAAGGGCTAATTAGTGCACTAGGCGTGACTTCTGAAGAGTTTATTAATAGGTTACATATTGAGCTGATTAAACAGAAGTCATAGCTGCTCAGTTTGACTCACTCTGATAGGCTGTCTGTATAACCGATAATGTTTAGTATCAAAACAATGGAGTTAAGCCAACTCATTAACTAACACAATCATTGAATTCTCATACCTCTTATTTCCTTGAATAATTCTATTGGCTTCGGTCTCGGCAGCGTACCAAGACTGACCCAGTTCAGAATCTGTATCCTGCTTGTAGGCGGCATAACATTCTGCTGGTTCTAAATCGTGTTCCTCAAAGTAAAGAACAGCTAATTCTAATCCCTCTTGCGCTAGATAGTCAGGAACATCACCAACTCCTTCAGCGCCTAATTCAAATTTATCCATCATTGTTTTTCCTATGTTTTTTTTCGATTGAGGCGTTTGCAATAGCCTCGCTAAATCGCTCAGGATTGTTGTTCCATGATTAATGGGCTGAGGCTAATTGCCTCAGATATGCCGTTAATTCAGAAGGGCTTTCAGTCGCCAATACCACTTCGCTATCCTCACCCGTGTAGATTTCTGGGGCAGCCTCTGTACCTTCATTGATTGCCGTCATCACAAGGTAGCGTTCTTGACCAAGCTCACGGCTATCAGAGTCTTCATAGTCGACCCATAGGACAAGGTACTGAGAACCTGCTTTAAAGGTAAAGCTTGGGCTGACGTCATTGTGCCAGCTCTTATCTTTCAACCAAGGGAAATCAGCGAGGTTAAAGCCTAAATTAAAGTCTTCACCAAACTCGCGTTTATAGTGTGTCATTTCAAACTCCTGAGTTTTATGTCGGTATCCTATCATTTGAAACCGTTTAATGGCGAGGGTATGACAGGATTATGGCTTATTGATATTGCCAGTCTCTTATTTACAGAAAGGTATTCATTTCAAAGGTAATCTTTAGACTAGAAGCGGTAGGCATTCGCTCTTTATCTGCAATACCTACCTAATGGTGAGATCCGTTACTTTTGTTTTCCTCTCACCATCCGGACGTATAGATAAAGGACTGGTCCATTCCAGCGGCCATGACCATCATAGAATTGGATAAGCCACTTGCCGCCAAACTGGCTATTATCGCTGGCAGTTGAAGTCCAATAGCCAGCATAGTCAGGTGTCTGCGGAAATGCTGCTTGCGCTAATGTAGGGCTTTTATAGTTACCTTCACACATATTATCGTTTGGTTTCCAATAGCTTGGTTTGCCTGATGAGCAATAAATTAGTGAACTTAATTCCTCTTTGGTGGGTAAGCGCCAGTCGGTGTAGTTACCATCAGAGATAGACATTCCCATGGCATATGGCCAGATAAAAGTATTAGGGCTGCCTTTACAGCTACCGTCTTGCCAAGTCTGTCCTACACTACAGCGCATCCACATGAGCTTGGTTTGCGTGTCGGTGATAGTGCCATTACCGTTATCGATATACCGCTCAGCAAGTGTGCCATCGCCAATTTTGGTAAACGTGGCGTTGATTTGGCAATCTGATGTCACTGTTCCTGTGGTGTACTCATTGTTATTGAGCATGCCATTACAGCCTGTGACGGATTCAATTTGATAGCCGATGTCCGTTGAGAGGTTAAAGCTGGCGTGGGTGTTGTAACTGACATCAATACTCTCGGGACTGATTTTGCCTCCGGTTGTTGCTTGTGTGGTGATTTTGTACGTACTGAGTTTGAAAGATACGGTGACCGCGCACTGGGCATTTATGACCGCCGTTGTATAGCTGTTTTGAGTTAATGAACCACCGCAACCACTGATATCATCGATTTGATAGCCGGTATCGGGTGTCACGGTGAAGGTGGTTGCATAGCCGGATTCAACCATGTTGATTGCTGGGCTGATTTTCCCGCCAAGGCTTGCCGTCGCTGGGATGCTATAGACAGTCGGCGTGACTCCCCCTGAGTCATCACTCCCCTCCCCGTCCGAGCCGCCACAACCTGCGAGTAATGTTGTTGCAAGTATGCTTAAAAGCAGTGGATTTGCCTTTGATGGCGGTGTCTTTATCGCCGTTATGGCGTGTTTGATGCTTGCGTGAATGCACTTATTCATAGGTGTTCCCTGTTATGTTGTCCTGATTAAAGCAGGCTGTTGGTCTTGATGATTACTTCGTTACTTGATTGAGGAGGATGTTTTCTGGTGTGAATATTTCGCCGATAGCCTTGTTGAGTGAGTTACTGTAGATGTCATCTAGGGCATTGTTGGCGGTGATATACGGGGTGTACTCTTTACCTTCTCCCAATGACAGTTGCCACTTTGCTGTATTCACTTCAAAGGTATCGTCGAGATTGATGAGAAACTGAATCGTCAATGATGCGCGTGTGACCTGAGAGATAAAGGTTTTATCTACTTTTCCAGTTACCGCTTCAGAGGCTTTTTGACCCATTTGCTTGAAGTGTTTCAGCTTCATATTGCAGGTATATACCACTGTGGTAATGCCATTGCTGGCTTCTTGTTCTACCCAAGCCGTGTTGGCGCAAGGCGTCCATTTATCAAACGCCTGACCTATGTTGGTTTGCTTGTAGTCTTCGAGGTACCCCTCTTTTACATAGATAATATTTAATGGTTCACCGAAACGAATGCCGAGAATGATTAAGACGATAAGGAACGCGACAAACGTAACAACCGCAGAGGATATGATACCTAACCAGCCCGTCATCCATTTAGGCATCCAAGGCCATGTGGTTTCACCGAGCTTGTAATAGCGGTAATAGTCATAATTAGCCATAAGACCGAAGACAACAGAATTGATGATAAAAGCAAGCTTGCTCAGGTTCTTGTCAGTAATGAGTGATGCAACTGCTAGGATTATCAGATTCAGCAGCATTAGCATGAGAAACAGATAAATGCCTTTCTTCCACATGCCCTTAGCGAAGTAGTACCCCGAGCCAAACACAAAAGCGAGCGCATTCATGTTAACCATATTCTGCCCCTTTAATTGCTCCTTTTTAGGCCTTGAGGTATGTGCAGGACTTTTTGCTGAAGCAAAATAGCCCAACTTGTCAGCTTGTCTAAGGTCAAATTCAGCAAACACCTTTTGCCAGCCTTTACTTAAATCATCATAGGACTTCAATGTAGGCTTGGTGGCCGTAGATGGCTTAGCTTCAATCGATGGCTTCGCTACTTGTTTTGGTGTAACAGGGGCGGTGGCTACAGGGGTTGCCGTTGCGGCTTGAGTTGCTACGGGCTTGATGTAGGTAATGATACCCACACCGTTCAGCTTGGTTTTTAGTGCGTTAGCTTCACTTTCGCTCAGAGCTTTCTTAATGCATATCGGATTACCTGAGAACAACAGATGTGCTTTTTCCTCGGGGACTTTTAGAAGCTTTGCCAGTGCCTGACTCAGCTTATGGCGGTCTTTTCCTTCTGCTATCTCACCTTTAAAAATGACGTTGTAGGAGTTCATTACCTTTCCTTGTGATACGTGAAGAGCAATCGGCTTTGCTAGACATGCAGAACTCAGGTTTGCTCAAGGACTTAAATGAGGACTATATGCACTAAATGCGGATTATAATCCGTGGTTAGTTGGTAAGCAAATTCCCATAGTGGTTGCCTTGTGACGAAGGAGACACTATGAAAACATTAGCGACTGAATTTGGTCATGCGATGCGTAAAATGAGAAAGCTCAGAGGCTTATCTCAAGATGAATTGGCGTTACGTGCAGAGATTGACCGCAGTTATATCGGCCGTATAGAACGAGCTGAGGCGAACATCACGCTCGATATGTTGTACAAGATTGCTGAGGTGCTCGACTGTGAGCCACATGAGTTGCTGCCGAGTCGAACATCACTAAAAAGTTAGTGATTGCCTAAGGCTTAAATGCAGCCTCGCTGTTTGTAGCTGGCTTGCCACTCTTTAAACAGCTCAGTCAGTCTTGCTTCATTCTGCTTACCACCAGACGCTCTTTTGGCTCTTACTTTGGATTTAGCTATGCCGAGGTCAACACCCGACAGCTCTTTACTGTACATCTTCGGCGTCACGTGGCTGTAGTGCTGTTCAATCATGGCAATGCTAGTGCCACATTGTTTAGCCAATACTTCCATGCTGACGTTACCTGATATCAGTTGCCAAGTAATGTAGGTATGGCGCAATGAGTAAAGTGTTCTAACGCCATGGGGGGATGACTTTAAACCTGCCGCTTTTATCGCTTTATCAAAGGCTTTACCGAGTTCATTGGTTTCACTTCCGTCGACTAAGCGAAACAGCTTGTCAGAAGGCTTTCTGTTTGGGAAACGCTCTCGTAACTCTTGAACGCTGGAGAAAATTTCATCACGACAAACCACTTCTCGGACGCCCGTGTGTTTGACTGTTTTCCCCTTGGTCACAGTGATATAGAAGATAATATTGTGCTCATTGGTATCGATGTGGATGTCACCCCATGTCAGGCTTTCCATTTCTGTTCCTGGTCGAATACCTGTGTTCACCGCAAACTCCATATAGTCCATCAGTAGCTCACGAATTTGGCGGGTTTTCTCTTTACGGCTGTTTTGCTCAAGCTGATATACAGCATCGAATGCTTTGTCGTATTCCTCTGGTGAAAAATGCGCTCGACGTTGTGATTCAACCCCTTTGGTAGATAGTGAGGGGACTTGTGCTGCCAGCATCCACTTACAATCTACGGCTTCCTTAAACACTAATTGCAGGGCTGCGTTGTGGTTCAGTAGCGTTGATTTTGCGGGTTTCCGGCCAAGTAGCTTTTCACGCCATTCATCAAAATCACGCAGCTTTTCATTATTAATCGAAGTGATGTAAGTGCGATCGAAAAAGGGGATATGGTACTTGCGAAGCACCTGAATGTAGGTCGTAAACTTGTGATTTTTGTCTTTGTCTTTGTCCTTCTCCTTTTTGATAATATCTGCCATGGTATTAATGGCTTTTTCAGCCACATCACGAAAGCGCTTGGAACTCACCAGTTGATTACGGTCTGCCATAAATTGGTATTCGATTTGAAGCCGATACGCCATACCAATGGCTTTCTTTTTTTCTTTCTGCTTGGTGGCTTTAGAGTGCCACTTACCTGCAACTTTGATGCGGGCATACCAACGCTCGCTGTTATCTTGTTTATAGACGTATAATTCGTCTGAAATGTCATGCCGTTCGACTTGTTTGCTCATGGTCTGATTCTGATGCTATTTTGCAAAGAATTTGCAAAGTTTGTACTTGCGTCGTAACTATATGAAAAATAATAGTGATATTACAAGCGTTATATTCAAAATCCGCCGCCCTTAAAAGCGTGCCAGTTCGAGTCTGGCCACTGGTACCAATTCTTCATGAGAAGAATATAAAACCGACTGAGCGTCGGTTTTTTTGTATCTAAAATTCAGCTAATAATAGATGCGAATCCAGTGGTTGACTCACTTTCTCGCTTGATGTTTACTGCGACATCTTACGCATTTATAAAATGAGTTTATTAACATCTATAAAAAAGCCACCGAGCAGAAATAGCGTCAGTGGCCCTCGAATATACACAATCATTAGATGCTAAGTGATGGTTCTCCACCCTCACCTAATTCAACACTATCAACACGCTGCAAGCCACGCGGTAATTTAGCCCCACGACGACCACGTTCCCCTCGATAATGTTCAAGATCACTCGGCTTTAAGGTCAGTTTTCGTTTACCAGCCCAGAGAGTCACAGAAGTATCACTCGGCACGAGTTGTAGGTGTGTCATTAGCTCATCACGACTCTTTGCGCGTTCTGAGGGGATGCCGATAATCTTATTGCCTTTACCCTTAGATAATTGTGGTAAGGCTGCAAGCGAGAACAGCAACATACGGCCTTCATTGGTGATCGCTAACAATGACATCTCTTTAGTACGGTCGATCAACTTAGGCGTCAATGATTTAGCGTTTGTCGGTAGACTCAGCAAGGCCTTACCCGCCTTATTGCGTGACACCATATCGTTGTAGGTACAAATAAAACCATAACCCGCATCAGTGGCTAGCAGGTAACATTGCTCCTCTTCACCCATGATCACGTGTTGCATCGTTTCACCAGGCGCCATATTAAAGCGGGTGGTGATTGGCTCGCCTTGGCTCCGAGCCGATGGCAGAGTATGGCTATCCGTTGCAAATGCTCGCCCTGATGAATCAATGAATACGGCGGCCTGATTGCTGCGGCCCATGGCACTACACAGATATTGATCGCCTGCCTTATAAGATAAGGATAACGGATCGATATCATGCCCCTTAGCACAACGCACCCAGCCTTTCTCAGATAATACAACGGTTACAGGCTCACTCGGCGTTAGCTCTTGTTCGGTTAAAGCCCGTGATTCATGGCGCTGCACTATGGGCGAGCGACGATTATCGCCATAGGTTTCAGCATCTTGAATTAATTCTTTCTTGATCAAGGTCTTTAACCGCCGCTCAGAACCTAATAACTGTTCCAACTTTTCGCGCTCAGCTTCGAGTTCATTCTGCTCGGCGGTAATCTTAAATTCTTCTAACTTGGCTAAATGGCGTAACTTTAATTCGAGGATCGCTTCTGCTTGCTTATCAGTTAGCGAAAAACGCGCCATCAACTCGACTTTTGGTTCATCGTGGAAACGAATGATTTCAATCACTTCATCGATATTGAGGAAAGCGATCATCAAAGCTTCGAGTATGTGTAACCGAGAAAGCACTTTATCTAAGCGATATTCAAGCCGGCGTTTAACCGTGTCTACGCGAAATTCTAGCCATTCGGTTAAGAGTGTTTTTAAACCTTTCACCCGTGGGCGACCGTCTAGGCCAAGTACGTTTAAGTTCACTCTGAAGCTTTTTTCTAAATCTGTGGTGGCAAATAAATGTGCCATTAGCTGATCACAATCGACACGGTTTGAACGTGGCACCACCACTAAACGTACTGGATTCTCGTGATCCGACTCATCGCGTAAATCGGCCACCATAGGCAATTTCTTCGCCTGCATTTGACCTGCGATTTGCTCTAAAATCTTGCCGCTACTGGCTTGATGTGGCAAAGCGGTGATAATAATTTCACCACTTTCAACAGTATAAACCGCACGCGCTCGCAATGAACCACGACCCGATTCATAAATTTTTGCGATATCGGCAGACGGGGTAATAATTTCGGCTTCCGTCGGATAATCAGGCCCAGGCACATAACTCATCAATTGCTCAAGTTCGAGCTTTGGATCATCAAGCAAAGCTACGCAGGCAGAAACTAATTCTCTGACATTATGAGGCGGAATATCCGTCGCCATTCCCACGGCAATGCCTGTAATACCATTAAGTAAAATATGCGGTAAACGAGCCGGCAATACTTTGGGTTCTTTCAGTGTTCCGTCAAAGTTTGCCCCCCAATCAACAGTGCCTTGGCCCAGTTCACTGAGTAACACTTCTGAAAACTTAGATAAACGCGCCTCGGTGTAACGCATCGCTGCAAATGACTTAGGATCATCGGGCGCCCCCCAGTTACCTTGTCCATCAACGAGGGGATATCGATAGGAAAATGGCTGCGCCATCAATACCATGGCCTCATAACAGGCACTATCACCATGGGGGTGATACTTACCCAATACGTCACCCACAGTACGGGCGGATTTTTTGTGCTTAGACTGAGCCGATAGCCCTAGCTCACTCATGGCATAAATAATTCGGCGCTGCACAGGCTTAAGCCCATCACCAATATGTGGCAAGGCCCTGTCCATAATGACGTACATGGAATAGTTCAGATAAGCCTCTTCGGTAAAGCGCCGCAATGGCATTTGCTCTACCCCATCTAAACTTAACTCGATTGCGTCACTCATTTTCTTCTAGTTCCTGTGGTTCTTCAGTACTATCGCCACCTTTAAAGAACAAGCGATATACGTTACCTTTTAAATCATCTGATATGTACATCGCCCCATCATCGGCTGATAACAACGCAAAAGGGCGAGCAACGGGGAATTCTCCGTCGAGAAAACTGACTACGGTTTCACGACTCACAACCTGTTGATTTTCAATCTTAAGCATCACAACTTGGTAACCCACTTTACTAGAGCGGTTCCAAGAACCATTTTCGGCGATAAATAATTGATTGTGGAAAACTTCTGGAAATTGGACGCCGCGATAAAAAGCCAGCCCTGTCGGTGCTACATGGGCAGGTAACTCATAAATAGGAACACTAATTTTTAAGTTTTTAGGCTTTTCGTAAGCGGGCTCAATAACAGAGGTGGCATGTAAATAAGGAAAACCATAGTGGCTTCCGATAGAATCAACACGGTTGATTTCATCGGGGGGTAAATTATCCCCCATCCAATCCCGCCCTTGATCGGCAAACCACAGTTTACCGTCGATGGGCGACCAATCAAACCCAGTTGTATCACGGACTCCAGAGACAATCTGCTCATTTGCTCCTGTATCGACATTAATCGCGATTATGCTGCTGTAGGGGGCTGGTGCTTCACACACATTACAGGGTGCGCCGATAGAGATATAAAGACGACCATCGGGACCAAAATTCATTGCTCTGGTACTTTTTTTATCAGAGGCAGGCAGATCGCTGTAGATTTCTTTCGGGCGACTAGGACGACGCAGACGCTGCTCTATATCAATAAAGCGCATAACCCGATTCTCGGTTGCCACAAACAGATCGCCATCGTAAAAGGCAATTGCTTCAGGAGATTTTAAACCTTTTGCAATCACATAACGCTTATCAACTCGGCCATCTTGGTTACTATCGACCAAGGCATGGATGGTGCCACTTTTATGAGAGCCCACAAATAAGGTGCCATTTGATCCCATCGCTATCTGTTTGGCATCCCCCAAATCAGAGGCGTAAAGGGATAAACCAAATCCCTTCGAAACGGTAATCATCACCGATTGAGATGCAGCTACCGCGCTGTGAATGGGGAGTAAAATCACAGAGACGAATAGAACTGTATAGGCTGAGAACACCTTTAAATAATTATAATTATTGGTTTTTATATACAACATTGTAATTTTCTTTATGCCTATGTTTTATCGTTATCGGCAATAATGCACAACATTAAAGTAAAGCCATGTCACCCTTATCTTCGAGCCAAGATTTACGGTCCGGAGAACGTTTTTTCGCAAGTAACATATCCATCAAAGAATCGGTTTCTTCCACATCATCTATCGTCAACTGTACTAAACGACGGGTATTAGGATCCATGGTTGTTTCACGAAGCTGTAAGGGGTTCATCTCACCCAAGCCCTTAAAGCGCGTCACTTGAACTTTTCCTTTTTTATTTTCAGCGCTAATACGGTCAAGAATACCTTCTTTTTCAGCCTCGTCTAAGGCGTAGTATACGTCTTTACCTATATCGATACGAAATAGTGGCGGCATAGCAATATACACATGACCCTGTTCGACCAATATACGGTAATGCTTCAAAAATAGCGCACAGAGTAAGGTGGCAATATGCAACCCATCGGAGTCCGCATCCGCCAGAATACAAATCTTGCCATAACGCAACTCTGAAATATCATTGCAATCGGGATCACAACCAATAGCCACTGAAATATCATGCACTTCTTGAGAAGCCAATACTTGAGAAGCGTCAACTTCCCAAGTGTTAAGGATTTTACCACGCAGCGGCATAATCGCTTGAAACTCACGGTCCCGGGCCTGCTTCGCACTACCGCCTGCGGAGTCCCCTTCGACGAGAAATAATTCGCCCCGCATCGGATCTTGCCCGCTACAATCCGTCAATTTCCCTGGTAATGCGGGGCCTGACGTCACCTTTTTACGCGCCACTTTTTTTGCAGCTTTAAGACGACGCTGGGCATTGTTAATGCATAATTCCGCTAAAGATTCAGCTAATTCCGTATTCGAGTTTAACCAGAGTGAAAAAGCATCCCGTACTATACCTGAAACAAAAGCGGAACACTGGCGGCTGGAGAGTTTCTCTTTAGTTTGCCCAGCAAATTGCGGATCCTGCATTTTTACCGACAGAATAAACGCGGCTCTGTCCCAAATATCTTCTGGTGATAATTTAATGCCACGGGGGATCAAATTACGGAACTCACAGAATTCCCGCATAGATTCGAGCAAACCTTGGCGAAATCCATTCACATGGGTGCCACCAAGTGGGGTAGGAATGAGGTTGACATAACTCTCATTGATGGATTCACCCCCCTCTGGCAACCAAGTAATGGCCCAGTCGGCTGCTTCAATTTTCCCCTTAAAACTGCCAACGAAGGGCTCTTCGGGTAACATGACGTTATCACCAACAGCAGCCTTGAGATAATCGGTTAAACCGCTTTCGTAAAACCATTCATGGACTTCATTGGTCTGCTTATTGGTGAATTTTATCCGCAATCCAGGACACAGTACGGCTTTAGCTCGCAACAGATAAATGAGTTTTGAGTTGGAAAAATTTGCAGAGTCAAAATAGCTCGCATCGGGCCAAAAATGCACGCGCGTGCCGGTATTACGACGACCACAGGTTCCTGTGACTTTTAACTCTTCAACCTTAAAACCATGTTCAAAAGCAATATCATAAACTTGACCATCACGACGCACTGTAACTTCAACACGGCGCGATAAGGCATTAACAACCGAAATACCAACACCATGTAAACCGCCTGAGAACTGATAATTTTTATTGGAAAATTTTCCGCCTGCATGCAGTTTAGTCAGAATAAGCTCAACCCCTGGAATACCTTCTTCAGGATGAATATCCACAGGCATACCACGGCCATCATCAGTCACTTCAAGGGAGTTATCGAGGTGTAAAACAACTTCAATTTTGGTCGCATGACCCGCTAAGGCTTCATCGACACTGTTATCTATGACCTCTTGGCCTAAATGGTTAGGTCTGGAGGTATCGGTATACATACCTGGACGGCGTTTAACAGGATCGAGTCCGTTAAGGACTTCAATGGCGTCAGAGGTGTATTGATTCGTCATAGTGTACGCTATAAGTTGTTATATCCGGCCATGTTGCGGCTCTGGATGTCGGTTTGTCAAGGTAAGTGTAAAAATTGGCTTATAGTTTGCAGATAGTGCTCGTAACCTACAAAACTGTGATCTCCAGCCGCTTCAATCCGTAATTGGCAGTGATGGTATTTACTCAGTGCTTCACGGTAATCGAGCACTTCATCGCCGCTTTGCAATAGTACCAAAAAACGATCTGGATTACGGATAACTGGCGTATTAAATTCAGCGACCTCCATCTTATGTTCAGGCAATACTTGGTAGTTTTCTCCTGTATAAGGATTAAACTGTGGCCCCATGAACTCATCAAACAACTCAAAAGGTTTTACCGCAGGGTTAACTAATACCGCTCGGCCACCATAATGTTCGGCTAAATAACTGGCGAAATACCCACCCAATGATGAACCAATATAGGTAAGTGGTTCACCATCCTTCAATGCCGCTTCCACATATTCCAGTAAAAGTGCCATTGCGGCCTTAGGAGTATTCGGTAATTGGGGTTGATGAAAGAGAACGGACGGATGATGCTGCGCCATATATTGCGCAGTCATTATCGCTTTATCTGAAAAAGGTGAACTGTTGAATCCGTGAATATAGAGCAGCATAGTTCCTCAAGCTGCGGTCACTCGCGTTAATAACCGCTGGAATCATTATCGGGGAAAAAATGGTTACCCGGTACGCGATAAACATTAGTGCCGATGCTACCATCGGCCTTCAACTCCAGCAAACGATAACCGGGTTGCAAACCATCTAAGGCAAAATAAGGTGATAAAGGCTTAAATTGGATACAGGTAGAAGGCGTCGCCATAAGCTGTAGCGCACCATGCGGCCCTTCATAGTGAGTATCAATTCGCTGATGCACATGCCCCCAGAGTAATCCCTTAACTTGAGGATACATTGCCACACGCTCTAAAAACTCAGCACCATTATCCATGCAATGTTGATCTAACCAAGTACAGTTAACCAAAATCGGATTATGGTGCATCACCAGTAAAGTGTAACATTCAGGGTGTGCCGCAATGGCCTGTTCAATAAGTTCAAACTGGCTCTGCGCCATATGACCACCGGGTTTTCCACGAACCGTGGAATCCAGCATTAAAATTTGCCACTTGCCAGCAAGGATACGCTGCTGCCCAAAAATCTGCTCACCTTGCATATGCAGATACATAATACGCGGATCATCATGATTTCCGGGAAGATAATGACAAGGCAAACCTACCGGCGTAACAGCTCTAACAAACTGCTGATAAGACTCAGCCGAATAATCTTGGCTTAAATCTCCCGTGGCTAACATGATATGTGCCGGATAATCGACCGCCCGAATGGTATTAAGCACAGCAGCAAAACTTTTGCTGGTGTTGACTCCAAGTAGCTGGGCCTCAGGATCGGCAAAGAGATGCGGATCAGTGACCTGCACTATACGCACACTTTCCCCTTCAGCTATGGAGTAAGAGACTGCCTCTTTCAGCACATTGAATACCCAAATTCTAAGACTGGCATACTAAACGTTGTTGGTTACCAATCTTCAACAACTCCTCCAGGAATGCATTTACCTGGTACTTTTCATCACTATGATACATGCGTAAATTGGGATAATCATACACTGGGCGTAATTGGTAAATCTGTTGACCAGTTAACACTTCTGCTAATTTAGCATCGTGATAAATTCTCACTAACACCTTGGGAGTATTGACAAACTCGCCTGTTGCAAGCGGACGAGATATCTCAACCAATTGAGTATATTTGGTATTTTCTAAAATACGCACCACTAATATACCAAACTCACCTTTTAGCTGCCATGATTGACCGATAGCAATATCCAGCGGTAACCATTTCAGCATATAGCCATAATTGCGGCCGCAAAGAGCCAAGAAATCACTGACATTCGGTCGATAGCGTGGTTTTTGATGCGAAGTGGAGGTAGCCACATTATTTCCCACTTAAACGAGTTGCTGATAGTTTAATTGCAACCATTGCAATCCAATAACGGTCGATGCATTGTCGATTTCTCCCGCCACCACACTATGATAAGCGTGCTCACGGCTCACAACATGCAATCGGATATCTTCATGTTCTTCAGCTAATCCATGCAATCCACAGGCTTGGGTTGAATCCACTTCAGCCCAATAAAAATAAAAACGCTCAGTACTGCCACCAGGGCTTGCTAAGTAGCTGTTAACAAAATGAATACTTCTAGCAACAAGGCCCGTTTCTTCAAGCAGCTCACGATGAGCAACATCGATTGCTGTCTCTGTGGGCGCAATCATACCCGCGACTAACTCCATAAGCCAAGGAGATTTAGTGGTCGCTAATGCAGGAAAGCGCACTTGTTCAATTAACACAACTTGATCGCGCTGAATGTCATAGGGCAATACCACCACAGCGTGACCCCGCTCGAATACCTCGCGGATGACAGGTTGACTCCAACCACCGGCAAAAAGTTTGTGCTTAAAAGTGAACTGTTCTAGCGCAAAAAAGCCTTGATATAGGGATTTTTTATCGAGAATTTCAATATCCATTTGCGAAAAAACAGGGGGTTTCATACTCTATCCTTAAAAGTTAAATTTGCGCCTATTATCAAGGCAATTTGACACATTTTTAAAATAAAATCTGTTACACTTCGCATTTGACTTGCCAGTGTCAGAGTTTTTAGACTCTACATCATTAAGTTTTAGCTGTATCGGGAAGCGTCGGGAAGCGCAAACCGCCTTGGTAAAGGCATTACTTAGTCTAAACGAAGTTAAAATATTTCTCCTTTGGGAGATTTTGTCTAATAAGGACAGCAAATGAAATTTAAGATCCGTTCTTTATGCGCAGCATTAACTCTCGCAGCTTCCGCTCAAGCGGTACAAGCAGATGATTTACTGCAAATTTATCAACAAGCACTGACTAACGACCCTCTCGTGTTACAAGCTCAGGCGCAACGTGATGCTTTATTTGAAAAGATTGAGCAAAACCGTGCGCCTCTGTTACCAACACTGAGTGCAAACGTAGGGTATGACAAAGCCTGGAATGACCCTAGGGATAATACCAGTGGTTTAACGGGTGGTCTTAAGTTAAATCAGGTCATTTATGACCACAGTGCTTGGGTAGGTTTAAGCCTTGCAGAGAAAGCCGCTTCTCAAGCTGATTCAAACTATGCATCAACGCTACAAACCTTGATTACTCGCGTGACTAAAGCCTACTTCGATGTGTTAACGGCCAAAGATAACTACGAGTTCCAAGGTGCAGAAAAACGCGCTATTGAACGTCAACTTGAGCAAACAAAACAACGCTTTGCTGTAGGTCTAACAGCAATAACAGATGTACATGAAGCTCAAGCTCAATATGACCTAGCGTCTGCCAGCGAGATCCTTGCTGAAAACGATCTTGCCAATAGCTATGAAGCACTGCGTGAAATCACAGGTATCGATCACAAGACTCTTAATGTGCTAGATACAAATCGTTTCTCAGCCGTGACTCCAGCCCCTTCATCACCAAGTGAATGGCTAAAGATCGCTGAATCAAACAGTGTTGATCTAATGACCCAACGCATTGGTAAAGATATTGCTCAGGAAACCATCAGCCTTTACAAAGCGGGCCATATGCCATCCTTGAGCTTAAGTGCTGGTTATAATAAAGGGCTTGAGCAAAAAACAGGCAGTGTTAACGATCCTGATTTTGATAATGTCAATGTGGGCTTAAATTTAAGCATTCCCATTTTTGAAGGCTTTAAAGTGACCTCTCAAGTCAATGAAGCACAATATCAATATGTTGAAGCCAGTGAGAAACTTGAGCAAACCTACCGTAGTGTTGTCAAGAATGTACGCAATAACTACAACAACGTAGGCGCCTCAATTAGCTCAATTCGTGCCTATGAGCAATCGGTCATTTCATCAGAAAGCGCATTAAAAGCGACTCAGGCGGGCTTTGAAGTCGGTACTCGTACTATCGTTGACGTACTAAACCGTACCCGTGACTTGTATGACTCAAAACGTAAATTGTCTGATGCACGTTACAGCTACATTAATTCGATCGTTGCCCTAAAGAAAGCAGCAGGCACACTTAACGAAGATGATGTTATTGCCATCAATAGCGGCCTAAAAGCTGAGTAAGATTAGCACTAATGTCATTAAATAAAAAAACCGCCAATTGGCGGTTTTTTTATTTTCAGAATAAAGCTTAAAAAGTAATTTCTACACCTGCAAAATAGCCATCGAACTTAGTATCAGCACTGATCCCAGAAAAACTATTTACATCGAATAAAAACTCACGGTAGCCCACACGTACACGCGTATCTACTGCTAGGCCATCAAACTCCCACCCCAGACCTATGGCATAGTCATGAACATTCGATTCATTCACACCCAACATTAAATCCGCAAACCCAAATAAACCAAATCCAGGCATACCGATATGGGTACTGGCATACCCCATAAAAATACCACTATCGACATCTTTTTCTTCTGGATGACCGGGATCTTGTACTCGCAGCGATCCATTCATTAACTTGTAGGCTGCACCGAGGTCGAATGACAAAATATCGTTATCTAACAACTCGTAATACAGCACAAAATCTGTGTTACTTAAATCGGTATAGCTAGTCACATTACCGGAAAAGTCATGCCCATTAAAGGTAAAGTCAGCACCTGACATTTTTCCTTTTTGATCAAGACTATTTTCACGAATTTTAAGGTTTGGTACAAATGGCAATGGGTGTTCAACAGCAATCCAATAACTACCCTGAGCCGATGAACTGTAATTAAAAGTTTGCTGTGGTTGCCCTTTATCTGCAAAAGTACCACTGGTATCTGCACGCCAGTAGTCACCGCCAAGTTTAAAACCAACCACTGTTGCAGCCTGGGCCGATGTGGCCATCAAAAATCCTAATACAGCACTGGCAAGGAGTGTCTTTTTCATAATTAACCTTGAGATAGCAAGTTCGTTAAATCAATCACCGCGGCATTCGCACGGGATACATAGTTAGCCATAACCAATGAATGATTAGCGACTAGACCAAAACCACTGCCATTTAGTACAACAGGGCTCCAGACGGTTTGCTGAGTCGCCTCCAATTCACGAATGATTTGTTTTAAGCTCACTTCAGCATTTTTCTTCTTTAAAACATCTGCAAAATCGACTTCTACTGCACGCATAAAATTCAGGAGTGCCCATGAAGCACCACGACTTTCATAAAACACATCATCAATCTTCCACCAGCTTGTTTTTATCTGATGGCTTGCCAAATTAGGCGTCGATTGACGCGCAGAGTTATCACCAGCTAAGTCCGTGTTCAATCTTTCCTGACCCACACTCGCCGATAAACGCTGTGACATACTGCCTAAACGTTTTTGAATTTCTTTTAACCATTCGTTGAGATTGTCAGCCCGTGCATAGAACTGTGCATCTTGATTGTTAGGGTCCATCATGCGTGCACGATACAGTTTTAATAGTTTGACTGCATCACGGTATTCACTTTCTGCACTCGGCACTAACCAACTTGTATGGTCGATATTCAGCTTAGATTGTGCCTCACCCAAATCTTTATCCGCAGTAGACTGAGACTGTGAACGGCTAAACTCTTTACGCATGATAAGTGCTAAATCGCGAACTTGCTCTAACGCGCCAAATTCAAAGGCAGGCATATTATCCATAAAGATAGAAGGCGGGATCACATCGTTAGATAACCAACCGCCTTGTTTATCCAATAACGTTTCAACGGTTAAGATCAGCGATGTGGTCGTGGCAAAACCAACAACATTCTTATCTGTTGCAGTGAGTTCTTGAGGCGTAAGCGTATCGGGTTCAATACTCCACCACACACTCACTGCATAGCAGATTAAGACTAAAAATAAACCGACTCCGGTGACTTGCTTCCATGTTATTTGCATCAAGCGACTCCTTAATGATGATGGTGATGATGCTCTTGCTCAGCATTGTTTTCTGCTTGCTTATTGACGGGTAGTGTTATCGCAATGTTTTTGCCATCGTCAAACTGCAATAGCAATTCAACTTGTTGTTCTAAGACAAGAGGTGCTTTTAAACCAAGTAACATGACATGATTACCCGATGGCGTTAACGTCAATTTGCCATGGGATGGAATATCAAATCCCTCAACATGTCGCATTTTAACCATGCCTTGCTCTTCAATAATGGTGTGAAGTTGTGCTTCTTTTGCTACATCAGTTTGTACGCCAACAAGACGAAGCGCTTTATCTGTGTGGTTTTCAAGCGTAAAGTAAGCGGCGGTATTGGGCACTGTATCTGGCATAGCTCGTACATGCCCTTCGGTCACAACCACACTCGCCAACACAGAAAAAGATGCACAGGATAGTGCGAGACAATTAAACATCTGTTTGAATATTGGTTTCAATGTCTTAAACTCCATGTCTACCCAATGTCGTCGTAAAGGAAAACAACCCATGAGTCATATACAGGTTCAGGATGATCAAGGTGTCCGTATTATCAGCTTTAATCGCCCTGATAAACGCAATGCACTTGATCTTAATATGTATAAACAACTGACAGAATACCTGATCGAAGGTGAAGCAGACAACGACATTCGTGCCTTTATGCTCCATGGACAAGATAATTGTTTCACCTCAGGGAATGATATTGCAGACTTTTTGAAAAATAGTGACTTAGGGCCTAATCATCCCGCTGTACGTTTTTTATTTTGTCTACTCGAACTGAAAAAGCCACTCGTAGCGGCTGTGTCTGGTTCCGCCGTGGGTATAGGTACAACGGTTCTATTACACTGTGATCTTGTGTATGCCGATAACACTGCCAAATTTCAACTACCCTTTGTTAATCTGGCACTCGTGCCTGAGGCTGGTGCCAGCTTACTCTTACCTGAACTCGTTGGTTATCAAAAAGCGGCAGAACTACTCTTACTCGGAGAGAGTTTTGATGCCAATACAGCCTATCGACTTAACATGATTAATGAGATTATCGCTCAGGAAGATTTACTCAGTTACACTCTTAATCAAGCCAAAAAACTCGCTAACCAACCGCCACAAGCTCTGCAAATGACTCGCCAGTTGATGCGTCCACATAAGAATCGAGTACAACATCAAATGCATCAAGAGTTGGAACAATTTAGCGCTAGGCTAAAGAGTGATGAAGCAAAAGCCAGATTTCAGACTTTTCTAAAAAAATAATGTCACTAAACCGTTCAGTGCTCACTATTTGCATGAGGGTCAGGTGCCCTCTTTTTGATGGATTAAGCATTAGCGCTTATAAGCTGTTTATAAGGTATCTCTCAAACCAACTTAAATAGACTTCTTCCACTGGGTCACTAACAACGCTAATACAAAGTAAACCAATAAGCTGACACCAGGCATCAAGAAGATAGCGACAGCCCACACTGCTCTTGTCCAAAAACAAGACCAACCAAATTGCCATGCCATTCCGGAAGCAACACCGCAGACTAAACGATCTGCATTTTCCATACGCATTTGAACTCGTTTCATTTTAAACTCCCTCATCACTTAAATACGCGCTTATTTTTCGCTGCAACAGTGCCGCTGAAACCAGCAGATAATTCCTGAAAACAACGCGAGGCTAATCACTGGTAGCAGTAGCAAAGTCACTAGATGGGCTACAAACCACATAGGCAGATCCTACTACTTCGCACTATATTCAACGGCTGCGGCCGATTCAGTTTTATTGTCAGCACTTAAGCTAAGTTGGTTATTAAAGTCGTAGATACTTTCTGCAAGTTGTGTGTGTAGTGACAGCACTAACTCACGTTTAGCACTCACTAACAACTCTTGAGCCTGCGTTGTGAGTGTTTTTTCAATTGCAACCGCCACATCTGACATTGGGGCTGCTTGGGCATGCACCATAGCACTACTGATTAATCCAACACATAACACACTCATTTGAACTGATTTTTTAAGATTTGAAGTAAACATGATGTCTTCCCTTTCGATTAATTAACTTGACAAAGGGAGTATTACAAATGACGTGCCAACTTTTAAAAAACGAATAACATACTGAAAATAAATAAATTTATTTAAGGTGAATTTAGAGAGGTAAAAATTAAAAATAAGAAGTGGTGAAAAAAACTACTCACTTTAGCTAATTTCACCATTTTTTATCAGAACAAAAATCACACAGCCATTTCTGTCTGGATACTTTGAAAGGCCTGCCTAACAGTCTCGATCCCTGCACCATTTTTATGGGCGTTTTCACTTAAATAACGACGCCAAGCCCGAGCACCTGGTAACCCTTGAAATAAACCAATCATATGGCGAGTGATATGATTTAAGCGTCCACCCGCCTGCAAATGCGCTTCAATATAGGGCAACATAGCCTCAATGACATCCTCACGGCTAATTACCGCTCTTTGACTACCGCAAAGCACTTGATCAACCCGCGCAAGTATATAAGGATTTTGGTACGCCTCACGCCCCATCATCACTCCATCAAGTTGTGCTAAATGCCCTTGCGCTTGCTCAAGTGTTGTAACTCCACCATTAATACTGATATTCAGCACGGGATAATCACGTTTAAGTTGATATACTCGCTCATAATCAAGTGGTGGGATCTCGCGATTTTCTTTTGGACTCAATCCTTGTAACCAAGCCTTACGAGCATGAATAGTAAAATCCGTGCATCCCTTGGCGTTGACAATATCGATAAAGTACGTGAGAAATTCATAACTGTCTTGCTCATCAATACCGATGCGGGTTTTGACTGTAACTGGAATATCAACAACTTGCTTCATGGCATCCACACACTCAGCCACAAGCTCAGGCTCAGCCATTAAACAAGCACCGAAACGACCATTTTGCACGCGATCTGAAGGGCAACCGACATTGAGATTCACTTCATCATAACCGCGCTCCGCCGCGAGTTTAGCGCAACGCGCTAAATCCTGCGGGTTAGAACCACCTAACTGCAGTGCCAAAGGATGCTCTTCTTGGTTATAGGCCAAGTAATCACCACGACCATGCAGTATCGCCCCTGTAGTCACCATTTCTGTGTATAACAATGCCTTAGCCGACATTAAACGTGCAAAATAACGATAGTGCCGGTCCGTCCAATCCAACATGGGCGCAATGGAAAAGGTTCTATCGAGTGAGTAAGTATCAATATTGTTATTTTTCAAAGTATTAACATCTATTCTGTGTTGAGACATGATGGACTCTTTCCAAGTGGCTTCTTGCCTAGCTAGCCATTGTAAAATTGAGACATTGTAAGCTCACGCTCAAGTTAACCCATGACTAGATTGACGATAACAACGCAAAAAGCACAGACAGAAATAGCCATTGCCCTTTCGTGCTCACAATATATTAGCCGCGCATTATACCGCTAATCGCATATATTGTGGAAATTAAGGCGGCGGAGAATAAGCAAAGACCCCCTTATCGATATGCTTAGTATCGTAAACGAAGATCGCGATTTATCTCCCTGTGAATAAGCAACGGACTTCTTTTTCAGCAAACACGAGATAACAAGGTATTTGGAATGCCTCCTCCCTAGCAATATTCAAATAAAGGATAAGAAAATGGTCAAATTAGCCGTACATTTATATCGAGTTCATCTAAGCTGATAGAGTGTGATCCTAGTTGCGGCGATTAAACCACTTTTCGACTAGTCTTAAATAAGCCACAACCGACAGGCTTAGAGCTAAAAGAGGACAAATTTAGGCATGAACGTCAATTTTATTAACCCTTTCCTACAATCTCTACTCAATGTTATTTCAACAATGGCGAGTATGGATTTGACGCCGGGCAAGCCCCAAATAAAAAATGATAACTTAGCCAAAGGAGATGTTTCCGGATTGATCGGTATGGTTGGGCCACAGACTAAAGGATCCTTGTCGATTACATTTGAGCAAACGCTTGTACTACAGATTATGCAGAATATGCTCGGTGAGAACCCTGGCAAAATTAATGAGGAAGTCACCGATTTGGTCGGTGAAATCACCAATATGGTCACAGGTGGCGCTAAAAATCTTTTAGGGCAAAAAGGATATGAATTTGAAATGGCTACGCCTATGGTCGTATCAGGAAAAGGCCATACAATTTCCCATAAAGCCAATGGCACCAAAATTATTATGCCTTTTACTAGCCCACATGGTACTGCTTTTATTGAAATCTGTTTTGAAAGCTAACAGTGAGTAAATCGCTACTGTTATTAAAAGAAAACGGCACATACGTGCCGCTGATTAACCTAAAAAACGCTATCTAAGCTAAACATACCGCCACCCTTGGCGTGAGTTTAGTCACCAACTCATAAGCGATAGTGCCGATCCTTTCTGCCACTTCTTCGACAGGTAAGTCCTGCCCCCAAAGTAGAACATCATCACCGACTTTATCAGTCGCATCTTGGCCTAAATCCACAGTGAGCATATCCATAGAGACACGACCAACGATGGGCACTCTACGGCCATTAACCCATACAGGTGTACCTTCGGGCGCATTACGAGGATAGCCATCGCCGTAACCAATAGCGACTACACCTAAACGGGTATCTTGTTTGGCCGTCCAATAACAGCCATAACCGACTGGCTGATTGGCTTTATGATCACGCACGGCGATAAGGCGCGAAACGAGATTCATCGCGGGGATAAGCCCATGATTTGTACCACAATCGCCAGCAACGGGAGACACTCCATAAAGTGCGATACCGGGTCTAATCCAATCACCTTGGCTTTTGGGCCAATAAAGCGCTCCTGCAGAATTAGCTAAGGTTCTAAAACCCGGTAAGCCCGCCGTCAATTCATTAAAAGCGGCCATTTGTACATCTGTATAATGGTTATCCGGTTCATCGGCACAGGCAAAATGCGTCATCAGATGAATGGGTTTTGCGATATTAGGGCAAGCCATCAATCTTGCATAAACGGTGGCAAATTGCTCAGGCGTGACCCCTAATCTGTGCATGCCAGAATCCACTTTAAGCCAGACGGTGACAGGTTTAGTGAGCTTAACCTGCTCTAACATCTCTATTTGCGATTCATGGTGAACCACAGTGTCAATATCGTGGGCAACCAGTAAAGGTAAGTCCGTGCTACGAAAGAATCCCTCGAGTAACAACAGCCGCGCCTTTACACCACCCGCTCGTAATTCTAGTGCTTCTTCTAAACGCGCCAACCCAAAACCATCGGCGTTCACAAGACAATTGGCCACATTCAGTAATCCATGGCCGTAACCATTGGCCTTAACAACAGCCATCACTTGGCTTGCGCTGGCCTGCTGACGCAGCACAGCTAAATTGTTTTGCAGTGCACTACTGCTAATTTCTGCACGGGGAAAAGGTTTCAAAATTTACCTTGCCTATTCTGGAAAAAGTCAGGAAATAAAAAGCCAGAGAAATAAAAAGAATACATAAGCGTTGCTTATCTTCTATCACCATCAACTTGTTCTTGTAAAACTCACTATCTATATGCTCAGACACGTCAATCGCTTAATCTTCTTCAAACTGAGGGCCTGCATAATTATCGAAGCGAGAATACTGACCTTGGAAGGTTAAGCGTACCCGCCCAATAGGACCGTTACGCTGCTTACCGATAATAATTTCAGCCGTGCCTTTGTCTGGAGAATCGTTGTTATACACTTCATCACGGTAAATAAACATGATGAGATCCGCATCCTGCTCGATAGATCCCGATTCACGTAAGTCTGAGTTGACCGGACGTTTATCGGCTCGTTGCTCCAGTGATCGGTTAAGCTGAGACAGGGCAATAACAGGGATCTCTAGTTCTTTCGCCAAGGCTTTAAGTGAGCGAGAGATTTCGGCAATTTCAAGCGTTCGGTTTTCAGATAAAGCGGGCACTTGCATCAACTGTAAGTAGTCGACCATGATCATAGATAAGCCACCGTATTCACGAGCAATACGACGGGCGCGGCTACGCACTTCCGTCGGCGTTAAACCAGAACCATCGTCGATATACATTTTACCCTGCTCGAGCATAATCCCCATGGTCGATGACACCCGCGCCCAATCTTCATCATCAAGTTGACCAGTACGGATTTTAGTCTGATCGACGCGGCCTAATGAGGCGAGCATACGCATCATAATTTGTTCGGATGGCATCTCGAGACTGAAAATAAGTACGGGTTTATCTTCATTCATCGCTGCCTGTTCGCAGAGGTTCATCGCAAAGGTCGTTTTACCCATGGATGGACGTGCCGCCACGATAATCAAGTCGCCAGATTGGAAACCTGCGGTCATTTTATCGAGATCACTAAAACCACTCGATACCCCAGTTACACCGTTGTGCGGGTTGTTATAGAGCTTCTCAATCTTATCGACGGTTTTTTCAAGAATGGTTTTGATGCCTTCAGGGCCTTCGTTGGCATTGGTGCGTTGCTCGGCAATCTTAAAGACTTTGCTTTCGGCTAAATCGAGCAAAGCACTGGAGTCTCGGCCTTCGGGGTTATAACCCGCATCGGCAATTTCATGGGCGACTCGGATCATCTCTCTGACTACTGCACGTTCGCGAACAATCTCAGCATAGGAGACAATATTGCCGGCACTGGGAGTATTCTTAGCAATTTCACCTAAGTAGGCAAAACCTCCCGCTTCTTCGAGCTGATTTTCAAGCTCAAGTTGCTCAGAAACCGTGATCAAATCGATGGGCTGACTGGTTTCCACTAGGCGGTGCATCGCCGCAAAAATCATCCGGTGCGAGCGCGAGTAAAAATCTTCTTTTACGACCGTTTCAGCCACCTTATCCCAAGCATCGGCGTCCAACATTAGGCCGCCTAATACCGATTGTTCAGCCTCAATAGAATGCGGTGGCAGCTTGAGTCCATCTAGCTGCAAATCTCTTGGCTTACTTTTAGGCTTAAAAGCACCTTGTTGTGACATTAACACTCCCGATTTCCAACAACTTAACAAAATATGATATAAAACCCGCGTTAAGCAACAGGTGGTTTACCTGTTATCCTGTTCCAACGGACACTCTAACAATCAATAAGGAAAAGACATGCGTATTGCACTGGTTGCGACCTTAGTACTGACATCCGGCATAGCAAATGCCGACGAAGGGCAATGGCAACCTTATCAAATGCCTTCAATTGCAGACAAACTCAGTGAACGCGGAATCGACATTCCTGCCGAAAAACTGGCCGATCTAACTAGCTATCCAATGAATGCCGTTGTCGGGCTGGGCTATTGTACCGCCAGTTTTGTCTCCCCCCAAGGGCTAGTTGTGACAAACCATCATTGTGCCTACAAAGCGATACAATATAACACTAAGCAAGAACATAACTATCTAGAACAAGGCTTTTTAGCCACATCAATGGATAAAGAACCTTCGGCTGGGCCGAACGAGCGTTTATATATTACCGAAGCCGTCACCGATGTAACCAAGGACGTCACGAAAGAGTTAAGCCAAGATCCCCTCACCCGCTATGAAGAAATTCAAAATAATAGCAAAGCACTCATAAAAAACTGTGAAGTGGATGATAACTATCGCTGTAATGTCCGTAGTTTTCATAACGGCTTAGAATACTACTTAATCAAGCAATTGATGATCCGCGATGTACGTTTAGTCTATGCACCGCCAGAAAGTGTTGGCGGTTATGGTGGTGATATCGATAATTATGAATATCCACGCCATTCGGGGGATTTTGCCTTCCTACGGGCTTACGTGGGTAAAGATGGTAAGCCCGCAGCCTATGCGGAAGATAACATTCCCTACAAACCGAAAAGCTACCTTAAAGTGAATGCCGATGGCGTTAAGGCTGGTGATGGCGTGTTTGTTGCGGGTTATCCCGGAACGACTAGCCGCTATAATCTCACTAGCGAGCTTAAATTTGCCAGTGATTGGCTCTATCCAACCCAAGCCAAACGCTATCAATTACAGATTGATACCATCGAAGCCATGGGTCAGGAAGATGCGGATATCGCCATAAAATACGCTGGTAATATGGCCTCAATGGCCAACCGAATGAAGAAACTTAATGGCCTATTAGCGGGTTTTAAAGCAACGGATATCATTGGCATTAAGCAAAGTCGTGAAGATAATTTTTTAGCTTGGCTTAAACAAAACCCTAAACTAAATCAAAATCTTATTGCAGAACTAGAAGTGTTACTCGCCGAGCAGCAACAAGTATTCCAGAGTAATTATTACTTTACCAATGCCCAATCGAGCACACTGTTAACCGCCGCTAACAGCCTTTATCGCCTTGCGAAGGAAAAACAAAAGAGCGATGCTGAACGCGAAATTGGTTATCAGGAGCGTGATTTGGCGATGTTTAGCTCGCGCTTAAAACGTATCGATTCAAGCTTTCACGTTGATGTAGATAAGACCCTATGGCGACAAGACCTCACAGCGTATCTTGCTCAACCGAATCGCATAGCAGCCCTTGATGATGCACTGGATCTCAACAATAAAGAGACAAATCTCGAGGCCAAACTCGATGGTTTGTATTCACTCACGACGCTCACAGACCAAGCCCAGCGTCTCGCCTGGATGGATGCCGATACGACAACCTTCGAAACCAGTACCGATCCCTTTATTCGTTTAGCCGTTGCGCTCTACGATACCAATATGGCACAGGAGAAAGCGGAAAAAATACTCGATGGTAAGTTATCGACTGCGCGTCCTGACTATATGGCCGCGGTTATCGAGTATTACAAAGCCAATAACTGGCCTGTCTACCCTGATGCCAACGGTACACTTCGTATCAGCTACGGTATGGTGGATGGTTATCAATCCCGTGATGCACTCTATAAACAGCCGTTTACTCGTCTGGATGGCATAGTGGCTAAACACACAGGAGCCGAACCCTACAATGCCCCCAAAAAACTGCTCGATGCGATTCACGAGCAACGCTTTGGCGATCATCTTGTGAAGTCAGTTTATCAAGATCCCCGCGGCTGGATTTGCAAGCTATTTTCTTGTTTAGACAAGCCTGAAGAATTTAACTCAGTACCGGTTAACTTCTTATCGAGTGTAGATACCACAGGTGGCAACTCAGGTTCACCCGTCTTTAACGGTAAAGGGGAATTGGTGGGCCTTAACTTCGACTCTACCTATGAAGCGATTACTAAGGATTGGTTCTTCAATCCGACAATCACCCGCGCCGTACACGTGGATATCCGTTATATCCTGTGGATGATGGATAAAGTTGACCATGCCGATAATCTGATTAAAGAACTGGATTTAGTGAGAAATTAATCTTCTAAGCTAAATCAGTTGCTATAGACAAAAAACCGCTCACTGTTATGCAATGAGCGGTTTTTATTTAAGCGAGCTTAGCCACTTATGTAGTTTAAGATTGAATGTGTACCGATTACTTACCGCATTCATTCCCTATCAAAACTTGCTCAAGCCATAACATGGCACCCAACACTGAATTTCAACCATAAAAAAACACCGCCGAAGCGGTGTTTTTTTAGTTTAAAGCAGTATGTAATTAAGCTTCTGCAACGATAGAAACTTTAACAACAGCTTTAACTTCAGTGTGTAACTGAACTTCAACTTCGAAGTCGCCAGTAGTACGCAGAGCGCCTAATGGTAAACGAACTTCTGATTTAGCCAGCTCAACACCAGCAGCAGTTACTGCATCAGCGATGTCACGGTTGCCAACTGAACCAAACAGTTTGCCTTCATCACCCGCTTTAGAAGCGATAACAACCGCTTCCAGGGCAGTGATTTTCTCAGCGCGTTGGTTAGCAGCAGCTAATTCAGCAGCTAATTTAGCTTCTAATTCAGCGCGACGAGCTTCAAATACTTTAACGTTGCTTTCGTTAGCAACAACAGCTTTACCTTGTGGCAGCAGGTAGTTACGAGCGTAACCAGCCTTAACTACAACTTGGTCACCCAAGTTACCTAGGTTAGCGATTTTATCAAGCAGAATAACGTTCATTATCAAATCCTCTATATTCGATTAGGAATACTGCAATTACTGATGTAAATCAGTGTATGGCAGTAGAGAAAGATAACGAGCACGCTTGATAGCGCGAGCTAGTTGGCGCTGATATTTAGCACTAGTACCAGTGATACGGCTTGGAACAATTTTGCCGCTTTCAGTGATGTAGTTCTTTAAAGTAACGATATCTTTGTAATCAATCTCTGCAACACCTTCAGCGGTGAAACGGCAGAACTTGCGACGACGGAAATAACGTGCCATGTGACAGTCTCCTAAGTTTTCAATTCGACATTTTCGGCATGGATAACTAAGCGGTTTTGACCATTTCGCCCTTGTTGGAGCGTCATAAAGCCTTGCACTTGCACTTCCACACCTGCTTTCAGATTGTCTGCGACGCTTTCAAAGCGCGGGCCACTCAATATCACTTGTATTTGTACGTAGACGTTGCGGAGCATATCTGCTTCATAACGCTGCGATTTGTGTTCCAGCATAATCACACTGTGTGCAATCCCTGCTGGGCTTTTAAAGCGTCTGGAACGGGTTATGGTTCCGGACAACACCAAGCTATTGGTGGTCACAGATAAACTTACTCACCGATTTCTTCAGCGTGAGCTTCATCGTATGAGCGTTCGCCAGCTGGGCCACGACGTGAATCGCGCTCATCTCTAGCTCTAGCCATTGGAGATGCTTCAGTAACGGCAACTTTAGTACGCATTACCATGTTACGCAGAACTGCGTCGTTGAAACGGAAAGCTGTTTCTAGCTCTTCGATCGTTTCTGCAGGTGCTTCAACGTTCATCAGAACGTAGTGAGCTTTATGCAGATCTTGGATTGGGTAAGCCAATTGGCGACGGCCCCAATCTTCTAAACGGTGGATTGTGCCGTTAGCTTCGGTGATAACACCTGTGTAACGCTCAATCATACCTGGTACTTGTTCACTTTGATCTGGGTGAACCATAAATACGATTTCGTAATGACGCATTTATTGCTCCTTACGGTTATGTAGCCTCGGTATTGGCTCAGTCAAACCAAATAGAGGCAAGGAACGAAAATTAGTGACTGATTTGAGCGCGAGATAGTACAGAAAGCAGACGCGAAACTCAAGCAATAACTTTGCCTCGCTTGCCAATACAGGTATGATGACGCCTCGCCCCCATTCGGATATCTGAAATCAGCCAACCAAGAATAAAATACAATGCTAAAAGTTACCGCTCTTATCAGTTTATGTTCTCTTTCAATGCCGGCATTTGCGCTCGTCCCCCCCGACTATCAGGAGCCTCCTAGCGACTTTACGGCTGAAGTCGAAGCAGGATTACAGCTAAATACAGGTAATACCGAATCGAGTAGTTTTAATGGCCGAACCCAGCTCATTTACGACACGAAACAAACCAAACAAGAAGCCACATTAAAAGCTTACTTTGCATCCGAAAAAAGCCAAACCACTTCAGAAAAATATGAACTGCAATTGCAGTCAAACTATAAGCTCAATAAAGGGTATGTTTTTGGCCGTGGGGACTTTACGTGGGACCAATTTGGTAGCTATACCCAGATATCAACACTTTCAAGTGGTTATGGTTTTAATGCTATTAGTAATCATAAAACAAAGCTGAGTCTCGAAATAGGTCCTGGTTACCGTTATAACTTACCCGCTGAGTCTACTTCTGTTCCCGATCCAGACGCAGAAAAAGATGCCATTTTACGTACAGCGGCGAAGTTTTCTCAAAAACTACAGGAATACACGAGTATCAATGCCGATCTCACCGCTGAAGTTGGGGAAAATAACAACACACTGACTTTAGATATGAGCTACAAAAACCTCGTATTTCAGGATTGGGCGTTTAAAATTGGAATGAACATTAAATACACTGAAGTGGTTCCCGAAGGGAGTCAGCAAACTGATACGATAACGACATTCAATCTACTCTATACATTTAGGTAAATTGTTTGGATTAATGGACCATCGATTAACCTTGGTTAAACCCAAACTCCTTGTGCAAAACCGCCATTATCTCCGTGTAATCTGAAGCACCATTTATGCTTCTGTGGTCATAATTTAGTGACCCATACACAAAAACGAAAAATAAATCGATAATCACCAACAATTTGCAACACTCTACAAACACCAACCCCTGATATACTAGCCAAGAATTATCTTGTTTGCGTTTTTGGCTGTGTTGGTGTTTAGAGTGATTTGACACTTTTTTATACAAGGCAGACAAAATTCAACATCGGAAAGTTAACACGCCTTAGGAGTAGTATATGGCAAACCCGCTACGCACTTTCGCCTCTTTATATAGCACAACGCTCTTAACTGTGTTGGCAGGTGGTTTACTTACCACTTATTTAGGACTTAGGCTCTCTGTAGCGAATGTGCCACAACTTTGGATTGGTAGCATGATGTCTGCCTATTACGTCGGCCTCGTTGCTGGCTCCAAGATAGGGCATAAACTTATCGCTCAGGTCGGTCATATTCGTGCATTTGTGGCAAGTGCGGGTATCGTTGCGGCATCGGCATTATGTCACGCTCTCGTTAATGATCTATTTATATGGATACTACTTAGACTTATCGTTGGCATGGGGATGATGTGCCAATATATGGTGCTTGAAAGCTGGTTAAATGAACAAGCGGAAAATAGTCAACGTGGCACTGTATTCGCGAGCTACATGATCGTCTCTTACTTTGGCTTAATCCTCGGACAGGGGGCCATTAGTATCTATCCCGAACTGGGTTTAGAACCCTTATTGCTTATCGCCATTTGTTTTGCACTGTGTATTGTACCTATTTCACTTACTCGCCGAATTCACCCTGCGCCACTGATACCAGCGCCACTGCAAATTACTCATTACTGGAAAAAAGCCCCACAGGCCCTCACCACCATTGCAATAGGCAGCATGATCGTCGGCTCCTTTTATGGTCTCGCTCCCGCCTATGCCAGTAATTTAGGATTACCACCGGAGAAAGTCGCAACCTACATGACTGCCACTATCCTTGCAGGACTTTTGGCACAATGGCCGATGGGCAAACTGTCCGACATTATGCCCCGCAGCAGGCTTATTCGTATCAACTGCGTGCTCCTCGGTATTTTAGCTCTGGGCATTGCACTCACACCCTATCACCCCGTCATTTCATTGGTGATGACTTTCCTTTTTGGGATCCTTGGATTTACTTTTTATCCATTGGCAACAGCCTTAGCTAACTCTCGGGTAGAGCAAAGTGAACGCGTGGGTTTGTCAGCCACAATCTTACTCACCTTTGGTCTGGGTGCCAGTATCGGTCCATTAATCGCATCCACCCTAATGCAATGGCTAGGCAATAACATGCTCTATGGTTTTATGTCCGCCTGCACCTTAGTACTCTTTTTACGCTTACGTTATGTCAACTCACTGCAAAAAACGGAAACAAATATCACCCAAGACTACATAATGGCGACAGGGGATTTAGTCTCGTCTCCACTGGCTGCAGCACTTGATCCTCGGGTGGACGTCGAGTCAATTCAGGAGCATATGACTCCGAATCCAGAAGAATATGAGGATCAAGAAGATTTAGGTGCAGATGCGATAACGAGTGATGACGAAGATGATGATCAACAACTTGCCTTTAGTTTCGATATGGAACCCGTTCGCACTTTCGCCTCACAAATGGAGACGATAGTGCCGCTTGATGAACAAGTCTGCGAGACAAAAGATTTAGCTAAACCTATTTAATTAATCAATTAATAAAAAGACGGAAAATATCCGTCTTTTTATGGCTTATAACGAGTAATTTAATTAGCTACGGCGTTGACGCACTGCTTCAAATAAGCAAACACCTGTCGCGACCGAGACATTCAAGCTAGACACGCTTCCCGCCATAGGGATAGAAATAAGCGAATCACAAGACTCACGACTTAAACGGCGTAAGCCTTTATCTTCAGCGCCCATAGCAATCGCCAATGGCCCTTTAAGATCCGCTTGATAAAGCTCGCAATCAGCCTCGCCCGCCGTGCCCACAATCCACACACCTTTATCCTGTAGATGGCGCATCGTGCGCGCAAGATTAGTGACTTGGAATAAAGGGACGGTTTCTGCCGCGCCACATGCCACTTTACTCACTGTCGCCGTTAAGCCAACCGAGTTATCCTTAGGGACGATAATACCTTGCACGCCCGCCGCATCGGCATTACGTAGGCAAGCACCTAAGTTATGGGGATCGGTCACACCATCCAAGATCAACAGGAATGGTTGCTCAGTGTTAGCAAGTAGCACATCTAAATCTTGCTCATTCAATACTTTTGCCGCTTTAACGCGCGCGACTATGCCTTGATGTTGGCTGCTTTCCGCTTTGTCATCCAAGGCTTTACGAGAAGCCACTTGAATCGTCGTACCAAAGGCCTTAGCCTGTTCGGCAAGCACAGTTAAACGCTCATCATCACGACCTTGTAACAGCCACAACTCAATAATGCGCTCAGGGCTGTGTTTTAACAGGGCTTCAACTGCGTGGATCCCAAAAATAATATCTTGTTTTTTCATTTATTTCTTTCTCGTGCTCCGCTTTGCGGCTTTTGGCTTTTTAGCCGGATCTTTTACTGTTGCCTTTTTGGCTTTAGCACCCGCTTTGGCCTTAGGTTTGGCTTTGCCTGTTCCAACTTTGGCGCTAGATGCCGCGGTTTTGCCAGCTTTACCTTGCTTAGCACCTTCACGATTAACACGCTCACGGGCTGTCATCGGTTTATCACGGCTAGCTGATACTTTACGCTTGCCACCTTTGCTATCATCACCCAGCATGATCAAATCAATCTGTCTGTCATCTAAGTTGACTGCAGCGACCTTAACTGTCACAGGATCACCCACTTGATAGACTTGGCCTGTGTGCTCGCCGATAAGACGTTGGCGCATTGGATCAAACTGGTAGTAATCGCTACCTAGGCTTGAGATATGCACTAAGCCATCGATAAATAGCTCATTTAAACGCACAAACAAACCAAAACTGGTTACTGAAGCAATCACAGCTTCGAAGGTATCGCCGACGTGATCTTGCATAAACTCGCACTTGAGCCAATCGCTGACATCGCGAGTTGCTTCATCGGCACGACGTTCTGTGGTCGAACACTCTTCGCCTAATTGATCGAGTTCATCGAGTTGATAATGGTAGCCACCATCCTGCGTCCACTTCTCAGTGGTTTCGCCTCTTTCCTTCGCGAGTAAATAACGGATCACACGATGTAACACTAAATCCGGATAGCGGCGAATGGGCGAAGTAAAATGCGCATATTCTTCTAAGGCTAAACCGAAGTGGCCTTCATTATCCGGTGTATAAATTGCTTGACGCATAGAGCGCAGCAACATCACTTGGATAAGTTCAGCATCGGGACGGTCGGCAATTTGCAGCATCACGTTCTGATAATCTGACGGCGTTGGCTCAAGCCCGCCAGTCATAGTCAAGCCACGCTCGGCCAAAAACTCTTTAAAGTTCGCTAGCTTTTGCTCTGATGGCGCTTCATGTACACGATACAAGACTTCGCCTTTGTGTTTCTTCACAAACTTAGCCGCCGAAACGTTGGCTAAAATCATACATTCTTCAATGATTTTATGTGCTTGATTGCGGCCACGTGGCACGATTTTTTCAATCTTGCGCTGCTCATTAAAAATAAACTGCGTTTCCATGGTCTCAAAGGCAATCGCGCCGCGCTCGGCTCGCTGCTCATCAAGCGCTAAATACAGTGATTGTAAACACTGCAAATGTGGGAATAAGGCCTCGTGCTCTGGTGCAATCGGGCCGCCTTCTAACATCTCTGCCACTTGGGTATAAGTGAAACGGGCATGGGAATACATCACAGCCGGATAAAATTTGTAACCCGATAACTTACCTTTTGCAGATACCGTCATCTCAGCGACCATACATAAACGGTCGACGTGAGGATTAAGCGAACATAAGCCGTTAGAGATTTTCTCTGGCAACATAGGGATAACTTGCGACGGGAAATACACTGAATTACCACGGGCACGCGCTTCAGTATCTAATGCCGAATCGGTGCATACATAGTAACTGACATCCGCGATTGCGACCCATAAACGCCAGCCGCCACCTGCTTTTTTCTCGGCATACACAGCATCATCAAAATCGCGGGCGTCTTCACCGTCAATAGTCACTAAGGGGAGATGACGTAAATCCACACGGCCTACTTTATCGGCTTCGGTCACTTCATCGGGAATACGGCGCAGTTTCTTCTCGATCACGGGTGACCAAGTATGGGGTAAATCATAATTACGCAGGGCAATTTCGATTTCCATTCCCGGCGCCATTTGCTTACCAAGCACTTCGGTCACTTTACCCGCAGCCTTAACAAAACGGCCTGGGCGACGCGTTAATTCAACCACAACCACATCACCTTGACGGGCGCCATTGCGGTCTTCATTGGCGACTAAAATTTCTTGGGTAATGCGTTTATCATCGGCAATCACAAATGCCATACCGCTATCGACATGATAGCGACCGACAATTGCAGCACTGCGAGGCTGAATAAGGCGTACAATACGGGCTTCGCGGCGGCCTCGACGATCTAACCCTGCCTTTTGCGCCAGTACTTTATCACCGTGGAAGTACATCAACATATCGCGGTTGGAGATAAATAAGTCATCACCGCCTTCATCGGGCTTGAAAAAGCCAAAGCCTTCCCTATGCCCAAGAACGATGCCGGAAATTAAGTCCATCTTCTCTGGTAAGCCATAGCTTTGTCCGCGGGTGAACACCAGTTCGCCATCGCGTTCCATCGCACGTAGGCGACGCCTTAAGGCTTCTAGTTGCTCTTCCTCGTGAATGTTTAACGCTGCGGCGATGCTGTCACGAGTGATGGGTGATTTTTGAGAACGTAAGTATTCGATAATATACTCACGGCTTGGGATAGGGTTTTCGTACTTATCCTGTTCACGCTCAAAATGAGGGTCTTTTATCATTCAATATCCAAATAATGAGTCTCTGCTTTCAGAGACATCTTAACGGGTTCGCAACTGCTCTTGCTGGGCCCGCGCCACTGCACTGGGGGGCATTTTAGCTGCTAACACCTGCAGTAAAGATAAGGCTTTTTTCTTCGTAACCTCATCTACAAATACATCGTTATATAACCAGTGATAGGCCATTTCGTAATCCCTTGGACTACCGTAACCTTCACCGTATAAACGCACTAACATCATACGAGCGGGTAAATCGCCGCTTGCGGCTGCAGGTAACAAATAGTTAACTGCTCGATCTTTATTGCGAATGACAAATTTACCACTTTGATAATACTCGGCAAGTTTCACCATTGCTTCAGGGCTACCTTGTTCAACCGAATCACGTAGCAAGCGCATTCCCTTAGTAGGATTTGCTTTTACACAAGTCCCATGGTTCAGCATTTCTCCCCAAAGAAATTGATATAAAGGTTGCTTCAGAACTTCAGCCCTGGCCTCAATATCTTGGACCAATTGGCAATCATCACGCTTTACTTTCGCTAAATACTGATTGCTACGGATCAATTCAAGCAATTGATCTTGGCTGTAAATATCGACTGCCAGTGTTTGCGCAAAGCACATTGAAGAGACTAAAGGCAGTAGCGCAACTAATACAGTACGAAGCATAACGACTCTCAATGACAATAGGGTGAATACTTGCATCGGCAGTATAACCTATTTCTTGAGCTTAAGCTGAATATCTAACCGCAGGGAAGCACAGAGAAAGGATAGCGCGAAGAGAAAAAGGCCGTGAAACACGGCCTTTTAAGTCTTAATTGAACGGATTAACCAAAATCATCGTCTCGTTACGATCAGGACCTGTTGAGATAATGTCGATTGGTGTTTCTAATAACGCTTCAAGACGCTTGATATAATTGATCGCCGCCTGTGGCAGTTGATCAATCGACGTCGCACCAAAAGTCGACTCGCTCCAACCCGGCATTGTTTCATAAACAGGTGTAACCTGCTCATAACCTTCTGCGGCAAGTGGTGTCACTTTCGCGATAGTACCATCGGGGTGTTGATAACCCACACAGATCTTCACTTCTTTGAGACCATCAAGTACGTCCAACTTAGTCAGGCAGAAACCACTGACGCTGTTGATTTGAACTGCGCGGCGCATGGCCACTGCATCCAACCAACCTGGACGACGCTTACGACCCGTGGTCGCACCAAACTCATGACCTTTAGTGCCTAAATGATCACCGACTTCACATAATAGTTCAGTTGGGAATGGACCTGCACCTACGCGAGTGGTGTAAGCCTTCATGATACCTAAGACATAGTCTAAGTGACGCGGACCAAAACCGCTGCCTGTCGCAACACCACCAGCAGTGGTATTTGAAGAGGTTACAAATGGGTATGTTCCGTGGTCGATGTCGAGTAATGTACCTTGAGCGCCTTCGAACAGAATTGGCTCACCGGCTTTACGCGCAGTATCCAATAGTTCAGTCACATCAACACACATGCTCTTCAGATAATCGGCCATAGCCAAAGCATCTGCTAGCGTTTGCTCGTAATCAACCGCTTCGACTTGATAGTACTCTGTCAGCATAAAGTTATGGTATTTCATAACTTCTTTCAGCTTTTCAGCAAACAGTTCAGCATTGAACAGGTCGCCTACTCGCAGACCGCGACGAGAGATCTTGTCTTCATACGCAGGTCCAATACCACGGCCAGTTGTACCAATAGCTTTATTACCGCGCGCTTTTTCACGGGCAATATCAAGGGCACAATGGAAAGGTAGGATCAACGGACACGCTTCAGAAATCAGCAGGCGCTCCTCAACAGGAACTCCACGATCTTTGAGCATATTGATCTCTTTCATCAGGGCGTCTGGTGCAAGCACCACACCGTTGCCAATAATGCATTTCACATTATCACGCAGAATACCCGATGGGATCAGATGAAGAACGGTTTTTTCACCGTCGATAACCAAGGTATGACCAGCATTGTGGCCGCCTTGATAGCGAACTACATATTTTGCCTGTTCTGTTAGAAGGTCGACAATTTTACCTTTTCCTTCGTCACCCCATTGAGTGCCGAGAACAACTACGTTTTTGCCCATTGTTTGCTGCAAGGTTGTGGTTAAAAAAGGATTCTAGCAGATTTGTGGGGCCAAGTTGCAAGCCATTTATGAAAAAATAATCAAGATTACCACGCCGGCAGTAACCAAAGCACCGCCCATTCTGCGTAAAACTTGCTGATTTTGATTGGAAAGCTCACTTAAATAACGACGCCATTTATTGGGAAATAATAGTGGGCCTACGCCTTCCAAAATCAACACCAATGCTATCGCAAGCATAAATAATTGAAATGTCATTTCCATCCTCAAACTTAACCTAACGCTTTATTTTGATAAGCATAATAAATCTTAGGTAATAAAAAACCCAGCATAGGCTGGGTTTTTTGATATTCCAAAAACGAATTAACGCTTAGAGAATTGTGGCTTACGACGTGCTTTACGTAGACCCACTTTCTTACGCTCAACTTTACGAGCGTCACGGGTAACGAAACCAGCAGAACGTAACGATGGACGCAGCGCTTCATCTAATTGCATCAGAGCACGGGTAATACCGTGACGGATTGCGCCTGCTTGGCCAGTGATACCACCGCCTTTAACAGTTACATAGATGTCCAGCTTGTCAGTCATTTCAACTAACTCTAAAGGTTGACGAACAACCATACGAGCAGTTTCACGACCAAAATACTGATCCAAAGGACGTTGATTTACAACGATGTTGCCACTACCAGCTTTAGCGAATACGCGAGCTGTAGAGGTTTTGCGACGGCCAGTGCCGTAGTACTGAGTTGCAGCCATTTGCTTAATCCCGTTTAGATATCAAGAACTTGAGGTTGTTGTGCAGCGTGGTTATGTTCTGCGCCAGCGTAAACTTTCAGTTTACGGAACATGGCACGGCCCAGAGGACCTTTTGGTAACATACCCTTAACTGCCTTCTCGATGATCATTTCTGGCTTATGCGCTTGCAGCTTTTCAAAGCTGATTTGCTTAATGCCACCAGGGGAGCCTGAATGCGAGTAGTACGTTTTGCCTTTCGCTTTGTTACCAGTAACAGTGACTTTTTCAGCATTGATAACGATGATGTAATCACCAGTATCAACGTGAGGAGTGTATTCTGGCTTATGCTTGCCGCGTAAACGGGTAGCAATTTCAGTAGCGATACGACCTAAAGTTTTGCCGTCTGCATCAACGACGAACCAGTCACGAGTTACAGTTTCTGGTGTAGCAGTAAAAGTCTTCATTATTACAAAAACCCAAAGTTAATTTCTGTCTCACATGCCGCTTGCATTTGCAAACAACACAAAATTGCCTTTCAGTACCCCTTCGAGCACTTAATTCGGCTTACAACTTCCGCCCAATTGGCGGAGTAACGTGGGCAGGTGGCGGAGTATAGACAAAGCTGAGTTAAAAATCACCTGATATTTTGACAAAAAACATAAAATTTCGATCAAGCGGCTAGTCATCTCAAGGAGGAATGAGCCGCTCTCGATGGTGTAAAAAAATAACGCGAGTGCGATTGTCTACAAGGACTAGGGAAGATGTTCCGATTTCAAATAATCGTGGGATTGCATCTCAATAAGACGCGAGCGACAACGCCTAAATTCAAAGTTAAGCAAACCATCGGCATAGATATCTTCAAGCGGGACTTGGGCTGACACAATAAGCTTTACATTACGCTCGTAAAACTCATCCACCATCGCTAAAAAACGCCTTGCGATATCGTCACCTGTTAAAAATGCCCCCATTTGTTCTATGCCGCTGACCAGCACGGTATGATAAATCCGAGCCAATTCCATATAATCACGTTGACTACGGGGTCCATCACAAAGAGCCCTGAAATCAATTAATAACACACTCTGTGCTTGTTGACGAATCGGTATCACACGCCCTTCAATTTCAATGGCTTCAGTGGATACCACTGCCTCAGGCGCTAATTGAGAAAAGTAATGCAGTAAATTTTTATCTGCCTGTGCATCTAGCGGGTAATGATAAATTTCCGCTTGCTCTAAGGTGCGTAAACGATAGTCAATCCCAGAATCCACATTAAGCACTTCGCAATGTTGATTGATCAAAGCTATTGCCGGCAAGAAACGCGCACGCTGTAAACCATTTTTGTAGAGATCGTCGGGAATAATATTTGAGGTCGCAACTAATACCACTCCTTCTTTAAATAAAGCTTGGAATAACGTACCGAGTAACATAGCGTCAGTAATATCGGAAACAAAAAACTCGTCAAAACAAATCACTCGATATTTAGCGGCCATCTGTTTGGCAATCACAATCAATGGATCGCGAACGCCCTTTAGCTTGTCCAACTCTAAATGCAACTGGTGCATAAAACGATGGAAGTGAGCGCGCAGTTTTTTATCACCAGGCAATGCATCAAAAAACGTGTCCATCAAATAGGTTTTACCACGACCAACACCGCCCCAAAGATAGAGTCCTTTTATACCTTCAGGAGCGGATTTTAACCCTAAAGCCGTAAACAATTTACCGACGATAGAATGAGGTATTTCGGCTGTGGTTAAGTCCTCATATACACGTTGTAATGCTTTAACCGCCACTTCTTGGGCTGGATCATGGGAAAAACCGTCACGGGTAAGATCTTTTTGATAATGCTGCCAAGGGCTTAACTGGGGCACAGTTTAATTCTCTTCTATCCTTTAATAACACTGTGACGATATTAGCACGGCAAATGTGACACAGGATATATTTAAACTGAGCGTAATATCGTCTTTAATACACGACAGATTGAAGCATCATGTAAACAATCAAAATAGTGTTAGCGGGTAACCCGTTAAGTTGATAGATTTGATTCATCCTCCCCCTTGAAAAGTACATCTTTCGACCATAGTGTTGGCCTTAGTAACAAATCGGAAAAGCTCATAAAACCAGCTTAAAGAAATTAACCTTTGTTAATATTAATGAACTTTTTCAAATAGGTGCGTGTCCGAATGGTTACCTAGGCAAATAGCCAGTACCGATACAGATTCGATCTGGGGCGTATATTACAGCGCATTATAGCCAGATCTTTGAACCCTTATTTGGAGTTATGAATAGATGAAAACAAAACTATCTGTACTTTCAGCTGCAATGTTAGCCGCAACCCTGACTATGATGCCTGCTATCTCACAGGCCGCAATTCCACAAACTGTTGATGGACAGTCGATGCCAAGTCTTGCGCCCATGCTTGAGCGCGCAACGCCAGCCGTCGTCTCTGTGGCTGTCACTGGTACCCACGTTTCTAAACAAAGAGTACCTGATGTATTTCGTTACTTCTTTGGCCCTAATGTGCCACAGGAACAAATTCAAGAACGTCCTTTTAGAGGATTAGGTTCCGGCGTCATTATTGATGCTGATAAAGGTTATATTGTTACCAATAACCATGTGATTAATGGCGCAGATGATATCCAAGTTGGTTTACACGATGGTCGAGAGGTCAAAGCGAAACTCATTGGTGCCGATGCCGAATCGGATATAGCCTTATTGCAAATTGAGGCTAAAAATCTTGTCGCTATCAAGTCATCAGACTCCGATGATTTACGCGTAGGTGACTTTGCCGTTGCCATTGGTAACCCTTTCGGTTTAGGTCAGACTGTGACATCAGGTATCGTCAGCGCCTTAGGTCGTAGTGGCCTAGGAATTGAAATGCTTGAAAATTTCATTCAAACCGATGCGGCAATTAATAGCGGTAACTCAGGTGGTGCCCTTGTTAACCTTAATGGCGAATTGATTGGTATCAATACTGCTATTGTGGCTCCGGGAGGCGGTAACGTCGGTATTGGTTTTGCAATTCCTGCCAATATGGTGAAAAACTTAGTCGCACAGATTGTCGAACATGGTGAAGTACGTCGTGGTGTGCTTGGTATTTCAGGCCGCGATCTCGATAGTCAACTTGCTCAAGGTTTTGGTTTAGATACTCAGCACGGTGGCTTTGTCAATGAAGTGACCGCGGGTAGCGCTGCAGAAAAGGCTGGTATTAAAGCGGGCGATATTATTGTCAGTGTTGATGGCCGGGGCATTAAGTCTTTCCAAGAGCTACGTGCTAAGGTGGCGACTATGGGAGCGGGTGCAAAAGTCGAGTTAGGGATCATCCGCGATGGTGATAAAAAAACCGTTAAAGTCACCTTAGGTGAAGCAAGCCAAACGAGTGATTCGGCCGCAGGCGCGGTGCACCCTATGTTACAAGGTGCCGCCTTAGAAAATGCTGCCAAGGGCGGAGTGACGATTACTGATGTTGCTCAAGGTTCCCCCGCCGCGATGAGTGGCTTACAGAAAGGCGATATCATAGTGGGAATTAACCGCACTGCAATTAAAGATCTTAAGGCACTCAAAGCCCATCTTAAGGATCAGGAAGGTGCCGTAGCGCTAAAAATATTGCGCGATAAGAGCATGTTATATTTAGTACTGCGTTAACGGACTAATCATCGCTGAAAAATCAGCTATTTTTCAGACTTAGATCAGAATAGGGAGCCTGCGCTCCCTATTCTTTGCCTAGCTAAACATGTTAATCTAACTCACCTTTTTCAATATTTATCCTGCCATGACTATAAAAGACACCCTGTTGTATCTCGGTAAAGCCATCCTTTTCGGTCTTATCATGGCGGCAATGTTTTTATTGGTGACTCGTTATTTCGATAGTAACAATCTCGGGAATACTCTACTGCAAACCCGCGCCAATAATACCGTTGAACTTTCCTTTGCCAAAGCCGTTCGCCGGGCAGCCCCTGCCGTTGTCAATATCTATAGTCTCAGTATCGATCAACGTCGCCCTCTCAATTCTGGCTCACTCCAAGGTCTTGGTTCTGGGGTAATAATGAGTAAGGAAGGTTATATCCTTACCAATTATCATGTGATTAAAAAAGCCGACGAAATTGTGGTCGCACTACAGGATGGACGTAAATTTACCTCTGAAGTCGTGGGCTTTGATCCTGAAACCGATTTATCGGTTCTTAAAATTGAGGGGGATAATTTACCGATTGTCCCGGTTAATCTTGATAGTCCACCTCAAGTAGGTGATGTCGTACTTGCCATTGGTAATCCCTATAATTTAGGTCAAACCATTACCCAAGGTATCATCAGTGCCACTGGGCGCAACGGGTTAAGTTCAGGTTACTTAGACTTCTTGCAAACCGATGCTGCGATTAATGCGGGTAACTCCGGTGGCGCATTAATTGATACTAATGGCAGTCTTATTGGTATAAACACTGCAGCCTTCCAAATTGGTGAAGAAGGGGGGGGGCACGGCATTAACTTCGCTATTCCGATTAAATTGGCCCACAGCATTATGGGCAAGTTAATTAAAAATGGCCGCGTTATCCGTGGAGCATTAGGCATTTCTGGCGAACCAATTAACCCTGTTGTGGCACAAATTCTTAATCTTCCCGATCTACGTGGCGTATTAGTGACAGGTATCGATCCTAATGGTCCAGCAGCACGAGCACAGCTAATGCCAAGGGATGTGATCATTAAATACGAGGGTGAAGATGTCCCCGGCGTCGAGATGCTGATGGATCGCATAGCAGAAACGACCCCCGGCAAAAAAGTGATGATGACAGTGATACGCCAAGGAAAACCTCAAGAGTTACCCGTCATTATTGATGAAAAGGTTGTGGTTGATAATTAAGTTCGGTTGAATAATCTTGTTTAGTGAAACTCAGAATGAGGTAAGAATAAAGCTTCATTCTGAGTAATAAGATCAACATATGGAATTGCCACATCATCCTCAAATGGCAGAGGAAGATATATCGCACCGCTATGTTTAACTCACTTTTGGCCCAAAGCAACACAGTTGAGTTACGCGCATTACATTACATTACGCATTAGTTGTCATTGCTTCCCCAATAACACGCAGCCCCTTCATTTAACAAGAAGCATCCATATAGGCTCGACGGCGATATCTGCTGTACATGGATATTCGAATGTTACGATCACATAGATGTGAATGAGCAACCATGCCGCCAACGGTCACTGTTGCAACTGTGCCAATCTTAGCGACCATTGAACTGTTCATTTGCCTAAAAGCTTTTGCCCCCAAACGAGTTATAAAAAGATAATTTACACATACCAAGGACAGCTGCTTAGCATTAGACTATCTAACTATACAGATTTAAGCTAAAAATATTCTTTAATTGACTCCCTTAGGGATGCACATCACTACCTCAAGATGCTTGAGCATGATAAGGACTTACCATACTAACGATTCTAATTACATTCATGGTTATTTAACTCTTGACCTTCCCTTTGAGTAGGGACCTTCCTTCGCCGAATTAAGATCCTAAATATATCTCATATTCCAAAATGAACTAAATACAGCAATATTAATAACTATTTTTACAGTTATAGTCAGGCTGCGAGTCAAACTGGCTTCATCCGGTCGTCATTTGGCTCTCTTATAAACTCACATCTTGGAGGATGAAATATGGCAACCTTATTAATTGTGCCAGGGTTTGGTGGTAGCGGCCCTTTACATTGGCAAAGTTGGATTGCACAAAAATATGAATCAGCTATATGGGTCAATGACTTACCACTATTGGAGCCTAAAATTCATATCTGGGCCAATGCCATTTGCCGCGCAATCGATCAAATCGAAGATGAAATCCTCATCCTCGCCCACAGCTTTGGTTGCTTAGCCTCAAGCTTGGCAATTGCTCGTCACCCACAGCGGGTAGCAGCAGCTATTTTAGTCGCGCCAGCATCACCAGCACGATTTTCTGAGAATGGACACATTCTGCCTGAACACGATGGCACTCAAACGATCAAACACTTGTTGCCAAAACATCCCTTAGGTGTCACAGGGCTTGTCATTGCCAGTGAAAACGATCCTTGGATGCCCTTTAATCAAGCTGCAAAACTGGCAAAAAAATTTGGATTCCCAACAATCAACTTAGGGTTAAGTGGCCACATTAATGTCGATTCCGGACATGGAAAGTGGCCCCTCATTGATGTGCTTATTGGTAATCTTATCTATCAAATAGAAAGTGCAACTCAGAGCCAGTCTAAAGATCTCGCAAACTCAAACACCAAAAACACGCTTATTACATAAAAGAATATAAAATCGCAAAATGTAACTTTTTAGTTATCAATATTTGATTATAATTCCAATTACGTTGTCAAAAACTACTTACATAAGGACTGATATGGCAACCAAAGAAGATCTACAGACCGTGATCCCCTTGCTCGTCAATAGTTTAGAAAAACTACTGGGTAGAATTGAGTTTGGGACAGTGGAATTAACCTTTCACCATGGGAAATTAGTGCAATTAGAAAAGAAAGAAAAAATTCGTTTAGACCAAGTTACGCCGTCGAAATAAAACGAAATTTACCACCCAATCAACACAGTTAGACCACATCGCTGACCGGTCAACCGGAAGCCTTATTAAATAATATGAGGATTTCGGTATGAATATTTTATCTCACCTACAAAAAGCAACACTCACCTTAGTTTTGGCCTCGGCTAGTTTTCTCGCACTCGCTGAAGATACGCTATTGAATGTTTCCTATGATCCAACCCGTGAATTCTATCGGGAATATAACCAAATCTTCAGCCAATATTGGCAAAAACAGGGCCATAAAGCCCCAACCATACGTCAATCTCATGGTGGTTCAGGCTCGCAAGCTCGCTCAGTTATTGATGGATTAGAAGCGGATGTTGTCACTCTGGCACTGGCCTATGACGTTGATGCATTAAGGCAAAAAGCGGATTTAATTCCTGAAAATTGGCAAAGTCGCCTGCCACACAATAGCTCGCCCTATACCTCGACCATAGTGCTATTGGTTCGCAAGGGAAATCCCAAAAATATCCATGACTGGAATGACTTAGTTCGAGAAGGTGTAGAGGTCATTACCCCAAATCCTAAGACTTCAGGCGGGGCGCGCTGGAACTATCTCGCCGCTTGGGGTTATGCACTGAAGCAATACGGCTCAGAAGAAAAAGCGTTAGAGTTTGTCACTCAGATTTATAAAAACGTACCTGTGCTGGACTCTGGCGCCCGTGGCGCAACCAATACCTTTGTACAGCGTAAAATTGGCGATGTGTTCATCGCTTGGGAAAATGAAGCCATATTATCCGTTGAGGAGTTAGGAAAAGGTGAATTTGAAATCATTGTTCCCAGTGTCAGTATTCTTGCCGAGCCACCAGTGACAGTGGTAGATAAAAATGTCGATCGCAAAGGGACACGTAAGTTAGCAGAAGCTTACTTAGCACATCTCTATACTGATGAAGCACAACACTTAGCCGCAAAACACTTTTATCGCCCGACAAACCCAGACATTGCGTTGCAATACAAAGACAAGTTTCCACAACTGAAGCTCTTTACCATTGATGAGGTTTTTGGTGGCTGGAACAAAGCACAAAAAACGCATTTTAATGATGGTGGTCAATTCGATTCTATTTTAACCAAGATTAGCAAGTAATCTTTTACGCGGTTTCATTAATACGAAACCGCCCATGAGTTTCACTTATCTCGCTACGGAATAATGATATGAGCAAGGTTGTCATAAAATCTGTGCTACCTGGATTTGGTATTACCTTAGGCTTCTCAGTTTTATATTTAAGTTTGCTGTTTCTTATTCCTGTAGCCGGATTAGTTCTGTTTACGCTGCAAATGAGTTGGGCTGACTTTTGGGTCGCAATTAGTCATCCTCAGGTTGTAGCCTCATACAAGCTGTCATTTACGGCGTCTTTTATTGGCGCCAGCATTAATGCCATTTTTGGGACTCTTGTCGCTTGGGTGTTAGTACGTTATCAATTTTTGGGTAAAAAAGTCGTCGATGCTTTAGTCGATCTGCCTTTTGCCTTACCGACGGCTGTCGCAGGTATCGCGCTCGTAACGCTTTATTCGACTACCGGGTGGGTAGGTCAATATTTACATTTATGGGGCATTAAAGTGGCCTACAGTCAAATTGGTGTTGTGATTGCCTTAACTTACATTGGATTGCCCTTTGTCGTACGAACAGTACAACCGGTTTTAGCAGACTTTTCAAAGGAACTTGAAGAAGCCTCAGCATCCCTCGGTGCTAATCGATTAACCACCATAAGAAGAGTGATCCTACCTGCGGTATTACCTGCATTATTAACGGGTTACGCCTTAGCCTTTGCACGTGCAGTAGGCGAATATGGTTCCGTCATTTTTATCTCGGGCAATTTGCCCTATCGCACCGAAATCACTCCGCTACTGATAGTGTCCAAAGCTGAGCAATATGACTATAACGGCGCTGCGGCTATCGGCGTGGTCATGCTCGCAGCAGCTTTCCTCTTATTGTTATTAATTAATAGCCTACAGTGGTGGGCGAGTAAAAGAGGTTAAGTCTATGGGCCAAATATCGACTGTAAATTATCAAGCTACCACTGAGGCCCCTTGGATAAAGTGGAGTTTAATCGGGATCGCATTAAGCTTTCTCGCACTGTTTCTGGTTTTGCCATTAGCGGTTGTGCTCTACGGCGCCTTCGAAGCGGGTCTCAAGGTCTGGTGGCAAGCTGTGACCGATCCCGATGCGCTCGCTTCCATTCGCCTCACCTTGTTAGTGTTAATTATTGTTGTACCCACCAATGCTATTTTTGGTGTCGCCATCGCTTGGGCCATTGCTAAATTTGAGTTTAGAGGCAAAACCATACTGATCTCGATAATCGACATGCCCTTCGCCATTTCACCCGTCGTGGTCGGGCTGATTTTTGTGATCCTCTTCGGTGCCCAAGGCTGGTTTGGGCCTTGGCTTGCTGCCCATGATTTAAAAGTGATTTTTGCCGTTCCGGGCATAGTCATTGTCATCATGTTCGGCACTTTACCCTTTATTGCCCGTGAACTTATCCCACTGATGCAGCAACAGGGCAAAGATGAAGAAGAAGCCTCACTCACCTTAGGTGCCAGTGGTTTAAAGACTTTTTGGTACGTCACACTGCCGAACATTAAGTGGGGCTTACTCTATGGAGTGATCCTATGTAATGCCCGTGCTATGGGCGAGTTTGGTGCGGTAGCAGTGGTCTCTGGACGCATTCGCGGTGAGACCAATACTATGCCGTTACACATAGAAGTGCTTTATAACGAATACATGTTTACGGCCGCGTTTGCCGTGTCGTCCCTGTTCACTGGTTTAGCACTGGTCACTATCGTGCTCAAAAGCGTTGTGGAATGGAAAGATGAGCGCAAACATCAAATTAACTAAACGCAACGTCCTTGGGAACAGAGCATTATGAGCATACACATTCAACAAGTTAATAAGCGTTTTAGTGATTTTGTTGCCGTTGACTCGGTCAATTTAGAGATCAAAACCGGAGAGCTGACGGCCCTTTTAGGTCCATCCGGCTCAGGCAAAACAACGTTACTCAGGATTATTGCCGGACTCGAACAGGCCGACAGTGGCATAGTCAGATTTAATGGCGAAGACATCACCACACAGCATGTGAGTGAACGCGGTGTCGGTTTTGTATTCCAACATTACGCCCTATTTAAACATATGACTGTATTCGAAAATGTCGCCTATGGGCTCACAGTCCGACCACGAAAGACACGGCCGAGTAAGGTTGAAATTGCCGATAAGGTGCATTCATTACTCAAACTCGTCCAATTAGATTGGACTGCTAATCGCTATCCATCACAACTTTCAGGCGGTCAAAGGCAACGTATCGCTCTCGCCCGCGCACTTGCTGTCGAACCTAAGGTTCTACTGTTAGACGAACCCTTTGGCGCGCTCGATGCAAAAGTCCGCGCAGAATTACGCCGCTGGTTAAGACGTTTACACGATGAGATTAATGTCACTACCGTATTTGTGACCCATGATCAGGAAGAAGCACTCGAAGTCGCAGATAAAATCGTGGTGATGAATCAAGGTCGTATCGAGCAGCAAGGTACGCCAGAAGAAGTCTATGACAATCCAAGCAATCCTTTTGTGTACGAGTTTCTTGGCAATGTGAACCTATTTCATGCCAGGGTAAAACAAGGGCATAGCACTATAGGCAATATCCACATTTCCTCACCAGAGCACACGATTAGTGAAGAGCAACAAGGCTTAGCCTATGTGCGCCCACACGAAATCGAAGTACTGACACAACCAACTGAAAATGCCCTTAAAGTCAGTTTAGACTTAGTGACCATCGTTGGCCCAGCAGTAAGATTAGAAGTCCTAACTGAGCTAGATAACCAACTGATCCATGTTGAATTATCTAAAGTGCAATTTAAACAACTTGGCATAAACAAAGGTGATAGCGCTTGGATCCAGCCGCGCTATACCAAAGTCTTTTTAGGGGAAGGCATTTAACGGGTAATACTGGATAAGCTCAAGGAAATGAACATTTGTTGAAAACTCATATGAGTTTTCAACTTAAATTATTTATTTTCGTGAGTGGTGTTTAGATCTTAATATATGTAACGCCAATACGGTTATCATCCTATGCTAATATTTATTACCTTAAGCTGAGTCACACTTTAGCTATATTCTTTAATTATAACAATTACTTTTGAAGTAGCGTAGATTTTGCTACTTAGTATAGAATAAAAAACAAGGAATGAGCTAAGTGATGATGGGGGCACCATTTATACTCTACCGGGGAGAGGAGTATATCTCAAACCTTGTAAAAACTGTTCAATGCTGAATTGTAATTCAACACCTTATTATAGAAACTTCACTACTTTAAGGTTATTAACCCATCTTGACATCTCAATAAACCCTATCCTGCCTTGCGGTTAAGTATAACATTATAAATTAATTGCATTTTTAATGTGAAAGGCAGACAAGTATTTAAAGTTTTTTCATCACCAGAAAGGCTTTAGCCATAGTAGTTTAACTGTAATTAATAAGTGGCAAGGCCGAAAATAAAGAGGTTACATTTTTGTTTTTAGGTAACTATTCTAAATCGTATCAGCGATAATACATCCTATTCGGCCTTGCCTTAACCTTATATGAACAATGTTACGCGATATTCATCTCTATTAATGTGACTTACATATGATTAGAAATAACATTATAAACAGTTCATCACAAATACAAAGCTAAAGTTTATTTTTATATATATCAAATTAGAATATTTAATTATTTATATAATGGTAAGGGTTGTTGCAGCATGCATAATGACTCTTTCAGTTATTGACTTGTTTTTATATTGATACTATGTAAATCTAAAACAGAAGCTGAAAAAGTTTTATTTATATCCTTAATAGTCATGGCTATCATGTATTTCAATTGATAAATCGTCTATACGAAATACTCAAGTTTCAATTGCTGAATGACGTTGTTGGAGAGTAATAAGTATCATACCAAACGATCAAGTAACCCTGTTCGTACCATTTTAATGATACGTAACCAGAAATAAAGATTCATACAGGTTACCCTGAACATTCGCTGCCTTGACACGTTCGGTGTTTTTCAAGGCAGTTGTCACTCTTTGATTCATCTTAAGGGAAAAACGCCCAAGAATAGCCGTAAACAGGGTGCTAGAGCGGATTTTAGGCGATAGCGTGAATCGGTCTGACCTAGAGTGATTCACTGACATAAACTAGAAAAATTAGTGAATCAATCCGCCAGCTCTTGCGATCCCTACAATACCAATCAAAATCCAAAAACCATTGAGTAACGTGTAAGCGGCATCTTTGCGTAAAGCGGCACACCATGTTAGCAAAACAGCATCTATCGTGTTGAAAATCCATACAAACATAAAAGGACTTTCAGGGCCAAGCCAACTGACAAGTGAGAAACTAAATATTCGCATTAGAACACCAACCATTTCAAAGGTCCGCATGTTTGCGTTCAAATATGCGTTAAATTTTTTATAAGACAATTTATCATTACTCTTTTATTCATAAGAAAATTCTTATCATGTAGAACTACATAAAAGAACAACTGTTACCAACGCAATCCCTTTGATACGGGGTAAATTGCGCGAAATTTTAATATGTAAACCAAACTAGGTAAATCTGATTCACCGTAACGAGTGTTGAAATCTCTCATGATCAGGTTTTTCTTTTTGGTATTAATTACGTTTTGTCTCTCTAGTTAACAGATAACAAAGGGCTGACATTTGAGCCATGGCATGCTTTGGGGCATTTTCGATTTAGAAATGGCAGCGTACCGATGTTATCGCCGCCATTTTAGTATGATACTTTAATACTCAGGATTGAGACTTTATTGCTCTCCTACAGCCGTATCCAATTGGACACCATTAAAACACTAAGGCTTGCTCAAGATCGGCAATCAAATCTTGAGGATCTTCCACACCAATGCTCAATCTAATCAGGTTGTCATTCACCCCTGAAGCTAGCCGACTCGCAGCATCCATAGCAGCATGGGTGGTGCTAGCTGGATGACAGGCAAGGCTCTCTAAGTCACCTAAACTGACCGCTTGAGTAAACAAGTTCAAATGATCTAAAAACTGCGCCGCTCGGTTAAAACCGCCTTCGAGCTCAATACTCACCATACCGCCAAAGGCATTGATTGTTTCACTCAGAACTTGATGACCTTGATCCTCTGCTAGCCCAGGGTAATAAACTTTTGTAACGCTCGGATGGGTTGCAAGAAAAGCGGCGACCTTAGCCGCGCCCGCAAGATGAGCATCCATTCTCAGTGCTAAGGTACGTAAGCCTCGCTGTAATAAATAAGCTTCCTGTGGCCCAATCGCGGCGCCGATATGTTTAAGCGCTATAGTGCGAATAGGTTGCATTAATGCCTTAGGTCCAGCAACAACTCCGGCGATCAAATCGCCATGACCACTTAGATACTTAGTGGCACTGTGCATCACGATATCAATGCCATGTTCCAGCGGTTTGAATAAATACGGGGTTAAAAACGTATTATCACAAATGGTTATAGCGCCCACTTTTTCGGCGGCAAGCTTAACCTTACGGTAGTCACTGACTTTTAAGGTCGGATTGGTGATGGGCTCAAATAAAATAATTTTTGTTTCGGCGGTAATCTCTGCCAATAAATGATCATCGTCTTGATAACGGCGCACGGTAATACCCGCGCGAGTTAACGTTTGGATTAAAAATGCCGCAGTGCCACCATATACGGGGTCGATAAATGCGATTTCATCACCTTGGCTGGCTAAGGCATAGAAAATACTGCTGATTGCCGCCATCCCACTCGCAACAACGAGTGCTTCATCAGCCCCTTCCAGTTGTGCTAATTGATATTCAAGCGCCTGCACTGTCGGATTCGCCATGCGACTGTAGATAAAGCCCGGTTGCTCACCAGCAAAACGGGCTCGACCATCCTCGGCACTACCGTAGGCGAAGGTGCTACTTTGATAGATAGGAGTTGTAAGCGCGCCCGTCGAGTTATCAGCGGCATAATGGGTGTGAAGTAATTTAGTTTTAAATTGCATAATAGATCCTAATAACCATTAAATGGCATGAGCGAATGAGGCGTAATGCGCTTGAGCAACGTCGGGATGAGAGCGTAAACGCCCTTTTAATACGTTCTGGCCCACTTGGTGGAAAAGTGGATTTAATGGATCACTTGCCGGTCCTTGAGCTTGGTTCGCCAGATGCTTTGGCAAAGGTAACAAAGGGACTGTCGCATTCAACTGCGCCGCCATAAAAAAGGCGCACGAGTAGCGCTCGACCCCAGCAGGCGGGCTTGTCACCCTATGGTTGGTTGCCTTTAAATACCCATTAGAAGCCAACTCAAGTAATTCACCTATATTCACCACAAAGGCATCTTCTAATGGCGGTATGCTTAACCAACCGTTGTCAGTCTGAACCTCTAAACCGGATTGCTTATCTTGCAGCACTAAGGTCAAATAGCCAGGATCTTTATGTGCCCCTACACCTTGGCCTGAAGTCTGTCCATCCGCGCCGGGATAGCGAATAAGCTTCATATGTTGATAAGGACCGGCTTCAATCGTGGCATCAAAGGCGCTTTCAGGTTGCTCTAATGCGACAGCAAAAGCTCTCAATAGAGTGACACTGATATCCACTAAATCCTGTTGCCATGCCAATAAAGTCGATTTCATCTGTGGTAATTGTGATGGCCATTGATTTGGCCCCTGTAGCTGCCACCATATAGGCCCATTTGACTGCTGAGGGTTAGCGACTTCTTCTTGCATAATATCAAACTGTTCCCGCCAGTCCGGTTTCCCTAAGGTCAATTCACCTTGTAAACGGGTATAACCTCGAAAATGCGGCGTGTTAGCCATTTTTACCGCAAGTTTATCTGCAACGGGCAACGCAAAGAAATCTGCCGCTAACTGAAGTACTTGCTGCTGTCTAGCGAGGCCAAGACCATGTCCAGTTAGGTAGAAAAAACCAATTCTTCTAGCGGCATCGGCAAGCTTAGTGATGAAGGCGTTACGACGTTGCCCACCCGCATACCAATCACTTAAATTCAATATCGGTAATTGTTCCATCCATGACTCCCATTTAATGAAATGCTTTGTATGAGTCGGATTCTATGCCTTTACCAGTTGAGGGATAATGATTTAATAACTATTTGATATAACGATAATGAATAATAGATCATTTAGATATATAGACATCTAGGTATCTATACTTCTATTTCTTTACATCACGATAAAAAAGTAGAACTAAATACATGATTAATTGATATTCCTATACGAATCGCGATTAGCCAATAAACCGATGCCTATCGACATATCTGCATATTGAAACCTATTGTCCATTCGAATTTTTCATTACTTTTGTTTATTCGAAATGAAGATAATTCCGCGCAAAACGCAGCACACTTCTATCCCTTCCCTTTTAGCAGAGCTAAATTGAGCGCAATAAAAAACCAGCATTACGCTGGTTTTTTATTGGAGCCAATTCGACGCTGAAGTTATTGTACGCGCTCTACATGCGCGCCCAATCCTTGGAATTTCTGCTCGATATGCTCGTAACCGCGATCTAAATGATAGATACGATCGACGATAGTCTTACCATCAGCGACTAAACCGGCAATCACTAGACTGGCTGACGCGCGTAAATCGGTCGCCATCACCTGTGCACCGCTTAAAGACTCAATCCCTTGGATAATACAGGTATTGCCTTCAAGCTCCATGGTAGCGCCCATACGGATAAGTTCTGGCACGTGCATAAAGCGGTTTTCGAAGATGGTCTCGGTAATGGTTGCCGTGCCCTGCGCGAGCGCATTGAGTACACAAAACTGCGCCTGCATATCGGTGGGGAAACCAGGATAAGGCGCCGTCTTGATATTCACCGCCTTTGGACGCTTGCCTTCCATATCCAGCTCAATCCAATCTTCACCTGTGGTGATCTTAGCGCCCGCATCTTCAAGTTTTGCGATAACCGACTCTAATGAAGCGGGATCGGCTTTTAGGCAGCGAATACGGCCACGAGTGACAGCTGCAGCAACCAGGAATGAACCGGTTTCGATACGATCTGGCATCACGCGATACTCACAGCCCTGTAAACGCTCAACCCCTTGAATACGCAGTGTAGCACTGCCTACACCAGTGATTTTTGCGCCCATGGCAATCAAGCAATTCGCCAAGTCGATCACTTCAGGTTCGCGGGCTGCGTTTTCAATCACAGTTTCGCCATCGGCTAACGCCGCCGCCATCAGTAAATTTTCCGTCGCACCAACGCTGACCATGTCCATAAAAATATGCGCGCCTTTAAGACGACCATCGACACGGGCTTTAATATAGCCTTCTTTCACTTCAATCTTGGCGCCCATCATTTCGAGGCCATGCAAGTGTAAGTTCACTGGACGCGCGCCAATGGCACAGCCGCCCGGCAATGAAACGTCAGCGGTACCATAGCGTGCCAATAACGGTCCTAAGATCAAGATAGAGGCACGCATGGTTTTCACTAGATCGTAGGGAGCGCAAAACTCATTCAGATTAGTGGTCGAAATGCGGATCTGTCCGTCACCAAGTTCAGTCACTTCAGCACCAAGGCAGCGTAATAATTTGCAGCTAGTACTTACATCGCGAAGATTCGGCACATTAGAAACCACAAAATCGGTCTCTGCCAATACTCCCGCCATTAGGATTGGTAGCGCCGCATTTTTAGCACCAGAAATGATCACATCACCGGCAAGCGGGGGGCTTGCCTGAATTGTTAGTTTATCCACTTTTCCTCTCTAGCTAGGCATGTTGAAAACTTTTTCGCGTTTCCATTGAGTCGGCGTGAAAGTTTTGATCGTTAATGCATGTAATTCACCGCTGGCAATGTGTGCAGTGAGTGGTGCATAAATGGCTTGTTGCTGTTTAACTCGGCTCATACCATCAAAGCACTCACCTACGGCGATGACTTTATAATGGCTACCATCCGAGCTTGCGTGAACTTCTTCAAGCCCTAACGCATCACGTAAAATCTGTTCGATTAAGCTGCATTCCATAGAATCTAATACCTTGTATTCAAATCGCTTCTTCAGAGAAGAAGGACTGTAAATCATATAAATCAATTAATTTTTTAAGTTGCTGCGAAGCGGAACTCAGCGCGAGAGGGGTTTTATGCTCACTGACTAAAGCCAGCAGAAAAGCTACGCCAGCACTATCACTGTATTCAAGCCCAGACAAAGATAGCACCTGTGTCTGTGGGCTAAGTAAGCTGTGTCTTTGTGACCACAAGGCTATCACTTGAGTTTGTGATAAACGTCCTTTGAGGTGGCAAACTGTATCCTGCTGCACAAATTCAATCACGACATTGAGTTCCCAGATGATTTAGCTTGTTTGGTGACTTTGTCTTTAGTCCGTTCTTCTAGCATCTTAATGACAGGATCAATCCCCTGTTGACGAATAAGATTAGAAATTTCAGATTGTTTAGATGACAGTAAACTCACACCTTCAGCGACTAAATCAAACGCCTTCCATGAATCATCCTTTAAACGACGCACTTTAAACAACAGTTTAATCGGTGGACGTCCCGGTTCGATGATCTGCACATTAACGTCGACAATTTTCTCATTGCTGAAATCAATGCCGGGGGAAAATTCAACTTTCTGATTCGTATATTCAGTAAATGCTTGTGCATAGGTGGTAACTAAATATCCCTCAAAAGCATCAACAAAACGATTACGCTGATCTTCAGTCGAATCTTTAAGGTACTGGCCTAAAACCTTGTAAGAGGCATATTTATAATCAACGTAGGGCATGAGTTCTTCATGGACGATGACTTTCAGGTGATCGGTATTCGCATCGATCAATGCTTTATCTTTATGGAAACGATCGAAGGTTTTATTCGCAACGGATTTTACCATGGCATATGGATCTTTAGTGTTTACCGTGGCATCAGAAGCAAGCGCACTTGCTGTACCTAAGACCATAACTAACGGCAGTAAAAAGCGAGATAAGCTTTTAAACATAGTAGTAACCCCTATTTATCCTTTGAACCCATACTATATAGGAACTGACCAATCAGATCCTCTAACACTAAGGCAGAGCGAGTATCATCAATTTTATCGCCATCTTTTAGCATGCCGATATCATCATCCACAAAACCTGGAGTAAGACCAAGAAACTGCTCACCTAACAGACCCGAAGTGAGAATCGCTAAGCTACTGGTTTCTGGGAATTTATCGTAACGCTTATCCATAACTATCGTGACGACAGCAACCAATTTAACCGGATCAAGGTCAATACTACTGACTCGCCCAACAACCACTCCGCCCACTTTCACAGGCGAACGCACTTTAAGGCCACCAATATTGGTAAAGTTTGCCGTTAAGGTATAACTGCTATCGCTGGTTTTCACTTCAATATTGGCGACATTAAACACCAATACCAAAAAGGCGGCTAAACCGGTTAAAAGAAATACACCCACTAACAATTCAATTTTTCGTGTCAACATACTCAGTTACCACTCTCTTAATCCATCTAAACTGTGTCTAACGGCGCAATAATCCATTAGCTGCCAAACATCAGGGCTGTTAGTAAAAAATCCAATGCCAGAACGGCAAGACTCGACTGCACTACCGTCGACGTTGTTGCACGGCTGATACCCTCAGGATTTGGGATCACTTGATAGCCACGATACAACGCAATCCAAGTGACCACTACGGCAAATACACCACTCTTGATCAGGCAATTAAGTATGTCTTTTTGCCATTCTACTGATGCCTGTAAAATCGACCAAAACGCACCACTGTCGATCCCCTTCCACTCCACACCAACAAGATGACCGCCATAAATACCGACCGCGGTAAACATCAATGCCAATAATGGCATACTGATCACCCCAGCCCAAAAGCGTGGTGCAATAATTTGTCTTAATGGATCGATAGCCATCATCTCTAAACTGGAAAGCTGCTCAGTGCTTTTCATTAAACCGATTTCAGCGGTTAATGCTGAACCCGCCCGTCCCGCAAACAATAACGCGGTAACAACAGGCCCCAACTCACGCAATAAACTCAATGCCACCATAGGACCTAGGCTTTCTTCAGTGCCAAAGCCTACTAAGATGTTGTAGCCTTGCAGTGCGAGCACCATGCCGATAAAGAGCCCTGAAACAACAATAATCACCATAGATTGCACACCAACGACATAAATCTGGCGCACTAATAATGGGAACCCTTTACGCACCCGTGGCCAGCGAAAAATCGCTCCCCACAACATAAGACCTGCACGGCCAAAACCGAGCACTAACTCAATCGCACTACGGCCTAGGTCGGCAATACTGTCTAATAACTTCACTTGCCAACTCCTTTTGCCATTAATTCTTGTTGGTAATCATTTGCCGGATAATGAAACGGCACAGGACCGTCTGGCGCTCCTTGAATAAACTGTTTCAACTGCGGATTATCGGCATACTTTAATTCCTCTGGCGTGCCATGGGCGATCACTTTTTTATCGGCCACCACATACACGTAATCGGCAATGCCAAGCACTTCATCCACATCATGGGATACGACAATCGAAGTTAAGTTCAACGCATCCGATAACTCGCGAATCAGCTTGACTAACACCCCCATAGAGATAGGGTCTTGTCCCGCAAAGGGTTCATCATACATCACCATTTCAGGCTCAAGGGCAATCGCGCGCGCTAATGCAGCACGGCGCTGCATACCGCCGGATAATTCGCTTGGCATCATCTGGGCCGCACCACGCAAACCTACGGCTTCAAGTTTCATCAACACGATAGTGCGAATAATCTCTTCAGGTAATCCCGAGTGCTCACGCAGTGCAAAGGCGACATTATCGAACACATTTATATCCGTGAATAAAGCACCACTTTGGAACAACATGCTCATGCGTTTACGTAAGGCAAATAATTCATTTCGACTCACAGCATGGATATCATGCCCATCAAATAACACTTGTCCCTGCGTAGGTGTTAATTGCCCGCCGATTAACTTTAAGAGTGTGGTTTTACCAATCCCGCTTGGCCCCATGATGGCAGTCACTTTGCCCCGAGGAATAGACAAGCTAATATCTTCATATATGACACGCTGTCCGCGGCTAAACCCCAAATGACGGATCTCAACCAGCGGCGTTTGTTCTTGAGTCATGCTTGATTCCGATATTTGAAAAAGAGGTGATCTGAGTTTTAGACAGACCAATCGAAGAGCCGTAAATTGTACGTAATTGCGCTTTAACCTACAACAGAATCGACACTATCGCCCCGCGATACTTTCAATTTGCCCTATTTCCAGCGAAAATGCGCGCTAAGTTTTTATTTCCAGCGAAAACTGTTACACAGGGTTCGCTGGTGAGTTAATTAAATGATCGAATTATTTTAATTGATTGCTAAATCATAACTGCACAAGGTTAGAATGACGGTTAAACAACCCTAGCTTAACTGCTCATATTTAAAAGAGAAAGCGAGCAAGCGTGCTGCCCTCTCACATAAAACCATTAAAATAAACGATAAAGACGATGATATTGCTCAAGACATTCAAGCACTAAACACGCTATTCTGCTTCATTAGCCTAGTGATTTACCCTTGGTGGACGGTAAATGGCCGTCATACAGGCAAAATGAGCAATATTGACAAACGTGGCGCAAAACCGAATCTAAAAATAAAGGCCATGACAAAGTAGCATAGAAAACGACATAACCTTGGCAGGATGCCCTTTTATTTATCATCTTTATCGCGTACCAAATTGTGCTATTCCAATCCCATCCATGGGGCGACAAAGACAATGCAAGAAGAGAGATAGACATGGTAGACCAATCACAATTGCGCCAATGGGGCAGCAAAGTTATCGACATTGAAAAGTTAGCCCTCGATAATCTTTATCAATATGTTGATTCTATTGAATTTGTACAGGCTTGCGAGTTAATTCTTAACTGCTCTGGCAAAGTTATTGTTATGGGAATGGGTAAATCAGGCCATATCGGCAATAAGATTTCAGCGACACTGGCAAGCACTGGTACTCCGGCATTTTTTGTGCATCCCGGAGAAGCGAGCCACGGGGACCTTGGTGTGCTCTCAGACAATGATATTATTCTCGCAATATCAAACTCGGGAGAATCCAGTGAAATCTTGGCCTTAATGCCCGTCATTCAACGAAAAGCTATCCCCGTGATTGCGATGACAGGTAAACCCGATTCAACGATGGCGCGTCTGGCCAAAATCCATTTATGTATAGAAGTGCCAGAAGAGGCCTGCCCGCTTGGGCTTGCACCCACCTCCAGCACAACGGCAACCCTCGTGATGGGTGATGCAATCGCTATTGCGCTACTACAAGCCAAAGGCTTTACTCGCGAAGATTTTGCCATGTCGCATCCAGGTGGCGCACTGGGCCGAAAATTGCTACTAAGAGTCCGCGATGTTATGCACAGCGGTAACGAGTTACCACTTGTCAATCACGATATTTGTATCACCGAAGCCCTCTATGAAATATCCAAAAAAGGCTTAGGTATGACGGCGGTTATTGATGAGCAGCATAAATTAGTGGGCATTTTCACCGATGGCGATTTACGTCGGGTGATTGATGCAGAAGTGAATCTACGTACAACGCCAATTGCCGATGTGATGACTCGCAATTGCATCACAATTACCGATAGCGCACTTGCGGCTCAAGCACTACAAGTTATGGATAGTAAAAATATTAATGGTTTAATCGTGATAAACAAAGATCACCATCCTATCGGAGCACTTAATATGCTCGATTTGGTTAAAGCAGGAGTTATTTAATGCCACAGCAAGGATTTTACGGCCCTATCAGCGATGATGTTTGGCAAAGAGCACAAAAAATAAAACTGCTTATCTGTGATGTTGATGGCGTATTTTCTGACGGGCGCATTTATTTAAGTAATGCAGGTGAAGAACTTAAAGCATTTCATACCCGTGATGGTTATGGTGTTCGCTCGCTACTGACCAGCGGTTTTAACATGGCAGTTATTACAGGTCGCCAATCTAAGATTGTTGCCAATCGTATGACTGCCCTAGGCATTACAGATATTTATCAAGGTGTTGATAATAAATTCGAGCCTTATCAAGCCCTACTATCACACTATAATGTCATCCCAGAAGAAGTGGCTTACATCGGGGATGATATTGTCGATCTTCCGGTGATGAGCGCGGTAGGTTTAGCAGTATGTGTCGCCGATGGTCATCCCTATGTCCGCCAACAGGCACACTTTGTCACCAACCTCAACGGCGGACATGGCGCGCTACGGGAATTAACCGATTTACTGCTGTTAAGCCAAAATAAGTTCACTTCGGCCCACGGGATGAGTATATGAGTCGTGTGACCCTCGCTATCATTGCCTTTTTTGGTACTGCCCTCATTCTCTACTGGCAAGTACAACAAAAGCGGGGTAACGAAACAGACAGCAGCTTGAATAACCAAGATAGTCCCGATTACATTATTGAAGATCTGCGTAGCATTGAATTTAATGAACAAGGTCAAGTGAATAGCCGTGTCACCGCCAAGCACATGGAACACTATGAACTAAAAAGCCAAACCTATTTCACTCAACCTGTATATCTTGTTTATCCTGACCAAGGCAAAGCACAATGGCAGATCAGAGCGGATCAAGGACAACTCAACAAAGAAACAGGCAAGGTTGTATTAGAAAATAATGTTATTATCGATGCCATTAGCCCTGAAGAGCCGATACAAACCTTATCGACTAGTTTTTTAGAACTTGATCTAAACACTATGATAATGACCTCTGACCGTATCATTTACGTCACAGGGAAAGATTTTAATATCCAAGGGCAAGGCCTTTATGCGGACCTGAACGCGCAGGAAGTCCAATTGACCAGTCAGGTAGTAGGAACCTATGAAGCAAAATAAGATATTACTTGCCAGCTTAATGCTGATAATGAGCATGAGCGCTTATGCAAAAGTCGCAGATCTGCAGCAAGAAGTTAAAATTAAAGCCGTTAGCCAGACCGCAGATATCAAAAACAACCAAATCATCTTCTTTGGCCCGGTAGAAGTCACACAGGGTTCAATCAAAATCCAAGCTGCCCAGCTTCGCGCCTTTTCTGCCGATGGTGAAACCAGCAAAATCTTAGTTGCAACGGGCAACCCCGCGACTTACACCCAAATATTAGATGACGGTCGCCCTGCTTCCGCCAGTGCTAAAGAAATTCGCTATGAAATGGCGACAAGAACATTAACACTGACAGGTTCGGCCTCCCTCGATCAAGCGGGCAGTCAAGTGACAGGTAACCTCATTCGTTACAACATCATTCAACAAAAACTGATCGCAGAAAGCACAGGGAGTGGTGATGATCGCGTGATCACTATCATCCAACCTGAAAACTATCAGGATGATCTCAAAACCCAAACACCCGCAGATAAACCTGTGAAAGAGCAGGATTCTCAATGACCCAAATCACCCTAAGAGCACAAAATCTCGCGAAGAGCTACAAAAACCGCCAAGTTGTTAAAGACGTCAGTCTGACAGTCAAAACCGGCCAAATTGTTGGCTTACTCGGCCCAAATGGTGCAGGTAAAACCACGACCTTTTACATGGTGGTTGGGTTAGTAAAAAGCGATAAAGGCCATATTTTTATCGACAATGATGATTTAACTGCAGACCCTATGCATCTTCGCGCCCGCAAAGGAATTGGTTACTTACCACAAGAAGCCAGTATCTTCCGTAAGCTGACCGTTCACGACAATATCATGGCGGTATTACAAACCCGTAAAGAGCTAAAAGACGAAGAACGCGAAGAAGAACTGGAACACCTACTCGAAGAGTTCCATATTACCCATATTCGCGATAGCCAAGGTATGTCCCTTTCGGGGGGTGAACGTCGCCGAGTTGAAATTGCCCGCGCCCTCGCGGCCAATCCAAAGTTTATTCTGCTCGATGAGCCTTTTGCGGGCGTTGATCCGATTTCCGTCATCGATATCAAAAAAATTATCGAACAACTTAAGAGTCGTGGCTTAGGCGTACTTATCACAGACCACAATGTCCGAGAAACATTAGACGTATGTGAACATGCCTACATAGTAAGTCATGGAAACCTGATTGCCGAGGGAACTCCTGCAGAGATCTTAGACAATCAGCAAGTTAGGGCTGTGTACTTAGGTGAACAATTCAGGCTATAGTTACTCCAGCGGAGTCTATAGCCTAAAATTATCGCGACTAGACTCCACTCACTGATAACAAGCGGCCTCATTCAAAAATAATAACGTAGGGATCAGCGGTAACATGAAAGCGTCACTCCAGCTCAAACTGGGCCAACAGTTAACCATGACGCCACAGTTACAACAGGCGATTCGTCTGTTGCAGCTCTCGTCATTGGAATTACAACAAGAGATCCAGCAAGCCTTAGACTCTAATCCTCTTCTTGAGCTGGAAGATGAGCAATTTGACGCACCTACAGAACGCAACCAGAATTTATCAGACACCGATTTCAGCGAATCAAGCCCACTGCCCCCCGAACAAGATAGCTCCACTGTTGATACCGCAGAATCCTTGACCAAAGAATCTATGCCAGATGAACTGCCCATGGATACCACTTGGGATGAAGTATTTACCGCCTCACCCAACTCAGGTTCAGGTGGCAGTAGAGAAGACGACATGCCCTTTCAGGGGGAAACCAGCGAGGGCCTGCATGAACATTTAGAATGGCAAAAAAACCTCACCCCCTTCTCTGAAACCGATCTTGCCATTGCCACTGCCATTATTGATGCTATTGATGATCAGGGCTATCTCACCCAAAGTACTGAAGATATTCTCGAAGCGATGGGAAATCCTGAGATTGAGTTGGACGAAGTCGAAGCTGTACTTAAACGTATCCAACACTTTGATCCTGTTGGTGTTGCAGCAAGAGATCTCAGCGAATGTTTACTGATCCAGCTATCCCATTTTTCGCCGGACACACCACATCTCGAAAATGCCCGCATGTTGATCAAAGATCATTTAGATCTGATCGCTGCTCGCGATTTTAGGCTGTTAATGCGTAAAACCAAACTGAAAGAAGATGAACTTCGGGATGGTATCGCACTGATACAAACGCTGAACCCTCGCCCAGGTTTGTTGATCACACCGATGGATGAAGAATATGTGATCCCAGATGTGTCAGTATCGAAGAAAAATGGCCGTTGGGTGGTAGAACTCAACCCAGATTGCATGCCCAAAATCAATGTAAACCAGCAATATGCCGCCATGGCTCGCAGCACAAAAAGCCAAGCAGACAGCCAATTTATTCGTGGCCATCTGCAGGAAGCCAAATGGTTTATCAAGAGCTTAGAAAGTCGTAACGACACCTTACTCAAAGTAGCCAATTGTATCGTTCAATACCAACAAGGCTTCTTTGAGTACGGTGAAGAAGCCATGAAACCTATGGTACTTAACGATATAGCCGAAGCGGTTGAAATGCATGAGTCCACCATCTCACGGGTCACAACTCAAAAATACATGCATACCCCTAAGGGACTTTTTGAACTAAAATACTTCTTCTCAAGCCATGTCGGGACTGACGATGGCGGTGAGTGCTCATCCACAGCAATCAGAGCCTTTATTAAAAAACTGGTTGCCGCGGAAAACCAGAAAAAACCATTAAGCGACAGTAAGATGGCACAACTTCTGGCAGAACAGGGAATAAATGTTGCGCGCAGAACCATTGCGAAGTATCGAGAAGCAATGCTTATTCCCCCTTCCAATCAGCGTAAAAGTTTATAGCCTACTATGGATATCGGAGGACGTTTCTATGCAAATAAAGCTCATTGGACACCATATCGAGATTACTGAATCGTTACGGGCATATGTAGAGGAAAAATTTTCAAAACTTGAACGCCATTTCGAACAGATCCATAATGTGCACGTTGTGCTCAATGTTGAGAAAATGCAACAGATTGCCGAAGCGCGAATCAACCTCACCGGTGGTGAAGTTTTTGCAACTTCAGAGCATACTGACATGTATGCTGCCATAGACGTCCTGATCGATAAACTTGATCGTCAGGTTATTAAACACAAAGAGAAGTTAACAAAACACTAATAATGGAACTTTGTACCATACTGAGGCCGGAGTGCACTACCTGCGCCACTCCGGGCAGTAAAAAAAAGGTACTGGAACTCATCAGTGACTTAGCCGCTGCCCAGTACCCCACCCTCTCATCTCAAGAGATCTTCGAAAGCCTTGTGGCGCGCGAAAAGATGGGGAGCACAGGTATAGGTAACGGTATCGCCATTCCACATGGTCGATTAACCGATATTACACAACCCATTGCAATACTCGTAAAATGTGAGGAACCGATAGCTTTCGACGCTATCGATAAGCAACCTGTTGATATTTTGTTTGCACTGCTTGTGCCGGCGGATCAATGCCAACAGCACCTAAGCACGTTGTCGTGCATGGCAGAAAAGCTAAGTGATAAACAAATATTAAAACAACTGCGTAAGACGCATGATGAAACGGAACTCTATCAGGTAATCACTGGATGAAACTGGTCATAGTGTCAGGCCGCTCTGGCTCAGGCAAATCTGTCGCACTTAGGGTACTTGAAGATCTCGGCTATTACTGTGTCGATAACCTTCCCTTGCCACTAATAGGCAGTTTGCTTGAGCAACTCAAAGGCAGTAACGATCTTGTCGCCATTAGTGTCGATGTTCGTAATATGCCAGAGCAAGATAAAGTGCTGGTTCAGCAGCTTTCTAACCTGCCAGCAGGGACGGAGATTACCAGCTTCTTCCTCAATTCAAGCGATAAAGTGTTACTTAAACGCTACAGTGAAACACGCCGCCTGCACCCGTTATCTAAAAGTCGTGTATCCCTACAAGAAGCCATTAAACTTGAAGGCAAACTGCTCGAACCTATGTCCAAACTGGTAGATCACTACATAGATACTTCAAATTTAAATATCTATGATTTAAGCGATCAAGTCAGACAAATTCTTCTTGGTAGCGTTGATAAAGAATTAGTCATCTACTTTGAGTCCTTTGGCTTTAAAAATGGCATGCCTACAGAAGCCGACTTTATGTTCGATGTGCGCTTTTTACCTAACCCCCATTGGGAGTTAGCATTGCGTCCACTGACAGGCCTAGACGAACCTGTGGCTGAGTTTTTGAATCGCCAGCCCCTGGTAAACAAGTTCATTTGGCAGATAGAAAACTTACTAGAAACCTGGTTACCACACCTTGAGCGTAATAATCGCAGTTATTTAACCATTGCGATTGGTTGCACAGGTGGACAGCACAGATCAGTTTATGTGGCAGAACAATTAGCGAAGCGATTTAGTAATGGTAAACATAAGGTCAATGTACGCCATCGAGAGCTAGATCATGCCAAAGCTTGAACGTCAGATTACCATCTGTAATAAGCTCGGTTTACACGCCCGCGCCGCCACAAAATTGGTGGTGTTGGCCTCTGAGTTTGATGCCACAATAACGTTAATACAAGGCGATAAACAAGCCTCAGCGGCAAGTGTGCTTGGTCTTTTGATGCTTGAAACGGGTATGGGGAAAACCATCAAGCTAATTGCAGAGGGCCCAGATGCAGAACTCGCGCTTGATGCTATTTGCGCATTAATCGATGCTAAATTTGACGAAGCCTGCTGATCTTAAGCAAAGTTACACTTAACCTATTCCCGTTGTACCGTTCACTGGTACCCAATCGGTACTCATTTGTGACTCGACGTTCCCTGTGACGCTCAATTACAATATGTCCCCTGCGTCCGCTGATCAAACCCATTACCTTGACTAGGCTATATTCACACTCAGTGAAAATAGTCTCTAATTATCCGTTTCCCTCACCATATTATGGAGGACAAATGCCCGTAGAAGCTTCAGATAGTCATCAAGTCGGACATCGCCTCGACCAGCTCAGCAAAGCCCTTAGCAGCGGTATGTTTGTCCATGTGCGGCAAATGCTACAGAATATGGCGGCATCGGATATCGCTTTAATCCTCGAATCTTCACCACCAAAGGCAAGGCAAGTCCTATGGCAATTAATTGATCAGGAGCAATTAGGGGCGATTCTTGACGAACTGAGTGAAGAGTTGAAAGATCCGCTGATCAGCACCATGAGCCCAGAACGAGTTGCAAAGGCGACTGCGAGTATGGATACGGACGATCTCGCCTATATTCTGCGAAGTCTACCAGATACGGTTTATAAACAAGTATTACAGTCGATGAGCCTACAGAATCGTCAACGAGTGGAGCAAGCACTGTCCTACCCTGATGAGACGGCTGGCAGCTTGATGAATACAGATACCGTCACCCTAAGGCCAGACGTTAATATCGATGTTGTACTGCGTTATCTTCGGCAAAGGGGTAACCTCCCCGATACCACTGACACCCTATATGTGGTCGATAAACAGGATAAAGTCCTCGGCGGTGTCAGACTTGCCGATCTGCTCACCTGCGATCCCAACACGCCTATCCGTAATATTATGGATCCTGACATTGAGAGCATTCCAGTGGGTATGTCAGACAGTGAAGTCGCCCAATTATTCGAGCGTCACGATTGGGTATCCGCGCCCGTTGTGGACAGCGATAACAAACTACTCGGCCGGATCACGATTGATGATGTCGTCGATGTTATCCGTGAAGATGCAGAACATTCTATGATGGGAATGGCAGGCATGGACGATGATGAAGATACCTTTGCACCAGTGCTAAAAAGTACCTTTCGTCGCTCACTTTGGTTGACCATCAATTTGTTTGCCGCCCTACTTGCGGCCTCTGTCAGTAGTATGTTTGAAGGGACTATCGAGAAATTTGCCACTATTGCGATATTAATGACCATAGTTCCAAGTATGGGTGGTGTCGCGGGTAATCAAACCCTTGTTTTAGTCATTCGCGCTATAGCGCTTGGGCATATTGGCCAAAGCAATGCCCGCTGGCTTATTGGTAAAGAATTGGCGATTGGATTTCTCAATGGCTTGCTATGGTCAATACTGGTCTTTGTTGCCGTATCCCTTTGGAAAGGAGATACCGCACTCGCCAGCTTAATTGCAGGGGCAATGCTAATCAATATGACAGTCGCAGGGCTCGCGGGTGCCAGCATTCCGCTAATATTAAAACGACTCAAAATCGATCCCGCGCTAGCTGGCGGTATGGTATTAACCACAGTCACAGATGTAACAGGGCTTTTCGCCTTTCTCGGTTTAGCCACCCTCTATTTAATGAATTAGCATAAAAGAGGATGTCATATAGTCATACCATCGAAAGGTGGTAATACATTAAAACGGCGCTATTCATTGCGCCGTTTTAATATCAGCCATATTTTTATGATTGGTATTGAAGCTAATTTACCGGTGGTTGAAAGCCATAACGACTTAAAATAGCTTGCCCTTTCGCCGATAAAATAAACTCAGCTAAAGGAGCCGCCGAGGCGTTACTCTCTTTCAGGATAAGTAAACCATAGTCGGCCCCAACAGCAAGACTTGTCGGTAAATCAATAATCTGTAGACTAGGCACTTCATTTTTAGCCAGCACTGCATTGGTGCAATAGGTCAAAAAGATATCCGCTTGCTTATTTTCCATTACCCAACCATAAGGGTTACGATCCTTGGGCGGTTTCGCACTATCTGGCCCTCCAGTCAACTGTAATGCCTTGGCCTCTAAAATAGCTTTTGCATCTGGTTTTAGCGTTTGTGCTTTATCAAACACAGCCCAAGCATAATCTCCTGCGGGATCTGCTTTGGGCGTAGAAGTGCCAACTTTAATATTGGGATCGAGCAGTGTATCTAACAGTGTCGCGCTTGTAAGAGAGACGCTATTTTGAGCAATAGCACAGAGCTGATTACGAGCAAACATTTGCACCTTTTCCCCAAACCCTGCGTCAACAAGCGCCTGAGGATGGGCCATATTTGCAGAGGCAAAGAGATCGACGCGCTCCCCCTCTTGAATACGCTTTAACAACAGGCCAGAAGGTGCATATTGCGCAACAACAGTATCTTTAGTTTGGGCTTGGTAGGCGGTAATAATATCGTTCATCGCCGCTTTTAAGCTACCCGCCGCACGCAGTTCAATTGGGGCGACCTCGGCAGTCACAGGGGCACCTTGTACTATCGAAACCATCATAGCAGGGCAAAAACTTAAGGCTACGAGTATATTTTTCTTCGTCATAATGATCTTCTCCTCTAGGTATTGAGCCTTACCCTGCTCAATATTTGCCATACAACACGTGAAATAGCTTTGAAGATCAACTACAAATCATCATCTAGCCGAAGGAAGCTGCACAATTGCAGTACAGATCACTCAAGCCTTAACAGACTAAAGACATATTGTCTCAACGGGAAATAATAAATGCCTGGATACAAAAAAGTCGCCCGCAGGCGACTTTTGATTGTTGAGCAGCACTTAGCCCGTAGGTGTTAATACAATCTCAACACGACGGTTTTGTGCTCGCCCTTCAGCACTGGCATTAGATGCTATTGGACTCGCCTTTCCCATTCCCTTAGATTTAACACGTGAAGCCGCTATACCTTTACTCATTAGATAATTAGCCACTTCACTCGCGCGCACCTGTGATAGACGCAAATTGTAAGCATCTGAACCACTGCTGTCGGTATAACCTAATACGTTAAGTTGGGTTTTGCTGTATTCCTTTGCCACCAACGCCACAGAGTTAAGCACCCGTGAGGCGCCATCGCTTAACTCGGTTTGATCGACACCAAACGTCACTTCGTTGGGCATATTCAAAATAATATTATCGCCATTACGGGTCACGCTCACCCCCGTAGATGCCAATTGCTGCCGTAATTTGGTTTCTTGCACATCCATATAATAACCAATACCACCGCCCACAGCGGCGCCCGATGCAGCACCAATTAATGCCCCTTTACCGCGGTCACTCTTACTTGAGGAAGCAACACCCACTGCCGCACCAGCAACGGCACCAATAATGGCACCACTGGTCGCTTTAGCCGTTTGCTGCTCGTTAGTATATGGATTAACTGTTGAACAACCAGATACAACAAACGTACCGATAATCGCAGCAAAGGCGAGCCTAGATGATGTAAATCGATTTACCTGAAAACGTTTCATCGTTAATGACCTCATAACAGGATTGAAAATGTGAGTACCCACATAGAAGGCATAGATCTCACTGCCAATGACATAGCGAAATCCTTATTGAATACTCTAAAACCCGCAGTATATAAGCATTCCTCACAGAGACAATCTTTAATCGCTGTGTAAATTTATAAATCGATAATTTAGTCAGCAAAGATACAGGGATTATCTAAGATAACCATCCCCAACAACATAGAGTAAAAGCACTGAAATAGTGCACTTTGCACCGTTTTTGCCATACGTGAAAAAATCCCGCGTTTTAATCGATATGGTAAACAATTGATTTTAAACAAAAATAAAAAATTTAGAATATTGGCACGAATTTTACATACTACTTAGTGAGTAAGGCGAGAAATGGACAAGCAAACCAGTTACTCGAGCGCCACTTAAATCGTTTTAACCTAGATGAAATACCTAAAAGCATAACGGGTATTGAGGACGAAAGATGAAAAGCATTATGAACTTAATCAAACTGTGCCGCCATGAATGGATATATCTACGCCATGTTGGACTCAGCCAGTGGGATTTAGAGCAGCGTCGCTAATCTATTTAAGGACTATACATAACCGCTAAACCGATTTTAGTTAGAAGGCAGTAAAGAGGGATCGCTTATGGGAATCGCCGACAATAATCTCAAATTAGATGTCATCGCTGAAGTAAAAGTGAAAGGTCGCTTGCTCTCGGATGTGGCTCACCAATACGGTATTTCAACTAAAGCCGTATACCAGTGGGTAAGAGAAAGCGATCAGCAACCACAGCAAAGAGAATATGCGCTCATCAGTGAAATAGCCCAACTGCAAAAAAGAATTAAGCAGCTTAACAACGAATTACGCACGCTAGGTTAACCATTACGGTTTTATAAGTGCCCTAATCGACAAGGCCGGACAACATTGCAAGTCGCCCTGCTGATGACGCTAACGATATAAAAGATGTGCTAACAACAATAATAACAGCGCCTTTTTAATGTCCGGCCTTGTCATTCAAATAATGAGATTAACGAGTAAAAGGAAGAAGAAAAGTTAACCAGTTTAGGCAGAGTCGGATGGGTATCTATTATCGCTCCCCAACGACCTAAGATATATGCCCAAACAACCTCTAAATACAGGATAAGCATTTTGAGGGTGCTTGGGTGTAAATGCACAAATAACAATAATAAATGTGCTGTTTACCATCTGACTCTGCCGCTTTATTGATTGAATCCAACAGAGATTGGACAATTTGCTCAACACGGGACAATGCAAAAGTTTCGGCAAGACTATAGAGGGAATTATCTCCCCCAAAGATTAAATATGTGAATTGTGCTCCCCCAAGTCATGAACATATTAACCTCTTAGGTCTTGTCCTTTTATTCACAAGATCAATGAAGATCAAACGCTATAGTGAGTGTGGCGTGCCAAGGAGGGCTGTGATTTAACACTATTTAGTGTGATTAAAAATACACAAGGTTTCGGCAAGACTCGAGGGAGTGGTCTCCCCCAAGATTAAATATGTAAATTGTGCTCTCCAACTCAACAGCATATTTCTCTCTCTGGTCTTGTCCTTTTATTCACTTAGTCAATGATGACCCTGTGCTTAACAGCGCATATGCCAAGGATGGCAGTGATACATCAAATAACACATTAAACCTCAATATTGCCCATAAAAAAGACGCTACCCTGAGCGCCTTTACATGGGATGGTATACCCACCTAATAATCTTCATTCGCCTCTTGGATCCGCAGTTTTCGCTCCTGCGCTTCCTCATAGGCAGCTTGGATTTCTTCAAGTACAGAACCGACATCCGCTTCTGCCAATACTTCGGTAAATTCACCCGTAAGTTGAGTATCAGGCTTAAGATCTCCCGCTTCAAACAAGGCCCACATTTCTTTGGCATATTGGGTCTTGAGTAATTCGGGAGCATATTGGCCATAATATTGGGTCATATTATTAATGTCCCTCGCTAACATCCATTTAGCATGGTTATTCGCGGCAGCATCGACGGCTTGGGGTAAGTCGATAATCACAGGCCCTTCACTATCGACGAGAACATTAAACTCAGATAAATCGCCATGGACTAAACCTGCACATAGCATACGTTTAACGTAGGTCATCACTAAGTTATGATCGCGGATCGCTTTTTCGGCGGACAGCGTGACATCATTTAAACGAGGGGCAACATTGCCCTCAGTGTCAGTCACCAACTCCATTAGCAGCACACCATCAAAACAACCATAAGGTATAGGCACGCGAACACCTGCATCGGCTAAACGGTAAAGCGCATCAACCTCTGCACTTTGCCAAGCTTCTTCCATTTGGTCCCGACCAAACTTAGAACCTTTTTCCATAGCCCGAGCACGACGGCTATTACGGACTTTACGGCCTTCTTGGTAAAGCACGGCTTGCTTAAAACTGCGTTTATCTGCTTCTTTATAGACTTTGGCGCAGCGGATATCGTCGCCGCTGCGTACAACGTACACTGTGGCCTCTTTACCGCTCATTAACTGGCTAATGACCTCATCGACCAGTCCTTCATCAACCAGAGGTTGGATTCGTTTCGGAGTTTTCATAGCGCCCTTATACCTTACTTAGGCTTGAGATGGAATACTGCGGACAAATCTTCATATAAAAGCGGTCTCCTGCCAGATAAAGGCACTGTTGATTCTCAATCAAAATCATTTTGTAAACTAAAATAGCAATGATGAATAGTCGATACTTAGGCTGATATCAAACGCAGATACACATCAACTGATTGCAGTTACAACACTAGCAATGCCCATTTAAGAACCTAAAGCCCTAACTTGGTTCCACCGTTGCACTGCCAGCACAAAATAACCGTATCAATCGCTGAATATATCACTAGATCTCATCTTTCAGAGTCCTTATTCTAATCCAACTTTACAATCTATGTCCCTTGAGATCTTCGAATGCGTTACCTAAACCTTACCTTAGCACTTTGCGCCCTGTCTCTCACCCACTGCACGAGTCTCTCCCTTGAAGAATGTAGCAGCAGCGATTGGTATACCCTTGGGCTTGCAGATGGTAATCGTGGGGCAACGGCCACGAGACTCAATCAATATCAAAAGGATTGTAATGAATTTAATCTTAAAGTGGACGCATCTCAGTGGCAGCAAGGCTATCAACAAGGACTCATCAATTATTGTTTACCTGAAAACGGTTATCGTGTGGGATTAGAAGGTGAAAGTTATTACGGGGTCTGCAGCGATAACCAATTTGTAGAACGCTATAACCAAGGGCATCAACAGTATCTCGTCAATAAGCGTTTGGCGGAAATCGCAGACCGTTTACACACTATTGATAGTGAGATCAGCAGTATTAATACCAAACTCAATAATCTCACCGATAAAGCCGACTTATTAAGGCAAAAAAATATCCTCTTAAATGAAAAAAATCATCTTCTAGATGAAAAAGCCCGCCTACGCCAAGGAAATATTGAGTTTAAATTTAGATTCTAACCATAAAAATCTAGCCATCCACAAAGCCAATTCAAAAGAGTAAACCCAAACAAAAATGTTAAAAGGAACAAGCCGTAAATAAGGCTATTTTAGGATGACTCACCCATACTTCTATTGCATTTAGAAATAAGCTATAAATACAAAAGGTTACAATAGATGATTTTTAAGAAGGTAAAAATACGTTTTTTATCCTAACTGCCTGTTGTAACTTTATTTTATTGATTTATTCTACAGTTCACTGCCGCACAGGCAGCTTAGAAATCTGGATCAATATCAATATCTACTTCAGCAAAGTTCACTGCCGCACAGGCAGCTTAGAAATAGAAGCGCATGCAGGCAATGGGTGAAGACATGTTCACTGCCGCACAGGCAGCTTAGAAAAGAATCATAGCCTTCTACATTGTGCAGCGGATGTTCACTGCCGCACAGGCAGCTTAGAAATGCATCGTCATTAGCTGGCAATTCAGGCTTAGGTTCACTGCCGCACAGGCAGCTTAGAAATGCCATATCGGCGGCGGCATCAATGTAATTTTGTTCACTGCCGCACAGGCAGCTTAGAAAATTTTAGGAATAAATCATATATTTGTAGTTAAGTTCACTGCCGCACAGGCAGCTTAGAAACAATTGAGATTACTTTGGCTGGTTGTCGAAACGTTCACTGCCGCACAGGCAGCTTAGAAAAATCATCGACATTAATACCGATGAACTTTATGGTTCACTGCCGCACAGGCAGCTTAGATGTCACCAACAATGCAAAACTGATCTACTTGTTTTCACTATCAAAGATGGGACATACCCAACTCTCTATGGATTAACAATCAAAACCGAGGTGACAGTATTTTACTCTTCCCTTCGAAATTGCCTCAGGGCATTTGCGTTCGTTGCGTGAGCGAGGCATGGTCATTCTCGTGCATATCTGGACCCATCCATTGCACTTCACAACATTCAGGCATCTTACCTATCAGATACCGAGATAGCGTCAGTCGAATCAGGGACGAGCAGTCCTTCTTGGTCGACTCTTGATTAAGAATAAGGAGGGAAAGCCCCACGACTTTTATTCACCTCGGCCGTAAGGCCGCAATGACTAACAATGTAGAAAGATGGGACACTCTAACCACCAGCAAAAGTATACGATGTTACACTTTTAGTAACTATTTCAGTGCTTAAATCTCAAAAAGTGTAGCTAAGTACACCTGAAACTTACCCAAGTCACCAGACCAAAAAACAAAACCCCAATTCGGTTTCCCGAATTGGGGTTTTCATTTTTCTCTTACAAGAATTTAGGTTTAAGCGATTAAGCTAAAGACCGTAGATGTTTGCTAATCTAGCGCAGGAAAAATCGTTTTAGAGCAAGGCTTTTTGTTGCGACGTGTAGTGTTTTTCTACACGAGTAACAAAGTAACGCAGCTATAAACGATTTTAACCAGCTAGGATCACATCATGCCGCCCATTCCGCCCATACCACCCATTCCGCCCATATCTGGCGCAGAATTTTGTGGGATCTCAGCAACCATAGCTTCTGTGGTGATCATCAGGCCAGCAATTGATGCTGCGAATTGCAACGCACAACGAGTCACTTTAGTTGGGTCAAGGATACCCATTTCTAACATATCGCCGTAAGTGTCGTTACCGGCGTTGTAACCGTAGTTACCGCTGCCATTCTTCACTGTGTTAGCAACAACTGACGCTTCTTCACCCGCGTTAGTGGCGATTTGACGCAGTGGCGCTTCCATTGCACGCAGGGCAATAACCACACCGTGTTTTTGATCTTCGTTTAATACTTCAAGTTCAGCGATCTTAGACGCTACGCGAACCAGAGCAACACCACCGCCAGGAACCACGCCTTCTTCTACCGCAGCGCGAGTGGCATGCAGCGCATCTTCAACGCGTGCTTTTTTCTCTTTCATTTCAACTTCAGTCGCTGCGCCAACTTTGATAACTGCTACGCCGCCAGCTAATTTAGCCATACGCTCTTGCAGTTTTTCTTTGTCGTAGTCTGAGGTTGATTCTTCGATTTGTTGCTTGATTTGGCTTACACGCGCTTCGATTTGCGCTTGCTCGCCGTTACCATCGATGATGGTGGTGTTGTCTTTAGTGATCACAACACGCTTAGCTGTACCTAAATCTTCTAGGGTTGCTTTTTCAAGCTCTAGGCCGATTTCTTCAGCAATAACAGTACCGCCAGTCAGGATTGCTACGTCTTGCAGCATTGCCTTACGACGATCGCCAAAGCCTGGGGCTTTAACGGCAGCCACTTTCACGATACCGCGCATGTTGTTCACAACTAAAGTTGCTAATGCTTCGCCTTCAACGTCTTCAGCAACGATAAGCAATGGCTTACCCGTTTTTGCCAGACCTTCAAGGATAGGTAACAGTTCGCGAATGTTAGAGATTTTCTTGTCTACTAACAGGACGAATGGGTGATCTAATTCAACGCTGCCTGTTTCTGGCTTGTTGATAAAGTATGGAGACAGGTAGCCACGGTCGAACTGCATACCTTCTACTACGTCCAGTTCGTTTTCCAGCGCTTGGCCTTCTTCGACTGTGATCACGCCTTCTTTACCGACTTTTTCCATCGCAGTAGCGATGATTTCACCGATAGATTCGTCAGAGTTTGCAGAGATAGTCGCAACTTGTGCAATCGCTTTTGAATCTGCACAAGGTTGTGATAAGGCTTTTAATTCAGCAACGGCAGCGATAACGGCTTTGTCGATTCCGCGCTTCAGGTCCATTGGGTTCATACCGGCTGCAACGGCTTTTAAGCCTTCAGTCACAATGGCTTGAGCCAGTACAGTTGCAGTAGTAGTACCGTCACCGGCGGCGTCGTTGGCTTTAGAAGCAACTTCTTTCACCATTTGCGCGCCCATGTTTTCGAATTTGTCTTCTAATTCGATTTCTTTGGCAACAGAAACACCGTCTTTAGTGATCAGTGGTGAGCCGAAGCTCTTGTCTAATACCACGTTACGGCCTTTAGGGCCTAAGGTCACTTTCACTGCGTTCGCGAGAATGTTTACGCCAGCCAACATTTTTACGCGAGCGTCATTACCAAATACAACTTCTTTAGCTGCCATCTTGATTATCCTTTAAATTTTTAATGATTAATTGGAATGTCGAATTGATGCGAAGGATTAACCTACTACTGCCATCAGGTCAGCTTCTGACAGGATCAAGACTTCTTGATCGTCAATTTTTTCTTTCTTAACGCCGTAACCTTCGTTGAAGATCACCACGTCACCCACTTTCACATCCAGTGGTTTAACTGTGCCGTTTTCTAGAATACGGCCATTGCCCACTGCAAGGATTTCACCGCGAGTTGATTTTTCAGCGGCGCTTCCTGTTAGAACGATGCCACCCGCTGAAGTTGATTCAACTTCTAGACGCTTAACGATTACGCGGTCATGTAATGGACGAATATTCATCTATGAACTCTCCTAATGATTTAATGCCCAACAATCGAGGCGATTTGTGATGAAAAAAGGAGGCTTATCCGCCTTCCTCTTTGATGTCTGTGATATGGGGTTAATACTTGTCAGATCCAAGTGCCTTTACAAAAAAAATTTCTTTTTTTTGATGTCGGTTTTTTAAAGCGGGCACAATCCTGCTAGAATTCCGCCTCCGCACGCAAACAAGGCACTATTTTTCCCATGAAAGACAGACACGGGCTGCTCACCGCGCCAATTGGTCGTGTACTGCTCAACATGAGCCTCCCTAACTTGATTGGCATTATGACCATTCTAGGTTTTAGCCTCGCTGACACTTTTTTTATCAGTCAATTAGGGACAGAGCCTTTAGCTGCCATCAGTTTTACCTTTCCGGTTACCCTGATTATTTCGAGCATTGCTATCGGTATTGGTGCAGGTGTTTCAACCAACCTTGGGCGTCTTATCGGCTCAGGAAATGCTCCTAAAGCAAAAGTATTTTTACACGATGCCTTACTGCTGACGTTTATATTAACAGCCAGTTTATCGGCCCTTGGCAGCATTTTTATTACACCGCTGTTTAGTTTGCTTGGGGCGAATGAAAGCAGTCTGCCGCTGATCCGCGACTATATGATTTACTGGTATTTAGCCGCACCATTGCTGGTCGTGCTAATGGTGGGCAATCAAGGTTTACGCTCAACTGGTGACACCCGCTCACCTGCAATGATCATGTCACTTGCGGCGATCATTAACCTTATTCTGGATCCTTTACTTATCTTTGGGATTGGCCCATTTCCACGCTTAGAAATTCAAGGGGCTGCCATTGCAACCCTTATTGCTTGGGTTGTGGCTTTATCGCTATCCAGTTATTTGTTGATTATTAAGCGTAAAATGTTGGAGTGGGCCGCTTTCGATATCGATAGAATGCGCGCCAATTGGAGTAAACTTGCCCATATTGCACAACCTGCGGCATTAATGAATTTAATTAACCCGCTTGCCAATGCCGTGATCATGGCCATGTTGGCGCATATAGACCACAGCGCTGTTGCCGCCTTTGGAGCGGGTACGCGGTTAGAGTCAGTATTATTGATTGTCGTAATGGCACTATCGTCAAGCCTAATGCCCTTTATTGCGCAAAACTTAGGTGCAGGGCAACCACAAAGAGCCAAAGAAGCACTGCTGTTATCACTTAAATTTATCTTTATCTTCCAAACCTTACTCTATATACCACTGGTGTTTTTGGCTGAACCCATAGCACACTTATTTAGTACGGATCCGCAAGTATTGGAATGGCTTAGTTTTTATATTTTAGTACTGCCCTGCGCTTACGGGCCTTTGGGGATAGTGATTATTTTCGCTACCGCCCTAAACGCCTATCACAGACCCATAAACTCCTTGGTGATTAATCTGTGCCGCTTAGTATTGCTGATGTTGCCATTGGCGGCATTGGGCTCCTATATTGGCGGGGTAAAAGGCTTATTGCTCGCGCTACCTGTGACCAATATTTTAATGGGAATTGCCTGCTATTGGCTGGCGCAGCAGATATGTGAGCCTGTAAAAGTCACTACTGTAAACGCCAATAGTGCGACCCATTAACCTTAGACGGACTCTTTAATGCGAAAACGCAAATCGTCGTGAGGGAAGGCTTCTTTAGAGACTTTACATGTCCGGCGAGTACTCATCTCGCTCATATTGGTCGGTACGCCATTGGGCACTAATTCTTGCATGATAAAGTCAATAAAACGCCGGCTAGCTAAGCTCACATAACGCCTTGATGGATATGCTAAGAAACACTCACCTTGATGAGCATCAATTTCTGGCAGTAGGGTAACGAGCTCACCCGTTTCGACAAATTCAGCAACCACCTCTGTGGGCGCATAGACAATACCTCTGCCTTGTAATGCAAACTCAACCGCGACTTCCACACTGTTCGAACAAAAATTCCCCCGCACTCTGACTTCTTCTTCCAACCCTATCCATAACTCATTAAAAATTTTGCCATTGGATAATCGAAATAAAGAAACATTATGTGACTCAATCTCTTGAGGTGTTTTTGGTATACCTTGTGCGGCTAAATACTCAGGGCTAGCATAAAAGCGAAGATCCGTTGTAAAAATAGGGCGTACCACTAAATCTAAGGTATCTAAAGCAGGCTCAACCACAAAAGCGACATCGAGGTTATGCTTGACCATATCGACGGATTCAGCGCTGCTAATTACTTCAACTGTGAGTTTGGGATGCATATCCATAAAACGAAAAATGGCTTGCATCAATATCTTCATACTATGGATAGGGAACATTTGAATGCGTAAATGCCCGCTGATCTCGGCGTCATCATTGGTCATCTCAAATAAGGTTTCATCGAGTTGGGCCAAAATATTTTGTGAACGCTGGTAAAAATGGCTGCCCGCCGAAGTTAATGTCATCGAACGACTTTGACGGTGAAACAGTTTAATATTCAGCTCATCTTCCAATGCCTGCAGACGGCGACTGACCGTCGATTTAGGTAAGTTAAGTAAATCAGCGGCTTCAATCAAACTGCCTGTTTCAGCTATTCGGTGGAATAGTGCTAAGTCCTCTGTCTTCATTTTTGCCCTAATTTCAATCTCATTATATGAGACCGATAATCCCAAACAATCCCGTTTATTGCAACAAATTTAACTGTTATCTTCGCGCCTCTGAAATGCTGACAATTTGTTATCAAGGAACCTCCCATGACATCATATCGACTCCTCCCCTTAGCGGCGCTGCTTCCAGCCTTGCTCAGTGGTTGTTCACCTGCCGAGAGTTCAGTGCAAACTCCAGCGGTTCGTCCAGTAAAACTGTTTGAGGTGATACAACTCGAAGGCGGGGATTTTAGAACCTTTCCAGCCCGCGTAGCAGCCAATAGCCGTGCCGAGTTATCGTTTCGTATTTCAGGACAATTGACTGAACTTGCATTAGTTGAAGGACAAAAAGTCACAGAGGGAAGCTTGCTTGCCAAACTGGACGACAGGGATGCACATAACAACTTGATGACGCGTGAAGCCGACCATGAACTTTTGGCTGCGGATTATCAACGTAAAGTAGAGTTATTGAATCGCAAACTGATTTCACAAGCCGAATTCGATAGCACCCAAGCTCAGCTAAAATCCGCCAAAGCCGCTTTAGCAGCCGCGCGCGATCAACTGAGTTATACCCGTTTAACCGCCCCTTTTAGTGGCACTATCGCTAAGCGCTTAGTGGATAACCACCAAATAGTGCAGGCAAACCAAGGGGTGTTAACACTGCAAAATAATAACTTGCTCGATGTCAGCATCCACGTGCCCGAAGCGATGGCCGCAGGCTTAAACGAGTATATTAAGCAGAAAAACTTTACCGCAAAGGTGCGATTCACCGCGCTAGAAGGAATGGAGTTTGATGCTAAATTCAAAGAGTACTCAACCCAAGTTACGCCGGGTACTCAAGCCTATGAAGTGGTGTTTTCGCTCCCACAACCTAACAATGTGCAGCTATTGCCAGGAATGAGTGCCGAGCTAACCTTAGCCTTGGTTAAAGCTCCTAATCAAATTTCAGCTATTGTACCTGTTACCGCTATCGATAAACGTGACCAAGACGGTCAAGTACAGGTCTGGGTATATCAAACTCAATCAGGCGAAGTCGTCCCCGCACCAGTGACACTGGGACGCGTAACCAATCAAGGGATTGAAATTCTTGGCGGTCTAAATAAAGGCGATCTTATTGTCAGTGCAGGCGTGTCTCAGTTATCCACGGGGATGAAAGTTAAACCACTGCGCTGGCAGCATGGAGTATAAGTGATGAATATTGCTGAATACTCCATTCGCCACAAAGTCATTAGCTGGATGTTTGTGTTACTCCTATTAATTGGTGGTGGCATCAGCTTTACGGGATTAGGGCAGTTAGAATTTCCCGAATTTACCATCAAAGAAGCCCTAGTGATCACGGCTTATCCCGGTGCCTCGCCAGAACAAGTTGAAGAAGAAGTTACCCTACCGCTGGAAGATGCCCTACAACAACTCGATGCAGTCAAGCATGTGACCTCTATTAACAGTGCGGGTTTGTCACAAATCCAAATTGAGATCAAAGACAGTTACGATAAAACTAGCCTGCCACAAGTATGGGATGAAGTGCGCCGTAAGGTCAATGATACTGCGGGCCAATTACCTCCAGGCACAGGGACCCCACAAGTCATGGATGACTTTGGTGATGTATACGGGATTTTATTTAATCTTTCAGGGCCAGATTACAGCAACCGAGAACTGAGCAATTATGCCGACTATTTACGCCGTGAGTTAGTACTCGTGCCAGGGGTAAAAAAAGTTTCAGTTGTGGGCAGTATTACCGAGCAAGTGGTCATTGAAATATCTCAGCAAAAACTCTCGGCGCTAGGGTTAGATCAAAGCTATATCTATGGCCTTATCAATAATCAAAACGTGGTCTCCAATGCAGGAAGCCTAGTGATTGGTGATAATCGAATCCGCATTCATCCCACTGGTGAATTTGGCAGTATTCAGGATCTCGCCCGCTTGATTGTCAGTCCACCCGGCAGCACGGAACTTATCTATTTAGGCGATATTGCCAATATCGCAAAGGATTATAACGAAACCCCGACAGTGCTTTATCACAACAAAGGCGAAGCTGCGCTATCCCTAGGCATTTCCTTCTCTAGCGGTGTAAACGTCGTCGAAGTCGGTCAAAGGGTGAGTGAACGCCTCACCGAACTCGAATCCCAACGTCCGATTGGAATGAATTTAGATACAGTCTACAACCAAAGTTCGGCGGTAGATGACACCGTTAATGGATTTTTAATCAATCTATTAGAGTCAATTGCCATCGTTATTGCCGTACTGTTGCTGTTTATGGGCTTACGTTCAGGCTTACTAATGGGGCTTATCCTGCTGTTAACCATCTTAGGGACTTTCATCGTAATGAAAGTGCTAGGTATTGAGCTACAGCTCATTTCACTCGGTGCGTTGATTATCGCCTTAGGTATGTTGGTCGATAACGCGATTGTTGTCACCGAAGGCATTTTAATTGGCCTTCGCCGTGGCAAGACGCGCTTAGAAGCGGCAAAACAAATTGTCTCCCAGACTCAATGGCCACTGTTAGGTGCAACCATTATTGCCATCATCGCCTTTGCGCCTATCGGATTATCGCAAAATGCCTCTGGAGAATTTTGTCGCTCACTGTTCCAAGTGCTGATGATTTCATTATTTATCAGTTGGATCACCGCAATTACCCTCACCCCTTTCTTCTGTCATTTGTTGTTTAAAGATGCACCAAGTGATGACGAGCAAGATCCTTATAAGGGTTGGGTTTTCAACTTATATCGAGCCAGTTTAACCCTAGCGCTGCGATTTAGAATTGTGAGCATACTGCTGGTTGGTGTGCTGTTAGTGAGTGCCGTGATTGGCTTTGGTCATATTAAAAATGTGTTTTTTCCCGCATCCAATACGCCAATCTTTTTTGTGGATATTTGGATGCCTGAAGGCACTGATATTAAAGCAACGGAGCGCTTTGCTGCTGATATTGAACAACAATTACTCAAACAAGCTGAGCAACAGCATACTGGCCTGACCCACCTAACGACGGTAATAGGCCAAGGGGCGCAGCGTTTTATTCTGCCTTATCAGCCCGAAAAAGGTTACCCCGCATTCGCCCAGTTGATTGTAGAAATGCAGGATCTTGAGGCGGTGAAAAACTATATGCCTGAACTGGAGCGGTTTTTAAATCAACGCTTCCCACAGGCACAATATCGCCTAAAAAATATGGAAAATGGTCCATCCCCCGCAGCCAAAATTGAGGCTCGTTTCTATGGTGATGATCCTGAAGTCCTAAGAGCATTAGGTGCCCAAGTCGAAGCTATTTTCTACGCAGAGCCAAGCATGGATGGTATACGCCACGACTGGCGTAACCAAGTCCCGTTAGTTCGTCCGCAATTGGAAAATGCCCAAGCACGGGAAACGGGGATCAGTAAACAAGATCTCGACAATGCACTGCTGGTTAACTTTAGCGGTAAACACATTGGTTTATATCGAGAAACCAGCCACTTGTTGCCGATAGTCGCAAGAGCACCCGCCGAGGAGCGCTTGCAAGCTGATAGTCTCTGGAAACTACAAATTTGGAGTAGTGAACACAGCACCTTTGTACCAGCAACTCAAGTTGTCAGTAACTTCAATACCGAATGGGAAAATCCACTGGTGATGCGCCGTGACCGTATGCGCATGCTTGCTGTCTTGGCAGATCCTAAATTAGGCAGCGATGAAACGGCGGACTCTGTGCTACGTAAGGTCAAAGATAAGGTTGAAGCTATCGCCTTACCCGCTGGCTACCACCTCGAATGGGGCGGCGAATATGAAACCGCAGGTGAAGCGCAAACAGCGGTGTTTAGCTCAATTCCGCTGGGTTACCTTGCCATGTTTTTAATTACAGTATTCCTATTCAACTCTGTGCGTCAGCCATTGGTTATTTGGTTTACTGTACCACTCGCATTGATTGGGGTTTCGGCGGGACTCTTGTTATTCGATGCGCCCTTCAGCTTTATGGCACTGCTTGGCCTATTGAGCTTATCGGGCATGGTGATCAAAAACGGCATTGTGTTGGTCGATCAAATCAACCTTGAACTAAGTGAAGGTAAAGCGGCCTATAGTGCATTGTTGGATTCCTGCGTCAGCCGTGTTCGCCCTGTCATGATGGCGGCGATAACCACAATGCTTGGAATGATCCCCTTAATTTCAGATGCATTTTTTGGTTCGATGGCCATAACCATCATCTTTGGCTTAGGCTTCGCTTCTGTGCTGACATTAATTGTCCTGCCAGTCATGTATAGCTTGGCCTTTAATATCAAACCGACACTAATAGGAGGTCAATCACGTAACTAACGCTCCACTTTTATCCTAAACGCTTCCCGGCGCGGCCGATCGATACTTGATGTGAGTAATCGATCGGTCATTTCACCAACCTTGCCACTAAAAAGCTAACACGCAAACTACTCAGCCTTAATCGCAGGTTCACGCAATAAGGCCTTATCATGCTTAAATACCACTAACTCACCTATTGGACTATCGCTGGTACCTAAAACGATCACATCACATACATAAAGGTAGGGGCCACTTGTAAACTGAAATGAGTGATTACCACCACTGCCATCAAACACGAGCTTACCCTGATTAAGCACTAAATCAGGCTTTTCACTCAATGGCTTACCTTTTGCCCAAGATGCATAGCGGTATTGACTATTACCCATATTATCAACTCGAATCGTAAACTTGGCAGTTTGCCAAGCTAACTCCGGACTAACGAACTGACTCACGCTTTCATGCAGCCCTGTTTTTTGGTTGGCAATAAGCTCAGCTTTAAGTTTGGTCTCTGCAGGTGTTTGATAGTTAACAGCAGTAATCTTGCCATCAAAATCCATCCATATAGTGCCGTTACCTAACATAATGCCGCGCCACCCCATTGCCTGCCAATCAGCTTCAACCTGAGATTGTGCTATTGTCTCAAGGATTTCTGGATCAAATACTTGGTCAAAACGCTTAAGCAATTCCTCCGGAGTGTTAATCGCAGGGATAGGATTTGTACGCTTTATGGGATAAGCCATATAGTCCGCAATAGCTTGACGATCATGTGCCTTTACCGCATCAATAAATCCCTGAACGAGCGGGATAGACTCCTGCGGTAGCGAGTTATCGGTAACGGCGGCATTGACTACGCTGACATGAATCGCCACCCCCAATGAACCCAGTAATATCATGCGCAATATGTGAGCCTTAAACCGCAGGGTGCGTACCAATCCCTTAGAGATGATTTGGATAATCCATAATACTTGCGCCATTTTTATCCCTTAATCCAATAATGTCCCGAAAAATGGCACACAGCATAACACAAGAGATTTAGGCGCCATTAGGCCGAAAACAGTAAGTTCGAGACGATCGCGAATGCCACCGCAATAAAAATAACGCCGATAACAGTATCAATAACCGGTGTTAATCGTTGTAGTTTGCGTTGCACCTGTACCTTAGACAGCATTAGTGCCAGAAAACCAAACCACAGCAGTGATAGCAATAGGAGAAGCATGGCGGCTGCAACTTTAGTGCTCACAGTCACACTGGGAGTGATCAAAGCAGAAAACAAGGTTAAGAAAAAAACTAACGCTTTGGGGTTCAATAAATTCGTATAAAACCCCGTTAAAAAGCCTTGTTTAGGCGACATCGTTGTGCCCAAAGGCACTGGCGTTACGGCCGATCCTGCCATGCCACTATCGTTAACACCTTGAGTTCCCTTCGATGTCGCCAATACCGCGAAAGCGGCACGCAAAGCTCCCCATCCCATCCACGCTAAATAACAGGCACCAATGATTTGCACCAACAAATATAAAGTGTGCGAACTCTTAATAACCAAACTGACGCCCGTTAAACTCAAAATAGTGTGAGCGACAATGGCCACCGAAATTCCCACCGCAGCAGCAACGGCAGCGCTTCTTGACTGCTGAGTGGCAATTTTTACCATAATCGCAAAATCGGGCCCTGGGCTGACTAAAGCCACAGCGTGGATCAAGGCTAAGGTGAGTAAAAGGGATAAATCCATAACAAGGCGACTCCGCGAATAAAAATAATGAAGGCCAGTATTACAACTTCGACAAAGGCTGCATTGTAATAAATTGCACCATAAGAAGGAGTTTAAAAGACAAGAAGCACTAAAGCATGCGCCGCTGAAACTGTACAGGAGAGAGTAGGAATGCTTGTTTAAAGGCTTTATTCAAATGGCTTTGGTCGAAAAATCCAAGCTGCTGCGCCACATCAGCGACTAAGGTGCCATGACATAATGACTTTTTGGCTAGCTCTAAGCGCACACGCTTAAGATAGGCATGGGGCGTCATCCCCGTTGCCTGTTTAAACTGACGTAAAAATTGAAACTTACTCAAATTCACTTCACCCGCTAAGGTTTCAAGCTGCGTATTATGCCAAGGCTCATCATGCATTCGCTGTTTAACTAAGCCCAGTTGTAATGTCGATAAACCCTGCGGTGAATTGCACTTGAGTATGCCGCTAGGATGGCGTCTAAGGAGTAGCTGAATGAAATTAAACAGGTGAGACTCACTCGCAAGCGCGGTAACTTGACCTTGAATAAGAAGCTCATGTAAGTGGATAAAATAGTGATAAAGTAGCGCATCGTCCACCATAGGCGCGCTAAAAAAGTGCTCCTTTAGGCCGAGTTCTTGGCTAACTTCATTCATATATTCCACAGGGATAGACATGACTTTCACCCGATAACCTTCGGCGTCACGGCTTTGTCCATCATGGGTATCGTCGGGATTTAGGGTCGATAGACTATGCTGACCAAGCTGATAATAACTGCCCTTATTCACAAACTGTTGGGCACCTTGAGTAACGACGCCTAGGTGATAATCCAAATGGACATGTTTATCGAAGCTAAAATGCGTAAACTCAGCCTGACTTAATTCAATGCCAGATAGACTTGGGTGTCGCCAATAGTCAATGTTCTCAATCGATGCTGTCGTACTCATAATTGGGGGCTTTGGCCGCAAAAATCCTGTAATCGAAATTCATTTAGATAGCATTCTAGTCGTCATTACCACCTAAAGAATAGTAAATAATTGCAGCCTGAGTTTCTGATATCAACACAAATATTCTGCTGAATTTAATCCCATGTCGGCGGTTAAACTCAGCACATAACACTAGAAGTGATAGCTTACACTCACCCTAATCATACGGGGTTCAACGGGATGATAGTGCTGATCTTCTATGCCTTCGGCCGCTTCACCGGGTAAGCGTGAAGCATAGAAATAATCGATATCATGGTCCTGACTATCAAACAGATTTAACAATTCAAGTTTAGTGTCAAAGTGGTCAAATTTATAACCCAGAGCAAGATTCACTAAGGTCGTATCATCGGCCTTATGCTCGTTAAAATTATCAAGCACCCGCTCACCAAGGTATCGAATGCGAATGCTGGAATACAGGCCACCGTCGGGGCGATAGGTTATCCCTGCACTGCCAACAAAAGGCACAGCACCATCGATATATTTGCCTTCTTCGGCTTCGTCCTCGGTAAATCGAGCATGGGTCCATGCCAACTCCATATCAAGACTAATATCATCATTTAGCCAGTAATATGCTGTTATTTCAGCACCATAACGCTCTGACGCACGGCTTGGCTCTGTGTTACCTGCATCGCCAACAAAGACTAACTCCGAATCCAATTGCAAATACCAAACTGCCGCAGAAAAGTTAATAAAATCGCGGTCGTAATATTTGACACCAAACTCACCCCCATTGGAGCGCACTAAAAGATCGACTTTATCAACCTCATCTCCACTAACAGGATCGACTTGGATCGTTGCTCCACGAGCATCGTTTGAGTGCAATCCTTGGCCTGCATTCACATAAAGCTCAAGATTATCACTCCATAAATAGGAAGCCCCCGCCTTGAGGCTCAGCATACCATCGGACGCATCACCACTGTTGAGCGAATTGTCACTATCAACCTGCACATCAAAATAGTCGTAACGCAGCCCTAGATTAAAACGCCATTGCTCAAGGGGTAGCCACTCGAGCTTACCAAATAGACCCCCTGATAATTCCTGCACTTCATCAAGCCTTACCGTGCTTAACCTTTGACGCGCCTGAGTATTGTATAACCCTACTGCACTTATATCGTCGTAACGTATATCAGCACCCAAACTGTAATTAATCTGAGTTCCACCTAAGAATGTATGCCAATCACGCTTAATATCCCCACCCCAAAGGGTGCGTTCATCAACTTGCTCAAATTCATCGCCATTGACGGGATCATTTAGGAAATAGGTAAAATTTGAGAATAAATCCATGGTTGAACGAATTGCATACGCATTTCCCTGCCAATTCCCCGCATCGTAATGGGCAGAAACGCTGTAACGACTGGCATCGCCACCCACATCCTTGTCTAAGGATCCATAAAAATCGATGAGTCCAGACTCCACAGCCCGTGCGGGGATCTGATCCGCCGAATTCCAGCTATTGTCATAGGCCATCATAGTCACACTTAAATCACCGCCAGCGAGTCGCGTTAAATAACGGGCGACGACATTAACCTTGCTAACATCTTCATTAATATCCTTCCATGGGCCATCATAGGCTTGTAACTCTACACCAAGAATAAAACGCCCAACATCCGTAGTTAACGCTTGAGTCGCCACCAGCCGCTGGTAACCATACTCCCCTAAAGTCACCCCAACTTGGTTATAAGCCAGTTGGTCTGCAAGCATCAACTGCGCGGCTCCGGCACCAGAAAAGTCGGCAACCTCTGGATAATACGCCCCTTTTACATAACGGATCTCCCCTAAAAGCTCGGGAATTAAAAAGTTAAGATCCGTATAGCCTTGACCATGTCCATGGGTGCGCATATTGACAGGCATACCTTCGACACGAGTATTAAAATCAGTCCCATGGTCTAAGTTAAACCCGCGCAAAAAATACTGATTTGCTTTGCCTGAACCACTGTGTTGGGTAACTATCATCCCAGGGACAAATTCTAAAATCTCTCCCGTTCGTAGCAGAGGTCGACTCGCTATCTCCGCCGCACCGACAATCCCCTCCGAAGCAGAAGTGCTATGTCCTAAGGTATTAATTTGCCTACCACGAATTTCAAGTCGTTCAATATTATCGGCCAAATCTTCGGCGATAACCGTGTACGACAACCCCAAAAGCGGTAAAAAACATACAGCTAATTTCATCTGTCATATCCCAATGTTGATGATAGTTGGCGCCGATTTAACGCTTCACTTACAAACCAAACACTGAGCCAAATCAAAGTTTCACACTTCAACAACGAGATGGTGACGTATTTTTGCCATTTTTATGTGCTATGTCGCACATTATTTCTTATGGCATAGACAATTTGTCCACAGATAATCCTATTTTATGGGGCTTTAAATAGTGATTAAGATTGCGTGTCTATCATTTTCTGCATCGCAAAATATCGCGCACACTTTCATAGCAAGGAAACAGTGCCGCAATAATCAAGCAATAACTCAGCCCTTTATTTAGCATGGCTAATGTGGCTATGCTCAGCCACGCCTCATTGGTGCTTTGTAATATTGGACCGCTAAAAGCAAGTATTAATAAGAACAGCGCATAAGCAACATTAATGCCTATATTTGCCACTAATAACTCAACAGCCCATACGCGACGACGTAATTGCCATAAGCTATTAACGACTGAAAGCACAATAATTGGACTAAACCACTGGAGTAATTGCTGGGCATTGGCACTGAATATCACTGTCAAAGTGCTCAATTGTTCAGGACTCATCCATACCGAAGGCCAAATCACTAATAGCAAGAATATATAAGTTGCAAGATCAGTGAATACATCACTTAAACTGATATGCTCCCAACCAGGGCCAACCTTAGGTAAATTTTGGGGTTCCCATGTTTGGCAATGGCGCCCCGTCACAGTCTTCTCTTGTGTCGAAACTAACCAAAAAGACAGCACGATAGCCGTAAAAGCAAAACAAGCATCTTCGATAAATCCCGCTGCAATATAGTGTAAAAAACCGACAAGACTAGCCCCTGACGTCCCCAACCACTGCATAGTTCCACCAACAACTTGCAGTACAAATAACACGCCTAGTACCATAATAAGCGTATGCTTTAACAGTGGAATATCCTCAATGGCAACAATAGGTGTAGAGGGAGAAAACTGCTGAGCAACCTTACGTGGGTGGCCCATCGTCTTTAGCACTTCAGTCACCTGAACTTCGGTCAATTGGCCCTGTTCAGACAGTGCGTCCAATTGATCATAAATATTAGCTTTCAACTCACGACCAATTTCCTGACGTTTGTTCTCGGGCAATTCTCGTTGCACTGCGGCGATATAGCGATCGACTAATTCCATATCAAATCTCCTTTTGACTCGTATCTGAGTTCTTATCAGAACTTGTGGTATCAGTACCATTAGTGTCAGCGCTTTGCTCCAGTAAAAAAGCCAAAGCACCATTAAGTTGCTGCCATTCATCGGTCAGTTGACTGAGCAACTCAGCGCCCAATGATGACAATTGGTAATAACGACGCTCACGCCCTTCGGCTTGACGCCACTCACTCTCCAACAATCCTTGATCGGCTAGGCGGCGCACTAAGGGATACAGAGTCCCTTCGTCAATATCGATACCGCCTTCCTGCAACTGTTTGCGGAGCGAATAACCGTAGTGGGCTTGTTTTAATAATCCCAGTACCGCCAACACTAATACCCCACGGCGCAACTCGAGTCGCATTTTGACTAGCTGTGAACTTGTCATGGTCGAATTCCTATCCTTAACACTGTGTCACACACACTGTGTGCTACACAGCAAATACTATGCATCACACAGTAATAATGCAAGATTTAATGTTGTTTTTTTGTAAATAAAAAAAGTAAACAGGTAGAAACACTTTAAGATGATGTGGTGCCAGATAAGTAAATTTTATATAACATATTGAAATCAAAACACTCACCTAACGGCTATACAACTGATAGGGTTAATCATAGCCATCATATCGATCCCTACGAGCACTTGCTTCAATCTTGGTAAATTAATGGGAAATAGCGCAGTTATAATGGGATGGCTTTCATCATGCCAATGAACGAGTGAGCAGACTCTCGATAATTAAATGATAATGAAGACTATGAATGCCTCTGACCTAATTCAACAAATTGATTCAACTGAAATGCTAGAACGACTTTTAGTGAGGAAAGCAGCGGTATTGCTGTTATTTGGTGCGCCAAACTGCGGAGTATGCCAAACGCTCAAACCAAGAATTGCTGAAATGTTATCGCAGGAATTTCCACTCATCCAAATGGCCTATATCGATTGCGAGGCTCAAGCAGAGATAGCGGCGAGCCACAATGTATTTTGCCTACCTGTAGTAGAGTGTGTGTTTTATGGTAAAACCTTTGGGCGGTTTGCCAAGGTGTTTTCGCTAGCCGATATAAGAGGGGCGCTGGCTCGCCCCTATACGTTAATCGCCACAGAATAATCTACATAAAAACGGTGATCATTTATTTCCTAACGGCCTAAAACCTGCGTAATGCACTGACTTATCAGATTTCGCCTCTGCTGTTGGCGCTCCAATAAGGCGTGATGAATGAGTTAGGGCATGCGCTTTACCACCGCAACCACAGCCGTCTTTAGAATGACAACATCCGCCCTTAGCGGCATGCTTGAGCGATGCTCGCCCTTGGGATGCATCCGTCAGCCTTAGATTAAGATCGGTACTTTTTGCTAATAAAGTTGCGACTGCTTGGCTCGCGTCACCTTTACTCACACTGATCCCAGAATCTAATAATTTTCCCAACATACGCTCACCAATATGCTGCACAATAACGATATTGGTTTTTTGTTGGACAATAAGATTAAGTAGTGCTTTTTTAGCACTGCAGTCGCCATCAAGTGCGGGATTATCCACTAAGGAAATCAGTTGATGATGCTCATCAAAAAAACCTATCTGTTGAGCTTTAGTAAAATGGGCCGCGAGTCGCTCACGGCTCATAGGCATAGCAATAATCATGATAAATCCTTGTCTGTTTTGCTTGGCAATCTCAACACTTGGCCTTGCGTAATCGCAGTTGCTACTTTTTTACGGGCACTTGCAAGTAAATACCCAAAGGTTTGCCGAGAAATCCCCATCAAAGCTGCAGCATCGAGCTGGCTTAATCTTTGTACATCTCCGAGTTCCAATGCTTCAAATTCATCGGCTGCTAACTGGATATGGGTTAGCTCTACGGATGGAATGCCATTGGGCTTAAATAAGCTACAGGGCACACAACTCGAGAGCTGACGGCATTTTTTGGGTCTTGCCATAACGAAAATCACCTGACAAACAGCGTTAATAGATAAATTTATATTGATGATCTTTTGAGAAACACCAATTGTTTATGGCGTAGGCCAGAAACAATTATTTGGAATATTGGGATTTCAAACCGAGGGATTGCTCACAACACTTAACATACATAGCAATATTTTGGAGGAATACGGAAATCAGCAAAAAAATACCACGCCTAAAAATATAGCCGTGGTATTAAAAAATCAGTTGATACTTGGATATTACTGACTAATAGGTAAGTCGAACCAATCACCTGTTGAGGTATATCTCACTTGCAGTAGCGGATTTTCATCACCTTCGTAAACGATGGAGCCCTCAACCAAGGTTTTATCTGCACCAAGTCCATTGCAGTCACCGATGCCATAGGCTTCTTCGCCACCATCAACAGTACCGCTTAAGTTGAATCCAGTGATCATACCTTTGCTATTTTTTCTTGGATCAATAGCTGCACTCGTGTCAACCGCATGCGTGCTAACGGAGTTAACATGGCGTTTCTGAGTTGGACCAGTAAACCACTCACATTGCCACGTTACACTTCCTGCGGTAATAAAGCGAAATTCAAGTAAAGATGCATTTTCTTGTAATTGGCTATTATTCCAATCAAATAGTGATTGGATATCCCCTTTACCAACAAAACCTACACCATTTTCATCATAGATTACGGAAGCATTTGCCGACATAGCTGCAAACAAAGAGACTAAAGCGAGTACTTTATATTTCATATATTCTCCGACAGGTAAAAAATATTGTTAAACATTCTGTAAACGCTAATGATTTGAGCGTATACGAACGATTTTTCACCTGATTCGGCAACCCGGCTATCTTAATAAAAAATCAAGACCCGAAGCTTTGCGACCCCGTCTCACAACGGGTGTACCTGTTCGTCAGTTGACTAAATAAGAAGTCAAGAAAGCACTTAGCTTCCCCGTAAAACTCCTATATCAGTCGCAAGTATGAACAAAAAAATAACAATTGCAACAACATTAAACAACGCCAAATTTACAATAAAAATTCGCTATCACTAAAATAGTTAGTATTTTTCATATTAATTTTAATGAGTTAACTAGCTTAGAGATGGCTCACTTGCACAGAATATCCATCACCTTGTCTAACGAAATCAATAAAGTGTTTGATGGATGGTAGGGCATCCTCCCTATGATGGGACACATATAAAAGCTGACTCAGATGATGATGGGCAATCATCTCTAGCGTACGCATCACTAAGGTTCGATTGATAAAATCGAGCCCTTGGTACGGCTCATCAAGAATCAACAATAAGGGCTTTTTAATTAACGCCCGCCCAATCAGTAATAATCGCTGCTGCCCATATTCTAGTTGCTTAAAACTGATGTGTGCCAATTCACTCATATGTAGAATAGCTAACCATTCTTTAGCGAGATCATGTTGAAGCTTAGTGGGTTTATGGTATAGGCCAATAGAATCAAAGAAACCTGAAAGTAGCACATCAAGGGCGGAGCAACTCACTCGATACTGCAAATGCAGTGCGGAAGAAACAATGCCAATCCTTTGTTTAATTTCCCAAATACTTTCACCACTTCCCCGTGGACGACCAAAAAGCGTGATATCGTTGCTATAACATTGGGGATGATCCCCTAAAATAAGCCCAAGTAAAGTACTTTTACCGCAACCATTCGGGCCACGCACTTGCCAATGTTGCCCAGCCTCAATACGCCAGTTAACTCCAGAAAAAATCAGCCCACTCACATATTCCACTTTGCCATTTTTAATTTCCACCAAGGGGTCAAAATCTTCAACCTTATGGCGCTGGCGCACCAATAATGCCAATAATTCATCGCTGCGCTGGGCCGACAAAGCATGAAGCTGGGCCATAATGGGATGGCTATGCCACTCCTTGATGGACATAGGCAAACTCAACTTATGTATGTTCTGTCCTGATTGAAGCATTTCAGTATTAAACAATGCCACATGGCTGATACATTCTGGTAACTCCTCTTGGCGAGAGGTAATGAGCAGTAGCTGACAGTTCTTGGCAACTTCATCCAACAGTTGTGACAAACTCTCCTGATGCTCACAATCTAAACCCGCATAGGGATCATCAAGGATCAGCAATTGCGGTTGCATTGCTAGGGCACGCGCTAACATTACCCGCCGAGTTTCACCGGTTGATAACTGCCGAAAACCTCGTAGGCGCAAATGTTCTAGCCCTACTTGTTGTAATAATGGGCCTAATTGCTGAGCACCCTGACAACATTCCAGCACTAACAACTCGACACTTGATCCATAATCAAGCTCATCTTTCGCTAATTCCCGCGCCAGTAATGCCTGTTGCTGTCCAAGGGAAACCCAACCAATACGCTGTGGTAGACCAGTTATAATCCCCTGATCTGGTGTAATATCCCCCGATAAGATCCGCCCAAGGAGGGAGCCTGAATAACTATCGGTCGCAAAAATTGCCCAATGCTCAGCCGTTCCTAATTGCCATGCATCAACTACCAGCACATCATTACCGTGCCCATAGCGCAATTGCTCAATCACAATACCTTTATTCAGCACAACATCAGACATCAATCTTCCTCTTTTTATGCGGTAATAAAACTCACTATGCCACCTAATGAAGCGTTTTATCACTTTGTTTTATCCACCTGAGGAAAAATAATCTCTAAACCTCAAGAGACCTCAATAAGCCCATTATAAAAAAAAGCCCTCAAATTTGAGGGCTTTGGCTTTATTAACCTTTATCAGGCTAAGTATTACTTATATGTCGCTTCGCGCTTTTTAGCTTCTTCATCCCATTTAGGCAGGATGTTTTTCTTGAAGGCTTCTTTCTCTTCAACCAGTTGTTTCATATCCATGCCTAACACGGCTTGTGCTTTCGCTTTGGTTGAAATATCAGGAACGGCCACTGGATCAGTAATACCTTTTTTACCCAGTAACTGCGCTAACTTAACACGCGCATCAGCAGCTTTATTGACTGATGTTCCTAGGATACGCAAGGCTTCATCAGGAGCGTGAGCCGCAACACCATGGGAAGCAATCGCTAGATCCCAACGCCATTGTGAATGACGGATATCAGTCAGGATAGGCTTCATTTCTTCTTCAGTTGCACCAGCTTTCCAAGCAGCTTCAGCTTCAAAATGTGCTTTAACTAATTGCTCTTCTGCTTTCAACTTCATTTCTTTGACTTTAGCTTTACGCTCATTCGTCACGCCAACCAAAAACTCTTTCGTTTGGCTATGGCAAGTTGCACAGGTTTCTTCAAAACGGTCGAATGGATTACCGACTTTATGATCGGTAAACTTCTTGCCATCAGCACTGGTGACTTTTGGCATGTGGCAGTCAACACAGCTCACATTATTCATACCATGAATACCCATTTTCCAAGTTTCATACTCTGGATGTTGGGCTTTTAACATTGGTGCTTTAGACAGTGCATGGGTCCAATCTGAGAATTGGATTGAGTCATAATAGACTTCCATTTTCTCAACAGTCACACCCATATCCCAAGGGAATTTGACAAAACCTTTTTTGTCTTCGGTTTTTTCAAAATAGTATTCAACGTGGCACTGGGCACACACCATTGATTCTTTATCTTGCTTAGAAGCCTTGCTAAAAGGTGTACCGATTGCATCTAATGCACGGTCAACATAAGGGCGAGAAATACGTAACTTTGGCGAGCCTTTATCATGGCAATCACCGCAGCCAATTGCGTTAGTCACTTCTGGGCCACCCTTAGCCCACTTACCTTTGAAATAACCGTCTTCGCCTTGCTCTTCAATCAGGCGAGGCACATCTGGACTTTTACAACTCCAACATGCCATTGGCAATGGGCCGTCTTCCGCGTCTTTAGGCGCACCTGTACGTAAGGTATTGCGTACATCGGTTACCGCATACATATGACCACGCGGAGCTTTATAATCCTTTGCAAAAGGATAACCTGCCCACAGGATAACCATATTAGGATCCTGTTCAAGCGCATCCACTAACTCTTCACTTTTAGCGGTATCATGCCAGCTATTGTATTGATTTTTAAATTTATCTTTATAAACCTCATTGCGAGGTTCAGTTTTATCGCTCGCCATTGCGCCCGCCGCCATGAAGCTGGCGGCAACCAGTGCACTTAGTGCAAAGGACTTACCTGTCATCTTCTTCATCATCTCATCTCCGTGTTACATTATTGTTGTGAATCACGACATCTCCGTTACCAAAGTTAGTAGCTTAATGCCGCTAAAAATATACCTCTTAGGAGGTATCTGCGGTGAAGTTTGCGCCAGATCAAAATGTAATAGTGTTGTTGTTCACACTTTTATGTTTTTGTTAAGGTATTACATTATTTTCTAATGTAAAAACACAACTAAAGAGCCATCAAAACGTGGCCTTCAACTGGATAGCCAACCTATGAAACGAGGCAGTCTCACCTCTAAGATTTTAGGATTAATGTTAGTCCTTATTCTGCTTTCTAGCAGTTTAGCCATCTTTGCCATCATTAATCTGTCCTATAGTTTAGGCGATGCTAAAGCAATTAACGCATCAGGATCCCTGCGGATGCAAAGTTATCGACTCATGTTTTATGCCAATTCAGGTAGCCAAGCCGCCCAGAAAAAAATTATCGAATTTGAAAATACCTTGCATTCCGAAGCCTTACAGCCATCGACAGGTTGGCTAAGCCCACAAAAAATCGCAGACCAATACCAACTTGTGATCGACAAGTGGCTCGTCATGAAATATTACATTGAGCAGGAAAATTCCCGTGACTATGCTGCAGCACTCAAGGACTTTGTCGATACGATAGATTTACTCGTACTGGAAATGGAACACCATGCCGCCTTTAAATTGAGGTTATTGGCAGCCAGCCAAATTTTTGGTCTAGGGCTGATGCTCTTTATTGCTTTTATTGCCGTGCGGTTCACCAAACGTAAGGTAGTAGTGCCATTGCAAAAATTGATGGAGTCCGCCAACACCATTTCTAAAGGTAATTTTGAAATTGAAATGCCAGAAACCGAATATATCGAGCTCACCGCGTTGACCAATGCGCTACAAAAAACAGCAAAGGAATTAGCTACGTTATATGGAAACTTAGAGTCACAGGTTGCAGAAAAAACCTTAGCATTGACGAGGGCAAATAATGAGCTGGCCTTTTTATATGATAATTTACTCACCCTAAATGCCAATAAACTCGATTATAAAGCCCTTAGAGAAGCACTAAATCAGCTTAAAGGTTATGAATCCCTTGATTATCTACGACTGATAATTCAATACCCAGATCAAGAGGTGGAAATCGTTGAGGCAAATGGGGGCTGGCCGACAGAACCAAAGGAAAGCACTCGTTTTCCGATGCAGTTTGAGCAAGTTGATTTAGGTTATTTAGAACTGATTTCCGCACAAACACCTAATATTGCATTGTTTAACAACTTTGCCATTATGTTGACTCGCTCAATTGTGATTCACAATGCCACAGAGCAAAGACAACAGTTAGCGTTAATGGAAGAACGCGGGGTGATCGCGCGCGAATTACATGACTCCCTTGGTCAAGTGTTATCTTTTTTGAAGATACAAATCAGCTTGTTGCGTAAAAATCTTGCCTATAGTTGCCGTAGTCCAGCGGTAGAAAATCAGCTAAACGAGATTAACGAAGGTGTGAGTACGGCTTACGTGCAGCTTCGAGAATTGTTATCAACCTTCAGGCTTACCATTAAAGAACCTAATTTGAAAAGTGCAATGGAAGCCATGCTGGATCAGCTTAGAGCTAAAACCGATATAAAAATCAGTTTAGATTACAAACTCTCCCCCCAATGGCTTGAGGCAAAACAGCATATCCATATATTACAAATCACCCGAGAAGCAACGCTTAATGCCATAAAACATTCAAAGGCAACCCTGATACATATACGTTGCTATAAGGATGATAACGCTATGGTCAATATCAGTGTCTGCGATAATGGCGTGGGTATTGAGCATTTAAAAGAGCGAGATCAACATTTTGGTATAGGGATTATGCACGAGCGAGCGAGTAAACTCGCGGGTATGGTGGTGTTTAGCAGCAATGATAAACTCATTGTCCCTAATCATATTGAACCAACCGAAAATCAAATACAAAATGGCACACTTACTACTGTGACCGATGGTGAACTCGGTATTCCCCAAGGAACGAAAGTCACTCTTATTTTTCCTTCTCAACTGGAGCCTACACATGGGTAAACCCTATTCTATCTTGGTCGTTGATGACCATCCGCTTTTACGTAAAGGTATCTGCCAATTGATCACTTCAGATCCTGATTTCAGTCTTTTTGGCGAAGCTGGTGGCGGATTAGATGCGTTAAGTGCAGTCGCGACGGATGAGCCAGATATCATACTCCTTGATTTGAATATGAAAGGCATGACAGGACTCGATACACTCAACGCCATGCGCCAGGAAGGTGTTACTTCACGCATCGTTATTCTCACTGTTTCCGACGCAAAACAAGATGTGATTAGATTACTTCGCGCAGGTGCGGACGGCTATTTACTCAAGGATACCGAACCGGATTTACTGCTCGAAAAACTCAAAAATGCCATGCTAGGACATAGGGTGATCAGTGAGGAAATTGAAGAATATCTCTATGAGCTTAAAAATGTTGCCGATGAGCAAGAATGGATCTCAAGTCTTACACCAAGGGAGTTACAAATCCTGCAACAATTGGCGGAAGGCTTAAGCAATCGTATGATTTCAGAACATTTACATATCAGTGAAGGCACAGTAAAAGTTCACGTTAAAAATTTACTGCGTAAAGCGAATGCCAAATCACGAACCGAAATGGCAGTAAGGTATTTAAATAACTAAAACAGCAGAGTAAATAATAAAGGCAATCAACAGATTGCCTTTATTATACTAGCCAAAAGAATACACATTCATATGGCATCAGTGATGCTTAAATGCCCTTTTGCACAAATTCTTGCCAGCTTAACAGTGCTTGTTCAAAATCCTCTAAACCGCAATAGGCTTCAGATTCAGCATCATAGAGTGACATCGCATCTTCTAATTCATACTCCTCATCAAATCCCAATACATTGGCGTACACTCTGGCTTGCTCTCGATCTATTTCTAAGGTTAAGTCACTGCCAATAAGCTGCCATGATTCGCGTTTACCCGCGAGGATCTCTGTGACGCTGTCTAACACTTGCTGAATTTTGGCTAACTCTGGCCCTAATTCTTCAGAAAACCACTGCCCAAGCACTTCATGATCCATGCTAAAGGTGGCTAAAAAAGTGCCCGTTAAACTGTTACGCCGAAATTCATATTCCATTTTAGGTTCTCTTTGCACTAACTCACTTAAGGCTAATTTTAACTTAACATGGGACAAGTTGCTTGAGTAACAGCGTAGCTGCCTTGAACTTATTCAAATATCCCTTGATTAGCATTGCGAGCGACAGACTTCATTTTTAGAACAAAATCAGTTAGCTTGAATAAATGATTGAGAAAGTAATTGGAAAACATATGCATGATGGATTTATCTATAGTTTAGTGCTTAGCGGCGCCCAAGCAGGCTCAAGCTTAAGCCCTGAACAACTTGATGCTTGGGATCCAAAGGATGGCCTACTCTGGCTACATCTGCGTTATCGCCACAAGAAGGCGCGTCATTGGGTCATCAATAGTGGCCTCAATAAAGTAGAAACCGATGCGCTACTCGCACAGGATACCCGACCAAGAGCCGTACTGGCTGGAGAGGGAGTACTGTTAGCACTGCGTGGCGTAAACTTAAACCCCAATTCAGCCCCAGAGGATATGGTTGCCATACGCATCTACGCCGATAAGCAAAGGATTATTTCAACCTGCGACCGTGAATTACAATCGGTAAAAGATGTGGCAGAACTTATCAAAGAAGGTGTAGGGCCGACGACTACGGGGGATTTTATTGTCGCAATCTGTGAGAGACTCACCAATCGAAAGGTCGAGTTTATCGATAAATTAGAAGAACAACTTTCTGAATTAGAAGAACAAGTCGTTTCAGGCAATGTGAAGGATCTGCGTACCGATATCGCCGAGTTACGCCGTCAAACGGTCGCAATTCGCCGCTATTTAGCGCCACAAAGAGAAGCATTCACTAAAATGCTCTCCGATCAATTTACCCTACTTAACGATCCAGAACGGCTTAAACTAAGGGAAATCAACGATAAACTAATCCGTACCATTGAAGATCTCGATGCCCTGCGCGATAGGGCGAATGTGACTCAAGAAGAATTGCTCAGTCAGCAATCAGAACAACTCAATAAACGCTTATATTTCCTATCATTAGTATCGGCAATCTTCTTACCGCTAGGCTTTTTAACGGGTTTGTTGGGAGTCAATATTGGTGGTATTCCTGGGGCAGAAGACACTTGGGCCTTTGCCACCTTCTGCGGCATATTGGTATCCCTTGTTGCTCTGCAAATGGCACTTTTTTACCGATTTAAATGGCTATAATCATCGCAAAATAAAAACGCCAATCCCTTTAGATTGGCGTTTTTATGTTTGCAAAATCACTTTAAGCCTTGGCTACAGATCAAGCAGCTTCGAATAAATTTTCATGTAATGCTTTTACCACCTGAGCCGCTTCCGATTCTGCCACTAACACGCATAAATTATGTGGACTCGCACCTTGGCAGATCATGCGCACATTGTGGGGTTCTAGCACTTCAAACACACGGCGACAAATGCCCGGCGTGGTCGCAATACGGTTACCAATAATTGCCACTAAAGCTAAACCGTCTTCAACACGCACTCGGCAATGTTGTGATAATTCTTGCAGCAGTGCCTCACTCAACAAGCCTTGACCACTCGAGTCTGAGCCCGTTTTATCGAGGGTTAGTGATACGTTCACTTCCGAAGTGGTGATTAAGTCCACACTGATCTTATGCCTTGCAAGCGTTGCAAAGGTTTCCGCTAAAAAGCCTTGGGCATGTAGCATTTGCAAGCTGTGAAGATTTAACAGAGTTTGATCGCGTCGCAGTGCCACAGCGCGGAACACTGGCGCATCTTCCACTTGATGACGGATCCAAGTCCCGCCTTTCTCGGGTTCTTTACTCGAGCCAACAAATACTTGAATTTGCTGACGAACGGCTGGAAGAATAGTGGCAGGATGTAATACTTTGGCGCCAAAGGTCGCCATTTCAGCGGCTTCATTAAAACTGATCTCGGCAATAGGATGGGCATTTGGCGCAAGGCGTGGATCGGTCGTATAAATGCCTGCGACATCGGTCCAAATCTCCACCGCCGATGCACGCAGAGCCTCGGCTAACAAAGCTGCCGAATAATCGCTACCACCGCGGCCAAGCGTTGTTGTTTGCCCCGCTTCATCGGCGCCGATAAAACCTTGGGTCACAATGACTTGCTCTACAAGTAGCGGTTGTAAATAGTCGTGCGATAGGGTTGCAATCTGTTCAACCTGAGGTTCGGCACGGCCAAAGTGGCTATCAGTACGCAGTACTTTACGTACATCAAAAGCACTGGAGTTTGCCCCTTTTTCACGCAATACCGCTGAAAATAAGGCAGAAGAACATTGCTCTCCCAGCGATAGCAACTCATCTATGGTCGCTTTGCTGCGAACGGAAACTAAAGCTTCACTGAGTAGCGCCATCCGACTCAATAATTTATCTAATGCAGCGGCCACATCGTTAGGGCGACCGAGTTTATCTAAGATAGCATATTGAATTTGGGCAATTTGTTTTAATCGTTGTAGACGCGCATCATCGGTTATCGCTTCTTGCGTTAATTCAACCAATAAATTCGTCACACCGCTCGAGGCACTGACCACAACTAAACGGCAATCAGGATTTGCTAACACTATATCGGCACAGCGATTCATCGCACCATAGTCAGCAACGGAAGTTCCACCAAATTTTGCGACAACAAGGGACATTAGCTCACCTCCGCAAAATACGCAGGATAAGCGACGACAACAGATTGAATAAGATATTGATTAACTAACATGATCACACTCCGAACTAACGACGTTCGAAGAGCCTGGTGCTCAATGATAACGCACCCCAATAGAAGGGAAACAGCAATCGTCACCAGAAGCTCTCCACCAATTACAGGTGACAATCGTCAGGATTCAGCCTGAACGACCGACATAAACACGCAGCAACCATATCTATGCCTCGGCGTTAATCTCCCTCATCTGTCATCGTTGGAGTTTGTGCTCCTCAGACCGACTACCTAGTTAACGCTCCTCTTCTGTTCCTTTCCACGGAAAGGGACGAAAAAAGTAGCAATAAACCCCTAATGAAGTCAATGCTAATTTCATATCAAATAAACAAATTAACTGAGACTAAGTGTGAGATTAAGTGTTCAAATCAGGCAACTCATACACTAATTGCACATAATCACTAAATTTACCTAAACAAACTTCATCGTATCCCGCTAATGTGCAAGGCACTAAACTCACACAACCCTGCTCAACCATGTAAATGGCATATTGATTAAATTTCTTGCCTAATTGTAGCGCCATGGTTCTATCGATAAACACAGCCCAGCTTTTTTCCATATAGGATAAATCAGGAGCTGCACCGACTAATGCCCTATAAGGACTGCTAAGTGATTCAATATCGCGGAGAAGTTGTCTATCGAGTAAGCGGTTCTTGCTGGGAGAAAAACGTTTTGAAGCAGGATTATGGGCGGTAATTACGGCAAAGGGAAAATCACAGGATAATGCTTGAGTCAGCAAAAATAATGGTGTTTGGTAACACTGCCACAGGTCTTGAGTTGTATTGTCCATTGGTAGTCTAGTCGAAAAATGAACCCGAGTTAGTGTAGCAGAGTGATTGTAAAATCCAAAGAGGCGTGAACTGGCTCACAAGAATTAAAAATACATTAGTTATACTAATCAATAAGTAAAGTAAATATCATGGTAAATATCGCCCTTAGCTTGAAATTTGTTAACATTTCATTTGTTAACAAATGCCTAAAACGAGTACAATGACATCACTGGCCTAGTTGAACAACGGCTTAAGATTGCCTAGTGTTTAATACTGTTTGTTATGTTGTTCTTTGGGGATAACAACGTCGGCTAGACATCTGTTTAAAATGTGTTCTACATTTGATTTATCATTTAAACATTAAAAAAAACAATAGTTAAGGAACTATTTCTAACTATTGCTTATCGAAGTTGATACTTGTTACGTTTTATCGTATTACACTTTAAACGTGCACTTTATATACATCCTGATATGTCGCAGTGAAGATCTTTCCTTTAGAAGCACAGCAGTTCAAGGAAGTATCAACATTTTTATGAATATAAGAGCCCGATGTAAGAGGCACTTATGGTTAGAATAGAATTGATTAAAATTTAGGTAAATAACATGCAAAATCCGCACATTCTGATCGTTGAAGATGAAGCCGTTACCCGTAACACGCTGAGAAGTATTTTCGAGGCAGAAGGGTATGTGGTAACTGAGGCCAATGATGGCGCAGAAATGCATAAGGCTATGCAAGAAAACAAAATTAACTTGGTGGTGATGGACATTAACCTACCAGGTAAAAATGGTCTGTTGTTGGCACGTGAACTGCGTGAAATCAACAACATCGGCCTAATCTTCCTGACAGGTCGTGATAACGAAGTCGACAAAATCCTTGGACTTGAAATTGGCGCGGACGATTATATTACCAAGCCGTTCAACCCACGTGAATTGACGATTCGTGCTCGTAACCTTCTGACTCGTGTTAATAGCGCTGGCAATGAAGTCGAAGAAAAGAGCTCTGTCGAATACTACCGTTTCAACGATTGGAGCTTAGAGATCAACAGCCGTTCTCTCGTAAGCCCACAGGGTGAATCTTACAAACTGCCACGTAGCGAATTCCGCGCTATGCTGCACTTTGTTGAAAACCCAGGCAAAATCTTAACTCGTGCTGATCTGCTGATGAAGATGACTGGCCGTGAGTTAAAGCCACATGACCGTACTGTTGACGTGACTATCCGTCGTATCCGTAAGCATTTCGAAAGCTTACCAGATACGCCAGAAATCATCGCAACCATTCACGGTGAAGGCTATCGTTTTTGCGGTAATTTAGAAGACTAATCTGCGACTTACCGTTTAAACGCCATAAAAAACCAGATCATAGGATCTGGTTTTTTTATGCATGCTACTTTCCGCTTTTTAACTGTCTATCGAGGAAATCCGCCAGCGAGCGATATAAGTGATTACGCACTTTTTCGCCACGCATTGAGTGTTTAGATCCCGGATAATCGATCATCTGAAATAATTTACCTTCATCCTGCAATGCCTTATAGACGCGAGTGCTGTTTTCAAACAAGACGTTATCATCAGCCATGCCGTGGTACATCAAGAGTCCCGATTGATAGTTTTTCACATAGGGGAATACGCTACTGGCTTCATATCCCGTTTCATTATTCTCAGGATGATCTAAGTAACGCTCAGTGTAATGGGTATCATATAAACGCCAGTCGGTTACAGGTGCACCCGAAATCGCGGCTTTAAAGTAATCCGGCGCCTTAAATAGACTCATTAAAGCCATATAACCGCCGTAGCTGTGGCCGTAAATCGCCACATTATCGGCATCGACAAAGGGCAGACTCCGTAAATAGTCCACTCCCACTTTTTGATCATTGACTTCAGCTTCGCCCAAATGACGGTAAATCACTTGCTCGAACTTGGTGCCTCTGTGGGCACTACCGCGGTTATCCAGTTGAAATACCACATAACCTTGCTGAACTAAGTACTGGGTAAAGTAATCCTGCTCACTCCAGCTATTGGTCACTAATTGCGCATGTGGGCCACCATAAACCCGCACAACCACGGGGTACTTTTTACCCGCATAGAAGGGAACCGGTTTAAATAGGCGTGTTTGCAAGATTTGGCCATCTTCGGCTTTAAGCTCTTTAAACTCAGGCAGTTGCCAAAGTCCCACATAGTCATATAAAGGATGACCCGCTTTGACTTGGTTTTGCTCAACCCACGCTAAATGCTGGCCCTTGTCACCGTGTAAACTAATCTGCGGTGGCTGAGATAAGCTATTGAAATAATCCAGATACACGCTTTGATTGTCGGCAAATACAGGCTCATGCATACCCGCCGCTGTACTCACTCGTTCAATCTTGCCGCCCGCTAACGGCACGCGATACAGTTGTTTCTCGATTGGCGTATCTTTACGGCCAGTGAAATACACCCAACCTGCGGTTTCATCGACATATTCCAGCTTATCGACAGCCCACTCACCTTTAGTCAATTGCGTCTTAAGTTTGCCTTTTAAGTCAAAAAGGTACAGATGATTAAAGCCATCGCGCTCCGAGGCCCAAATAAAAGCCGATTGCTGCTTTAAAAAGTGCAAGTCATTGTTAAGATTAACCCATGCCTCGCTTCGCTCTTTGACTAACGTTTTCGGCTTGGTCAGCGCATCTAATGCCACTAACTGCAAATCAAGCTTATGTTGATCGCGGCTCTGCCACTGAAACGATAAATGTCTACTGTCGGGCAACCAATTAACCCGCGGCAGGTAAATGTCTTTGCTCTTATCATCATTTAAGGTCACCCAATTGATAGCCTTATCTTTTAGCGTGACCACACCTAATGCAATGTCGACGTTGTTTTTGCCCGCATAGGGATAGCGCTGTTCGGTGAGTTTAATGCCATCGGCATAGATTTCATTACGGGTGACTAACTCAACGCCAGATTCATCTATTCGCGTAAAAGCGATAGCCGATTCATCGGGTGCCCACCAGTAGCCCGTCATGCGATCCATTTCTTCTTGAGCCACAAATTCTGCCATGGCATTTTTAATCGCCCCACCACCGTCAGTGGTCATGGCCTCAAGCTTTTTAGTTGCAAGATCGAGCACATACAAATTTTGATCCCGCACAAAAGACACAAAATTGCCCTTAGGTGATAAGCGGGCATCGGTAGCAAAACCTTCACCAATCGAAAGTTGACTCACACGATTATCGACCAAGGAGAAGTAATACAAATTGCCCGAGGCAGGGATCAATAGCGCCTTGCTATCGTCAGCCCAGAAATATTCCATAATGCCTTCGCCATAAATACGTTGGCGCTCGCGGCGTGCCTTTTCTTCATCGGATAACTCATTGCTCGCCAGCTTATCGGCGCTCAGCAACAAGCTAGATTTTCCTGTTTTAACATCCATTTGCCACAGATCGTAAAAGTTTTGGTTATCCTTACGCCCTGCAAGATAAGTCACGTGCTGACCATCGGGAGATAATTTTAAACCTCGGGGACTGGTGCCCGCTAATGCGGGCGAAGCATTCATCCGCTCAATGGTGAGGGGCAGTTTGCCGCCTTCGAGGGCATAACTCGGCGATATTGAAACCATAACCATTTGACTCGCTATTAATAGGGATGAGGCGCCCAATTTCACGGCGCGTAGGGAGGAAGCTAACCCATTTTTAGTCATTATTATTCCTTGGAAGCATATTCGCCTTAAGACGGCGATTAAAAAACTGCCGCCATTGTGCCAGAGGCAAAGCCTAAATAAAAAGCGCGGGCAATATACAGATACAAATTAACTGGCGAACAAAACACCCACAACTCAGCCAAATCATCAAGATGATAAACACAGTTTCGCATTAACAGATAACCGCAACGCTCTAAATTCATTAAAACCCACAGTAACATCGCTGAAATTGTCGACTAACTGAGTTATCATTCGCGGCAAATAACCAAATTGACCTCATTGTTGAACCCCTAAAGGACCTAACATGCAGACTCTTGCCCAGCACTTAACCTCACAGGCAGTGAACGACTCTCTCTCGCAACTGATTTTGACCTTAGCCGACACCTCAAAAGCCATTAGCCATGCCGTACGCCACGGTGCGCTCGCAGGCGTGTTAGGTGCGACCGAGCAAGAAAACGTCCAAGGTGAAACACAGAAAAAACTGGATATCATCACCAACGATATGCTTAAAGATGCGCTCAAAGCCGACGGAACAGTGCGCGGCTTAGCATCAGAAGAAGAAGATCATGTGGTGGAAGTGAGCACCAATGGTCAATATCTGGTGTGTTTCGATCCCTTAGATGGCTCATCGAACATCGATATCAACTCGCTAGTCGGCACGATTTTCTCTATCCTGCCCGCCTCTGCTGGCGAGTTAACTGAAACTAGCTTTTTACAATCTGGCCGCAATCAGTTAGCCGCAGGTTATGTACTTTATGGTCCATCGACCATGCTGGCATTAACCACAGGCCAAGGCGTGCAACTCTTTACTTTGCACCCAGAAACCAATGAGTTTTTACTGACGAATGCCGCCATGAGCATTAGCCCATACACCGCCGAATTTGCCATTAACATGTCAAACCAGCGTTTTTGGGAAGCGCCAATGCAAACCTATATCGCCGACTTACTGTTAGGCAAAATTGGCCCACGCGAAAAATCCTTCAACATGCGCTGGATTGCCGCCATGGTCGGCGATGTACACCGCGTGTTATCCCGTGGCGGTATTTTCACTTACCCAACAGATAATAAAGATCCGAAAAAACCGCACAAACTGCGCTTGATGTACGAAGCCAACCCAATGGCATTCTTAGTCGAACAAGCAGGCGGTAAAGCCTCAACGGGTTATGAAACCATTTTGGATATTCAACCAACTCAAATTCACCAACGTGTAGCGGTTATCCTAGGCAGCGCCAACGAAGTTGACGCTTGTTTGAGCTACCATGGTTTAGACTACAGCGAAGAACCTGGTTTAGACTACAGCGAAGAACCTGGTTTAGACTACAGCGAAGAACCTGGTTTAGACTAAGCCGAATCGCTTATATTCTGATTTTTATGATAAAAGCCACTGATTATAGTGGCTTTTTTGTTGTCGCTGAATGCAACATTCATTTTTAAATGCGGCCTTATGGCCGAGAAAGTTTAACGTCGTGGGGCTTCACCCCACACCCGACCAAGGAGGACTGCTCGTCCTATCCTCCTTGGATGCTCCAAGACGCCCCAACGGAGTTGAAAACCCCTTGTGCTCATTGCCAAATTTGCTACCGCTTCCGAAGGATGCATCCCTGCACCTGCGAAAGCTAGCTTGCCATCCATGGCAAGACTCACGCAATTTGTCTATTCGCCCTGCAGCAACTCCGAGGGGAGGGTGAACACCTGTCGCTACTGTATGGGCTGTAAATTCAGAAAGAATTGTGTCTGTCCGATCTTTCATCCATGACCGGACTCACGCAATTTATTCCAACGCCCCACGGCAACTTCGCAGGGAATGAGTATCATCTGCACAATTGTATGAACTTAGGTTGAGAAAGCCAATTATTCTTAAAATTAAATAAAAATGTATACCTACTTAACTTTTTCGACTTTTTGAGCTCTCTGTGGAAGAGGGCAAACTATTTACATTTTTCTGAGGAGAATTTGATGTAAGACGATAGTTTTGCATCCATAAAGGTAAGCCTCTAACTACTTGAGCAGAGTTACTTTTAATCATTTTGCTTGTCCTTATGTTCTTGTAAAATATCTTGAAGCTCTGCATCAAGAATAAATTCACTCTCTAAGTATGATAATGGAACTAAAGGGATTCTTAGTTCTGCTGTTTCTCTTTTCCAGTCAGCAAGATGACCCGCAGATTTGCGAATAAGCTTCCTTCCATTACCTAACTTCATTGAGAATAGGTCAATAAATTTTCTTGGTCCAACCCCTGCAAACGGATAAAAGTGCACTTTCGTTTCGTCACCATTGAACCTATCAACTTTTATTGAGTCACTATGCAACTTTGTTGCAAAACTCTTTGGATAGGGCTCAATAAACACAACTTTACCAACGCCTGCAGCAACAATATGCTTGGCGCAATTGTGGCATGGGAAAGTGGTTGTGTATAGCGTGGCTCCCAAAACTGAGATCCCCGTACGTGCAGCAGACATCAACGCTTCCATTTCAGCATGCACAGCGCGACCATACTCTGTGATATCCAGTATACCTGTCTGCTTTAAGCGTTTTTTCGCGATTTTATAATTTTCATCTTCGGAAACAGTATTATTATAAGCATCAAATTCTTTTAAAATTTTTAAACTAATAGCCTTTTTTTCCTGCTCATTTGTATCGCATCCTTTGACATAATCTCGCTGATCATTAATCCCAGGCCAATAGAGTCCGCCCCCTTTTTGAGGGACATCATTAGCCCCTGTTGAAATAATATCACCAGAGACTCCCACAACTACAGCACCTACTTGTCGAGATAAATCTGCAGAACGTAGAGAAGCTGCATACGCAAGAAACATTGCATATTCATCTAGATTCGGTGATACAACAGGTTTAGCAAATAAAATACTAAGAATCCGCTGTAGCTGCTCATCGAACTCCTCTACAGTATCAATAGTTAAAAAGAAGTCTGAAAGTTGGAATACATCGCGAGTTGACTGTCCGTGCTCGCCATATTCAGTTGATAAATCATTTTCTCTATCGTCACGCTCTATGAGCTCCTGAGCTTTTTCTCTAGTTTCAATTCCTTTTTGTTCCATAAGATATTTTATACGGCTCTCTTCATCGGCAGTTATGCCTATTAAGACAAAGCCTTTCCCGTAAACAGTCCGTAGAGTTTCCACTTCATCAGGATGCTTTAAAGAACGAATAATATGGGCAGTCCGAAAAAGAGGTTTACTTCTATCAGCCTCTCTTTCACGCTTTGAAAGAATCGAATTAATGGCCACAAGAGCCATAATGTCGTCTCTTTTATAGTCTTTCCGTAAACGATTACCTAAAGCCATAGCATTTTGAAGTCGTTCATCTTCTGAAACGAAGCCAACCTCACCATTCTCAATCAGTTCTGCCATCAATTTACTAAGGTGAAGCCAATTTAGCTTGTATCTGTACCGAGTTAAAAATGTTTCAAAACGAGAACTTATATCGTCATAATTCACACCAACTGGTGTAACAAGTCCAATAATGACCTCACTGTCAGGTGCATAAGTATCCATATTAAGAATTAAGTCCTTCAATAACCGAGTAGACACATAAAAAAACACTATTTTAACAAACTTACGACAAAGTCGAGCAAGAGTAAATTGATTGTGTTGTTGGCATCGAAAGATGGCACAGGCATAACTCTTTTGGGATTAACGGCCAACACCGAGATCACAGAAGTTCACCTCCCCTCGGAGTTGCCGCAGGGCATTTGCGTTCGTTGCGTGAGCGAGGCATGGATGCCGAGATAGCGTCAGTCGAATCAGGGACGAGCGTCTGACGCGATAGCATAAGGACGCTTAATGCCCAAAGGGCTTTCAACTCCGTTAGGGGCGTCAAGGAGCATCCAAGGAGGATAGGACGAGCAGTCCTCCTTGGTCGGGTGTGGGGTGAAGCCCCACGACTTTGACTTACCTCGGACGTAAGGCCGCAATTGCTAACATACTCACAGCGATAACCTTGCCAATTCAACACCAAACAAACCAGCACTATTATCGGGTGTGGGGTGAAGCCCCACGACCTTGATTCACCTCGGCCGTAAGGCCACAAAGCCAAAAGCTACGTAGCAAGAGCAAGTGCGAAATGTGGCGCAAAGAAAGTCACGACAGGTACAAACTCCAAAGCACAAATCTGCCACAGCAGCCGCAAGGCCTGCGTGAGTGACCATGGCTGGGCTTACACATTTTATAAATCAAGAGGGCCAACGCCCCGCTGCAAGGTCGGCGGGGATTGGTATTGCGTGGCATTAGTGGTGGATTTAGATCAGAAAGATCTACCTATCCGGTTTGTCGCCTTTCTATTCAGCGAATTAAACCTGCAGCTTTACTGACATTGTTTACTTTACTTTCAGTTGATTGTTTACTGAATGCACACCTGAGGTTGCTGCAGTAACCAGTTTAGCCTGGTCTTTTTGAGCTTGGGTGTCTACCTTACCGGAGAGCATGACATCGCCCTTGCGAGTTTCTATCTGAATATCAAAATCTTTTAACTGCGCATCGGCCATCAGCGCGGTATTAACTGCTGTGGTTATTTTTACATCATCACCAGTGCCATCCTCGGTTGTCACGGTTAAATCCGGTGAACCGCTTTGAGCATTAACATCTCCACGGTCACAGCCGCTAAGCAACAGACTACCAGCTAGCACTATACCAGCAGTTACGAACGTAAGTTTTAGTGTTTGCATTATAAGCTCCTTCACACTGCAAAAAGTGCAGGGTAATAACCATAATGCAATAACGATAGCTCTGGCTCTGTGCGCTGACAGACATACCAAGTTATGGGGTGACATTAAGTAAGCGGTAAGTACAGCGTAGTCGTGCGACAAATGAGAGCTCCATAATAGATGGCATTTCATCCCCTCTGCTATTGTATAATGGCGAACCGAAAGTGCATTATGCTATTGTTTTAGCTTAAATGATTCGATTGACTTCTACTGTATCTTATATAAAGGGTTAAATTTTTGATGGAAAAAATATTTGAAAGGCTAATGTATGCATCGCGCTGGATTATGGCGCCGATTTATTTGGGATTAAGCCTCGTCTTATTAGGTTTAGGCATTAAATTCTTTCAAGAAATCTTTCATGTTTTGCCTATCATTTTTGAGATGCGCGAAGTGGACTTAGTGCTAGTCACGCTGTCACTGATTGATATCACGCTTGTGGGCGGGCTTATTGTGATGGTGATGTTTTCTGGCTATGAGAATTTCGTCTCACAATTAGATGTAGGTGAAGATAGCGAAAAATTAAGCTGGCTTGGCAAACTGGATTCCGGCTCGCTGAAAAACAAAGTCGCTGCCTCTATTGTGGCTATTTCGTCCATTCATTTGCTCAAAATATTTATGAATGTTGAGAATATTTCCAATGACAAGATTATGTGGTACCTGCTGATCCATATCACTTTTGTCTTATCTGCCTTCGCTATGGGATATTTAGATAAAATAACCCGTAAATAAGCGCGCTAGATGGGTGCACCTGTAAGATTATGAATTTCAGAGTGGAAGAAGACGGACTGCGGGGAAAATATAAGCTCCAATCCCCCGCGTTATATCTAGACATTATCCCATTTAAGTAAGAGCCCCGTTCAGAGCTATTCCTTCAGACTTAGCCGCGGCAGGTTTTACCACTGCCGCGGCTAAATTAACACAAGAGGGTATTCCATAATCAGTCTGGTGCCGGGGTCGAAGGCGGGAATACTCTCGCCATCATCTCACTCCCGCATAGATATTGATGCCAAGCCTTAGCTCGGCATCAATATCTATGGTTATCTACATCTATGCTTATTCTACCGCTTATAACCTAAAGCCACTCAGTGACTTTTTCATATCACTAGCCATGTTCCGTAGTTGATGGCTGGCAGTCGATAGTTCTGAAGATTTTGCATTGGTGTTTTCCACCGCCTGCGCAATATTCTCCATATTTTGATTAATCGTACCCGACACAACGGCCAGTTGTTCTGTGGCGCTGGCCAATTGATCGTTGACATCGGTAATGCTCGACACGGCAGTGTTAATGCGGGTTAGCGCCTCGCTGGCCTGCTGAGAACAGACTATCGTTTGCTCCGTTTCGGTTCGACTTTGCGCCATCGATTGCACGGCGTTGGCAGAGTCTTGCTGAATGCCTTGAATACGCCTATTGATATCCTGAGTTGACGCCTGAGAGCGGCTAGCAAGGGTACGCACTTCATCGGCCACAACAGCAAATCCGCGCCCCATTTCTCCAGCACGCGCCGCTTCTATCGCCGCATTTAATGCCAATAGATTGGTCTGCTCCGCAATCGCACCGATAACATCGGTGACCGCACCAATTTCATCGCCACGTTTAGACAACTGCCCTATCACATCAGAGACTTGCTCCAGTTTTACTTTAAGCGCATCAATGGCCGTTATCGTTTGGCCTACGGATGTCACGCCGTTTTTGGCTTCAGTGTCAGCATCTCTGGTCGCTTTAGCGGCCAGAGTCGCGCTGCGGGCCATATCCTCACAAGTCGAGGTCATTTCATTGACCGCGGTAGCCACTTGAGCAGTTTGGTCCATCACACTTTGTAAAATATGCTGCGTCTGTTGGCTGGTGTCCTCAAGTACCTCTGATTGCTTGACCAATTGCTCAGCCATTGCCGATTGCTGGCCGATAATACTGCGCAACTGGCTGATAAGGCCACTTAATGCCGCCAACAAGCTGTCGTTATCACCCGGCTTTAACCCAAAGTTCACTGAGAAATCACCCGCCGCAACCTGCTGCACCAGTGCTTTGGTTGTCGCCAGTTCCCCACCTAGTGCCTGCAATAACCAGCGGCGGATATACAAAGACACACCAACTGTCAGGGCCATAATAACCACGACGACCAACCCAACTCTCATAGCGACTTCCCAGAAGGCCGCTTTAACATCATCAATATAAATTCCAGAACCGAGCACCCAGCCCCATTTGTCATCTTTTGCCACATAGGACAACTTGGTATAACGCTCCTGCGTCACTCCCCCACCTTTTAAGGGTTTAGGCCATTGGTACTCAACAAAACCATTGCCATAACGGTCGATAACGTCAACAAAACTGACAAACAAGTTGGCGTTGCTCAGTGTTTGTTGTTGGCTGCCATCACGGTTACGCATTAAGGTCGCGTGATGAAAGTTGGGTTTGTCCAGTACAGTGCCGTCTAAAGTGGATACGGTTGGATGCATAACCATTTTGGGGATAGGCCGACCGGTATCGTTAATCCAAATATATTCAGTACCATCATAACGAATGGCCTTAATAGTCGACATGGCCTGCTGCTGCGCTTGCTCAGTGCTTAACGCACCGCTTTGCTCCAGTGTCTGATAATGTTTAACGATACTCAGGCTGCTATCAATAATCGCCACAACGCGATCTTCCCTCCCCTTAGTCAAACTCTGGTTAAGTGCGTTTAGCTCCATGATGCCCAGCACCACGAAACCCAGCAATGCCAGTAACGGAATGCTGAGTAATCGCCCCCCTACTGTCTGCCAAAATCCAGTCATGGTGCCCCCTAATTTTTCAAATGATTCAAGGTTATAAACCAGTATGGTTTAAGTTACATTTATTTAACCACTTTTAATTTGATAAAAATACTCTATGCATCTGACTCAGCTTGGAAATATCAGATTTTTAGGCGCGATAAAGGCCGTATTGAAACATTAGAACCAAACAAGCTCACCTTAAGCACAAGATTCACTCTCATCATAAAAGCCAAAGACAGCTAAATAAATCCATACAACCTTCAATTCACCTAACAAAAAAGCCACTGATATCAGTGGCTTTTTGCATATCATTTTATAGCGTATAAATGAGTGGCGTTAGCTCTTCGCTAACTCAAGCTGATGCACTTTCTCGGTTTGATCCACTATGGTCAACACCGCAGTATCACCGACCACGTTACAGGATGTCAGCACCATATCGATAATACGATCCAGCGCTGCCACAATGGCAAAGGCTTCTATCGGTAAACCCATTTGATGGATTAACACACCTATCATCACCATACCGCCACCGGGCACACCGCCCGCCCCAACGGATAATAAAAAGATACTAAACAGCAGCGAAGGCAATTGCTCAGTGGTTATTGGCATACCAAAGGCGTTGGCGACAAAGAAAATCGCGACTGTGATATAAATCGCCACACCGCCCATGTTCATGGTCGCACCCAGCGGCACACCAAAACCAGCAACAGCACGGTTCACGCCTAACTTGTCCGTTAAAGTACGCATAGTCACAGGAATAGTCGCATTTGAGCTTGCGGTCGAGAGTGAAAATAACACTTGCTCTTGGGTCTTCTCGCGGAAGGTTTTGGCTGAAATGGGGGTAAAGAATCCCACAGCCATAGGATAAACCACAAAAATCCACAGTAGCAGCAGCGCGAGGATCAGCACCATATACTCAACCACACTCATAAACACACCTGCATCTAAGGTCGCGCCGAGTTTAAACATCAAGGCAAATACACCATAGGGCGCAAGATTCATCACCACAGAAATCAGCTTCATCATAATTTTATTGGCGGTTTGAAACCCTTGCACCGCGCCAGTGACATGCTCACCGAGGGATTTGATCACACCACCGAGCATTAACGCCATAAAGATCACTTGCAACATATTGCCCGACATAAAAGCCGCCACTGGATTACGCGGGACTATGTCAATCACCAGCGCCATCAGACTTGGCAACTCTGTTGCGGTAATGGCTACACCGTCTGTGCTGCTCATATCCACGCCTTTACCGGGTTCGAGTAGCAGTGCCACTAATAATGCCGTCGCGATTGCGACAAAGGTATTGATGATATAAAAACCAAAGGTCTTACCGCCCAAACGGCCAAAACTTTTGAGATCTTGTAGCTCACAGACACCGCAAACGATGCTCACGAACACGAGTGGCACAACCAACATCATGATCATATTGACGAACATAGTGCCAACGCCACCAGCAAGCTCCACTAAATTGCCCGAGAAAAAACCGATATCGTTTAAGAAGTATTGCACTATTGTGCCGAAAATAAGGCCGGCAAACAGACCAATAAAGATCCGCGTCGAAAGTGATTTCATCATGCTTGTGGTTTCCCCAGAAAGGTCATTTATTTGTTATTCATCTTCCATGATGAGCACAATAGCCAATCCATTTTTGGCTCAGGCGGGGATAGTGAAACATGCTAGCAGTAAATTCAATGAATAAATTTACTTATTTAATTTCAAATTAAGCAAAGCACATCACAAAAAACTTCTATTAACATGATTTTAAATGAAATAAAAACAACTGAATAATAAATACTCAGTTAATCACTTTATTTTAAAATCAAAATAATAACAGTAATCAAACAAAAAACTCACGATTCAAGGGTTTTATTAGGATAACACTAGATTTAAAAACTGAATAAATACTTTAATTAGCATTTAAAACTGTCAATATCGAATTTTACAGAGAGATGGGGAAGAATAAAGGTTAACTGTATGCCAGTAGTACTAGCTCAAGCCGATGATGCAGCAGGTGCTGCTGTTTGATACTAATACGGTGTTGATTTAACCAAACGGCTAATTTTTGCCAATGCTTTAACTCGGCATTTTGTAAATACTTAGCCTGTTTCGCTTGCTTGTCAAAATCATCAGTAGAATTAATTTGTGCTATCGCCAATAACTCAGCAGGTGCTGTCAGCGCAAGTTGTGGCACAAGCCAATGAGTCACGCCCGTTAAGGTATGGGCGATTTGTAACCCTGCGGGATCTAAGTCGGTAAAGGCAATGATCGGCAATTTATCTGCCATCGCTTGCAAAAAATGCCGCACGCCAATCGGGGAATGATGACCGCTACCACGGTAGATAACCATCACATGGGTTAAATTCTCAGGCAAACGCGCTTGATGGATAACATCAAACACATCTAAATTTTCAACCACTAGGATGGCTGCGACATTGAGGTCATGGCAATGCTTTTGTGCTTCATCCAATGGAATACGCAGTGATGTGCGTGTTGAAATCCCAAATGGTGAAGATCCGAAACCCAGATACTTCATCAAAACGTATTCGGCTTCGGGACGGATCTTAGCGAGCTTTTCATCGTGACTTTTAGCGGACATCGCCATGCGATCGACGTTGAAATCAAGCTGCCTTAAATCAAGCCCCATTAACGCCAACACGCTTTGCCTTAGCAGTTCGAAATCTTTGGGCGCAAAACACAGATACTTTTCGGATCCGTCTAACTCACCCACTTCTAACTCGCGATAAATCGCGCGCCAGTTAGCCGTGAGCTTAACCTTGGGAGAACGCTTAATAAAAGCGTTCTCCAACAGTTGTAATTGTTGCTGGCCTAGGCGAGCCATAATTCCACATCGCGAATAATAAAGTTACCGCTATAGATGGGATGCGGTTCACCCAATGGCTCAAGCTCAAAATACGCTTTGTGTTCATCGGGCAGACCTTCGTAGCCACCAATCACTTGATAAATCCAGCTTTCGGCGTCCCAAGGCAGCGCTTTATCCGCCAGATATTCCAGCGCCGATTGGCGCAGGCCAGACTCAATCACATCGACGAAATACTCATCCACCGCTTGCTTGAGTGGATTATCCGGCACATCGAAGTCTTCACTTTGGGTGATAGAAACGGATACATCATGCTCACGCACCGCCGCAATCACGGGATGACGACTAATAGCTTTAATGTGCGCGACTATGCCCATCAACTCCAACTCTTGGCTGGCGTTATGTACGTCGACCGATGCAGGCGCGAGCAAGATTTCGGCGCGATTGAATAGGCTTGGAATTTCCTTGTGGGACACATGGTCCGCAGGACGATAATCCGGATGCAAATCAGTGTAGAGCAACCAACCCTTGAGCAAACGGGTACGTCCACGGATTTGCCTAAAGCGGCCTAAGAGTTCGAGTAAACGCCCCTGCACTACGCTCAGTTCCTGGGCGCAGTCGCTCATGGTTTCCTGCAAAGTCGTCACTAAGAGCTTGCGCAGTTCACGGATATCGCCAGCGATTTCGCCTAGCTCACTAAACTGGAACATCTCTAAGCCATTAAGCAATTCAGACACTTGGCTTTGGGCTAATTCGTTTTCGCGGATCTTAGCGTTGATCGTACCGACGTAACCGAACTCGTTATTAATGCGGCCCCAGAGCACACGGATCGAATAACGCAGACTGTCGGCGAAACTATAAACATGCTCGCTTAAATCGGATAAATAGGCCTCGGCGGCGCTGTAGTCTGAGCTATGACGCGCCTCTTTATAATGGTCGGCCAAGGTTTTAATGGTCGCTAAGGCCGAACCGACATTAGAGTCGATTTGGCGATTGCGCTCATCACTTAAGCCTTCTTCGAGCAAGGCACGCACAGAACGCTTAAGCCGCAGCTCCTGATCTGGCTCTGGCCGCCATAAAATCCCGGCTTGTTTAAGCTTTTCGACCACGCTTGGATCGTGCGCATCCTCATTAAGAGAGCCCGCCAAATAGGTGTCCATAATAATGTCAGCATGGCGACCTAACTGCTTGAGCAGTTTCACACCCGCCTGATGTAAATTACTGCTCATCATGGCCTCCTTGGTCGCAGTTTTTACCTAGGTTTAACAGTGCCAACATTATATTAGGTCCCGCTGGGTCGCCGTTTCTGCCTGCGCTTCTAGGCTTAGGCCTTCAGTTTCATCGATAAAACGAATGACTTCATACAGATAATCCAGCTTGCCCGTAGCGATATAGATTTGCTTCTCCGCATTCGGGCGCACTAAATAGCCGAGTTCGACTAAGCGTTTGAAGACTAATTTGATTTGTGCATCGCTATTAGTACTCGTCGAGCCAAATAGGCGATATTGGCTGAGTTTGGCTAACTGCTCACGGAACGCCGGCGTGTCTTCGATACGGCTTTGCAGCTCGGTTAAGCGCACGGGCGCACCTTCGCTCAGCGGCGCATCTTGGCCACTGGCTTCTTGCACTAATACCAACCATTCCACCAGCGGGATCAATGCCTGACAGATATCTTTAAACTGCGATGAAATCACTTTACGTTCGGCATCGCCGAGCTGCAAATAACCGCAGAAGAACACATCACCTTCGGCGGCGGAGGCTACGGTACGGTTGATTTGATTGAGATAGGCCTCGACCCGCTCGCGGGTACTGCTATTTTTAAGGGCGCGCCAGCCTTCTTCATTGGTGGTGCGGCAAATAAACTCGCCCTTGAGTAACAGTTCAATCAAAGCGCCAGTACCAACTAATACGGTTTGGGTTGCATCGCTCATTAGATGGCCTCCTTCGACAAACGCTTATTCAACATGTCTGTAATTGGGTTGACCTTAGGCTTCACCACCTGCAACTTCTTAGTTTGTTTGTTGATAATGTAACGGTTGGCGAACAAGTTCAGCACCTCAGACTCAGGGTTCGGGAAGGCGCCCAGCACACAAATATTGTTGTTTTCACAGGCATCGAAAATCTTCTTCACGTTGGTATGGTGCAAAGTGCCCAACTCATCAATTGGCCAGTGAATGGTCACATCGGCGCGGCCACGCAGCAAGCGCGTGAATGCCAGCAGGAACTTACACAAAATCAGATACGCCATACCATGGCTTGAGGATTCGTTAAGTTGTCTATCGGTGCGGATGATTAAGTCGCTGTTACCTTCTTTAAGGCGCAGCTCGATTTCCAGCAACTTAGAGATGCCCCCCGTTAATGCAGCGCGGCCGATAATGTCTAAGGCGCGGCGCATACTGTTGGTATAATCCTCATCGGGCAAGCCATTAAAGCCATCGGCTTTCCAATGTTTAAAGGCTTTGACGAACTGCTCAAGCTCAGGCCAGAACTCTAACTCACTGATGCGCGAGCGAATACGTACAGCCGATTCAGACACGCCATCGAGGAATAACTCTTCGCCCACTTCGCGGGTAATACGCGCACTTTGGGAGGCAATGCGGCGGTCGATATCGGCTAACACATCGTAGAAGGCGGTCAAGTCGACACCGAAGATCCGTCCCTGCTCACGCAGCGCCATAATCGATTGCGGCACTATTACGTTTAGCAATTGTTCAAGTTGTGGCACTAACTTGCGGTAATCCAGCAGACGAATACCTTTGTCGTTGATAAAGCTCGATTCTTCACGGGCACGCTCCCAAGTTTCGGCAAGACCTGAACCTGACTTGCTGGCGATCACTGAGTCAAAATGCTCCACATATTGCTTCACTGAACCCATTAGGTAATCGCGTTTTAGCAGCAAATCTTCACCTTGGCGCAGACGCTCGCCTAGGCTGCCTTGGGCTTCTTCGTTATTGGTTGGTAACTTAAGCTCGGCGAGTTTACGCATTACTGCACGTAACTTAGTTAAGTTTTCAGAGGCTTCCACCTGCGCCGCATTGGATGCCTTAAGCTCGGTATCCAATTTTTGCCTACGGGTCTTCACCTCTAAAGTTTTAGCCTTAAGCTGTTGATCGATTTCCGATACGGCGCGCTTTACATCGCTAAGCTGAGTTTGCAGTTTAGGTTTGCGCGCAAGCCAAGTGTGCTGATACCAATCGTCGAAACGCAGTACGTCACTGCGGCGCTGCTCTGCGCGGCTGATTTTGGTTTCTAACTCGCGAATTTGTTGCTTAAGTTTGAGGATATTATCCTCATCCACACCGCGGGATTTAAGCTCGTTTTTGTACCAAGTCTCGCAGGCCTTCTGCTCGATTTTGGCACTTTCACGGCGCCCTTCAATGGTCGCTTTAATTTGCCCGAGTTGATTATCGAGCGCGCCGATGACTTCCTGCCAATAGGCATTCTTTTCCATGCGCGCTTCTAGCGCTTGCTCTTTTTGATCTTCGAGCCAGAGTTCGTGCTGATGTTTAAGCTGTTTTAGCTCACCATCAAGTTGAGTTAGTCTTTGTCCCGCATGGGCTTTGCGCTCACTCAATGCTTTGTTGATTTTGTCTTGCTCGCTGCGCTTTTCATCGAATAGTCGACGCAGATCGTCACGGCTATTCTTATATGCCGTGCGGGCAAAGGTCAGTTCACGGCTGAGATTATCCAACTCGCCATTAATCGAGATTAATTGCGATTCCGCCTCGGTTTGTAGCTCCTGAGCACTTTGTAACGCTTCTTCGGCTTTGCTTAAGCGAATACGCAGCTCTTGCTCAGAGGCGGCATATTCAGGCACATCGATGGCTTTAAGATCTAAATGCACCCCAAACAGGGTGTCACCAGAGCCTGTTACACTCGGGTGTAAATCGGTACGATGCAACAGTTCTGGCGCAATCACTTTCCCTAAACTTTGCTCCCAACCTTGGGCTTCTTTACGTAAGAATTCCAATAGGGTGTGTGACTCGGGGAACAGCATATGGTGCAGTTCATCCAGTTCGGCTTGGCGCTCATTCACCCTTAAACTGGCGATACGCAAGGCTTCATTGGCTTGATCGCGCTTAGATCTGAGTTTGCGCTCATCGCTGGCAAGACGCTCGACCTTAACATTGCAGCTTTCTTGCTCTTCATCGGCGCGGTGAATACGTTCGTCGAAAATCGCGAGACTTAACTTTTCTTCTTCGGTGTAAGTCACACCATCGACACGTAATTTAAGCTCGGCGGCAGTAAGTTTGAATTGGTATTCCTGCTCGCTAAAGCTGGCCTTACCCGCATCGATTTGGTTGCGCCATTGAGTTTCTAAGGCATCAATATCGGCGCGCGCCACCTCACGCTGTTTATCGCGGGCTTCGCGCTGCTTGTCTTGGTCGCTGTGCAAGCCTTCTAGCTCACGGTTTAACTGCTCGCCAATCTTGCTGCGACGGGCATTGTAGGCCGCCTCAATATCTTGGTGTTTCTCGGTTTGTAGCTTATGACGTTCACTTAAGTTTTCAACATCGGTGCGCCAGTTTGGTAGCATCTCTAAATCAGCTTTAGCCTCTTCGATGTTGGCATCTAAAAAGGCGGCATGCTGATTTTCAATCGCATCGAGTTCATACTCGCACTTTGCCACATCACCCTTAGCGGCAGATAAGTCGAGGTTTAGCTCATCGCGCTGCTCTTTCCATTCTTCATCTAATAAGCGAAGCTTTAAATTCAATTCCTTAGCTAGGGTTTGCTCCCTATCTTGGCGATCGGCTTCTAAGGTTTCATCGTTTCGATAACCGCGAGACAGACTCGATAAACGCAGTTCGGCGCTGAGCAGTTGGTTAAATTCTTGTTCGAGTTTCTCAAACTCAGGACGAATGACTTCAAAGCCTTGAATAAGTTGGCTTTCACGGATCCACGCTTCAACGCGCTGCGGATTCAAACGTGAGCTGGGCGGATTAACCCCATCTTCCTCTAAAATGGCGGCGATCATGGATTTGACCGTCTCCATCTTGCCTTCTTTGGAGTGCACCGCTTTAGCGAGTTTTTCGATGTGGCGCAGGGAATGCTCACCCTCACACAGGGCAAATTGGCGTGCATAACCGCGTAGTTCGCTGCGGTTACTGCCCGTGCTCAATAGGGTGCGATCGTTTTGAATAATGGCGCGATATTCACGGGTATTAAGCAAATTAGTGGTGGCGATGCCGGCACGTTTTAAATCACGGCCTAATTCCGCCATGGTGTGGCACAGAATAGTGTCGCCATTTTGCGATTTAATATAATCACTTAACTCAAAACCTTTGGCGATAAAACGATAGTTAACGCCCTTACCATCGCCCGCCGAGGCCAACACGGCTTGGTACAGTAAGCCATCGGCCTTTTGATATTCGTAAATGATGTAGCTTGAATCGTGTGGTAAATACCAACGCTCGAAACTGTCGCGGGTCGAAGGCACCACGCGGCTTGGGTATTCACCATAAAAAACAGGGACTAGACGTTGTAATGTCGTTTTACCCGAGGCGTTAGTACCACAAATGTTGGTATGGCCATTGAGGGCGAGTTCCACCACGCCCGGAAGGTGCGTATCAATCAGCACAATACGAATCAAGCTTGCCATTTCATTCCTTATGCAAACAGGAGAGTCTTATCTAAGCTGCAGAAGCTTCTACACAAATAAGAGAAAACAATCCAAGAGGGCCACTGACGTTAAAATCGTGACCTAAAAATAGTGCCCCTAAAATAAGGCAATCACAGTGTATTGGCAATTAAGCGGCGATGCACTAATGCCTTAGCTCACATCTCAGCCCATTGCTCAGCAAAAACATAACCCCATAGCTAGGCCAATGTTAAGCGGCCAATGATACGACAACTTAGCCCAAATGGACGGCTAACAAAGCGGCAATTAGCGCGATAAAAGGTAAATTCCAACGGATTTATTCGAGACGCAGGCGTTCGGCGATCCGACTGTAAATCAGCATCATTTCCGCCAGCGATCCCACTTGCATGCCTTTCATCAAATTGGCACGGTGGATCTCAACCGTGCGCATGGCAATACAGAGACTATCGGCGATCTCTTGGTTCTTCAGTCCTTGGGCAATCAGGTTGAGTATTTCCCGCTCCCTTGGCGTGAGCGCTTGATAAGTCTCAAGATACTGATTGTCTTGATGATGCGCCTTAGTATGTTCCAACGCTTTGACAACCGCTTCGGCTAACTTAGCGCCATCGGCGGGCTTTTGGAAAAAATCCACCGCACCTAATTTAAGCGCATCTACCGCCATAGGCACATCGCCATGGCCAGTGAGATAAATCACCGCTAGCGGACTATTTTTTGCCACTAATTCAAGATGCAACTGCTGACCACTCAAACCCGGCATACGCACATCGACCAGCGCACAACCCGGTAGTGTTAAGTCTACAGCGGTAAAAAAAGCTTCGGCGCTATCAAAATCGATGATCTTAAGGCCATAACTTTCAAGCATAAAACGCAAAGAACGACGCACTGAGTCATCGTCATCGATTAAATACACAGGTAACTCAAGGCTCATTATAGTGCTCCATTGGGCTCAGGTTTACGCGGTATAGCTACCTGCGCTTGGCAACCGCCACCCATAGCGCTTTCTAGGCTAAACGTCCCGCCATGGCTCTCGGCAATATCGCGGCAAATCACTAAGCCTAAACCTAATCCCTCTGATTTAGTGGAATAAAAGGCTTGCATCAGCAGGCTGGCGGCTTCGGTTAAACCCGTGCCATTATCCGTGACTGTCAGCAAGAGTATGCGTTCTTGGTAGCGAAGATCGATATCGATCGTCGGCGTGTATGGTTTTTGCGTGATGATCTGTTCTGTGCCACTGGGTTCAAGCTCTAACCGCTGAACGCAGGCGTCAAAGGCGTTTTTCAGCAAGTTAAGCAACAACTGCTGCATGCCAACTTCATCGAGGGACTGTAAATAGGGTTCACCATTCACATTGACAGCAAGGTTTATCTGATGTTGTTCAAACTCATAGGCGAGCAGCGGCACAGTATCATTGACCAACTCATGCAGATACAAAGGTTGTTTCGACACAGGTCGCTTCTTCAATAAATTACGTAAGCGACTGATAATATTGTCGGCGCGCGTGACTTCCTGCTGGATCAGCGCCAATACAGATTGCAACTCCTCAGGGCTAGTCCCCCTCTGTAATCGCACTTCAGCGCCATGACAATAATGGCCAATCGCCGCCAAAGGTTGATTGAGTTCATGGGAGAGACTCGCGCCAAGCTCGCCCGCGATAGCAATACGTTGGGCATGTTCCAGTAACGCACGGTTTTCATTGAGCTGGCGCTGAGTGTTAATCAACTCACGGCCACGACGACTAAAGCGGTATTCAAGCCAAAAATGATACACATTGAGTAAAACCAAAATCCCCAAAACAAGCCAAGCCCATTGTTGATGTAACTTGATCCACTGCCACGCCCTTTGCCACCATGGTGCCTGCAAAGGATGCATATCGAGATCTTTAAGCAGTTGATCGATCGCAAGCTGACTCACGGCAGTGGTCCAGCCCGCAGAATCAGCAGACTTAGCGGCGAGATGATCTTCGGGCAGCGCCAGCAAAGCTTGAGTCACACTTTTAGCCAGAGACTGGGAGGCGCGATTGGTCTTTGCCATAGACCAGTTGGGATAAAGGTGAGTCGAGACTTGGCAATTAAACCCCGCAGGCGCTTGATTATCGAGCACTCGATAATGGGCGATGTTAATAAGACCTTCCGTTTGCATCTGCTCAAGCTGACACACAGGCACGACCGCAGCATCTAACGGTTGATGTCGCTCTGTGGAAGTTTTTTTGTCATCTAACTGATAAATCAAGTTATCTAGCGGAAACCCCAACGGAATAATCTCACCCACAAAGCGAGGCAAATCTATGCCCTTTAGCTGCGCTTCGTACACTAAGGTCAAGTAACCGCCGAAGGCATTTTTCGATACGATCCCGAGTCGACGTCCCTTAAGATCACTTAAGGTGTGATAGGGTGAATCGGCGCGCACCACCAGCGCCGAACCCACTTGCATTGCCGCGCCATTATTTAACGGGCTACGCAGGGTCGCCAACCAAGTGAGAGAATATTGCCGTGCCAGTAACACGGATTGCCCTGGGTTAGTGATCACAAAATCGAGCCCTTGGGTTTCAACGCCCTTAGCTAGTTCATCGAGGGTGAGAGGATGTAACCTAAAGTAACTGTTGGGAATTTGGGTTTCGAGCCATCCCATCAAAGGTTGCCAGCGGTTGATGGTTGCCTTATAACCGCGGATGGCTAACACGCCAACATCGACCACTTGATAACTGGGCTCTTCGATAGCAACTTGAGCAACAACCTCAGGGTCAGTTAAGCCCGAATGCACACTTTGATTCAGTGGCTCCGCAGCAAACACCTCAGCCGAAGCGAGCAAGCATAGGAATAACACTGCGTTCCTTGGCTTTTTCCTCGGTATTGCCACGGAATGTGGAGTGCTCAGAATCGATAACGGCCACTTGACCGATACTGCTAAGCGAAACACCGTTTTCATCATCCTAAATAACATGAAGTGCAATACTTTATCCCCAGTCACTCACACTAAAATCAAGTCCAACTCAAGCTAAGAAAAGGCCAAACTCAAGTAACAAAAAATAAAACCCTAGCATTTTGAAGGCTATTCTAACGGATATTTGTTGCGCTAGATCAAGTCCACACCCGATATGTGGAAAACCACTATAGTTATGCCGCCTCCCCTTTTACAGAATGCCTGTAAACCTCGCCATAAACCTTACCCCTAGGTCTATGAGCCAGTTTATTCGCCATCTGCAAGAGTGAAGGAAATCTGTATGGACAAGAGTAAACGTCAGTTTCTCGGCAAAATAGCCAGCGTCAGTGTTGGCGCCGCACTCATCCCTGTCGTGCAAGTGTATGCACAGGATGATAAGCGCAGCCCTCAAATGCACAGTGCCAGCGAAGGCCAAATAGGTAAACGCTACGGTATGGTAATTGACTTGCGTCGCTGCGTGGGCTGCCAAGCCTGTACTGTGGCTTGCACTATCGAGAATCAACCGCCCCTCGGCCAATTTCGCACCACAGTGCAGCAGTATGAAGTCTCGCAGCAGGAAGATACCACTCCGCCTGCGTTTTTAATGCTGCCAAGACTTTGTAATCACTGCGAAAACCCGCCCTGCATCCCAGTTTGTCCTACGGGCGCGACCTTCCAGCGCAAGGACGGCATAGTGGTCGTCAACAATGAATGGTGTGTTGGTTGTGGCTATTGCGTGCAAGCCTGCCCATATGATGCGCGCTTTATCAACCACGATACCAATACCGCCGACAAATGTACCTTCTGCGCCCACAGGTTAGATGCAGGGTTACTGCCCGCCTGTGTCGAAACCTGCGTAGGAGAAGCCCGTGTGATTGGCGATCTGAATAATCCCAACAGCCAGATAAGCCAACTGCTCGCCGCCAACAAAACCGATATCAAGGTGCTCAAACCGACGGCCAACACTGCGCCACGGGTGTTCTACATCGGCATGAGCAGCGCTTTTGAGGACAAGATTAGCGGCCAAGCCCCCGTTAGAACCTTACTTACCGATACTGGCGAGGAGATCCACCATGGTCATTAAAGAAATCTTTACCCCAGATATCGCCATTACTTGGCTACCTTGGGCAGTACAATACTTTTTTATGATGGGGCTCGCCTACGCCAGCGTATGGGTAGCGACAATACACTTGTTCAGCCAACCCAAACCCGATGACAGATTGCTGAAGCTCTGCGCCTGTTTAATGTTAACCGCAGGCATAGTCGCCCCTATCGCCTTACTCGCCGATTTACACCAACCGCTGCGGGCTTGGCATTTTTATGCGCAAGTTCGCCCTGATTCTTGGATGTGGTATGGCGCCTTTTTACTGCCCGTATTCTCGGGCACCAGCGCAGTGTTTGCTTGGCTGCTACTGCGTCAATATCTGCCTAAGCACACCACGAATCAAGACTCAGATTGGGTGAATAAAATAGGCCAATTACTGAGATTCGGTGATTGGAACAGTGACAAATTCATCAAGCCGATCGCACTGATCACGGCCCTGAGTGCCTGCAGTATCGCCCTCTACACTGGCATGGAAACCATGGCCATTAAGGCGCGGCCACTGTGGCATACCTATTGGCTGCCACCTTTGATGGCAATGAGTGCCCTGCTCGCCGCCTGCGGCACTTTGGTGGTACTGAATCGACTATTAAAGGGCTACCAACAGCGCACCCAAGACAGCCTATTACTCTGGGTAAGAGCGAGTTTTGGTCTATTCGCCCTATGCCTTATCGGCTGGGCGTTATTCGATAAGGGCTCGGCCCCTGAAGCCGCACTATTGCTTGAAACCAGCCCAAGCTGGCAACTGGCTGCGATTTGGGTACTGGTCACACTCGCCGTGCTGGCACTGATGCTCGCCATTCGTCACTTACCCAATATGGCAATGCTAATCGTCAGCCTCACGGCCATTCACCTTGCGTGGGGATTTCGCTGGATAGTGCTAATTCAAGCGCAAACCGATCCTAAATACGGCGCGGGGACTTATCTCTATCAACTGCCTTGGGGACCCGAAGGGCTATTAGGAATAGCTGGGACTTTCGGCCTTTGGTTAGCATTAATGGCGCTGGTCTCCGAACTTATTCGCCACACGCCTGCGGCAAAACTTGCTCGCTGAGCACCCAATTAGTTTACAGAATTAAGGAGTCCATCATGGATAAGAGTAAACGTCGTTTTATCAAAGGGGCCGCTGTAACGGGTGGTGTGGGATTATTTGCCGCGGGTTATAGCCATACATTAGCGCAAATAGGTAAAGGTGTCGTCAATGGTACCTCAGGAAAACCAACCCAAGATCCGCTGCATGGTAATTCCTTAGCACCTGAATACAAAGTCGATTTACAGTCAGGTCAGCTGATCAGCAATGACGATCAACGCATCGCCAATACTATGTGCTTAGGTTGCTGGACCAAATGCGGCGTGCGCGCTCGTATCGATCAAAAAACCGATAAAATCATCCGTATCAGCGGTAATCCTTATCATCCGTTGTCATCGCGGGAACATATCGATTTCGATACACCAATCAAAACCGCCTTTGTTGGGCTTAGCGCCTTCCAAGAACAAGGGCTGCAAGGACGTTCCACCGCCTGCGCCCGCGGTAATGCCATGCTAGAACAATTAGATAGCCCACATCGCGTCACCCAATGCCTTAAACGCGTGGGTAAGCGCGGCAGCGGCCAATGGCAGAGCATTAGCTTTGAGCAATTGCTGAATGAAGTCGTCGAAGGCGGTGATTTATTTGGTGAGGGCCAAGTCGAAGGCTTAAGAGCGATTCGTGATATCACCACGCCACTCGATACCAATAATCCAGAATACGGCCCTAAAGCTAATCAGTTACTGGTCTCAAACGCATCAGATGAAGGCCGCGATGCCATTATCAAACGCTTCACCTTCAACAGCTTTGGCACGCGCAACTTTGCCAACCACGGCGCTTACTGTGGATTTACCTACCGTGCTGGAGCGGGCGCTTTATTGGATGATTTGAAAAAATACGCCCACTTAAAACCCGATTGGGACCATAGTGAATTTTTACTCTTTATCGGCACTTCACCGCAGCAATCGGGCAATCCCTTTAAACGCCAAGCAAGACAATTGGCTAACGCGCGGGTGAATAACAGCAATTTCAGTTATGTGGTGGTGTCACCCATGCTACCCAATACCTCGAATCAACCTTGCGCGGGTAACAATACTTGGCTGCCGATCCGCCCCGCCACCGACTCGGCCCTCGCCATGGGCATGTTGCGCTGGATTATTGATAACCAGCGCTACGCCGCCGATTTTTTGAGTGCACCCAATGTCGATGCCGCAAAAGCATCAGGTTACCGTGGTTTTAGTAACGCGGGCTTCTTGATCGTCAGCGAACCGACCCATCCAAGATATGGCCAATATCTCTTTGCCAGCGATCTTGACTTACCTTTCGAGGGCAAAGCCTATGGCGAGCAAGACTCGCAGTTGGTTGTCGATGCCGCGAGTGGCGAGATAGTGTTGGCGAGTCAAAGCCTGAAAGCTAAGCTCGACGTTGACCAAAGCGTCGACACACCTAAGGGAATGATTGCGGTTAAATCTAGCTTCCAACTGTTAAGTGAAGCGGCGCAGAGCTTCGAGATGGCACACTATGCCAAGGAGTGCGATATCAGCGAGGCGCAGATCATTACCCTCGCGGATAAATTTACCAGCCATGGCACTAAGGCTGCGGTGATCTCCCACGGCGGCACAATGAGCGCCAATGGTTTTTATAGCGCGTGGGCAATCATGATGCTCAACGCCATGATAGGTAACATCAATTTAAAAGGTGGCGCATTAGCTTCCGGCGGTTCATTTCCTGCCTTTGGTAAAGGCCCAAGGTATAATCTGCAGGAGTTTGACGGCATGGTCGAGCCTAAGGGCGTATTCCTATCGCGCTCTAAATTCCCCTACGAGAAAACCTCAGAGTATCGCCGTAAAGTCGAAGCGGGCGAATCGCCTTATCCTACAAAGGAGCCTTGGTTTCCGATTTCATCGCCCTTGCTTGGCGAACATTTAACGGCGGCGGTGCACGGTTATCCCTATCGACTCAAAGCATGGATTAACCACATGGGCAATCCAATTTATGGTCAAGCGGGTCTAGGTGAAGCCATTGGTGAACAACTGAAAGATCCCAAAGTGCTGCCGCTGTTTATCAGTATCGACAGCTTTATTAACGAAACCTCGGCGCTATCGGATTATATCGTGCCCGACACATTAACTTACGAGTCATGGGGTTGGAGCCCTTCTTGGCATGGGACCCTGACGAAGGAAACGACAGGTCGCTGGCCGATTGTCGAACCAAGGGTCACAAAAATGGCCAGTGGCGATGTGGTGTGCATGGAATCTTTCTTGAGCCAAGTGGCGATAAAACTGCAACTACCCGGCTTTGGCGAAAATGCCGTTAAGGCCGCCGATGGCAGCTTGCATCCGTTAACGCGCGCAGCGGATTACTCACTCTATGGTGCAGCCAACGTGGCCTATTTGGGTAAAGCCGTCGCCGATATCAACGCTGAGGACATGTATCTTAGCGGTGTGAGTCGTATCCAAAGTGAGCTCAACGCCAGACTCAAGCCAGATGAAGTCAAAAAAGTTAGCTACTTATTTGCCCGCGGCGGCCGCTTTGAAAATATGAGCGGTGCACGGGATGAAGTGGGGAATCCAACCAAGGTTTGGCCAAAACCTATGATGCTGTGGAATCCTGAAGTGGGCAGTCGCCGTAACAGTCTCACAGGGGAATTTATGAGTGGCTGTCCGCGCTTATATCAACCCGCCTTAGCCAATGGCACACCGCTCGATAAGGCGTTTGATAAGTCACAGTGGCCATTGCTGATCAGCAGCTACAAATCCCATACCATGAGTTCTATGAGTATTGGCTCGGATCGTTTACGCCAAGTACACCCTAATAATCCGGTGCGACTGAACGAGAAAACCGCCACTCGCCTTGGGATCAGCACAGGTGACACGGTCAAGATCAGCACGCCCAACGGCAGCGTTATTGCCTTAGTGGAATGTGTTGCCGGAGTGCACCCTGACTGCATCGCTATCGAACACGGTTATGGCCATAAGGAACTCGGCGCGCGGGACGTAGTGATCGACAACCTTAAAATCGCCGCCAATCCGCTGATCCGAGTAGGCATCAATATGAACGACTTGAATCTGTTTGATCCGAGTCGCCACGGCCGCTACCCGCTGGTGGATTGGGCAAGTGGCGCTTCGGCCAGACAAGGGCTACCCGCAAAAATAGAGAAAGTCGTATAAGGTTTATTCTCACCTCAAGTTGGCAGGCTTTTATGCAAAGCAAAGCCCGTATAGTGAATCTATACAAACGGGCGATAATCTAGCAAAAACGCCTGCCAAACTCCGTTACTTGGCAACATTTGCTCATGTAAGCTTGATGTCTGCACTTTATCCACATCTGATTTTAGTGATCTTACTTGCCAATATTGCAGTATACAGTTCGGCGTACCATGTTAATAAAAACCACAAATCATCCCAATCATAGCTATATTTATCAGTGTATTTGGCGCCATATCATCCAATAAAAAAGAGTTCGTTTTTGAATTAAGGAGTATCTCAGTGTTTAATTCATCGTTACGTAAAAGCCTTGAAGAGAGTGAAGCGAAACTACTGGAATCAGAATCTTTAGTTGATTCCATCGATAACAGCGTCGCCACTATCACGTTTTCACCAGATGGTGAAATCCTAGATGCTAATCCTCTGTTTTTAAATACGATGGGTTATTCTCTGGTAGAAATTATAGGCCGAAGCCATAGGATATTTTGTAAGCCAGAATATGCAAACGCCTCTACCTATCGTCAGTTTTGGGACAACTTGAAAGCAGGCCATCTGCAGGAAGGTAATTTTTGCCGTATCCATAAAAATGGACACGAGATATGGCTTAAAGCGACTTATTTTCCCATTAAATTAGATGGGAAAGTGATAAAAGTGATGAAGATTGCCGCTGACATCACGAAAGAAAAGCTTCAACTCGATGATCAAGCGGCTATTTTCGATGCATTAAATAAGTCACAGGCCATTATTGAATTTACGCCAGAGGGTACCATACTCAACGCCAATCATAATTTCTTACGGGTAATGGCGTACAGCAAAGAACAAGTCATCGGCAAGCACCACCGTATTTTTTGCTTTGATAATTTCTATCAGCAACAACCTCATTTTTGGGACGATCTTAAAAATGGGCAATTTAAGAGCGGTTTGTTTGAGCGTAAAAATGCCTATGGTCAATCCATCTGGTTAGAGGCTGCCTATAATCCCATTATTGATGAAAACGGTCATGTCAGAAAAATCATCAAATTCGCCAGCGATGTCAGCGCGCGAATCCAACAAAATCAAGCCGTTCAAGAAGCCGCTAATATTGCGCTGATCACCTCACAACAAACGCTTACACAAGCCCAACAAGGTGTGAAATTGCTGGATGCAACAGTAAGTACCTCAAATGCCATTGCCGAGCAAACCCATAGGACGACGGATTCAATGGCAAAACTCAATGAGCAGTCTCAGAGTATTCAAGCCATTGTTGCAACCATCAGTTCGATTGCAGATCAAACGAATCTTCTGGCGCTTAACGCTGCCATTGAAGCTGCGCGTGCAGGTGATCAAGGGCGTGGCTTTGCCGTTGTCGCCGATGAAGTGAGACAACTTGCAGCCCGAACCAGTAAATCAACCAGTGAAATTGCCGCCGTAGTCAGTAAAAATACTCAATTAACCGCTAGCGCAACACACATGATGAATGAGGTTGAGCGTATCGCTCAGGAAGGGAAACTGCAGTTAGCAGAGGTGACATTGGTTATGGGGGAAATTCGTAATGGGGCGGAAAATGTCTCATCAACGGTGTCAAAGCTTTCCATCGACGATCAACATTAATCCGCATATTACATCATTCATTAGCGCTATTTATGGATGCATAGCGCTTTGCCTACAGACAAAAACCACGCGATGACCTAAGCGCCTATCAATAATCTATTTTACGGCCTTCATAGGTTGCGCACATTTGCTGCACAAAAACCTCATCGTAAGCACGTAATCCACTCATCACTAAGGTCTTTATACCTGTTCCGACTAAGGTATCACCACTGTGTAACTCAAAATGCAAAGTCACATCGCCGCGTTTGCCATCAATTTTAAGATCTTGTCCAACGAGGGATAAAGTGACCTCAATAAAATCAAGTGTAGTGAGATCGAACGACATGCTTTCGTAAATCACTAATGGGCGTTCTGGATTTATCATCACTTGATGCTGTTTCATTAACGGCACTAAGATATCGATGAAATTATGTCCAGAGAAAGCAACATATTGACGAATAAAGGATTCTTTCTGCGCATCACAACAACTTACATCACCCTGACGGCTGACATTAAGATAGGCTTTTTCACGACTATCGCAAATCGAAAAACTATCATTAACCTGCTCTGGAAATTGCAATTCGACGCCATCCCCCACCATGCCTGCAAAGCTAAATTTCATGCTCTGACTCAAACCATACTGGGTTAACACTAAAGCAAACAGCAGATCTCCGGGGACACAAAAACGCTTGGCGCCGACATCATGTATAGGATTAAAATCCTGTGCAACTTTCTTAGCGAAATCGCTAGCCTGCTGTGCCGAAACTGAAATTGCTTGATTTTGCTTTGAAAAATAAGGCGCTAGAAACATATAAACTCTATTAGTAATGACTCAAGTAGGGATGGATAACAAAATTCTCACGAGTCTACCTTAATTTAGGTATTTCACTCACCCGATGACTTGAATCCAACGAAGCCGTAAAAGTAACACCGTGATAATATTTGTAAAGCGAATAACCTCGTTGTTGCATTTCACATTGCTAGCGCATTTCCATCGCAACATGCATCTTTTAGACTTTATTAAACTCACGTTTTAATTGAAAACCATCGTCAGTCACTAACTGCTCTAGCACCTCAACACGACGACGCAGCGTTTCTAACTCGGTGCGCAGCACTTGGTTCTCCTGTGCTTGCTCATGACTCGCCAATCTTTGCTTTTCACGGATCTTCATAATTGCCACAACATATCCTCCCACAATCGCAAGTATGGGAATAAGTAAAGCAAGAGCACCATTGTTCATAATCCATTCCTTTCGTTTTAGGGTGTGTTGACGTTTCAGGGTTATTTTTGCAGTGAAATTTAATCTCGAAACGCAGTAACAATCAGTATGTTCAAGATACGCCAAATACACCAGTGACAAAAGTCATGAGATTTGACTGCAAAATCATTCTTTATCAAAACTATCCACAACGATAGCGCCCATAGAGGCCGGCATAGTAATCACTATGATCCGTTTAATCGAGGTCAGAGGATCCTCAAAAAATGGCACTTTATCGAGGCAAAACAGCACCAGAAAAACAACAAGTGCAGTGAGCAAATACGCCACCACTATCCGAAAAATAAACACAGGGATCCGTGTTCGAATATTCTGCTGGAACACGCTGTGGTAAGTAAATACTCCGAGAAATAACAACGATAAACTAAAGAGCATAGCAATATTTAATAAAGGCAACGTTTCGCCAAGTTGCCACGCTTCCTCAGAAAATGCGATGGGAACCGCAAGGGCAAAAGCGCCCACACATACTTGGCTCGCATCTTCGGTGTTAAAACTAAATTTCATGCTGATCGCTCCCTAATCTTCCAATCTATTTGATTAGTCGAAAATAACGTTCGGTGAAGATGCGCTTATTACTGAGGTATTAAGTGCGATAAAGCACTTTAACGACATGCCAGCCAAACTTCGTTTTTACTATATGTGGCACCAATAACTCGCCCGAAAATGCGACTTTATCGAACTGTGGCACCATTTGGCCTTTTTTAAACTCACCTAAGTCGCCGCCTTTTTTGGCTGAAGGACAAGAGGAAAAACGCTTAGCGAGCACAGCAAAATTAGCACCATTATTTAGCTGCTTAACAATATCCTCAGCCTGCTCTTTGTGTTTCACTAAAATATGCACGGCGGCAGCGGTTTTAAACATGTCATTTCTCACTTTGAGTTAACGTCCCGAGCAAAAGGAAGAGTGACATCCCGAGTTTGCTCTCGATAACATCACTTCCATCGACACAGGTTCTACTGGTTTTATATTCAACACATCAGTGCGTTATTAGCCAATAATCGCCCCGATTAACCTAGAAAATCTTCTGCCACCATTGCAAAGGTTCACCGCAATTTTGTGCAGGATTATAGGTTCCCTTTAATGCGGGTAGAGCTTCGACATTGCCACAACCCGCTTCTTTAGCGACGCCAGTATCACGGTCAAAATAGCCTCGCACAACACCTGGAACCGGGATTGAGCGTAAACCAATTGGTGGGCGCTCACTTAAGAAGGATTGATATACCGCCATGGCGCCACTACTACCATAGAGGCTAGTTTTGCCATTATCGTCCCGTCCGACCCAAATTGCTGCAACATTACGCTCATCAAACCCCGCAAACCAAGAGTCACGGCTATCGTTACTCGTTCCCGTTTTACCCGCTAGCGCCACCCCAGGGAAAGCATTACCTAACCGTGTTGCCGTACCAGAACGCACCACCTGCTGCATCGCATATTGCACGAGAAAATCTGTTTCGGGCGTAATGGCTTGCTCTTTAGGTGAACGGGTCACTGGCAAAGGTTCATTATGGCTATCCAATACTGCAGTAACGGTTGTGAGCTTACGATAAGCCCCATTATCCGCTAGGGTCTGGTACACCTGCGCGACCATCAGAGGAGAGCCATTCACTGCCCCTAATAACATCGATGGATATTCGTTTAAGGGCTCTTCCCAGCCAGATTTGGCTAGGGTGGTTGCTACTGCGTCCACACCAACCGCAATCCCCAAGTTTACCGTGGGCACGTTCATCGATTTTTTCAACGCCGTTAACAGGGATACTTGACCACTAAACTTTTTATCGAAGTTTTGGGGAGACCAAGTTTTACCTTGTTCATTTTTTAAGGTAATAGGCTGATCTTTTAGCGGTGTCGCCAAAGTGAATTTGCTATTAGGCGCCAATGCCGTCGCGTACACAAAGGGCTTAATTAACGAGCCAATAGGACGGCGAATTTCAACGGCGCGGTTAAATCCATCAAACCCTGGCGTTTTATCGCCTACCATTGCGGCAATACCGCCGGTGTATTTGTCGGTCACCACCATACCAATCTGCAATGATTTATTGCCTTTATCTAAACTTTTAAAGGTTTTCATCACCGCATTTTCGGCCGCTTCTTGGGCCATTGGGTCTAGGGTAGTATAAATTTTCACACCAGATTGTTTCAGTAAAGCATCACCATAACGTTGATTTAGTTCTTGCTTCACCAAAGCATAGAAAGCAGGTAACTTCTGATGAACAGGCTTATTTTGACTACGTAAGCCCAATGGAGACTCTACCGCCGCCTTATACTGTTCTGTATTTAATTCACCCGCATCCATCAATAAACGCAATACGAGATCGCGTCTTTCTTGACTACGATCTGGATATTTCCACGGATTGTAGTAAGACGGACCTTTAATTGCTGCCACAAGAAATGCCTGCTGAGGCGCAGTCAGTTCGCTAATCGGACGTCCAAAATAAAATTGCGAGGCCAGCCCCATGCCGTGTATGGCACGGGATTTATCCTGCCCCATATAAACTTCATTTAAATAGGCTTCGAGGATTTCTTCTTTGCTGTAGCGAAAATCAATAATCACCGCCATTAGCGCTTCCCGCACTTTACGCAGCAAAGAGCGCTCACTGGACAAGAAAAAGTTTTTTGCAAGCTGCTGTGTCAGCGTTGAGCCGCCTTGTACTGTTCGTCCAGCACTTAAGTTGACAAACGCAGCACGCAGAATCGCAAAAGGATTAACGCCATGATGTTCATAGAAACTGCGATCTTCCACTAGAAGTAATGCCTGAATAATCAATTTAGGCATATCTTCGGTTGGCACAAATAACCTATCTTCACCGTCGCCAGCAATAATACGATCAAGTAATACGGGTTCTAAATGAAACACCGCTAATTGACGCTTATCTTCTATCCGCGCGACGGAACTTACACCATCACTGTCGAAGCTTATCATTACTCTTTGTTCTGCTTGATCGCCCTCAGGATGTAAAAAGGGTCTACGCCATAACTCTATACGCGTACTTGAAGCTGAAAATTCACCGACTTGGCGAGGATTAGCGACCTTACGATAACCGAGCAATTTAAGTTCAGCCATTAACTGAGGATGACTGACGGCGGCACCGGGGTACAAGGCCATGGACCGGCTAAATACTTGGGCGGGTAGATGCCATTTTTGCCCTTCAAATTTTTTGGCAATAATTTGATCAAGATAAATACTGTAAAAAGTAACTACGGCAAGCACTACTAAAGTCAACTTCCAAGTGAGCGACCAGATGTGCCCAAAGAGTCCACGACTCCTTTTTGCCTTGCGCTGAGCGGGTGTTTTTTTTGTCGTCTTAGTTGTCATATCTACTTCATCATTCACACATTTAAAGACATCAGTCACGGGCACAACACCTAAATGTTGTAAATCAAAGCAGCCTAAAAGCTATGACTGAGATAAACCCAAGGTTTTCTTCTTGGTATATTTTGTAGGTAAAGTATTCACAGGATCGTCCGGCCACAAATGTTTTGGATAACGACCACGCATTTCTTTTTTGACTTCAACATAAGGGCCCTGCCAAAAGCTGGCTAAATCGGCTGTAAGTGCTAATGGTCGCTGTGCTGGCGAGAGCAACTCCATCGTCACCTTAAGTTTGCCCTGTGCCAATATTGGGCTTTGTGCCATACCAAAGGTTTCTTGTAATCTCACCCTAAGCAAAGCTCGCCCAGAGGCGTCATACACTATCGGGGCATGTGTTCCAGTGACTAACGCCCAAGAGGTTGGCAAACATGTCTCGAGCATTTGTTGCTGCTGCCAACTTAATTGGTTTGCGACAAAGCTAAAACAATCGAGTTTCTGTAACTGCGGCAGATTATTCACATTTTCAAGGTAAGGCGCCAGCCAAGTTTCAAGGTTTGCCAATAATGCAGTGTCACTGATATCAGGCCAATCAGTACTCGCATCCAGTGCTTTAGCCAACTGGATGCGATATTGGAGTTGTTCTAAGTTGTCGTTCCAATTGAGAATTTTTAATCCCTGCAAACGGATATAGTTCAGTAATGCGGCCACTATTTGTGGGCGTTCAGGCTTAGAGATTGAATCAGACCTGAACAATATTTGGCCAATCTTATATTGGCGTTCTGCCACTACTCGCCCTTTTATCTCATCCCAACCGCATTGCTCTGTGATATTTAGCAGGGGCTTTAGTGCCTCATCGAATAGATTGGGGTGCAACTGACTTGCCAAATAGATCCGACCTGCACTTTTACCTTCTGTTTCTTGAAAATCAGCGACAACAAGCCATGGTGTTTGCGCAAGTCCATCCTCCGCGGCGAGCACAACACCCGTGCCATTAGCCAATTGATATCCCTCTACGCCCCGCGCCCTAGCGATACGATCAGGATAGGCAAATGCCAATAATAACCCGACATCTTTATGATGAGCATGGGAGGCTATCACGCTTAAATCACCAGACACGGCTAACTTTCTTTGCCATTGTTTTACCTGCTGCCCCACTTGTCCCTGAGTCGCAAAGTACAGGTAATTCATCATATCTGCACCCTTTTTGGGTAAGCCTCTGGCCTCTAAAATCCCCGCAAGCAAACAGGCTAAGCTAGATAATTCTGGTTGAGATAACTGCTCAGCTAAGGTTTTAGCACTCAGTAACATATGGGCAAGCCGAGGGTGGCAACCTAACTCATAGGCAGCTTTGCCATGGGGAGATAACTTATTTTGACCATCAACCATCCCTAAATGCTGTAACAGCCGCCAAGCTAGTGCTTCATTTACCTTGGGGGGTGAAGTCAGTAACATTAGATCACTAAAGGATTTTGCCCCCCAATAGGCACAATCGTGGGCCATTGAGACAAGATCTGCTTGGCAAATTTCAGGCTCATCAGCCTTTAGCATTCGCCCTTGTTCTTCTTGGCTCCATAATCGAATACATACACCCGCGGCTAAACGCCCTGCACGCCCTGCACGTTGAGTTGCCGAGGCTTGACTAATGCGTTTTAAACTGAGGCGAGTAACGCCGGTTTTAGGATTAAAACTCGCCTGACGCTTATAGCCACTGTCTATAACAAAGCCAATGCCATCAATCGTTAAGCTCGATTCTGCTACGTTGGTTGCCAATACAATTTTACGCTTTCCCTGTGTCGATACCGCTATGGCGCGATCTTGCTCAGCACCAGAAAGCTCACCGTATAATGGACATATCAAGAAAGTATCACTGTCGAGACGCTCACCCAAATACTGCACTAATCGCAGGATTTCAGCTTTGCCGGGTAAAAAGACTAATACATCATTGTGAACGGTATTTTTTTCAGTAACCGTATTTGCACTGACAAGCTCGACAATACAGCGACCAAGATGCTCCAACCAATGCTGCTGACTTGGCACGGGGCAATATTCAACTTCAACGGGGAAACTGCGACCTTCGCTGTGTAAAATCGCCGCCGAGGGCATTAATTCACCCAAGGCTAAGCCCGATAACGTCGCCGACATAGCCAATATTTTTAAATCATCACGCAGGGAAGCTTGTACTTCGAGCGCTAAGGCAAGGCCAAGATCCGTTGTAAGATGCCGCTCGTGGATCTCATCAAAAATGATCACTTCAATCCCTGTTAACTCAGGATCTTGCTGGATCATCCGCGTTAAAATCCCTTCGGTAACTATCTCTAAGCGTGTATTGGCGCTGACCTTAGACTCTCCACGCACCCGATACCCAATCTCTTGCCCTACGTTCTGTTGTCGGCAGCGGGCAATATAATGTGCCACACTACGGGCGGCGACTCGACGAGGCTCAAGCATTAGAATACGCCCAGTGACTTCAGGCCAATCCAACATAGCCAGAGGCAAAGCGGTAGATTTACCCGCCCCAGTAGGCGCCTCAAGAATGACTTGCGCATGGGTAGAAAATGCCTCATGCAGCGGAGCAAGTAGAGAATAAATGGGTAGAGAGTTCAAGGATCTGATATCAAAGTTCAAAACAGGTCGTCAGTGTACTCATAATCGGCTTTAATACCAACCGTGCAGGTTGTGGATTTAAGGCTGTAAACCACTGTTCATATCAAGCCAAGGCCGACTTAGCCCTGAAGTTAAATCAGATAAACGAGTGGGTTTGTTAATCGCGTAACCTTGGGCGTAGTCGACCCCGAGCATCTGTAATTTAAGGCCAATTTCGGGGGACTCCACAAACTCAGCGATAATATCAAATCCCATGTCTTGCCCCAACTGACAGATAGCCTTAACAATAGCTTGATCCGCGGGATCCTCACAAATATTAAGGACAAACTGACCATCAATTTTGACAAAATCCACATTAAGACGCTTGAGATAGGCAAAGCTTGAAAAACCAGCTCCAAAATCATCTAGAGCTAACTGACAATTAAGGGGACGTAATACTTCAATCAATTTTGTCGCCTGTTCTAGCTGACTCACCGCTGCCGTTTCTGTAATCTCAATACAAAGTTTGTCCACCAACTCCGGCTCGGTCATTAAGCGCATTTCAAGCCAGTTCATAAACTCACTGTCTCCTAAAGACGTGGCCGATAAATTAACGGAAACAAGATCCAACTGCTGCCAAATCGCTAAATGACTACTACCCCATTTAAGTAAATTATCTATCACCCAAAGATCGACTTTAGAAGCTAAGTTATAACGCTCAGCCGCGGGCAAGAAAATCGCAGGAGAAACAATAGTGCCGTTCGGCTGCACCATACGCAGTAAGATTTCTAAATGCAGACCTGACTCACGGCGATTTAATGGTGTAATAATTTGAAAATAAAGCTCAAACTGATTCAATGCGAGGGCGCTGACAATATCAACTGAGGCCATCATCTCAGTATAAAGTCGAGTCATCTTAGGATCTTTGGCGCTGTATAAATGCCAACCATTGCGCCCTTTATCTTTAGCAAGGCGACATGCCGCATCCGCTTGACTCATCACAGTGTAAATATCAGCAGCCGATTTATCGAGCTTGGCAATGCCCATACTCACACTGACATTATGGCAACGGTTCTCCCAAATAAACTCGTGGGTTGCAAGCTGGGTACAAATGCGATTAGCAATATGCTGCGCCGAATCCACGTTGCTGTAATGCATCAAAATACCAAATTCATCACCACCGAGGCGCGCGACAATATCGCCTTTGCGGACAAGTTGTTTTAGACGCAAAGCCAACTGACACAGGAGTTTATCTCCCGCTTGATGGCCGCTCACATTATTGATGACTTGAAATTGGTCGACATCAATAAAAGCAACGCAGGTCGGCATGTCATCCCTTGCTTGTAGAAGATTCTCAAGCAATGCCTCAAAATGTAGTCGGTTGGGTAAGCCAGTCAGTGCATCGTAATTAGCATGGAAAGAGAGTTCATCGGCTAAGCGATACTTTTCACTCACATCTTCAGCTATCATCACCAGCGTATTTTTATCACCATGGATCTGGCTGAAACTTAACCTTAACCAATCGAGTTGATGCACCGATTTTAACGGTAACTCACACCAAGCTTGACCTAAGACGCCCTCACGTACCATATGCAAGGTATCGTTGAGCATGGCGTGTTCTTCTTCTCGTACCATCTGGAATAAATCATATCCGTGCTGCACAGGTAAAGTTTGCAACGCCACTTTATTTAACATTGCCAGTTGATTATGTTTATCGAGTAACGCACAGGCTAAAGGTAACTGATTAAATACTTGACGGTATTTATATTCACTTGCCAGCATATTTTGGGCAATTCGAGTCAATTCCATTGCAGAGCCAATCATCACTGCGGCATGACTAAACTCATCAATAAACGCATTACTCCAATCACAACACTCAGAGCAGTTAACCGCCCCTAGAGCTATCCGTGTTTCGCCAAAAATGACGGGAGGTAAAACCAATAAACTTTTTACATTCCAATCTTTTAGTAGGGCTCTTTCAGCCAATGCCTCATCGGGCAACCGATTAACATCAGGCACATTTAATAATCTTGGTGAACGTACCAACGAACGAAAAAAAGGCATACGTGCTAAAGGCCAAACTCGGATCTGTTGTCCCTTAGTAAATTGCGGTTTTAAATAAAGATTTCGAGTGCGTAAATGGTCAAGAGACTGGCTTCCTGTCAACACAAACACTCCATCACAGTGGAGTTGCAAGGTAATAGTCTCTAGGGCTCGGTCAACATTCTGCTCTAAGGTTTCTAGCGGGGTTTCGCTAAAAATAGTGACGAGTGCCTGTTGGAGTGGATTGGCTAAACCATCTGACATTTCAAGGTATTTCCTTACCTAACATTCCATTTAAGGTGTTATCAACATGCGTTGAGCATAGAAATTTGAATAATCAAAAACGGCTAATGAGCTAATGAGCTAATGAGCTAATGAATAGCTATAAAATAATAAAATGACATTAACCGCTACGGAAAAAAGTATAGCTTATTCAGAAAAACACACTTCTTTATGATTGGTCAAGATTTAGCCTGAAATAGATTAAATCCTGCACTCAATAAGCAGGACTGATAAGGAAAGTCAGATAGAAAGTAGGGGCAACAAACACGAGAAAGTCTAATAATTTATTCAACCAGACGTAAGGTTTCGCGATAGGCTCGTTTTTGTTCATAGGTTTGTAACCGCTGAATGAACTCATCCGTCTTAGTCAGTTCAGCACTCATCTTTAAAGCTTCAATCGCTTTTTGCTGGGTCAATATTGCAGCACTAAAATCACCAATTTCTGCATAGGCAGCAGCGAGGTTATCTAAATTAGTGGGATCGTTTTCATTTACTTTAAGTAACTTTAAGGATAACTCAACCGCTTTATTGCCATCGCGATATTCAGCCTCAGGGCAAGTCGCAAGGATCCACGCCACATTACCCAGCGCAATATCATCACCCACTTGGGTAAATTGCTCGACCGCTTTACCACAATTACGTACAACGCCATCACCGCCAGAGGCATAAATAAAACCTAAACGGAACTGAGCCCAACGATTACCTCGTTCACTCATCACTTTATACCAATGCTCTGCTACCGAGAGATCTCTGGCAATAATTTTGCCCTCAAAGGATAAATCAGCCAGCGTTTGCTGTGCTTTCTCATGCTGTTGTTCAGCCGCCAGGGATATCCAATACATGCCAGATGGCACCTCTTGTTCCACATAGCGCCCAGAGAGATACATCAGCCCCAATAAAAATTGAGCATCAGCACTGCCATGCGCCGCCTGAACTTGGATTAGCGCAAATTTACTCGCTGCAATTTCAGCTGCAGGTTGTGGAATAGAAAATGCGTGCGCAACAGAACTTAGCCCTACGCCTAAAGTTAAGCCTATGCTCAAAACCCATTGTCTGTATTTCACCTTACTTACCTCACCTCAAAGCGACCACACCATAAAGTTAGCCTGAATTTTTTGGATAAGTCGAGCCTAAATCGCACTAAAACCAAGACTAAAATGGGATAATAAAGGGATATTTTTTCGAAATAGCAAAAGTAATTACCTCGTACAGTGGCATTTTTTTTATTTTTGGCTCAAAAAATTCTTAAAATGCCTTATAAGATGTGATTAACTCGACAGAGTTAACTGAATCCGATGAGTTTCGTACCGATTTAGTTGACTAATATCACTAAAGTAGCAAAATAAGCTCTAATTTTAGATGGTTAATTGCATTTATTCACTTATTCTAAACTAAGACTTCTATCAAGTTTTTGTGAGTCTAATTGACGTAAAATGCTTATTTAGAATATCCTTACTTTCGTTTTAATCAATCGAGGAACATCAACATGGCTCTGATTGGTAAGCCAAAACCGGACCCAACTTTGGAATGGTTTTTATCACACTGTCACATTCATAAGTACCCTGCAAAGAGCACTCTTATCCATGCTGGTGAAGATTCAGATACCCTTTATTACATCGTAAAAGGTTCTGTTGCCGTATTGATTAAAGATGAAGAAGGTAAAGAGATGATCCTTTCTTATCTTAATCAAGGCGACTTTATTGGTGAGTTAGGATTATTTGAAGAACAAGCAGAACGTACCGCTTGGGTTCGAGCTAAACAAGCATGTGAAATTGCAGAAATTTCATATAAAAAGTTTAAGCAACTGATCCAAGTTAACCCTGAAATTCTGATGAAACTGTCTGCTCAAATGGCTTATCGCCTACAAAGCACGAGTCAGAAAGTCGGCAATTTAGCGTTTCTTGATGTCGCAGGTCGTATAGCACAAACATTATTGCACTTAGCTAAACAGCCTGATGCAATGACTCATCCTGATGGGATGCAAATCAAGATCACTCGTCAAGAGATTGGCCAGATTGTAGGCTGTTCACGTGAGACTGTCGGTCGAATCTTGAAAATGCTTGAAGAGCAAAATTTAATTCAAGCACACGGCAAAACGATAGTGGTATACGGTACCCGTTAAGTTAGTCTTCAGCTTGATTTAAGCCTGTTTCATTAAAGTGGCCTAGCATAAATTCTAGGCCATTTTTTATTGGGGTACACAAATGAAACGGCTGTTTTTTATCTGTTTTTTCAGTCTGTTCGCACTGGTGTATCCAACAATAATCAATGCTGAACCGATTGAATTAGAACACTATCAAGTCAAAGATCTCGTTAACTCAGGACAAATTCTGTCGCTCAATGGTACCCTTGCGGTTGTGGATCAATTTTGCCAAGGTGAACTAATTGATGCCCATCTCTATCAAGAAGCGCATAAATGGCGCTATGATTTACAAATTAAAGTTCAGCGCGGCCAAATCGTTAATCTGAGCATTGATGCAACCAATGGCCAACCCGATCAATCCATTGCACTACCGAGCGAATGCCAAAAAAATGAAACTGCTACTCGTTGAAGATAACCCAATGCTGGTCAATGAACTGGCAAAGCAACTCAAACTTGCTGGCTACGTTACCGATATCACAGACAAAGCACTGGAAGCCGATTACCTCATCAAAGAAACTCAATATGATTGTGTGATCTTAGATATTGGCCTACCCGATGGTAATGGACTCGAATTGCTCGAAGGCTGGCGAAATCAAGGTATTAGTACGCCAGTGATCATGTTAACGGCTCGTAGCCAATGGCATGAAAAAGTCGAAGGTTTTAATGCGGGTGCTGATGATTACCTAGGAAAACCTTTCCATGCTCAAGAACTGCTTGCTCGCATACAAGCACTGATTCACCGAGCCCATGGACGCTTAAATACTCCTAGCAAACAACTCACCTATGGTGGCGTTACCTTAGATGAAACGGAGCAAACAGTAAAAGTAGCCGATCACCTATACGAGTTAACAGCCATGGAATTTAGATTGCTTAAGATTTTTCTTATGTCACCTAAAAAGCTGTTATCTAAAGCACAGCTAACCGATAAACTCTATCAATTTGATGATGAAAAAGAGAGTAACGTCGTAGAAGTTTATGTGACACATCTACGTAAAAAACTCGGTAAAACCGCTATCGAAACCCGCCGCGGTCAAGGTTATATTTTCCACGGCGCAATTCAATGATATCCATTCGCACTAAGCTCAGTTTATGGTTAACGGGCTTAATAGTGCTGGGCACAGTGATTGGACTTATCTTATTTGAGTCCATGTTGCGCCAAGCTTTTCACGATTCGATTATCAATCGTTTAGAAGAAGATCTTGAACATATCATGCTGGCGACCCATATCAATGATGGTGATATCAGCATAGATCAAAGCCAGCTTTCCAGTTTTTATAAACCTGCCTATTCGGGCCGCTATTTCCAGCTTAATCTGCCAAATGAAGTGATTCGCTCACGTTCATTATGGGACATGCAATTAGATATTGAACCATTAGCCCCAAATCAAACCCGAGTTTGGCAAGCTAAAGGCCCAAAAAACAATGATATGCAACTGTTATCCTTGGGATTAAATTCGAGTAGCGCCAATGTCACAGCCACCCTGACAGTGGCGCAGGATCTCAGTATTGGTAGACGCGTATTTAGTGAAGTTTATGGCACTAAACTTGGGGTCAATCTAGCGATGCTAGTGGCGATGATCATGGGGATCTTTTTAATTCTACGTCAGTCTTTTAAACCCGTTAGGCAAATCCAAGATGCGCTATCCCGTTTACAGCAAGGGGAGATCAACGCTCTCGAACTGAGTAATATCCCCCCGGAAGTAAGGCCACTAGCAAAAACCTATAATGAACTACTCGAATACACCGCCAAGCAAATTGAACGTAGTCGCAATAACTTAGGTAACTTGAGCCATGGGCTCAAAACGCCACTGGCGGTGATGCAGCAACAAGTTGAAGCACTTGGGCTTAAAGATCCTGAAACCGCCATAGCCCTGCAGCAGCAACTTGATTCGATTCACAAGATGGTCGAGCGTAAACTGGCGGCGGCAAGGATCACAGGCGACATGCTTCCTGCGGCGCAATTAGTGATCCCAAGGGATTTACACAGCCTAGCCAATACCCTTAATAAGGTCCACCGCAACAAGTCCATCGAATGCAATTTTGAACTCGATCCCAATATCCTACGGCTGCCGATCCACAGAGAGGATGGCATGGAGCTCCTAGGCAACCTATTAGACAACGCCTTTAAGTGGGCTAAGCACCAAGTGAGTATTCAGCTATCACGTCAGCAAGAGCGTCTCTGCCTTTGTATCGATGATGATGGCCCTGGGGTTGCTGATGATGAGCTAGATAAACTCACGCAGCGGGGAACAAGATTAGATGAAGCTGTAATGGGTCACGGCTTAGGTTTATCGATAGTGAAAGAAATTGCCGAGCAATATGAGATTGAACTTAGATTTGATCACAGCACTCGCTTAGGTGGACTGAGGATCGAACTGACCTTTAGCTAGATGTCTTACTTGAGCTATTCATAAAAAACGCCATCGAATCGATGGCGTTTTTTATACTCAAAGCGAGATTAGGCTCTGATGAAGTTAAGCTTTATTCACGTTGGTACTTTCAAAAATCTTGTCGGCAGACGCCGCTACAAAGCCCGTGTAAAGCTCGCCATTTGCCATAGGATAACGCAGGGCAAACTCGTAGAAACAACTTGGGATTTCTACTGTCGCATTAGTAAATTCAACGCCAATTTTATCGGCCATGGTCGAGGATTGCTCTAACAACACCTCTGGCGAACCTTTAATCTCACCACCAGAACTATTGAGCACAAAGCCCGCTTGTTTCAATGCATTATTCACTGACTCTAAGGTATCAAAACCATCGAGGTGATTGATAGACACAGTAAAATGGTTTGCACGATAACCAAAAGCGGCTACCCAAGCAGCATATTCACTCTCGGCTAATAAATCCTGATAGGTTTGAGAATCCAATGACCAATGGCGGCCTGAGTAGATAAAATTATCCGCCGTTGTCGCGGCGACATCCACTTGGGCGATTAAACCTTGAATGGTCGCTTGTAGCGCAGGGCTAAATTCTTCAACCAACAACTCAGAGATAAACACTTTAGGCTGAGTCGAGTCTGGATGTTCAAAATGCTTAGCCACCAGTTTTTTCTGCTCGAACTTATAATCACCACAAGCAACATAGCCTAATGATGTGAAATGCTTAGCCAGCACATCCAAATTCACTTTAGCGATATTAAAAGTGCGTAGGGCGATATGGTCGTTGATAATCGGTTTACCATGGCCCAGCAGCGCGTGCACTTTTGCCGCAGAAGGGGTCATTTGAATATAGTCTTGCCACAGGGCGGCAAATAAGGCGTTGATGTCAGTATGCATAAAAACTCCTTTTATTGTGCTGCGGTTATTGCTGTTATTGTGCCGCAAACACTAAATGTAACGACCTAGATGCCACTGTTGCAGCGTCACACATACCCACAGTAGAAACTCAAGTCACGTTACTGCTTGTTATTAAAAAGGAAGAACATTCATCCTTCCTCCTCTTTACCACATAAAAGTCAAATCTCTACCCGCTTACAAGCTCAAACCTGGGCTTAGTGTCGCGGGTAAACTCACGGCATCAGCCTCGACCGAAGCAACGGGGTAAGCACAGTAATCAGCGGCATAGAAAGCACTCGCTCTGTGGTTACCCGAAGCGCCTACGCCACCAAAAGGCGCCGCGCCCGATGCACCTGTGATTTGTTTGTTCCAGTTAACAATGCCTGCACGAATACGCGCGAGGAAATAATCATAATCTTCACGGCTATCGGCAAGTAATCCCGCAGACAAACCATAACGCGTTTGGTTAGCCAATTTGATCGCCTGATCGAAATCGCCATAGCGCACCAACTGCAATAGAGGCCCAAAGTATTCTTCATCCGGCAATACATCAATTGCCGTTACATCGATAAGGCCAGGAGAGACTAAGCCCGTTCCTGCTTGTAAATGCGTTAATTCAACGAGCACTTTACCGCCTAAATCGAGTAGATTGGCTTGCGCCGCAACCATACCTTTGGCGGCAGTTTCTGAAATCATTGAGCCCATAAATGGCTGTGGCTGCGCATTCCAAGGGCCGACTTTAATCTGTTTAACCGCATCGACTAACAGGGCAATCAGGGCATCACCCTGCTCGCCTTGCTCAACGTATAAACGGCGTGCACAAGTGCAGCGTTGGCCAGATGAGATATAAGCCGACTGCAGAATATCGTGCACTGCAGCCTTAATATCCTGTACCCCTTTGATGATCAGTGGATTATTACCACCCATCTCAAGTGCTAAAATTTTGCCAGGATGACCCGCATATTGTTGGTGTAATAGGTGTCCTGTACGTGAACTGCCCGTAAAAAACAAACCATCGATCTGAGGATGTGAGGCTAACGCTTTACCTGTATCCACCTCGCCTTGAACTAAGTTGATAACCCCCGCAGGTAAACCCGCTTTATCCCAAAGCGTGACCATTAACTCAGCGACTTTAGGCGTGAGTTCAGATGGCTTAAACACCACGGTATTCCCAGCAAGTAACGCAGGCACTATATGACCATTAGGCAGATGACCGGGGAAATTATAAGGTCCAAATACGGCCACCACACCATGGGGTTTATGGCGAATAACCGCACGCCCTGCCGGAGTATCGTTCGCTTCAGTGCCAGTACGTTTATTGTAGGCCGCTGCCGATAGCGCAATCTTACCTATCATGGCGCCGACTTCGGTTGCCGTTTCCCACTGAGGTTTACCGGTTTCTTGGGCAATCGTTTCAGCCAGTTCCGCTTTATTGGCTTCGAGTTGGCTGCGATACGCTTCAACTATGGCTAAACGCGCGTCAAAACCTAACATAAACCAATCAAATTGTGCAGCGCGCGCAGCCTCAACCGCGGCATTAACCTGCTCTGCGGTAGCTGTTTTTCCGCACCAAATAGTTTCACCATTGGCAGGATTGATTGAGGTCACGTCATGACCGTTACCAGTATGCCATTGGCCTTGAATATAATGTGTCATGTGTTTATTCCTACATTGCCAAAATACGGATTTGATCGCCTTTAGCGAGCAACAAACCCGCTGCGAGTTCAGGGCTAATTACTATGTGTTCGGATTTATCATCCACCGCTAAATATGCCGCTGTTGCACGGTAGTTGGCTAATTGGGTATTGGAGATAATGAATTGGCTACTCGCCTCGACCATATCACCTATATCTATGGTCAATAGCCGACTTTCTCGGACTGCGCGAATATCGGATAAACGACACTCAACCGTTGGGCCACCATCGAAAATATCCACATAACCGCGGCATCTAAAACCTTCTGCTTGTAGCAGACTCAATGCGGGACGGGTGTTGGTATGCACTTCGCCTATCACCTTTTGTGCTTCTTCCGGTAGTAAACACACATAAACCGGATTTCGTGGCATCATTTCAGCCATAAATGCCTTTTTACCCAAACCAGAAAGATAATCTGCCTGAACAAAATCAATGCCTAAGAAATGCTTTTGCAGCCAACCATAAAAGGGAGAATGACCATTAGCGTCGCTCACACCACGCATTTCGGCGATCACTGTTTCACCAAAACGTTTCGCATGTTGGGCCAAAAACAAAAAGCGACTACGGGATAACATGCGGCCATTATTACCTTTACGATAGGCTTCACGTAAAAACAATGTACATAATTCGGCGGCGCCAGTGTAATCGTGGCAAAGGGTTAAGGTTTCAACCTCATTACGCACGTCGATTTGTTCAGAATGATAAACTTCGGTGCCGAGTCGATAATGGTAAAAAGCATCTTCCATTCCGACAGCGGCCTCAATGGCACAAGTGCCGACCACTGCGCGGGTATCGGTATCTTCCAATACCATCAGATAGCCTTCATCGAAGGGAGTCTCTACAGGTTTGACGAATGAGGCTTCTGCTCTCGCAATTTTATGTTTGAGCAAATCGGCATTCACAGGTAATGACGTAAAACCATGGCCAGACTCTTCGGCAATTTGATATAAAGCCTCAAAATCACCAGCCTGAATAGGACGTATGATTAACATCTTAGTGTCTCCTCACTTTGGCTTGCAGCGCACCAAGGCTCCTATCTAAATAAGACAGGTAGTGATGCACACAAGCATTCCCTGACAAAAAAGGAGTGCGAATAAATTCAGCACTCCTTAGGTCATTTAGGCGGCAGCTATGCTCGCCACAGCACGTTCAAAACGAGCTAGACCTTCAGCAATATCTGCCTCGGGGATCACCAGAGAAGGAGCAAAACGCACCACGTTAGCACCCGCCATCAGACTCATTAAGCCTTCGGCGACAGAGGCGACCAAAAAGTCGCGTGAACGACCTTGGTACTGTTCATTAAGAACGGCCCCTAAGAGTAAACCTTTACCGCGAACTTCTGAAAAAACATGATATTTTTCATTGATTTTATTCAAACCATCACGCAGTAATTGCTCGCGATGTTTCACGCCATCTAGCACTTCTTGCGTGTTCACAACATCTAATACTGCATTACCGATAGCACAGGCCAATGGGTTGCCACCATAGGTAGAACCATGGGTGCCCACTTTTAAATGCTCAGCAATTTCAGCCGTAGTCAGCATAGCAGCAATCGGAAAACCACCACCCAAAGCCTTAGCCGTGGTGAGAATATCTGGCACTATGTCCGTTCCCATATAAGCGTAAAGCTCGCCAGTACGGCCAACACCGGTTTGGACTTCATCAAAAATTACGAGGGCATTGTGCTTATTCGCAAGTTCACGTACCGCTTTGAGGAAGGCGGGCTCGCCACTGATAATACCGCCCTCACCTTGTAGTGGCTCAAGCATAATGGCACAGGTTTTATCCGATACTGCGGCTTCTAATGCTGCGATATCGTTATAAGGTAAATGTGTAATGCTCTGTGGTTTAGGACCAAAACCATCGGAATAGGCGGCTTGCCCACCAACACTTACAGTAAAGAAAGTACGACCATGGAAGGCTTTATCGAATGCGATGATTTCGTCTTTTTCAACACCGTATTTTTCTAAGGCATAACGACGGGCTAATTTTAATGCGGCTTCGTTTGCCTCAGCACCTGAATTAGCAAAATACACTTTGTCGGCAAAAGTGCTGTTCACTAATTTAGTCGCTAAGGCTAAGGCAGGTTCGTTTGTCATCACATTGGACAAATGCCACAGTTTTTCACCTTGAGTTTTTAGCGCATTCACGAGAGCTGGATGACAATGACCTAAGCAATTTACCGCAATACCGCCAGCAAAATCGATAAACTCGTTACCTTCTTGATCCCATACTCGGCTTCCTTCGCCACGAACGGGGATCACTGCCGCTGGCGCATAATTAGGCACCATCACTGCGTCAAATTGGGCACGGTTTAACTTCATATCAACGCTCATTCTTCTTCATCCTTTGTTTTTGTTTAGCGGCATAGGGCGCCGTCAGAATACCCTGTGTATCTTTATCTAGAGTTAGTGATACAGGGAATGCTTGTGTCTGTTAATAGCCATTATTAGCGAAAATGTGATCAAAATACCAGTTTTTCACAAACATCAATCGCTATGCTTTGACACAAAGTGCATAAAGATTGCAGTTTAAGAACTATACAAGCGTTTATCCCTAAGGCTTGTAGCATATTTAGTCAGAAAAAAAGTTATTTACCTCTATTTTTGCTAGCTATTCACTGAATATGAATAACTACACAATTTTAACGAATCAAATGTGAAAGCACAAAGTGACTGATTTTCTCCCTCGCCTCGAGGGCCTCAGGTAACAAGTCAAACATAGGAAATACGTGAGGCATATTGGGATAGAATATGCCTTGGATCTCCCCACCACTCGCTTTAATTTGAGTCACTAACCGTTCTGAATCCTGTAATAGCAACTCCCGAGTACCCGCGATCACTAAGAGCGGCGGCAGACCTGCCAAGTTCCCTTGTAAAGGAGAAACTCTTGCAGACATAGGATCTGCGCCTGCAAGATAAGCTCCCCGTAAACGCAGCAATGACTCTATGGTAAAAAAAGGATCATCTGCACCAAGAATAAGCTCAGTGTCCCCCGTTATCGCCAAATCTAATGCTGGCGATAAGAGTACGCAGGCTTGGGGAAGCGGTAAATGAAGACGCTTAAGTTCGAGCAATAAACTTAAGGCTAAATTACCTCCCGCAGAATCCCCCATCAGTACCAAATTATTTGCACCTTTCAAGTCGATTAAGCGTAAATACGCCTCCATCACATCATCACAGGGCGCGGGAAAAGGATATTCGGGAGCAAGACGATAATCGGGAATATAGATATCTAACTGACAACGCCGACCGATATCTGCAACAAGCCTTGCATGGGCATGGGGGGTTTTAAAGCAAAAACCGCCACCACGAACATAAAAGAGATTTCCTAATAGAGGTGATTTAGTCAGATGCACATAGTGCAATAGATTTGAATGCCTAAGCGGAATGGTGGCACTGACTAATTTATCGGGCCAGGGGATCCAGCGCTTATCCAGCTCAATAAGCTTTTCACGCACTTGTGCTAAGGGGACTTTTGCCTTGCCTCGGCTGATGGATGGGCGGGCAACGTAGGATAAAATAGTGTTTAATACAGATGATTGCCAGCTTGACATCTTCCCTCCACATCAGCGCCATATCGACACTGATAAAAGGGCATCGATTATAGCAAATCTAACTTTCGATAATTTTGTGCTTTTAAACGCAGCACTTCTTGCTCTGTTAACTCGTAATAATCGAACATTAAACGCTTTTCTTGCGGCTCAATATGGCGCATCTCTTCAAGTAACACCACCTTAGCATAACAATTAGCCCGTGCGACAATCGCGGCTTGAGGTGAGAGCTCACGATAACTTAAGGTTTGATCAAGTTCCTTTAATAACAAAGTTAATGGACTATGTTCAAACTCAAGTAGTGTTAATAATTGCCAATTAAGTTTCAGCCCATGATTTAACACTTGTTCAAAAACCACTTTAGCTGGGAATTCTGTTGCTATCACAGCATCGTATACTTCTTTATCGCGGCTGCTACTGGCTTCCCGTATCCAAGTTCCCCATGTTTTATCGAATAAGCGAGCACTTAAACTCAATACAACCGACGTGCCTAACTGGTTTAACAGAGCACTACTATAAACCAGTGCTGAGTCAGTATTGTGAAGCTTAGCCAGTGCATTGGCTGCAATACCGCTGATAATGCTGTAGCGCCAAAGTTTACGGGTAGTCCACAGCAATTTAGCATTGCCGCTAGGTAACCAGTTACGTAAACAAAAATAGGGAATAATTGTGCGAAGGTTCTCTATTCCAATGTAACTCATCACTAATTTGATATCAGTGACATGCACATCAGCCCCCTGAGGTCGATGGGCACGAAAGGCGGGACTGTTGACCATATTGGTTAAATCGCGACATAACCAACTTAGATTACTGATGAGCGGTCGTAATCGAGTGGCATCAAGGTTTTTTGCAAGTAGGAGTTCTAACAATAAAATTTGGGACTCATTGATATCAGCCTGCACCAAAACCAATTCAGGGGAGGCTAATTGATGCTCAATGGCGTTATTAACGGTTGCAGTTAATTGTTTCGACACCGCTTCAAAAACTTCTCGGGCTTGGAGCTGTTTCATCATACGCGCCAAAATGGCTTCGCGTTCAATATCCAACTTATTCGCATCGGCCTCAAGCTCCCTATCAAGTTCATCCAATAGTGTTGGACTCGCCTTTTGTTTGCCGAGGATTAATTGCTGATAGAGCCTATGCTCTATCTCTATAATTTTGCCAGGCCTTACGCCACCCGCTACCGAAATCGCCACTATTCATCTGTCCTATTAAGCCATGCCTGTGACGTCAATATTCTAAAATCCTAAAAAACATTATAATTTCAGCACATACACTCAATCTTAGCAATAAACAAACCCTGCTGCTTAGTACCTCTCAAATTTACTAACTTAAACATAAAAAAGGCCTCTTAAAGAGGCCTTTGTAAAACGCTAAACGCGCTTATTTGAGTTCTTGTTCAAATAGCTTATAGATACGACGATATTCATCTAACCAACTCGATGGCTGACGAAAACCGTGTGGCTCAACAGGATAAATTGCCATTTCAAACATCGGCTTTTCCAGTTCAATCAGGCGCTGCACCATGCGAACACTGTCTTGGAAGAAGACGTTATCGTCCATCACACCACTCATAATTAACAATGGCTTAGTTAATCCTTGGGCATGTTCAATCGGTGAACTGCGCTCATAGGCAATAGGATCCACATCAGGCGTGTTTAAAATGTTCGAGGTATAAGGAGCATTATAGTGTGCCCAATCTGCCACAGGGCGCAGTGCGGCGCCCGCTTGGAATAGATCTGGCGCGGTAAACAGCGACATAAAGGTTAAGAATCCACCGTAGGAGCCACCATAAGTACCGACACGTTGAGTATCGACATTGGCATGGTTCCCCATCCAAGTCACACCATCCTTTAAGTCCTCTACTTCGGGATGCCCCATATTGCGATAAATCGCAGTACGCCAATCACGGCCGTAACCCTTAGAGCCGCGGTAATCCATATCCATCACCACATAACCTTGTTGAGTTAATAGGTTATGGAACATAAACTCGCGGAAATAACCGCTAAAGCCATAGTCAGCATTTTGCAAATAACCTGCACCATGGTTAAAAATCACCGCAGGGTACTTTTCAGCGCGGGATTTATCATAGCCTTGGGGTAAATAGACTCGAGCATAAATATCACCTGCACCGTAATTTGACGGCACCGCCACCACTTCAGGCGCTTGCCATGGGTAGTTTTTAAAGGCATCACTCGTATAAGAAGTTAGTTGCTTTAACTCGCCGCCAATAGATTGAATATAGAGCTCATTCGGTTGTGTACGGCGTGAGGCATTGAGCAACAGCTTAGTTCCATCAGGGCTTAAGCTGTAATCTAAATTACCATCCCACTGAGTTAATTGCTCATTTTTACCCGTGGATATATTTACGCGGTGAACATTATAAATACCTGGATGATTTTGATTTGCTTTGTAATAAATAAAACTTGCATCCGGTGATAGCGTGATATCACTTACCACAAACTTACCTTGGGTTAACGCACGTGGCTTTTCGCCTAATGATTTAATGTAAAGTTGCGAATAACCTGTTTCTTCCGACAGATAGTAAAGCGTATCTGTCCCTGGCACCCAACCGAACTGGTTATAGTCATAGTTCACCCAAGCATCATCATGGAGGCGATGTTCAGTAATAAACTTCCCCTTTGAGAGGTCAACACTGGCTATCCAGCGATCTTTATTATCTGTGGCTTCCAACATGAGGGCGACTTTAGCGCCGGACTCATGCCACTGAATCGCACTTTGTGTCCAACCCCAATCCTGCATTAACTGAATTTTACGTGGTGCGAAAGTGCTTTGATAAGTTTCGCCTTTAGCCTTGGCATTCTCAGTTTTAACCTTTGCCAGTACATCCTCATCGAATCCTGTTAGGCCTTCAATGGTGATATTGATTTGTTTGTGCAGGGTTAGGTCAAGTAATACAAAGCGTTGCCCAGGTGGAGCATCTTCAGCTACACGAGCGCGCACAGGCACAGGATCGATATATCCTTTGGCACCAAGATAATTAGGCATGATGTCATGCTCATTACGGCCGTTATAATTTTTATCGGTTAACGCCACTAAAATATAACGGCCATCAGGAGACAGGCTAAGCTCAGAAACCACCTCACTATCGCCTAAATACCAAGTACTGGCCGCAAGCGTCGGATCGTTTTTCTGCAAATCATCATTGAACTTCGCCTTAGCTTTGGCGTTTTCCTGTTGCAGTGCCACATATTGAATTAATCTGTACTGCTGTTTAGCCAAATAAGTATTAGGCTCTTTTACCCCTTCTGGCGCTTTTGCCATTTTGATTTCGGCAAGCTGCTCAATTAACCCTGTCTCTTGATGAATTTGGAAAACATTATCCCCCTGCCAGTATGCAATGTCGCCATTATTCAAATAACGTACACCATCAATCGCAGTGCGTTGGCGAGTCAATTGGGTGATCTTCCCTGTACTTAACTGCTTAACAAAAATATTGCCTTGATAGAGGTAGGCTTTATAAGACTGCGTGGGATCTATGACCCCAAATTGCTGATCAGCGGTATGCAGCTTATCGATAGCTAACTCAAGCGCACTACTATCATCAATACCTTGCTGATAATAACTCCGCAAAGGTGCACCACTGGCTTGACGGGCAAAAAATACACTTTGACTATCATCACTCCAATAAGCTTCTTTAGCGAAAATCCCCATCCAATCGGGATTCGCCATAATTTGATTAAGCGTAAGGGCCTCTGAAACCTGCGGAGGTTGCGCCAATGGGACTTGGAACACCTGCGGCAATGATGTAGGGATTGACGTTTCTGTCGATGTTGCGGCACAACCCGCTAACACCGCAACGGTAAGTGCACTAAATCCCAAACTTCGGATTACGCTTTTCATTTATCCTTCCTTTTTATTGTTATCGCAACAGCCAAAGTATGATCTGTCTATCTTGTCTGTTTAGCGTAGTTTTGCGGCACTTATATCATATTTAGCGACTAAATTGACGCAAAAGGAGGGATAAATCTTGTAACAGAGAATGATAAAAGAGTGAATAAAAACGACTTTAACTTGGGGATAAAGATAAAAAGTTTGCTAAAAGATCAAGTCCTTGCTCAGTTAAAATTGATTCCGGGTGGAATTGCACCCCATAAAGCGGTAAATGTTGATGACTCATTGCCATAATCTCACGTCCATAGATAGGATCATCAAACCAAGCGTCGAGCACAAACCCCTCTGGCACGGCGTCCACAAGTAATGAATGATATCTTGTCACCGTCAAAGGGTGATTTAGCCCTGTAAATAATCGCTCACCACTGTGCTCAATTTCACTTACTTTGCCATGCATCACTCGCTCGGCACGAACGACATTCGCCCCAAAAACCTGAGCCATAGCTTGATGGCCTAAACACACACCTAAAATAGGTAAGTGTGTCGAAAAATGCTTAATCGCCGCGAGGGAAATTCCCGCTTCATTTGGAGAGCATGGGCCAGGGGAGATCACCAGATGAGAGGGTGCAAGGGCTTCAATCTCATCTAAGCTAATTTCATCATTACGTTTTACCACAATCTTTTGCCCTAGTTGCTGAAAATACTGCACTAAGTTAAAGGTAAAAGAGTCGTAATTATCGATCATTAACAGCATTAAAATACCAATAGGTTAATTTTAAAAGGCAATTAAAGAATAACCCAGCTATTAGCTGGGTTAGTTTTAATATTAGCGATTAAAAGAATTTATTCTTATCGCTTCAATCAGTACCGCTCTAGAACGGAATATCGTCATCCCAGCCATCATCCAAATCTGGCGTAAAATTCTGTTGTGGTTGTGGCGCAGGACGCTGTGCCGGTGCTGCAAGCGCTTGATAAGCTGGCGCAGGAGCGGCTTGTGGCTTAGGCGCATAACCACCTTGTTGTGATTGTTGAGCCTGTGGCTGACCATAACCTTGCTGCTGAGCAGGTGCTGGCGGAGCATATTGTTGCTGCGCAGGGGCTTGGTAAGCAGGTGCAGCTTGAGGCGCTGGCGCATACTGATTTTGTGCAGGAGCGGCTTGCTGAGGCGCTGACTGATAGCCTGCATTTTGTGGCATACCGCCGCCCATTGGCGCACCTTGTGCTTGACCACCTTGACCACGGCTACCTAGCATTTGCATGCTACCGCTTTGATCGATAACCACTTCAGTGCTGTAGCGATCTTGACCGCTTTGGTCTTTCCACTTACGAGTTTGCAGTTTACCTTCAAGATAAACCTGTGAACCTTTACGTAAATATTCACCTGTAATTTCAGCTAATTTGCCGAACAGAACCACACGGTGCCATTCGGTGCGCTCTTGCTGTTGACCCTGTTGGTCTTTCCACGATTCGCTAGTCGCTACTGTAATGTTTGCGACTGCATTACCGTTTGGCATATAACGCACTTCTGGATCTTGTCCCAAATTGCCAACCAAAATTACCTTGTTAACACCACGACTGGCCATTGAAATCTCCTGCGATTCTTTAAATAATCTATTAATTCAGTATGTTGTTTATCAGTGTTGCCATAAGGGAAAATCTAGGTCCCAAAATACTTTGGCTATCACACATATTATTGAGCAGAGCCTAACACAGCTCGGGCTTCTCTTAAATCGAAATGCTCGTCTACCTTGAGGTAAGCCACCTTCTCGTCCAGTACAACTATGGCTTCAACAACACCCATTAATTGCGATAACTGGGTTGCCATATCGCGCGCTTGTGCCTTATCTTTTACTTCGGCTTCTAAGGTGTAACTCTTTAACAGCACAGGATTTTGCATACCTAATGTCAGGAATAACCATATAGACATTAAGATCACAGCAACAATAAAGACCCCGACGGCGCCCACGAGCTGAAAAGCACCGCCACCGAGCATACCACCACAAAATGCCCCTAAGAATTGGCTTGTGGAATATACCCCCATGGCAGAACCTTTCTCCCCTACGGGACAGAATTTAGCAATTAAGCTCGGTAATGATGCCTCGAGATAGTTAAAACCAGTAAAAAATAATAATACCGCCACACTCAAAGCCCATAGATTACTGGCAAATACTGCCATACCAGCCAATGAACATATCATGATCACCAGCGCAATTTGGAACATGGCTTTAGTATTCTTACGCTTAACCCCAATGATGATTAACGGCACCATTAAAATAAATGCGCCCACGAAAGCGGGAAAATACAGCATCCAATGTTTTTCTTTAACCAGCCCCGCATCAACCAGATCTAGCGGTAAGGCCACAAATACAGCGGTAAGCACTAAATGCAGGATAAAAATCCCAGCGTTAAGCCTAAATAATTGCGGCTCAAGGAACATACGTTTGAGCTTAGCGGGCGTCGCTAAAGTATCTCCCTTGGGTGCCTGAGTGATGGGATTAGGCACTAAAAATTGGATCAACAGCATACCCACAATCGCCAATACAGCCGTTAACCAAAATAATCCAGTCAACCCAAGATGCTGCGCGACTATCGGCCCCATTAGCAAAGACAGGGCAAAGGATAGCCCGATGCACATGCCGATAATCGCCATCACCTTAGTGCGCTGCTCGTCGCGGGTTAAATCCGCGGCAAGCGCCAGCACTGCAGCGGCAATCGCGCCCATCCCCTGCACTGCTCGGCCAAACACAACGCCATAAATTGTATCTGCATTAGCTGCGATAACACTACCGACAGCAAACAACACTAAGCCACCAAGAATAATCGGCTTGCGACCATACTTGTCAGATAAAATCCCCATAGGGATTTGCAGCACGGCTTGAGTCAGACCATAGGCGCCGATAGCAATACCCACCCACAGAGGCGAAAAACCTTCGAGGTGCTGACCATAAAGCGCAAAGACGGGCATGATCATAAATAAGCCCATCATGCGTAAACCAAATACACTGGCTAAAGAAAACGCGACTTTTTTCTCAGTACCTGAAAGCCCGTTGTTACCCATGATTATGCCCTAATATGAAGTCTTTTAGGGGGCGCATGTTATCACACCCAAAAGGGTTTGCTCAAAAGGAAATCGTGGCCTAGTCCACAGTGTTTGCACGCCCTATTTGTCCTTGAAAAACGAGCATTCCACCTTCATAGGTCAATAACGCCATTACACTACCATTACAATATGCTAACCAAGCGGTCACGAATATAATGAAGGCCATATAACATATCGCATTAATCTTAGTTAATCCTCATAGACTTATATCCCAAAGGAAGTACAACACTCCTCTATAAAGGCTTAAAAGCGACAAGGTATGGAATAGGTTTAGATCACAGAATCAACTAAACTCAGCGGCAGAACTGTGCGATACTTATGCTCATTTTTTTTAAACGCATATGACTTGAGTGATAGATGGATAAGATTGAAATACGCGGCGCCCGCACCCACAATCTCAAAAATATCAACCTGACTATCCCAAGGGATAAACTGATTGTCATCACAGGTTTATCTGGGTCCGGCAAATCCTCCCTTGCATTTGATACTTTATATGCCGAAGGCCAACGACGTTACGTTGAGTCCCTATCAGCCTACGCTCGTCAGTTCTTAAGTTTGATGGAAAAACCCGATGTAGACCATATTGAAGGTTTAAGCCCAGCCATCTCTATCGAGCAAAAATCGACATCCCATAACCCGCGCTCTACGGTGGGGACCATTACCGAGATTTACGATTACCTACGTCTACTATTTGCTCGTGTAGGCGAGCCACGCTGTCCAACGCATAATCAACCTTTGGCAGCGCAAACCGTCAGTCAGATGGTCGATAAAGTATTGGAAATGCCCCAAGATAGCCGCTTAATGCTATTAGCCCCTGTGGTCAACGCCCGTAAGGGTGAACACGTTAAACTGCTGGAAGGCTTAGCCGCTCAGGGATATATCCGTGCCCGTATCGACGGTGAAGTATGCGATTTAACCGATCCACCAACACTGGATTTACACGTAAAACACACCATTGAAGTGGTCGTTGACCGTTTTAAAGTACGCGACGATATCCAGCAACGCTTAGCTGAGTCCTTTGAAACTGCACTAGAACTCTCCGGCGGCATTGCCATCGTTGCCAGCATGAATGAAGGTGACGGTAAGACCAAGAGTGACGAGCTCATCTTTTCCGCTAACTTTGCCTGCCCGCATTGCGGTTATTCGATGGCAGAATTAGAGCCACGGATTTTCTCCTTTAATAATCCTGCGGGGGCGTGCCCAACCTGTGACGGTTTAGGCGTGCAGCAATTTTTCGACCCAGAGCGCGTGATCACTAATACCGAGCTTTCACTGGCGGGCGGTGCGATTCGAGGCTGGGATAGACGCAACTTCTATTATTTCCAAATGCTCAGTTCACTTGCCGAGCATTATAAGTTCGATGTTGAAGCCCCCTTCGAACAACTGAGTGAAAAAGTCCGCAAAATCGTACTCTATGGTTCAGGCAAAGAAAGCATTGCCTTTAAATACATTAATGACCGTGGCGATGTAGTGGTGCGTAATCACCCCTTCGAAGGCATTCTAAACAATATGGACAGGCGCTATCGCGAAACCGAAAGTAACTCAGTACGTGATGAATTAGCCAAGTTTATCAATACCCAAGCCTGTCAAAGCTGTGGTGGCTCACGTCTACGCGAAGAGGCCCGTCATGTGTTTATTGGCGATCTCAACCTACCCAAACTCACCACTTGGTCAATTGGTGAAGCCTTGGACTACTTCGAGAAAGTCGAATTTAGCGGTCAGAAGGCGCAGATCGCTGAGAAAATTTTGAAGGAAATTCGCGATCGCTTAGGCTTTCTTGTCAACGTAGGTCTCAATTATTTGAGCCTGTCACGTTCGGCTGAAACCCTTTCCGGCGGTGAAGCCCAGCGTATTCGACTCGCCAGCCAAATCGGTGCAGGGCTCGTCGGCGTGATGTATGTGCTCGACGAACCCTCAATTGGTCTGCATCAAAGGGATAACGAACGCCTGTTGCAAACCCTGATCCATCTGCGGGATTTGGGTAACACTGTGATTGTGGTTGAGCATGACGAAGATGCGATCCGTATGGCGGATCATGTGATCGATATCGGTCCAGGCGCAGGAGTGCACGGCGGCGAAGTTATTTGCGACGGTCCGATTGAGAAGATCATCGCCTGTGAAGCATCTGTCACTGGTCAATATATTTCCGGTAAGCGCAGCATTCATATCGATACGCCGCGCATTCCGTTTGACAAAAACCAAGTCATCCAATTATTTGGCGCTCGCGGTAACAACCTGCGCAATGTCGATTTAACCATTCCTGTGGGATTATTCACTTGTGTGACAGGTGTGTCAGGATCAGGTAAGTCGACCTTAATCAACGATACCTTCTTCAAAATCGCCCATAGGATGCTCAACGGAGCGACTGTGGATGAGCCGTCACCCTATGATCGCATCGAAGGGATGGAACTGTGCGACAAAGTGGTCGATATCGACCAAAGCCCGATTGGCCGCACGCCGCGCTCGAATCCTGCCACTTATACGGGCATCTTCACCCCGATCCGCGAGATTTTTGCCGGCACCCAAGAGTCACGTACTCGAGGTTATCAAGTCGGCCGTTTCTCCTTTAACGTCAAAGGTGGACGCTGTGAGGCTTGCCAAGGCGACGGCTTGATCAAGGTCGAAATGCACTTCCTACCCGATGTGTATGTGCCCTGCGATTCCTGTAAAGGTAAGCGCTATAACCGCGAAACCTTAGAAGTACGCTATAAAGGCAAGAATATTCACGAAGTACTGCAGATGACAGTGGAAGATGCGCGTCAGTTCTTCGATGCCGTACCTGCCATTGCCCGTAAACTGCAAACCTTGATGGATGTGGGTTTGTCCTATGTGCGCCTCGGCCAGAGCGCGACCACGCTTTCGGGCGGTGAAGCCCAAAGGGTGAAACTCGCCAAGGAGCTGTCCAAACGTGACACAGGTAAAACCTTGTATATCTTGGACGAACCGACCACAGGCTTACACTTTGCCGATATCCAACTACTGCTCGATGTACTGCATCGCCTTAAATCCCACGGCAATACCATAGTGGTGATTGAGCATAATCTGGATGTAATCAAAACCGCAGACTGGATTATCGACTTAGGGCCAGAAGGCGGCGGTGGTGGCGGCATGATCTTAGCCACAGGCACGCCAGAAGACGTCGCCGAACATCCAACCTCCCATACGGCACGCTTCTTAAAGCCACTGTTAAAACGGGATGTTGAACTGGCAAAGGCTAAAAAAGCCAAGGCGTAAAAACCAACCGCGATTATATTTAGAAGCGCAGTCGTTTAAGGACTGCGCTTCTTTAACTGAGTCTGCATTTGAATTACTTCAATTAAATGTTGAATATTTAAAGAATTAATGGGAAGTGGCGCGTTTCTTGCTCAGTTTTAGCGAAAAAAATGCAGAAAACAGGTTAAATAGTGTGACTCTGATTGGTAAAGTGGCTGCTATGCTGCTATAATCCGTCGTTCGCGGGAAATCGACACGGGGTTGATTTTCTGTCTGTGAAACTATTAGCGCCATTTCGCGCGCGCATCCACAAGGCTACAACCCAATGTCATCCGATGAAAGAACTTTCCGTGAACTCGGCCTGTCCGAGAATTTGTTGCGTGCTCTTGACGAGCTAGGTTATGAAAAACCCACGCCAATCCAATCAGCCAGTATTGATCCACTTATGGCTGGCAAAGATATTTTAGGTCAAGCGCAAACAGGTACAGGTAAAACTGGCGCCTTCGCGCTGCCGCTACTTAACAAAGTCACCAGCCAAACTACACCGCAAATTTTAGTATTAGCGCCAACGCGTGAATTAGCGGTTCAGGTTGCTGAAGCATTTAGTAGCTATGCCAAATTTATGAAGAATTTCCACGTTCTGCCAATTTACGGCGGTCAAAGCATGCAACAACAGTTGAATGCCCTGAAACGTGGTCCACAGGTTATCGTGGGTACGCCAGGTCGTGTTATGGACCATATGCGTCGCGGTACCTTGAAACTTGATTCATTAAAAGCACTCGTGCTTGATGAAGCCGATGAAATGTTAAAAATGGGCTTCATCGACGATATCGAATGGATCCTTGAGCACACGCCAAGCGAGCGCCAATTGGCGTTATTCTCTGCCACTATGCCAGAGCAAATTAAGCGTGTTGCTAACCAACATTTACGCAGCCCTGTGCATGTTCGTATCGAATCAAGCCAAACAACGGTTGAATCAATCGAACAGCGTTTTGTGCAAGTGTCACAACACAACAAACTTGAAGCTTTAGTACGTGTATTAGAAGTTGAAAACACTGAAGGTGTGATCATATTCGTGCGTACTCGTAACTCATGTGTTGAGTTAGCTGAAAAGTTAGAAGCCCGCGGTTATGCTTCATCACCACTACACGGTGACATGAACCAGCAAGCCCGTGAGCGTGCAGTTGACCAACTGAAACGTGGCAAGTTAGACATTCTGATCGCGACTGACGTTGCGGCCCGTGGTCTTGACGTTGAGCGTATTGGTCACGTTGTGAACTACGATATTCCGTATGATGCCGAAGCTTATGTGCACCGTATTGGCCGTACAGGCCGTGCTGGCCGTACTGGTATGGCAATCCTGTTTGTGACAAGCCGTGAAATGCGCATGCTGCGCACTATCGAGCGTTCAACTAACAGTCGTATTTCACCAATGAAAATCCCAAGTCCAGAGACAGTTGCAGAACGTCGTCTGTCTCGCTTAGGTGAGCAATTGGCTGAAACCATCAACGGCGATTTAGATTTCATGAAAGAAGCTGTTGCTCAATTATGCCAACAGTTAGAAGTCGATACCGATCTGCTAGCCGCAGCCTTGTTACAGCAAGTTCAACAAGAACGTCCTTTGCAATTGCCAGCCATTCAAGAACGTGTTCGTGATGAACGTAATGAGCGCAGTGAACGTAGCGACCGCGGAAGTGATCGTAATGACCGTGGTGGTGAGCGTGGTGAACGCAGAAGTCGCGAACCGCGTCCAATGCCAGCCAGCTTAGGCTCAGCTGAAGCGTTGAAAGACAACCCAGATTTAAAAATGTGTCGTTACGTTATCGACGTAGGTCGTGAGAATGGTGTGGGTGTGGGTAACATCGTTGGCGCTATCGCGAACGAAGCCAACATTGACAGCCGTTACATTGGCGCAATCCAACTTTACGATGCAGTGACTACCGTTGACCTGCCAGACGGCATGCCAAAAGACGTGTTACAGCACCTACGTAAAGTACGTGTTTGTGGCAAGCCATTGAACATCCGCGAAGCTGGCGATCAAGTATTTGTTGATTCAGGCCGCAGTGCTCGTTCAGACCGTCCTGCTGGTGACCGTAAACCACGTGGCGATCGTCCAACGGGTGACCGCCCAGCGGGTGATCGTAAGCCTCGCGCTGCGTCTACGGGTGACAAACCATTTGCTGATCGCAAACCACGTGCAGACAAACCTGCCGGTGAGCGTAAGCCACGTAAACCACGTGAAGACTAATCTAGCTTAAGCTAGAGACTAAAAAAGGAGCCTAGGCTCCTTTTTTGTTGGCTTGATTTTGTCTTAGTTTGCCTTTAGCAAAGATAAAGCTTAGTGTCTAATATCCAAAGAGTTTAATGGCATAAGTAATCGACTCCCATGAAAAAAGCCCTTACCGCTGGACTATTATCCGCCTTCGTCGCCCCCGGCAGCGGCCATTTCTATCTTAAGCATAAACGCACTGGCCTAGTGTTTTTTGTACTGGCAATACTGAGTCTCGGCCTGATGCTGCAACAAGTCATGCAAGTCGCACAGCTTATCTCGCTGGATATTCAAACTGGCGTTTTGCCGTTGGATATAGGCGTGATTGCGGCCGAAGTGACCAAACAAACCACCGCAACTATTCGGGATGGTGCAGACAAGTTAATGTATGGCTTTATCCTCTGCTGGCTAATTGCCTTACTAGATAGTGTGCGCTTGGGACTGAAACAAGATAAGCAAGATGCAGTCACGGCCCAAAACAATGCCTAGTCGCCAACTGTCCATGCTTCAATAAAGCTATGGTAGCAAGTAACGAGCATATCGGCGCCCTTGGCATAATCGGGAATGGTTTCAGGACAATAGAGGGCGCAGCGGCTACCTGCATTACGCGCAGTTTGCAGATCAAACAGATAATCGCCTATATATAAAATATCAGCGGGCGCGAGTTGCCACTGCTGGCAAATAAGGTGAATACCTTCGGGATGCGGCTTAGGCTCTGCATCGTAACGGGTCAGCACTAAAGGGATATCAATACCCAGTTTTTCGATAGTAATTTGCGCCGCTTCTGGCATATTGCGAGTCAAAATAGCCAAGGGCAGTGACTTGGCCCGTAGGCATTCGATAAGCTCCCTCGCGCCATCAATCCAACGAGCATTGAGTGAACTTTGCCTTTCGTACTCATGGACAATGTCTAACGCCTTAGCCCGTGCTTCACCAGTACTGAGACTCTCAACATGGGCCAAGATATCCGTGCCAGAATGAATCCCCAATTCACGCCGCAGCCCAGCAAAATCGGGATTAGAATGCGCAAGCGTACCGTCGAGATCGAAGATGACGCCACGGATATCCTGAAGTTTTAATTCGCTGAGTCTAGTGATCACTGGCCTTTCCCATAAATAAAATGTATGCGTTAGGCAGCCTGTAAACGCTTCGCCTGACGATTACGGTACATAGGCAGCAATTGCACCACCATCACAGACACAATAATCACGCCAATCCCCAGCAGAGATAGACCATCTAATTCATCAGCACGGAATACTTCTGGCCACCAGCCAAGGCTCACCACTAACGCCGTGGCACTAAAGCTAAATACGGGTGTTAGGGCCAACATGGCGCTCACCTGTGCCGTCGGCCAATATTTTATCGACTGACCAAAACAACCATAAGCGATCAGTGTATTGGCAGCGCAAAACAGGGCAACCTGCCAATCGAAACTGTCCATGTTGGCGAACTGACTAAAGTCACTAAAGGGTGCCATAACCACAATGCCTAAACCATAGAGCACTAATAGTACGTTCGCGGGCGATAAACGGTTCAATAAGGATTTTTGTAATAACGCATAGGTCGTCCACGATAAGGCAGAGAACTGAATAATCATCACCCCAAGCCAAACCTGATGATTATCCGATGCAGAAAAATCTAAATACGGATGGAAAAACATCAACATACCTAATGCTAAAGTCGCAAAACAGCTGAGCTGCACCGCATTAAGCCGTTCCTTAAAAAACAACACACCACCAAAGGCGAGGAAAAAGGGTGAGGTTTGGAAGTTAAGCTGGGCGGCACCCGGTGCAAGAAAATCGAGGGAATACACAAATGAAACGTAGTTAAGCATCAAAAAGATGCCAGCAAGCACCAACCTTAACCAGGCCGTTCCCGTCAGTCCCGCAAATTGTTTTAAACTGCCCGCACTCCACTGGATAACTAAGCTCACTAGCCATGCGACTAAAAAACGAAACCAAGTCAAAGTAATGGGATCGATAAACGCACCCGACAGTTTCAATGCTATGGGTAAAATACCCCAAAATAAAACCGCAACTGAGATGAATAGGAGCCCGAGTTGAGCATGATTATTTGCCTGAGGGGCGTTATGGCTAAGATTCACGAAGGAGTCCAGTAGAAACCGCAAAATGGACAGCCATTCTGGCACTGAGCTAACACAATATCTAGCGGATCATCATGGAAACATTCGCGTTAGATTGGATACTTTAGCTGACACTTATGTGAGGCAAGTATCAGCATCTTACGATGGCTGAAATATTGGCCCTACGTTTGAATCAACGACAGCAGATTTACCCCGAAAGCCAACATTGGCATTTCCCGCGTTGCCAATAACCGAGTATATTTGGCCCATAAAAATGGCTTCTGCCACACTCTCTAGGCCACTTCTTTTTAAGCTAACGCTTTAAATAGGAAAGTTAATGTTATCTACCGCCACACTCGAACAAGTTAAAACGCATATTAATACTGCAGCCAAAGAATTAGCCGAGCGCCGCGCCGCAGGCACGAGCGGCGATTTACTGATCCCAGAACTAAGGCCAACCAGCTTCGAACAGGCCTTCGCTATTCAACAAACCGTGGCAGAAATATATAAGGCAAGCGATAACAATCCTATCGCAGCGTGGAAATGCCTCTTACCCTCGGCGGAAAAAACCGTCGTAGCGCCTATTTATCAAGCTGATGTGTATCAACAATCGACCACTTGCTCACTCTATCCATCAACTAAAGGGCTTGCCCGAGTCGAACCCGAACTCGCCTTCGAGATTGCTCGCGATTTACCGCCAAGAGCCACGCCTTACACTGAGGCTGAAATCGATGCGGCCTTAGGCCACACACGCTTAGCCTTGGAATTGATCAAAAGCCGCTACCACACACCCAGTGAAGCGACGCATTTTGATGCCCTCGCCGATGGCTTAGTCAATCAAGGGCTGTGGTTAGGGCCAGTACTTAATCCGCAAGAAGGTTTAGAGACGAGCCGTTTTGAACTCCGCGTTGATATTCAGGATGGCGACACTCTGCAAAAATCCGCCATTCATCCTAACGGTTTCCCTAAGGCGGGACTCTACTGGTTAGTTAACTTTTTATCCGCCCAAGGCATTGGCTTAACGCAAGGGCAATATGTGATCACAGGCTCCTACGCTGGCGTGCTCGATCTGCCATTGGCACAGGTCTGCAAATTTGAATACGGCGCGCTTGGGCAGTTCGCCGTGACTTTTATTGCCAAATAATCCGGTAGTCATTTAGTCATAACAACAAATAAAGTAAGCGACCCAGTGACAACTGGGCTCGCCTATTTTCAATCTAAGTGCTCAGCACCTCTACCGCAAATTAACAAAAACCAAACTGACTTGTCCCATAATCCACATCTATGTATCATCCAACTTCATTAATAATAAGGATATATAGAATGTCACACGGAAAAATGCTGCCAATTGCCTGTCTTCTTGCCCTCACTTTAGGCACTTCTCTTAGCGTGCATGCCTCAGAAAATAGCTTTGCCAAAGCCTATAGTGACTATCAAGCCGCCGTTGAAAAGGGCGATGCCGCGAATATTGAAGCGAGTGCTAAAACCGCTTATCAACTCGGCGAAGCTCAATATGCCAAGGACAGTATCGACTTAGCGAATCTCGCCATAAACTGGGCCAGCGCAATAGAAAAGCAAGTTGCACCCTACCCATTTACAGAAAAAAACCTAGCACAAACTGCCAAGGCGAATGAGCTATATCAAATCGCATTAGCAAACTATAAAGTCCATTACGGCAAAGAGGCACTGGAGCTTATCGATCCCTTGCTAGGATCTGCTACAACCGAGAGCAAAGCTAAGGTTGCAAAAGATTACCTGCAAGCAGCAATTGATATCGCAGAAAAATCGGATAATAAAAAACTCATAGCCGATGTAAAAATGGCTGCCTTCAATCGCTTATCCAATACTGAGCTATACACCAAAAGCATAAGAAACTATGCCTTCGATGCCTATGATATTTATAAAGAAATTCTTCCCGAAAATGCATTAGATAGAGTCAAGGCAACCTATGTGGTGGGTGCCGTTGAGTATGCAGAAAAGCATGATGACAAAGCGATTCCATTGCTTTTAGAAGTCGTTAAGCAGTTTGAAGCCCTTAACTTTAGCCATCCCTATGCCTTAAGTGCCCACGCTTATTTAGTCGAACTCTATGAGCGCCGAGGAAAGCGTGAGGAGTCCACCGCTCACTGTATTGCTATCGGCAAAATGCGCCCATGGGCCGACGCACAGGAACAACAACCTATTTTCCGTATTAACCCTAAATATCCATTATCCTATGCCCAACAACGGAAAAGTGGCTGGGTTCAGCTTAAATTTACCGTAGATGAACATGGTTTCGTGAAAAATCCTGAAATTTTAGCCTCTAATGGTGGCATTTTATTTGAAAAAGAGAGCATTAAAGCCCTAGATAAATGGCGTTACGCACCAAAGTTTGAAAATGGTAAAGCGGTTGAAGCACAAACTAGCGTGCAACTGGATTACACCATAGATAAGTAACCCACTACCTATGAATAGCCTGTAATCAAGAAATAGCCGTTACTTCGCCTCATAACCTAGCCCATCCCTCACACTCGATGGGCTTTTTTCATCCTGCGCTTTAAGCTGGTCCTGACTTAAACCCAGCTTGAGTTGGCTTAAACAAGCTTGGCAAATACACGCATCGCTAGGCGGTAAAATAGGGCTTAATGCCCCTTGCAGCGAACCTGATGCTTGCGCTTGCAAGGCGGCCAAAGGTGGAAATGTTTGCAGAGCGCACCAACAGTCCTTAATGCCCTTACCTAAAATCACAGCACATTGATTCGCGCCTTGGCACAAAGGGCAAATTTTCGCAGTTTCGAACTTAGGTTGTTCCGATGGCTGAGACACGGTAATCCTTATTGCAAGATAAGTTGTTATAGCACGTAGATCATAATAGATTTTTGCAACTCAGGCTTAGTTGTTTCCCACCAAAGCTGCTGAGTTATGCAGCATTAATTGCCATTGTTTTCCCAGTGACACGCCTGCTTATGATTTAAAAAAAAGTGTTAATAATGTCCTAGGCATTATAGTGATATTCTCTATGCCCCTATCGGTCAGATACAATAAAGTATCCTTTCTGATTTGCTAAAAGATTAAGTACTTGTATTCCAGTGACACGCCATAAACTCATCCCTGAGGGCTCGACGGCGGCATCCTTGCCGCCAACGGTCACTTCCATGCAAGTACTTAATCTCGTTAATTCCCGAGTATACCTGTCGCTAAATTTAACAATGGATGTTTCAATAAAGTTCAATTGGTTGTATTCATCAAGTTATCTAACTTAAATGATATTTTGATGTATTCATTTGGCTCAGTGAACCGCATTCCTGTGCTATAGCAAGTGTGTTCACAGATGCATACATGGTGATTTCATTTTGGAGGTATATAAGAAATGTGGAAATGTTTGAGAAATATACATTTGAAATTAACTAATTGATTTTACATACTAGCTTTTCAGGCAAAATATAAGATTAAAAGTAGTTCTAGGGAGTAAGAAATGCAGTTGTTTTTTCATGATGTAGGGCTGAAGGGCGCAAATGAAGATTTTCCCAAGACTGTTTTCGGTGACATTTCAATTGATGACATAGTAGAGCATTCTCCTGCTGAGCTTAAGGATGAAATTAGTCAAACTCTTTCTGCTGAATTTCCTACGGGCTTTTGTAATGTTTGGGGTGTACCTGACGGTGCTAAAAGCATTATCAAACATTTAAACACTAACGATGTCATGTTACTTATCAAAACTACAGGCGGGTTGGGAGACATGCCTGCATTGTGTCATATCAAAGGTTTTTGGCGCGTACATATGCCAGTATTATCTAAGTTTTTGTGGGGTAGTAATCATTTCCCATATGTATTTTTCTTTAAAACTCAAAATATTGACTTAACGTGGTTTCAGTTCAAAGAAGATGTTAAGTATATGCCGAAGTTTAGGCCAAGCGGCAATGTTTATAGAGTCCGTGAAGATAGGCTTACACACTTTGGTGGTGTAGAGGGATATGTTAATCGGCTTTTGAACAAGACTATAAGCGTAACTAATGTACTTGACTTAAAAGTCCAAGAAAATACACAAAGCTATGAATACGAGGAAGGTGAACGTCATACCAAGGAGGTCAATTATTTCAGGAGAAATGCTAAGTTAGTTAAGGAAGCAAAAGAGCATTTAGGCTATGTTTGTCAGGCATGTGGTTTTGACTTTGAGAAAGTCTACGGTGATATCGGAAAAAATTATATTGAGTGCCATCACTTAAATCCACTGTCAGAGAGAGATGAGGATCTTACTAGTACAATCAATGATGTATGTATGCTTTGTTCAAATTGCCACAGAATGATTCATAGAATTAGACCTGCCATGAGCGTTGCAGAGTTTAGACAAATTATTAAAAGTAATCTTACTAATATTGATGATGGATGGCCTTTAAACTAGAAGCGATTCTTGTTTTTAACTATACCTAAATTTGACTATCCAAAAGATATTGTTGTCACATATAGGTGTAACAACTCCGATAAACGAAAACAATAAACCAGTGTAGAATCAGCTCCTTAGAAAACGTAGAGAGGGTTCGACTCCCCCGATATGTTTTGCACACTCAAGATAGTTTAATAAGCCACCCATGGCTAAATTCTCTGTGTACTTTAGATCAACAGATAACACTAATGCTCGAAAGGTGAGTCATGGTGATTTGCGAGACGACCGTCCGCCCCATGGACGGGGCGGTCGAGCATCCACGGATGGACTGGCTGCGTGTCGGTGAGCGAATACCATGACAAGCCGATACTAGCGGGCTAAACCATTAAGTATTAATACCCTGAAATCACAGAGCGCTCAGTAGAATTGACCAACACATATTTGACCAATAAAAAAGCCAGCAAAGCTAAATACTTGCTGGCTTTTCTGTCTAACTTATTCACTCGCTTTATAACATCACACGAGCACTTAATCTCAGCGGCTCAACTACGACTTCTTAGGAAAAATAGGATAGGCCTCAGCGCCTAACACTTTGCCATCGACTGTGACACCATAGTAGTCGCTGTCATTATGGTATTTCTCCTGCGCTTGCTTCACATCACCCTTGTTACGTGGGTCCTGCGGACGCTCGTGGGAGTTGATGTAAGCGGCAACATCCCAAGCTTGTTGGTTCGTCAACTGCATACTCTTACCAAAGGGCATATTTTCATAAATGAAAAATGCGGCAGTATTGACCCTGCGCATTCCCGCTCCCCAGTTATAACTTTGAGGTCCCCACAGCGGCGGCAGTGTATACACGCCCGCAATGGCTTGACCTTGCCCATCGGCGCCATGGCACGCTTGGCAATGGGCGACATACACGGCTTTACCTCGTTCAGGTGAATAGGCTTGTTCGGGTTTTGGGATCTCAGGATAAGCTCGGCCCGGCAAGTTAGCACGCTGTTCAACTGTCATCGTCTTAGCTAATGCCTCTGGTAATGGGAAGTCATCCCGCTTAGCACCTTTGACTAACTCAGCATCACTGATCTCAGGAACAGGACCACTGATATTAGCCTCATCCATCAAGCCGCCCATGCCTAACCAATAGGCGTAGGCAGAAAGCGCCACTAACTCAGGGCTACCCGACGCTGGGGCTTTACCATTCATCGAATAGTTAAAACAGCCTTGAATGCGTTCTTCAAAGCTACTGACTTTATCATCTTTTTTACGATACGCCGGATAAGCAAAATACGCGCCCCAGAGGGGTGATGCATTGGCTTTACGGCCTGCGTCCATATGGCAATTGGTGCAGTTAAGCTCATTACCTACATACTTATCACGCAGCTGTTGGGTATTCACAAACAGTTGATAACCTAAACGCACTTTGTCACCAAAGGCGCCTTCGGGAATCGCACTCAAAGGTCTAGGGGTAAGATAGGTTTGATCCGCTACCTTAGGGAAAGAAGGCAGCGGAGCTTGCTTATCTGGCCGTTCTTGTACTGGCTCAGTTTCAGCTTGCGCCTGAACGGTTAACGACCCCATCGCGGCCAATAATAACATTGCGGAATATTTCATGGCCGGCTCCTTATTTTAAATTCGCAAAGTAGTTGGCTAACGCATCAATCTCGGCGACGGTGAGCTTATTCGCGACGCTCCCCATCATGCCATCGACATCACCTTTACGTGTTCCCGACTGCCACGCCAATAATTGCGTTTTGATATAACTCGCCTGTTGACCTGCTAAGCGAGGAAATAAGCCGCCACCTAATGCAGAAGGACCATGGCAGGTCACGCAGGCGGGTAAACCACGGGACCAATCACCTTGATAGGCTAAACGAGCGGTGTCGTCATTAAAAACAACTTGTTCACCACGGATAACGGGCTTGACGTCAGTGGTTGGCTTTGCCGAAAAATAGCTCGACACTTGCTCAATACCGTCACCTTGGAGCGTCATTGCCATAGGCATCATGGTCGCATTTTGGCGAACGCCCGTTTGGAAATGCTGCAACTGTATCGAGATATATTCTTTAGATAATCCCGCTAATCGAGGGCCGAGTGGTTCAATACCCTCACCCTCTGCCCCATGGCAAGACACACAGAGTTGCGCTGCAGGTGGGATAATGTCCATCGATTGTTTGCCAGAAGGCGCATCAGAGGCGGCTGCATAACCGCTGCATAGGGTTAGACCTATGACGAATGTTCTAATATTCATTTTCTATCCTGAAAGAGAGGTAAGCTCTAAAGCATAGGGATAAGGTTATTTATGTGGGTTTGCTCACACATAATGCTTGTTACCTTACTCCGCAAACCTAAAAACGACAAGCATAAAAAAAATCTAATATATCTAATTACAATCAATAACCAAATCGCGTCGATTCGAAACGATTCAATAACTTATGTATCAGGTAACATAAAAGTAGCGTGCCAACGATAGCGATTAAAATACTGCTCACTCGGTATAAGGCACTGAAGATTAAATCGTTACCTGGGGTCAGATACTGGCCAAACAAAATCCCTAAGGTGGTCATAGCCCCAAAACCGACTCCAGAGCCACTCGCCTCGCGCACATGAGCTTGGCTAAAAATCATCAGTCCAATCCACAATAAAGGAACAACTAACACCAATAACCCAGACCAATCATAAAGCAGTAACTGCACGAGTATCCCAAACGACACCCCCAACAAAGTACCGATGGCGCGCTTACGGGCATAGTCGAGTGCGCCATTCCAATGCATGGGAAACAATAGTAAAAGAGTAGTCGCTTGAGCCGACATCGAATCCCGCAGATCAAATATTTGGAACACCAGAAACGATGCCGTCGCTATGGTCGCACCAAGCAAGGCTTCGTGGCGCATTCGATGCGGCGCCTTAGGCCCAGGCTTGTAAGCCGCTCTTGGTTCAACATCGGGCCAGAGTGCCGTCATAGCGTAGGCGATAACAACTGAAAGGGCTGTTGCCCAAAAGTTACTGAAAATTAAATCGTTTAAATCAACGCCGGGATAACTAGCAAAGTGCAGCATGATACTGAGACTCAACACACCGTTAGCACCAAAGAGAAACAAACTGCCGCGGGACATGGCTGCAAAGCGGTATAAAAACAGCAAAAACACGATAGGAGTCATCATGCCGGGATGGCTACCAAAGAAACCACCGAGCAACCCAACCTCTAACCCAGCTATGGCAGATGAGGCCAATAATTGGCGCATCGCATGACCATTCATTACGGGCACTAATCCGAGGAGTAGCATAGGTGTCACAGTGAAAAATACCCCGTTGCTCCAACCAAAAATTTTACACAGGGTAAAACCTAAGGTCGCGCCAGTCGCAATCCGTAAACACTGGCGTAAATCGTTGGCCGTCAATGGGCTATGGCGTAGTAACATGCTCGTCGCCTTGTTCTATCGATACATTAAATGAGGATGTTTAGCTGACTTATGCTGCGTTCATGCTTATGTTGTGAACTCTTTTACGACTCGCGGTAAATACAAATCAACCACGAGTCACTGAGACCTCAACAGCGAGAAGCGCGAGTAGATAGGCTAGTAAATGGCTAGTAAATATAGTGCAACAGGCTTATCACTTTAATTTGCACTTTAGCGAGTAAACCAAACAGGCTATTATCCGGAAGTAACTGCACCGTAGCGCGCGCACCTGAGGGTAGGTCTTTCATTCCATCGCCATCCAAAATTAAGTGCAATCTGAGCCTTTGAGCATCACGCACCCAGCGGTCAGACTCCTGCGGCGCGGCTAAACGCCCATTGGCATCGAATTGCCCTGCACTCACGCCCGCATCGACGCTGCTGACTTGAGCGCGATATAAACGACCGGGTTCGCCATCAAACGCAATCAAAGCAGTTGAAGAGGCATTAACCCCACGCAGACTTTTCTCGCGAAAATCGGCAATAATATCCACTTTATCCGAGACCAAGGCCAACAGTGGCTGACCAACAGTGGCAAAACTGCCGACCTCAAGTTGCAAGTTAGTGACGACACCATCCTGATCGGCTCGAATCTGCGTGTAAGATAGATTCAGTTCTGCCTGTTCAAGGCTATTAAGTGCTTGGCGAACTTTAAGATTTGCCTCACCATAAGCACCACGGCTCACTTTAAGTTTATCTAAGCGCGCATTGGCGGCGAGTAAATTAGCTTCCGCGGCGTCAGCATCACTATCGGCCTGATCGCGCTGTTGCTGCGATACGCCGTGGGTGGCATATAGGGCATCCAGACGTTTAGCTTCGCTGCGTTTTTGTAATGCAGTTGCTTTACTCGCATTCACATCCGCTTTAGCTGCGATAAGTGAAGCATCTAATTCGGCATTGTCTTGGCGAACTTGTTCTAGTGCCAATTTAGCTTGTGATACTGCGAGCTCATAGGGCGCGGGATCGACTTGAAACAATAAATCACCTTTAGTGACGGCTTGATTGTTCGTCACCGCTATCGTCTGAATTTTACCGCTGATCTGTGGTGTCACTTTAGTCACCACACGGGTAGCCATGGCTTGAGGTGTCAATGGCATCACTGTATCGGCAAGCATGAAATAGCCAAAAATCATCACAAAGCCAAACATGGCAAATTTTACTAAACGGGCAAATTGTTGATCTGGTGTCATCTTTTTTCTCACAAAATGGTGTCTGTTACCTTGGCTAATTTGGCGCTGGCGTTGTCACTGATCAGGCTAATAATGCGTTCAAATTCGCTGAGCTCGCTGGCACTGATCCCATCGAGTAACTCACGGCGAACTTGAATAATCCGCGCTTCCATTTGCTTTAAAACCTCTAATCCCGCAGGCGTCAAACTCACAATCCTTGCCCGCTTATCTTTGTCACAGCAATGACGCTCGACTAAGCCCTGCTCCTCTAATTGTCCTAAAGTGCGCATAAGCGAAGCCAATTCAATCTCTAGCGCATCGGCCAATACTTTTTGACTCAGGTTGTCGCCTAAACGCAGCAGTTTCCATAGGGCAGTCCAGCGTGGATGAGTTAATCCTAAAGGTGCCAATTCAACATCGGCGACAGTGCGCCACAACCGATGTAGACGGCCTAAATGTTCCGCGAGGGATAATTCCTTTAAACGCTCTAATTCTGTTTGCATCATGCTTACCAGTTTACTTAGCCTGCTAAGCATTATACTTAGTTAGCAGGCTAAGTAAATAATTGAGAATAAAAAAGATCTGTGTTCAAGACCACGAAACCAACGTAAAGAAGGAAAAATAACCTAAAAAGGTTCGTCCCCTCTCAAATATTGTCATGTTGTATCTCTATAATATTAAACAGATAATTTAGATGGATGCGCACATGAACTGGAGGCTGCTTTGATAAATCTAAAAATTAGTACGAGGATCGTTATCGGGATCTGTCTATTACTGTTAACAGCTATGAGCTTTATCATGCCGCTCGTGCTCTCCGAATTCAGTCGCCAAGTTGCTGAATCCGAACAAAGAGAACTCCATAAGCTCTATGAAACCGCAGTGGCCGAAATCGCCTCTTCGGGCAAATTAGCCGAAGCAATGGCTACCATTATCTCGCTCACACCTGAAGTGCAAAGCACCTTTGCAATGGGTGATCGTGATGAACTCACCACACGCACCTTGCCTATCTTTACCCAACTCAAGCGTGATTTTGCCGTTCAGCAATTCCAATTTCACACACCACCCGCCACATCTTTCCTGCGTTTACATCGCCCTGAAAAATTTGGCGATGATCTCACCAGCATACGTAAAACCATCGTTGAGACAAATAGCCAAAAACGCCCCCTCTATGGCTTGGAATATGGAGTGGAAGGATTGGGTATTCGCGGCTTAGTACCAATGAGTTACAACGGACAACACACAGGTTCGGTGGAATTTGGCATGTCCTTTGGTCAACCTTTTTTTGATAATTTTAAACAAGCCTATCAAGCGGAAATCGCCCTCATATTACCTGATGGTCCAAAATATAAGTTATTTGGTGCCACCTTCACGCCTGATACCCAAGCAATAAATGAGCTAAATACGGTTATGCAAGGCCATGAAGTGATCCGCACTCTCACCTTAAATAACACAACCTACGCCCTGTATCGACACGCCATAAAAGATTATTCAGGGAATGTATTTGGGGTACTCGATATCGCGATGGATAGAACCCATTCAGAGCAGACGATGGCAGATATTCGTCTTAAGCTGATCCTTATCGGTTTAGCAGCGCTATTCATTGGAACCGCCATTGCTTGGTTTATTGCCAAGGGCATTACGCGTCCTATCGCAGAAACCACCCAAGCCATGAATGATATCGCCGAAGGTGAAGGTGACTTAACCCGCCGAATCGCGGTAAATGGTAAGGATGAGATCGCAGAATTATCCATGGCATTCAACCGCTTTGTTGAAAAAATTCACAGCACAGTTTCCCAAGTTGCCAACTCTACCAGCCTGCTCGCCACCTCCGCAGAGGAAATGTCGAGCATTACGCGAGAAACCCAGCAAATGGCGAATCGCCAACACCTCGAAACCGAGCAAGTTGCTACCGCAATGAATGAAATGGCCGCAACGGTACAAGAAGTTGCCCATAACGCCACCGATGCGGCCGATGCCGCCAATCACGCCAATGACTCAACCGAACAAGGCAAATTGGTCGTACAAAAAGTGGTATCAACGATAGCGATTCTAGCCGAGGAGATAGCCACAGCAGCGAGCGCAATCAATGAATTAGAGCGTAATACCGCTGAAATTGATTCTGTGCTTGTGGTTATCCGTAATATTGCCGACCAGACTAACTTACTCGCACTCAATGCGGCAATTGAGGCCGCAAGGGCGGGTGAACAAGGTCGAGGATTTGCGGTGGTTGCCGATGAAGTGCGCACCCTTGCTAGCCGCACCCAAGCATCTACCACAGAAATTCAGCAGATGATCGAAGCGCTTCAACATAAAGCAAAATCCACGGTTAATGCGATGGAAACCAGCACCCGTACCACCCAAAGCTGCGTATCCCAAGTCCACCAAGCGGGTGAAGCACTCGAAGCCATTACCCAAGCAGTATCCACTATTAGCCAAATGAACATTCAAATTGCCAGCGCCGCAAATGAGCAATGCGCAGTTTCGGCAGAAATTAATAAAAATGTCAATAACATCAATGATATTGCGACCAATGCCACAGATAGTGCGGTACAAACTGCACGCGCTGGCGATGAACTTGCCCAACTCGCAGCCCGTTTAACAACGTTATTGGCCCAATTCAAAATTTAAAGCACAGAAAAACAAAACGCCGCATTCTCTGCGGCGTTTTTATTAGCTTATTTTATAAGATGTTATTTAGGACGCACGCCTAAAGTGTGGCAAATCGCGTAGGTCAATTCGGCGCGATTTAAGGTGTAGAAATGGAAATCCTTCACGCCTTCGCGGGACAATACTTTTACCATATCGATTGCCACGTTTGCCCCCACCAATTGGCGTGTACCCGCATCGTTTTCTAGGCCATCAAATTGCTTATGTAACCAATTAGGTAACGACACATTGGTCATGCCCGCGAAACGTTTTAGCTGGGTAAAGTTAGTCACAGGTAAGATGCCAGGCACGATTTCAACATCGATACCGGCGGCAACGCAGCGATCACGAAAACGCAGGTAAGATTCCACATCGAAGAAAAACTGGGTAATGGCACGGCTGGCACCCGCATCAATCTTACGCTTAAGGTTGATCAAATCCGCCTGTGCATTGCTCGCATCGGGGTGCACTTCTGGATAGGCCGCAACGGAAATATCAAAGTCAGCCACAGAGCGCAGCAAACGCACTAAATCGGCCGCAAAACGGGTTGGCTTTGGGCTACCTGCGGGTAAATCACCCCGTAGGGCCACTATGTCACGAATGCCCGATTTCCAGTAATGCTTAGCCAGTTCTAATAACTCTTCATCGCTGGCGTCCACTAAGGTTAAGTGCGGCGCGGCAACAAGGTCAGTTTCCTGTTGGATTCGTTCAATCACACCGTGGGTACGGTCACGCACACCTGAGTTAGCACCATAAGTCACAGACACAAACTTAGGATTCAGTGGCTCTAAACGACGGATAGAATTCCACAGGATCTGTTCCATTTCGGGGGTCGATGGCGGAAAAAACTCAAAAGAAACATTAATATCGCCATTAAGCTCAGACAAGCTCTGGTTTAGCGAATGTGAATGTTGTGCGTGATGAAAAGCCATGTGTATTTCCTCAACCGCCCTTGGCACGACTAACCGCCCATGGCACGACTCTATAGTTCAGTGGTTCAAATCAAATGGACGTTTGGACGTCTACATGTCCATATACTAGAGAAACTGAGATGCAAGTCAAGCCAAAAAATCTCCATTTGTTGCATTTTCTTATCGCTTGTAGACCAGCTTAATTTTAGTCAATAAAAAAGGACTCGAATGAGTCCTTTAAGCTTTTGAATTTAAATCTATTCCTGCAATAGATCGCGACAAATCTGGGTCAAGTCCGACTGCACTGCTGCCGCAGTCACTTCGCGGCCTGCGCCCGGCCCACGGATGATCAGCGGATTACCTTGATAGAAGGCGCTGCGGATCACAAACACGTTATCCCCCGGGGTTAAATTGGCATAGGGATGATCGGTATCAATCCACTGCAAGCCCACCTCTGCTTTCAGAGCAGCACCGCTATTGTCTAAGGATGCCACGTATCTGAGCACCTTATTCTGCTCAGCCGCCGCACCATATTGTTGCAGCAAATCGGCATCTAACTCGGCAATGCGAGCAAGAAACTGCTCTAAGGGAATATCCGCTAAATGTGCGGGCACTAATGAACGCAGCTCAATATCTTCAAGCTCTATTTCAAGGCCAATTTCACGAGCTAAAATAAGCAACTTACGCTGCATATCACGGCCGGAGAGATCGTCGCGGGGATCGGGTTCAGTAATACCTAAGCCTCTGGCTTCAATCACTAATTCTGAAAATGGCTTGCTGGTATCGTATTTCTCAAACAACCAACACAAGGTGCCAGAGAAAATCCCGCCTACCGCTTCAACACTATCACCGCTATTACGCAGATCATTTAGCGCATGCTGGATAGGCAAGCCGGCGCCGCAACTAGCATTGTAGCGCCAAAATAAGCGACGATTACCTAGTTGCTGCTTTAACTCACGGTAGAAAGGTAGTGGACCCGAGCCAGCGAGTTTGTTCGCGCTCACCACATGGATACCGCGCTCGAACAGTTCTGGATATTGCAGCGTCAAACTGGCGCTGGCACTGATATCTAAGGCCACCAGCTCATCGCAGTTAACTTGCTCTAACTGCTCAAATAAATGCTCATATTGCCAAGGCGTAGCATCTGCCTCGAATTCGGTCTGCCAATTGGCTAAGTTAATGCCAGCGGATTTGATCAACGCCTTACTGGAGCTAACTAATCCCACTAACTCAACCTTAGCCTCAAGTTCATGGTCCAGTGATGGCGAAACCGACTTAAAGAGATTGACCCAAGCCTCACCAATATTGCCCACACCGAGCAGTAAGACGCCAATGCGTTTACGCGGGCCAGCGCAGCGGCGGTGGACTTTTTGGGTTAACAGATTCACCTGTGACTGTGGCACTAGCGTCACTAGGCTTAAATCGCCACTGAACAAAGGTTTAGCATCACGGCTCAGTAAACGCGCGAAGCTGCGGCGATAATGTTCGGCGTCGGCACTCACTAATGCGACTAAACCATAATCTGTGTTGATCTGCTGATCGCTGATCCCTAATGCTTCTGCCTCAGCATCGAGTAATCTTTGAACTTGTTTTTGATTCTCAGCGGTATAGGCAAGTTCAACCCTTTGATGGGCAGATGTCCAATGGGCCAATGGCGTTAAACCCGCGGCAATCAATAAATCTAATAAACGGGTTAATTCACCCGTGAGTTTAAAGCCGAACAGGACCACAGCATTGAGATTAGTCACCACAGGCGCGCTCGCCGACGAACTGTGGGGCGCGATTAAGGTAAAGTCGGTGTGCGACGCATAACTTGAACGCACCGCTAAGCTCACTTCGGTATTGAATAACGGCTGCAAAGTGCGCGAATGCAATACTGGCGACCCTAAACGCGCTAGGCGATCGGCTTCGGCAAGTGACATACTTTTTAGTAACTTGGCATCGTTGATTTTATTAGGATCGGCGTTGAACACCCCTTCCACATCGGTCCAAATGGTCACGCGCTCAATGTCGGCAAGGCTAGCAATCAGGCTGGCACTAAAATCTGAGCCATTACGACCAAGTAACAAGGTATCGCCACGCTCGTTAGCGCAGATAAAACCTGTGATCACTAAGCGTTCATTGGGATGCGCGGCTAATAGGGCTTGTACTTTAGCGCGGGATTCCTGTACCCGAATTTGTGGCACAGCGGCTTCATCGGCCACTAAAATTGAACAGGCATCTACATGGCTTGCCGCCACGCCAGATTCGCGCAGTAGCGCCGCCATTAAGCGTGCCGACCAACGTTCACCAAAGCTCACCACATAGTTGATTTGGTAATCGTTGCGAACGTCTAAGGATAATAAGCTGATAAGTTGCGCTTTATCAGTCGCCAAACGCTCACGCAGATCGCGGGCCTGTTCATGCGACAACAACTGCTCAATCAACCCCTGTTGGTAACTGATCAGCACTTGTAACTCTTCTTGCCATAGCTGACCCGCATCACGCAGCGCTAATAATTTATACAGGAAATTCGTGCTTTTACCCGCCGCAGAGACCACTACGAGATCATCACTATGACCGTGGGTTAACAGGATATGGGCGACTCGGCGATAACAATCGGCATCCGCTAAACTGGAGCCACCAAATTTATGTAAGTGACAACGTGCCATCTATTATTCCTCTACTGACAAGCCGCAACGGCGGCTAATCCTGCTTGAATATCTGCAACTAAATCGGCGGCATCTTCAATACCCACCGATAGACGCAATAGGGTGTCTTTAATACCAGCCTCGAAGCGCGCCTGCGGCTCCATGGCTCTGTGGGTCATAGTGGCTGGCACTGCCACCAAACTTTCGACGCCACCTAAACTTTCTGCCACGCTAAATAAACTTAATGCACCTAAAAAGGCCACCACTTCGGCCTCGCCGCCTTTGAGCTCAAAGCTCAGCATAGCGCCAAAGCCTTTTTGCTGCTTGGCCGCAATGGCGTGACCAGGGTGATCCGCAAGACCGGGGTAATAGACTTTGCTCACCACAGGGCTTTGGGTTAATACCTCAATAATGCGCTGGGCATTGGCTTGATGTTCGCGAATGCGTACCGCTAGAGTACGTAGGCCGCGCAGGGTCAGATAACTGTCGAAGGCTGACCCCGTTAAGCCTAGAGTGTTCGACCACCAATGTAAGCTTTCGCCGATTTGCGCATCTTTGGCGACCACAGCGCCGCCGACCACATCGCTGTGACCATTGATATATTTAGTGGTGGAATGGATAACGATATCCGCACCTAACAATAGGGGTTGTTGCAATATCGGCGATAAAAAGGTGTTATCGACCACCACCAGCGCGCCGACATCATGGCTCGCCTTAGCAATGGCTTCGATATCCACCACACGCAATAATGGGTTCGACGGGGTTTCGAGCCACACCATCTTAGGATTCTGCGCTATGGCTGCGGCTAACGCTTGACTGTCGGTTTGATCGACCACCAGCAGCTTAAACTGGCCTTTCTTCGCTAAATTGGTAAATAAACGGTAAGAACCACCGTAACAATCATGGGGCACAACCAAGAGATCATCTGGGCCGAGTAAGGTGGTCACTAAGGTGATGGCCGCCATGCCAGTGCACGTCACTATGCCAGTGGCGCCCTTTTCTAATTGGGCTAACGCTTCGCCTAAAATACAGCGCGTTGGGTTACCTGAACGACTGTAATCAAATTCGCGGGGATTGTTATGACCATCGAAGGCGTAATTAGTCGACAAATAAATCGGTGGCACAACGGCACCATATTGAGTATCGCTTTCGATACCCTGACGCACTGCCAGTGTGGCTAATTGACGCTCTGTCATGGGTGGACTCCTAAATTCGGTAGACTGATAGAGATGTCTGGACGTCTAAATGTACCTAAGCCCAACCACATCGTCAATAGGCGTTAAGACGTTTAGACGTCTAAACATAAAGAAATCTGTTTGCAATCCCTAAGAAATAGTAGCAATAATTTGACTGTTGTTTGTAAGGGTTTAAAATCTGCCCCGAATTTAGCGTTATAACAGGTGAGTCAATGACTGAATGGAATGGGGAATATATCAGCCCCTATGCTGAACATGGCAAGAAGAATGAGCAAGTAAAGAAAATTACTGTGTCCATTCCGCTCAAAGTGCTTAAGATCCTTACGGACGAACGTACTCGTCGTCAGGTCAATAATTTACGTCACGCCACCAACAGCGAGCTGTTGTGTGAGGCATTTTTGCACGCCTACACTGGCCAGCCATTGCCTAACGATGACGATCTGTCAAAAGACAACCCAGACAGTATTCCCGCCGAAGCCAAGTTGTTGATGGACGAAATGGGGATCGAGTGGGAAGACATGGAATAGCGACTCGTCGCTTCCAAGATTGCTGTTATTTTCAAGATCACATTGCTCATCAATAGGGATCGTTAACGGTCCCTTTTTGTTTATGCCTACATAATCTCAAGCGATGAGTTTATCTTGAGATTTTGGGGTATGTAGGAACCCTATGTTTTCTATGATAGATCCCCAGACACTTGCCTTAGCCTCGCTAATCGTGTTTATGGGCGCCTTAACCCAAAGCCTGATTGGATTTGGGCTTGCGGTTGTTGCTAGCCCCTTGTTGTATATCGTCGATCCGCAGCTTGTCCCTGCACCCGTTATTGCGATGGGATTCTCTATCGCGCTACTTACCTTAGTGCGTGAGCGCGGTCATTTAGAATTCAATGGCTTGCAATATGCTCTTATCGGTCGCGTACCCGGCGGTTTTATCGGTGCCAGCCTGTTGCTGTTTGCGCCTCAACCCATACTCGGTTTATCCATCGCCGCCATTGTGACAATCGCGGTTATTCTCAGCCTATATAAATTCAGTCTCCCCGTTAATAAAGCAACCCTCTTCAGTGCGGGTGTGGTTTCAGGGATTTTCGGCAATATTGCCGCAATTGGTGGCCCGCCAATGGCGATTTTATTGGCAGGCAAAGATGCCTCGCAGTTTCGCGCAGCTTTATCGGCCTTCTTTATTTTTAGCTCTATGATTGCGCTGTGTATTTTAGCTGTAACAGGCTTGCTAGAGATCAAACACCTATGGCTCTCCTTAATGCTATTACCCTCAGTCATTTTGGGTTATTTAGTCGCAGGTAAACTCGTGGGACGCATCGATAAACATAAAACCAAAATGGCGACATTAGCCCTCTGTGCCATCAGCGCCTTAGTGTTAACGGTAAAGTCGGTTATCGAGCTATTACCCCAATAAGTGCCCTGCTTGTACAGGCAAACCTTCTCAAGATTCAAACAATAAAAAGCACTGACATTGCCAGTGCTTTTTCTTTATCTCTCAATATGTAAAGCCTATCTACACTCAGCTTAAGTAGCTTTGTCCTGCGTACACAATAAAGTGTCTCAGTGCGAGCACGCCCGTTAAGCTAGCGCAGGCAACCATGATCATTGCGCCCTTAGTATGGCGAGTCGCAGCGGGTAGCAGCATAAACAGCAATGGAATACCAAAGCCGATACCCACTACGCCAATCCAGAATACGCTTGCCCAAACACCTGTTGTCAATGAAGCCAGTGCTGCAGCCGCAGCACCACCTTTAAAGTACAAGGCGCAGAACAACATAAACAGGAACATGACTTCAATCGCCATCACAGGCAATTCTAAACCGTGCATTTTGACAAGCGTTTTATCGTGACTGTCTGTCTTAAACATCAGCAACGCCAGTACCGCGTTAGCCGCAGCGCCCGCCGATAAGCCTGACACTAAAAACAGTGCAGGCAGTACCGCAGTATTGAGCATAGGATAGGCATTCATGGCCGAAATTAAGAAGCCAGTGTAAGCCCCTACGCCAATAGCGAGGACAAACAGCAATACTTCAATCACCTTTCTAAAGGGCATAAGTAACTTAGCAATAGGCACTAAGAAACCTAAGCCCCACTTTGGCAAATCGTCACGCAATACGAGAATCGCGTAGGCAAATGCCAAGGGTGAATAAGCCAGCAGCGCCAACACCCCAATAGCCATCACTGACTGGAAGTTGTAGTTAATCAAGATTAACCAGAAATGGAATGGCTTGGTTAAATCAAACACTAAGCACGCCAAACCTAAACTGATCGCTACAGGCCCAATAATGGCCGCCGCCTTAAGAATACTGCTTTCAACTCCAGCGTTAAGCTCCTTATTCGCCCAACGTAGACCGATACCAATCAGTAAACTGCCCGCGGATAACCCCGCCATAAATAGGTAGACGGCGATAACCCAGTGCCAAGTCACTGGATCATATTGCGTCATATCGCCCCAAGTATTGTTCATAATCAAATCCCCCCTCTTTTGGTAGGAACGCGATACACCCTAGGCTTAGTGCCCAAATGGGTTTTATCTTGGTAAGTGATTTTGGTATTGAGCATGATGGCCACTTCACTCTTAGGATCATTGGCATCACCAAACACAAGCGCATCGGTTGGACACACAGTCACACAAGCAGGCTCTTCACCCCGCGCTAAACGCGTGTCTTTACAGAAGTTGCACTTATCCGCGACTTTAGTTTCTGGGTTCATAAAACGTACTTTGTAGGGGCACGCCGCCACACAGTACATACAACCCACACACTTATCTGCATGAATAGAAACAATGCCGTCTTCACCCACATAGGCAGCCCCCGTTGGGCACACCTTAACGCAGGGCGCATCTTCACACTGTTGGCAGGATACCCTGTGGTATTTGAAATGCAGATTGGGCATTTCACCATAGGGGCCTTCGACACGTACCTGTAGGCGGGTAACACCTTCAGGTACACCATTTTCACTGCGACACGCCACGTTACAAGCTTGGCAGCCGATGCACTTATTCTCGTCGTGCACCATTACATATCGTTTATTCATTTAAGCCTCCGATTAGCGCTTTGCCAGCGTGACACCCGTAGTGTGCACATTCATGCCGCACACAGGTGCTGTCACGTGGGGAAGTAAGTTTCCGCAGTGGATACCTTTGCCCGTTGCTCTGACCAACTCTTTGTTTTTAGAGCCGAAACCCATATAAGCAAATACAGTATCTGGGCGAATACCCGGCGTGACTAAGGCATGACCTTCTTCGGTACCTACGCTACTGGTGAGACGAATTGGATCGCCATTACTGATCCCTAACTTGCCCGCTGTCACTGGGTGAACCCAGATAGCGTTATCAGGCATCAGGTTCGCCAACATAGGAATATTGTGGGTGGCGCCATTGGTGTGTACAGCCACTTTGCCTTGGATAAAGTAGAGCTCGTCTGGTTTTTTCAGAGCCACTTCGCGGAACTTAATCACTCCACGCCCCGGAGCCATCGCTTCAACTTTAGCGGAGGTGAGTTCAATTTTGCCGCTTGGGGTTTTAAAGGTCAGTGCACTGGCGTAAGTGCCGTCTTCATCGGCTGGTCGCGCATTGGGGTATGCCTTAATAAACTCGGCAACCATCTTAGGTTCGCGCAACATAATAGGTTTACCAAAGCTGACAAAACCTTCATCCTTAATTCGGCGTAACAGCGCGGTATCGCGGTTCACTTGCATTAATTGCAGGGTTTCAATGTTGTCCCATGGATAAAACTCACCGAGGCCCAGTTCATTGCCAATGTCTTTAAAGATTTGCCAAGAGGGTCTTGTATCACCGAGTGTTTCAACCACTCGTTGACGCACATAGTAAGCGGGATTTTTCCCCGACCTATCGGCAATTTCTTCATCGCGCTCAAGGTAGGTTGATTCAGGTAAAATCACATCAGCATAGGCCGCAGTTTCACTGATATACACATCACACACGGCGATAAAGTCGAGCTTTTTCATGGCTTCAACAACGCGCGCTCTGTCTGTCATGGTTTGCATTGGGTTAGTGCGGGACATCACCCAGCCGTGTAACTGATATGGCACTGCACTTAAGGTCGCATCGAGAATGGTTTGGTAAATCCCCCCCGATGACCACATCATGGCGTATTGTTCTTCCACTTGGTCAATGCGTTTTGCGGCTGGTTTTGGCATATCTTTTATGCCGGGTTTGGCCAACACTGGCGCAACCGCTTCACCGGCGAGCTTGTTGTAATCACCCGGCTTTTGGCCGATATAAATCCCCCCCTTACGCTCAATGTTACCAATCAAGACGTTGGCAGCATAAAGGGCGCGGCGCATATCAAACTCTTCCGTGGTGAATGTCGCTCTATGACCAAAATCGACTACAGCATGGGGGGCTTTAGCGGCATATTCATGGGCGATACGGCGAATGTCTTTGGCGGGCACATCGGAAACCGTTTCTGCCCATTCAGGGGTATAGGCTTTCACTTCGTCGGCAAAGGCTTCAAAACCTTCAACATAACGCTCAACAAAAGCTTTATCGTATAGATTATCTTCAATTAATACATGGCATAACGCTAAGGCGACTGCGACATCGGTGCCGGGGCGAATGGCATACCATTCATCGGCCTTGTCGGCCACAATCGAGAATCTTGGCTCGAACACCACCAACTTGGCGCCTTTATCCATTTGCGCCGCCATCATGCCGCGGGTTTCGGACATGTTAATGCCTTCGTACAGGTTATGGCCGAAGTTGATAATGTATTTTGAATTGCCTAAATCACGTTTTAACTTAGTCCCAAAGATGGCTTTGGCGGCAATTTCATAACCACCGGGGCAAGTTGAAGCGTGAGTAAAGGTGTTAGGACTGCCATAAGCCGTGGCTAAATGGAACAAATGCTGTTCGAGTGATCCAGATTTTGACGAGAATGCTACGGCTTCAGGACCATGTTCCTTTTTAATTTTATTCAGATTATCCGCAATCAGTTTATAGGCTTCGTCCCAACTGATCTCAGCCCATTTGCCTTCGCCACGCTCACCCACACGTTTAAGTGGTTTAACAATACGTTGTGGATCGTACAGCAAGCTGTGACCTGCACCACCACGGGCACAGACTTTACCACCAAAGGATTTAGCCGCTTTATTGCCGCTAATGAAGACATTTTTGCCCTCAATCACCCGCGCAGAAATAGGGCAACGGGTTGAGCACATTTCACAAATACTGGCAATATCCTTGCCCATGCCCTTTAGCTGTTTATTCTCTAATGCCGCTAAGCTGCCCGGCAGCAGACTGGCTAAGGCACAGGTTGCACCGCTCGCCCCAGCACCCTTTAAAAAGGTTCGCCTATTAAGCTCTATCATGGTTACCTCCATCACGCTCATCCAACCCGTTTAATGCCTTTTGGCCATATCGAGTTAAAGTGTGCTCACTGATTTTGTTTTGCTTTTATCGTTATCAGCGCATTAAAGTTCGTTTAATGCACTTCTTCTAATCCAAGGCAATTGTTAACCCTAAAGAGGTAAGCGGATATTGTGGTAAACCACATAGGGGAGAGCGGTGTGATCTAAGGCAACGAAAAGCTAAAATCAATCTAAAAAATCGTGAATAAGATCAATAGACTTGCTGAGGACTTTTAGAGGAAAAAGATGATGCTTTTTTATAAAAAAATCATCTTCGATAAACATAAAAATTTATGAAAATACTTTAAAAATAATTAGTTAATACTGATTAAAGCGCATTTTAATCGACAAGTTCGATATCGAGACAATTGAGCAAACGAATCGCCTCATCACAACTAAATTTAGCCCCTTTGATTTTATTATTAAAAATATCAATATCGTAATTTGTCGCTTCAGAGAAATCCGCATCAGCTAATTGGGTGCGGCCAAACAGGCTATGGCTAAAATCCGTGTAGGTGAAATTGGCTCGATTGAAGCTGCCTTCTCGAAAATCCACATCGTGGGCTTTACACTCCTCAATCACTATTTCGTCGAGGGATAAACCAAGAAAAGAACTATCGTTGAGGATGCATTGTTTAAAGGAAAATGGCGCAGCAAAGGATAAACGTGGCCATGCAGCGCGGGTCCAATCTATACCGACGAGCTTACATTCTTCAAATACAACGGCATTGAACTGGCATTGGGGCACTTTGACTAAACTCAAGTTACAGCGCACAAAGCGGCACTCGATAAACTTACATTTACGGAAGGTACTCTCGCTAAAATGGCAATCCAAAAACTCGCAATCCTCAAATTCAACCTCCTGCCACTCCTGCGCATTCTCGGATAAGCCACTAAACTGCTCAGATAAAAAATGGCTACCCTGTGGTGCCGCCCTTTGGCCAATCTTACATGCCATCACCTACCCCTTTATAAAATGATTCCAATGCTATAATTCCACAGACATTGTTCAACGGCCAATTGCGCCATCATCAATAAACCTTAGGATTTTGTCCACTGCGTCGCACAAATAGCCATGGTAAATTTTGTCAAAAACGGTAGAATGTCGGCACTTTTTCGCGGCAGTCTAGAACAAGGTTCTCTCGGATTAATGGTTAGCATTTTCGAGCAAAATGACACGGGCCCAGCCCGCTTTAGCAGACCACTTTCACTGTGGTGCCAACCTTGCCCTGCGTTCGTTCCATCCCTTGCCTTATCTCCAACAAACACAATTCAAACACCGCCCGAAAACAACATTTTTGCTGTTCAAGATTTAACATCAAATCCCACCAATGGACTTCTCCAATTAAATGGTAAGCCTTTGGTAAATAATAAAAAGATTGTACTAAACAAGGCGCTCGCTCGAAGCATGGCCCTAGTGCAAACCGACACCTATAAAAACCTTATCCCTACACTCTTAATCCAAAGGAATACTCGTCATGAGTCTTGCTGATTCCGTATTAGCCGTGAACAACGATTTACCCATCCGTACCGACAGCCCAGTCCACAGCGGCAAGGTACGTAGCGTTTACTGGCTAACCGACGCCGACAGCCGCCGTTTAATCAAAACCAAGGGTTATAACGTCCCCGAAGATACCCCGCTCGCCATCATGGTGATAAGCGACCGTATCTCCGCCTTCGACTGTATCTTCCACGGTGAAGGTGGTTTAAAAGGCATCCCAGGTAAAGGCGCTGCATTAAATGCCATTTCTAATCATTGGTTTAAGCTGTTCGCCGAAAACGGCCTAGCCGACAGCCATATTTTGGATATCCCGCATCCCTTCGTATGGATAGTCCAAAAAGCCCGTCCCATTAAAGTCGAAGCCATTTGCCGCCAGTACATCACAGGCTCCATGTGGCGCGCCTACTCTAAGGGCGAGCGTGTATTCTGTGGCATCACACTGCCAGAAGGCTTAGAGAAAGATCAAAAGCTGCCTGACTTACTGATCACCCCTTCAACTAAGGGCATTTTAACCGGCATCCCAGGCGTGCCAGCCCAAGATGACGTTAACATCAGCCGCAGCGATATCGAAGCTAATTACCAAGCCTTTGGTTTTGAAAAATTAGAAGATATCGACCTGTACGAAAAACTATTAAAAGATGGCTTTAAGGTTATTTCAAAAGCACTGGCCGACATTGACCAAGTGTTTGTCGATACCAAGTTCGAGTTTGGCTATGTGACCGACAAAGATGGCAACTCAAAGCTGATTTATATGGATGAAGTCGGCACCCCAGACTCATCACGTATTTGGGACGGCGCCGCCTACCGCGATGGTAAGATTTTGGAAAACTCCAAAGAGGGTTTCCGCCAGTTCCTGCTAAATCATTTCCCTGATCCTGATGTGCTGCTCAACAAAGACAGAATGCCAGAGCGTGAAGCCCTCGCCCGCGACAATGACCTCCCACTTGAGGCCATGATGCAAGTGTCACGCACTTACACCGGCGTTGCCGAGAAAGTGACTGGCGCGGCGATTCCGCTTCCAGCGAATCCAAAGGCAGATATTATTAAGATCCTACGGGAAGAGTATGATCTGATTCTCTAGTAGAGAGTTGTAAGCAAATCTGAGGTTTTGGGTGGTTTACCCATAGCTGAATAGTAAAAAAGGCGCTTAGGCCTGTCTCTTATACACAAATCCCCCGATAAATTCGGGGATTTTTTTGAACTCGCGCTGATGTTGTTGATCTGATCTACAAAACAACTTTAGGCGCACGCTATGAATTTTATTTCCAACCCAGCACAATGGGCCCAACATCTCTTCCAACATGCCAGTTTAGGTGATGCTCGGCGCGTCAAACGCTTGATAGCATTATCGGCAACGCTGGCTGCTCATATGGGAAAATCTGTGCCGCAAGCCAGTCAAACTACCGCTGATATTGAAGCCGCTTACCGTTTTATCCGCAATGAGGCCATTTCGGCCGATGCCATCGCCGAAGCAGGCTTTATGGCAACGAAGCAAGAAGCCTTAGCATTTGACACCTTACTGGCACTGGAAGACACCAGCTCGCTAAATTTTTCTCACAAAGGGGTCCGTGATGAACTGGGACATATTACATCTCATCTATCGAGCCGCGGATTTCAAGCACATTCAGTATTGCTGTACGCACCATCACATAACCAACTGATTGGTTTAATTGAACAACATTTGCGGACCCGCGACATAGCTACGATGGGAAAGCACAAAAACGCAACCAAAAGACCTTACTGGGAAAAAGAGAGTTTTAAATGGCAGCAGGCCTCACAAAATGTCGCTAACCGTTTGGGTCAACACATGGCACATGCGGTCAGCGTCTGTGACCGCGAAGCGGATTTAATTGAGTACCTGCAATATAAACTCGAACATCAGCAACGGTTTGTGGTGCGTTCGATGATAAGTCGGCATATAGAAGAAGCCGAAGGTAAGTTACATCTGTACGGCCATTCGTTGCAAAGTGCTGGGGAGCGAATGGTAGAGGTGGTACAAAAAGGTGGCCGCAAAGCCAGAGTCGCGACCTGTGAAGTCCGTTTTGCACCGGTAACCCTGAAAATGCCCAGCAATAAAGTTGGCGAAAGTACGCCGTTGTTTTATGTCAGTTGTATTGAAAAAGGCAATGACGATGGATTGTGCTGGCACCTGCTGACGTCGGAGCCCGTCACCACGACGGAACAAGCACTGACGATCTTGTGCTGGTATGAAAAGCGCTGGCTGATAGAGGACTTTCATAAATCCTGGAAAAGCGGTGGGACTCAGGTTGAAGATTTGCGCTTACAAAGCAAAGGTAATTTGGAGCGTATGATTACGATCCTAGCGTTTATAGCGGTGCGAGTTCAGCAGTTGCGCCATCTTGGGTTACAAGAAGAACAGGCAAAGCAACAAAGTTGTGAGACATTGTTGGGTTGCAAAGCGTGGAAATTACTGTGGCTGAAAGTTGAACAATGCAAACCACCCAAGCAAGCACCCAGTGTGCATTGGGCTTACCTAAGTTTAGGAAAATTAGCGGGTTGGCACGATAGTAAAGGAACGGGTGTAGTAGGTTGGGAGCGGTTATGGGAAGGATGGTTCAAACTGCAAACCATCCTTGAAGGCTACGAATTGGCTCTATCTCTTGAACACGAGATGTGATCAAGAGATAGGCTTAGGCGCCTTTTTCTTTAAGTTATTCATAAACTAAACCAATACATCGCTGATGATTAAGCACTGTCATTCCAGTGACACGCCATAAACTCATCCATGAGGGCTCGACGACGGCATCCATGCCGTCAACGGTCACTTACATGCCAATGCTTAATTCAACCAACTCCCCAGTAATCTGCATGCCTTTTTACAAGCATACACTTTGCAAATTTAACAATGGGTGGCTCGTTAAATTGTTAGCTGTTAATCTCAAAAGAGTGCAGCCTGCCCTATCTTTGTCTTAAAAAGCCATGGGGTAATAGTTTTGGGACAGAGGTTATTTTGTCGATATAGCAGGGGTTAATGAAGAAATCATTAGACGATATGTGCGCCATCAAGGTAAATAAGATCTGGAACACGAGGCTAAATTATCGTGGCAGACGATGTAGGCTCTTGGAATAGCTCCTTCCAGGGAAAAGGGTAGTGTTCAAATTTCTGTGTCATTTCTTTAAGCTATACCAAAAAGAGATGATTTATGACCACACCTACTTTTGATATCAATGCTGCCATTCAAGCACTACGTGAAGGTAAAGACCTCACAGGCAAGGATGGCATCTTAACCCCTTTGATTAAGCAACTCACTGAAGCGGCCTTAGCCGCAGAGTTGGATGGCCATTTGGCGAGCACTGAAGGCGCCAATCGTAAAAACGGTAAAACCACCAAAACGGTTAAAAGCCCCATTGGCAACTTTGAGTTGAACACGCCCAGAGACAGAGCGGGCACCTTCGACCCTCAATTAGTCAAAAAGCACCAAACCCAGCTTACCGATGAAATGGAGCGTAAAATCATTGGCTTATTTTCATTAGGCTCCAGCTACCAAGATATTCGCGCGCATATCGAGGACATGTACGGCATGTCGATGTCCAACGGCACGGTGAATGCCATCACTGACAAGTTATTACCTGAACTTCAGGCATGGCGTGAGCGCGAACTAGAGCCGCTTTACCCCGTCATATGGCTCGATGCGATTCACTATAAAATCAAAGAGAACGGCCGCTTTATCAGCAAAGCGGTTTACACCATTTTAGCGCTTAATGTCGAAGGTAAAAAAGAGCTATTAGGCTTATATCTGTCTGATAATGAAGGCGCTCACCATTGGTTAAGCGTGCTAACCGACTTGGATAACCGTGGGGTGAAAGACATCCTCATCGCCTGCGTTGATGGCCTCAAAGGCTTTCCTGAAGCCATTGAGACCATTTACCCGCAGACGGAAGTGCAACTGTGTGTCATCCACCAAATTCGCAACTCGATGAAGTATGTTGCTTCAAAGCATCAAAAGGCCTTCATGGCGGATTTAAAGTGCGTTTATAAGGCTGCCACCTTGAATGCGGCTGAGATGGCACTGGATGAACTGGAGACGAAATGGGGCGATAAATACCCTGTGGTGATTAAGTCATGGCGTAACAAGTGGGCACTGTTATCGGTGTATTTCAAATACCCTGACTATGTCCGCACTGCCATCTACACCACCAATGCGGTTGAAGCGGTACATAGGCAATTCAGAAAGTTAACCAAAACAAAGGGCGGTTTTGCTAACGAGAATAGTTTACTCAAGCTGCTTTACGCGGGTATATTGAAGGCCTCAGAGCGCTGGACTCACCCCATCCAAAATTGGAATTTGACGCTATCACAGCTCTCAATCCATTTTGAGGGGCGCTTAGAAAACCATATCGATCTGTGAAATTAATCTGACACAGAATTATGAACAGCCTCGGGAAAAGTCAAAGCCGCCTTCTAAAAAGGCGAGTTCTTTACTGAGAGTAAGCTGGCTACATTTTAAAATGTTATTCTGTAAATTAATAGTTTAGTATTAAAGTATCTATTTTTAATGCAGTAAATTTCTAGATCTTAATTTTTGAAAGAAAATATAATTATATACCTGTATTTAAACCTAAAAAAACCACTAAAGTGCTTCACTCCTATAATACTATTTAAAACATGCTCATCTTTTATATTATAATTTCAATTCCGTCAATAATTATTCTACTATTAACCCCACATATTTCAACTCATATCTGTCATTAACAACTTCATTGTAAACTAAGGTTTAATAAGAATCATGTTTATATGTTTTAATGGGAAATCTCAAAAACAGTTGAAAAGCAATTAACATCCAGATCACGGCAAGCTCCTCTCCTTTCATAAAAACACAACTCCTATCTAAAAATTAATTAAAAATCTATATATCTTTATTTAACTCGTTATGTGTATCAAAATAAAAACCCTGAAAATAGTCGAATGGCAAATAATAAACAGTCAAAAAATCCTGCTTTGATTGGACCTTTTCTGCGATAAGCTTGGCATTATTATACTTTAATCCATATAAGTGATCAGTAAATCCATTGATATCATTCTTTAAATTGACTAAATGGACATCCATCGTTAATGGCGAGGTAGTTAACCTCCGACTATGCTTTGGTTAAGCATTAAACAAGGAGGTTTGTATGCCGCGCCCTCGCAGAACTCAGATTAGTCTTGAAGACACCCCTTTTTATCACTGTTGCAGTCGTGTCGTTCGACGTGCTTTTTTGTGTGGCGATGATAGTTACTCAGGTAAAAACTATGACCATCGCCGCGCTTGGGTAGAGTCGCTATTGTTTGAACTCGAAGCCGTTTTTGCAATAGATGTGGTGGCCTTTGCGGTGATGTCCAATCATCTACATGTGGTTTTACGCATTGATGTAGAGACAGCAAACCGCTGGAGCGACAGGGAGGTGCTTGAGCAATGGCATAAGCTATTTAAAGGCGATGAATTAACGCAAAAATTCGCCAAAGGTGGGTTGGTTGAAGCGGACGAGGTCAACAGATTAAGGCATTCAATCGCCATTTATCGCAGCCGTTTATGTGATATCAGTTGGTTCATGCGTTGCTTAAACGAGCCGATAGCAAGACAAGCAAATCAAGAAGATAACTGTACTGGGCGTTTTTGGGAAGGTCGATTTAAATCGCAAGCTCTACTTGATGAAGCTGCCGTTTTAGCCTGTATGACTTATGTTGATTTGAATCCCATCAGAGCCCAAATGGCCGATACACTTGAGCAATCAGCTCATACCAGTATTCAGCTCCGAATTCAGGCGGCATTGAAAGATGAGCAGCCCAAAAATCTATTGCCTTTTATCGGCAATGAACGCGATAACCAACCCATTGGCATTACGTTTTCATTAATAGATTACCTTCAATTGGTGGATGATACCGGTCGAATTATTCGAAATGATAAACTAGGTGCAATCACTGAAAATAGCGCCAAGTTCCTGACAAGATTAAATATCCACCATGACAATTGGCTTAAGCTTACCACCGAGTTTGGTAAGCTATTTCATGGCCCTGTGGGAACCTTGCAAGAACTGACTGATTACTGCGAACACTTAGAAAAGCGACGACGGCACTTTGCCAAATGCTGTCAGCACCTCAACGCTGGCTGATTTCAATCCTGCATCATTAACCGTGCCTTTCACAACAGCCAACAAGAGAATGGCTTAGGTATTTTTTACTAAAAATCTAAGTTTTTCAGCAAAATAGGCTAATAGAGTTAGTCCTCATCCTCTGGAGCAATACCTCGCAAGCTTTTTAGCCGCTAAGTGACTTTTAGTCACTTGGGTGCTAACTGAAAGTACATTATGTTCTTGTTTTATATTGGGTGGCCTGATTTGTTTCTGATTTGTTTTTCCTGATTTGTTTTTGATTTGTTTTGCCTGATTTGTTTTGTTGCCCGCTGTTCTGATTAGCTTGTTTAGGTTTCATAAGAATCATGTTCATATGCTTTAATGGGAAAGCTCAAAAAAATAGTAGAAAGTAATTAATCCAGAATACGACAAGTTTCTCTTCCTTCATAAAATCACAACTCCAAACATTAAATTTAAAAGACCTATATACAATTATTTAACTCGTTATGTGTATCAAAATAAAAACCCTGAAAATAGTCAAATGGCAAATAATAAACAGTCAAAAAATCCTGCTTTGATTGGACCTTTTCTGCGATAAGCTTGGCATTATTATACTTTAATCTATATAAGTGATCAGTAAATCCATTGATATCATTCTTTATACTTTTATAAACAATATCCATATCGATTTTTATATATTGATAGTCATCTACAAAAATGTGTGTTTTCTTTTCAAAAGAATAATCATCTGCCGCAAAATCAATATCGTCAACCAACATTTTGTAGAATACATTTTTTATATTTACATCTGTTTCATACTGCCTTTCTGTAACTTCGTAAACAAGCTTTACTCCCTTCATCTTTAGTTCTTTATTTGCAATAGTTAGTATATCAACTACTTTAGGGTCAACAAGTAAATAACGGTCTATATTTAAAAAGTATTTATAGCCACTAAGATTAAGTATTCCCCAGTTTTTAGTCAGATTAAGAAGTTGATGTTTTATTAACCTTTTACCCTTATCAACACTCATGGTATCAAAATACTCTTCAATATTGTTACTCGGGTTATAATGGGGCCTTGATAACATTTCTACCGCATATAACTTTCCATATCTATCAATAATATGCTGAAAAATATAATAGTGCTCACAACCTTTTTTTCACAATTTAATCCAAAAAAAACACAACGTTTGCAAAGAGTATCTTTCAGCAACCTAAACATCAATTCTCTCCATAATATTTCTATATTTGTAGTAAATTATTAAACTACCAACAAATAACTAGCAAGAAATATTGCCAAAGAGACCAATGTGTCAAAAATATGACTCAATGATAATAAAAGGTGATAATATCGTTTCAAAAAAAATTAAGATTAACAATGGTTGCAGTTCTTCGTATTATCAAATTATGTATCATTCAGAGAGCCAATAAATCCTACCACCCATTGTAAAACAATAATATAATGCATTTTTGATATGGGGTAGAGTAACGGCAAGCCGCCATAGGCGACTTCCGCGCTAAAAGCACTAGAAAGCACTATTCGAATGGACATTGCTTAGCTAAATAGGTCGATATGGCTTTCTAAGCCCGCTACAAATGGAGGACAAGATCTATTTCTCCCAACACTAATTGTCAATTGCTGCAATTTTTTTAAAGATTCCATCTAACTAATCATTATTATAAGTCGTTTCTTGAGTTAAATGACCATCTTCATTATAGCTTTTCCAAATACCTTCTTTCTTACCATTTTCATAAGTTCCTTCTACTTCTATTATACCATTTTTATAATAACTCTTAAAAAGCCCCTCTCGCTCTCCATTTTTATAATATTCCTCAGCTTGCAATATTCCTTCCTCATCATAGGCTTTATAAAGACCATCTAATTGATCATTTTTATAAACGCCTTCCGCCTCTAATTTACCGTATTCATTATAATATTTAAACAGACCATTTCTAACACCATTAACATAGGTTTTTTCCACTGTTAATCTACCATTTTCATTATAACACCTCCAAACACCTTCTAATTTTCCATTTATATACAACGCTTCATTCTCTAGTTCACCATTACAATGATAAGTTCGATAAAAACCGTCTTCTTTCCCATTTTTAAAAATTTGTACTGTTACTTGACCGTTTTCATTATAATATTTCCAAACACCTTCTAAAGTCCCATTTTCATAAGTCAATTCCGACTCTAACTGACCGTTTCTATAATAGCTTTTACAAATACCCTCTTCTTTCCCATTTACATAAAACTTTTCCTCCGTTAGTTTTCCATTAGACCAATAATGCTTATAAATGCCTTCTCTATTGCCTTTTCTATAAGTTCCCTCTTTTTCTAACTGACCGTCTTTATAATAACTATTACAAATACCATCTAACACTCCATCTTTATAATTTTCTTCTTTTTCTAGCAGGCCGTTTTCATAATAACTATTACGAATACCATCTAACTTTCCATCTTCATAATTTTCCTCAATCCTTAGTTGACCATTTTTATAATGACCTGTTACTTTCCCTGTAAATATTTTTTTACTCATTTTGCTATACCATAATTAAGATAACTAAAATTCAACTCCGAAGTGCGATACTCTAATCGGAGAATAGAAGCAAGATTAACGCCCAAGAGTGCAAATCTCAATCTATCAGTTCTATTTTCAACCATAGTTTACTCAAAAGCATACTTATGTTAACCATAGATATAAGAGACTATCACCATGAATTATCTGTATTTGACCATAGTAAGACGATACCAGATTTCTGTTCTTTTAGAACAAGGCTTTCGATATAAATGTACTGATTGTCATCGTCCTAGTGACGATAGGCAATCCTCCCATGCCTAAAATCGGTGGGGTTTGCATGTTTAAAAACGCCTTTTTTAATGAATTAGTTTGATTTTTGTCCCCTATATCGTCCCATCATTTTTAATGGTACTCGTTCAAGCAATTTTCGCCATAACAGATTGTAGGCAAAAATGGAAAGTGCATTATATTGTTGTTTGTAAATAGCTCTCAACATTTCTTATTAAATCCAATAACATCTACCATCAAGATAATATTAAAGTAAAAAAGGTATAACACTTAGCGTGTTACACCTCGATGATTAGTACTTTAATTTTAAGTATTAAAAATATTTAGAATCGATATTCAACACCTAAACTTGCTTGTTTAAAGTCCGTTTCTGTATTTGCACCATTAGCTACATTATCCGCATTAATCTCTGCATCATACCAAGTGTACTCAGCATTAATTAAAAATCGGTCTGTGACTTTAAATGCGACACCTGCACCCGCAAATACACCTTCATCATCTTTATTTCCAGAAAAGCCTACGACTTTATAATCGGTGGAATACCATAGCTGCCCAGCTTTAGCGTATAACTCGACTCTGTCTACAATTGGAAACATGACTTTAAGGCCTGCAGTATAACCATCCGTTTCGGCCTTAGCTAAGTTGTTGCCATACTTGCCAAAGTTAATGTATCCACCTTCAAGGGCTAAGTACTGGTTGAAACGATAACCAACAAGACCTTGAAAAACATCGCTGTTATCATCAAAATCGTCGGCTCCATCGACCTTTAAATACCCATAGTTAGCGCCTACATAGATGCCATTTTGTGCAACATCGATGTTGTTAGAACTATTGGCATGAGAATATGTACTAAAAGACACTAAGGAAATAATGGCCGCCAAAGTAATAATGTTATTTTTCATAAAGTACTCCTAGTTAATTAATTTAAATACACTAAAGTACATTACAAATTTGATGCCAGCTTTTAATAAATAGCCTTGGACAACTTAAATAAATAAAAACTTACCTTGATTATCAATGCTATGCCATATTTAATATGATTAATTCTAAATAATACAGCTTTTTAAAAGTGTTCAAGATGCTTATGTAATGATGACCAAATTCACACTCATTCTATTTTAATGTATTTATTTCCGATGCATTTGTAACTATTTCATAAGCCATTCCATAAAATATTAGCTTATCTTATATAGTGCCGCGCCAATGTAAAATACAGCGATGTCTTATCGGGATAATGGGATCAAATAGCCTGAATTTGCTATAAATGCTGGCGGATATACATCACATGGGCGACCTGATAGTTTTGATGCTCCAGTACACCATAGGCAAAATGCGGAGTAAATGTGCTGCTTTGCGCAACAGTTAACAAATGTAAATAACAATAACTATCATTAACACTAAAGTGCTATTGCGCTATATTGTGCCCACTTTTGCATTTGATTCTTCACACCATTGGGCCTATTGATGAACTCACCACGCTTATCCCTACTCTATTCAGCTATGTTGCTGGCGCTAGGCACCGCAGGCCTAAGCCATGCGGATGACAGTGCCACCAACAATAAAACCACTGATAATATTGAAAAAATTGAAGTGAAAGGCAGTTATATCGCTGGCTACAATGCCAGCACTGCCAGCGGAGCCTCTCGCCTTGATTTAGCAATAAGCGATATTCCCCAATCGGTATCGGTGATCACCAATGCCCAGATGAGTGATTTCCAACTCACTAACATTAATACCGCCCTCGACTCGGCAACGGGTGTGAATGTTGAGCGCATTGAAACCGACCGTACCTATTACACCGCCCGCGGTTTCGATATTACCAACTTCCAAGTGGATGGCATTGGTTTACCCTTAAGCTCGGGTAGTAATCATGCCGATGAAGATACCGCGATTTATGATCGTATCGAAGTGATCCGTGGTGCTAACGGTTTGATGACGGGCGTGGGTAATCCTTCGGCGACCATTAACTTTATCCGTAAACGCCCAACGGCCGACACTCAACTGAATATCAATGGCAGTTATGGCAGCTTTAATAACACCCGACTCGAACTCGACGGTTCCACCAAGCTGAGTGAGAATATTGCCGCCCGCGCCGTGGCGGTAAAACAAACTCAAGACTCGTACCTTGACCGTTATGAGCAAGACAAAACCGTGCTCTATGCCTTTATTGAGGCCAATTTATCCGATAGCACCAGCTTTTCCATCAGCCACAGTTATATCAATAACGACGCCAACGGCGGCCTGTGGGGCGCATTGCCACTGTATTTTACCGATGGCAGCGCCACAAACTACGACCGCTCCACCAGCACATCGGCCAATTGGTCGGCTTGGGTGGTAGAGAAAAACAATACCGTAGTTGAACTGAGTCATTACTTTAATGATGATTGGCACTTACGGGCGACTTATTCCCATAAATCCGCCGATGAAGACACTGAACTCTTTTATGTTTTCGGTACACCTGATAAAACCACTGGCTTAGGGTTAACGGGTTACGGCAGCGCCTATGATGCGAAAGAAACCACCGATCTTGCTGATATTTATGTAAAAGGTGATTTTAGTCTGTTTGGCCGTGATCATCAGTTAGTCTTTGGTGCTAACTATTCCACCGCCGATAAACAAGAACACTCCCTCTACGATGACACCACGGGCAATGGTTTCCCGAAAATGCCCGATCTCAACACTTGGGATGGTAATACCCCGTACCCCACCTTTGCTGACAGACCATCGGGGAGCGATACCGAATCGACTCAAAAAGCCGCCTACTTTACCGGACGCTTTAATCTGTTTGAGGATATGCACCTTATCGCTGGGGGCCGTTTTAACCGTTGGGATACCAAAGGTGAATCCTATGGTAAGTCTCGTGACGCCGAAGCCGAGGAGTTTATTCCCTACATCGGCGCCGTTTACCGCTTTATGCCAGAATTGGTCGCCTATGCCAGCTATACCGAAACCTTCTTGGCGCAAACCGAAGTCGATATCAATGAGCAACCACTCGATCCAGTGACGGGTGAAAGCAAAGAAATCGGCCTCAAAAGCGAGCTATTTGAGGGTAAGTTGATTGCCAGCTTAGCTTATTTCCAAATCGATCAGGTCAACCTCGCGAAGTTAGATCCTGCCACCATTAACTTACCGCCTAACCAGCAAAAATATATTGCGGCTGACGGTATCAGCAGTGATGGCTATGAAATAGATATTGCAGGCGAAATCTATGATGGTTTGCAAGTGAGTGTTGGATTTACTGACTTCAATATTAAAGGCGATGAGTTAGTGGCCAACTACACCCCAAGCAAGCTATTCAAATTAGCGGCAACCTACGATGTTGCCCAACTAGAGGGCTTAAGCTTGGGGGTCAATATGCGCTGGCAGGATGATATTTCTCGCGAGCAAGGCACGGTCGGTGCAGGTTTTGCTAATGCGGGCGACACCATTATCACCCGTCAAGACGCTTATGCCATCGTCGACCTGATGGCGCGCTATGCCTTTAGCGAAAACATCAGCCTCACCTTCAATGCCAATAACGTGACCGATGAGAAATACATTAACAGTTTGTACTGGGCGCAAGGGTTTTACGGCGCACCAGCCAACTACAGCGCAACCTTAAGCTGGAAGCTGTAATACATGTCATCAAAGTGGGCTGCTCATATCAAGCAGCCCAAGGTCAAATCTTCACACAGACAAATAAGGCATTACCCGAATTTAAATCCCATGGAATAATTTTTTCATAGTCATGTTCAAAAATATGCACTTCAAAATAGGGGGCTAACAGTTCCTGTAGCTCAGCAAAACTGGTGGCAACCATGGCATGTTGATCCTGCCATAATTCTGTTTGGCGCGGGCTCTCCTCGGCATTAAACTCTACATCAGTGAACCGACTGAAAGGTTGATTACTCTTCTCAATACTGAGCGTTAGCGACTGCTTCTCACCTTGTCCGCTGTAATGCCAACCTGATTCAAAGGCGAAGTGGTTGCCCTCAAACTCGGCAAAATGCTTAATCGAGCTTGTGTTATCGATTCTGTGCTTATCAACCGTATTAAAACAAAACAGCCCACCATCATTAAGTGCGCTATGCACACTGGCGATACAGCTCTTAAGGCGTTCGATACAAGCACTGTAATGAATGGAATATAAAAAACAGGTAATCAAATCGACGCGCTCTTCTAAGTAAAAAGCCGTCATATCTTGGAGGTTAAACTGAGCTTCAGGGCAACGACGCATGGCCATGTCTAGCATAGGCTGATTAATATCAAGGCCACTGCACTGATAACCAAGGTCGATAAAATGCCGCACATGTGGACCAGTACCACAGGCTAAATCAAGATGTTGCTTACCATTATTGCCGAGGAACTGATGCAGACGATGGATACTCGCGCTCTGTTGCTGGTAGTTGATATCGGAACACATTAAATCGTAATAACCGGATAAATCGGTATAGAGCGCGTTGGAAGACATAGTAGCGAATAGGTAACAAGGGCAATTTTAGGTGGCGCATGATATATCAGTTAGCCGATATCAGAAACAAAGAATTATCCATCGAGTCTCTGCACGTGTTATCACTCTAATCGTGCAACGATATCAATCCACCGAACCATTTACTTTGGGGCGTGAAAGCTCAGCTCTTCAAAGGAACTCAAATATTCGAGTTGTGGTTTGGCAAAATAATAACCCTGAAAATACTCAATCCCTATTCCAGCGAGATAATTAAGTTCGGCTTCAGTCTCAATGCCTTCAGCCAAAACTCTTGTATTAAGCTCTAAACAAATACGCAGTATTTCATCCACGGCTAACTGCTTTTCTTTGTCTAGATCGATATCTCGGATCAAGGTCATATCGAGTTTTAATACTTGGGGACGAAGAGCTTCGAGCCAGCTTAAATCGGCAAAGCCACTGCCAAAATCATCGATTGCCGTGATAAAGCCACGCTTGGCATAACTCTCGAAAATACGCATTAATTTTGCCCGATCGACAATTTGCTCGCCCTCAGTCATTTCAAACATGATTTTATGAATATCAAAACCATAAAGATCTGCAGCTTCAATCGTCGCGCGGATACAGGTCTCAGGGTTATATACGGCATTAGGTAAAAAGTTGATGCTGAGCATTTTATCGAGTCCCAGCTTTGAAGCAGTTTCTATCGCTTTAACACGGCAAGCCTGATCAAAATAGTATTTATTATCTTCATTAATCCGCTCAAACACCCACGCAGCACCTTCTCCATTTGGGCCTCGAACAAGGGCTTCATAACCGCTAATTTCACGACTAGGCCAATGGATAATAGGTTGAAATGCCATTCGGATTTCAAAGCCTAATGACTTACCACTTAAGCAATCCATGCAAGTTTGTTGCTTTATTCGAGCGGGAAAATCCATAAACGGCCTCCTAAACATTAACCTTACTAGTGTGAGGATAAATGCTTAAATTTGCCAGTTTTTACTGTTCATCATCCTAATAAAATCCATCACATATAGAGTGAAGAATGCTATTTCCAAAAATATAAAACGATTGTAAACGGCATAAAAAATGGATGAATCCCAATAGGAGCTTCATCCATCACCATATGCCTCTGGCTGATTTACTTCAGTTTATAAATCACTTCGACTCTATCTTCGATGCTTACTTGGCCGTATTGATAGCTCTCGGCGGCGCCCATGGCATCGGCTTTGGCGCTCATGCGTAACATAACAGGTTGCACAGGGCGTTGATCGTAATAACGGATCTGCCAAATTTTACCGAGGTTTTCACCAAAACCTTTAGCCAAAGATTCGGCTTTTTGCTTAGCATCCGCTATCGCCTCTTGACGTGCTTTTGCAACATATTCTGCTTCTTTGCTCGACTTAAGGGCAATGTTATTCACCCGATTCATCCCCTCTTCTAAGGCTGAATCTAAGATAGCATTTAAGCGGCTTAAGTCTGTCACCGTCACAGTAATTTGGCGACTGGCGGTATAACCCGTCAATTCTGGCGCTTTATCCTGCACATACACATATTGCGGCTGCAGATTTAAATTGGCGCTTTGGATTTGATCCTTTGCTACACCAGCAGCCGTTAAGCGAGCAATAAACTTAGCCACTGCCGCATCGGAATTATCTTTAGCGGCTTTAGCGGTTTTTTCTGTCACGGCCACTTCCACATTTAAATCCGCCATATCGGGTTCGACTTGGATTTGGCTCACACCCATGGTTTCAATATGCGGAAAATCGACCTCAGCGGCGAGCACTGCTGGCGCCATAAACGCGCTAGAAAAAAGACCACCCGCCACCAATACCGCTAAAAGAGAATTTTTCATAACTTACTCCAAAAATTTAAGATAAATAAAACTGAATATTCTCGACTATCTAAACTGACTATCTAAGCTATCACTTAAAGAGACAAATACCTGTGTCAATATGTAACCCTGCTAGAAGCTAGAACCTTGCACTGATAAACGCGCTGAAATTTAAAAAGGGTTAATTTTTCTGAAAAATGTTTAGATCTTTTTATCCCGATGAGTTTTGCCACAGATCTTTGGCTTATCTTCCTATGTCCACACCCAGAATAGGCCTTTGGGTTAACTGGCATATTCAACGCCTTGGTTGTACATTTTTCAGCCAAAGCTACTGTACCTTTTAATCACTTCAGGTATAATCCGCCAACTTTTTTAAGGCAGCTTATATCTCAGCGAGAAACCATGACAGTTGAAACGTTTAAACCCAAGCAAACAACCACGCTTGATACCCCAGCAAAAACATTAGAAGCAGCAAGCACTAATGCTGTGACCCCTGGGAATCGCATCGGTTTCGTGTCTTTGGGCTGCCCAAAAAACCTCGTGGATTCAGAGCGTATTCTGACTCAGTTACGCATCGACGGCTACGAAGTGACTAACAGCTACGACAATGCCGACTTAGTTATCGTCAATACCTGCGGCTTTATCGATGCTGCGGTGGAAGAATCTCTGGACGCTGTACGTGAAGCCTTAGAAGAAAACGGCAAAGTGATCGTCACTGGCTGCCTTGGCGCCAAAGAAAACCAAATCCGCGAAGTGCATCCAGATGTATTAGAAATCACTGGCCCACACAGCTATGAAGCGGTGTTAAAGCACGTTCACAAATATGTGCCTAAGCCAGAGCACAACCCTTTTACCTCGTTAATCCCACAAACTGGGGTTAAGTTAACGCCTAAACATTACGCTTATTTAAAGATTTCAGAAGGTTGCGACAACCGTTGTACTTTCTGCATCATTCCTTCGCTACGTGGCGATCTCGACAGCCGCCCAGCGGGCAGCATCCTAGATGAAGCTAAGCGTTTAGTGGAATCAGGCGTACAAGAAATTCTAGTTGTGAGCCAAGACACCTCAGCCTACGGCAAAGACAAAGGCGGTCGTACCGATTTTTGGGACGGCATGCCAGTCAAGCAAGACATTACTAGCCTAGCGCGCCAACTGGGTAAAATGGGCGCTTGGGTGCGTCTGCATTACATCTATCCCTACCCATGGGTTGACGATTTGATCCCGCTAATGGCCGAAGGTTTAATCCTGCCGTATTTGGATATTCCAATGCAGCATGCTAGCCCACGTATCCTGAAGATGATGAAGCGTCCAGGCCGTGTTGACCGTCAGTTAGAAGCGATCCAACGCTGGCGTGAAATTTGTCCCGATCTAGTGATCCGCTCGACCTTTATCGTCGGCTTCCCAGGTGAAACCGAAGAGGATTTCCAAATCCTGCTCGATTTCTTAAAAGAAGCTCGTCTCGACCGCGTAGGTTGCTTTAAGTATTCTGAAGTGGATGGCGCTGTCGCCAACACCATCGCTGAGCTTATCAGCGAAGAGGTTAAAGAAGACAGATACCACAGATTTATGGAACTCCAAGCCGAGATCAGCGCCGAGCGTTTAGCCCGTTTCGTTGGCCGTACTTTAGATATTCTGATTGACGATGTAGACGAAGAAGGCGCCATTGGCCGCAGCTTCGCCGATGCACCTGAAATCGACGGCATGGTGTTTATCAATGGTGAAACTGAACTTGAGCCCGGTATGTTGGTTCGTGCCCGCATCACCCATTCAGATGAGCATGATCTATGGGCTGAAGTAGTCGACGCTGACACCCAAGACTAAGCATTAAGCTAGGCTCTAGATTCTAGGGCCTGATTCTCGCAGCTGCGCCTTTTGTAGCGTCCTAGCAGGGCGAAGCCCGCCCTGCTTTCCTCCTTCTGATCAATGCAACTTTCCATTTAATGCAACTAGACATCTGGTCCTAGCATCTTTTTGGCATCGACCCACAGCTCGAACTCTTCTGCCGTGACAAACTTAAGTTCTAATGCCGCTTGGCGCAGTGTCTTATGCTCGCTATGGGCTTTTTTGGCTATCTTAGCAGCCTTTTCATAACCGATATGTTGATTTAGCGCCGTGACTAACATAAGTGAATTTTCCACATGCAGCGCGATTTGTGGCTCATTCGCCACTATGCCGACTACGCAATGGTCATTAAACGACTGGCAAGCATCCCCCAATAAGCGCCCCGATTGCAGCACATTGGCGATAATCATCGGCTTAAATACATTGAGCTCAAACTGACCATTGCTGCCGCCAATCCCAACGGCGACATCATTACCCATGATTTGCGCACACACCATGGTCATAGCCTCGACCTGAGTCGGATTCACTTTTCCCGGCATGATCGACGAGCCGGGTTCATTTTCAGGCAGTAATAACTCACCGATGCCGCAGCGCGGGCCAGAACCTAACATCCTAATATCATTTGCGATCTTCATTAAACTAACCGCTGCCACTTTATAGGCCGCCGACAGGGAGACTAATTCATCGTGGGCAGCAAGGGCAGCAAACTTATTCGGCGCCGTCACAAAGGGCAAACCCGTGAGTTTTGCGATATTGTCCGCCACCTTAACAGCGTAATCCTTATGGGTATTCAGCCCAGTGCCGACGGCGGTCGCACCTAAAGCTAACTCGGCCACCCGCTTGAGACTGTGCTCAATGCCTTCGATGGCATGACTTAACTGCGCGGCGTAACCGGAAAACTCTTGGCCTAACGTTAACGGTGTTGCATCCATAAAATGCGTGCGACCGATTTTGACTAGGTGCGCAAACTCCTCGGCCTTCTTCTGTAAGCTCTGCTGCAGGCATTTCATGTTAGGTAAAACGAGTTCCACTGCTTGGCGATAGGCAGCGATATGCATGGCGGTGGGAAAAGTATCGTTGGAGGATTGTGAGCGGTTAACATCATCATTGGGGTGCAAGCATTTAACCGCATCGGTGAGTTGCCCACCCGAGAGCACATGGCCGCGATAGGCAATCACCTCATTGACGTTCATATTGGTTTGCGTGCCCGAACCCGTTTGCCAAATCACTAAAGGAAATTGCGCATCGAGTTCGCCTGCAATCAGCTCATCGCACACTTGGGCAATCAATTGAGCTTTATCTTGGTGCAAGACGCCAAGCTGTTGATTGGTAATGGCGGCGGCTTTCTTTAAATAGCCAAAAGCGTGGATCACTTCGACAGGTATAGATGCCTCAGCACCAATACGAAAGTGCTGCCGCGAACGCTCGGTTTGTGCGCCCCAATAACAATCGGCGGGGACTTTCACCTCACCCATAGTGTCGTGTTCAACTCGATATTGCTGTGCCATGTGCATCTCCTTCGCTAAAACCCTCTAAGCGTTCACCATACTCGCTCAGGGCGAAAGTACAATTAACCTCCAACAAGGAGTATCAACAAGAAGGATGATTTAAGCGTAAAGATTGGCGTAAGGACAGATGGAAGAGCATGAATAGACTGGATTAACGAGCACTAAAACAACAAACTAAAACAGCGAACTGAGGCCGTAAAAAAGCAGATTAACAAAAGCACAGACCTAAAAAGTCGAAAGGGGCATCACCCTTATGCTGATGCCCCTTTCGGTTTGCTGCTTTACGGTCATATGACCCTTTGCCCTTTTTCGCTTTCTCGGTGCGGGTCCTAAACAAGGGACTCGTCACTAAGGCTTTGAGTGCATTATCGGTAATGGTGCCTCGACCACTTTCGTGTTCTAAGGTTATATTTTGCGGTTTTTGCTTAGTCATTTTATGCCTCACTGCTTAATGAAAGTTAAGCCCATGGCCTAACGGCGCAAACTATAGCGCAATCTAATCAGATGTACAGAGTTTGTGCTATCTACCCTAAAAAATGGCTTTTACCCACCTGAAAGTATGATAGATTAACCCAACAAAAATAACACATTAGCCCAACAAAGCATAAACAGTCACCGTTGAATTTAGCCATCATGTTTTGGCAAATAGATTACTGATGTAATCGCTAGATAAGGAGATCAATTTGAAATCCGGATCCATATACAAAATAGGACTTACCGCTTTTTGCTTATTTATTGCCCTACAACCGATATTAAGCTATTCCTTTTCCAGCGCCGAATCCTGCGTACTCACTATGGGATATCGCACCAGCGAACGCCTTCCCTTTATTGAAGGAGAACCCAGTAATAACGGGCTATATCAGGATATCTACCAAGCTGCCGCAGAAAAAATAGGTTGCAAGCTTAATATTGTTCGTGCGCCTAAATTACGTATTTTACGGGATATAAAACTTGGCAATATCGACTTTTACCCCGGCCTTAATTTTACTGAAGAACGTGCAGAATATGCGCTTTTTATCCCTAATGGTCTGTCGGAACGTGCCATAGGCATTAGTCGTTCAGGAGCCGCAGATATTCGCTCTAAAGAGCAGTTATCCCAAAGCGGTCTAACTCTCTTAATTGCTCCAGGCAGTTATGATTTTGGTGGTTTAGCAAACAATATGCAGGTACGTAAGCCTCCAGAGCTAGATGTATCGAGAGCATTAGATTATTTATTGTCAAATCAGGGTGATATATTTATCTATGATCAAGCCACTATCAGCTACTACTTGCGAAATCGTGATAAAACTCGGTTTAAACTGCACTATACCTGCTGTGAAATCCCACAAGAAATGTATTTAGGTTTCTCAAAAAACAGTCAATATTTTCGCAGCGAACCCAATCCCCACTATCGCAGCGATAAACCGCTAAGCCCTGATAACAGCCCCATATTGTTATCACCTCAGTCTAAAGCCTATGAATTTGCCAAAGCACTGGCAGCTATGGACTCGGGTGGAGAAACAGAGCAAATTTACTTCCACTACTTTGGCTAATAGTTCAAGACAGACCTCTATACCCAAACAAGCTATTTGCATATCTAGGTAAAATGATAAGTGGGGCTTACTTTACTTAAGTCTTTATTTTATAAGGTATGCGACAATATGCCGCACCTACCACAATGAGATAATCTTTATAATGCAGCGCAATTATCCAAGTGAATGGAAGACAATAAAATGGCTGCAAATTCTGCGTATTTATCTCACGCCTTTAACACCTCAATACTCTATTCATCCCTTGCGATTGCGCTAGGAATTGCCCCTATAACACAGGCAATGGCAGATGATAGCGAAGTCGCTAATATTGAACATATCCAAGTCCATGGTCAGCAAAGTGAGCCCCGAAACATCCTAGGCTCAGCAGAAAATAGACTTAAAGAACAAGGTGTTGATTTTTCTGAAGCGGGCGGCGTATCGGCCCTACCTATCCTCAATGGCATGATGGGCGATCGCATCAAAGTGCTGGTCGATGGCGCAGACATTACCGCCTCCTGCGCAAACCAAATGAATCCACCGCTGTCCTATATCTCCGCCAATCAAATCACCACGGCCGAAGTCATTGCGGGCGTATCGCCAGTCAGTGCCGGTGGCGACAATATTGCGGGTGTGATCAAGGTTAGCAGCCTTAACCCTAAATTTGGTGAAAGCGAGGCTATCAAGTGGAATAGTGGCGATATTTCAACTGGATACCGCAGCGTGAGTGACACTTTATTACTCGGCACCAACGCCACAGTCGCCAGCAAAAATGTCAGTCTTAGCTATCAAGGCGCCTATGAAGATGCCAACAGCTATAAAGATGGCAATGGCGATAAAGTCATCGATACCCTGTACCGCGCACAAAACCATGCACTGACCGCCGCATGGCGCGATGAGACTCAAGAAGTTGCCATCAAATTGACCCACCAAAATATTCCATTCCAAGGTTTTGCTAACCAATACATGGATATGACGGATAACAAGAGTTACGGTGCCCTCGCCCGTTATCAACTTAAACTCGACGATGACGGTGAATTCAGTGCCCAAGTAAACTGGCACGGCGTGAAACATGAGATGGGCTTTTTCACCCCAGAAAAAACCGGCAAGATGCCAATGAACACTGAAGGTGATGACTACAGCTATCAACTACACTGGCGCTTGCCAATGGGTGATGACAGCACCTTACTGGTCGGCCAAGAATACTATAGCTACCAGCTCGACGATGTTTGGCCTGCAGTGCCTGGCACTATGATGGCGCCCAATGACTACATCAACATCAACGATGGTGAACGCCGCCGTGCCGCCGTTTATGGCGAATGGCAGCAAGATTTAAGTCAAAGCTGGTGGTTATCGGCGGGTATTCGCTTTGAGTATGTCACCACCAATACCGGTGAAGTCCAAGCTTATAGCCCTAGCTCTATGATGGGCATGCCCAATGTCGACGCCGAAGCGGCAAAAGCCTTTAATGCAATGGACAGAAGTAGAGACGATAATCTTATCGATGCGACATTACTAGCGCGTTATCAATTATCGACCAATCAACAACTGGAATTTGGACTCGCCCGTAAAAATCGTGCTCCAAACCTTTATGAGCGTTACAGCTGGGGCCGCGGCACTATGGCGACCACTATGATAGGTTGGTATGGTGATGGTAATGGTTATGTGGGTAATCCGGATCTTAAACCAGAAACCGCCCATACCTTAAGCGCAGCCTACAAATATAACGATGATAGCTGGCAAGTCTCGACCACGGCTTGGTACACAGCTGTGACTGACTATGTAGATGCCGAAGTCATTGGTAGCTTTAATCGTACCAACACGCCTGATGGCAAACGCAATATTCTCCAATTTACTAACCTCGATGCCAATCTCTATGGCGCACGTTTTAATGCGCTCTATCAGTTTGCCGAAACCAGCACAGGTAAGTGGCAAGTGTTAGGCAAAGTGAATGTCACCCGTGGCGAGCGAGATGAAGGTGATGAACCTTTATATCAAATCAAGCCGCTACAAACGGAACTGGCACTGCAACATCAGTTAGGTAACTGGGAAAACAGTCTTTCATGGCAATGGGTTGCGACCAAAGATCGCGTCGATGACCGCCGCCTTGAAAATGAAACTGACAGCTACTCCTTGCTCAATTTGAACAGCAGCATGAAATGGCAAGATCTGACCGTCACCTTCGCCGTCAATAACCTGTTTGATACCTATTATGCGTTGCCACTGGGCGGCGTGAGTGTGGCTGAATTTAAGGCCGATAATACCAATGGCTTTAATCAGGTGGCTGGCGCGGGACGCTCATTTGAACTCAGCGCAAGCTATGCGTTTTAACCTTAGCGGTTCATTAGACGAATAGCCGTAATCAGCGCGTTATACAAAAAGGGCAAGCAGATTAAATAGTTAATCGCTTGCCCTTTGTTATTTTAATTCAGTAGCTTAAATATGGATATTAAAACCTAAAGCACTCAATGCCCAACTCACTGCGCACAGATGCGCATCTGTGCGCATTAGTTACCTGCAATCTTCATTTCAGATAACAAGATACCGCCGGTACGAATCGATGAGCGCAAATCAAAATCCTTACTCACGGCTTGTACGCCACGGAACATCTCTTTCAAGTTGCCCGCGATAGTGATCTCTTCCACTGGATATTGGATCTCGCCGTTTTCAACATAGAAGCCCGCCGCACCACGGGAATAATCCCCCGTGACCATGTTCACGCCTTGGCCCATGACTTCGGTCACAATCAAACCTGTGCCCATGTCTTTAACTAGTTTGTCGAAAGTTTGGCCCGTGTGGCCGAGCGTCCAATTGTAGATACCGCCCGCATGACCCGTGTTCGGCAAACCTAATTTTCGCGCCGAGTAGCTAGTCAACAAATAGGTTTCTAACATGCCGCGGTCGATAATGCGTCTGTCTTGGGTCGCCACACCTTCGCTATCGTAGTTCGCACTCGCCAATGCGCCCAGTAAATGCGGCTGCTCTTCGATACTGAACCAATCAGGGAAGATTTGTGTGTGGATTGCATCCAATAAGAAGCTGGATTTACGGTATAAACTGCCGCCACTGATGGCACCAATTAAGTGACCAATTAAGCCAGTTGCTATCTCAGGGGCCAATAAAATAGGTAAACGTGTCGTGGCAATCTTACGCGCACCTAAACGGCTCACCGTCTTCTCGGCGGTCTTTAACCCTACGGTTTCTGGCGCAAGCATCTCACTGAATTTACGGGCGATAGTGTAATCGTAATCCCGTTGCATATTGCCTTCGCTATCTTCACCGATCACGCTGCAACTCAAACTATACCGTGAGCTGCAATAACCGTTTAAAAAGCCATGGCTGTTGCCATACACTTTAACCGCGGTGTGCGCATTGGCACTAGCGCCATCAGAATTATTGATACGAGGATCGGCATCGAGTGCCGCAGTTTCGGCGCGGATGGCAAGCTTCGCTAATTCCTCGGGGGAAATATCTTCAGGATAATAGAGCTTAAGATCGCGGATCTGATGGGCCATTAAGGCTTTATCGGCAAGACCACTGAAGGGGTCGGGAGAAGTATAACGGGCGATATCGTCGGCCGCTTTCACCGCTAAGGCAATGGCCTCAGGGCTTAAATCCGACGTTGATGAACTGCCCTTGCAACCATCGCGGTAAACCGTAATTCCTAAGGCACCATCTTTATTAAATTCAACGGTTTCAACTTCTTTTAAACGGGTAGAAACCGACAATCCCTGTTGTTTGCTGATCGCCACTTCGGCCGCGTTCGTTCCTAGTTTGTTGGCATATTCGAGTGCCACGGCAACCGCATCTTTCAGCGCGCCCAATTCACTATCAATTCTGTTCAAAGACACAAAGCTACTCTTTCGTTGTCGGCAATGGCGCTAGCATAACAAACACAAAACCCATTCACATTAATTATTAACACCATATCAGTAGCAAAATGAGACTGATGACCCACACTATAAGCACATTCACCTAGGCGATTTTTGGCTGGAGATGTTATTATTAGCAAGATTTTTACTTGAGGTTTTATCTATATGAAGATAGTTGGTGATTCAGAGCATTTTAAACAGCCCTACGACATTGATGAAGATTATGTCAGCAGCAAAACATCGGACAAGCGTGATAGCGAAGCCGTGCAAAAAGTCGGTATGGAGCTTGTTTCACTGAGCAAGACTCAGCTAGATAAAATCGAGCTGGATGAGTTTTTGTACGACGCTATTTTGCAAACGCGCAAAATCAAGGTCAATACTGAGGCGTACCGTCGCCATATGCAGTATATCGGCAAATTGATGCGCAATTTTGATATTGAACCGATCAAAGCTGCTCTCGCTGTTGTGTTAAACAAAAACAACAACGAAACCGCTAAACTGCAGATGTTTGAGAAAATGCGTGAGCGTTTGTTAACCCAAGGTGACGATGAAATTCAAACCTTAGTCGAGCACTATCCGCAATTAGACAGACAAAAACTGCGTACTTTGGTGCGTCAAGCGACTAAAGAGCTGGCTAAAAGTCCAGAATCAAAATCATCTAAAGAGCTGTTTAAATATCTACGCAGCGAAATCCAAGACTAATTAACTTCAGCCTCACAAGGATGTTGCTTATGCGACTCAGCAAAATGTTAGCGGTATTTTCTTGGGTGTTACTGGGCGCATTAGCGCTCAGTGGTTGTAATGGCGCCGCCGATGAAGATAATGGCGGCACAGATGCCACTGACGGTATCTATAAACTGTCTATCGACTTTAAAACCTTATCGGGTTCTGAATGCGGCAGTTTGACTTCACTCCAACGTTTCCCTAAAAACACAGGTTTTTGCGCAGTCGCGAAGTTAAAGAAAGGCTCAGCCGCAGTCAGTAATCAGAAAGTCGACTTTACGACTGACCTTGGTGTATTAACGCCCAGCAGCAAGCTAACCGACAATAACGGTGAAGCCATTATTATCGTGAGTAATCCAGATTTACTCATCAATGCTGGAACAATTTCGGCAACAACCATCCCAAAAGATTCCACAACAGCACTCACCGCTAGCCGCAATTTTGAGTTTTTAAGCACGGGCGATAATACCTCTCCGACCACCCCTAAACTCAGCGCCAGTATTTTAAGCAGTTCTGCCTTAGTCACTCGCTTTAAAGTCGATGAGGCGGTGCAACTGCAAGCCATATTGTTAGACAGCGAAAGTAAGGGTATCGAAGGCGCTAAAGTGACCTTTACCGCAGGTTCGGCAACGCTCAATCCAGCCAGTGCGCTAACCAACAATCAAGGTATTGCACAGGTGACCTACACGCCAAGTGGCAGTGAATTAGGGGCAAACGCCTTAACGGTCACAGTGGATTATCAAGGTCAATCGCTGCAAACCAGTAGCCTGTATGAAGTGTTGAGTAAAGATGCCGTCAACCAAGAAGGCACGCTAAAACTCGGCTCATTCAATGGCACAGTGTTTACCGAAGGCAAATTAGCAAGCACCTTAACGGCCGATGCCAATGGCGTATATAAGATCAGCGCAGGTGGCAGCTTTGGCGTAAGCGCAAGTTTAGTCTTAGAGGCCAATGACGGCACAATTACGCGAGTACAAACACCGGCTTCCATCAGCTTTAGTTCAGATTGCACCACAAACAATAGTGCAACTCTCGATACCCCCGTTACCACCCTATCGGGTAATGCGAGTTCAACCTTCCAAGACACGAGTTGCAGTGGCAATAGCGAGCGTAACGATCAGATCATCGCCACCACAGTTGCGGGCAATCAAATCTTAACGGCTAGCCTACCTTTTACCCTACAACGCCAAACGCTGGCTAGCTTAAGCTTTGAATCGGCGGAACCCACTCAAATTCGTATTAAAGGTGCGGGCGGTACGGGTTCAAGCGAATCCTCTTTAGTCAGCTTTAAAGTCACCAGCGCCAACGGCCAACCCGCAGCGCAGCAAAAGGTCAGCTTTACCTTAGATACAGTGGTCGGCGGTTTAAGTTTTGCCAATGGCACTGCAAATGCGCAAAGCCAGACTAACTCCCAAGGTATCGCCAGTGTACGGGTATTATCCGGTACCGTCCCCACGCCAGTGCGCGTAGTCGCTACTGCGGTTGATACTGATACTAAAGAAGTCATCACTAGCCAATCTGAACAATTAACCGTGAATACGGGTCTGCCACAACAGCTTGGATTTAGTTTAGCGACCAGTAATGCCAATCCTGAAGCGGGTAACATTGATGGCGAAAAAGTCACAGTAACGGCAAGGTTATCCGATAGTTTTGGTAACCCTGCGCCCAACGACACAACAGTCAATTTCACCAGTGAAGGCGGGCAAATAGAGCCAAGCTGCTTAACTCAAAATGGTGTCTGCAGTGTGACTTGGACATCAAGCGACCCGAGACCTCAAGACCATCGCATAACAGTATTAGCCTACGCTTTAGGTCACGAAACCTTTTTCGACACCAATGGTAACAACCAATTTGATTCGGCCGATGGTAGCGCAATCGCAAAGGCCTGTTTAATGAATGGCGTGCCTGTGGCTTGTAGCGGTAACGGCTTAGATGTTGAAACCTTCCATAGCTCAGGCTTTAGCGATCTGCCGACAGCCTTTCGCGATGATAACGAAAACTTTGCCTATGACAGTGGTGAGCCCTATTTCGATAACCTCGCGAGTACGACCTATAAAGGCGCCGATGGCAAGTTTAACGGCCCTCAATGTCAAGGCGCACTCTGTGGTACAGGCCAAGCTAATAAGACTTACGTTCGCAAAGCGGTTGTGATGATAATGTCAGGCTCAAAAGCCTATTTCTCCCTATGGCAAGATGATGTCAAAGTATATGAAGATCGCCAAGGTCAAAATATTCTCAATAATCTTGACGCGTTAACTGCAATCCCTGCCGGGAAAACGGCTAAATTTACCGTAAAATTCTACGATAGTGCCGATCAAATTATGCCCTCGAGCACAACGCTTAATATCGGTGCGGATAAAGGGGAATTACTATCAACAACCTATACTGTCCCTAAAACGAATAATGCTAATGCTGGTATGACGGACTTTTTCCTCAAGAATACTGGAACCGCTAGCAGCCAAGTGGTACTAACAGTGAATACACCAAGTGGTGTTGAAACCTTGCTTAAGTTCAATATATTGCTGCAATAGTCGGTAATGTATCCGTAAAACACAGACCCGCCAATGCGGGTCTTTTTTTAGATCCAGATGACCTATCATTGGGGCTAAGAAAAAACACGCAAGAGGTGTATCCTCTGGCTTTTCCTCTTGCTTTCCAATGCCTTCTGTAAACTCTCTGCTACTCTTGTTTATCCTCTTGATCTCCCACGCTCGCTTTAGCTGGACTCATCAGCCTCAAGGTAAAGAACGTCATGGCACTGAGCACCAGCGCAATTTCGAGGCGGCCAGTGGCGACCGATATTCCGATAGCTCCCGTTAACCACAGGCTTGCTGCTGTTGCTGTACCTGAAACAACACCTTCACCTTTCACCGCATTTTTAAGAATGGCACCGCCACCAATAAACCCTATCCCTGTGATGATACCTTGCATCACACGGGCTTCTGCATCCGTTGAACTCAGTACCTCAATACCAACCAGCATATATCCGCATGCGGCAACCGCGACCAGCGGAAAGGTGCGTAAGCCCGCCGTACGTTCACGCTTTTCACGGTCCCAACCGATCGGCAGGGCCAGAATAAAGGCAAACAATAAATCGCGTACATGCAGTGCGGCAACACTCAATTCAAGATCAGGTATTAGGTTCATAGGCCTTTTTACAGAGTTTAAAAGTGAATCTAAAAATCCTAGTCAAGCTCTGCTTATCGACCTTTAGCTGCGACAAAACAGGCGTTCCACAACCAGTCTGAAGGATACAAATCACAGCGTCGGTGCGTTGTCGAACTGAACAAAAAAACGGCATACGGTGATGCAGATACAGTCTAGTGGATGGTTCGCTATCGAACAGACACAGCCCATCAACTCAATAAGAATCGATAAAGGTTGGCGGTTTGAGCGGTATCTCTATTGTCAACATTCCCCACCTCACCGGAGAACAATTATGGCTATGAACAAAAAACCAGACCCGTCATCACGAGTGCAAAGCAAAGATGACTCATCCGTCGCCGCAACAGAGGGTCAGGAGTCTGTGCTTAAAACGAATGACATAGTTGCAAAGCAAGCTCGCGATAGCGATACCTTGGTCGCAGCTATGCCCTACAACATTAATAAGGCATTCGACTATGGTCATGATAACGCTATGGCACCTGTACCTGGAGTGACTGTGGAGTTGCCCTCTATTGCATTAACGGCAAGCACGGCAACTGAGGATATCGAAACGGCTAAAACCGGTAGCGCTGTGCGACCTGGGATTAACCCTATGGTCGACTCGCTCAATCGGGTTCGAGTCGATGCAAGCGCTCAGCCTTTGACCACCAATCAAGGGGTTAGGATTGGCGATAATCAAAATAGCCTGAAAGCTGGATTACGCGGACCATCCTTGCTTGAAGATTTCATCCTGCGGGAAAAAATTACCCATTTTGATCACGAACGAATCCCTGAACGGATAGTTCATGCTCGCGGTTCAGGAGCTCATGGCTACTTCAAAGCCTATGACGCACTGGGCAAATACACTCGCGCAGCACCTTTTGCGGAGCAAGGCAAAATCACCCCTGTGTTCGTACGTTTTTCTACGGTAGCTGGCGAGCGTGGCTCAAAAGACACGGCGCGTGATGTGCGTGGCTTTGCGGTGAAGTTCTATACCGACGAGGGTAACTGGGATCTGGTTGGAAATAACATGCCAGTATTCTTTATTCAGGATGCGATGAAGTTTCCCGATCTAGTACACGCAGTTAAACCTGAGCCACACCACGGCATGCCTCAGGCGGCATCGGCCCATGATACGTTTTGGGACTTTGTTTCACTGATGCCAGAATCCACCCATATGCTGATGTGGGTGATGTCGGACCGCGCTATACCGCGCAGTTATCGCATGATGCAAGGCTTTGGCGTGCATACCTTTCGTTTAGTGAACGAAGAGGGGCAATCCGTATTTTGTAAATTCCACTGGAAGCCGCTGCAAGGCACGCATTCATTGCTGTGGGATGAGGCGGTGAAAATATCGGGCGCCGATCCTGATTTCCACCGACGGGATTTATGGGAAGCCATAGAGTCGGGCGAGTTTCCGGAATGGGAGCTCGGGCTGCAAATTTTTAGCGAGGAACAGGCCGATGGTTTCAGTTTCGATGTACTCGATTCAACTAAGCTGCTCCCTGAGGAACTGGTGCCAGTACTGCCTGTTGGGCGTATGGTGCTCAATCGCAATCCTGATAACTTCTTTGCCGAAACCGAACAAGTTGCGTTCTGCACCGCACATGTTATTCCGGGCATAGACTTCTCTAATGACCCACTGCTGGCGGGTCGTATCCACTCCTATGTGGACACGCAAATTACCCGCTTAGGTGGCGCTAATTTTCACGAAATCCCGATCAATGCACCACTAGCCCCGGTTCAAAATAACCAACGCGACGGCATTCATCGTCAGGCGATCCATCGCGGCCGTGTTGCCTACGAGCCAAATTCACTGGCGGGTGGTTGTCCATTTCAAGCTGGAAGCAGCGGATTTGTATCGTTTCCAGAAAGAATTAGCGAAGACAAAATCAGGGGTAAGCCGGAAAAATTTGCCGAGCACTATCTACAAGCCACTTTGTTTTTCAACAGTCAAACGGCTGTCGAAAAAGCCCATATTGTCGATGCATTTCGCTTCGAGCTCAGCAAAGTTGCAGTCCCTGCCATACGCAATCGGATGCTGTCCTCGTTGGTGAATGTCTCCCCTGAACTTGCCGCTGAAGTTGCAGCAGGCCTAGGCATGGTTGTTCCAGATGCAATGCCCAAGGCCATCGCGGAGCCGCAGTCACCTGAGGTAACAGTCTCTACCGCCTTGTCGCTGATGGCATTACCGGGCGAATGCGGTATCCGTACACGTCAGATTGCCGTGTTAATCGAGGATGGAGTTCACCATGCATCCTTGGTCAGCCTTCATTCGGCCTTAGTGGAAGCGGGGGCTGTCGTTCATTTTGTAGGGCCACGAATAGGAAGTTTTGTGGGTGCCTCAGGCGAGAAAATAGAAGCGGATAAATCGATGGAGAATTCTCCGGCTGTGCTGTTTGATGCCATGGTCCTACCCGATGGAAACGAGGCGGTTCAAGCTCTCGCAGGCTATAGCCACACAATCCCATTTATAAAAGAGTTGTACCTACACGGCAAAACAATCCTCGCTTTAGGTGACGGACGGGAACTGCTGGATTTGGCTAACATTGGATTCCGCATGGAAGAAGACAGGGGGATCCTGCTAGTAGACAGCAGCAATATGGCTGAAATTGTGCCGGTATTTATTGATGCGGTCGCATCTCATCGCCACCCTTCTCGCTATTCAATAATCCAATAACGCTATAACCACATGAAGCAGTCCGATTATCGCTCACGACCAACCACTGCTTAAAAAATGCCACTAAAAGGATAACGCTATGAACAAGAAACCTTATATCAAAAAACAGCTACACGAGTTGCTGTATCAGGCTATCGAGACAGAGCGCGGTGGCATAAAAATCTACGAAACGGCCCTGTCATGCGCGCTAAACAAAGATTTAAAAACTGAATGGCAAGAATACCTTGAGCAAACCCGCATCCACGAGCAGGTACTTATGGATGTTTTTGGTGAGCTAGGGTTGGATCCTGACACTAAGACACCTGGTCGTGAAGTCGTGGCTCATATAGGGAATTCACTGGTCAAAGCGATGCAAATAGCAAAGACACGAGGCACTACTGCCGCAGCGCAACTGGTCGCTGGCGAGTGCGTGGTTCTGGCAGAAACAAAAGATCATCAGAACTGGGAGCTGATTGGACATCTGGCAGAACACGGTGAAGGTGAGGAAACCGATGCACTAAGGACTGCGTTTGAATTGGTGGCGCAGGATGAGCACCATCATCTCTATCACACCAAGGGATTCCTACGCGAACTATGGATCGAATCACTGGGTTTACCCGCCGTCCTACCGCCGCCTGAGGAAATTAAAAAAGTGGAAACCGCCATTGGCGCCGCGCGGGCAATAAACCTACGCGATGACATGTTGAAGTCTAAAAGCTAATAGATATGTATGGCGGCATCAAATAGTGGAGTGACGCCAACAAGGAAGTCTGTGCAGTTATAACCGCACTGTTTTTCAGTTCCAACAACAATGCCAACACTGTGGATAACCTTACTACCTTATTTTTATAAATACAAAATGGAGAGACACATGTCAGAAGTTAACCTCGGTATGGAAACGATGAAAGATCGCCGCATACCAGCAAACAGCATTAACACCCCATACGGATCTAGCGCCGTCTCATGGGCAGCCATCTTTGCAGGAGCGGCAGGTGCCGCAGCGCTGTCACTGTTATTAATGCTCTTAGGCACTGGGCTGGGTTTCTCTGCTATATCGCCGTGGAGCATGGAGGGCATCAGTGCAGCAACCTTTGGTGTTGCAGCAATCGCATGGCTGAGTTTCACTCAACTCGCTGCATCAGGCATGGGCGGTTATCTAGCCGGACGACTGCGCACCAAATGGACAGATGTACATACGGATGAAGTGTACTTTCGCGATACCGCTCACGGTTTTCTGACATGGGCTGTCGCATCACTGCTAACCGTTGTGGTACTGACGTCGGTCGTGGGTAGCATTGGCAGTGGCGTCCGTGCTAGTGCTGACGTTGTCGGTAAAGCCGCAAGTGCCGCAGGAACTGCAGTGGGTTCGGCGGCAACGCTAGCCACAGGTGAAGCTGGCAATGGCAACCATCCCATCGGCTATTTTGTTGATTCACTGTTCCGTGATAACTCTAACGGCTCCCGTAAAAGAACAACACCGCAGGTAAACAAACCGGCCCAAGAAATCCCAGCAGAAAGAATGACACCTCAGGTCAATGAACAAATGCCAGAAGTCCAAACTGAAGCTACAGCCCCCCAAGTAAACGCATTGGCAAACGAGCAAGCCCCTGAAGTCTTGCCAATTCCAGTCCGTGAAGTCTCACGGATACTCGCACAGGCACTGCAAACAGGTACGTTGTCACCAGAGGACGAACGCTATATAGGTCAACTCATTACACAACGCACCGATCTGACTCAGCAGGAGGCAGAGCAGCGAGTGTCACAAGGGTTTGAGAAAGTGCAAACCACGCTGAAAAATGCGGAAACTACGGCTCGCCAAGCCGCAGATGAAGCACGTAAAGCATCGGCCTATGCTGCACTTTGGATGGCGGTAGCACTATTGTTGGGCGCATTCGTCGCAAGTGTGATGGCTATTTTCGGTGGCCGTCAACGCGATGCTTAATTCGCACACTGTTTATTCAATTTAAAGGAGGTTGTTATGCGTTCAGTATTACTTTGGTTTATCGGGATCCCAATTCCGATCATTATCTTAATCGCGCTGTTCTTTTAGAACACGTGACTCCCTTTACCAGTATGCGGAGTACTATCTGGTAAAGGGTTTTTATCGTCTAACTTAGGTGAATTGCCATGTATTGAACTCAACTAATTTTGTAGCTCTACTGCACGGCGTAAACGGAAACTCCGTAAAGCCAAATACATCGCTCCCACTGCCGCCCAAATGAGCCCCAGCTCTAATGATTGTGGTTCTAAGTTCACCCAAAGTACACCAATAGTACCCGCGCCACACAATGGCAAGACTAAGTATTGCAAGTATTCTCTAAGTGATTGATTACGCTGCTCCCTCACATAAAACTGCACAATGACAGATAAATTCACGAAGGTAAAAGCGACTAAAGCACCAAAATTAACTAAGGCTAGCGCCATTTCTAAGTCAAATGAGACGGCAGATAGCGCAAGCGCGCCCACCAACAGAACATTAAATGCTGGGGTGCGCCACTTAGGGTGGATATAAGCAAACCCTTTACGTGGCAGCATATTATCCCGCCCCATCACATATAAAATCCGTGCAACGCCTGCATGGGCTGCCATACCCGAGGCTAATACCGCAACAGTGGTTGCCACTAATACGATGGACTGGAATAGATTACCGCCAACGTAGAGTGCAATTTCAGGCAATACCGCATCAAGCTGTTGAAAGCGTGAGATATCGGGGAAATAAAGCTGCAAGAAATAGGATACACCAACAAAAATCACGCCACCGATCAAGGCTGTCAACACAATCGCGCGAGGAATAACACGTTGAGCATCCTTAGTTTCTTCGGTCAGCGAACTTAATCCATCAAAGCCGAGGAAGGAGAAACACAGAATCGTCGCCCCCGTGAATAATGGCGCCATCGCCATATTATCTGCATAAAATGGTCGTACGCTCGCAATCACACCCTCGCCTTCACCGAGGGAAATGCTATAGCCCATTAGACCAATAAACACCACAATAATGGCCAGCTGTGCAAACACTATCACCCCATTAAAGTTAGCGACCAGATCTATCCCCTTAAGATTAAGTAAGGTCATTATGATCACAAGAGCGAAAATAAAGATCCAAGGTTCAACATTGGGGAACATGGCAGTTAAATAGATTTTTGCCAGTAACATATTGATCATCGGCATAAACATATAATCCAGCAGCGATGACCAGCCCACCATAAAACCGACGTTCGGACTAAAGGTTTTTTGAGCATAAGTGTAGGCTGAACCCGCATAAGGATATTTACGCACTAAGTGGCCATAACTGAACGCGGTAAATAAGATCCCAGCGAGCGCAAAAAGATAGGATGTAGCAACATGACCTGAGGTTATCTCGGAAACAATACCAAAGGTGTCAAAAACGGCCATCGGCGTGAGATAGGCAAGCCCCATTACCACCACTTGCCATAAGTTGAGGGTCTGCTTCAAACCCGGATTTTGTTGACTCATCAGCACACCCCCATTCTATAGGGATGAACACTTAACCATACATCTGCAATTGGTTTTTGCTTGTGAGTCACCATCAACACCTTAGGTTGAATAGCTAACGCAACTACTTGATTTACAGCAACGACCGAAAATTCGGTACACAACAACCTCATTGGTTTGTCCTCAGTAAAATAGGTTCAGCCGAACCTCATATCATTTCCGGATGTTTACCGGCCTCAATTGGTGTTAAACGCATATTCATAAATGAAAAATAACCGAGCCACTGAGTAGCTCGGTTATTTTTTCGGCGCGCATTCTCCCCCAAAACCAACCAGAAGACAACCCAATAAAAATATTAAGTGATCCGCAATCTGTGATGGTTTAGCGAAAAACGACAGAATCTAAGTATAAGACTTGATAACCGCTCACGATCCTCAATCTGCTTTAGTCAGAACCAATATCTCCCTTTGTCGACACATTAGAAGAATCACCAGCAGCATTGCGCAACAAGGTTTGTAATTGTTGTAGCTCGAGTCTGATGGCTTTCAACTCCTCGTGCATTTGTCTTTGTTCCTGCTCTAAGATTTGTTTGTCTTGTTCACGCTCTAATGCATGCTCTTCGTCGCTGAAGGTTTGCATGGTATTGACGATAATCGCAATAAACAAATTTAGCATTGTGAAAGTCGCTACCAGAATAAATGGTACGAAAAATACCCAAGCATAAGGGTACACTTCCATCACTGGCCGCGAAATTCCCATAGACCAGCTTTCAAGCGTCATTATTTGAAATAGGGTATAAAATGAGTCAGCAATAGTGCCAAACCATTCAGGGAATGCATCGCCAAAAATTTTGGTAGCAATCACCGCAAACACATAATAAATCAACAGTAATACCGTGGCGATCGATGCCAATCCAGGAAGTGATCCCAACAGCGCAGACACCACCCGTTTCATTGATGGCACAATTGTTAACACTCTCAGCACCCGCAATACCCTGAGCGAACGCAGGACAGCCAATGGCCCAGATGCAGGGATCAGTGCTATCACTATCACGGTAAAATCGAACACGCTCCAAGGGTCTTTAAAAAATTTCCCCCTGTAGGCATAAATCCGCAGCAATAACTCCACCACAAATACACTCAGTAGCAACTTATCAAGACTCATCAACAAAGTACCGTATTGCGCCATCAGGCTGGCTGAGGTCTCCATACCTAACTGCACCGCGTTGATTAAAATCAATGCCAAAATAAAATGACCAAACCAGTTTTGCTCAACCAAGTTAATCACTCGTGCCTGCAAACCCGTTGGCGCGTTAAGTAAAGATGTACTCATGTCGACTCCTATAATCACAATGGCGGCGATTGTAGCGATTGTACTTTCAGATGCCCAGTTCTTTGCGGTGGGCTATACCAATCGTATTAAATTACAACAGGGGTAAACGCAGCGGATTGACTAAGATTCGAATGATATGAGTAACAAATTTTTGGTGGGGGCAAAGCGTCGTTGCGTCCTAGCAAACTATTCACACTCGCCAATAAATAGAAATAGCGAATATTGCTAAACCTAGGGGTTATCAATTAACAACAACTTCGCTCTTCGCTTGATCCCTACAATTGCTAGGCCGAAAAAGACCGCAAATAAGCCCCAGAGTTGTAGCCATTTAGGGGTTACACTCGCCCAACTCGCCCCCATTTGATTAAGCTCGAGCATGCCCATAATCGCAGGCACTGCAGGAATAAACTGCGAGCCTAACACCAGCGGTTCAGGGATCAATGCTATCGGCCACACAAAACCTGACACAAATAAAATAGGCATAGAGATCAGCAGTAGCACTTGTGTTGGTAAATCGCGGCGAGTGAACAGTGTGCTCATCGCAACCCCTGCTGCTGCGGTAGCCAGTAAAAACGGCAATAACCACAGCGCAACTAAGCCAAGGCTCGTTTGAATACTGACGTTATACCAGTGATAACAATAGCCCACATAAAAGCTGGTAAAAAATATATAAATCAACATAAAAGCAATTATACGACCACAGACTAATTGCACCGGTGACACCTGCTGCCAATATCCTTTATGGCGCCATTGCCCTGCCCCTAAAATACCCGTACCAATCAATAAGGTTTGATGTAGGATCAGCAAAAACAATCCGGGTACCACATAGGGCGTATAACCTAAACTTGGGTTAAAAGCAGGAACGCTATTTAGATGGAGCGATTGTAGACTTTCTTGAGCCTGCTTAGGATTTTGCCCTTGGGCAAGCATGCCAATTAATTGCACTTGTTTACCCGCATCCATTCCCGCACTGACTAAACCTTCGGCAACGGCGGAGTAAATCAAAAAGTAACTGGCGTCACCACCATAACTTAGCGTGACGCCTTTACCGAGCAATAAATCGCGGCGAAATCCTTCGGGGATGACCAATAAACCATGGGCTTTACCTATTTCAATAAAGCGCTTCGCCTCGGTTATCGAGCCGACTTGACCTATGACTTGAATTTTTGCGCTGGCATCGGCATGGCGGATCAACTGACGGCTTAAGGAAGAATGGTCTAAGTCCACCACGATCAATTGTTGCTCGGTCGGCACTTGGTTTAGATAGGGTAAAGGATAGAGCACCGAATAAAACAATACGCCGCCAAATAAAGTCACGGCTATCGCTTTATCGCTAATAATGGCTTTAAGTTCAGTGAATACCAGCCGCCATATATTCATACTATTGCCCCTTGGCAGGCTGTGCTGCATCCGAATCACTTGCCGCTAACCCACTCTCAGTATTTGCTGTCATGGGCAGTAACTTACGCGCTAATAAATAAATTAGAGGAAACAGGCAGATAAAGCCCCAATAGCTGCTCATTTGGCTCACCACGTCCAGCCCACTGGCGCCGTAACTCACCACGCTCACATGGGACTCCATATAGTGGCTCGACGGCATAATCAATCGCCACCACTGGGCTAATGGCGGCATATCATGGGTCGGGAAAGTAATGCCCATAAAAGCAAAGGCGGGCGCAAATAAAGCGGTACAAAAACTGATGACCCGCGCACTGTCACGCATCACAACAAATATAAATAACACTAAGCTCCAGACCGCCAATAACATCACTAATTGCGCGAGCAATAATAGGGCTAAACTGCCCGCCATAGGCAGGGCAAGATACAAATACAGCCAAGCTAAAATAAAGCCACCCTGCAACATTAATATCGGCGTAAACAATGCCACTTTAGCCAATACTTTAGGCCAGAAATGTGTGGTTAATCGATCCGATATCACATCGGCTTGTACAACAGGCGCTAAATGTAACTCACGATTTAGGCTATTTGCCATCACCAACATCGATAATAACTGCCACAGTGCAATAAGCACTGGTGGCACCAAGAAACCGATGTAGTTGTTATTACGATTAAATAATGCCGTAGTTTGGCTTTTGACAGGGCTTAAATTGACTGCCACTTGGGATTTTGGCGTACCCGTTGCCAGTTGCTTTAATTCCGCAACTTGCTGTAATCCCTCACCTAAACTCAGTTGAATTTGGCTTGACAGTAACTTACCCACCAGCAAAAACTGGCTATTATAGCGCACATCAATTGTCGGTTTATGGCCTGTGAGTAAATCCTTTTTCATATCATAGGGGAAGACCACAATCGCGTAGACTTTCGCCTGCTGCATGGCGCTAACAGCTGAGGATAAATCGGTAAAACTTTGGGGGTCGGTAACGGGATTTGCCTTCATCTGACGGGTCAACATGCGGCTCAATTGGCTATGATCTTGGTCGACAATCGCCACGGGCAGTTGTCTTGGAAGACCGGCACTGAACAGCCACCAAAGGCATAACATTCCCAGTAGCGGAATATAACTTATCAGTGCTAACTGCCAAGGATCATGCCATAGGGCACGCAGCTCACGACGAACTAATGCGACGAACAATGCCATTAAGCCCATGTCAGCAGCCCTTGGCGCGCTGCGAGTGTCCAGCGCTTTGATGTTTGTCGAGTGCTCAGTCACGGCCTTTACTCACCGCGTAGCAGCACTGACATGCCGACACGTAGGTTAGCAATCGGTGCATTGGGGCGTAATTCCACCTCAAAAGTACGCATATCAAAGTCATGGCCACTCTCGGTCGAGCGCCAAGTGGCAAAGTCACCCATGACACTGATATGGGATACTGTAAATTCGACATCCTGCCCGAGTGCCGGAATATTGAGTTGAATTTTATCGCCTTTGTTGAAACGCTTGAGTTGATCTTCACGCACTTGGAACACAGCCCAAGCATCCTGCATATCAATTAAACTCACAATCGGAAAACCACTTGGTGCCAATTCACCCGCCTGTAATAGCACCTCGCTAATTTCGCCCGATTTAGGGGCGCGCATTTGGCTATCTTCCATCACGGCGCTCACTTCTTTTACCGCGCCTTCAGCCATACGTGCATTACCCGCAGCAGCGGCTTTGGTCTCAACTCGCGCGCCTTCCTCGGCCATTTGATACATGGCTAAGGCCGCTTGTTCTGTGTATTTTGCCGCTTGCCATTGAGTAAAGGCTTCATCACGTTTTTGTCTTGCTGCCACACCTTCGTTGAATAAGTTTTCAACGCGGGTATAAGTCGTTTTAGCGAGCGTTGCCGCCGCCTGCGCCTTGAGCCATTGCTCCCTAGCCGCCATCACTTCTTGGCTACGAGCACCATTATTAGCTTCTAACTGCTTAGCCTTGGCGGCATCGCGCCCGCCTTCAGCCTGCATCAACTTTGCATCCAGCTCAGGGCTGTGGATCGCGAATAACAAATCCCCTTCGGCCACGCTATCGCCACGGCGCACTAACACTTGCTCGACCCGACCGGGCACTTTGGATGACACATTGTATTCTCGGGCTTCTATCTGCCCCTGCAATAGACTCGGCTGCGGGCTATAAGCCAGCTTAAGCCCATAGGCTAAGATGAGGCCTAATGCGACCAACGCCACAAGGGCCAGCATTCGATTAGCGCGCATGATTTATCTCCTGCACTGGGTGACGATCGACGGTACGACCAATAAATTCATCTAATTGACCACTGATTGCCATCAATCTGGCATAGGCTTGCACATAACGATAACGGGCAGCCAATTGCTGGGTTTTCACTGCGCTCAGTTTTAGCTCGGCATCGACTCGGTCGATAGAAGTGGAAAGCCCTTGATTAAAAGCAATCTCCCTAAGCCGCAGATTTTCGGTCGCAAGCTCGAGTGAGGTATCAAGCGCCTTCACTTCTTCTTCGGCCTGTAATAATTGGCGATAGCTTTGATCCACCAGAAGGCTTAAGTCTTGCTTGGTTTGTGCCTTGGTATAGCGGGCTTGCAGTAGGGCACTTTTCGCTGCTTCGACCTTACCGCTGCGGCCATCACGGCTGATCAGCGGCACATTAACCCCGACACCAACCATCCAATCAGGCGTAATGCTCGATAAGAGTGTGTCTTCTTCATACAAGGTGTAATTACCAAAGAGGAATACCGTTGGGTGGTATTTCCCCTTTTCTAATGACACTAAACCATTCGCTTGCGCTTCTTTCGCTTCGAGCAATTTGAGTGCTGGATGTTGGCTTAAGGTTATTTGGCTAAGTTGATCTAATGATGGAGCGTGCGGCAGTACAAATAAAGGGGAATGGGTACTCACCTGACTTTGCTGGAGCATACGAGCCAGCGCGATAACAGCCATTTCATGTTGGCGGCGGGCACTACCTAAATTGACTTTAGCATTATCTAAAGCGACCTGAGCATTGAGGCGCTCAACCTTCGCAATTTGCCCTTCGCGCTCCATTGCTAGAGCATGTTCAACATGCTTTGTTAAGGAGCCAACCAGATCGGTTTGGGTCTCAACTAATGCCTGAGTCACATCGACAGCATAATATCTGTCCACCAACTGGGTAAATAAATCGCGGGTGGCTAATTGTAATTCTTGTTGTTTTTCAGCCACCATGGCCGCGTGTATACCTTGAGCGGCCGTGATCTGCCCACCCGTATAAATCGGCCACATTGCCTGCAAGCTTGCACTAAAAATATCTTGCTCACTTAAGGGCAGCGGCGGAATACCCGCGATGATGCCGCCAAGGGCTGGTGGAATAGAAACCACTGAATTTAATTCTTTCAAATCAAACTCTATCGGTTTATCCAAATGAATATAGTTACCGCGAATATCTAAGGAGGGTAAGTTTAACCCCTCTCCGGCCTGCTGCTCGCCTTTAGCACGGTTAACTTCCTGCGACTGCGCCTGTAGCTTATCGCTCACCTTCAGCACTTGTTGCCAAGCGTCACTGAAGCTTATCGGCTCTGCATGCAAAGCCGATGGCAATAAAAAAGGCACTGACAGTAAACACAGCCAAGCCACTCGTGATCGTTTCATTAACACCTCTAGAGTTGTTACTCTAATTTAGTTTGCGGATGATAACATTCATGGTGGAAAGCGGCTAGAACTCGCCTCCTTAAGTGTGGCGTTAAGCCTAGGTTCTAGGTTCTAGATTCTAGATCTTATGCTGTCCCCCCCACTGTTAAGCGATCTAACTTCAAGGTCGGTTGGCCGACACCTACAGGTACACTTTGACCATCTTTACCACAAACGCCAACGCCTCTATCCAGTGCCATATCATTCCCCACCATCGAAATTTGGCTCATGGCTTCTGGGCCGTTACCGATTAAAGTCGCGCCTTTAATGGCTTGAGTCACTTCACCATTTTCAATCAAATAGGCTTCAGAGGCTGAGAACACAAACTTACCTGAAGTGATATCCACCTGCCCACCGCCAAAGTTAGGAGCATAAATACCCTTCTTCACCGACTTGATGATCTCGCTTGGGTCAGACTCGCCTGCTGTCATATAAGTGTTAGTCATACGTGGCATAGGCAAATGCGCGTAGGATTCGCGGCGACCGTTACCCGTTGGCGCAACACCCATTAAACGCGCATTGAGTTTGTCTTGGATGTACCCCTTTAAAATACCGTCTTCAATCAATACCGTTCTTTGAGTTTGTACACCTTCATCGTCGATACTCAGTGAACCACGGCGATTGGGCAAGGTACCATCGTCGACCACAGTCACTAATTTAGACGCAACTTGCTGGCCAACCTTGCCACTAAAGGCACTGCTGCCCTTACGGTTAAAGTCACCTTCCAAACCATGTCCAACCGCTTCGTGGAGCAATACACCCGGCCAGCCATTACCCAATACCACTGGCATTTCACCCGCTGGTGCATCGATGGCGTTAAGGTTAACCTGCGCTTGACGAACAGCCTCACGGGCAAAGGCAAAACACATAGGTAAACCTGTGTCATCATTTGCCATTAAAACACCGTAGTCATGGCGTCCACCGCCCCCTGCACCGCCACGTTCACGTTTACCGTTTTCTTCTAAAATCACACTGCAATTAAAGCGCACTAAGGGGCGAATATCGGCCGCCAACGTACCATCGCTCGCAGCAATAAGGATTTCTTCGTGCACACCGGCAAGGCTAACCACCACTTGGATAATGCGACTATCGAGACTGCGAATAAAGGCATCGGCCTCTTTTAGCAGGTTGATTTTTTTGACTTCTTCCATCGCCGCTATGGGATCTAAGCTATCATATAGCGCTAATGCTTTTTGGCGTTTAAAGGCTTGCACTTGAGTTTGCTCACCCGCACTGGCAATACCTCGGGCAGCCTGTACTGCAGCGCTTAAGGCAGCAGGAGTGATATCGTCGGCATAGGCAAAACCGGTTTTTTCACCGCTAATAGCCCGCACACCCACACCGCGCTCAATATGAAAACTACCGTCTTTGATGATGCCGTCTTCCAGCACCCAAGACTCGTGGCGACTGCCTTGAAAATAGAGATCGGAATAATCGATATTGTGCTGATGTATGGTGTTCAAATAGCTTTGCAAGCCATCTAACGCTAACCCATTCTTTAATAAACTTTGCTCTACTTGTGCTAAAAATGGCATCTATGCTCTCTTTGATCCCAAAGGATCTTGATATTCTGAGTGTAAACTCGGTGTACTCATTCTATGTGTTAATGCTGCGTATCGACTCAAGCGTAAATTCAGCATTTCAACTCGTCTGCTGGCTATTGGCGCATTATTTCAAACATGGTTCACGGAAACGATTATGCTGCATGACGGGCATTTTACTGCGAATACTGTGCAGTTCGGTTAAGTCGACCTCGGCCTGCACCCAACCCGTACCCGTTTTAAGCTCAGCCAAAATATTTCCCCAAGGACCGACTATCATGCTCTGCCCCCAAGTTTCGCGGCTACCTTCATTATGGGCTCCCCATTGCGCCGCAGCGAGAATAACGCATTGGGTTTCAATGGCTCTTGCCTGTAGCAATACTTGCCAATGGGCTTCCCCCGTCACTTTAGTAAAGGCCGAAGGGACTGTAATAATCTCGGCACCCGCAAGACGCATCGCCCTAAACAAGTCGGGAAAACGTAAATCATAACAGATAGCTAGGCCTATTTTGCCAAAAGGTGTATCGATAACAGTTATATGATCGCCAGGGCAGAAAGTTTCGCTCTCGCGATATTGCTTTGTACCGTCGGCAACATCCACATCAAAAAGGTGTAGTTTATCGTAATGCCCTAAAGTATCACCTTTATCATCAAACAGATAACAGCGACTATAAACACGACCATCCTCAGCCAACGCCGGAATAGTTCCCGCGACCATAAACACCCGATACTTGGCGGCCAGTGCACTTAACGCCGATTTGAGTGGGTTCTGATGGGCATCGCCCGCATAGGCAAGTTGCTGACTTTCATGGCCACCAAACAGTAAGCTGCATTCGGGTAATACCACTAAGTGGGGCGCATCGGCATCCCGCGGAAGCGTTTTAAGCTGCGATTCGATAAACAGCAGATTGGCGCTGACGTCGCGACTGCTCTGACATTGCAACAGGCTGATGTGCATTGTTATCTCCCTGATTTTGCTTAATCGGTTTAACGTCTTGGCTATTGGTAGGTTCGATAGGCTTGATGGCTGGCTCGGGCGGCATCGTATCAGGCTGAGATCCTTGAGGCAGAGGTTCGCCAAGTTTCTTGTCCTCCGAAGCCTTTGGGTCTAGCTTCGGGGTATGTTGTTCATTGTTACCCTCGGTCGGCATGGCTTTATCGCCAGCGCCAATAATGGGCAAAATAGACTCTGGAATTTCAATCTCTTTACTCTTACGCTCTAATTCTTCGACCACAGGCTCAGCCATAGTCCCCGTTACCCTAAAACGAATTTCTGAAATCACCTCAATCACAGGCTCAAGCACTTTGGTCAGGGCAAATGCGCCCAGTCCCAATGTCCACGCACTGGTGCTGAGCAATACCACTGTCGGCACACTCGAGGCCAATTGCGGCACAAAACGAATATCGTAATTTAAACTTTCAGTGGTGAGATCCGTGTATCCTCGCACCTTCATATTGCCGGCAATCGCATCCATTTCGGTATCAGTGGTTTTCACCACCCCATTATCAATTTGCAGGTTTCCGGTAAAGGAATTGAAATACATGCCTTGCCCAAAAACATCGCTAAAATCTAACGATAGCTTACGCACGAGGGAATCTAAGCTGAAAAGTGAAAATATTCGCGCCCCCTTATCACTCACTTGGGATAAATGACCTTTACCCAAAGCAAAGTTTACTTTGCCGTTTAAGCTTTCAAGGGAAAATGCATAGGGCGCGCCCTCCCACGATAAGTCAGCATTAACCTTGAGTGGCGCCTCATTAACGCCAGGATCAATCCCTAATTGCTCGGTCAAATGATTAAACTGGGTCGCATTTAACATCATGCTCAACTCTGTTTTATTTTGCCCATCCTGCTGTTGCCATATCCCACTCCCTTTTAGGGTTACATTAGGTGTAGCCAAAGACAATGTCTGGATCTGATATCCCGATGGTTGTGGACTAGCCTGCAACACTAATTTGCCAAAGGGTTTATCAAAAACATGGAAATCTTCCACATTTACGGCAACGGGTGGCAAGTTAGTAAGGACTTGTTCCGCGCCAAAATCGGCTTCTGCATCATTTTTTAACTCAGGAGCAAAATAGAATTTGCTTGCAGCAATTTTAAGCCCCTGCGTCATCCAGTTTGGATAGAAATCTATCCAACCTTCGAATTCGTTGGCGTTGGCATTGAAGCGCCATCCCGTTTCATTAGGTTTCGCATTAAGCCTAAGCTCTGTCAGTTGTTGCCCCAATAGATCGAGACGACCAATATGAGAATCGATACTTGCTACCGCGGGAAATACGTTTTTATGTGGGATCTCATCAACTAAAATCCCCGTTTTAGGCATTTTTTCTTGCCCAACAAAAGCATTAATCACAGGTAACCATTCAGCTAATTTGGCTTTGCCAAGATCAATTTGGATATGACCTTGCTCTGTATTTTTGGCCTCATCCTCATCGAATAAACGCCCCAATAACAAATCAAAGTAACTAAAGCGAGTACCATTATCGGCTGTAAACCCACCGACAAACTCGGCATGACTGGCAAGCTTTACGTCTAAGATCGCATCATTTTGATCGCCAATAAACTCCGCAACTAAAGATCGCGGTTCATCTTCTGGCTTAGCAAAATATCCGGGGAATGACAGTTGCGTCCCCAGCATATCGGATGTCACTTTGGCTTGGATTTGATAACCTTGCTCAGTAAAGAGCATATCGATTGCACCATCCCAACTGATTTTCCCCTGATAGAAATCACTCAAAGGATGATGTAATTCATCGGGAAGACGGTTGAGATCCCAGCGACTTTTCAACTGAAGATTAAGGGCAAAATCTTTACCTTTGGGCTGAGTGTCAAAGGTAAAACTGAGCGGCTGTTCAAACAAGCGGGCTTTGATGCCTTTGCCTGTAATCACTTGATTTGTAAAATTGATTATACCTGTCACGCCATTAAGCTGAATCCCAGGTTGCGCAATATACACAGGCGTATTATCAAAACTAATTTGGCCTCGAATGTCTTCATCTTCGCCCTCATATAAGGGAATACTGATATCTAAGTTTCCTGTCACAGCGCCTTGAACTTGCACAACGCTGAGTGTTTTACCTACGGAGTCTGCAAGGGGAGATGCCTGTAAAACTTGAGTCGCGGCACGACCTTGAGTCGCCAGCTCTGCTTGAATTTTTAGTAATGAATATTCACCCAATTCAGGAATAAATACATGGGCGCCATCAGCGATAACATCCATTAACTTTCCTTGATTAACCCAAATATCCATACGAGCATTTTCAAATAGGGCGTCGAGGGAAAGATCCGTGACCGCTGGCCAATCGGGTTGAAATTGGAATTGCGCATCCTGCAACGTAAAGGCTGCTTGAAAAACCCCACTATTATCATCAAAGGGAAAATTCGCCAATGCTCCTTGCCATAACACCTGTGCATTTTGGCTATGCCCAGCCTTTATCGCATCATCAAGGTATTTAGCTAAAGACTCGCCCATGGCTTTTACGGGAAAATATTTATCCGCATTGGCAGCATTTTTTACCTCCACATTGGCGGCAAGCGACATCAATACTGCGGCACTGAAGTCCAATTTAACGGCTGCATCGAGCGCTATATCATCATTATCAAACCGAATTTGCGGCACTCTTAAGGTTAAAGATTCAGTATCGAATTGCCCAACAATGGCTGCACCATTAAGCACTAAGGGGGCAGGAAACTCATCGCCAAAGTTCAGGGTATAAGCTTGCTCTGGCAATGAAAAGACGAGGGTTTTATCCTGCCACTGCAGATGAGCATCCAATGGGTTAGCATTAGGAACACCCTCATCCATCCGCCAATGAAGCTGTTTAATATCCGTGTTGGCAAGCCAAGGTTCACCTTTTTTATGGTATACGCGGATAGGGCCAATTCCGCCCTCTGGAGCCAATTGATGCCACTGTTTTAAAGCCGCTAAATCAACGCTGGGAAATAAGGGCAATAATGGAAATAAAGTTTGTAACTCAAGTTGACTTGCATAGCCAAATAACTCATCACCCTGCTGTTCAAGCGCCAATGTCAACTCAGGCCAAGCCTCGCCATTGGTTATAAAATCCAGATCCGTGCTATTAACCTCCCAACCAGAGGCTGTCGGTAACCACGTAATGCTGCCCGACTTGATCTCAAATTTTTGTGGTTTGTCCCCTATTGCCCATTCAAGCCAACTCGGTTCAAAGTGGATCATCCCCGAATGGATACTCCGCTGAGCAAAAGTAAGCCAAGCTTTGAGATTGATAACACCTTCCAAAGGGAGTTTCTCGCTAGGCTCATCTGGATGAGATTGACGCGACGCCCACTCTCCTAAATCCAAGGATTGAGCCGCTAGATAGATTTGACCTGTGAGGCTATCAGGGGTAGCGCCATCGCCCTTAATATCGAGTTGTAATTGTAATGACTCGTGCATAGAGGCGTGATTATCGAGATAAACTTGACCCGCACCGCGATGGCTATCACCATTATTACGCCAATTTAAATGCCGAATATGAATGGGGCGATATTCATGCTGCTGACTTAACAACTGTACCGAAACATCTGTGAGAGAAAAACGCTCAAGCTGTTTTAGGAGTAATTTGTACAACCAATCGGTCTGATAGACGTTACTTTGTGTCGTCACCGACGGATCTTCGATGAGTTTATCGATATCGAGGGCGAGTCTGATCCCATCAAAATTGACATCCTCAATACGCGGGCTGGTTTTCAATAAGGATTGCCAAAAATCCAGCTTAATTTGGATATTCTTGACCAATACTGTTACTGGTACTTTATGTTGGGGTGGGATAATCAGGTTTTCAATGGTCAGTGCGGGTCCAAAGGCTTGCCATTGAGCCGATAATTCCCCCACTTGAACATCGAGATGATATTCATTTTTTATATAATCAACGAGCTGCTGACGCACTTCATCGACCTGAGGTAATAATCCACGGATCAAGCTAACAGCCAGTGCAAACAACACCAAGACAACTGCTAGAAGCTGCCAGCAAAAACGGCTCACTGATTTAACGGTAACAAACGCAGCCACTACATCATCACCACATCGTATTTGTGCTGTGAGTACATAGGCTCATTTTGCAGGCGAATACGTTTACTAATATAAACTTCAAGCTCAGCGATCAGATGACTTTCTTCGCCACTCAAACTTTGATATACCGCAGGAGAACAATACAGCAAAAACTCATCGGCATCGTATGCACGATTTAATCGAATAATTTCTCGGAATATTTCATAGGAGACAGTTTCAACTGTCTTCATACTCCCTGTGCCATGACAAGCTGGACACTCGCTACAAACCACATGCTCTAAACTCTCGCGAGTGCGTTTGCGCGTCATCTCGACCAGCCCTAAACCAGAAAACCCACTGACATTCGTTTTAACGCGGTCCTTGGCTAAAGCACTATTTAAACTATTAAGCACACGTGTTTTATGCTCTTCATTAAGCATATCGATAAAGTCGATAATAATGATGCCACCTAGATTGCGTAGGCGCAGTTGTCTTGCAATGGCTTGGGTCGCTTCGAGATTGGTATTAAAGATGGTTTCTTCGAGATTACGATGACCCACAAAGGCACCAGTGTTGATGTCGACGGTCGTCATAGCTTCGGTTTGATCGATGATCAGATAACCGCCCGACTTTAACTCAACTTTACGACCCAGCGCGCGCTGGATTTCATTTTCAACATCGTAGAGATCAAAAATAGGTGCCGGGCCTGAGTAATGCTCAATTTTCTCAGCAATTTCAGGCATAAATTCTTGAGCGAAGGTTTGCAACTCATCAAAGGTGCGGCGTGAATCGACCTGAATACGATCCAGTTCAGTGCCAACAAAATCACGCACAATACGCACTGGCAACGCTAAATCTTGGTATAAAAGCGCCACGCCACGGCGTTGTCGTCGCTCGCTGACCTTAGACCAAACTCGGCGTAAGAACGCCGCATCTTGAGCAAGCTCATCTTCTCCAACGCCTTCGGCAGCCGTGCGAATAATAAATCCGCCATCTTCATCCACATAAGGAAGTGTGATTTTCTTTAAACGGCTGCGCTCTTCCTCAAGCTCAATACGTTGGGAAACCCCAACATGGCTAGAGCCAGGCATAAAGACTAAATAACGGGAAGGCAGCGTGATATCAGTTGTTAAACGCGCTCCCTTAGTACCCAAGGGATCTTTAACTACTTGCACCATAATATCTTGCCCTTGGCGGACTAATTCAGCGATATCACGGACAACGAAGTGGCCTTTTTCAACATCGGCAACGCACTCAGTGTGTGGCACTATGTCAGAAGCATGAAGAAATGCAGCTTTATCTAAACCTATATCAACAAAAGCCGCTTGCATGCCAGGTAACACGCGGCTGATTTTACCTTTATAAATATTGCCGACTAATCCCCGTTTCATACGGCGTTCAATATGCACTTCTTGCAATACACCGTGTTCAACTAAAGCGACGCGAGCCTCGGATGGGGTTACGTTGATCAGTAATTCTGAACCCATCTTGCGCTGTATTTTATTTTGATTTAAGCGACTGGTATTCACGACTCACCCCATTCGGGAAATTAGATTAAATAATTGAAGTTATAGCGTCTCTCAGCCTGAAACCGATACTCCAACTACGACCAACACCGTAAGTTCACGGACTAAAACTTGGTAGTAAGAGGTTATCAACATCGATAAGGTTCCGTTTTAAATCCTTTAAACCTCGCAACAGGGATAAGATTAACCGAATCCAACCTCAGCTAATAATGCACGCGTTTCAACTAAAGGTAAGCCAACCACGCAGGAATAACTGCCTTCAATCGACTCAACAAAACAGCCGCCTAACCCCTGAATACCATAACTACCTGCTTTATCCATGGGTTCCTTTGAGGCAACATAGGCATCGATATCAGCATCACTTAGCGTACAAAATCGTACTTGGGTTTCAACCAAACGCACTGATGTTGTAGGGCTGTCGACATCACCATAGGTTATCGCCACCGCTGTCATTACTGTGTGTGTTTTGCCAGATAATGCCCGCAACACACGTTTTGCATCCTGTTCGTCAACGGGTTTTCCTAATATTGCGTTTTCAAGCACAACGATAGTATCAGAACCTAATACAGCAGGCTGTGACATGCCAAGGCATAATGCAAGCCCTGCTTGCGCTTTTTCAGCGGCGAGACGTTGTACATAATCCCTTGGAGTCTCATCATTTAAAGGGGTTTCATCAATATCTGGGGCGACTTGAGTAAAACTAAAATCTGTACGCCCTAAGCCAATATTTGCCAATAATTCTTTGCGACGTGGAGAGGTAGAAGCGAGAACTAAATTCACCGTTAGCGAACCTTATAATGACGTCGAACACGACGTAAAATCCAAAAAATCCAAGGCCAAATCACTAGCCCAGAAATTGCAGGTAGAAACAAATCCGCATTAAATGTCGCTTCATCCATCACAAACTCTACCCAGTAAACGACTAAGTGGTAAAGGGCAATTAGCAGCGCCACTACTAAGGTTTGCTGCCATTTTGGGAAATTACGCAACCGTTGGCAATGCAAAATCGCAATATAGATCACCAATGACATCGCTAAAGAGCGCACACCCAAGGTTGCTCCCAACAGAATATCGAGGGCCAAACCTAAAACCCAAGCAGTTAAAATATTGTATCTGTGTGGCAAGGCAATAGACCAATACATAACCACCATTAACAGCCAGTCAGGGCGCCAAGCTTCAACCACCGAAGGTAACGGCATAATTTGGCTTAGCAATCCGATAAACAGCGTCAACCAGACGATGAGTCGACCATTGGCAGCTTGTAAACTCATTAATGCACCTCTGCTGGCGGTGGAGTGGTCACAGCGCCCGTTGTAGCATTCGCATTAGTTGCAGCCCCTTGTGGCGTGTTTGCCGAACCTTGGGTATTGGGTGCACTATTTATCGTATTGGGATCCGGCTTAGCCTCTTCAGGCTGATCCGCAGCAGGTACTGGCATTTGATGCGGCAAAGTCACACCTGAATCTGGTGATGGCCAAATCAATAATAAATAACGAATACGATCAAGGGCTGCCAGTGGTTGAGCGGTAACACGGGCATAGCTTTGGCCATCCTCCGTCAGGACTTCCATGACCCGAGCAACGGGATACCCTTCGGGAAAACGATTACCAAGGCCAGAAGTCACTAATAAATCACCAACACGCACATCGATACTTTTAGCCACATGGCGCAATTCAATCTCATCATTTTCACCCGTACCATTGGCGATTAAGCGCACATCGTTGCGGGTAATACGCACAGGTAAACCATGGGAGACATCAGAAAGCAGCAATACACGACTGGTCATCTCGCTAATTTGCACCACCTGCCCCACAACCCCTTGTGCATCAACAACGGGTTGCCCGACGAAAACGCCACTGCGCGCTCCGTGATTTAACACAACATAATGATGGGAGGGATCGCTAGCGACCTCGAGCACTTCTGCCACCATTTTGCGAGAATCCTGATACGCAGGAGACCCAAGCAAGGCGCGTAAACGCTCATTCTCTTGGCGCAAATGTTCAAAACGCTGCAAACGCTCGCTCATTAGTAATTGCTGTCTTAATAGCTCTTTATTCTGTAACGCCAGCATATTACGCGTTGCAAAACTCTCGGATGACCAATCGAGTAAGGCCCCAGGAAAACTGGCGAGATATTGCACAGGGCTTAATACAGATGAAAGGGATTGACGCGCAGGTTCGAGACGATGATTAGCCACGAGCAAAATCACCGACAAAATAATTGCCAGTGTTAAACGAAATTGGTTAGAAATACCACGAACAAAAATTGGCTTCATAGAAAGCTAGGGCGGTGATTAGCCGCCCCATACCGAAGTTAAATTAAGTTTCTTCGGAGAACAGATCGCCGCCGTGCATATCAATCATTTCGAGGGCTTTACCACCGCCGCGTGCAACACACGTTAGTGGATCGTCCGCAACCATTACAGGTATACCCGTTTCTTGCATTAATAAACGGTCTAAATCACGCAACAGTGCGCCACCGCCCGTTAATACCATGCCACGCTCAGAAATATCTGAGGCTAACTCAGGTGGAGACTGCTCTAACGCCACCATCACCGCGCTAACAATACCCGATAATGGCTCTTGCAGCGCTTCTAAAATTTCATTGCTGTTAAGTATAAAGCTACGCGGCACACCTTCAGCCAAGTTACGACCACGTACCTCAATCTCTAACACTTCATCCCCAGGATAAGCCGTACCAATTGTGTGCTTAATACGCTCAGCCGTTGCTTCACCAATTAAGCTGCCATAATTACGGCGCACATAGTTGATAATGGCATCATCAAACTTATCGCCACCAATACGTACTGAAGAGGAATACACGACACCGTTCAATGAAATAATAGCGACTTCAGTGGTACCACCACCAATATCCACTACCATAGAACCTGTTGCTTCAGAGACAGGTAAACCCGCACCAATCGCAGCAGCCATTGGCTCTTCAATTAAATACACTTCGCGAGCACCAGCCCCCATGGCCGATTCACGGATAGCACGACGTTCAACCTGAGTTGCCCCCACGGGCACACAGACTAAAACGCGCGGGCTTGGACGAAAAAAGCTATTGTTGTGCACTTGTTTGATAAAGTGCTGCAGCATTTTTTCAGTCACATAAAAGTCAGCAATAACACCGTCTTTCATTGGACGGATAGCTTGGATGTTACCGGGTGTTCGGCCTAACATTTGTTTAGCCTCTGTGCCGACTGCGGCGACAGATTTCTGACCAGAGCTGTTACGCTCACCACGTATAGCAACAACAGAAGGCTCATTGAGGACTATGCCTTCGTCACGAACATAAATTAATGTGTTAGCTGTACCCAAATCGATCGATAGATCATTAGAAAAAATGCCACGCAGCTTCTTGAACATGTAACTAGCCTGTATTCTGTGGAGTCAGAAGAAAAGAAAAATCAGCTAACTTTATCAATGCCACCTTGATTCCACAAGACCATTGAGGTTAACAATCGCTAATGGCGTGATTTTTTTTCAAATATACACCTTAAAAACAGTATTTAGCCGAAAAATACGCTTTACAGGTTAAAGTTTGAGCAGTGAAAAGTAAAAAGTAATACAAACTAGCAACACATGCCAAACGTCATTTTTGCATTTAAAGCCGAACGTAGACATTTAAGCCAAGGCTCAAAAATAAGTCGCCTAACGATTTACCACTAAAGTTACAACTTAATTTAGCGGGATAGATTACTAAAACTAATTAATTAACCTCTCGCCAGTAGATGATCCTGTCATGCCCACGGTAACGACCAAAAAATGCACTGGCGCGGGGTTCGGATAAGCTAGTAGGTGAAACCCCGTTCCAATTCCAATACCATTCTAGCCAAGCGGGTACATCTAAAGGCGCGGTCACTTGTCCTCGGTAAAGCGGGCCACTTGTCGCCACGGCTCGCCACAGCAACTCAAATTGGCCAGATTGGAATGTTGATGTGCCACCGGAGCGCACAACACTTTGTCCTGTGGCTAAATTTGGGTCAAAGTGATAGCCAAGACCAGCATTATCAACCTGCGAACCTAAGCCATAAGTGGCGATAGTGCAGCTATCATCCCCATTTAACACCCAATTCGTGCCATTCCAATACTCGGCCCGAACAGGCATACTTAATGTTTCAGTCTCTGGGCCGTAAGTGTTGTCCATTACCACTCGACCATGGCGATATCTCTGCTGGATAGCGGATAATATAACAGCATCACAACTAGTACCCGCACTGCAGTCGCCAAGGGTGGCTGCATTCATATTTGGCGATGCAACTGAACTAACATTCCCATCATTATCAAATACTTTAACTCCCAACAACATTTGCTCATAGGGACCATCGACTTCACCACCAATTAAAGCGGGGAGGCGGGAAAAATGAGGTTGATAATCTATGCTCGCCTCACCAGCTGTCCACGAACTCGATTTCAAGGGTACAGCAACGTCATCTAAGCGTAGCTGCATATCATTACCATCATCATTATTTTCTCCCACCAGCAGCCCCGTCGCTTTGGCAAAACTACCGTGATAATTCTGTGTCACAACTCCAGCGACATTTCGCGCCTCAAGATTAAATGCTACATCAAAAGGCTGATCCATATAGCTAAAGCTATAGGTACTACTACACGCAGGCACCACACTCGATGTGGTCACTTCAAAGTGGTCGGGGACAAATCGGCCTATGTTGGCACTCTTTGCGAGTGGTATTGAGTAAAAACTCGATCCTAAGTAACTCGATGGCGGCGCAGCACTAAAGGTAAATACCCCCACTTCACTTATGCTTTGAGCCACTGTATTAAGATTATTTATCTTGCCCTCTTGATCGTAACTGGCTACGCCTACTGCCCCCTGTACACCGGAACTTGGCGCCACCAGTTGGCTGGATAACGCGATACCAGATTGGACATAATTGGGCGTACTAGGGTTATCGCAATAATTGCCGTCGTTATCAACAACCCATGCTTTAGCAACAATCTGCAAATTAAAACTCTCACCCGCTTTTTTATACACAGAACAGCTCTCATTTCCCGCGGGACACAAGGCACCGTTGTCTTCTGGGGTAACACATAAACCTACAGGGACATTGACAAACTGATCTGAGCCTATCATCAATAAACCTTGCTCATCGCCCGTGCCTGTATATTTCGCATTGAGCTGTAATTTGCCCGCATCGGGGTAATTGACCGTGATTTTTGCCTGCCCATTAATATCAAAGCCCAGGCTCAATGCAGTAGGTACGGCGCTCGCAGCACTGATTGCAGTGCTATTAATAGTGACAGCCTTAGGTGTGATTGGCGCACTAGGCTCCACATACTGACTCCAAAAACTAAGGCTCTTAGCCTGATTCTGGAAACTCGGAATACACTGCTGTGTGACATCCGACTTTTTAACCGCTTTGACCAACACCTCAACCGGTTTATTAGCTAATTTATCAGGTACATCAAAAATAAAACCGCTATCGGCAAAGGTCAGCGAACAATTATTTTCACTTAATGCACCAGCACCAATACGGCATAAGGTCTTGCTTAAGGGCCTAGTTGTTGGACTGGACCCTTTTACACCTAAGGTCACAACGCCAGCAGTATTGCGCCGTAGTTGTAATTGCGCAGTACCACCACTAAAACTCACTTGGTTACCGCCAACCCACACGCCCTCGGCTGTAGACTCAGGCAATAATGTTGCCGTTAGCGGTTCGGTAAAGAGTTGACTACAACTCGTATTGGCACAGGCTCTAATGGTCACAGTCTCGGGATTACAGGTGAGTCCCTGACCCGTATGATCAAATTCAAAATGATCGATCTGTGTGGTAATTGGATTCGACTTTAATGCGCAAATCTGAACATTATCAATTTCATGGTTATTATAGTAATCCCCCGTCGATCCCGTTAATGACAATAAAAAATCCTTCGGAATGGTTGCTTGCCCCGTCTGAGCCGCAGCATTGAAAGAGGATATTAAGGTGACAAAACCTGAGCCTGTATTACGCTCAACTTTGACTAATGATTGTCCCGCAGACTGCGAATCTATGGTAATTTTATATCTGTGTGCAGGGGTTACATTGTTTTTATCAACCGTAGGAGATAAACAGCTACCACTGGTATTGGTTGTGCCGTTATTACAGGTTCCACGCAGATAACGATAACCAGATGTGCCAGCACCAGAACCACGCACGACAACTGACTGGCGCCGCTGGCCCGAAAGATTTATGCTCCCGCCTTCACCAGAGAAGTTCCCAAACTCATCAATACCAACCCCAAGCCAGCCTCCCGCAAACCCGCTAATTCCAGGCTTAAAACCATAACCTAAAGGTCCTCCAAAGGCGCCAGGCTGCGGTGTAATCGCGGCATCAGATAACACTACGGCAATACCATCGGCACCATTATTGGTCGCGCCACCGTAAGCATAATGATCAAACTGGATTTCGACTAAGTTTTCAGCGGCGGGGAAAAGTCTTTGATAAGTGGATGCCGTTGATTGTTTCTGACTCGCTTGCGTTAAACGCATGCGGCCACCCACGATTGAAGGGGTAAAACTGCCACTGCTACGGGAAACAACCCAATCACTGCTTAATGCGCTTTGGGAGAAATCATCATTAAAGCATTGTAAGACAGGTGCAGGATTACAATTAGGCACGACATTTATATTCGATGCCTTATTATCAAACCTAACACTACTTCCCCCTTTTAAACTGATGTTTTTAGCTGTAATGGCACCATCTAAGTAAGAGCTACCTTCAAGTAGTGCATTTTTTTCAGAAACCACATATGACTTTAGAGATGCCCCCCCATTAAGAGTAAAATTCCCATAATTATAAATGAGTAATTTTTCTGGTTGGCCAACAGTATTTAGACTGTAATGTTTATAGTCATCTTTAATAAATAACGATACTGTACCAACCGAAGGGTATATTAATGTAACACCATGGTTTATGGATAAACTTTCAATCCAATACTGCCCAGCAGAAAGCACTATTTGTCCAGATGTTGCTGTGAGTGATTTTATTTTATATATACCATCTTTGCTTGTGAATCGGAGAATCTTATCCGAACCACCCTCTAAAAGAATATTATTATATTCACCTTCCACAATATCTATTTGTTTATTGTCCCATGTAGGTGGGCCAACATTCACGGTACTAGAAGATGTACATTGAGCGAAATCTATACGGCTGATGGGTAAATTAGCAACATAGTTACCTGCCTGACACCAACGATATGAATTACTGGATGTCACACATAATTGGTCAAGACTATAACCATCCTGAATATATTTATATGTAGGTAAATAGCTATACCAGAAAGTGGCATTATTAGGTGCATTATATAGATATGAAGTATTAAATGTTATTGTACCACTTACATCATAGTTATTTACACCTTGAGGAAAGGTTCCACTCCAATCAGCCTTTACAAAACTAGAAAGCAGCACTGTGAGTAAGCATAAAAAAATAAACAATGATCTAATTATAATTTTTTTATAATACACATCTAAAAGGTTAATTCCCACGGGCTTCTACCTCAACTTGTCGGCTGACGCGAATCTCACCACTCTCACATACCGCTTTACTATTTATTCGATATTGGGTGACAGTGTCTACGGCATATGCTTTACAACTGAGTTCAACACGGCAAGCATGGAAACCTACTACATTCGGTGGCGTCCAAGAACTGCTTGCCAAACAAACACCGACACTACCGTTTAGTGGAAATAACTGTGCTAATGCGGCATCAGCACCGCTATTGGCCGCGGCTAAGGCACGAGCGCCCCACACTTCTTGCGTCAATCCAGTATCCGCATCTTCCACAATATTGATAAGCGCAGACGCTAATAAAAACATCACAGTGATAACAAATATCCCAATGATCAACGCACTCCCCCGCTGCCGCGTAGGTAAGGCTGGTCGTTGCGACCTTACTCGCGATGTTCTGGGTAACATTCGCATTATTGAGTGATGACCTGTCAATTGACGAGATACATTATGGAACATTGATCACCTGCACTTGATGTCGATATTGGAATGTCTCACCATTAACATTAAACCGCGGTTGTAAATGCACCATGGCATGATTAACTAAACTTGATGGGGTTAATGTCATTGGTAAGTCATTACTATCGTTCAAACGATTTGCCACACTTTGCGCCATCAACACCCCTGAACCCATATCGCCCGGTTTAGATTGAGTGGCAGTAAAGGCATAGCCCGCGTAACGTCGTACCTGCAATTGATTAGCACTTGGCTCTTTTTCAAAACAATAACTCACAGGATTTGAACCAAAATAGATCCGCTGCCGTGGTGATGCTTCAGCAAAACGTACTGGCGCAGTAAACGTCAGCGTTACCCAATTACCCGAAGGCGCCATGGTGTTAATCTGAGCGCGTTTTTGCCTCGCGCTGTTATACACATCGCTATCAGTCAAAGGATAAATCCAAGCATATTGGTTAACCGCAATCTTACTGGTCACATTGTCTAAAATCACCGTTCCCGAGAGAGCTGTGGCGCTCGGCGATATTGGCATAGATAAATAGGAGGTGCTGGCTTGGATAGGTACAAATTCAATACATTGATAGGTGAGTGAATCCGTATTCACTCGCACACTATTAGGCACTGCGCTGCGTAATTCGCGCGTCATTCGCTCGACCACAAAACGGCTCTGACTGAGCACTTGATCGACCGAGCTCGACTCGACAAAAATCCGCGTGCCAAAAATAATAAAGCTACTGACCCCAACCACAAGAATACCCAGAATCAAGATAACAGTGACCATCTCGACTAAGGTAAATCCCCGCGCGAATTTTTTATTTACAGCATAGTGTGAAGCCATCAGTAATTACTCCTCACCATATTGTAAGTAATCACTTCGTTATCAGGCGTTGTCACATTAATCGTCACTAACTTGGTATTGGGCACGACCCCATAAGCAACAGTGACACTTAAACGATAGTTAGGATAAGCCTCGGTATAAGTTTGGCTGGAGTTAAGCATAGTCGCGGTTTCATTTAAACCGTGGTAATCATCCACATCATTAAAATTATTGCGGCTTTCCACTATTCCAGAAACGATATCTTTACCTAACTTATCGGCAGGGGTACAACTCATCCCTAAAGGACTCCCACAGGCGGGCACACCGCCATTGGCATTGGTATTTTGATCGTATCTTTTACCCCATATCTCATTCATCACCGAATGGGCAAGTTCGGCGCTTCGCACCCTATGCAAGGTTTTTGCTGCACGATCCGCTTGGGGAAATAACATACTGCTAAGCATCACGATAGCAATCGCAATCACCAGCATGCCCACCACTAATTCAATTAAGGTAAAGCCCTTGTGTGGCGATATTTTATGAAGGAATAAGCGAGGATTAGTTGGCATAGATATATCCCTCGCTCGAGATATTGATGCTTACAATATCGTTGGCGATGACTTTGATACAGTGACCATTACAAGCTAATGAGGGTCTACCATTAATATCAAAATCAATATTAAAACTACTGGCATTGCTACTGGATAACGTAAGCGTAGCACCACCTTTAAAGGCTTGGGTATATAGCGGTTCTGGAGAAAGCGGCGCGCCCGTGCAACCTGTATTATCACGGGTCGCAAATTGACTCACTTGATAACCCACACTGGAGACAGCGATCCGATAACATCTATCGGTATTGTTTAATGCTCTTTGTTGCACTTGACGCAGCTCTGCCATAAATTCATTACGCAAGCTAAAAGCACTATAGGATGACTGGGTAAACAGACGCGGCAGGACGGTCACAGAAAGGATCGCAATCAAGATGATCGTTGTGACTAACTCAACTAAGGTAAATCCCGCCTGTTTTGCCATTGAAAATTTAGCCATTGTCCATTTCAGGTTCTAGGTTCTAGGTTCTAGGTTCTAGGTTCTAGGTTCTAGGTTCTAGGTTCTAGGTTCTAGGTTCTAGGTTCTAGGTTCTAGGTTCTAGGTTCTAGGTTCTAGGTTCTAGGTTCTAGGTTCAGTTTCTGCCAACTTGATTTGTAAGGCAAACATTTCGTACAAACAAGATAAATAATAAGTAAATTCAATTTATTAGAACCAAAAAAAATCAATAGATTATAGACCTAAAAAAAAGGCCTGCTAGGCAGGCCTTTTAATAAAAAATTTTCTAGCATCCAGACACAACAGTATTAACAGTGATAGGACCGTATGCAGTCAGACCATTCACATACTGAACATAACATTGACCACCAGAAGCCGTCCCATCAGGAGCAGTTTGTCCTTGAGGATAGAAATAAATGCTGTCAGTAGCTAACACATATAGCCACTCAGTTGTTGCACCGGTATCGGCAGCATTAATATCTAATATATTAGCTAATGCATCATTCCATTTAGCTACTGCATGACCGTAATTAATGTCAACAGTAGTACCTGCAGAGTCGACAGTTACTGTTGGGCCATCAGTGTCTGCCCCTGCAACAGTATTATTACCCGCTATTAACGATTTTGAGTTAATTAGAGTATCCGCACCTTTAATTGCAGCTTCTAATCCTTTCACAGTTGAAGCTCTTGCATCCGATTGTAGATTGATAAATTTAGGTGCGGCGGTAACAGCTAAAATGCCTAAAATAATAATCACAACCACTAATTCAATTAATGTAAAACCACTTTGTTTTTTCATTCTTCAAGACTCCATTAACACGCAGTAGCTACAACGTTATACACAGGCAATGTGGTATTCGTTGCAGGTGTATATTCTAAACGGCAAGCATCAGTATCTTTCTTTCCCTTGGGAACAATAATGAAAGATGTCGCACTTTTATAGATAACACCAAAGTCATTCACTGTACCGACAGTATCAGTGGCCAATGCATCAAATTTCATATCTAACGCTTTTTCAAGGTTAGCCTTCACCTCTGTAGAATCGGTAGCACTGTTTATATAACCATAATCAGTTGTAACCTTAACATTAGGAGTTACACTTGAATCAATTGTCACGCTCTCACCAGCAGCTTTACCTAAACCTTGAATGGCCGCCTTTGAATAAATCAGTGTATTAGCACCTTGCAACGCAGCTTTAACACCATCAATTGTCGATTTACGCGCATCAGACTGAAGATTAATAAACTTAGGTGCCGCTGTGACAGCAAGAATACCTAAAATAATAATAACTACCACTAACTCAATTAAGGTAAAACCTTGTTGTCTTTTCATCATTAACTACCTATGTAATAACAATTCTAAATATCTAATTCCACGCCAGTGTAATTAAGGCGTAAATGGGGTTTGGGTAAAGCTTAATACTCTGCCTGTACCTGGGTTATAGACCACGCCCTTAGCACCTGCCGTGGATAAATCGGGTGTAGGCGTCGCGACCCCCGTTGTTTGGTTGACCACCAGTGAAGCCACTTGGTGATAAACACATAAATCTAAGCCAGTTACCGTTGCACCTGCAATTGAGGTCGCACTGCCGCCCGCACCATCGATCACTCTGACGGTATAGCGTTGATTACGGGTATCTTGAGTGTAAAGCACATTGCGTGGTGCACTCTGCAACACGGTATTAAAGACTTCTTGGCAACTGGCATCCGTCATTACGGTCGCATCCGTGACTGAGGTTCCAGTAGGGTAACCAAAACGAGTATCGAGGTTAACCGAGGTACCATCGAGGAGCACATTATTATTGCGACGTCCATCCACTTCCCACTGTGAACGTACAAAGCTCACGGCAGTGGATAAACCACCCGCAACCCCATCGACACTCGCATCCTGTGCGTCATCGGTTACATTTAAAAACCGTGGGATCGCCGTTGCCGCTAATAAGCCTAAAATCACAATAACGATAACGAGTTCAATCAATGAAAAACCATTTTGCTTAGTCTTCATTTACTTACCCTCATACTTAAGACATGTCATTCTAACAGTTAAATTCATTTTAAAAAGCCTACTGCTTAACAATATTTTAAGGATTCGTCAAAAAAATGACCCTGCCAGAATCCAGTTGGTAGCCAATGCTATCGCCATTTTGCGAGCGATAATGGCAGCTATTATCCCGAGGAAGATACGCGCCGATTAGAGTGCTTTTTTTTAATTCTGTTCCCATTAACTGTTGCCATAACGCTTGGCAACCTTGGTTATTCCGTTGCTGAGGTTGTGGCCAACCAAGGGGATTCATCTTAACCACGCTAGGCTTAAGCTGCTGATTTTGATTATCAAATATTTCCCAGTCTAAATTCATCTGTGACGGTTTACCAAGGGATAACCATTGGGAGCGCACCATAGCCACTATATTTAAAAAACGCGTATGTTCTAATTCAAGCCCTCTAGCGGCCAACTGCGGCATCGTTGAAAAATATTTGATACCGATAATAGCCATCATAGTTAACACCACAATTAACGCGATCATCCGACCATAGAGGTTCAATAGATTGCTTTCAGCCTTCTGCTGACTTCGCATCTAGTCACACCCTTTGCAATAAGCAGGTGTGCTGCGCATGCTGTTAATTCCCACCCTTAACCACATTGAGCATATCCCACATAGGGAGATAGATACCGAGCGCAAGCACTAATACGATAACGGCGACTATGCCAATAAGAATAGGCTCTAATTTTGCCGTGAGATTTTTAAGATCGTAATCCACTTCACCCTCATAAAAATCGGCAGCATCATTCAATAACTGATCGATTTGCCCTGTTTCTTCACCTACCGCCACCATTTGTAGCACTAAGGGCGTAAATAATTGGCTCTGATTCGAAACCCTAAGCACTGAGTCACCGGATTCAATCCCTCGGCGCATACCCACAATCCTATCGTGCATATAAGCATTATCCACCGCATCAGCCACCAGACTTAATGCTTGAGTCATAGGGACTCCCGCGCTGAGCATCATCGAAAAACTGCGGCAATAACGTGAAAGGGTTGAACGCTCAATAATAGAGCCAACGGCTGGAATATGCAGCTTCCACTTATCCCACTGCTTTTCACCTTTTTCCGTATGATGCCAATAACGTATCCCAACAATGGCTCCGATAAGTGCCACTAGCATTAAGGGCCAATAATTAACAAAAAGGTTTGATGTACCAATTAACACTTTGGTCGCCCAAGGTAAATCGGCCCCAAAGCGACTAAACATTTCAGCAAATTTGGGGATCACCATAATATTCAAGATCACCATGGCAATGGTGATGGCGATTAATACAAATATGGGGTAACGCATAGCCGCTTTTATTCGACGCCGCGTCTCTTGTTCACGCTCGATATAGCCTGAAAGCTGGATAAATGCATCCTCTAACTTACCGGTGTTTTCACCCACATGCACCATAGAAACAAACAAAGAATCAAATACCTCAGGGTGTTGATTCATCGCAGAGGACAAGGGGCGCCCAGCGGTAAGTTGCTCAGAAATATCATTGAGGGCATCTTTCATCCGCTGGGAATGAGCGGTTTCAGATAATCCTGCAATCGCCCGTAAAATCGGAATGCCTGAACGAGTCAAAGAGTACATTTGGCGAGTGAAAATTTGTAACTCGTCTAAACCGACTTTGCCGCCAAATAACTGAGTCACAGAAAAGGATTTAACGACTTTAGCCACTTTCACTTCAAGGGGAATAATCCCGCGGGCTAAGAGCATATCCGCCGCAGCACTTTCCGAGGCAGCATCGAGCTGCCCCGTAACGGCTTGACCTTGACCACTGCGACCACGGTATTGATAAACCGGCATAATTACGCCTCAACGCCTTGTTGGCTAATCAGATCCTTAGATAAAGGGATCTGCGACTCACTCACATCTTCCACCAGCTTCGCCACCTCTTCAATGGTCGTCATGCCTTCAATTAAATATTGCAAGGCTGACTCGGCCAGTGGCGTAAAATTGGGGCTTTGTAATGCTGCGCGGGCAAAATCCTGTGGATTACCCGTACGCATGGCATCGATCATCTTCTCATCCAGTTCAAGGATTTCAAAGATACCGATCCGACCACGGTAACCACTGCCATTACAACTCTGGCAACCCGTACCAATTCTAAAATTCGCCGCTGAAAAATCTTTACGGCTTACGCTGCTCAACCAGGCTTTTTCCTGTAGTGTAGGTTGATAGTCAACCCCACAATTATGGCAAACGCGGCGAACTAAACGCTGAGCAATAATCACCCTGAGCGCGCTTGCCACCAAATAGCTCGCCGCCCCCATATCGAGTAAACGCAATGCACTGGTGACCGCATCATTGGTATGTAGCGTCGATAACACAAAGTGACCAGTTAAGGCACCGCGTAGTCCAATTTCTACCGTTTCTTGATCGCGCATCTCACCGACCATGATGATATCGGGGTCTTGACGTAATGTGGTACGCAGTACGTTTGAAAAATCGAGCCCAATCTTGTGGTTCACTTGTACTTGGTTTATCCGCGGCAATTGATACTCGACGGGGTCTTCCACCGTAATAATTTTACGGTCAGCGGTATTAAGCTCACTTAAAATGCCGTACAGCGTGGTGGTTTTACCGCTACCCGTGGGGCCTGTTACCAATAACATGCCATGGGGACGTTTAATCTGTTTACGAATTCGCGCCAAAATATGCGGCGGCATCCCGGTTTCATTAAGTGTAAGCAAACCTGCGGATTGGTCGAGCAAACGCATTACCACAGATTCGCCGTGGTAAATCGGCATGGTCGACATACGCACATCAATATGATGGCCTTTGATTTCGATATGGAAACGCCCATCCTGTGGCAGACGTTTTTCCGAAATATCAAGCCCTGCCATTAACTTCAGCCGCAGCACTAAGGCGGCTGCAATATTTACTTCATTCAGAATCGTTTCATGCAGTTGACCATCGATACGCTGACGAATACGCAGTGCTTTATCACCGGGTTCGATATGAATATCCGAGGCGCGCATTTGTACCGCGTCTTCGAAAATCGATTGCAGTAACTTAACCACGGTCGTTTCATTATCGCTATCGCCCGAGGTTAAACTCGCCAAATCAAACATTTTATCGGCGGCGTATTCTTCTTCGAGCTTGCCGGCAATCTGCGCGATTTGATCGGTACGACGATAAAGGTTATCAAAGGCCTCTAGCAGTTGTTGCTCTGGCGCAACCGCTAAGGTTAAGCGTTTAGGGGCAACGAGAACCTCTAAGTGATCGAGCGCCTGTAAATCTGCGGGATCGCTCATGGCAACCAGTACACTGTCTCCCCTATCTTCAACTGCAAGTGCCCGAAAACGCCGCGCTTGTACTTCAGGGATAAGCTGTACTACTTCTGCTGAAATGGGGCGCTTACTGATATCGAGTAAGGGCAAATTCAATTGTTGGGAGAGAAATTGCAGCAATTGATGTTCGCTAATGGAGCGTAAATCAATCAAGGTTCGACCCAGTTTATGGCCTGTTTTACGTTGCTCAGTTAACGCTTGCTGTAGCTGTTCTTCGGTAATAATCGATTCTTGCACTAACAGATCGCCCAAACGCATCTTTAATCTGGGTTTCATTGGCTATCTCCTAGTTGGCTTAATCGTTGTTCAATAAAAGTCGTTGCCTGCGCCGAGAGCCCTGAATGGCTTAATGCGGTGCGATAGGCTTGACTCGCCTTGGCAAATTGCTGCTGAGAATCTAAAGCATATCCTAAGCCCATCCACCATTTTCCTTGCTGCGGCTCCTGTTGCAATAGCTGCCGATAAGCCTGTTCAGCTAAAGTAAATTGCCCTTGTTTTTGGGCTAAATCGGTTTGCGCTAACCATTTTTGCCGTGCTAAAACATGGCTGTCGGGGATTTGCGCTAGGCTAGCCAATGCTAAATCTACTTCGCCAAGCTCCTGCTGAACTCGTGCTAATAACAGGTAAAACTCAAATTCTTGAGGGTATAACAGTACGGCTTGCTGCAACACTTGTTCGGCGTTATTGAGCCGTCCTTGGCCATAGTGCAATGCCGCAAGCTGCTGACGCACATTATGTAAGCTTGGGTCAAAGCCGAGGGCCTTTTCATAATATTCGAGTGCCTTATCGAGTTTTCCCTGTTTTTCGGCATCAGTTGCAAGAGTAAGCTGCTTTTGCGCGAGCTGGCTTGGCGTAAGCTTAACTTCTGTCACCGCCATTTTACCCGCGGGTTTAACAGGCTCAATTGTGGGGGTATCTACGGATGGCTTAACGAACTCACGTTCGGGCGCACTGGCCTGAATCGCTTCAACAATTTCATCCTCTTCTGTGACTATTGTCTGTGGTTCAGATTGGGCATTAGCAGTCACTGTGGCTTCTATTTGGGCATTCTGCTTGGCGACTGGATGCGATCCCTCATCGAGGGGCATTTCTGTATTAACCAAACCATTAGATGCTTTGACCACTGTCTTTTTGCTAAGGGCTACATTCACGGCCTCTGAGGTGATTGTCTCTGCTTCAGCGTTTATTTCTGGCACTGTTGGGATTATCGCCACTTCAGTCTCACTCGCGGCGGCAAACTTAGGTGCTGGCTCGACAGACATTTGACTGATTAATTGATAGCCATAAACACCAACACCGCCAATAAGCAATGACATTAGGCTGATTGAAACCCAGATGTTAACGCTATGCTTGCGACCTAAATATTGCACTTGATGCTGGGCAATATTTGAAAGTTGATGTCCCTGTTGGCGCTGATCAAGATCTTTTAGCATTTTGTTGATAACACTCATTCTCTATTCCCCAAAATCTGCAGGAAATCGATACCTGATGCTGCTATCGCAAAAATGAAGACCGTTAATAGCGCTAGAACGAGCGCCATGCTTCGAGACCAGAACGAATTTTTACTGGCATCTTCAGTATCTAAAATAGCACCACGCACATGGGATGCCTTCACCCGTGTAACGCCTTCACCAAAACTTAGCAATAGCGCCTTGTGGGCGAGAATATTAATCAATCTGGGGATCCCTCGGGAGGCATTGGCAATCTTACGCGTTAGTTTAGGTGTAAATAAGGCTTCACCTTGGCGACCCGAAATGGCTAATCGATAGCGAATATAGGCATCGGTTTCATCCCATGTGAGCGGGCGTAAATTGTAGCTAAAAGTGATGCGCTGCCTTAACTGTCTAAATTCTTGACGTTTTAATCTTTCATCAAGCTCTGGCTGCCCAAATAACACGACTTGGAGTAATTTGCGACTCTCGGTCTCAAGGTTAGTGAATAAACGCAGCGCTTCTAAGCTATCGTCCGGTAATGCCTGCGCCTCGTCTAACACTAAAACTATCGCCTGCCCATGACTGCTTAACTCGAGCAGTTGCTGCTGAATCAAGCCTGTAAGCTGCTGCTGATCGATATCTTTCGCGTAATGAAGCCCCAATTCATTTGCTACCGCCCAACGTAATTCCGCTGGTGTTAAATAGGGATTAGGCAAATAAGCACAATGAAATCCACTCGGTAGGTCATTAATTAACTTACGGCAAAGTAATGTTTTACCTGTACCGACCTCACCTGTCACCTTGATAAACCCCTCACCCGTTTGCAAGGCCGTTTGGAGCACTTGCAAGGCTTCCACATGTGGCGATAACCCGAAAAAAAATCCGGTATTCGGGGTGAGTGAAAATGGGGTTTGGCTTAGGCCAAAATGCTTCAAATACATAGAAGCTTACTTAGTCTCCGGATACCAGCGATCTAATAAGGTTTTTGAACGCTCTAACTCATTCTTCCATGTATCACCGCCAACAACGGTGGGTTTTAACAGAATAATCAGCTCGGTTTTCTTCTTTTGCTTGCTGCGGTTTTTAAACAGCTCGCCTAATAATGGAATATCACCCAATAACGGCACCTGTGAGACAACTTCTACGTTCTCGCTTTTCATCAATCCACCGATCACTACCACATCACCAGATGCGGCGCGGATTACTGTGTCTGATTCTCGGATCTCACTCTGTGCTAAGGGTAATTCCAGCGATTCATTACTCACTTTGATATTTTTTGTCTGCTCTTTCACATCAATAACCGATGGATGAACATGCAGTAACACATTGCCATCTTTATCGATTTGCGGTGTGACGTCCAAGGCAATGCCCGAGAAGAACGGCGTTAACTCTACCTGTGGCGTCGTCACAGGCGTAGTACCTGCCACTGTGGTTGAAGATACATCAGTGACAAAATACTCATCAGTGCCGACCTTAATCACCGCTTTTTGATTGTTCGATGCGGTCACTCTTGGGCTAGACAACACATCCACATCACCCTGAGTATCTAATAGATTGATCATAGTTGTGAAATCAGAGCCTTTAATGCTAAGTGATGTTACACCGCCCAGAGTGGATGTGACTTTATTACCCACAGTTCCTGCTGTTGTACCAAAATTAATATTGGTATTTCCCACATGACCTAACACGTTTTCCCATTGGATCCCTTGCTGAAAATCATCCGATAGTGTGACTTCTAGGATTTTTGCCTCAAGGATAACTTGGCGTTGCAAATGGGTTTCCGCCGAATTTAAAAAACTGCGTACTTGGCGTAATTCGCTAGGGAAAGCTCGAATAGTGACTAACCCTGCCTGTGGTGTAACAACCACCTGACGCCCATTGCCCGTATCACCAATAATGGCCGTTAGGGTTTCTTTTAAATCACCCCAAAAATCTGTTTTAGTGCGCGAACGGATAAAAGTGCCGTTTGAACTATCACTATTATTGTTTGAATTACTACCGTTGTTCGAATTGTTATTGCCGCTATTATTGTTGGAATTACCGTTATTCGAATTGTTATTGTTATTAGTATTACTGTTGGAATTATTATCGGAAATCCGACCCGAGCTAACAGAGGTCAATGACAGACCATCACGTTCCATATAGAGGTAGTTTAAGGGGAAAGTTTCTGTACGCATGCCCGCAGGGAATACCCGTAAAACTCGCCCTTCTCGACTGACTTCATAGCCATAAATATCTTCAACAACTTGAATAGCTTCACTTAAGGTAACGCCCTTTAGTGATAGAGAAATCGTGCCCTCCACCTCGGGATGTACGGCAACGCTCAGTGGCGTACCTTGCACTAAGCTAGGAAAAAACACTCTCGCATCCACATCATTTGCCGAAACATCAAAGCGTCGCTCGGTTTCTAATGCCGGAGCGAGTCCTGCCAATAAAGCACCCGAATTTAGTTCACGTTGCACTGCATCAGGCATAGTTGCGGGAGGTGGCGTCGTCGCACGATTCGCCGTTTGCATTGATGCAGCCAATGCTGCCTTAGAGGCTTCAGGTTGTGGCCTATCTGTGGATTGGCACGCCACAAGACAAAGTGAGAGCAGAGGCGTGAAGTATTTGATCGCTGTCATGTAATTTGTATTCCCTATCTCTCGGTTATTGCTTGAAACAGTGCCAATTTACGCCCATCAGAAAGTGACACAGACGAAGGGGTGATCCTAACGATTTTGACCCCTTGAATGCTGTCGCCGACAGACAATATTTTATTATTAATCACAGCATAGGCTGTGCTTCCTGAGCTAACGATGCTATTTAGGATCAGTGTTTGTTCCTGAGACTGAGTGACTTGCCCTGCACCAGAGTAACCTTTTCCGGGTAAGGTTGGATCGCGCAGCGCTTCGGCCGATACGCTCGAAGCTACACATAATAATGTCATGAAAAGATAAGGCTTATTTAGCAACACTGATAAAGTCCTTATTAAGGCTCAAAGTATAAACTTCGATATCAATCATCCCTTTAGGATATTCGGCCACCTTATAATCAAGGCGCTTCCAATAGAGTTTGTCAGGCATAGCCTCTACCGCCTCGACAAAGCGCATGACCGAAAAATAATCTCCCTCAAGACTCATACGAATACCATGGCTGTAAAGGTTGAGTTTTTTCTCATCGCCCACCGCCAGCAAAGGTACTGGGGCAATAGAAGTAAACTTAATGAGCTTTATCCCCTGCACTTGCCCAAGCAAATTACCCAGTAACTCCGGCATGTAATCTGCTGGCACCATGTCGACCATCTGTTCATTAAGCTGCATATCAATCTCTTGATTTTGCTGCTGTAATAACACCAATCTTTGTTGGTAATCCTGATTAGGATCCATGGTTAAACGCTGCTGATATAACTCAATCTGCTGAACCGAAATCTGATTTTCCTGCTCCAGAACCTTAAGTTGCTGTGATATCGACATCTGTTTTTTCCAAAGCGATTCTAATGGCATAAACCCGATAATGCTGACAAGTGCTAATAGGGCGATACCGATCAAGACTCGTTCGCGGCGGCTTAAAACCTCAAACTGTTGGCCGACATGATTAAACATCGTCTTCATCGCTTCGGCTCCACTAAGATCTCACTGGTTAATGTGAAAGCCAAAGGCTTATCCTCACCACGATCCATCGTCATAGAAGAAAATGCCTGCCCCTTTAATGTATTTGTTGTTTTTAGCTTACCCACCCATAACGGGATACTTTTAGGATGGTCTGCAAAACCTTCAAACATCACGTTTTGCTCATTAATCATAATCCGGCTTAGCCACACACTCGCATCGGAAACCTGTGCTAAATCCTTAAGCACTGGTGCAAAGCCTCGACTCGTTAAAGCGGAACGAAGGGCTAATTCACTAATTAACAACTGTTTAAGTTCGAGTTGCTGCGACTCTAACTCGACCCGTGCCACCAATGCAGGATCCGGTTTACGTGCCGCGATTTGCGCTTCAAGCGCCGCTTTTTGCTGTTCGAGTTGCTGCTTTTGCTGGGAAGCCTGTTGTAATGCTTGCTCTGACTGACTCACCTGCCAATAGCCGTATACCCCGGCTAACATGCACAGCAGGGCCAATCCAGCCACATAGGCCATCAGTTTTGCAAAGGTTAACTGCTGCTTAGGAGGTAATAATGTTGCAGAATAAAGGTTTACTCTCGATTTAATCACTCTGCACCTCGAGACAATTCATAAAAAGCCAGTCCCGCCATGCACGCACCCACAGCATTTTTCTCGATAACATTGACTGCTTGATTGAAATTGGTTGAAACCAATTTGGCTAAGGCGTCGGCCGCGCCATCAATGAGTAACTCAATAGATGCCACAGGAGCCTGCCTAAGCTGGCTCTCAAAATAATCCATAGAACGTTGAATTTCTAAACTTAAGTTATCAGCAAGACCATAGTTAAGCTCATCTACTTCCGCTTTATCTAACTGCATAAAACCACGCACACGTCGCTGCATATAAAGTTGGCCTTGCTTGACTACGGTGAGCAAGAGATCGTGCCCAGAATAATGGCTCACAACGAGACGAGCTTGGTTATCATCGACAAACAAATTCGTCATGGCGAGCTCTTCAATACTGATGCCTGCAATGGAAAGCCCATGCGCATGTATAGCTTGCACCATATTGATTAATTTATCTTTTTCAACTACCACCACATTGATTTTACCGCTAGGTAATGGCGACTCAAAATAATCCAAATGGATCTGTGGCACAGGCAGGGTCACCATATCTTTAACTGACCAGAGCAAGGCTTGGGGTAGTTCCTCGGGAGCCACATTGGGTTTATCGGCCACGAGTAGCTGATAAGGGCCACTTGCTAATAGCAGTTGTAATCGAGCATGGGGGAAAACGCGGGCGAGCTCAGCAAAAGCCATTAGCCATTGCTCATGTTGCAATTCGAATGTGACCCACTGCTCTGCATAGCGCTCTGTTGCAGGGGCATAGACCCATAGCTTATCGGCACAAACATAGACGCCAAGATCTGTCGTAATCGCTTTATTTTGCCAGAAGGCTAATCGACCAATACGTCTTTTATCCATAAAATGTTTATAACCTAATGAATTTAAAAGCTAGAGCAATGATTTTGCAAAAATTATTACGCCAACAACAATACAGTGTAAGGTGAAATAGAAAACGTGAAACCTGTCATATTCACCGTCATAATTTTGGCACCGGCTAGTCTAGCCGCTAATCAGTGAATTTTATAGGAAAATAGGTCCGTTATGCGCCCAATCTTCCATAATGATCACAGGAGCAAATATTTATTACGCCTCCACAGGATCACTGAAAAACATACCTTGTCCCATACCGACACCAAGAATTTGTAGTGTTTGCCATTCTTCAAACACCTCCACCCCTTCGGCGCAGACTTGCACTTCGGTACGATATAAACCACCGATCAAACTTCGAATAAATAGCTGATTTTCAGGGCGTAAGTGAATATGCCGAACAATAGAGCGATGGAGTTTAATCATGTCAAAATGACATTCGCGAATATAATAAGTGCCGACCACTTGCTGACCTACGTGATCAACACAGAGCCTTGCCCCCATTTTGCGGATCATATCCAACTTAGGCTGTAACTTGGCTTGATGCTGAATAACGATATCCTCAGAGACCTCAAATATCAGCCTTGGAGTTAAATGGCGATATTCCAACAAAGTCGTTTTTAACCACTGACTAAAGGCACGGCTCGTTAGGGAGTCGAGGCTTAAGTTCACACTATAAATCTGTTTACTATGTCGCTCATCGGCAAGCAACGCTAAAACCCGCTCAATCATTTGCCGCTCGATTTGCGGCATTAATCCACACTTATTGGCCATAGGAATAAAAAGCGTGGCACGAATTAACGCGCCTTGATTATCCCTTGCACGGGTGAAAATTTCCTTATGGTGTTCATTCGCATCTGAATCAATCACGGGTTGGCTAAAAGGAAAAAAGCGCCGCTGAACTAAGGTATTCTCTAAAAAACTGCGCCAACGCACAGAGCCCTTAGCAAACTCCTCATCAATTGCCCCTTTATCGTACATAAACCAATTACTGTTACCCTGTAATTGAGCGGCACGTAAGGCCATATCAGCCTCATCGATCAACTGCGTTGCGTTGTCGCCTGCGGTAAAATAAGCACATCCTAAGTGGAAAAAATTGTCTCGATTATCCACATCCGTTAACGGCTGGCTTAAACACACTTTTAACAGTTTACTGGCAAGTTGATCGGCTTCAATCAAAGAGACTTGGGGTACAACAATGGCAAATTGATTATGGGAACGACGGGCAAAAATACTGTTTGGTAGCGTTTGCAGGATCTGATTAATCCCATTGACAGTTGAATTTAAAAGCTCTTTGGCTACAGACTCACCTTTCGCTTGCTGTAATAAATCGAGATCATCCATCTCTAATAAGTAAATAACCCCATGGGCAACCATACCTTGATTGTGACTTAAAGCATCGAGACGATTATTTAAGAAAAGTCGATTACCAATACGAGTCTCAGCATCTAAAAAGGTATTTGAGCGGATAAATTTATCAAAACGTCCACGCTCTTTTTGCGCATCCTGCAACTCTTCAAGTAATTTTGTCAGTGCACGATTGATTAACCGAGGTTTACCTTTACCTGGGCTCGCCAGTGCTTGCTCATGCTTTCCTTGTAAGATTAAACGGCTCCGTAATGCTAATTCTTCAATCCCATCGAGCTGCTGTGAAAACCATAAATAACCAAAACGCACTAAAACAACAATGGCAAAAATCCCTACCGCGAGGATTAAAAACTCGTACCAACCAACATGATATTGCTCAAAAGGCTGTGGCAAAATGAGTGACATTCGCAGATCGGAATTGGGATCGAGCAGATGGTTATATACCATGGCATTTTGTGTTAACACATTACCTTGATAAGCGAATAGTACTTCCGTTTTCAAGGTCAACTTAAACTCAACGGTATTGTACGCTAACAACAGTGGTGGCAACCAAGAGTCCAATTCCCAACCAGATTGGGCGTGATAATGGTTAACCAACATAGATTCGAGTTCAGTCACTTTTTGCTGCTGAAATTTATAGGTCAGTTGCACAAAACTCATCATGGCACAGAGTAAAAATACAAAAGCAATGGCAGCTAAAGACATCAACCAAAAACTGGTCAATTTTGTAGTTAACATTCGAGTGAATTTCATCGATCCGCTATCCTGCAGAATTATTATAATTATCGGTGCGTATTTAACATTAGCTCAACAAATGTTGCCCCCTGATTATTCAGTAGCATAAGCCAAAAGGCAACTAAGGATAGGCGTATTTACCTACAGCTAAAAACTAAAAAAGAGGCTAATGAGCCTCTTTTTAGATGATTTACCACTTTTTACTTAATCAGCATACTTGGGAAGCGTAGTGATTGCAGCCACTCCCGACTCAATTGCGGCCTGTGCAACGGCACGTGCCACCTGAGGCAATAAACGTGGATCCATAGGTTTTGGTAATACATACTCAGGGCCAAAACTTAATGAACTCACCTTAGGATAGGCCTTAAGTACACTCTCAGGCACGGGTTCTTTGGCTAACTCAGCGATAGCATGTACGGCGGCGATTTTCATTTCATCATTGATGCAAGACGCTCGCACATCTAAAGCACCACGGAAAATAAATGGAAAACACAGTACGTTATTCACCTGATTTGGATAATCGCTGCGACCTGTGCCCATAATCAAATCATTGCGAATGGCATGGGCAAGTGCAGGCTTAATTTCAGGATCTGGATTTGAGCAAGCAAAAATAACCGGCTTGTCAGCCATCATGGCAACTTCTTCTGCGCCAATCACATCTGGACCAGATAAGCCCAAAAAGACATCGGCACCTTTAATTACATCTTGTAAAGTGCGTTTATCGGTATCATTGGCAAATAATGCTTTATATTCATTAAGATCGGTACGACCAGAATGGATAACGCCTTTAGTGTCTAACATATAAATGTTGGCGCGATTAGCACCACACTTGACTAACATCGTCATACAAGCAATAGCAGCAGCACCTGCACCCATACACACAAAAGTCGCGTCACTTATCAACTTGCCTTGAATTTCCAACGCATTGATCATACCGGCAGCAGTCACAATGGCCGTACCATGCTGATCATCATGGAATACGGGCACTTTACAACGGGCAATTAACTCGCGTTCAATGACAAAGCATTCGGGCGCTTTAATATCTTCGAGGTTAATGCCGCCAAACGTATCTGCAATCGCGGCAACAGTGTTGATAAATTCCTCAGGAGTATTGTGAGTAATTTCAATATCTGTCGAGTCGATATTGGCAAAATGCTTGAATAGTAAAGCTTTACCTTCCATTACAGGCTTTGATGCTAGCGGACCTAAGTTGCCAAGACCAAGAATTGCCGTGCCATTGGTGATCACTGCAACTGTGTTGCCTTTATTGGTGTAACGATATGCATTGTCAGGATTAGCGGCAATTTCACGTACAGGCTCTGCGACACCAGGGCTATATGCTAGGGCGAGATCGTGGCTCGTTTCGGCGGGTTTAGTAAGACAAACGGCGGTTTTACCTGGAACGGGAAATTCATGATAATCGAGTGCTTGTTGACGAATATCTGACATTTTAACATCCTGAAATGCGACATTTATAATAGTATGGGTAAGGCCTAGTCAGCGCAGATGAGTTCATTTTTGAGACATCTGTCGACTTTGTAGGTGAGGGGTAAGATACGCCAATCACAGTAATTTTTAAATAAGAGATTGAGAAATTTCGCCTTTGCGCATCAATCTGACATCTAAGCCCAGTTTTATAAACTTATCTGTACGGATAAGACCTGATTACCTATTTACTTTTTGTAGGAAACAAACTTAAATTTTACTGAAATAATGCGGCTCACAACCATAACTCACAATAAATTTTGGCTAAATTACAATAAAGATAGTGAACTCCACTTATCTTATCGTTAATTGCAATGAATAAGTCGTTTTACCGTGTTAAAGCGTCAGCTTCCACAGTATTGATGATTTTTTAATTGAAGTCATACCAGCGGCTATTACTGTGAAGAGTCATAAATATCAAAAATTGAAAAGCAAAAAGGCGCCGAGGCGCCCTTTCTAGAAACATTGCCGTCGCAATTATTTCTTAGCAAGCACAGCAAAGCGCTTGTTGAATTTGTCGATACGACCGCCTGTATCAACAACTTTTTGTGTACCTGTGTAGAATGGGTGACATGCACCACAAACGTCTAAGTGCAGGTCTTTACCAGCAGTAGAGTTTACTTTGATTACGTTGCCACAAGTACAGTTTGCAGTAATAACTGCGTATTCTGGGTGGATACCTTGTTTCATTGGGGTTACCTCAAAATGTAAGGCCATGTCGCTCTTCCAACCCTTAGTCGGACACCACATGCAGTTAATAACGATATGTTAGGGCGCAGAATGGTACAGTATCGTCACTGCGGATACAAGTAGATTATCTGAGCATTTCACAGATAACTCCGCATGATAATACCGTTGAATCTCGCTCTTATTTACCCGCTTGCTTTGCCTCAAAGATGGCCTTGGCCTCTTTCGCATCTGGGTACTGTGCCAACAGATCTGTTGATGGGCAGTAAAGGGCAGCATCGCCTCTTAACGCGCTGATTTTATTTTTAGCAAACGCCTTGGGATTGGCATCATATATAGCAAGCATGGCGCCATAAACACTTACATTCCATTCGTTCGCATAACGATTTGCAACCCGCCAGAGGGTTTCGCTTGAGTCATAATTGAGCAAACATTCCTTAGTTGGCATCATCTTGGGTGCATTACCAGTCTCTTGATCAGGCTCATCTTTAGAAAATATAAAACCCGTTGTAACGATAGATTCAGAACCCATACTTTTCGTTATAGGGGTTAAATTACTTGATGACACCGCTGGTAAGGACTTAGCTTCTGTTGCCACAATATCCACTTTGTTTAGCCTCACTTCGGAACTAAGCTCTGCAGATTTAACACCTTGAGATATTCTTGTTGAATCCACTGAAGTGGTGTGACTCGCAACGGCAGAAGGCTCCACAAAAAGTGGGATCTTTTTTACCTCATACCAACGATCAACACGATATTCCCTCACCACTAACTGCGCCTTGGGATCTTTGACGTCTTCAACCCCAGTGAGTAACACTAGAAAGCGATTGAGCTCCTGCGCCATCAACTTCTCTTCACCACTTGATTGGCGCAGCACAAATTCAAGCCGTGTAATATCCTGATTATCAGTAATCACATTGAGGCGCATCTTCGGATAAGTCCCCAACTCAAACATCATGTTATTGATACTCACATGGGATACTTGAGCCATCGAAGATGCACTGCAAACTAAGATGAATAGACCTAATGATTTCACGATATTAGCCATCAATTTACTCTCCACTATCCTTAGATAAACCATCATTAGGACTAGCCCTTGCTAGCCGTGCTGAGTACACTAAACCCCATTCTCATTAAGACTTGCCTAGCATATGTCACTGTTTGTCGAAGTTGCGTTACCTGTACCTATGCGGCAAAACTTTAGTTACCGCGTTCCCGAAACCTACCCGCAAACACCACAAATTGGGGTTCGCGTTAAAGTGCCTTTCGGTCGCCAGCAACTTATAGGGTTAGTCACCGCGGTGACTGACACTTGTAGCCTAGAGCCAAAGCAAATAAAAGCGGTTATTGATTTTATTGATGACACGCCATTATTGCCCGAATCCCTTTATAAATTAACTTTATGGGCAGCAAGATATTACTTTTGCAGCCAAGGGCAAATGCTAACTCAAGCCCTCCCTGTCGCATTACGTAAGGGGCTAGATGCCGCACCACAAAAAATCCAATATTGGCAATTAACTGAACTAGGGCAAAATATTGCTCCCGAGATCGTTAAACGCGCTCCCGCGCAGAAAAAACTGCTCGAGTTACTCAAAAAGACTAGCCTAACTCAAGAAGAAGTGATCACTTTCGCGATAAGTAAAACCGCCTTAAAAGCCTTGGAAGATAAAGGTTGGGTTGCTCGTCACGAAAAAATAGCCGAACTTAACCTTGATTGGCGTACCCAATTAGTTCTGGATGAAACACCGCATAGACTCAATAAAGAACAAGCTATTGCCGTGACTATTTTAAATCAGCAACAAGGTTATCATTGCACCTTATTAGAAGGTATTACCGGTTCGGGTAAAACCGAAGTCTATTTGGCCGTACTCGAAGAAATTCTAAAACAAGGCAAACAAGCGCTGATCTTAGTGCCAGAGATTGGCCTAACGCCACAAACCATCAACCGATTTAAACGTCGTTTTAAGGTCAATGTCGCGGTTTTACATTCAGGGTTAACCGATAACCAACGCCTCGAAGCATGGCGTCAAGCACGCTGTGGACAGGCGGCGATCATTATTGGCACACGTTCAGCGTTGTTCACACCTATGGCCTATCCTGGGATTATTATTCTCGATGAAGAACACGACAGCAGTTTCAAGCAGCAGGAAGGCGTCGGTTATCATGCTCGTGATTTAGCGGTTATGCGTGGCCATTTAGAATCAATTCCCGTCATTTTAGGCTCTGCCACACCGTCACTCGAAAGTCTGCAAAATGCCTTGAGTGGTCGCTATGTGCATTTACAACTTGGTGAGCGCGCAGGTGCCGCCAAAAAAGTAAGACAAGGTATTATTGATATTAAAAATCTGCCCCTAAAGGCAGGGATGTCGGCACCACTATTAAATGAAATTAGGCTGCATCTAGATGCAGGAAACCAAGTATTACTGTTTTTAAACCGCCGTGGTTTTGCGCCAGCCCTGCTATGCCACGAGTGTGGGCACTTACATGAGTGCGACCGCTGCGATGCATTTTTTACTGTGCATCAATCCCTTGGTGAAATTTGCTGCCACCATTGTGGTAACCAATATGCCATTCCCAAACAATGTCACAAATGCGGCAGCACTATGCTGATGGGTCAAGGCATAGGCACAGAGCAACTTGCCGAAGCATTACAGCAGGAGTTTCCGAAATATCCTGTGGTGCGCATCGACCGAGATACGACGCGTCTTAAAGGCTCCCTAGAAAGCCATTTAAGTGCGATTCATAAGGGTGAATATAAAATCTTAGTCGGCACTCAAATGTTAGCAAAAGGACACCATTTCCCCGATGTAACCCTTGTTGGGCTATTGGATGTCGATGGGGCCCTATTTAGCGCCGACTTCCGCGCACCTGAGCGTTTTGGGCAACTCTATACTCAAGTCGCAGGGCGTGCGGGCCGCGCCAGTAAACCCGGCACAGTGCTACTACAAACACACCAGAGCGATAACCCCATCTTGCGGGATTTGCTGCACCGCGGTTATGGCGAGTTTGCCCGTAGCCAGTTAAAAGAACGCCAACAGGCACTACTGCCACCAGCATGGCATATGGTACTCGTACGCGCCGAAGCGCATTCTGCCTTGGATGCCGACAGTTTTCTCAATGCCTTTGCAGCACTTTTACCTCAAGATAAAGAGTTTGAGGTAATAGGCCCAATGCCTGCGCCACTGGATAGAAAAGCAGGTAAGTTCCGCCGCCAGTTAATGTTTCAGGCCAAGAATCGCAATCGCCTGCAGCAAGAGTTTGAACGTATTCATCCGCTTGTGGAGTTACTCCCCGAAGCAAAGCGTTGCCGCTGGAGTTTGGATAGGGATCCACAGGATCTGCTATAAATCGATTATTTGATAAAAAATCATCGGGAAGATAGCAATTGTTAACCACAAGCGGCTAAAATATGCGGTTATTCCCTGTATTCACTCTTAAAGTTAGTGCTAATTAATCCATGAAATCACATATCCAATCATTACTTGAACAAACAATCGAATCCTTTAAACAACAAGGTATTTTGCCTGCTGATTTTGAAGCACGCATTCAAGTAGATCGAACCAAGGATAAGAGTCATGGCGACTTGGCAACCAACTTAGCCATGATGCTGACCAAGGTCGCTGGCAAGAATCCACGTGAATTAGCCCAGTTGATCATAGATACCCTACCCGCTTCGGCATTTGTGGCTAAGGTTGAAATCGCAGGTCCAGGCTTTATCAACTTTTTCATCAACGACAGTGCCCTAGCGGATCAACTGCAAAATGCGGTTAACGATGAACATTTAGGTATTAAGTTACCGACACCGCAAACTGTAGTGGTCGATTACTCTTCCCCCAACCTCGCCAAAGAAATGCACGTAGGTCACTTACGTTCAACCATCATTGGTGACAGTGTTGTGCGTGCGCTGGAATTTCTGGGCCACAAGGTGATTCGCCAAAACCATGTGGGCGATTGGGGTACACAATTTGGTATGTTGCTGGCCTATATGGAAGAGCTGCGCGCCAAAAATGGTGAGCAGGCTCATCTTGAGCTGTCTGATCTTGAAACCTTCTACCGTGCCGCTAAACTGCGTTTCGATGAATCAGCAGAATTTGCCACCCGCGCTCGTCAGTTAGTGGTTGAGTTGCAATCGGGCGACGAGTATTGCAACAAACTGTGGCGCGAGTTTAACGATATTTCGTTAAGCCACTGCCATGAAGTCTACGCCCGTTTAGGTGTGAGCCTAACCCGCGCCGATGTGCACGGAGAAAGTGCCTATAACGCCGACCTCGAACAAGTGGTGAAAGATTTAGATGCCCAAGGTTTATTAACCGAAAGCAACGGCGCCAAAGTGGTATTCCAAGAAGCCTTCCGCAATAAAGAAGGTGAGCCACTGCCTGTGATCATCCAAAAAGCCGATGGGGGCTATTTGTATGCCACCTCAGATCTCGCGGCAATGCGCTACCGCTCTAACGTGTTAAAAGCCGATCGCGTACTGTATTTTGTTGACCTACGTCAGGCGCTGCATTTCCAACAAGTTTTTAGCCTCGCCAAGCTAGCTAAATTTGTTCGTGAAGATATGTCATTGGAACACTTAGGTTTTGGCACTATGAACGGCGAAGATGGCCGTCCATTTAAAACCCGTAGCGGCGGCGTTGTGAAGTTAGTTGACCTGTTAGAAGAAGCCAATGTGCGCGCGCTAGAACTCGTTCGCAGCAAAAATCCTGATATGGATGAGGAAACGCTGGCAGAAATCGCCCGTGTTGTAGGAATAAGCGCAGTTAAATACGCCGACTTATCGAAAAACCGCACCAGTGATTACATCTTCAGCTTTGAACAAATGCTCAGCTTCGAAGGCAATACTGCACCTTACCTGTTATACGCTTATACCCGTGTTGCGGGCATATTCAAGCGAGTCACTGGTCTGGATCTCAGCCAAGCTAAAATCGTGCTTGAGCATGAAAAAGAGAAAGATCTCGGTAACAAATTGGCTCAGTTTGGCGAAATCCTTAATCGTGTTGTCGATAAAGGCCAGCCGCACGTATTGTGTGCCTACCTATATGAGTTAGCAGGCGCTTTCTCTAGTTTCTATGAGGCTTGCCCTGTACTTGCCGCCGATAACGATGAGCAAAAAAATAGCCGGTTACTGTTGTCACAGTTGACTGCTCGCACCCTACAAAAGGGACTCAATCTGCTAGGTATCGAAACCCTAGAACGGATGTAAGCTATGAGCCATCGCGACTATGCCAACAGAAGACCGCAATCGGGCGCTAAACCGCGCCCGATCCGCGCAACCCGAGCTCGGCCAGTTCAAAAGTCTGTACCGCGTAAGAAGTACCCTGTCGCACTGATCCTGTTTGTCATCCTTGCCGTGGGGTGTTTTAGCTATTTTCTGTGGAGTATCAAAGATACAGCAAAACAGCAAACGACAACCACAACACCTAAAACAGAGAGTCGTGTTAAGGTTAAAGAAACTTCAACGCTAACCCCAAAAGTGAAAGAAGCGCAAGTGCAGGAAGAACGTCAAGCTGTGACTCTTCCGGTAGAAAAACAAGAGGTAACACCTAAAGTCGATCCTAATGCGCTGCCACCAAAACCTAAGGAAGAGTGGACCTATCTTAACGAGTTAGAAAACAAGCATGTTGAGGTTGATATTCCTGACGTTGTTAGCACACGAGCACCGCAACAATATCAATTACAGTGTGCGTCATTCCGTCAGGAGTCCCAAGCCAATCAAATGAAAGCCGTCATCGCTTTTCAAGGGTTGGAGGCGCAGGTAAGGCAAATTGAAGGGACAACAGGCACTTGGTATAAGGTATCCTTAGGACCATATACCACCAAACGTGATGCAGAACGTAAACGCCATGTGTTGCAAAATGCAGGCATTAACGGTTGCCAGATTTTAGCCGTTCCTAAATAACCCAGTCGTAACCACAAATTAGCGGTCAGTTTTTAGAACTCACCGCTATTTTTATCCCTGCACCTTATTGATTAAAATTCACCACACAGCCAAGTCTCCGCCCTTAAATATACGTTTTTATCATTTATCCACTAACACCTCTTTTTGTATAACCCTCTATTTATAAATTGAAAATCAGTTTATTAACAAAGGTTAATACACAGTTAATTTGACCTAGATCAAAGTTAGGCGTATCCCTTAATCAACGGCAAAAAGTTATTTCCGTATGAATAACCAACCTAAAGGTGAAGTAATATGAACGCATTGATAGAGATTGAAGCCAATGAATTTAGTCAACTGTTTAAGGATGGTGACACGTTAGGCATTAGAATGTTTATGGAGCATGTAAACATGCCTTTAGATGTCCAAGATAAAATTTACGATGAAATCTCTGCATTACCCCAACTTGAGCAAAACGCAATTGCTCAGCTCATTGAAACTCACTCACACTCTCAAATTTCTGAGCGTTTAGCATACTAAGAATATGAGATCTCGATAGCGGTATTAAGCAAATATTGGCAAGCTAACGACTCATGCAATAGCTCGGCTTAAATCGAACAGCCATAAAACCTACAATTTTAGCTAACCCCCCATGATAATGCTCAAAAATAAGGCCAAATACTGTGTATTTGGCCTTAGGTATAGACTTATAAATCAACACGGCAGGGATTATTTATCCTTTAAGCCTGCTTCTTTTAATCCTATGCTATTCATCCAGTAATCAAAATCCACCATATTGCCTGGCAATACCACACGAGTATTTTTTTGGCTCAGGCCATCAAGCTGTTTCATATACTGTTCACCGAGTTGCATCCTCAGCGCGTTATGACCACCGGGGGCAGAAATCACCGAGGCAAGCCGTTCAATTGACTCTGCAGTTGCGCGAGATAAGGTTAATATCTCCTCAGCCTTACCTTCGGCCTCGTTAATACGGCGCTGCATTTCCCCTTCTGAGCGGTTAACTGTTTCAGCCTTAACCCCTTCTGAGCGGTTAATCTTACTCTGCTTGTCGCCTTCACTCTTAGCAAGTAATGCTCTACGCTCACGTTCAGCATTCACTTGCATTTCCATTGCATTTTTAACAGTTTCTGGTGGCGTGATATTTTTTATCTCATAGCGGTGTACACGGATACCCCATATAGCGCCAGCTTGATCAAGCACTTCGACGACCTTAGCCGAAATCACATCACGCTCTTCGAACGTACGATCTAAATCTAAGGTGCCAATCACTGAACGAGTTGTTGTTTGCGCTAATTGGATAGCTGCATAACGATAGTCAGTAATGCCATAACTCGCCTTAACAGGGTCAGTTACAGAAATATAAATTACACCATCAACTTCGACGTTCACCTCATCGCTAGAGAAGCATTCCTGTGGTGGAACATCAATCGTTTCTTCTTTTAAGTCATGGATATAAGCCACTTTATCCACAAAGGGGATCAAGGTATGAAATCCCGCATCTAGGGTGGAGTGGTACTTACCCAAACGCTCAACAATGTAGGCTGACTTAGTTGGTACTAAGCGAATCGATTGGAAAAGTTTAATAACAAAAATGGCAAAAATAAGACCCCAAATGGCCATCACAGCAAGATCAGTATCGAATGGGATATTCATTAACGCGCTCCTTTACTTACTGTATTTTGACCACTCATAGTGTGAGTGACCTGCTCCATGCCCTCGAAGAAACCTTCGAGCTTCGCCATTTCGGCGGGGACTACCGATACTTGTGCATCATTAAGTATCTTGCCAACTTGAGCGATAAACTGCTCTTTTAACAACATATTCATCGCATCAGTACCACCATTAACCGCTAATGCTTGAGAGATCATTGCCATCCCCTCTGATTTCGCCTTAGCAATGATAGCAATCTCCTGTCCCGTACCTTTGGCTTCATTAATCCGTTTCTGTTTTTGCCCTTCAGAAAGGTTAATGGCCTCTTGACGCTCACCTTCGGACATATTGATCATTGCCGCTTTTTCCGCATTGGCTAAGGTGATTTCAGCGCGTTTGCGACGCTCGGCTTCCATTTGCTTTTCTAGGGTATGGATCACATGGCGTGATGGGGTAATATTACGAATTTCATAACGTAATACTTTGATCCCCCAAGGCTCAGAAGCCTTATCAATCTCGCGTACTATGGATTCATTCAAACTATCACGCTCAGAAAAAGTTTCACTTAAGGTTAACTTACCAATTTCAGAACGCATCGTTGTCTGAGCGAGGTTTACCGCTGCTTTACGGTAGTTTTCAATACCATAACTCGCCAGTTTTCCATCCATTACCTTAAGATAAACAAGACCATCCACCTCAAGCTGAGTATTATCCTTAGAAATACAACTTTGTGGTGGCACATCAAGCACTTGCTCACGGGTATCGTGACGATAGGCGACACGGTCAAAAAACGGGATTAGAAAATGAAAACCCGGTTGCAATACAGTACGAAACTTCCCTAATCGCTCAATAACGTGAACTTCACGCATTGGCACTATTAGCATTAGTTTGTAGAGAATAAATAAAACAAATAAAATAATTAAGGTAAACAGAAACATAGACTCATCCTTTAGTTTTGAGACGTTGCCTGAGTAACAGGCTCAACCACTAGGGCAATGTTTTCTCGGCAGATAATTCGAACTTCACAACCCACGGCAATAATACTGCCATCGCCAAGAGCAGGCCATTCGCTCCCTTGAAACTCAACCCGCCCCGTTGTTTGTCCGGGACCGATAGTTTGTTTTACACGAGCAATTTGATTGTAGATGTCGAGTTCTTCATCGGTATTATCGACATGTGAATCGCCCCCTACCAGTCTTTGGGTTAACTGCCGAAAGCTCAACAACAAAACAATCGCGGAAATAAACCACAATGTCATACTCTGCACTATGCCTTCCACTAACCCGATACCCAATGCGCCAGCAACAACCAAACAGGCAGCTCCCAGCAATATCACTATACCACCCGGAACAATGAGTTCGGCTAACATCAAGATAATACCAATAACTGACCACATTAAAATTGGATTTGAAAGCTCCATATCCCCCCCCTAAAATGAGAGTGCCCGTTGCAGCACTATAGCAGTAGACACATCAATGTGCGACATAATATGTCAAAATTTACGTTAAATATGAGCCGCTATAGATATCACACTGTCAAAAAATACCGCGATGAAATTTATCAAATCACTTCTTTAGTTGTTTTAAAATTAAGCATAATCAATTCAAAAAGATAGCTATCATTTAAGTAAACGGATGTCACTTAAAACATAAAAACACTAAAAATCAACTAATTAAACCATTTTAATTACTGATTTTGATTATGTGATTTTGACAACAACATTAGATAAAAACTTTGAATAAATGTGAATTTTTGCATATATTGCCCGCACTTTTTATCTAGACCTTTGACCCGCAGCAACCGCAGTGTTTGACCTTACCCATCAAACTGTGCCGACGTCAGAGCGAGGATTGAGTACAACACTATTTAGCCTCTACCTCTACAACAGGAAATAACAATGAAAAAAACATGCCTATGTCTAGCATTAATGCTTTCTCCTCAAGCATTTGCGGGTGACTTAGTACAGTGGTGGGATTTCAGCGCTACAGCCCTTTATGGCGAAGACTACGATTTAGCGCCATCAGACAAACAAGCCACTATTACCTTAGAAACTGCAGGCGGTTGGAAATACGGAGATTGGTTTGCCTTCCAAGACTTTATCTATTTCAAAGGCAACCACACGGGCATGGATAGCACCACCTATGGTGAAATTTCCCCACGCTTTAGTGCGAGTAAAATTCTTGGCGAGAAAATCGCTTTTGGTCCAGTGACCGATTTATCTTTAGCCCTAACCTATGAAGAAGGCGAAGGCCCAGTTCATAGCCTGCTTTATGGTCTAGGCGTTGATGTCGCCGTACCTTATTTCACTTACCTTAACTTTAATACTTACCGTCGCGATGCAATGAGCACGGGCAACAATAGTGATGGTTGGCAGTTCACCCCAGTATTTCGCATCGATATTCCCGTTGGTTCAGCCAACATAGTGCTCGATGGCTTTATCGATTGGGTGTTTGCGACAGACAAGGATGGTTATGAAGAGAACTTCCACTTCAACCCACAATTAAAATACGACCTAGGTAAGAGTCTATTCGGTGAACATAAAGCCAATAAACTGTTGGTAGGTATCGAATACGATCTGTGGACCAATAAATACGGCGTAAAAGGTGTAGATCAAGACACTTATTCTGTGATTGCTCAATACCACTTCTAAGCTGTATTAGCGCCGTTTTTAAGCCATAAAAAAGGTGCCATTGGCACCTTTTTCATTTTAATCACTCACTTTGCAGGGGAGTGTTACTTAGCTTAATCCAAACTAGGCTAATAATTTTTTCGCGGCAGCAACCACGATAGAAACCGCACTGACTTCCGTTTTCTTCATCGTGGCTTCATCAGGAATTTCTTGCTGAGTACGGTTTACAATCACACCCGCCACACAGGCAGCACGCCAACCTTGAGTTGCACACATAGTAAACAGCGTCGCAGACTCCATTTCATAATTCAGTACGCCCATTTCCTGCCATTCTTTCATTGAACCAGCAAAACGGCGCGTAACACGGCCTGTAACAGTGTCATAGCGCTCTTGACCTGGATAGAAAGTATCTGAAGATGCCGTCACACCAATATGTGGCTCTACACCCGCATCGCGACATGCGGCAACCATGGCCGTAGTACATTCAAAGTTGGCAACCGCAGGAAACTCCATAGGCGCAAAATGCAAGCTAGCACCATCTAAACGCACAGATGCTTGGGTCACAATCACATCACCCACATTCACATGGGGTTGAATTGCACCTGTTGTTCCTACACGCAGGAAGGTGTTTACACCTAGCTGAGCTAATTCCTCAACGGCGATAGATGTCGACGGACCACCGATACCGGTTGAGCAGATAACAACAGGCTTACCATCGGCATACGCTAAATAGCTTGTATACTCGCGGTGGCTTGCAAGAAAAGTCGCATTGTCCATTAACTCAGCAATACGTTTTACACGCTCTGGATCGCCTGGCACGATTGCCAAGGTTGCACCATCGAGCATTGCTTTGGTCAAACCTAAATGAAATACATCAGCCATTGTGAAAACCCCTTTCATTTTTGATAATTAAATTCTTATAAAATCGACTTTAACCTAGTATCGAAGCGATGAAGGTTAACTTGATCACAGAATTATCGGCAAGAAGTAATTGTCTATTCGTAATGTAATTACCAAAACGCTTACAGTCTGATCACAAAGATAGCAAATCTTCCTCAATTCTGGATGAATGTCTGATTTATGTAAAACAAAGTGTGAACCAGATCTAACTTACGCGCTATAGACTACAATTATGATTTTAGAGCGTGCAGGCATCTAGGGATATTTTCACCGTGATTTGACGTTCTTTATATACGAATCTACACATAAGTTTGCTGATTTAACGAAATGTCGGCGATATGAACGTGAAAATATCAATAAAGCCCTTACCATTGGATTGATAGCAGATAAACATAAATCCCCCTTTAGTATGAGCCGAAAGGCAAATGAATATTGATCTAAGTCACAATTCAACCAGCTACATAAGGTTAGGGTTAAAGAGAACAAGACATATAGTAAAACGACAAGGAGAAAGCCAATGTTTCCAGAGTACAGAGAGCTCATTTCCACCCTAAAAAATCAAGATGCCCATTTTCAGCGTAAATTCAATGAGCACAATCAGTTAGATGAAGAAATAAAACAACTGGAAAAACGTGTCGGCAGTGATTTCAATCCTGCGGTGAAAGAACTCAAAAGCAGAAAGCTACATCTAAAAGAAGAGATCTATCAAATCCTTAAATCCCATAACTAGCCTTGTTCGCTAAGTTAACAATAAGGGCGCCTAAGCGCCCTTTTTAATTCTATTTCAAAAGCTTATAAATAATAATCTTTCAGCGGTGGAAAACCATTAAAACATACCGCTGAATAAGTGGTGGTATAAGCCCCTGCGGTTAACCAATACATACGATCACCAATGGCTAAGTCATTCGGTAAACCATAGCTGTAGTGCTCATACATAATATCGGCACTGTCACAGGTTGGCCCAGCAATGACACATTTATCCAACTCACCCTTTTTCTCGGTATAAATTGGAAACTTAATCGCCTCGTCCATGGTTTCAATTAAACCCGAGAACTTGCCCACATCGGTAAACACCCAACGCTCTAAGGCTGTGTAGGATTTTTTACTGATCAGCACCACTTCAGACACTAAAATGCCCGCATTAGAAATCAATGAACGGCCCGGCTCCAGAATAATTTGCGGTAAATCATCACCAAAATCTTCCTTCAGGAAGTGAGTGATCTGCTCGGCATACACACCCAACTGATTGGTTTTATCAATATAGTTAGCAGGAAAACCACCACCCATATTGATCATTTTCAGCGTGATATTGTGCTCATCGCGCAGACGGTCAAAAATGCTTTTCACTTTGCCAATCGCAGAATCCCAAGCGCCGATATCGCGCTGCTGTGAACCCACATGGAATGAAATACCATAGGGTTCTAATCCGAGTTCCTGCGCCAATACCAATAGCTCATAGGCCATCTCATTTTGGCAGCCGAATTTACGGGATAACGGCCAATCGGCAGTGTCTGTCCCTTCGGTTAGAATGCGGACATAAATGCGAGAACCTGGTGCTTCTTCGGCGATCATGCGTAAATCGGCTTCTGAGTCAGATGCATACATACGCACGCCACGCTCATAAAATGCTCGCACATCTTGGCGTTTCTTAATGGTATTGCCGTAACTCACACGGTCGGCAGTAACACCGACATTCATGACCATATCTAGCTCATAGATCGAGGCGATATCAAAGTTGGACCCTTTATCTTTTAATAAAGATAAGATCTCGGCCGCAGGGTTTGCCTTGACTGCATAATAAACGTTGGCATAAGGAAAACTATTAACCATGTCATCGTATTGTTTCGCAATGATACTGGTATCGATCACCACGAACGGGGTTGCTTTGTCTTTGGCAAACGCTTCAATACGTTTGAATGTGTCCATATCATAATAATCAGCAACATCAATAGATTGAAATTGGCTCATTGGGCCAGAGTCTCCTTTGGGTCAGGTCATAAAAAGTGGGTATGAGTCTTAAAAACGTGCGCAGTAAACGATATTTTTCCATTTTACGCAACGAATTTTTATGCTGAATAACTAACTTTTTATGCCATTTAATTTTAAGGGGATATGTCATCCAAAAAAGTATTTGTAAAACAGATGATTATGCATGCAAACCCGAAGTGAAATTTGCACCTATTTGGAGAATAAAAAGTGAATTTTTTACGATGTACTTAAATCAGGGATGGATAAGCGAGAATATCCATCCCTAACAAGCCTACTCAAGTGGACTATTTGAAGATGACAAAACCGCGACGCAGTGAGCCAATCACTGTGTCACATTTATTTTTGTGAGCGCTTGGCTCAATGCTTCACTGGAATCAAAATAAGCGATATCGAGAATATTGCGGTGATCAAGCAAAATCATCGTCGCCATATCCTTTGTGTCTGGCAGCATTTGGCTTATCTCACCTTCTCTATCTAGACCGATTGAAAAAGGTAATTCCTTCATTTGCGGTACCGCCACAAACTTAGCAATTAAAGAAGGCATACCACTAATATCAGCGACATAAACTAAGTGATTGGGAAACTGTGTTTCACTTAACGGTTGTAGCGTTTCTTTAATAATATCACCACCTTTCATACTGCGGCTAAAGAGTACTACACGGGTATCATCGGTGACTTCAATTGATTTATCATGCTGATCAACCAATGAAATAGGATTGATAGTATCCCCAGTTACATAACTAGCAGCAAATGCCCATATTGGGGTTAATAGGCAAGACACACATAACAACAGCGTTTTCATAAACACTCAACTCCATATTTGGATAGATGAACAGCATACCCGACTCCCCCTATTGGCTCATTAAAGCAACTGCGATTACATGATACGCTTCACAATGTATGACAGCTAAGCATGGAATAACCTTTTTAGGTTATACTCATACGATTAAATTTATTACAAGGATATCAAAATGATAGCACCAGGACTGGATCAAGAATTACAGCAATTACAGGGCGTTTATCAACTGATCACTGAGTTTTTAGTCACCTATAGCTTTCAGTTACTTGGTGCTTTATTGATCTTTTTATTAGGTTTATGGGTTGCGAGTAAAGTCTCCCGTTTAGTCGCCAAACAGTTTGAAAAACACAATATTGATATCACCCTTAGCAACTTTGTCAGTAATCTTATTCGGATTCTGATCATTGTTATGGTGGGGATTATCGCCCTAGGCAAAATCGGTATTAGTGTTACTCCAATGGTGGCAGCTATTGGTGCGGCCTCTTTAGGTGCAGGCTTAGCTTTGCAGGGCATGTTATCCAACTACGCTGCAGGCGTAACTATTATCGTAACCAGACCGTTTGTAGTCGGAAATACTATTGAAATTAAAGGCGAAAGTGGTGTTGTTAAGCGTATTAATTTAGGAATGACGATACTGACGAATGAAGAAGGTGAGCAAATCAGTATCCCGAATAAACATATCGTCGGTGAGATCCTACATAACTCTTTTAGCAATAAACTGGTCGAAACCCAGTTTAATCTCAGTTACAGCACAGATCCTGAGCATGCAATCGCAGTGATTACAAGCCAACTCACTAATAACCCTTATGTTCATCAGGAAACGACACCTAATATCGGCATAAACGGTTTTAACGCGGTAGGAATTGAAATGGGGGTGCGTTACTGGGTGCCAACCCAGAGCTATTTTCAGCATAAATATAAGGTCAATCTTGATTTATATCATGCACTTAAAAACGCAGGAATTGAGATAGCTTGCCCAATGAAAGAAATTCACTTACAAAATAAATAGCCCAAAATCATAGGTCTAAATCATTCAATTGGTCGACCTTAGTTAAACAGTAAACTTGCATTTTAGTGATAATCCAAGTTTACTGTGACTCCAAATATCGATAGTGACGGACTACTATGTTGTTGATACTCATAATTATTGCGTTTGTTGTATTGTTTATTGTTTTTGCTAAATATCAAAAAAAGCAAGCGCAAGCTAAGGCGCTTGCCGCAGGTGAACCTACGGCGCTACTCAATCATGGCCTAACGCTGATTAACCAAGGCGAAGTCAACGCTGGTCTAGATTATATTCAGCAGGCAGCCGATAAAGGCTTAGCCGTTGCCGCCATTGCTATGGCCGAACTTTATTCGGGTCGATTCCCACAAATCCCCGCCGATCCCAAGGCATCTAACGATTGGTATAAAAAAGCCGCCGAAATAGAGCCTCAATATTTACCCATGCTCACACTACCTAATTTGCTCTCTTCGCAGTCGCAAACACTCGATGAGTTAATCGCACAGGTAGAACAGCTCAAACCTAATGCCGAAGCGGGGCAAGCCGAGTTTCAATATGAGCTTGCTTACTTGTATCTAAGCCAGCCCTTTCTCGATCCCGATGCTAGTCAAGCAATTTACTGGTTCGAAAAAGCCGCCGCACAAGAAAACCAAAGAGCCTATTACCATTTAGCCACACTCTACTGGCATGATGAGCGCGTCACTTCGGACTATATCAAAGCACGTGAATACTTTGAGAAATCCGCAGCCGCTGATTATGAATTAGCAAAAGATGATCTAGGGCATATGCTTGCTGCAGGCCAAGGTGGACCTAAAGATTTAGCGCGTGCAGAGGCATTACTTAGCGAGCGCGCCGCAGACGATGATTTCCGCCAGTATTATCTTGGTAAACGTTTCCTCTACGGTGAAGATTTTGCTGTCGACTATGACAAGGCGCGCCATTGGTTAAGCCAATCTGTCGCTAGAGGTAATGACTTCGCTAAGATTGAATTTGCTCATCTTTTACTGAAAGCGCCACAAAATGAGAGTGATTACCAACAGGCTAAAATTGACTTTGAAGAATTCGCACTTAAGTGGAATGAAGACGCACTGCTAGGCCTGGGCAAGATTTATGAGCAAGGTTTAGGCGTGAGTCGCCAACCGATTAAAGCGTTAATGTATTACCAGCTCGCGGCCATGAGCAATAGAGCCGATCACCTAAAAGAATTAGCCAGATTCAGTCAGCAACTAGGCACCTTAGAGATAAGAGAGGCTGAGCGTCTACGTGACAGTTTCTTGCATCAGCATCCAATCCCCGCTGAGCAACAACAATATTTTTATTCCTATAAGGCTGAATCATTTTTAAGTGGTGAAAAACCCACTCAAGAGGCTCTACAAGCGGCAGAAGCTTGGTACATCAAATCGGCAGAGCTAGGTAATGAAATTGCTATGCGGGAACTGGTCAATATTTACGGCGCGGAACAATTAAATAAACCCATACAAATGTTTATTTGGTCTAGTTTATTGCTACGTCATTTTGGTAAATACGGGATGAATAGCGTTCAACGGCTGCATCAAAACACCGCAAAATCATGTTTAACAGAATCCGAACTTGCCTACGCTGAAACTCAAATTGAGACCATAGAAAGCAAACTTGCCCCCTTTATTGAATCCGAAGATTAACCCGCTCAGGTTTGGTCAGATAAAGCTGACCAAACCATCATTTATCTCGTTCGTATAAAACCAAGCGCAAAAGCCACCTTCACACTACAATCTTTATATCGGTCCTAGCTATGATTCTAAATCGTTAAAAAAATAGAACATAGTCCGACTTGCCATAACACCATAAAGAGTAAAGTCGCCCATTCAGATAGGCAAAAAAATGAAGTTGACTGTGATAACTAAGCTGTTAACGATGATTATCTTTTCATCCTTATGTTTGCCCAAAGCAGCAGCCGCAGTATCGCCAATTGTTTGGCAAGCGCACTGCCGCGATAGGAGCCCCATCATTTATTTTGAACAAGGTGAATGTAAAGGCCCCGGTGCCGCGGTGATAAATGAAGTATTCCGCCGCCTAGGACACAGAGTACATTGGACTGATGTTCCATGGGCAAGAACAATCAAAGTTGCAGAGGCTGGTCAGGTTGATCTCATTCCCTCCCATTCAATGACCACAGAACGAGAGTCCTTCCTCGACCCTATGCTACTTGGCTACGACAAACAATATGTCTATTACTACGCGCTGGCGAGTCAACCGACGGCTATTCGGGAGTTCAATGAACTCACCCCTTATATCATTGGAGCATTAAGAGGGACATTTTATAGCACGCAATTCAATGAAAATATGAATCAACTAAAGGTTTCATTTGTTAATACTAACAGCCAGTTAATTAATATGCTCAAAGCGGGCCGTATTGATTTAGCAATTAGCTCTGAGCAACATGAAATGCATATTTTTGCCAATGATCCCATGCTAAAACAGATGGAATATGTCGATATCAGTAAAAATGGCCGCTACTTCAGCATTCCATTAACGTCACCACGACACAAATATGCAAAGCAGGTTCATCAAATCGTCGACCAAATGCGTACCTCGGGTGAAATCACGCGTCTATTTGAATCCTATGGTGTCGAGCCACCACTTAATCTCACTGAATCACCTACCGCCACTCACTAATCAATACTCAAATTAACCCTGTCATCATAGAAACAAAAAGACAATTAGACTCAACTTTATCTTAATTTTGCCCTAATTTGTCTTACTGACTGGCTCAATACGGTAGTTTAAGTCTGTTTATAGTCTAAATCATCTGATTTTTATGGCATTTATTTTGCCTAATCAAGCCATGTTCAATTGTGGCAACCTCTATGACTGCGGGCAAAACCCCAACCCATTTTACGACTCAACCATTAAACCGTGTACTCGGTGAAACCAGTGGCGCTTTTGCCGACTTAGGTACTTTTTTACCTTTAGTGTTAGGGCTTATCGCCCTTAACCAGTTTTCTCCCCAAGGGATATTTTTAGGCTTTGGCGTATTCGCGATAATAAGTGCATTTTTTTACCGCCGCCCTATGCCAGTCCAACCGATGAAAGTCATCGCTGCATTGGTGATCGCCCAAGGCTTAACCCCTGGGATGCTACAGGCCAGTGCCATGTTGATGGGCATTATCCTGTTAATCTTGGCCTTTAGCGGCGCCATCACTTGGCTTGCTAAACAATTATCCCAAGCCGTGAGTGTGGGGATTCAATTGGCGATTGGTCTGCAATTGATGTGGATGGGTGCCAAGATGATGAGCGACTTTTGGCTCCTCGGGCTAGGCGCATTTATCTTGTTATTTGTGAGTAAATTCTTGCCATTACGCTACCTTGCCATGCCACTCGTTATCACCGCAGGCATGATCTGGCAAGCCAATAGCCAAACCGACATGGCCACCAGCCTGAGCATTCCAGCCGTGAGTGCATCTTTACATTTGGCTTGGCCGACACTAAACGAATGGAGCTCGGCCGCGATTTTGCTGGTGTTACCGCAACTGGCGCTCACCTTAACCAATGCGGTGATTGCAACCTCGGTTATGGCGCGGGAAAAATTCCCTGAAGATGCCGCCAAACTTACCCCTAAAAACTTAGCGATTAGCTCTGGGCTGGCGAATCTATTGCTCGCACCTTTTGGTGCTGCGGCCATGTGTCATGGCGCGGGAGGACTCGCGGTGCAGTACCACTTTGGCGCCCGAACTCACCTCGCACCACTGATTTTTGGCGGCACTTGTCTTATCATTGCCCTGTTTTGGGATAACCAAATGGCTTGGCTACTTGGGCTGATCCCAGTAGCGATTCTCGGCAGTTTACTGTCTATCGGTGGATTACAATTAGCCTGGTCAAAACGCCTGCTCGACGGCAAGCCTTTCTGTATCTTTGTGATCTTATCTACCGCCGTGACTTGCCTTGCCATTAACGCGGCGGCAGGGTTGGCCGTGGGAATTATTCTCGAACAAGGTCGCCGCACTTGGGCCATCGCTATGCGCTAATATGGCTTTCTCGCATTGTCACTTCGACGCTATTCCCGTGGTAATACTACGGTGACAATGCAACCTTGCTGCCAAGGTAATGCTGCTTCGGTGGTACAATCTTGGCAGTTTTCAATTTGAATACTCCCGTGATGGCGGGTAACCACATCCTTACAGATCGCCAAACCTAACCCTAAACCTTCATCCTTGGTTGAGGCGAAAGATGCCATCAACTCACTCGCCTGCCCCTGTAGACCTTCACCATTATCAATAACGAATACTCTGATTTCATGCGGCAAATAGTAGATATCAATCCATAACTGCCGCACCCGAGTATCACCACAGGTTTCTAGCGCATCTAGACTATTTTTCACTAGATTGACCCACATTTGGCTTAAACCCACACTATCACCCGTAAGTTCAAATGGCTCGCCCTGTACTCGTACATTCACTTGTACATTAGCCCTATCTAACTCTCGCCGCAGTAAAGCTAAGGCTTCTTTCACCACCACCGTAATATCTAAAGGTTCAGTCTTAGCTTGGCGCCGTTTAAGTAAGCCGCGAATACGATGCACAACCGCTCCTGCGCGAATCGATTGAGCATTAATTTTTCCAAGCACATCATAAAGTTCGGGATTATTTTGCCCAAGCCTTTCCAGTTGTAACATGGCACCTTCACTGTATTGGGTGATGGCTGCTATAGGTTGATTAAGCTCATGGGCAAGGCCTGCGCCAATTTCCCCCAAAATCGCCGCACTTTGTAACCGCTCTAGTTGCAGTGCCTTATCCTTTAGTTGCCGCTCTGTACTGATTAAAAACTCACTCTTCTGGCGAAATTTATATTCAAGCCAAAGGTGATAAATAGTTGAAACAATAAAAATCAGTAACAACACTCCGCCCCATTCTTTATTTTTTTCCATCCATTTATAAACGGTTTGATAAAGCGGTGGTGAAGCCCCTTGTAGTTGTAGTTCTTTGAATAATTCAATGACTTTTAACTGGCTAACGGGCGCTGTCCAGCCCAACGTATCGGCGGTAATCGCAGCCACATGGTCAGGAGGTAAATCAAATAAAGCGCGGGAGATCTGCATAGTAATCCTCGGGGAAACAGTATCTGCCGCAGCAAATGACCAACTGGGATACAACTGGGTACTTACCTCACAGTCATACCCTGCGGGCTTAGTCGGGTGGATCACTCGAAAATCAGCTTTATTAATCAGCCCTGTCTCAATCATTTCTTCTAAGGTACAAAAGGGGGCTATGGCTGCATCGGCGCTACCATCACGCACCTGATAAATCAGCGGTTCTAACGGGAAACCTAAAAAACGCACTTGCCCAAAAAACTGCTCTGGTAAAAAACCCATTTTGTGCAGCAATCCCATGGCTGCTTGATACCCCCCTAAGGCCTGCGGATCGGTTGCGACCACATTTTTACCCCGTAGATCCTGTAGGGTTCGAATTGGGCTATCAGCACGTACAATGATAGTTGCACCTATCGTGAAAGTGCTGCCTTGATGCTTACGGCTCTTCATCGTCGCCAGCCAAGATAGCGGAAAATTATTACTTAAGTGTAAATACTGCCCTGGGTTGGTCACAATAAACTGCAAGTCATGGCTAAGTAAGCCACTACTCATACCATTAAAATCAACTGGGACAACTTCAAAATGGCTATTAGGTACTTGTTCACTGAGATAATCCATCATAGGTTGCCAACGCTGCTTAGCCTGCAATACACCGTGGTTCGCCAGAACACCCACCTTAAATAAGTTCACTTCGGTCGCTTCATCGGCATAGCTCAAACTCACATAGCTCAACCCTAAAAGTAATAAATAACCGATAGCTTTAAACATTAAGCGCATCTCTTTTGCCTGAGTAATACCAAGACCTTAACTGATAAAAAGACACTAAGCTGTGAAATGCCACCAAACTCTCACCCCACTGTAAAATGAATATTGTGATTTAGTGATATACCTCCCAAGACACAGGGTTAATCTTGAGCACTACACCTTCACGGCTTAAGCTGGTTAGGGCTTGTTGAGGTATGGAGATTTTATGTTTGGCGCTGTAACTCACCAAAACAATCAACAAGCCCTAATAATCTGCCTAATAACACAGGATATATATGCTCACTAAGCTGCCCCTTTATCTTGTCGATGACGATGACGCCATTTTAGATTCACTTGGCTTTATGCTCAGGCAATTTGGCTACCAAGTACAAACCTTTAATAATGGTCGAGACTTTCTCGAACAGTGCCCTCTATCTGAGGCTGGCTGCGTAATTTTAGATAGCAGAATGCCTGAAATTACGGGCCAAGAAGTACAGCAAAAACTGATAGAAACCCACAGTCCACTAGGCGTGATATTTCTCACAGGTCACGGTGATTTACCTATGGCATTGAGTGCTTTTCGTAAAGGGGCCTGCGACTTTTTTCAAAAACCCGTATCGGGCAAAGCATTAGTACAAGCCATTGAAAAGGCTCAGTGCGAGAGCCTCGCAACCTTTGAAAAGCAGAGCTTACAACATAAGTTTGACCAACTCACCGAACGCGAACAGCAAGTGTTAGCCCATGTAATCCAAGGCATGACTAACAAGCAAATCTCGGAGGCAATGTTTTTATCCCTACGCACGATTGAAGTTCACCGTGCAAAAATCATGAAAAAACTTGAAGTAAACAATATGGCAGAGCTAGTACAGCACTTAGGCAATCTGAATTCTGTCTTATAAACGGTGAACCAATATTAAGTGCGCAATAAATGGCATTCCCATGAGCGTATAAGTTCTAATCAAAAAACCTTCTATTGCACTAATTGATGAGAGTTAAATATTAATTTTACCTAAATTGGCTTAGATCTAATTACCATTTAACAAAACTGGAATAAGAGAGTTTGATTTGTTACCTTTGCCCTAAATCACTGTAAATTTAACGAAATTACCGATGGACAATCTCATAATAAAACCCGGTTATGTCACTCAATTCCAATGTGTTGGACCTGAATGCGAAGACAGCTGCTGTTACGATTGGCGAATATCATTCGATAAAAAGAGCTATAAAAATACGATTAAACATCCATTGTTAGCAACAACAGCAAAAAGCGCATTTATTGAAACCAAAAAAAGTACAAGCGATTGGGCTGACATTAGACTTAATGAGCAAGGTGCATGTCCATTTGTTAACGAACATAAGCTTTGTGACATCCACGCAAAAGCGGGTGAACAGGCCTTAAGTCATACATGTAAAACTTATCCAAGGATCCACAAGGTCATTGGCGGTAATAAATACGAAAGCCTCTATCTATCTTGCCCAGAAGTCACTCGTTTGGTGTTATTTAATCCTAATGCCTTCCAATTTGATTCTAATATAAGTGGCATAAAACAGCCTTCTACACCAAGTCCTATTTGGCTAGAAAAAACCCATGAATACAGTCTCGACTTATTAGTCAATCTGGGGCTTGATTGGGAACAAGTACTGCTAGCCATTGGGCTATTAATCAAGGTCAGTGACCAAGTTCGTCAAAATATCTTACCGATAGAAGAGCTAGATAAGCGCTTACAGCAACTAAAATTATATGCCCAGTCAGGCGCATTGGCAGAGCAATATAAGAACTTACCTTATTCCCCACAGCCGCAGATGCACGCTTTTATTGCAGTCCATAATGAGTTGTGCAAAACCCACTCGAGAGGTGTGAGAGCAAGATTTACGTCGTTAAATCAGGCGGTTGCCGCACTATGTAACGAAGAAAACAACTATCAAATTGATGCGTTGAATCAAGCATGGGCAGAGCATGCAGTACCTGCATTGATTAGCCATACGGATCTTTTTGAACGATATATTTTGTATTCAATTTACCACCACCACTTCCCCTTAATAGACTCACAACAACTATCTTGGGAAGCATTCCGTTTACTCGTACTCGATTGTTTCATGATCCGCAGCTATTTATCTGCAATAGCCTTTAAAAATAAAGGACTATCTGAAAGTGATATTGTTATGTGTTTTCAGCTTTATCAAGTAGTTAGGCAGCATAAAATTGAGTTTACCCAAAGTATGAGCAAAACATTAGAGGAATGCGGAATAGACAGTGTGCCAGCTGCAATTTGCCTTTTAAAAACAAATATCTAAACGCATAAACAGCACCACACAATAGTAAGAAGATAACACTATAGCGAAGCAATAACACAGGTGTGAATCTTCACTTTACAATAGTGATTTACCCTGTCGTGTGGGCCTGTAGTGCATAACAAATTCATCCTGCCTGCGACAAGCTGTCGCAGTTTGTGCATTTGGCTTTGTTAAAAATCGTATCAAAGCGCAGACTCTCGCAATAGGTTCTTTCCTCTGTGCCCTGCTGGCGCTCAAGAAATCCACTGCTTTTGAACCTTCACCCCGAGAGCCTGCCAGTGCCCTCGGGGATTTTTTTTATATGTTTGATTTTCGAGTTCCTTTACCTCAGAAAAACACCCACAATAGAATGGAATAATTCAGCACTAGGCTCACACTGCGGACGGGTTATATATTTACGGCCATTTCAAATGATAAGACCCATGGCAGCCTATGTTCAAATCCTTCATATCCATCATTTTTAGTCTATTTTTATTAACCTCTATTGGCGGCTGTGTTGGGCCATTAAATGCGAAATGCGATGCAAACTCGCCTTACAGCACACAAGAATGCAATGCCGCAGACGCCGCGGTTTATGTTGCAGCCGCCATATTAGAAGGCCCAGATAAAAGTCAAACGTGTAACGATATGTCCGGCAAAGCAAAACAAGACTGCCTCGCTCAGCAACAAGCACTGAAAGAATCATTAGAGAAACACGCACGGAAATCGCATTAAGGAAGAATAAATGAAAGCTTCTGTTTTTATTGCCGCGACCCTCGACGGTTATATCGCGACGCCCGATGGGGATATCGACTTTTTAAATCAGCACCCCAGTACTAATCCCGATGAAGACTTTGGTTATCATGCCTTTATCGACACTATCGATGCGATTGTAATGGGACGAAAAAGCTTTGAAAAAGTCCTCTCCTTCGATTGTGATTGGCCCTATATGAATATCCCAGTGTTTGTATTAAGTCGCAGCGGCATAACAGTACCGTCGGCGTTAAGTGAGCACGTACAAGTGCTTAATGGCAATGCGGCAAATATTAGCAAACAACTCAGAGAGCGTGGCTTCAAACATCTCTATATCGATGGCGGCCAAACAATTCAAGGCTTTTTAGCGGCAGGACTAATTCAGGAACTCACGCTCACTCGCATCCCCACTTTACTGGGTAAAGGTATTCCGCTCTTTAGTGACGTACCCCAAGCCATACAATTAATGCCAATCCACACCCAGCAATATGACAATGGCTACGTACAAACCCGCTATCGTGTTATAGACAACACGGCTTTATAAGCCGTTTACATTCGGCAGATGGCATTGAAGGGTAAAGTTCTGGCTTGCCATCTTACAGCAGTCTCATGTAACAACAATGTTAAACAACTAAATATTATCAATGGCTTACTGATTGCAAATCAAAGTTCCGTTAGAATATTGTCCTCTAACAGATAGGTGAGCAATATGAGTCGTTTGCAGTCCTCGAAGGGCTTTACGTTAATTGAGCTGGTTGTGGTCATTATCATCCTTGGGATCTTGGCCGTCGTCGCAGCACCACGGTTTTTAAACCTAGGCCAAGATGCTCACGATGCCAGAGCCAAAACCGCATTTGCGGCCTTTACCTCTGGTGTTAAGCTTTATCACAGTTGCTGGCTTGCGGGCGGTCACTCTGGTTATATCCAAGATATCGCCTGTTATGGTGATGGAAAAATAGATTCAACCTCCACTGGATTTCCACTCGGTATCAACACGGCAAGTAGCAGTAATGCAGGAACCCAATTACAGGGCGAGTTTTGCGGTGAGCTATGGCACAACCTAATTGGAAACAATGAATTTGTCCTGACTAATCACTTCGACTGGCAGCAAGTGCCCAACACTGACATTGTTTATTGGTACAGTGGCGGCCCAATAACTAATCCAAATACCTTTTGCTATTTCAATTATGTCTCAGATGATCGTCGTTTAGGCAGTGAAAATTGGGAACTCAAATACTATCCCCTTAGTGGCTACACTGAAGTGGGCCGATCCACTCTTTCCCAGTAACCGCCTATTTTCCCCGCGAAAAGAATGCCAAAGATCGCAAACTCCTTTGGCTTTTCTTACTACAACTTGAATTATTGTCATCTATCCCCATATCTACTCCATTATCCACCGCATGATTTGTCATGGCGGGCCAGAGAAGAGGATTCAAAAGTGACCACTATCGTATCAGTACGCCGTAATAATCAAGTTGTCATCGCCGGCGATGGACAAGTCTCCCTAGGCAATACCGTGATGAAAGGTAACGCCAAGAAAGTGCGTCGCTTATATCACAACAAGGTATTAGCCGGTTTTGCTGGCGGCACCGCTGACGCCTTTACCCTATTTGAGCGTTTTGAGGCCAAACTCGAAATGCACCAAGGCCATTTACTGCGCTCGGCCGTCGAACTGGCCAAAGATTGGCGAACCGATCGCATGCTGCGCAAACTCGAAGCTATGCTAGTGGTGGCCGATGCGGAAGCGTCGCTTATCATCACAGGCAACGGCGATGTGGTACAGCCAGAGTATGACTTAGTCGCCATTGGCTCGGGTGGTAATTATGCCCAAGCGGCGGCGCTGGCACTGTTGCAAAACACCGAATTATCGGCACTCGAAATCGCAGAAAAGTCCTTAACTATTGCCGGCGATATTTGCGTGTTTACCAATCAATTCAAAACGATTGAAGAACTCAATTACTAAACAGCCCGTGAGGAATATTATGTCTGAAATGACCCCCCGTGAGATTGTCCACGAGCTGGATGCACACATTATCGGCCAGAAAAAAGCCAAACGCTCCGTTGCCGTAGCCCTGCGTAACCGCTGGCGCCGCATGCAACTAGATGCCGACTTCCGTCAAGAAGTCACCCCCAAAAATATTCTGATGATTGGCCCAACAGGTGTGGGTAAAACCGAAATAGCCCGCCGTTTAGCCAAACTCGCGAATGCGCCTTTTATTAAGGTCGAAGCCACTAAGTTCACCGAAGTGGGTTATGTCGGTAAAGAAGTCGAGCAAATCATCCGTGATTTGACCGATATCGCCATCAAACTGACCCGTGAACAACAAATGGGCAAGTGCCGTCAGCTCGCTGAAGAACATGCCGAAGAACGCATTCTCGACGCCCTGCTGCCTAAGCCGAAAAATGACTGGGAAAGCACAGACACCGACACGGGTTCCAACACCCGCCAAATCTTCCGCAAGAAACTACGCGAAGGTCAATTGGATGATAAGGAAATCGATATCGATGTGGCGCAGCCGCAGATTGGTATTGAAATCATGTCGCCACCGGGCATGGAAGAAATGACAAACCAACTGCAAAGCCTGTTTAAAAACATGGGCCAAGCACCAGCAAAACGTCGCAAGATGAAGATCAAAGAAGCCTTTAAGCTATTGATCGAGGAAGAAGCCGCTAAGTTGGTGAATCAAGAGGATTTAAAAGAGCGAGCCATTGAAATGGTTGAGCAACACGGCATAGTGTTCCTCGATGAAATCGATAAAATCTGTAAGCGCGGCGAAACCTCTGGGCCCGATGTTTCACGCGAAGGTGTGCAACGTGACCTGCTGCCGCTGGTTGAAGGCTGCACTGTGACCACTAAACACGGCATGGTAAAAACAGACCATATTCTATTTATCGCCTCTGGCGCGTTCCAGATGGCAAAACCCTCGGATTTAATCCCTGAGTTACAGGGACGTCTGCCTATTCGTGTTGAGCTAGATGCACTCTCTGCCGATGATTTTAAACGCATTTTGACCGAACCACACGCCTCGCTCACCGAGCAATATGTGGCACTCATGGGGACAGAAGGCGTTAAGGTCGAGTTTACCGAATCGGGCATTGAAAGCATTGCCAAAGCCGCATGGCAAGTCAACGAGCGCACCGAGAATATCGGCGCCCGTCGTCTGCATACTGTGATGGAGAAGCTAATGGAAGATATTTCTTATGAGGCTTCCGACAAGTCTGGCAGCGCCTTTGTGATTGATGCCGATTATGTGAGTGCCCACTTAGATAATCTGGTGCAGGACGAAGACTTAAGCCGCTTTATTCTCTAGTGCGCCCCCGTTCATCGCCAAGCCCAAACAACTTGGCGATGAACGACAACTCAAAAGCAAAAGTGTGACTTAAACGAAAAAGCCTCCTCCCAGAGATAGACAGCTCTGGCTTACCCTTTGTATCCTTGGCGGCAAGCGGTTACATTAATCAGGCGTTATTTTAATGAGTCCTTATCTTATCCCTAGCATTTTCTGGTAACCAACCTATGACCACAGCAAGCCCCAATGTCATTGATCTTAAACTGAAACGTAAATCGCGCATTCTAGAAATCAGTTTCGATAATGGAGAGCAATATCAACTTAGCTGCGAGATGCTCAGAGTCTACTCGCCCTCTGCCGAAGTGCATGGTCACGGCAACCCAAAGCTGGTCACCCATAAGAAAAACGTCAATATCACCAGCATCGAACCGGTTGGCAACTATGCGGTAAAAATCGTCTTCGATGATGGCCACGATACCGGCCTATTCTCGTGGAAAGTACTCTACGATCTCGCCACTCACCAAGTGGAGTTATGGGAAAAATACCTAGCTCGCCTACGCGCTGAAAAAGCCTCGCGCGAACCGCTGATCTCGATGAATATTAAGTACAACTAATCGGTTGCTAATCGGTTAAATAGCCTAGTATTGACCAAGGAGATTGCTCTGTTTTCTCCTTGGGCCATAACACCAAAACCTTACTGACTAGGGCATCTAAGGAAAGATAATGTCGGAAAAAGTCCCCTGCACAGCCTGCCAAACCTTAATCATGCCCAGCACCGCCGAGCGAAACGCGGGCTTATGTATGCCCTGTAAAAATGGTAATCGTGAAAATATCGAGCAGGCAAAAGCCTATTATCAGCAGGAGTGGGAATTAGATAAAACTTGCCCTTTTAGAGCATTGTGGCGAGATATTGTGGTGAGGGTGCACGACGATAAGCAGGGTTTTCACACACTAAGCGAAGCAGCGCAATACTATTACGTAGTCAATTGCCTCTCTGGCGAAGTCTATAACGGCGGCTTCATCCAATATTTCGATAACTCATCGGGCGAGTATTATGAAGTTGCCGAGCGCGGCCTTCAGCAAATAGGCGCTTTGCACTCGTTAGCTCTATTACAACAAGCCAAACAGGCGGTATTTGGCGACCATCCAGTCCCCACCAATAGAGACCAGCGTCTGGCCGCAACTGATAATCCAATAGCCGAAGCACGACTCAATCAACTCGATGATGAGTTTTATAAAGACTTGGATAATCTTGATATCAAGCTAGAGAGCTATGCGCGACAAACTGGGTTGGTTAACGCCATCGAATGATTGCGGGTTTACTTCTATTAATTCAATCATTAAGCGATGTACACCAAGAGCTAAAGGCATTCAACTTAATCTTGGTTGGCTCATTGAATTACACCACTCAAAGTCGTGGGGCTTCACCCCACACCCGACCAAGGAGGACTGCCCGTCCTATCCTCCTTGGATGCTCCAAGACGCCCCTAGCGAAGTTACATGCATTAGTTACTAGCCTTGGTCTTATGGATAAATTGCTATCGCTTCCGAAGGATGCGTCCCTGCACCTGCGAAAGCTAGCCGGTCATCCATGACCGGACTCACGCAATTTATTCCAACGCCCCACGGCAACTTCGCAGGGGAAGGTGAACTTCTGTAATTTAAGTGTTGAACGTCATGTCGAAAGGGATGTATAAGTCTGACTCTAAATCAAATTATTTCATCTTGATTCTTTAATAGTTTTAGTTCACTTTGTTCCAAAAGTTTATTTCTAAGATGATCACCAACATCATGAACTTTATCATTAATTTCAATAGTTGGCTGGTCACCTAATAACAAGTCTAACTTTCTTGCTATCTTTTTAGTTGCGGAATTAATTTCATCATTAATTTCATCAGTATTATAACCATTCTTTTTAAGCTGTTCTGATATTTTCAAAAGATCATTGACTACATTAACAGAATTAGGTAATTGGTTTATTTTACCTGTTACTGTAAAGTTTTCCTGATAGTAAGATGATGCAGTATTAAGGATTGTAGTCAAAACTGTTGCTGTCAAAGCGTGACCAGCTACCTTAACCCACAAACTACCATTTTCAATATGCTCAATTATTAGAGGGTTATCTATTATCGAAATATCAAACAAATGACATATTTCGATATATATAGCCTCTATAGCTTCCAACTTAATACCAAAAGCCTTCAGGGTTGTAACATTAGACAAATAAAGCTCTAACTTAAATAAATCATTATCAGCTTGAGTAGATTCTGACATTGAAAGCAATAAGTTAATTGAAAGAAGTAAATTCTCTATACTATTCGCTAGAATATTGGCTGAAAATGATAACCTATGAAAAAATTCAGCACTAAAATTAACTCTGTAACCTTCATATATCTCTTGAAATTCCTCTAAGTTTTTCAGAAACTTTTCCATTATTGATAAAACAGCATCATTACTATCAAAACTAGTAATAAAACTTCTTATCCTTGATTCAACTTGATAACAATCAATAATCAACTTACGGTAAGTAACATCCTGTTTCTCTTTACTTATACATTGATTAGCTCTACTCAGTATTTCGGCACGTTTAGATTGAGACGCTTGGGTTTCACCAAACGTCTGATAATTAATTGATGTAAAAGTATTCGCAAAATACCCTAAGTTTTGACATGTTTCCAAAATATTATCAATTCCTGAGCTTAATAACTCTTCCTTCAGAATCTTAATTGACTTATTAAAATATTTTTTATTCACAAATATTCCCTTCCATTTATAAACTACCGACAAGAGTGAAACAGGACATCCACAACTATTTAATGCTTTAAGGAACAATAATCAGGCCACCCAAGATAAAACAAGAACATAATGCACTTTCGGTTAGCATTCAAGTGACTAAAAGTCACTTAAATACTAAAAAGCGAGCGAGGTATGGCTTCAAAGGATGATGACTGACTCAATTAACCTATTTGGCTGAAAAACTGAGATTTTTAGTAAAAAAAGCCCAACCCATTATCTTGTTGGCTGTCTTGAAAGGAACGGTCAATGAAACAGGCTTGAAATCAGCCAGCGTTGAGGGGAAAAACCGGACATCCACAACTATTTAATGCTTTAAGTGACCAATAGACAACTCAATAATCAAAGGAATACACCTCCCCTCGGAGTTGCCGCAGGGCATTTGCGTTCGTTGCGTGAGCGAGGCATGGTCGTTCTCGTGCATCCATGCACTTCACGACATTCAAGCATCCTGCCTATCAGATGCCGAGATAACGTCAGTCGAATCAGGGACGAGCGTCTGACGCGATAGCATAAGAACGCTTAATGCCCAAGGGGCTTTCAACTCCGTTAGGGGCGTCTTGGCTGATGTGAAAACAATAGGCAAGGAGGATAGAACGAGCAGTCCTCCTTGGTCGACTCTTTATTAAAAAATCAGGGGGTGAAGCCCCACGACTCTGATTTATATTGGAAAGAAATTAAAACGAAGGTTACGAATAAATTTTCTCTGTCGAAATAACGGCAAACGCCCCAGTACAGTGATCCTCACATCAACACAATTCGTAAGATTAAAAGATAAGGCTAAACGCAAGAGTCATCCAAGAGTCCACTCAATGCAATTCCATACAGTCAGGCTAATTTTAGGCGATCAACTCAATACCCAGCATTCTTGGTTTAACCGCGTTGATGATCAAGTTCTGTATGTGATCGCAGAATTACATCAAGAAAACACCTATGTGACGCACCATGTGCAAAAGATCTGTGCCTTTTTCAGTGCTATGACACAATTCGCCAGCAAGCTTTGCGCGGACGGGCATCAGGTGCGTTACCTCACCCTCGACGATACCCAAAACTTTGCCGATCTGAATGCCTTACTCCAACACTATATCGCCGAAACGGGTGCAATTAAGTTTGAATATCAACGGCCTGATGAATATCGACTGTTAGCCCAGTTAAGCCAACTTAAGTTTGCCAATATAACGGTGAACTGCGTCGATACTGAGCACTTTTTATTACCCTTTGCCGAGATTGATAAGGAGTTCCCCCAAGGGCAGCACAGAATGATGGAGCATTTTTATCGGCGAATGCGCAAAAGATTCAATATCTTAATGACGGATGGCAAGCCTGTTGGTGGACAATGGAATTTTGATGCGAGCAATAGGCAAAAGCTTAAATCCCAAGATCTGAAATCATTACCAACACCCTTGATGTTTGGCCACAATGTAGAAGATATTCTCGAGCGCCTTAAACGCCATGGCATTAACACCATGGGAAAGGCGGATATGCATTTACTCTGGCCGATAAACCGCGCGCAAAGCCTCGAGTTGCTTAGGTATTTTTGCGAGTATTGCCTGCCCGCCTTTGGCCGCTTTCAAGATGCGATGACCCAGCAGCATCCGGCGCAGTGGAGCCTGTACCATAGTCGGCTGTCCTTTAGCTTAAACGCCAAACTTATCAACCCATTAGAAGTGATTAATGCGGCGATTGAGTATTATCAGGCCAACCCGCATATCGAGATAGCCCAAGTCGAAGGTTTTGTTCGGCAAATCCTCGGCTGGCGAGAATACGTTCGCGGAATTTATTGGGCGAATATGCCGCAGTACGCCAGCATTAATGCCCTCGAGGCCACGCGCAAGCTGCCCGACTACTTTTGGAATGGCAAGACTCAAATGAATTGCCTGCGCCATGCGTTATCTCAATCATTGGATTTTGCCTATGCCCATCATATTCAGCGCCTAATGGTGATCGGCAATTTTTGTTTATTAACCGAAATCGAGCCAAATCAGGTAGATGAGTGGTATTTAGGCGTGTATGTGGATGCGATTGAATGGGTCGAGATGCCCAATACTCGCGGCATGGCACTATTTGCAGATGGCGGCATTGTCGGCACAAAACCCTATGCTGCAAGCGGCAGTTATATCAATAAAATGAGCGACTATTGCAGCGGTTGTCATTACAAAATAAAAGAACGTAGCGGCGCACTCGCTTGCCCATTCAATAGCTTTTATTGGCGCTTTATGAATAAACATCGCGCACGATTGTCGCAAAACCCAAGGATTGGCATGCTGTACCAGACTTGGGACAAGATGGAAGAATCCGTCAGAAACACCATATTAGCCACTGCCGAGCACAATCTTGCCAATCTAAACCGTTTATAGCGGCACATTTTATAATGGCACATTGACCATGGAGAATTTTGTTATGGAAATACTTATCATTGGCGGAAGTGGTGGCATTGGTAAAGCCATGGTTAAACAAATCCAAGAAACATATCCAGACGCGGCTGTGCATGCCACCTACAGGCATCATCCTCCCCAAGATGTGCAGGAGAAGATCCAATGGCATGCGTTAGATGTAACCAATGAAGCCGAGATTAAACAGCTAAGTGAACAACTCGCTAAATTAGATTGGGTCATTAACTGTGTTGGCATCTTACACACTCAAGATAACGGGCCTGAAAAAAGTTTACAGTCCCTCGATACGGATTTTTTCCAGCATAATCTAAAGTTAAATACGCTTCCCAGCGTCATGCTGGCAAAATACTTTGAGCCTGTGTTAAAACGCAGTGTGTCTGCAAGGTTTGCCGTGGTGTCGGCCAAAGTCGGCAGTATTACTGATAACAGATTGGGTGGCTGGTATAGCTATCGCACCTCAAAAGCGGCACTGAATATGTTTCTTAAAACACTGTCGATTGAATGGCAAAGGACAATGAAACACTGTGTGGTGCTATCACTTCATCCCGGCACTACAGATACGTCATTATCCAGACCTTTTCAGCAGAGTGTGCCCAAAGATAAATTGTTTACACCGCAATACGTTGCCCAGTGTTTAGTGAGCATTATTGCCAATGCCACTCCAGCTCAAACGGGAAGATTTTTAGCCTACGATGGTGCAGAGCTTCCTTGGTAGAGCAATAAGGCAACGCTTAGCACTGACACAGGTTAACTCTGACAGCGATTAACCTTGGCAAAAGTAGGCATAGTTTATTCGGCTGCCTTGCCCCCATACCGCCGTCCAACAATTCACATCGCTCATATAACCAAAGTAGATAGCCTGCAACGTATCGCATTCATCTTGAAAGGGCGCCTTATTGTCGTTAATAAATTGCGCCGAGGCCGCCAAAATATCACTGCATACCTCATCATCGGCGACTAACCAGATAAAGTCATCACGCCAATAGTCCCGTGCAACAGCCTCTTCGGGAGAATATAAATCCAGTTTTTGTTGTAGAACTTGCCGCTGCTCGGGCGTGACGAAGCAAGAGATCGCCAGTTTATCCAATACCCCAGCGCCACCCGCCCAAAAGGATAAATCAAAGTCTAACTGCTGCGGTTCTGGCGCAAATCCCAATAGATTTTCAATCACTTGTAAACTTTTGGCTAAATTGGTATCGGGCCTGCGATAACGCACCTCAATACCATCATACTCACGCATCCTACGACTCCTTCCTTGAGATCATTCTCGTTTACTTTAGCGGCCCGGTTTCACTCACGGGTTTCTTTAATAACTTACGCTGCAAAGTACGGCGATGCATACCAAGCTGGCGGGCGGTAGCCGACACATTGCCCTGATTCGCATTGAGCACTTGCTGAATATGTTCCCACTCCAGCCGTTTAGGATTAAGCGGCGAGTCATCAATTTCATCCTCTTGCAATAAATGTGACTGCGTATCTATATCCAGCGCAACAAGCAGTGTTTGGGTATCGACAGGTTTAGCCAAATAGTTATCGGCGCCGAGGCGAATCGCTTCCACCGCCGTTGCGATACTGGCATAGCCTGTGAGCAAGACCATCATCACCTTCGGCAGTAAATTACGCAGCGGCACAATTAAACTTAACCCATTGGCTTCAGCAAGCTTCATATCCAACAGAATATGGCTGGGTCGAAACTCCCGCGCCACCAGCAGTACATCGCTAGCATCATGGGTTAGACGACAATTAAAGCCATGGCGCGTAAGACGACGTTCCAAAATACTCGCAAGGGCGTGGTCATCCTCAACAATCAACAATTTTTTCATGGCGTTATCTTATCAACCAAGGCGGTCTTATCAACCAAGGCGGTCTTATCTAATGTTTTCGGGTCAACTAAAACCGTAAAACAAATTTGGGCAACGGTTCCGCCCTGCGGGTGGTTAGCCAGAACTAACTGTGCGCCTAGCCTTTCTAAGCTGGCATGACTAAGTAACAGTGCAACCCCTAATCCTTTAGGGCTTTCAACCAGCAGAGTACCGAGTTGAGGCAATAATGATGGTGCAATTCCGGCGCCGTAGTCGCGGATCCGCACATAAAGCAGCTCTTCATTTGGCTCGCTATCCACACTAATATCCACCTGCGCCACACCTAGCGTTTCAACACTGGCGCGGGCAGCATTTTCAATCAAAGCCATGATTGCAGGTGCAAGGCTCATATCAGTCAAAATGTGTAGCCCTGTCAACTGCGAAGGGGGACAGGCAATCTGCCAATTAATCTCTGTATGTGGCATAAGTAATGAGGTTTTTTGTTTAAGTCCATCAATAAGCTCATTTAAAGCTAACGGATGCTGACGACGGTCACGAATCGATTCTGTGGCTAGCCGCAATTCGGTAAGGGTATGTTCACAGCGACCGAGGGCAATTTCCATCTCGCCCACACTGGCAGATACAACACGACCTTCTTCCTTAACTTCGTCTAACAATAATCTTAAGGTTGAGAGTGGCGTAGCCAATTGATGTGCCATTTGAGCTGACGCCGTCCCTAGCGCAAGTAATTGCTCCTGACGCAATTGTCCCTCACGCATAAAGGCCAATTGCGCATCTTGACGACGCATACGTTTAGTGATCAGCGCGACACTGGTCGTCATCACTAATGCTGAAATCACAAAGTTAAACCACATTCCCAAATAGTGGGAACTCATATCCATACCGTGGTGCTGCATTTGCGATTCTGGCACGGTAAAAATCATCAAGCTATAGGCAAGGGTCGATATCGCCGTCAGGCTCCAAGGTGCCCAAATTGGTAATGTGACAGCGGCCAAGGCGATAGGCAATAACAACAGCGAGATAAAGGCATTGGTGGCACCACCGGAAAAATATAACCACGAAATCCAAAATAGTGTATCTACCCCCAGCGCAATAAATAATCCACTTTCTTTTGCAAACAATGGCTTGCGTAATACGAGTGTGAGTGACAAATATAGTGTCTCCAACACGAGTACATGCACTAAAGGTTCCATTTGCAAGCTAAGGCCAAAGGTGTCGGCTGCAAAGGTGGTTAAACCCATTTGTAATAACAAACCTAATGTTCGTAGCAATGCAACTTGGTCGGCTGCAGGTAAACTTGTGCCCAAAATCTTCGTCATTGCAACACCTATATGCAGTCGCTAAGTGAATTCACTTTAATTTAAAAAGCCTTTAATATTCAATGCATTTATTAACTACTGCTCGACCTTTAAGTCTATCTTGACGAGTGGGTTTTAAAACTCAAACCCATTGCACTGAGCATCGTGGTGAATACCGCTCACAGGATCCACAAACCGCAAACGTTGGGCCATTAACTTTAACGGTGTAGCAAAATTATCTGGACCTTTGGGTTGTAATTTTGGATAAAATCTGTCGTTTAACAATGGCATACCTAGACTTAGCATATGCACCCTTAGTTGATGCGTTTTTCCCGTAATCGGGCTTAAATGGAATAATCCTAAGTCGTCTTTTATCGCCACCAAACTGATTTCAGAATGGCTATTCGCTTCACCTTCAACCAGTTGCATCGTGAAACTCGGATCACCTGGCTGCATACGATTTTTTACCGTCCAATGCAGTGGCAAAGTTAAATGGCCTTTTTGGTATTGCTCAATAATTCCAGGTGTGAGTTTTGCAATGGCCTGATAATCCTTACATATGGCATTATCGACAAAAAGTTGATGATAAAGATGACGTGTTTCAGGCTGAATTGTCATCAAAATCACTCCTGCGGTTTCACGGTCTAATCTATGGGCCGGAGCAATGGTCTCGATGCCCGTTCGCAGCCTCAATCGATGTACTAAACACTCATTCACATAATTACCACTAGGCGTTACAGGCAAAAAATGCGGTTTATAGGCCAAGATAAGGTTATCGTCTTGAAATAGAATCTGTTCTTCAAAGGGGACTTTTGTCTCAACAGGCACTTCGCGATAGTAATATACCCTCGCCATTGGACGGTAAAGTGTATCTAGCGCGATCAAACTGCCATCCTGCCAATGCACTTTGCCATCGAGAATACGCTCACGCCAAACCTCTTCACCGATACGCGCAAAGTGTGTCGAAAGAAACGCAAATACTGTCGGCGTATCGGTAATATTCCGAGGCAGTACTACATAGGAAGGTTGAGCGGCGCGGGCAGTTAAGGTCATATCGAAAAAAAGCGGCTATTGATAAGCCGCTATTCTAACGTTTATAGGCTTTTTCAGTCTACATGCGACTTGATCAGTTGTAATACAAAATCCAGTGTCTTATGGCAATCGGGTTGATTGACCAACACTAATTTATCTTTGTTATACATAGGTAAAACCTCAAGCCAACGCTGGCTGACCCAAGCCGCATCTTCTAAATGCACTTGGGCATAAAGCTCCAAGAGCGCGGGGTTAACCTCATAGAATTGCTCTAGAGCGGCGCTAATTAATTCAAACTCACCTTTGATTGGCTCATGCCGCCAATTACGACAAGGTAAGGTACGCGACATCCAGACTTTATCTTTAGCCTGCGCAGCTGAGAGTATATTTACCCTTTGTCGCCCTTCGAGCACAATGCTAAGAGAATCATCCTCTAACTGATTAAAATCAATAATATTGCACTGAGTCGCAGTGGGATAACAGGGCGGATTTCCACGTGGATTTGCCGCAGCAAAGGCTAAATCATATTTCCCTTTAAGCACATCTGCCACCATTCGCAAATAACCGGGCTCCACCACTCTAACTTCAATCCTTCCCTGTGGCAGTAACAAGGCATCGCGTATGATTAACGCCATTTCTCGTGTTTGCATAGCAACCTCCCGCCCTGAAATAAAAGGAAATGATCAGTAACTCACCTACATTCCCTATTAACTTAGAGTGTAGCAGTAGAAATAATTTCCTTCCTAAGCAAGTAAAAAAGCATCCACCCGATTTGTGTAACCAGAAACACCTCCACTTTTAAAAAGTGTCTTAATGATGACTCCCGACAACATATTCATTTATATCGATTTAGAACAGTCCGCTCTGAGTTAGTACATATCCGTCTAAATGTAACAATTGTTATGGTGTTAACCTTCGTTCGGTCTAATTGTTGTTTTATATATACATTATTGAGAGGTTGTATGCGTCTAGCCGTTATCGCATTAGCAGTATCATCTACATTGACTATGTCTGCCGCACAAGCAGATTCACAACACGCTGCCGTAGAAAAAATTGAAGTTATCGGCTCACGTATTGCCTTGCGCACGGCAACCGACAGTGTTGCCCCTGTCGATATCATCACAGCCGAACAACTCGAATCAACAGGTATGACGGAAACCGCGAAAGCGCTGCAATTTGCGGCGCCAAGCTATAGCTTTCCATTCTCCTCGGTGACTGACGGTTCAGATGCGGTTCGCCCCGCCAGCTTACGTGGCCTGTCGCCAGACCACACCTTAGTGCTCGTAAATGGCAAGCGTCGCCATGGTTCTGCCCTAGTACATTTAAGTGGCACCATGGGAAAAGGCTCGTCTAACGTCGATTTAAACGCGATTCCAATGACAGCGATAAAACGCATTGAAATTCTCCGAGATGGAGCCTCAGCGCAATACGGCTCGGATGCAATTGCGGGCGTGATTAACGTGGTACTCAAGGACAGCGATCAAGGAGGTAGCATCTCGGCGCAAGCCGGACAAACCTACCAAGGTGACGGTGAGCAATGGCGTGTAGGTGTTAACCATGGTATCAGTTTAAGCAATGATGGCTTTGTGAATGTCGCCCTAGAAGCGCATCACAAAGACAGCACAAACCGCGCAGGACTCGATCCACGGCAGCAATACCCTAAACTAGCAGATGGTTCTGACGATCCGCGCGAAGCGACATTTAACCGTAAGAGCCACCAGGTTGGTGATGCCGAATATGATAATGTCGGTTTATTTATCAATGCGGCTCAGCCTATCTCTACTGATGGAAAACTGTATGCCTTTGGCGGCATCAGTCAACGTGAGACTAAATCAGGGGCCTTTTACCGTTTAGCTCTCGATGCCCGTAACTTACCCGAAGTGTATCCCGACGGTTTTTTACCGCAAATTAACCCCAAAATTATCGATTCTTCTCTTACCCTAGGCTATGAATTCAATCTAAGTGATTGGGATATTGATACCTCTGTGGGATATGGTAAAAACTCATTCAACTATAATATCGTCAATACGTTAAATGCTTCATTAGGTCCTGAAAGTCCTACTGAATTCGATGCTGGAACATTGGCTACCCGTGAAACCAATATCAATTTAGATATTTCTCGCTATTTTGCCTTTGTGAACGATTCTGAAATTCTGTTTGCGACGGGGATTTCATGGCGTCAAAACGGTTATGAAATTGAAGCCGGAGAAGAAGGCTCCTATATCAATGGTGGCTACAATGGTAAAGCACCCGGTAGCCAAGGTTTCACCGGTTTTACCCCTGAGTCCGAGGTCAATGAAACACGCGATAATACAGGCATTTATGCCGAACTTGAAAACCAGCTAACCAACGAGTTTTATTGGGCTGCGGCGCTGCGCTACGAAAACTATTCTGACTTTGGTGGCAATACAAGCTGGAAGTTAGCGGGTCGTTATGATTTTACCGACAACTTAGCCCTGCGTGGCACTATCAATACAGGCTTTAGAGCGCCAAGCGTACAACAACTGTACTTCAGCAACATATCAACCCTATTTAATCCCGATCCTGTGACAGGCCAGCTAGTTCCAGTTGAATCAGGCACCTTCAACACCTTATCACCAGTGACAAAGGCGCTTGGAATTAACGAACTAGAACCTGAAATATCGCAATCATTTAGTCTCGGTCTTGTTTATACCAATGACTCTGGCCTCGCGGTAACACTCGACACTTACCAAATCGAGATTGATGATCGCATCATCTTATCTGGCTCCCTAAGAGCGACTGATAGCCCTGCGGTTGCAGCGGCACTTGCGGGCACCAATGCCGATTCAGCACGATTTTTCGTCAATGCCGTCGATAGCCGCACTCGCGGGGTCGATCTCGTTGTTAGCCAAGATATTGATATTGGCACTTGGGGCGATTTACGGGCGAATTTAGCCTATGCCTATAATAAAACCGAGATCCAAGACATCAATCTGCCGTCTATTTTAGGCGGATTAGAAAAGAAACTCTTTGATGGTATAGAAAGAACCCGCATGACGTCTGCTACGCCGCATAACACGGGCAGTATTGGGCTAACCCATGAGTTAGGGGACTTTAAAACCAATGTTCGCTTAAACTACTTTGGTGACTATAGTGAAGGTTATTCAACGGGCGATGTAAACTATAGCGATCAATGGGTAATGGATCTGTCGGTAAGATACGCCGCCACTGATGCGCTAAGCTTTACCGCTGGGGTGCAAAACTTGTTTGATGTGTATCCAGAAAAACGACCAGATAACAATAACTTCAATGGTATCTTCGTCTACCCATTAACCAATACCCCCTTTGGCTTTAATGGTGGCTACTACTTCTTAGAAGCCAAATACACTTACTAATGAGTTCATCGTTTCATAACAACAGGCCATTCCATGGCCTGTTGTTTTATCTTTAAACTTGATGTCTAAACCAAAGGGATCTGATTATAATCAGCCATAATTTATCCATTTCCCTTCTGCCATATCGAGTAACAGATGATCGTTGATACTTTAGCTAACCGTCATATTTATCAAACCCTAAATCCCCGTATTGCGAGTGCGCTGGAGCATTTAGCAACGACTGACTTTAGTCAGCTACCTGTGGGAAATTACCCTCTCGATGGAGATGATATTTTTGTGATAGTTAACGACTACCACACAAAACATCAATCAACTGAATCCTTTGAAGTGCACCAAAAATATATCGACGTGCAATATGTTTTCAGCGGAGAAGAAGAGTTTGGTTACTTGCCTTTAGTCGATCAGACTCCCTCAAAACCCTATTTTGAAAAACATGATTATGCGGGATTTGATTACGAGTCAAATAAAGAAAATGCCTCTTATATCAAACTCAAAGCGGGCATGTTTGCGCTATTTTTCCCTGGCGACATACATATGCCCGGTACAGGGCATCCTGCGACCGCAGTACGCAAGGTCGTGATAAAAGTCAAAGTGTAAGCCTATTGCCCAAATTCAAGTTCAATATCTTTTAGCGTAATAGCAGCTTAAAGCCAGAGTGATATGCGCTTTGGCTATTTCCGATTAAGGCCAAATATTGCTAAAATTGTCACAAATTTAAAGGAGAGTCCCTGAAATGCCCATTTACGTTGTCGGTCACAAAATTCCCGATTCTGATTCAATCTGCGGTGCTATCGCCTTAGCTTATTTAAAAAACCAAATCGGTGAAGAAGCCGTTGCCGCACGTTTAGGTGAGTTATCGCCAGAAACGGCTTTTATTTTAGAGCGTTTCGGCTTTGAAGCGCCAGAATACAAAACCAGCTATGCAGGCGAGCAGGTCTATATTGTTGACCACTCTGAACTGACTCAAGCACCAGACGATATCGCTAAGGCGACAATTGTCGGTATCGTTGATCATCACAAATTAGGCGATCTGACAACAGATACCCCATTAGAATGTTGGATCCGCCCAGTCGGTTGCAGCAACACAGTAATCAAGATGATGTACGACTTTTACCAAGTCGCCATTCCTAAAAACATTGCTGGCATTATGATGTGCGCCATTTTGAGCGACACTGTGATTTTCAAATCACCCACTTGCACCACAGCGGACATTCGCTGCGTTGAAGCCTTAGCTGAAATTGCGGGCATTGAAGATTTTAAAGCACTGGGCATGGAAATGTTCAAAGTAAAATCTGCCGTTGAAGGCACGCCTGCACGCGATCTCGTTATGCGCGACTTTAAAGACTTCAACATGAATGGTCACTTAGTCGGTATCGGCCAGCTAGAAGTCATCGATCTGTCTGTATTTGATACAATCAAAGCTGAACTGGAAGCCGATATCAAAGCACTGAAAGTTGAAGGCAACCGTCACAGCGTATTGTTACTGCTGACCGATATTATGAAAGAAGGCTCTGAGTTGTTAGTGGTTTCTGACGATGCCGATCTGGTTAACCGCGCTTATGGTAAAACCCCAGTTGATGGCAAAGTATGGTTAGACGGCGTATTGAGCCGTAAGAAGCAAGTTGTGCCGCAACTACAAGCTGCATTCGCTTAATCGCGATGCGCGATACAAAAGGCCGAACTGAGTTCGGCCTTTTGTATTTCAACCAATCAGATATTTACTGCTAAACCCCTTGTGCATAATCAGATATAGCAAGCATGAAACTTTGCTCATAAACCTATTCAGTCTTAGCGCTTCACTTGTATGATGCTACATATTCCAAGTTAATATTAAACCTTTTCCCTATGCCTGATGCATTACAACATATCATGAGTGAACTCACGCCATGGCTACAAGAATATGGTTATGTCTTACTGTTTATCGCTATCGCGGTCGAAGGATTTGGCATTCCTGCTCCGGGGCAATCCCTATTAATCGTCGCCAGTTTATTAGCCGCTACAGGTCAAATGTCATTATCTGCTGTTTTGATGGTGGCCGCTTGTGGCGCACTTTGCGGGAATAGCTTTGGGTATTATATCGGTTGGCGCTTCGGGGAGGTGTTACTGAACAAAGGCTGGATAAAACCACAATTAGAAGACAAGATCCACAGCGTTATCGGTCAATATGGTATAGCAGCATTAATCCTGAGTCGTTTTATCGAAGGCTTAAAACAATTCATGTTTATCGGCTGCGGACTGGCAAAAATGCCGCTGAAACAGTTTGTAGTAGGTAACTGTCTTGCCACCAGTATTTGGGTAAGTATATTTGGTCTTGGCCCCGCCATTATCCGTGATGAGATAACACCAATATTGGCATTCTACCACCAGCATAAATATCCAACATGGGCAGGTGTCAGCTTGATACTTGCCGTACTTATCCTGCTTACTTGGCGAAAGTGGCAGACCAAAAATCCACAATAACCTGTTTATGATAAATGTTTACCTGAACACTAGAATAAACTGGCATGATAACTACAGGTTCATTTAAAGGTTAAACCCATTTTCGACCTGAAATTGACCTGAATCAATTAGTTAATTTGGTCTTTTAGTGATCTAAAGTAGTCACTTTACGTATACTAAACATCAGATATGGCAAGAAACCTAATATCAAAATAAGGTGTTATTAATGAATGTAATAAAACGTTTGTATTCAGGCTTCGCTGTGCTGCTATTGATCATGCTTGGTATCACACTCTTTGGCTTGTTCAAAATCAGCATAGCTGATGAAAATTTGACTGAACTGTCCGAGCAAACGGCAGTAGAACAACGCCAAGCCATCAACTTCCGTGGTAGCGTGCATGATAGGGCAATTTCCATTAGAGATGTCGTTTTAGCCAAAGATAACGATAAATCAAAATTACACCAAAATGACATTGTTCGTCTGAATGAGTACTACCAAAAAGCGGCAGTTACATTAGATGCCATGTATGCAAAGGTAAAGCACACACCAGAAGAACAAAACCTACTACGGTCAATCAAAGAAATAGAGGCTTCAACCTTATCATTAACCGAAAACTTGCTCAGTATGATCAATAATGGCCGTCAAGCCGAGGCAACCGATTATTTGATTACCACAGTTTCACCTGCCTACAGTGAATGGCTTAAACGAATTAATAAGTTAATTGATTATCAAGAAGAAGCAATACAACATCAAGTTGCCTCGGCACGTGAACAAACAAACAGTTTCCAGTGGATCATGCTCGTTGTGACCACTATTGCGATTATTATCGGCTCCCTTGTGGCGATTAGTACCGTTAATCGATTAAAAAAACTTGTCGGTGGCGAGCTTGAATATGCGGCTTTTGTTATAAAAGAAATCGCATCAGGTGATTTAACGACACAAGTTAAATTCCATACTTCCGAAAGTATTTTAAGTGCACTTAAAGATTTAACTGACCATATGTCAGGGATCACTAAAAATTCAATAAAGGCTGCCAGCGAACTACTTTCAGCATCAAACGAATTATTACTAACAGCAAAGTACAATGAAGATTTAATCGGTAATCAAAAAGCCGCCACAGAGCAGGGTGCTACGGCAATAAACCAGATGTCTTCGACCGTTTCTGAGGTTGCAAACCACACCAGTGATGCCGCCGTTTTAGCACAAACGGCAATGAATGAGTTCAATGCAGGGCAAAATGAAGTGAGCAAAACTCAGTCAAGTATTAATAAACTTGCAGACAAAGTTAGCGAAGCTGCTGTGGTTATTAACAATTTATCAGAGGATAGCCGTCAAATTGGTTCAGTATTAGAAGTGATTCAAAGCATTGCAGAGCAAACAAATTTACTCGCACTCAATGCCGCAATTGAAGCAGCAAGAGCTGGGGAGCAAGGCCGTGGCTTTGCCGTGGTTGCCGATGAAGTTCGAAATCTAGCACGCCGCACGCAAGAATCCACAGGACAAGTACAAACGGTTATTGAGAAGATGCAAAGCAACTCAATAAATGCAGTCGCCGTGATGAATGAAGGTAAGACTCAGGCTGAAATCAGTGTCGAACAAGCCAAATCTGCAGGTGATTCATTGTATGCAATCAATCTATCAGTCACCAAAATAAGCGATATGAACACTCAGATCGCCACTGCTGCGGAAGAACAGTCCGTCGTGGCATCAGAAATCAATCGTAACTTTAGCCAAATTACTCATTCCGCCTCGCTCGCAGAGGAACAAGCCAGTAAAATTACCATTGCAAGTCAAAAACTTGAAGTACTGGCAAAAACATTAGAGCAAAATGTTAAACAGTTTAAAACAGCATAATCTCGTTTAAACGACCACCAGATTGACAGATAACATCAAGTACAATCTGGTGGTTATTGCTTGATACTGAACATAGCCTTAAGCCATTAGCACTTTCTCTAGATGGCTTACATGTCTTTAGTCTCAGGTTGAGGTTTGATGTCTTCCTCAGGCTGACTCTCAGACGTTGAGTCTGGCTCAGAATCAATGATTGGCACAGGTGGCACTTCGGTAATAGGGGATTCATCTTGACGCTGAGAGTCTGAACTTTGCTCATTTGGTAAAGGTTCAACGATAACAACAGGCTCCTCTGGTACAGCTATTTCACCTTCCGCAGAGACTACTGCCCCAGACTCTGGCGTTAGCGCGCCGAGATCTTGGTTAGCTGGACTTTCAACCGCATGTTTAGGCAATTGATTTCGATACAAATCAATCATACTCATCACTTCAGACAAGGCTTTGGCATGATCCGCTGTGAGAATACCATTGTGCCCAGAGACAATCTCATCCGACACAGCCAACACCCACACCGCCTGCATATTAGCATCGGGACAGGTTTGTACGCTGCGACGAGCCTGTAAGCGAGCGCGAATTTTCCAACCTGAATTGGCAAGAGTCATCATACAGCCAGGAATTTTATCGTGAGCCATCAGTGCCGAAGGCATCTTTATTGGGGTATTGCAGTTTCCACCAGAACATTTATCGATATCATGGGTAATTGCCCAAGAGTTACCCACAGCACGCTCGCCATCCTTGATATAATTGAAAGCTTCTTTTACCGCAAAATCCCCCTTAGATTGCAGCACAACCATACTCGGTTTTTGCCTATCCAAACTTACTAACTTATCTAAAGGTTGGTAATCCTTCGCAGGCACAGCGGGGTTTAACAACAAAAATAAATTGGGATTATCTTGGCCATTATCAATTGCAGCTTTAATACGATCCTTACTGGCGTGTAATACAACTGAACCGCCTAGACTATGGCCTATAACGGTATAACGCAGTAATTGATGATTAGAGACTAAGCCATCTAGCTTATCAAATAACTGCGACAATCCCTGCTGACCAATGCGTTTAGCCACTCGTTTACGTTGCAAAATCGTCGGAAAATCTATGGGTTCAATTTGACTGGTTGCATCGTCCGAGCCGTCGAGCCAGAAAGGATCATATTTATCGCCACGCCAACCAATATAAAGACCCAATAAGTTACGTTGTTTATCTGATGCCGCCATTTGTCGGTAAAATTGTTCAAACGCCACAAAATTTTCATCTTTTGGATTAGCACTATGGTGCCAGCCATGAACGAAAATTAGCAACTCAGGAGCGATATCGTTATTAGGTTGTAAAATACGATCCCGTAAACCTTGCCACTGTCTATCATCATGGGCTTGGCCTTGATCATTAAACTCAATAACATGAAAATTTTGCTCCGCGATATCGGGACCGGGAATGTGATAAGCCTGATCTGGAATAAAAGGAAGTAAAATACAAAGAGATAACAACATTAAAAACAGTAGCTTGTACTGAGTAAACTTCTTGAGGCTCATTTATAACAACATAATCAACGGCCAGACTAGGCCAACATAGACGTGCTGAAAGGGGCTAACAGCAAAATTGCCCAAATTATACGCTAAGCCCATAAAGCCAGCTAGTGTCTCACCTACTTTTCATGTCAATCGAACACAGGGTTAACGCCATGTGTCTGGAAGCGCCACTTGTGCCCATAGCTCTTGGCATAATGGTTGGCTATGATGCCAATCACCACCTCGAAGCCATTTCACGAGAGCATCCCCCACCTGAGGATAAGCAATCGGATTTGGTGATGCCGCTTTAAGCCAACGCTTTAGCACATTAATATCAAGCGTCATCATGCTATCTGCGGCGGCAAGCAATTGTAATGCGGCCACATTTGATAACTGCTCAAACTGCCCAATCAAAGGTTTTACCAATAGTTTTTTCCCTAATGTTAACGCCTCGCTGGCAAGTTCAAACCCTGCATTACCAATCACGCCGCCGCAACTCGCTAGATGTTGCTTAAAACCATCACGGTTAAAGCCATACCATTGGATATGTTTGGCTGTTTGCACCTGAGGTTGCTGGCTGTGATACACCAAGAACTGATAGTCAGAAAAAGGAGCCAGAAAACTGGCTATCGTATCCACATCTTCAAAGGGTAAGTACACAAGGATTTGGTGAGTATGCTCAGAAGAACAGGGAACGACCTCAACAAAGGGGGGCAATATCGGAAACCCGAAATGGTGCCAATGGCAACCGAGCGCCACATCCACAGGCGCAAAGTACATAAGCAACAACTCGTTAAGCCAAGTATTCCCCATTTTAGGCACAGGATGGATCAGTGCAGCTTGATGGCTAATGCCAATTGATGGCACGCCTTGACGCCGTGCAGCCCAAGCAGAAATAGGCTCGAAATCATTAAGAACCAGATCGTAACAACTTAAATCTAAAGCTTGAATATCTTTCATTAAGGATAGTGATAAGTTCTGTCTCACCGTTTGTGGCAAATTAAGCCGCCCAGAATGAGTCGCAAACGTCATTCCTGTTTGCACACGATAATCACCAAAACATTGCATATCAAAGTATTGATCCGACTTACGCCCAGAGAATAAAAAGTCCACTTTAATATCTTGCTCCATCAGCGCCTTAGCCATCACTCGAGCACGACTTAAGTGGCCATTCCCTGTGCCTTGAACTCCGTAGAGTATTCGCATTCGTTATCCTTTAACCAATAAATATGAAAGATGTTGGTAATAAAATGAAGTGGTATATTTAATAGGATGTGAGTTAAATCAGTTGATGAACGAGTAATACAATTCCAGCCCCTAGTGAAGCCCCAGCCATGATATCTAAGGGATAGTGCACTCCTAATGCAACACGCGAACAACTAACACCTAGCGCCCATAAATATGCTGCGGGAGCGGCAACGGGATAAATCTGCGCCACACTTGTCGCCATGATAAAGGCCGCTGCCGTATGGCCAGATGGCAAACTAAAACGATCCGATGGCTCAAAGCCACTTTCAAACCCCACTAAGGCGTGGCATGGACGAGTTCGCCGAATGCTATTTTTCAATAATAAATACAGCGGCAATTCAACCAGAAAACTCACTAACATTAAATTGAATAGCGCCTGCCCCTGAGAATGAGCCAACATCAAACCTACAGATAAATACAAGTACAGATGCCCATCGCCACTCGCAGATAGTCGCTTGGCATAGGCATAAAGACCATGGCGATCAGTAAAGGCGACAATACAACAAAAAAATCGCTTATCTAAGTCTGCAATGTAACTCAACATAAAACAGGCTCCTTGCTGGTATACCAGCGAGTTTTACTGCAATGTGAATCCGCATTCTCTGTGTCGCTTAACTAAAATGCTCAAATTCAGTAATAGATTCTTTGCTTTGAGGCTTGGTTTTTAATACTTGTCTTGATGCTCATATAACACCAACTCAAGTACGATGTTGTTAAAATGAGGCTAAAAAATCGCTATGACGCCTCTGTGACATCTAGCCTAAAGTTTTATGACAATAATGACCGTTGGTGCGCTGAAATAACCGATTAGCAGTGATTTGCTGAAATAAGCGGTGGGAATAACGAAGGAGTGTTGTTCTAAATTGATATGCCTCAAGTTTAGAACAACACGTCTCGATAAAACTTAGGCTATGGCGTTTGGATTTGCCTTAGCACGGTAAATTTTCGTCAAATGATAAATGTTAATACAGGCAACAAACGCATTCATCCCTGCTACTGGCCAAGCTGAAATAAACACACCATAGATAACAAAGAGTGTACATCCCACAAAATTCAACCAGCGTAACCAAATGATATTCTTCATCATTAGAGAGATTGCCACCATTACAGAGGCAAAATAACCAATAATTTCAATCGTATTTATAGCTTCCACAGGCACCTCTCGAAGGCCCTCTACCGTCCATAAGCATAACGGGGGGTCCATGCCCCTAAAGCAAATTAAGTTAAGTAAGTTAATTTAAACTTGGGATATAATAACAAATCACGCAACAGAGTTGTAATAAAAAACCGTTATTTAATGACTAATATCAAGTTTTTGGCTTGAATTCCGATTATATGAAGAAACTTTACCACTAAAGTGTTAACGAGCTAATGGCAACAATACCGTGATTGATAACACTTTTCTTTTCAATAATCCCTTTTATACTGGCGTAAACTCGCTAAACTGTACGCAACGCGGATCAATAGGAGTGTAAATATGGAATACAACACCTCAGAACTATGTGACATGTACTTAGATGTCGTAGATGTAGTCGAGCCCATGTTCAGTAACTACGGTGGTTGTAGCTCTTTTGGCGGTTCTATTAGCACCATTAAGTGCTTTGAAGACAACGGCCTAATTACCGAAGTCTTACAAGAAGATGGCCAAGGTAAAGTCTTACTCGTCGATGGCGGCGGCTCATTACGCCGTGCTCTTATCGATGGCGCTATCGCAGAGCTTGCGGTTAGCAACAACTGGGAAGGCATTATCGTTTACGGTTCTGTACGCGATGTGGATGCACTAGAAGAATTAGACATTGGCATTCAGGCTCTAGCCTCGATTCCAGTGGGTGCAGATGGTAACTCCGTAGGTGAAGTCGAAATTCCCGTCAATTTTGGCGGCGTGACTTTCTTACCAGGTGATCATATCTATGCTGATAACACTGGTATTATTTTATCACCTGAACCTCTCGATATTGAGTAGTCTAAGTACTGTTTGATGAAAGCCAGCTAAGCTGGCTTTTTTATTATCTATTTTACCCAATGACCATTGAATAACCGCCCTAGCCTACGTCACAATAAGTTATCTTTGGCTCAATAAGAATAATCATATGCCCGAATTTATTCATTTTACTCATGCCGATGTTGCGATGCTTGTCAACTCAAGAGCAGGTGAAACCAAGCTAGGTCAATGTGTGCATACTGCAAATCAAGAGCATACTTTAGATGTGATTCTTCACACAGCCAAAGCTCATGGTGCTCAGTTTGCAATTTTGGGTGTCGGTGAGGACATAGGGCCACGTGCTAACTTCGGCCGCAGCGGTGCAACAGATGCGTTCACAACCAGTATGCAGCAATGGCTCAACCTGCAATCAAATCGTTTCCTTTCCGGCGCCGAATGCCTAGTGCTAGGCCAAGTTAACACCGCCGATCTGCAGCAACAAACCACGAGCAATACAACAGCTAACAATGACGTCACCTTAGATGAATTACGCGATGCGGTAGAACAACTCGATGAGCGCGTGATCCGTATCGTCAGTGCAATTTTAAAAGCGGGTTTAGAACCCATACTCATCGGTGGTGGCCATAACAATGCCTATGGTTTGTTGATGGCAACCTACGGCCATTATCAGCGCCAAGTCGCGGCGGTGAATCTCGATCCCCATTCGGATTTTCGTCTGCTTGAAGGTCGTCACAGCGGCAATGGCTTTAGCTATGCTGCCGACCGTGGCGCCTTAGGTTGTTACCATGTACTGGGATTGCACGAGTTAAAAAACAGCGAAACAAACCTAAGCCAGCTCACTGAATTTGGCGGCACTTGGCATAGCTTGCAACAGATTTGGGTTCGCCGCGAAATCAGCCTCAACCAAGCCTTGCTTGAGATTGCGACCAAACTCAATAACACAGGTTTACCCGTAGGCTTAGAACTCGACGTCGACGCTATCGCTAAAATGCCTAGTAGCGCCTCAACTGCAGCAGGTGTGCCGCTGCTCGATGCTGCGCATTATGTCAATTATATCGCCCGTCACTGCCCTTGTGCTTATTTGCATTTAGCTGAAGCGGCACCGATCTGTCACGAGGCAGGCATAGAAGCTGGATTTAGGGATGTAGGTCAAAGCCTAAGTGAACTTATTTATGCCTATGTTCAAGGCCGCATACAATATTTGGCACAATAACATGTGCAGGTAACGTCTAACTACACGCTAAGCTATTCAACAAATCTTGATATTGTGGTCTAATGCCTGTCCGTTTTATGTGGTCGCAGGCACATAACTTGTTGTGCTATACCAAGTGGCGTAAACAAAGACACTGACGTTAGTTTACTAACTCGATCACAGAGTGATAGATCAAAGATTCAGCAAATGCAGGCGATGGCATACACTCGCAGCTAATACATTGCAAAACAATAGGAACACATTGATGTCTGAGGGCGAATCTAAAAGTACCCACTTTGGTTACAAAACTGTAGAGGCCGATAAAAAAGCCGAACTCGTTGCCGGCGTGTTTCATTCTGTTGCCGCTAAGTACGATATCATGAACGATGTAATGTCCTTCGGCATCCACCGTTTCTGGAAGCGTCATACCATTGAGGTTTCTGGTGCTCGCCCTGGTATGAAAGTCTTAGACTTAGCAGGCGGCACAGGCGATTTAACTGCAAAATTCTCTCACTTAGTGGGCGATAAAGGGGAAGTGGTATTAGCCGACATTAACGATTCGATGCTGAAAGTCGGCCGCACTAAGCTGCGCGATAAAGGTATAGTCAACAATGTCAGTTATGTACAAGCGAATGCAGAAGCACTGCCGTTTCCCGATAACCACTTCGACATTATTACCATCGCCTTTGGTCTACGTAACGTGACCGATAAAGATGCGGCGCTACGTTCAATGAACCGCGTGCTTAAGCCAGGTGGCAAGTTATTGGTGTTAGAGTTTTCTAAGCCTCAGCATGAAATCATGCGTAAAGTGTATGATTTATATAGCTTCAAAGTCTTACCTAAGATGGGTGAACTCATCACTAAAGATGCAGATAGCTATGAATATTTGGCGGAATCGATCCGCATGCACCCAGATCAAGATACTCTGAAGCAAATGATGGTTGATGCAGGCTTCGAACAAGTCGACTACACCAACATGACCGACGGCATTGTCGCATTGCACCGTGGTTATAAGTTCTAATGATGCCGCAAGAAGTTGTGCTGCTTGCCTGCGCCGCAATTGAAACGGGTCTGAAAAAGCTTCAGGCCCAAGCGGGTGGTGATTATTCGCGCCGACGCCATTTACATGGAAAAGTATTTCGCATCCAATTATCACAACTTAGCTGGCCGATTTATTTGATTTTTGCCAAAGAGATCCAAGTACTCAGCCACTACGAAGGCGAGGTCGATGTCAGTCTACATGCCGATGCAACGACACTTTACCGTGTGACGGAAGGGGCTAACTTAACCGAATTAATTAAACAGGATAAACTCAAACTAGAGGGCGACCTCAATTTATTACAAAGTTTTAGCCAATATCTACGTGGTATAGAGTTTGATTTTGCGGAGCCCATATCACGCTACTTAGGTGATGCCGCCACCCATAAACTCATCAGTACAGGCCATCAGGCAAAGGATTTTGCCCTCGATGTTTTACGCAAAACTCGCTCCCATTTAGGTCAACTTGCAGTTGAAGAGTATCGCCTCGCACCACACAAAATTGAATTAGTTTATTTTCGCGATCAACTGGATGATTTAGTCAGTGATACTCTTGCCCTTGAACAGCGAATAATCCAATTAAGAGACCACATTAAGCCATGACCCTTACCAGTATCCGCCGCGGTTACCACGTCATAAAAACCCTGCTTCAATACGGGTTAGATGAAGTTCTGCCGCCAAAGATAACCCCTTGGTACTTTACACTCGCCCGTAGTAGCTTATTTTGGATACGTAATAAACATAAAAGCAAACCCGGTGGTGAACGCTTAAAACTGGCAATGCAAGAGCTCGGCCCTGTTTATATTAAGCTCGGACAAATGCTCTCAACCCGGCGCGATTTATTGAGTGATGAATGGGCCATTGAGTTAGCCATGCTCCAGGACAAAGTCCCTCCCTTCGATGGTGTGCTCGCTCGCAAAGCAATTGAGGCCGAGTTAAAAGCATCGATTGAATCTTTGTTTGATGACTTTGATGAAACGCCATTGGCCTCTGCATCTATTTCCCAAGTTCATACCGCGACGCTCAAATCAAATGGTAAAGCCGTAGTATTGAAAGTGCTCCGCCCTAATGTAGAGGCTAAAATTCTGGCCGACCTACAGTTGATGTCACAAACTGCTAATCTGCTTGAATATTTTCTTGGTGAAGGTAATCGCTTACGCCCCGCTGAAGTGATTGAGGACTATCGAGTCACCATTTTAGGCGAGTTGAATTTGAAGCTAGAAGCCTTAAATGCAATAAAGTTACGCAATAACTTTCTCAACTCAGATGCACTTTATGTCCCTTATGTTTATGAAGAGTTTTGTTACCCGCGTTTAATGGTAATGGAGCGCATTTACGGCATCCCTGTCTCCGATATTGCCGCCCTAAAAGCACAAGGTACAAACTTTAAATTACTAGCAGAACGCGGGGTTGAGCTATTTTTTACCCAAGTGTTCCGCGATAATTTTTTCCATGCAGATATGCATCCGGGGAATATTTTTATCTCCCGCGACCATCCCGAGAATCCTTACTACATAGGCCTAGACTGCGGCATTATGGGCACACTCAGCGAAGTCGATAAGCGCTATCTGGCAGAAAACTTCCTCGCATTCTTTAATCGTGATTACCACCGAATCGCCCAACTTTATATTGAGTCTGGTTGGGTATCAGAAAAAACGGATCTACAGGCTTTCGAACAAGCAATCAAAGTAGTTTGTGAACCTATGTTTAACAAACCACTCGATGAAATATCCTTCGGCCACGTGCTATTAGAACTCTTTCGCACAGCACGCAGCTTCGATATCGTAGTACAACCACAACTGGTATTACTGGAAAAAACCTTACTTTATATCGAAGGTCTCGGACGCCAGCTTTACCCACAGTTGGACTTATGGCAAACCGCGAAACCCTTTTTAGAACAGTGGATGGCTGAGCAAGTGGGGCCTAAAGCGATGTTTAAAAAGGTATCCACAAAACTGCCATATTGGTCTGATAAACTACCTGAATTCCCTGAACTAATTTACGACAACCTTAAGTTAGGCAGGAAATTGCTGAGTTCTCAGCAACAAATGCTAGATAAGTATCTGAAATATCAGCAGCAAGCTCATAAAAGCAATTACATGCTTATCACTTCTGCGGTTTTATTGATCTGTGGCACGTTATTATTCAACCAAGACGCTACACTGTGGTCCCCTTACGTATGCTTAACTTCAGGCGTACTTATGTGGTTCATCGGATGGCGATCTAGGCCAAAGAATCGTAAATTTTAGCTAGCACTAATTAATCAGAGGTTCATAATAGAACCGATTTCAATTAAGAGGATACCTTCATGGGTGGCATTAGTATTTGGCAACTTCTTATCATTGCCTTAATCGTTGTCTTATTGTTTGGAACGAAGAAATTACGCTCTTTGGGTGGTGATTTAGGTGGTGCGGTTAAAGGCTTCAAAAATGCAATGTCTTCAGAAGAAGATAAAAAGGCATTAGAAGATACCGAAGCAGCTAAAACAGCGCAAACAACTCAACAGGCGACTGAAAAGAAACCTGAGTCTAACAAAGAACAGGCGTAACTCTATTATGTTTGACGGTATCGGCTTTATGGAGCTGCTGCTGATCGGTGTTTTGGGGCTAGTCGTTCTTGGCCCCGAACGTTTACCGGTCGCGGTACGTTCGGTTACAGGTTGGATCCGCGCGATGAAACGCATGGCCAACTCAGTCAAAGAAGAGCTTGAGCAGGAGCTAAAGATTGAGCAATTACATGCCGATCTTAAAAAAGCTGAAAGCAAAGGGTTATCTAATCTTTCGCCTGAACTCAAAGAGTCCATTGAACAGTTAAAACAAGCGGCGCAATCCGTAAACCGTCCTTATCAAGTTCAAGACTCTTCATCCCAAGGGACGGCTGCACCGGATAATCAAATTCACAGTCCAGCTCAAGTGAGCCAGACCAATCCGACGACCCCATTAGAGACAAGTCAACATTTGACGTCTCCCGCCGCTCACAATGAGCCATCTCAGGGCGTGGATACCAGTTCTAACCCGAAAGCCAACGGATAATTCATGTCGCAACAGCAGCCACTTATCAGCCATTTGCTTGAACTTAGGTCCAAGCTGCTAAAATCCATTGCTAGCGTGTTATTGGTGTTCATTTGCAGTGTGTACTGGGCAAATGATATCTACCATTACATGGCAATACCTTTAATGCAGTCTTTACCGCTTGGTGGCAGTATGATTGCGACAGATGTCGCTGCGCCATTTTTTGCGCCTTTTAAATTGACGCTCGTTTTATCATTTTTTGTGGCTGTGCCTTATGTGTTATTTCAAATTTGGTCCTTCGTTGCACCGGGTTTATATAAACATGAAAAACGCTTAGTGATGCCACTGCTATTCAGCAGTACCGTATTGTTTTATCTCGGCATTGCCTTTGCCTATTATATTGTATTTCCTGTTGTTTTTGGATTCTTTGCTAATAATGCACCGGAAGGAGTTCAAGTTGCGACGGACATTACTAGCTACCTAAACTTCATTTTGAAGCTTTTCTTTGCCTTTGGCCTATCCTTTGAAATCCCCATCGCAGTCGTTTTACTCTGCTGGGCTGGTGTCACAACTCCTGATGACTTAAGACAAAAACGCCCCTATATTGTTGTTGGCGCCTTCGTTGTTGGTATGCTATTAACGCCACCAGATGTCATCTCGCAGACTATGCTTGCTGTACCAATGCTGCTATTGTTTGAAGGTGGTTTATTCGCCGCTCGTTTTTACAGCAAACCTAGCGACGAATCAGACGACGAAGAACAAACCAATAGCTAACGTCTTAGCTGGCGTTAGAGAAAATATAATAATAAGGAAGATTCTCATGCGCTTAACTATTATGGCTGTAGCTATAGCTATAGTATCAGTGCAAGCTAATGCCAGCATTGAACAGCAGCTAACCCAATGTGCCGCAACGGCGGATAAACTTGAACGCTTAATTTGCTATGACAAACTAGCAGAAAGCGTCAAAGGTGTAACACCAGCCATAGTAAACACTCAAGCTCCAACCACAATGACAATCGTTGCACCGGTTTCAGAACAGGCGGCTACCGTTGCAACGACGTCACAAGCACCTGCTGCGAATATTGCCGATGACTTTGGAATGGAAGCTAAGCGCATTCAAGAAAATACTGTAGATAAAATTTATTTGGAAGTTCAATCTACAACTGAAGATGCCTACGGCGCGCTTAAAGTCACTTTCACCAATGGTCAAATTTGGAAACAAACCGAAGGCCGTAAGTACAACTTAAAGCAAGGCGAGACGGTTTATATTGAAAAGGCAGCTTTAGGTTCTTTCTTAATGGGTACTGATAATCGCAATGCCAAAATTCGGGTGAAACGCCTAAAATAATGCCCTCATATATAGATATCGCTGTCAATTTACTTGGCAGCGCACTCGAGCCAGAAATAGCATCAATCATACAAGCAGCGGCGAGCCAAGGGGTTTCGCCGTTAATTGTTATTGGCAGCGATTTAAGTGAAAGTGCAGCCGCCATTACCCTTTGTAAACAATATCCGAACCAACTTTATTGCACTGCAGGTGTACATCCCCATCATGCGAGCACTTGGAATACCGATTCAAGTAAGTTACAAGCTCAGCTTTGCCAAGCACCTCAGGCCGTTGCTATTGGTGAGTGTGGTTTAGACTATAATCGTGATTTTTCACCAAGACCTATCCAGCGTCAGGCTTTTATCGCCCAACTGGAATTGGCGGTTGAGTTGAAAATGCCCGTACTGATGCACGAACGGGACGCTCATGAGGATTTTATCGCTATTCTACAAGAATATAGGCCACAGCTTACGGGTGCATTACTGCATTGCTTTACTGGAACCCATGCACAAATGGAGACCTACATTTCGCTCGATTTACACTTAGGCATTACTGGCTGGGTGTGTGACGAAAGGCGAGGCCAAGAGTTAGCACAACTCGTCCCCTTTATTCCACAAGAACGCTTACTGATAGAAACTGACAGCCCTTATCTTCTACCAAGAAGCATGCGACCTAAGCCAAAATCGAGCAAAAACAAGCCAGAACACCTCCCCTATATTGCAAAATACATTGCAGATTTGAGGGGGGAAAATGCAGATGAATTTGCTGCACGCTGCTATCAAAATAGCTTAGCGTTTTTTAATTTGAGTCGAGATAATGGCTAAAGTAAGTCGCTTTCTTTTATTCTTTCTTGGGCTGCTAACGTCTGTAACTTCCGCTGCGGCTTTACTCCACATCGACACAGATACACCAACACCACTGAACTTAACTCCTTGGCTACAGGTAAGTCATCCTTCAACAACGCAATTGGCAGATATCCAGAATCTGTCTAAACAAGAATGGCGTAACTTTACCAATAAAGATATTCAAAAACTTAGTCAACATAACTTTTGGCTAAACATCAGTTTGAATAGTACTGATGAAAGTCTTTCACGGATCTTAGCCCTAGATAATCCTTTGTTAGATAAAGTGACTATCTACCACCTCATTAATCAAAAACCATTCAACGTAGTTTATATGGGAGATAGTCTGCCTTACTCTGAACGGCCGTTACTCAGTAATATTTTCCTCTACCCTTTCAAAATCAGTGCTAATGAAGAACACACTTTTTATCTGCATATTGAAACGGAAGGCAGCGCAGCAGTCCCACTCTACCTCTGGTCTGCAAATGATTTGGCACAAATAGCAGAATCAACAGCCGTTGAGCATGGATTTCAATTAGGGGTGTTAGCTGCGATAGGCATTTTTAGTCTTTTTATTGCTGTCGCTTCAGGATCTTTCAGCTATAGCTACTATTCTGGTTATGTGCTTAGCATGACTTTACTCGTCGCAACGATTAACGGCTTCGCTTTCCGTTTTATTTGGCCAGAATGGCCTATGTTGCAACAAATTATGGTGCCTATACTACTACCTGTAGTCATGGCATTCGCGTTGATGTTTACCGAAAAGATTCTGCAACTCAAATACTATAATCGCCATATGCTGCTTATTTGCCGCTACAGCGCTGTATACATTTTACTCGTTGGGCTATTACTGCCATTTATCCACTATGGCACAGCCTTATACATTGAGATTATTTCAGTCGCCATTCTCAGCCTCATCCTTATGGTGCTTGCTATTATGCAAGCTATCAATGGGCATAAACTTGCCAGACTTTACACTATAGGTTGGGTCAGCATGCTAACAGGGGCCTGTATCAGTAGCCTGCTATACCTGAGCGTGATTGATTTAAATATGAAACCTCAGACACCAGTTATGCTCGGACTCACCTTTGAGATCATCTTCATGTCCCTCGTACTTGCAATCCGATATAACGATGAACGTAAGGCAAAACTGCGTATTCAGCAAGAGGCATTAAAGCAAGCCCAGAAAATTCGTAGTGCTCGAGAAGAAGCCCTGAAACTAGAAGCTGAAACGAATGAAAAGCTGGAGCAAATGGTGCAAGAGCGCACCTTAGAGCTTGAGATTACACTAAGAGAATTACACGAAGTAAATCAAAAACTCACAGAACAAAGTACTATCGATAGTCTCACTGGTGTTAAAAACCGCAGCGCTTTTGATAAACGATTGCTTGCAGAAAGCCGGATCAGTCGACGGCAAGAAACTCCTATTGCGGTATTAATGCTTGATATAGATAAGTTTAAATCAATCAACGACCAGTTTGGCCATTTAGCAGGCGACCAAGCATTAAAGATTATCGCTCAAACATTACAACAAAGCTTAAAGCGTCCAACGGATCTAGTATCACGTTTTGGTGGTGAAGAGTTTGCTATCATCCTCCCCAATACAACTGCAGACGGTGCACTTCAAGTTGCTGAAACTATAAGAGATGCAGTAACGTCAATTGGTTTAATGTGGGAAGGAAAACCCATCCCTCTCACCGTCAGTATAGGTGTGAGCGCAGATATAGTCGCCAGCGATCAACACAGTACAACCTTACTTGAACAAGCAGATAAAGCGCTCTATCAAGCAAAAAATAGTGGGCGTAATCAAGTGAAATTATATTCTTCTGCAACAGCAGAACCTAATTAGGAGTCAGAAGTGAATATTATTACCAGTGCTTTTCCACAGCGCAGAATGCGCCGCATGCGTAAACATGATTTTAGTCGTCGATTGATGGCCGAAAATCATCTAACGGTCAATGACTTGATTTACCCAATGTTTATCCTTGAAGGCACTAATCGTAGTGAAAAAATTGCCTCTATGCCAGGTGTCGAACGCTACTCGATAGACTTGCTACTGAAGGAGGCTGAAGAACTGGTTGAGTTAGGTATTCCATTGATCGCACTTTTCCCTGTGACACCTGCAGAGAAAAAGACATTAATGGCAGAAGAAGCCTATAACGCAGATGCCCTAGTACAACGTGCTGTGCGCGAGCTCAAAAAAGCCTTTCCACAGCTCGGCATCATGACGGACGTGGCACTAGATCCCTTCACCACTCACGGTCAAGACGGTATCATAGACGAAACAGGTTATATCCTTAACGATATCACAACCGACATTCTCGTGAAGCAAGCGCTATCGCATGCAGAAGCTGGCGCAGATATCATTGCACCATCAGATATGATGGATGGCCGTATTGGTGCAATACGCCAAGCACTTGAAGCGGCTGGTCATGTGAACACCCAAATCATGGCTTACTCAGCAAAGTACTCATCAAGCTACTATGGACCATTCCGCGATGCTGTCGGTTCAGCAGGCAATCTAAAAGGAGGCAATAAACACAGCTACCAAATGGATCCTGCAAACAGTGATGAAGCATTGCACGAAGTCGCACTGGATATTCAGGAAGGTGCAGATATGGTCATGGTCAAACCTGGTATGCCTTATTTAGATATAGTGCATCGTGTCAAAACCGAACTTGCAGTGCCAACATTCGCTTATCAAGTCAGCGGTGAATACGCCATGCATATGGCAGCAATCCAAAACGGTTGGTTGGCAGAAAAGGCGATCGTGATGGAGTCCCTACTCTGCTTCAAGCGTGCAGGAGCCGATGGTATTCTCACATATTTCGCCAAACGCGCAGCTCAGTGGCTTAAAGAAGCCTAGACGCAGTGTGAATGTGGGAAGCAAGAGCAGCCAGATGGCTGCTCTTTTTGTATCTGCAACTTTTAATACCGATTACATTCTTATGGATGACCACCCACATTTGTCCCCCCAAAAGATACTCATCCACGTGCAGTCAGGCACTATATGGCACAGTGTGTCCGGCGATGGGGGCGACACAAGCGATTATTGCGCCGCATGCCAATAGCGAATATATGTACGAGCATTTAAAGCTGATTTCAGCCGCCACAGCATTTGGGCGCCATGCACTGCTCATCATGGACGGCGCAGGCTCGCATCAACAAACTTTGATAATCTCACGCTTCTCAAGTTGCCCCTTATTCACCGAAGTTGGATCCGATAGAGCAGGTATGGCAGTGGCTACGTCAAAATATGTTGGCCAATTGTTGTTTTAGCGGCTATGCCGATATTGTCGAGCAGTGTTCCATCAAACATGGGTGGACGTTATTTTTGCCCCAGCTTAGCTGGCGAGTCGACATCGAGGTAAATTTTCGCGAAGTGGATAAACACAAAAGCCCTAGCGGTTTAGGCTAGGGCTTTTGTGTTTATTTGGGCGCTTGGCGATGACCTACTCTCACATGGGGAGACCCCACACTACCATCGGCGCGATTGCGTTTCACTTCTGAGTTCGGGATGGGATCAGGTGGTTCCACAATGCTATTGTCACCAAGCAAATTTTGTATTCTAGGAAAAGGCACTAGATTGTAATGGTGCTGATACCCAGAATCGAACTGGGGACCTCATCCTTACCAAGGATGCGCTCTACCGACTGAGCCATATCAGCAATTCTTTATCATCAGTGATGATTATCCATTTTTGATTTCACTTTTATCGAAAAGTGGAAACCTAAATTAGGCGCTTGGCGATGACCTACTCTCACATGGGGAGACCCCACACTACCATCGGCGCGATTGCGTTTCACTTCTGAGTTCGGGATGGGATCAGGTGGTTCCACAATGCTATTGTCACCAAGCATATTTGGTTTTAAACAAGACTCGAGAGCGCACTGCGTGCTGCTAGATTCTAGGAACTAAAACCTGCTCTTATCTTATTTAATAATTCGGAAAACTGATTGTTTTTTGAGTCCACACTTCATTAAGTGTTTATATTCTGTCTAAGCTCACTTTGCAGTAAAACCCATCTGGGTTGTATGGTTAAGCCTCTCGAGTCATTAGTACATGTTAGCTCAACGCCTCACAACGCTTACACACCATGCCTATCAACGTCCTAGTCTCGAACGGCTCTTTAGTGGACTTATAGTCCAAGGGATGACTCATCTTGGGGCTCGCTTCCCGCTTAGATGCTTTCAGCGGTTATCGATTCCGAACGTAGCTACCGGGCAATGCCATTGGCATGACAACCCGAACACCAGCGGTTCGTTCACTCCGGTCCTCTCGTACTAGGAGCAACTCCCCTCAATCATCCAACGCCCACGGCAGATAGGGACCGAACTGTCTCACGACGTTCTGAACCCAGCTCGCGTACCACTTTAAATGGCGAACAGCCATACCCTTGGGACCGACTTCAGCCCCAGGATGTGATGAGCCGACATCGAGGTGCCAAACACCGCCGTCGATATGAACTCTTGGGCGGTATCAGCCTGTTATCCCCGGAGTACCTTTTATCCGTTGAGCGATGGCCCTTCCATTCAGAACCACCGGATCACTATGACCTACTTTCGTACCTGCTCGACGTGTATGTCTCGCAGTTAAGCTGGCTTATGCCATTGCACTAACCGTACGATGTCCGACCGTACTTAGCCAACCTTCGTGCTCCTCCGTTACTCTTTGGGAGGAGACCGCCCCAGTCAAACTACCCACCAGGCACTGTCCCTAACCCCGATTAGGGGTCTAGGTTAGAACATCAAAACTACAAGGGTGGTATTTCAAGGACGACTCCATCAGGACTAGCGTCCCAACTTCATAGTCTCCCACCTATCCTACACATGTAGGTTCAATGTTCAGTGCCAAGCTATAGTAAAGGTTCACGGGGTCTTTCCGTCTAGCCGCGGGTATACGGCATCTTCACCGCAATTTCAACTTCACTGAGTCTCGGCTGGAGACAGCGTGGCCATCATTACGCCATTCGTGCAGGTCGGAACTTACCCGACAAGGAATTTCGCTACCTTAGGACCGTTATAGTTACGGCCGCCGTTTACCGGGGCTTCGATCATGAGCTTCTCTTGCGATAACCCAATCAATTAACCTTCCGGCACCGGGCAGGCGTCACACCGTATACTTCCTCTTGCGAGTTTGCACAGTGCTGTGTTTTTGATAAACAGTTGCAGCCACCTGGTATCTGCGACTCCCGTCAGCTTAGAGAGCAAGTCTCATCACCAACAGGAGCGTACCTTCTCCCGAAGTTACGGTACCATTTTGCCTAGTTCCTTCAGCCGAGTTCTCTCAAGCGCCTTGGTATTCTCTACCCGACCACCTGTGTCGGTTTGGGGTACGATTCCCACTAACCTGAAGCTTAGAAGATTTTCCTGGAAGCATGGCATCAACTACTTCAGTCCCTTAGGACCTCGTCATCAGCTCTCAGTGTATAGCAACCCGGATTTGCCTAAGTCACCCACCTACCACCTTAAACGCGGACTACCAACGCCGCGCTAGCCTAGCCTTCTCCGTCTCTCCATCGCAGTTAGCGGAAGTACAGAAATATTAATCTGTTTCCCATCGATTACGCCTTTCGGCCTCACCTTAGGGGTCGACTCACCCTGCCCCGATTAACGTTGGACAGGAACCCTTGGTCTTTCGGCGAGGGGGTTTTTCACCCCCTTTATCGTTACTCATGTCAGCATTCGCACTTCTGATACCTCCAGCGTGGGTTACCCCTTCACCTTCAACGGCTTACAGAACGCTCCTCTACCGCGCAACCCTAATGGGCTGCACCCGTAGCTTCGGTGGTATGTTTAGCCCCGTTACATCTTCCGCGCAGGCCGACTCGACTAGTGAGCTATTACGCTTTCTTTAAATGATGGCTGCTTCTAAGCCAACATCCTAGCTGTCTAAGCCTTCCCACATCGTTTCCCACTTAACATACACTTTGGGACCTTAGCTGACGGTCTGGGTTGTTTCCCTTTTGACGACGGACGTTAGCACCCGCCGTCTGTCTCCCGAGTAGTACTCATTGGTATTCGGAGTTTGCAAAGGGTTGGTAAGTCGGGATGACCCCCTAGCCTTAACAGTGCTCTACCCCCAATGGTATTCGCTCGAGGCGCTACCTAAATAGCTTTCGAGGAGAACCAGATATCTCCCGGTTTGATTGGCCTTTCACCCCCAGCCACAAGTCATCCGCTAATTTTTCAACATTAGTCGGTTCGGTCCTCCAGTTGATGTTACTCAACCTTCAACCTGCCCATGGCTAGATCACCGGGTTTCGGGTCTACACCTTGCAACTAAACGCGCAGTTAACACTCGGTTTCCCTACGGCTCCGCTATTCGCTTAACCTCGCTACAAAATGTAAGTCGCTGACCCATTATACAAAAGGTACGCAGTCACGGTCTCAAGAACCGCTCCCACTGCTTGTACGTATACGGTTTCAGGTTCTATTTCACTCCCCTCACAGGGGTTCTTTTCGCCTTTCCCTCACGGTACTGGTTCACTATCGGTCAGTCAGGAGTATTTAGCCTTGGAGGATGGTCCCCCCATATTCAAACAGGATGTCACGTGTCCCGCCTTACTCGTTTTCATCTACGGTTAGTTTTCGTGTACGGGGCTATCACCCTGTGCCGCTGGACTTTCCAGACCATTCCACTAACACCCCATAGACTTAAGGGCTAATCCCCGTTCGCTCGCCGCTACTAGGGGAATCTCGGTTGATTTCTTTTCCTAAGGGTACTTAGATGTTTCAGTTCCCCTCGTTCGCCTCATGTAGCTATGTATTCACTACATGATGACCGCTTATGCGGCCGGGTTCCCCCATTCGGACATCGTTAGCTCAAATGCTTGTTACTAGCTCGCCAACGCTTTTCGCAAGTTACTACGTCCTTCATCGCCTCTGACTGCCAAGGCATCCACCGTATACGCTTAGTCGCTTAACCATACAACCCAGATAGGTTTCTTTTTCGCTTGCCACTCCTCTTGTTATGCGGCGTTGCAAGTCTCATTCCTCAATCATGTAGCGCTGCTACACTCATTCGTCATTCAACTTACGGCCTTGCCTAACAAGCGATTGGCTGCGCTTATCTTATCGAAATAAGAAAAAACACATATCGAATTGTATTGCGACCAGCTTGGTTTTACTTGTCTCACTTCTGACCAAAGAAGTGGACGCGCCTTAGACTTGAATATTCAAGACACTTAATAAAGTGTTTGAGAACTCAATGTTCAATGCTTTCGCATTAAACTTTTTTCGTATCAACACAACGACAGACATCATTGTGTTTAATACTATCAGCTTTCCAAATTGTTAAAGAGCGGGCTTAAAAAAGCCAAAGATAATTTTTCAGTTTATCTTTGGCATCTCTAACCATAATGCAGTAAATGGTGGAGCTATGCGGGATCGAACCGCAGACCTCCTGCGTGCAAGGCAGGCGCTCTCCCAGCTGAGCTATAGCCCCATTTACATGCAGTGCGAGTAAATAAGATGTTCCAAACCTCTTAAAGGATTGGTTTGCCAATCATTTCTTATCAAGGCGGACAGTGGCGACGTTTAGTTCACTAAACGAGTCACTTTCCAACGCTGAGAAGGAAGGATTGGTGGGTCAGAGTGGACTTGAACCACCGACCTCACCCTTATCAGGGGTGCGCTCTAACCAGCTGAGCTACAGACCCATCTTATTGATAAATCTACAACCATCCAGAACCACCGACCTCACCCTACTCTTTATGAGGGGATTGGGGTGCTAACCAGTTAAGCTACAGACCCATCTTTTACTCTTTCTTCTATCAAGCAAATCTGTGTGAACACTCAAAAGGTACACGGATGTACCGAATGTCGAAAATGCAGGAGCATTTTTCGACCAAGCATCGAGTTAGTCGTATAGGTAAGGAGGTGATCCAGCCCCAGGTTCCCCTAGGGCTACCTTGTTACGACTTCACCCCAGTCATGAACCACAAAGTGGTGAGCGCCCCCCCGAAGGTTAAGCTACCCACTTCTTTTGCAGCCCACTCCCATGGTGTGACGGGCGGTGTGTACAAGGCCCGGGAACGTATTCACCGTGGCATTCTGATCCACGATTACTAGCGATTCCGACTTCATGGAGTCGAGTTGCAGACTCCAATCCGGACTACGACGAGCTTTGTGAGATTAGCTCCACCTCGCGGCTTTGCAACCCTCTGTACTCGCCATTGTAGCACGTGTGTAGCCCTACTCGTAAGGGCCATGATGACTTGACGTCGTCCCCACCTTCCTCCGGTTTATCACCGGCAGTCTCCCTAGAGTTCCCACCATTACGTGCTGGCAAATAAGGATAGGGGTTGCGCTCGTTGCGGGACTTAACCCAACATTTCACAACACGAGCTGACGACAGCCATGCAGCACCTGTCTCACAGTTCCCGAAGGCACCAATCCATCTCTGGAAAGTTCTGTGGATGTCAAGAGTAGGTAAGGTTCTTCGCGTTGCATCGAATTAAACCACATGCTCCACCGCTTGTGCGGGCCCCCGTCAATTCATTTGAGTTTTAACCTTGCGGCCGTACTCCCCAGGCGGTCTACTTAATGCGTTAGCTTGAGAGCCCAGTGTTCAAGACACCAAACTCCGAGTAGACATCGTTTACGGCGTGGACTACCAGGGTATCTAATCCTGTTTGCTCCCCACGCTTTCGTGCATGAGCGTCAGTCTTTGTCCAGGGGGCCGCCTTCGCCACCGGTATTCCTCCAGATCTCTACGCATTTCACCGCTACACCTGGAATTCTACCCCCCTCTACAAGACTCTAGTTCGCCAGTTCGAAATGCTATTCCTAGGTTGAGCCCAGGGCTTTCACATCTCGCTTAACAAACCGCCTGCGCACGCTTTACGCCCAGTAATTCCGATTAACGCTCGGACCCTCCGTATTACCGCGGCTGCTGGCACGGAGTTAGCCGGTCCTTCTTCTGTAGGTAACGTCACAGATATAGCGTATTAAACTACACCCTTTCCTCCCTACTGAAAGTGCTTTACAACCCGAAGGCCTTCTTCACACACGCGGCATGGCTGCATCAGGGTTTCCCCCATTGTGCAATATTCCCCACTGCTGCCTCCCGTAGGAGTCTGGGCCGTGTCTCAGTCCCAGTGTGGCTGATCATCCTCTCAGAACAGCTAGGGATCGTCGCCTTGGTGAGCCATTACCTCACCAACTAGCTAATCCCACCTAGGTTCATCCAATCGCGGAAGGCCCGAAGGTCCCCTCCTTTCCCCCGTAGGGCGTATGCGGTATTAGCAGTCGTTTCCAACTGTTATCCCCCTCGACTGGGCAGATCCCTAGGCATTACTCACCCGTCCGCCGCTCGCCACCTCAGAAGTAAACTCCCTTGTGCTGCCGCTCGACTTGCATGTGTTAGGCCTGCCGCCAGCGTTCAATCTGAGCCATGATCAAACTCTTCAATTAAAGTTTTGGTGAAACCCGAAGGTTTCGGCTCAACGAATTCTGTTCGAATTAATCTTGCGATTAACTCTTTGTACATATTGCTATGGACACTCTTCACTCTCGTGAAAGAATTGGTTGATTTAATTCTTTGACTGCCAACCCGAAGGCTAAGCAGTTTCGATTAACTCAACACCTGTGAGTGTCCACACAGATTTGCTTGATATATTGTTAAAGAGCGTTGACCATTCGCTTACACACTTCAGTGTTTTCAGCGGGTCAGGGCTGCGTATTCTACGCATTCCCGTTAGTGCGTCAAGTAGTTTTTTCAACTTTCTCAACACTCATCGTTTAGCTTGCTAACCGATGAACTGCTTGGCTTTCTTTGCTTAACTTGCGTTTCGCTGTCTGCCCTGTCAGTGGATGCGCATTATAGGGAGATTAACCAAGTCCGCAAGGGCTTTTTTGAGAAAATTAGATCTTTTTTTAATACTTTCAGTTAGTCACACTATACCCCCACTTTATCCTCAGACTTATCCACAAAATGGTTTTTAACGGTTAAATTTACGACCACGACAGGTTTACTTTAATGGCTATTGATAAGAGTGAAACTATGTTCAATGGGGAATAACAACGATTCGCTATAAAAGAAGAGTAAGAAAATACAATCCAGATGCAATCAGATTAAACGTAAGGTTTATTAAAGGAAAATAAAAAGGCAACTTCGATAAGTTGCCTTTAGTGTTCTAATCAATCTATTCGATAGAAGTAATGTCAGTAAGTCGTGCAGCAGATTAGCTTAACTTACCATGGCATTGCTTATACTTACGTCCTGAACCGCATGGACAAGGATCGTTACGACCCACTTTATCACCGTCACGGATCATCGGTGTATGTGCAGCGATAGATTCGTCATCTTCATCACCACCACCGACTAACGCTTCTGCGGCTGCATGTTGATAGTCGCGTTGGATCTTAGCATCTTCTTCACGACGACGCGCTTCCATTTCTTCAACATCTGACTGAGCTTGCACTTGAACTTTAGACAACACGCTAATCACGTCATGTTTCAGCGTATTCAGCAATTGTTGGAACAGCTCGAATGACTCACGCTTATACTCTTGCTTTGGATTCTTCTGCGCGTAACCACGTAAGTGGATACCTTGACGTAAATGATCCATTGCTGCTAAATGCTCTTTCCACAAGCCATCGAGGGTTTGTAGCATCACTGCTTTTTCGAATTGGCGCAGTACTGAGGCACCGACCATTTCTTCTTTCGCCTTATAAGCATCAGACCAAGAGGTGATAATACGCTCACGCAGACTTTCTTCATGTAAGTCGTCTTCTTTATCTAGCCATTCTTGAATTGGCAGTTTAAGCATAAATTCTTGGTTTAGGCGCTGCTCTAACCCTGGAACATCCCATAACTCTTCTACTGATTGCGGTGGAATATACTGATCTATAACTGCGCCAATCACATCGTCTTGAATGTTTTTAATAGTATCTTCAATACTTTCAGCATCCATTAACTCGTTACGCTGAGCGTAAACCACTTGACGTTGATCGTTTGCTACATCGTCAAACTCAAGTAATTGCTTGCGGATATCGAAGTTACGCGCTTCAACTTTACGTTGTGCGTTTTCAATTGCGCGTGATACCCATGGATGTTCAATCGCTTCGCCTTCTTCCATGCCCAGCTTTTTCATCATGCCAGAGACACGATCAGAGGCGAAGATACGCATTAAGCTATCTTCCATAGATAAATAGAAACGTGAAGAACCTGCGTCACCTTGACGACCCGCACGTCCACGTAATTGGTTGTCAATGCGGCGAGATTCGTGACGCTCAGTACCTAAAATATGTAAACCGCCCGCAGCGACGACAGCATCATGTCGCACTTGCCAATCGGCTTTAATCTTGGCTTTTTGCTCTGGAGTTGGATTATCGAGGGCATCGATTTCCATATTCCAGTTGCCACCGAGCACGATGTCAGTACCACGACCGGCCATGTTTGTGGCAATCGTCACAGCACCTGTACGACCAGCTTGCGCGACAATTTCAGCTTCTTTCTCATGGAACTTAGCGTTCAATACTTGGTGCGGGATCTTTTCCTGCACCATTAAGCGTGCTAATAGCTCAGACTGTTCGATTGATACTGTACCCACCAATACTGGCTGACCACGTTCGCGGCAATCTTTAATATCTTTAATAATGGCTTGATACTTTTCATTGGCGGTTAAGTAAACCAAGTCGGCCATATCTTTACGGACCATTGGACGGTTGGTTGGTACAACGACTGTATCTAATCCATAAATGTGCTGGAATTCGAACGCTTCAGTATCGGCTGTACCTGTCATACCTGCCAGCTTCTCGTATTGACGGAAGTAGTTCTGGAAAGTGATTGAAGCTAACGTCTGGTTTTCGTTCTGAATATGCACGCCTTCTTTGGCTTCTACGGCTTGATGTAAACCTTCAGACCAACGACGACCTGGCATAGTACGGCCAGTATGTTCATCAACGATAATTACTTCGCCATCTTGAACGATATAGTCAACATCACGCTCAAATAGTGTATGTGCCCGTAGTGCTGCATTAACATGGTGCAGTAGAGAGATATTGGCAGCAGAATAGAGAGAGTCACCTTCTGCTAACATACCGCGCTCGATCAGCAAGTTTTCTACTTTCTCTTGACCGCGCTCAGTGAAATGCACTTGTTTGGCTTTTTCATCAATACTGTAATCGCCCTCTCCCACATACTCTTCGGAATCTTCTTTATCCTGACGAATAAGATTTGGGATAAGGGTATTAATCTTAGTGTATAACTCAGAGCTATCTTCAGCGGCGCCAGAGATAATTAATGGCGTACGCGCTTCGTCGATTAAAATTGAGTCAACTTCATCGATAAGGGCGTAGTGCAATGGGCGTTGTACGCGATCCTGTGGCGAAAATGCCATATTATCGCGCAGATAATCGAAACCAAATTCATTGTTAGTACCGTAGGTAATATCGGCATTATAAGCAGCTTTCTTTTCTTGCTGACCAATACCTGCGACGTTAATCCCAACGGTTAAACCAAGAAACTCAAATAATGGGCGGTTATTCTCAGCATCACGACGTGCTAAGTAGTCGTTCACAGTGATCACGTGAACACCTTTGCCAGTCAGCGCATTGAGATAAGCTGGTAAGGTTGCCGTTAGGGTTTTACCTTCACCCGTACGCATTTCAGCAATACGGTTGCTATCAAGCACCATACCACCAAGTAATTGCACATCGAAGTGACGCATTTCAAACACACGCTTGGATGCCTCACGAACTGTAGCAAACGCTTCTGCCATGATGTCATCGAGAGTTTCACCTGCAGTTAATCGCTCACGGAACTCAGCCGTTTTTGCTTTTAGCTCTTCATCGGTTAACTTTTCATAATCAGCTTCGAGTGCATTAATTTTAATAACGACCTTTTGCAACCCTTTAAGGGTACGATCATTACGGCTACCAAATACTTTTGTCAGTAATTTACCAAACATCTGAATCACTTATTCTCTGTAGGCCAAGTCCATGATGGAAACTAGAAGCCAATGTTTCAATTAACTTGCTTTGCGGTAGACAAACTTTTGTGGATCTATCTGTTGTCCGCCACGCAACACTTCATAATGCACATGAGCACCAGTAGAGCGCCCAGTGCTTCCCATACTGGCGATAGTATCGCCCTTTGCGACTACATCACCTACAGTCACTGACAAAGCTTTATTATGGCCATAACGAGTTCGAAAACCATTACCATGATCAATTTCAACTAATTCGCCATAACCAAACATATTCCCAGCCCAAGTCACCACACCAGCAGCCGTCGCCACGACTTTGGCACCTTCTCGACCCGTAAAATCAATTCCTTTGTGCACAGATCTGCGACCATTAAAAGGATCATTACGCAATCCATAAGGCGACGATAACCAACCTTTATCGAGCGGGATACCTGATATATAACGCTCATCATCTATATGGTGGTTAGATGATACAGTTTCAAGTAGTGACAATTGAACATTATTGTTGTCAATTCGTGAAGCCAACTTATCCATATCATCGATAAGCTGACCAAGCTCGATATTGGTGCCTAACTCGCTTAATCCACCCACCCCAACTTCTGAGGAAAAATCAAAATCCTCAGCCAGTTTATTCTGTTGGGCAACCTGTTGGCCTAAAGCTTCGAGACGGGTGATTTTGGCTTGCATACGTGCAACATGAGTCGCTAGCATGGCTAGTTGAGACTCGGTGGCACTTTTTAGCTCTAAGACTTGTTTCTTTTGTTGTTCGCGTACGAGACGATCATTATCCACACTGGCTTGCTGATCTTCAAATCGAGCAGAGTTGTGCTGATAAATACCCGTCCCCGTTGCCAACAATAATATAGGAAGTAGCAACCAACGTTTACTGGGTTGCCAGCGTGTGACGCCATTCCGACCTTGAATAAATACTGTTACACTCATAGCCTAATTCAGCCATCTTATTATCATATGAAAAAGCCCCCTCAAGATCTCAGCCAATTACTACATCAATCAGGTAAATTACCTGACATCGCTGAGAAAGCGGAACTACTTTTATACCTGGATCAGCACGTGAAGCAAATTGTCGCAGGTCCTGTTGCGGAGCAGCTGAAAGTCGCTAATTTCCGCCAAGGTGTTCTTGTGATTGAAACTACTTCGGCGGCTTGGGCTGCACGAATTAATTTCCAAAAGCCGAAGCTATTAGCACAGCTTCAAGCAGAAACGCTCACAATCCTTACCGCAATTGAGGTTAAAGTCAACCCGAGATTAGCATTGTATGATGCAAAGCCTAAACAAGCGCACAAAGAACTGAGCCCTGCGGCCGCTGAACATATTGCTGCACTTGCGGAAAATATTAGTGGAACGCTGGGTGAAAAACTAAAACGGCTGGCCTCATTGGCCAGCCGTAATAAATAAATCAACCCTTTTTAGGCAAATACTGCGCCACTAGGTACACTAAAGCTAACGGGAACATCGGCTTCTTTTTCAAAGCTAACCAATTCCCATGCATCTTGTTGTGCCAGCAATGCTCGTACTAATTGGTTATTTAACGCATGACCCGTTTTATAGGCCGTGAACTCACCTAAAATCGCGTGTCCTGCGACATAGAGATCACCAAATGCATCTAAAATCTTGTGCTTAACAAACTCATCCTCATAACGCAGGCCATCGGGGTTGAGGACGCGGTATTCATCAAGCACAACCGCATTTTCCATGCTGCCACCTAAAGCAAGGTTGTTCGCACGCAGATACTCAATATCGCGCATAAAACCAAAAGTACGGGCTCGGCTGATTTCTTTTACAAATGCAGAGGTTGAGAAGTCCATCACCACATGCTGTTGACTACGAGCGATCTCTGGATGAGCAAAGTCAATTTTAAAATTAACTCTAAAACCTTTAAACGGTTTTAACTCAGCCCATTTATCACCATCTTCAACGCGCACAGGGCGTTTAATCTTTAAGTACTTCTTAGGTGCTGCCTGCTCTTTAATGCCAGCAGACTGCAATAAGAAGACAAATGGGCTCGCACTGCCATCCATAATAGGAATTTCAGGCGCGTCCACTTCGATTACGGCGTTATCTATGCCTAAACCCGCGAGTGCTGCAAATAAATGTTCAATAGTTGAAATTCGAATACCTTCGTCATTAACAAGAGCCGTGCACATCGTGGTTTCGCGAACTTGTTCTGCCTTCGCTGGAATAGCAACAGCAGGACTCAAGTCGGTACGCACAAGTACGATCCCTGTATTAACTGGTGCGGGCATAATGCTCAAGGTGACCTTGTTGCCAGAGTGTAATCCGACCCCGGTAGCTTTCACCATTTTTTGAACAGTTCTTTGAAATATCATTCAGTTACCCGTTTAAATTTCTATTATAGCGCTTAATATTTACACACTCAGCAGTGGCGAAACGGCCACACTGGTATGACATGGTAACATAACTTAACCATGTCATACAAATGCAGCTATGTTGTGATATTGCTCAATCAAACAATATCACCACATACACGCTGAACTCAAATACCGTCTTTAATCAGCTTGTTTACGCAAAAATGCTGGAATATCAAGATAGTCCAGTTCATGCTTTGTCGAGGGTGCTGGAGTCGGTGCTGGCTGTGCTGCCGTTGGTAACACGTTACCTTTCGGTGCAGCATAGTTTACATGAACTGCTTCTTCGACATAAGCTTCAACTTTTGGTTCCACAACCACAGGCTCTGGACGCGGCGCAGGTTTAGAAACCAATTGGATATCAGGGCGTTTTTCAGCGCCAATACCAGTAGCCACAACGGTTACACGCAGTTCGTCGCTCATTTCAGGATCGATAACCGCACCCACAACCACAGTCGCATTGTCAGAAGCATAAGCCTTAACATGATTACCGACAGTTTCGAATTCTTCGATGCTCATGTCCATACCTGCGGTAATGTTAACTAACACACCACGGGCACCGGCTAAGTCGATATCTTCTAATAATGGGCTGGCAACGGCAGCTTCAGCGGCTTCTTCAGCACGATCTTCACCACGCGCAACGCCTGTACCCATCATGGCATTACCCATTTCAGACATAACAGTCTTCACATCGGCGAAGTCGACGTTAATCAGACCTGGACGCGTGATAAGCTCGGCAATACCTTGCACCGCTCCGAGTAACACGTTATTCGCAGCAGCAAATGCATCGAGTAATGAAGTGCCACGGCCCAATACTTTTAATAATTTTTCGTTCGGGATCGTAATTAGCGAGTCCACGTGCTTAGCGAGCTCGGCAATACCTTGCTCGGCATAAACCATACGTTTTTTGCCTTCGAAGGGGAAAGGCTTAGTCACAACCGCAACGGTCAGAATACCTTCTTCACGGGCGATTTGTGCAACGACCGGCGCAGCACCTGTACCCGTACCACCACCCATACCCGCAGCGATAAAGATCATGTCTGAACCTTTAATTGCGGCACGAATGTTTTCGCGATCTTCTTCAGCTGCTGCACGACCCACATCTGGGTTCGCGCCTGCACCTAGGCCTTTGGTCACATCACGGCCTAATTGAATTGTTGAGCCAGCACTTGATTTACGCAGTGCCTGCGCGTCTGTGTTGGTAACGACAAACTCAACACCTTCAATGTTGTGTTTGACCATATGTTCGACAGCGTTACCGCCGCCGCCGCCAACGCCGATGACTTTAATCACCGCGTCGTCTGAGTGAGTATCCATGATCTCAAACATTGTCTGATCTCCGTGTTGCCTGCGTTATGAAAATTAAAATTCGCCCTTAAACCAGCTTTGGACCCGATTCCAAGCGCTAGTTACCCCTTGGCGCTCAGGACGCTCGAATTGACGTTCAAGCACCCTTCTTGCACCGTAATGAAGCAGCCCAACTCCCGTTGAGTAAATGGACTGATCCACGTATTCATATAACCCTTTGATCGGTAACGGTGACGCTACCCGAACTGGCATGCCAAAAGTTGCTTCCGCAATATCCACCACACCTTGAATCGACGCGGTACCGCCCGTTAGCACAATACCTGCGGCGATCTGATCTTCTAAACCACTGTCTTTCAACTCTTTGAGCACTAGCTCAAACAACTCTTGATATCTTGGCTCCACCACTTCGGCCAGCGTATGACGCGACATGCTGCGCGATGGGCGACCACCTACCGATGGCACTTCAATACTGTCTTCGCGACTCACCATGGAGCTGCGAGCACAGGCGAATTGCACTTTAATTTGTTCAGCATGCGATGATGGCGTGCGAAAAATCTTCGCAATGTCGTTAGTCACTTGGTTACCCGCAACGGGCACGACCGCACAGTGGCGCAGCGCACCATTGGTATACACTGCAATATCGGTAGTGCCACCGCCGATATCGACGATACACACACCTAAGTCTTTCTCATCGAAGGTCAGCACAGCGTCGGCTGAAGCAATACCTGAAAATACTAAGTCATCGACTTTTAAACCGCAGCGTTCAACGCTTTTAGTGATGTTCTTTGCCATATCATTGGCACAGGTCACTATATGTACCTTGGCTTCCATCCGCATGCCTGACATGCCGATTGGGCTGCGAATACCGTCTTGGACATCAATGGCATATTCCTGTGGCAGTACGTGCAATATCCGACGTTCAGTCGGGATCTTGACCGAGCGCGCAGTGTGGATCACATTGTCCACATCTTCCTGTGTCACTTCTTCATCGTTAATAGACACCATGCCGTTTTCGTTTTGGCAGGCGATATGTTTACCGGAAATGCTCAGGTAAACCGATGAAACTTGGCAATCTGCCATTAATTCTGCTTGGTCGAGCGCACGTTGTACACTGCGAACGATGGAGTCTAAATCGTTAACGCCACCTTTATCCATGCCCCTTGAAGGATGATTGCCAAGGCCGACTATGCTGATTTCGCCATCGGGCAGAACTTCGCCTATGATCACTGCGACCTTAGAGGTTCCTATGTCCAATCCGACGATCAGATTTCTATCTTGGTTTTTGGTCATTAATTATCAGTTCTCTTGTTTGTGCATCGCCCCAGCCTACGGCCAACCCTGTGTCGTAGCGTAAATCCACTCTGGCAATCGGTTTATCTTGTTTTGCCAAAAGAGGATAAACAGTAATAAATCTTTGTATCCGAGCAATTTTATCTTCTCGACCCAAGTCTAAAACGATACCGTTCTCTAGGGTCGCGTGCCACGCATGACGCGGCGTTAAATTCAAGCTAGCTAAAGTAAAACCATTAATTTTAAGCAATGAATTAACCTGTGCATACGCGGTTAATACTTCGACTCCCATATCATCAGGCCCTGATAGCTGTGGCAAATACTCAAGCTCTGGGCGCGCTGGCGCTTCAAACACTTCACCATGCACATTTAACCACGATGCTCCATTCCAATGGGCGACGGGTTGTTGTTCTTGCAAATACACCCTGAGTTTCGCTGGCCACTCGCGCCTTACTGACGCACGATATACCCAAGGCAAGGCTTCTAATGCCTGCTGTACTAAGGAGATATCAGCACTAAAAAAACTTCGCTGCATCAAATCCTGTAGTGCTATTTGTATATCTCTATCTGTGGTGTAAGTCCGTTCACCTTTGATGGCAACCGCTTCTATCGGCAGTGTACTGGCATCATTCAAAAACTTATGTAATTGGTAACCTGCAAAGACGAAACTACCAATCACTAAACTTAAAAAGCCAATCCCACTCCACAGATACCAATTGACCCGTGACATTCTCGCCCACCAGTGCCGCCTCTTATCACTCCAAGACACGTTTGATCCCACCTTTAACGACACTTACCAAAAACCACAGAAAACCGGCCATTATATAGAGCGAAACCTTTTGGTCAAAATTTCCTTTTAACCACAGTCCAAACACCATACATCACGCTGGCACCTGCGCGATTTCTACCTTTGCAAAGCCTAATTCTGTTACCGCTAACTGGCGCGACAGGGCGCCTATATTACCCGCACCTTGGGTCAACAATAAATCCCCCTCCTGCAACACATCGGGTAGCACTTCGGCTAGCTGATCTGGGCTGGCAATAAAGATGGGATCAAGCTGGCCGCGAAGACGAATCGAGCGGCACAATGCCCGACCATCGGCACCGGTAATGGGTGCCTCGCCTGCACTGTAGACATCGAGTAACAGCAGGCAATCCACCTGAGATAACACCTCAATAAAGTCTTCGTACAAATCACGGGTACGTGTATATCGATGGGGCTGATAGGCCATGACTAAGCGTTTTTCTGGCCAGCCTGCTCGTGCTGCTTTAATGGTTGCAGCCACTTCACTTGGGTGATGACCATAGTCATCAACTAACATCACTTCACCCTTAGGTGTGGCAAACTTACCTAAATGCTGGAAACGACGACCAATGCCTTGGAACTCAGCTAGGGCTTGAATAAGGGCGCTGTCATCAATTTCATCTTCGGTTGCTACCGCAATCGCAGCCAGCGCATTTAGCACATTGTGCTGACCTGGCAGGTTAAGCAGCAGATCTAAATCTTCCTTACCTTTGCGTCTTACCGTAAAACGGCATTGATGGCCTTGCTGGCTAAAGTTTAATGCTTGAACATCAGCGTCATCACTAAAACCATAAGTCACTAAGTGACGACCAATACGCGGCATAATTTCACGAACAACAGGATCATCAATACACACGACTGCCACACCATAGAATGGCAAATTATGCAGAAAATCCACAAAGGTCGATTTCAGTTTTTCAAAGTCACCGCCATAGGTATCCATATGATCGGCTTCAATATTGGTTACCACGCTGACCATAGGCTGCAGATGCAGGAAGCTTGCATCACTTTCATCAGCTTCGGCAATCAAGTAACGACTGGTGCCCAATCTTGCATTAGTACCTGCGCTATTAAGTAAGCCACCAATAACAAAAGTGGGATCTCGCCCTGCTTGCCCATAGACACTGGCAATAAGACTGGTTGTGGTAGTTTTACCATGGGTGCCCGCAATCGCCACACCATGGCGATAACGCATTAACTCCGCCAGCATTTCGGCACGGCGAACGATAGGGATCCGTAACTCTTTAGCGGCGATAATTTCAGGATTTTCAGCGTTTATCGCGGTCGAAACCACAACAACATCAACTTGCTGTACATTGTCAGCAGCATGACCAATTTGGATCTTCGCACCGAGTAAACACAATCTGTCGGTCACGGTATTTTGGGCGATATCCGAACCACTCACCTGATAGCCTTCGTTCACTAACACTTCAGCTATCCCGCCCATGCCCGCGCCGCCAATGCCGACGAAGTGAATACGCTTAATACGGCGCATTTCGGGGATCATGCTTCTTAGCTGTATGTATCTTTCTGTTTTAGTCATGCTTATCCTTTCTCAGCAAGGCTGATGCACACGGCTGCAACTTGTTCTGTGGCATCCAGTACTGCAACGTCTCTTGCTCTTTGGCCCATACGGGCTAATTCTGTTCTGTCATTAGCGAGCAATTGTAATTTACCCACTAGCTTATCTACGTCCAAGATGGCTTGCGGCAATAGGAAAGCAGCGCCAGCCTCAACCAATACTTGACCGTTACGTGTTTGGTGATCATCCACCGCATGGGGATAGGGAACCAAAATACTCGGTAATCCCACCGCGGCTAGCTCTGATACTGTTAGTGCACCTGCTCGGCATAGCACCACATCGGCCCAACGGTAGGCGGCTTCCATATCATCAATAAATTCAGCAATGTTGACCCCACCCTCTTGGCCTTGTTGCTGATATGCCGCTTTTACACCTGCTAAATTATCTTTACCTACCTGATGCCAAACGGTAATAGATTGCTGCTTACTTAAGGCCGCCACCACAGAAGGCATTAAATCGTTAAATATTTTGGCGCCTAGGCTTCCACCCACCACAAGCACTTTTAAAGCATCATCGGCAAGGGGTTTTGGCTCAGCGCCTAGCGCGATTAGCTCACGCCGAATGGGATTGCCCACTACCTTGGATTTCACTGTGGTAAAGGTGTTTTTAAAAGCACATAACACTTGAGTTGCGATACGAGAGAGCAACTTATTCGTCATGCCAGGAATCGCATTTTGTTCATGCAACACTAACGGAATACCCGCAAGTCTTGCTGCAACGCCACCAGGCCCACTGGCAAAACCACCCATGCCGAGCACGACATCTGGTTTAAATTCCGCTATTACAGCTTTGGCCTGCAAGATAGAGCGGATCACTTTAAAAGGGGCAGCCATTTTGCGAACCAAACCATTACCACGAACCCCTTTGATATCAATAAAATCAATATCAAATCCGTATTGCGGTACTAAACGCGCTTCCATACGATCGGCCGTGCCCAACCAACGGACTTGCCATCCCTGTTGCGCTAAATACTTGGCCACCGCTAGCGCCGGGAAGACATGCCCGCCCGTACCACCTGCCATGACTAGAATACGTTTACCCTCTTGGGTCATTACTTCAATCTCCCTTGCACGGCCTGAACTAAACTCATGCGCCGTTCATAATCAATGCGTAGCAATGTCATTGCCGCCGCCGTCATGACCCATAAACTACTACCACCGTAGCTTACAAAGGGCAGTGTTAACCCTTTAGTAGGTAACATACCAATGCTTGCTCCCACATTAACGACGGTCTGAAAACAGATCCAAATGCCGATGGCATAGGCCAGATAACCTTCGAAGGCTTTGTCCATCACTAGGCATAAATTGCCGAGGCGAATGGCCCTCAATGCCACAAACAGCAACACGGATAACACTGCAATAATGCCGATAAAACCTAACTCTTCCCCTATAACAGCAAAGATAAAGTCGGTATGGGCTTCGGGCAAATATTCTAATTTTTGAATACTATTACCTAACCCCTGACCAAACCAATCGCCACGGCCATAGGCCATTAAAGATTGGGTTAACTGATAACCACTGCCAAAGGGATCTTGCCAAGGATCCATAAATGAGGTGACACGGCGCATACGGTAAGGTTCGAGTAATACCAGCGCAACGAAGGCTAAAACCCCAGTAAAAATCAGTGCAAAGAAATCGAGTAACCGCGCACCGGCAAGGAACAATAACCCCACTGTTCCAACGAATAGCACCACGACTGTACCTAAGTCAGGTTGCATTAAGATCAAAATGGCGTAAATCGCGAACACAGCTATCGGCTTATAGAAACCCTTCGCATTTTCACGAACTTCTTGATGCCGACGCACAAGATAACCTGCCATATACACAGAGAAAGCAAACTTAGCCAACTCTGCGACTTGAATACGAATAGGCCCGATAGATAACCAGCGCGTGGCACCATTAACTGTGGTCCCCACCAGTAACACTGCAACCAACATCAAACCGACAACTAACAGCATGATTGGACTCAAACGCTGCCAAGTTTGCATATCTACCCGTAGCACGAAAGCCGCAATGACAAAACAACCAATCAAATAACCCACATGGCGAGTCATAAAGTGAAACGGATTTCCGGTTAGCGTTTGAGCCTCTGGCATCGATGCCGACATCACCATCACAAAACCAAAAGCGATTAAAGACAATACAGCCGTGAACAAAGCACGGTCGTACAATTGCACGCCCGGCACTTCAGTGTCACGTTGCCAGTTTGGCATTGCGGATAGCAAGCGACCAAACAGGCTGAATTGCCTTGTATCACTCGCCATCGAGCTGCTCCACCAGATTGCGGAAATCATCGCCACGCGCCATAAAGTTACTGTACATATCTAGACTCGCACAGGCGGGAGATAATAAAACGATATCGCCTGAGGTGGCTAATGCAGCCGCCTTGGCAACGGCTGCAGCCATAGAGTCGACTTTAATAGCCCCTTCCTTCAGCGCAGCAATCTTATTGCCATCACGGCCTAAGGTAATCAGATGAGTCACCTTGCTCAGTGGCTCAACCAGCGGGCTGAAATCCGCCCCCTTGCCATCACCGCCAGCAATTAAAATAATGTCGCCTAAGTGATCGCTTAAACCATCAAGTGCGGCAACTGTTGCGCCCACATTGGTGGCCTTGGAATCGTTCACATAAGTCACACCGCCTTTTATCCCAACCACTTCACAGCGGTGTGAGAGCCCAGTAAAGGTGCGAGCTACCTTCGCCATCACTTGCTTATCTACACCCACGGCATAGACTAGAGCCATGGCTGCAAGTAAGTTAGCATGGTTATGACTGCCAATTAGCGACACTTCGGTAATTGGCATAATTTCGCTGCGACCATGATAAATCTTACTATCACAAATACCCCACTCGTCGCCCTCTGGCGGCGCTAAACCAAAGCTGTTTTGGTTCATAGGTTCGGTAGGTATAGTCAGCGCATCATCACGGTTAAAAATGATGGAGCGACTTTGATGGTACAGACGCAGCTTTGCTTTGCGATAGGCATCCATATCGCTGTATCTGTCCATGTGATCTTCCGTCACGTTCAAGCAAGTTGAAGCCACGCAATTCAAGCTGTGAGTGGTTTCCAGTTGGAAGCTCGACAGCTCAAGCACAAAAATCTCAGCATTCTCGCTCAACAGATCTAGTGCAGGAACACCAATATTGCCCCCCACAGCGACAGCCATGCCTGCTTCACGCAGCATTTCACCGACTAAGGTTGTGACCGTCGACTTGCCATTAGAGCCAGTAATACCAATCACGCAGGGTTTTCGGTCTGCGATTTCTCTGGCAAAAAGTTCAACGTCACCAATGACCTCTATTCCCATATCTAACACTGCACGCACTTCAGCGGTATCGAGAGCAATGCCTGGGCTAATAATAATTTGGCTGGCTTGTACTAAATAGCGACAATCAAAACCACCCGTAATTAACTGTACTTCAGGGAAAGAGGCCGCAAGAGTATCCGCCCCCGGAGGTTGTCTACGGCTATCCATCACCAGTGGCGTAATGCCCTTTCCACACAAATAGCGTACAACGGACAACCCCGTTGCGCCTAAACCTAACACTATGTGTGAATACTGACGTTGCATACCCTATTACCTTAACTTTAATGTGGCTAAACCGAGCAAAACGAGGAATATCGAGATAATCCAAAAACGCACTATCACTCGAGGTTCAGGCCAACCTTTCAATTCATAATGATGATGAATAGGTGCCATACGGAAAATTCGTTGCCCGCGTAATTTATAGGAACCCACCTGTAGGATCACAGACACCGTTTCCATCACAAACACACCGCCCATAATGACAAGTAGAATTTCTTGGCGCACAAGCACTGCGATAGCACCTAAAGCAGCACCTAGCGATAATGAGCCAACATCCCCCATAAACACTTGTGCTGGGTAAGTGTTAAACCACAAAAAACCTAAGCCAGCACCAACAATGGCAGTACACACAATCACGAGTTCACCAGAACCGGGCAAATGTGGAATATGCAGATAATTTGCAAACTGCACATGACCAGATAGATACGCAATTAACGCAAATGCGGCGGCAACCATCACAGTCGGCATAATCGCCAAACCATCCAAACCATCAGTTAAGTTCACCGCATTGCTCGAACCCACAATAGTGAAATACGCCAACACGATAAACACGCCACCAAGCTGTGGCATCACATCCTTAAAGAAAGGAACCACTAATTGGGTTTCACCCGGGTTAGCCGCGGTTGTATATAAAAAGAAGGCGATTAACAATGCAGCTAAGGATTGCAGAATATATTTCCAACGCGCAATCAAGCCTTTAGTGTCTTTACGTACCACTTTACGGTAATCGTCGATAAAACCGATCAGACCAAAACTGCCCAGTACAAACAGCATCACCCACACATAGCGGCTACCAAGATCGCCCCATAGCAATACGCTAATGAAAATAGCGGCCAATATCAGTAAGCCACCCATAGTCGGCGTGCCACGCTTACTAAAATGTGACTCTGGACCATCGTTACGCACAACCTGACCAATTTGCAATAATTGCAAGCGTTCGATAAGTTTTGGTCCCCACCATAAACTAAAAATCAACGCGGTTAATAAGCCTAAAATGGCTCGAAAGGTCACATAGGAAAACACGTTAAACCCAGTATAAAAACGGGTTAAATACTCAGCCAGATATACCAGCATTTACACTAACTCCCCACGCCCGAAGGCTACTGTTAGGCCATCCACGACCCGCTCCATGGCGGCGCTACGTGAACCTTTGACTAAAACCGTCACCTGTCCCGGCAACTGGTTAATGTGCTTTATCAATTTTTCTACTAACACAGCCACGCTCTCATGGTGCTCCGCCCCAAAAGCTTGGCTCGTATGCTGACTCAACGCTCCTGTACAAAACAGCGCATCAATCCCCTGCTGTTTGGCCAGTTGTCCGAGTTCGGCGTGTAAAAGGGGCGCATTGTCGCCTAATTCGCCCAAATCTCCCAGTACCAAACAGCGATTTTCAGAAATTTCCTTTAACCAAGCGATAGCGGCGCCAACAGATACAGGATTTGCATTATAGCTATCGTCGATTAAACGAATTCGTCCTAATTGACTCGGCTGCATACGCCCCTTTACAGGCGTTAATTGGCTTAGGCCATGGGCGATATCAGTCAAACTTAATCCCAATGCAATACATACGCTTGCTGCAGCTAACGCATTACTGACCTGATGACGCCCCGCCAGCGGTAACTTAACGTCACAAGATTCACCTAAGTAGTTGAGCATAAAACGATAACAGCCATCGGCATCTGCTTTATGTCCCGTAGCAATAACGTCAATACGACGCTTTGCTGCGCCCTCTTGTTGAGAGAAATGCAATTGTTTATAAGGTCTTGCTTTAACACTCATCACATCGGCGAAAGCATCATCAGCATTGATAATTGCAGTACCGTCGGCCTGCAGATGGTTAAAAATTTCCGATTTAGCTTGGGCAACACCCGCTTGCGAGCCAAACCCTTCTAAATGGGCACTGCCAACATTATTGACTAACGCCACATTCGGACGGACTAGCCCAGAGGTGTAATCAATCTCACCTTTATGATTAGCGCCCAGCTCAAACACCCCATACTCATCCGCAGGCGTTAAGCGCAGCAAGGTTAAGGGCACACCGATCTCGTTATTAAAATTACCCGCGGTGTAAAGCACTTGGTGTTTAGCCGACAAAATAGTGGCGATCATTTCTTTTACGCTGGTCTTGCCGTTTGAACCCGTCAACGCCACACAAATGGGATTAATTTGGTCACGGACATAAGCTCCTATCGCGCCCATCGCTTTTTGACAATCTGCCACTATCAGTTGTGGAATATTCAGAGCGAGCTCACGTTCAACCATTAATGCTGCGGCGCCATTCTCAATAGCGGTTGCTGCGAAATCATGGCCATCGAAACGCTCTCCTTTTAAAGCGACAAATAGGGTTGCGTCGCCGACTTTGCGGCTATCACTGCTTAAATCTTGGATGGTAACGTCGTTACCGACTCGATGCGCACCTAAATGTTGACTTAGCACTTCGAGTGAAAGAGGGATCATTTTGATTGCTCCGCTAACTGGCGTGCCAAAGCGCGTTCATCATAGTTATGACGCACGCCTGCCGCCTCTTGGTAAGTTTCGTGGCCTTTGCCCGCAAGTAAGATCAGATCGCCAGATTTAGCCAATCCCACAACGTCTTTAATTGCTGTGATACGGTCAACCTGAGTCAATGCTCGTTCTGGAGTGACAAGCCCTTGGATAATATCGCTAATAATTTGTGCAGGATCTTCGCTGCGTGCATTATCACAGGTCACCATAATCCGGTCTGCATATTGCTCAGCGGCACGCCCCATCAAAGGGCGCTTGCCCTTATCGCGGTCTCCACCGCAACCAAACACGCACCATAAATCCCCCGCACAATGGCGGCGTAAGGCCGTTAATGCCTGCTCTATCGCATCGGGTGTATGTGCATAATCGACGACTAAGGTGATGTTATCCGCCGTAGTAAAACGCTCCATACGACCCGCAACAGGCGTTAAATACTGCACTTGCTCGGCTAAGGCTTCCATATCAAAACCTTGCAGATACAAGGCCGATAACGCCGCAAGTAAATTGGAAAGATTAAAAGCCCCCAGAAGTGGCGAGTGAATTTGAGTTTCGCCCTCGGGCCACACTAAAGTTGCACTTACGCCTTGATCGTCAAACTGAGTATTTTTGGTATAAAAAGCGGCGGCTTGGTGGCCTTCGATACTAAAGCCCCAGATCTGTGCAGCCATGTCTTTAAGCTCAATCAACCAAGATGCACCAACGGGGTCATCGAGATTCAATAAACCATGACCTAAAGTGCTAAACCGAAATAGGCTTTGCTTAGCGGCGGCATAGCTTTCCATGTCGCCGTGGTAATCGAGGTGATCGCGCGTTAAGTTAGTGAACACGGCGACATCGAATGGTACTGCATCGACGCGGCCTTGCACTAGCCCGTGGCTCGACACTTCCATAGCACAAACGCTCGCGCCTTGGGCTTCAAATTCATGCAACTGACGCATTAGGGTAATCGCATCGGCAGTGGTATTACCGCTATCAACTAGTTCACCCCATAGGCCATTTCCCAATGTACCCATAACAGCAGCTTTTCGCCCCAATGACGTCACTAGCTGTGCAATGAGTTGACTAGTTGAGGTTTTACCATTGGTGCCGGTAATGCCGATAACGCCAAGGGAGGGCGTAACGGCAAACTGGTGCGCTAAGGGATAACGCTGGGCGGCTATCGCTGATACCTGACGATTTAATTGGAAAAAATAAATCTGCACGCCACGTTCAGCATTATCGCCAAGCAACACTTTGCCATGTTGGTCAGCATCATCCGTGTGAACTAATACGCCTGTGGCACCTAAATCTAAGGCTTTATCAATAAACTGTCTGCCATCGACCCTATGCCCTGGCAACGCCAAAAACACATCGCCGCGGCGTATTGCGCGGCTATCTAAGGTCAACTCATTGAAAGATTGATCACCCGAATATATAAACCAAGGCGCTAACAGGTCCCGTAGCAACATCATTCTGCTCTCCCTGCAATTCCGGCCAATTGCACCTGTTCTTTATCGGAAATAGGTTCGACATTTAACATTTGCAGTGCGCCAGACATTACCTTGGCAAATGCCGGCCCTGCCACTGAACCACCATAATACAAATCACCCTTAGGCTCGTTGACCACAACAACTATGGCTAACTTGGGATTATTCGCTGGCGCAACGCCCGCAAATAACGCAACATAATCATCACCATAGCCACCCGCAACGGCTTTACGACTCGTCCCAGATTTACCCGCGACAGGATAACCATCAATATGCGCTAAGGTGCCTGTGCCACCTTTTTCAGTCACAGTCACCAGCATCTGTAATACATCGCGGGCAACCTTAGCTGAGATAACTCGCTCACCTTCAGGTGGTTTTTTCAATTTTAAAATCGACACTGGATACAAAGTACCGCCATTGCCTAAAGTGGCATACATACGCGCAAGTTGTAGCGTTGTTGCCGTTAAACCATAACCAAAAGAAAGCGTTGCACGCTCAAAGTCAGACCAACGATGACGATCCTGAATAAGACCAGCACTTTCACCCGTAAGATTAATCCCCGAAAAACTACCTAACCCCATGGACTGATAAGTACCTAGCAGTTGTTGTACCGGAATGGACAGGGCTAACTTACTGATCCCTACGTTGCTAGATTTCGCCAGAATACGCGCAAGGCTCATATCACCATAATTATTAGGGTCACGCACTTGGCGCCCACCTAAACGCATCCAACCTGGAGAAGTCGGGATAATATCCGTTGCCTTAACAGTGCCAGCCTCAAGCGCCGCCGCCACGACAAAAGGTTTAATCGTCGACCCCGGTTCAAAAGTGTCTGTCATAGCGCGATTACGCATTCTGAAGGTTTGCAGATTATCGCGAGAATTGGGGTTATAAGAGGGGGTGTTTACCATGGCAAGCACTTCACCCGTATGGATGTCTAGTACGACAATCGAGCCAGAGGTGGCTTGGTTCATCTCTGTAGTACGTTTAAGCTCACGGTAGGCTAACTGCTGAATACGATGATCAATACTCAGTACAAGATCATTTGGACTCTCGCCTTCTTGTACTATATCGAGGTGCTCAACGACATGACCATCACGCGACTTACGCACCTTTTGTTTGGATGGCGTGCCTGTCAACCAACTATTGTAGGCATTTTCAACGCCTTCAATCCCAACATCATCAATGTTAGTGATACCAATAAGCTGAGCGGTAATTTCACCACCTGGATAATAACGGCGGGATTCTGATTTTAAAAACACCCCAGGTAACTTCAGCTGAGTAATGTAATCCGCCACTGCGGGGGTGACTTGACGTTTAAGATAGGTAAAGCGTTTAGTGGGGTTACTACGAACTCTATCTAGCACATCTGCTAACGGTTCATGTAACACATCGGCCAACGCTTGCCAGCGGCGCATATCGGCAAAACTATTGCTGTCATTAACTTGCTTTGGATCGGCCCAAACCGCACGCACTGGCACGCTCACGGCAAGCATATCACCATTTCGATCTGTGATTAACCCTCGCTGAACCTCACGGCTCGTGGTACGCAGAGTACGCATATCACTTTCATGGCGTAACTTATCTGGCTCGATAATTTGAATATAAGCAGCCCGCCCCACCAAGCTCGAAAATAGCGCAAACACAAACCCAACCACCACGTATAAACGCCAATGGATAAGTTGCGGTTTTTGCTTTTTACTCGCCTGTTTGGTTTTTGCTTGCCTAATCATATCTTCCCTATACTCACGGCACCTTTACCACAATTTCTTCGCTGGGTAACGGGCGACTCATGTTGAGTTCTTTCGATGCAATACGCGTAATACGGCTATGCTCTGTCTGCGTTTGTTCTTCCAACAATAAATTGCGCCATTCAATATCCAGCCTATCCCGTTCCTGTAACAGTTGATCCCACTGTGTCGCGAGATTACGGCTAGCGTGGCTGATATAAACAACAACAACCGCGTTACTGAGCACGAGTAAAGCCAGTAACAAAATCCATTTGTGTGACCACAAATCATGTAGTACCACTCGTGGTAAATTTAATGAGGGCTTACTCACAGTTCGCCCCTTAGTAATCTAAACGCTCGGCAATGCGTAATACTGAGCTGCGAGCCCTGGCATTGCGTTCAATTTCCTCATCGGATGGCATAATCGCCTTACCAATGGCGCGTAATTTACGCGACTTATTAATTTGATCTTCAGTGATCGGCAAACCGTACGGCACACTCTCACCTTGGCTATGACGACGGATAAAACGCTTCACGATACGATCTTCTAAGGAATGAAAGCTAATGATGGATAATCGCCCTTGGGGAGCGAGTACAGCTAATGCCCCTTCAAGCGCCTGATCAATTTGGTCTAATTCACTGTTGATATAGATACGTATCGCCTGAAACACTCGGGTTGCTGGGTGCTTATTGCGTTCTTTATTCTTCGTGATACGCGCAATTAAATCGGCCAAATCTTTAGTGCGTAAAAATGGCGTTTTGTCACGGTCAGCAGCAATACAACGGGCGATATGACGGGCGTTTTTTTCCTCACCATAGGTTTTAAATACCCAAGCCATATCTTCAATTTCAGCGTGAGCCAACCATTGTGCGGCTGTTTGGCCTTGGCTGTTGTCCATCCGCATATCGAGTGGGCCATCTCGCAAAAAGCTAAAACCGCGCTCGGCATCGTCAAGTTGAGGTGATGACACACCTAAATCGAGTAATACGCCATCAATTTTGCCCACAAGCCCAAGATCTTTGACGTAATCGGCTAATTGGCCAAAACCGCCATGCACAATTTGAAAGCGCGGATCATCACTAAATTGTTTTGCCGCCTCAATCGCTTGGGGATCGCGATCAATTGCAATCAATCGACCATTGTCACCGAGCCGCAGCAATATCTGTCTTGAATGACCACCGCGGCCAAACGTGCCATCGATATAGATGCCATCGTCTTTGATGTTTAAACCGCCAACCGTTTCTGCTAACAGAACGGATAAATGGGCAAATTCCTGACTCATACTCTCTTCTTAATATAATTAGCGCGACTCGTTAGAGTGAAAAATCTGCCAGGCGCTCGTTATTAGCAAGCTCCTCACTTCGAATAGTTTCCTGGCATTCATCAATTTGCTGCAGCCAAGTTTGCTCATCCCACAGCTCAAACTTATTCAGTTGTCCCACCAGCATAATGCGCTTATCTAAATTGGCGTATTGCCTCAATGGTGGTGGCAGTAATATTCGCCCGTTACCGTCAAGCTCCACTTCGTGGGCATAACCCAATAACAGCCGTTTTAAAGATCTTTGGGTCTTATCGGTATCGGAAAGCTTCAATAATTTTGCTTCAATCAATTCCCATTCATGGATTGGATACAAGAGTAAACAGGCGGATTGAATATCAACGGTAATCACGATGCGGCCTTGGTGCTCAAGCTGCAAAGGTTCGCGGTATCGCACTGGAATAGCGATCCGTCCCTTTGTATCTAAGTTGATAGCACTGGCTCCACGAAACACGCTAATTCATCCCATCCTGTGATTTTTGATCCACAAATATCCACTATTTCCCACAACTGCTAAGTTTAGGGACAGTAGACAAGCATTGTCAAGGGATGGAATCCTTTTATAAAGCCAGTCGGCAAGCGGGTTAGCAGCATGTCATGCCTATGGCTTAGTGACAAAGTTTTGACAAAATATCGCACCCAAATTAGCTAAACGATGGAAAGCATAGGAATAAATAGAGTTGAAAAAAGCAGCAACCTTTAGCTTTCAGGTAGTTGAAAGATGAATTTGAGTATTTATCTCTATTTATTAATAAGGCAATCGACTAATAAAATGACCTTTAATCACCCATCAGCAGCAAATAGTTGCTTCAATGTGTAGATAGCGTTTTGAAGAATAACATCACATATAGTCTAAATATTAACCAACCTCTGCCGATATAAGGTTAAGATAGATAGAACTAAGGAGGCGTTATGAGTGGATTGGATAGCATTTATGCCATGCTGGCACAGCCAGCAAAAGCCGTATTGAACCCTAAACGGGTCGTCGACCAAGTGCATAGTGCCACAGCAAATGCCCCTGATAGCCATGAAGCACCGCAGTCACAATTGCCTCCGACGCTAGAGCGCCGAGATGCCAAAGTCAGAGATAGGCGCAAAGAGTCTGAAACCAGTAAGAACAAAAAACGGCGCGCATCAGATAAAGCTAAAGAGTTAAAAGAAGGCGCTGTACTTGAAGTCACTGATGATAGTGCTGAAATTAAAAAACCACAGACTCAACATATTATTGATGTTGAAGTCTAAGTTCTTATTACACAAAAAGAAAAAGGCGCAATCCACAGGATTAGCGCCTTTTTCTTAGCAACAACCAAACAATAGACCAAATCTAAGCATGCTAAAATTCAATGAGTTATGTTCGAGTTCTGGCCACCGCATCCTGCCAACCTGCATATAGCTGCACTCGAGTCTGGGCATCGATATTAGGGATAAAATGCTTATCGATGCAGGCTTTGTGCTCAAGCTCTATCACACTCTCCCAAAAGCCCACGGCCAACCCAGCTAAAAATGCCGCGCCCAAAGCGGTTGTCTCACAAACGCTTGGCCTTAGTACCTCAACATCGGTAATATCCGCTTGAAACTGCATCAAAAAATCATTGGCGACCGCGCCACCATCCACTTTTAAACGCTTAAGGCTGACGCCACTGTCTTTGATCATGGCATCGAGTAAATCTTTACTCTGATAAGCGATGGATTCTAACGCCGCCCGAATAATATGATTACGGTTGGCGCCGCGGGTTAACCCAAATAGCGCGCCACGGGCATTGGGATCCCAATAGGGCGCCCCGAGTCCCACAAAAGCGGGAACCAGATATACGCCATTAGTATCGGCGACCTTAGAGGCAAAGTATTCGGTATCACTGGCATCACGAATAAGCCCGAGTTCATCCCGCAACCATTGAATGGTCGCGCCGCCCATAAAAACTGAACCTTCGAGGGCATAGTTCACTTCACCCTTAGGCCCCACGGCAACTGTAGTCAATAAGCCATGGTTTGAGCGCACCGCTTTGGTCCCAGTATTCATCAACAAAAAACAACCAGTGCCGTAGGTATTCTTCGCCATGCCGGGCTCGACACATAACTGGCCAAAAAGCGCAGCCTGTTGATCGCCCGCCATTCCTGCAACTTGGATTTCACTGCCTTCACCGGCAATCCGTGTGGTGCCATACACGCTGCAGGAGGGTTTAACGTCAGGCAACATAGACAAGGGAATATCTAAGGCTTCGAGTAACTTATTATCCCAAGTCAGGCTATGGATATTGAATAGCAACGTGCGGGCAGCATTGGTGGGATCGGTGACATGTACCTTGCCTTCGGTTAACTTCCACACGAGCCAAGTATCGATAGTGCCGAACAACAACTCACCACGCTCGGCTTGCTCACGGGCATTGGGCACATTATCTAAAATCCATTTGATCTTAGTGCCTGAAAAATAAGGGTCGAGTAATAAACCGGTATTCTCACGCACATATTCTTCTAACCCTTGAGCTTTGAGTTGCTCACAAATCTCAGCGCTGCGACGGCACTGCCACACAATCGCGTTATAAATAGGTTTACCTGTGGCCTTCTCCCAAATAACGGTGGTTTCCCGCTGATTGGTTATGCCAATGGCCGCCACTTCATCGCTGTGAATACCCGCACGCGCCAGCGCTTCAACTAACACTGAACTTTGGCTTGCCCAAATCTCCATGGGATCATGCTCGACCCAACCTGGATTAGGATACAACTGGGTAAATTCCCGCTGGGACACACTGACAATGTTTGCATCGTGATCGAACACTATCGCCCTTGAACTGGTCGTGCCTTGATCTAAGGCCACCACGTATTTTTTCTGCACGCTACTATCCTATCTGGATCCTCTGTCGACATTTATATCAGCGAGAATTGAAATGACTTACTACTTATGTAGTGAATATATTCGGAATTTTCCGCCGTGAACAGTAAGCTAACCCGACGAACTTTATTCTAGCCATAAAAAAGCCCTGAAGATTCAGGGCTTTTTTTAACATACCGAACTTACATCTTGTAGCTCATTTGAATACCCGCAAGCCATACATTGCCGCTCGCTTCGCCGTTAAAGTTAACTGTCGCTAAGTTTAATAGATTTTGCTGTTCGTTGATGGGCGCATCGCCTGTCGCTTTGATATACGTCACTGCAAAATCAACATTCAGATTTTTGGAAGCCTGATAACCTGCGCCCACAGAGAACCACAAACGGTCAGAGTCAGGAATTGTAGTGGTACGCCACTCATCTGTTGCCGCCGTTTTATCTAAAGCGACACCGGCACGCACTAACCAAGCATTATTCACTTGGTAGGTCGTTCCCAGCGCGAAACGCCAGTTATCTTCAAAGTGTTCTTCTTTCACTAAATCAGACTCTAAGTCACCCTTAGGTTTAACCTCGCCGGGGAAATACGCCACTAACTGATCAAATACACTCCAATCGGTCCAGTTTACACTCGCATGCATGGCCCAGTTATCGGTCAGTTGATGGTGGGATGCAATTTCTGCAAATGCGGGTAATTCAAGCGGTAAATAACCTTCGATAGACACATCTTGGCCACCCGTATAAATGACCCCTGAAGCATGACCATCAAGATCTAGCTTAACGCCGCTATGGTAAGCCAAACCTAAACGGTGAGCGGGGGTAATCTGCCAGCTTGCGCCTAACTGCCAGCCATAGCCAATATCATCACCCTTCATACTCTTCAGCTCAGTACCGCCTGGGGGCAACATGGCAGCCACTTGCGCAGGTAAACTCGGTTTAATACCATCGACCCAACCGGGTAATGAAGCACCGATTTCACCTTCACCATAAACGATTCGCACACCACCGCCTACACTGACTGCATCATTGATGCGATAAGCAACATTAGGATTAAACTCAACGGTCGTTACCGAGGTCTTATTACCAAAAATGGCCGCGGCGTGGGTTGCAGGTAATTCTGTGGCGAGACCATAGTTAGAGTTTACCGCTAGGCCCCAAGTCCATTGATCATTTAACTGATTTGAATAATAAAAGTTTGGCACCAACGCGCTATCGGCCACATCCAGAGCATCGCCGCCTTGCATTTTAACGGGATCTGGCCCCAGTAACGGCGAGCTTAGGCTCACATCACCTTTCACATCGACGTTTGGCATCACATAAATACCACCCGCAGAAAGCTGACGTCCTTCTAAATAAGTGAGCATGGCAGGATTTCGACCTTGGGCAGAGGCGTTATCCGCCATAGCAGCTTCCCCTGCAAAGGCGCGGCCTAAACCTGTAGAAGAATATTCGGCCAATTGGAAACCAGCGGCATGGAGTTGAGTCGTTGAAGTTAACAAGGCTGCAGTGACAGCCAAAGTCAGAAGACGTTTTTGCATTATCATTCTCTAATTATCTTATTGTTATCTGTACTACTTAAATAAGTACTACGGCATTCAGGCAAAATAGAGTAAACACTCCAGATTGAATGCGCTGCAGTTTACTTATGCAGAAGATGTTTGCAACCAGAGGAGATAAAACAGATAAAAAAACTACAAACACTTGCTTGATTAAAATTTTTAGTGATAAAAATCACTTTTCAGATCAAAAATAACTAACAAATTGGCTAGGCACGTTCGCTCAATGTAGTTCTAAAAATGCAACAAAAACAAAATAATTAAACACAAACAAATAGATAATAAAAAACAACAACAGCACAAGTGTTTATCATTATTAATTGGCAATATCAGCACAAATCACTACCTCTTTTTAAAATTAGACATCCATAATAACAAATAAATAAATTATCAATTTAATACATGCACTTAAATTAATGCTCAACAAATGTGCTAACAAAAACGCCTAGACTTTCGTCAAGGCGTTTTATTATTGCATCATCATAGGTACAAGTGTTCGCTGAAATTTTAACTCCGCCAGCCTTGGATTTGGGTTTCGTACTGACTAATTTGCGCAGCATGGGACAAGGTCAGCCCAATAGCATCTAACCCATTGAGTAGCTTATGTCTCGCCGACTCTGCCAGCGTAAAACTAAACTCAGCACCTAACGGTGAAATCACTTTACAGCTTGTGAGATCGACCGTGATTTGCGCACCTTCTTCTGCCGCCACTTCGTCCATCAACTGACGCACCTGCGCATGGGTTAACGCCACAGGTAACAAGCCATTATTGATTGAGTTGCCGTAAAAAATGTCGGCAAAACTCGGTGCAATAATGGCGCGAAAACCAAAGTCTGCCAGCGCCCAAGGCGCATGTTCGCGGCTTGAACCACAACCAAAGTTTTCCTGCGACACAAGAATTGAAGCGCCTTTATAACGAGGCTGGTTCAATGAAAACTCAGGATTGGGCACATCGCCCGCATCATCTAAATAACGCCAGTCATGAAATAAGTGCACGCCAAAACCATCGCGCGTCACCTTAGATAAAAACTGTTTCGGAATGATCTGATCCGTATCGATATTGGTGCTGTCGATCATGACCGCAAGCCCGGTATGGGTCGTAAAAGGTTGCATTAACTTCTCCTCTTGGGTTTACGGTAATTAGTAAGGTTTACGAATATCGACAAAATGCCCAGCCACCGCAGCGGCGGCGGCCATCGCCGGGCTCACCAAATGGGTGCGACTACCACGGCCTTGGCGACCTTCGAAGTTACGGTTACTGGTCGAAGCACAACGATCGCCCGCCTCTAATCTGTCATCGTTCATCGCCAAACACATAGAGCAACCCGGTAAACGCCACTCAAATCCCGCTTCGATAAAGATTTTATCTAAGCCTTCGGCTTCGGCTTGCGCTTTCACTTGCCCAGAACCAGGTACGACAATCGCAGTGACACCGTTCGCGACTTTACGACCTTTAGCATGCACGGCAGCGCTGCGTAAATCTTCAATCCGCGAATTAGTACAAGAACCGATAAACACTTTGTTGATACTGATGTCTGTCATCGGCGTACCCGCACTCAGGCCAATGTATTCTAAGGCCTTTTCCATGCTGGCACGGGTGCTTGGGTTGGCTTCATCAATAGGATTTGGCACTTTTCCATCGATCGCTACGACTTGGCCAGGGTTAGTGCCCCAAGTCAATTGTGGCGCAATATCGGCGGCATCTAACTCAACGACAGCATCAAACACGGCGCCATCATCGGTTTTTATGGCTTGCCAGTAAGCGACAGCCTCTGCCCAATCTTCGCCCTTGGGTGCAAACTCGCGGCCTGCTAAATAATCGAAAGTGGTTTGATCCGGCGCGACCATGCCAGCCTTAGCGCCCATTTCAATCGCCATATTGCACACTGTCATGCGACCTTCCATCGACAGGGCTTCAATCGCCTCACCACAGAACTCCACCACATAACCCGTGCCGCCATCCATGCCGATTTTGCCGATAATGGCGAGTACGATATCTTTGGCGGTCACGCCATCGCTAACATGACCACGCACTTCAATCTTCATGGTCTTAGCTTTTAACTGACGCAGGGTTTGGGTTGCTAAAACATGCTCAACTTCCGATGTGCCAATGCCAAACGCCAATGCGCCAAAGGCGCCATGGGTCGCGGTATGGGAATCACCACAGACAATCACAGTGCCCGGCAAGGTAATACCCAACTCAGGGCCCATCACATGCACAATCCCTTGATTAGGATGATGAATGTCGTATAAACGCACGCCAAAGTCTTTACAGTTTTGCGCTAAGGTTTCAACCTGTGTGCGCGCCATTGGGCTTAGGGCATCCAAGCTGGCGCTACGGGTCGAAGTATTGTGATCCATAGTAGCAAAGGTTTTTTCCGGTGCACGCAGTTTGCGGCCCGCCACTTTTAAGCCACTGAATGCTTGGGGAGAAGTCACTTCATGGACTAAATGTCTGTCGACATAAATGATCGGCGCTTCACCTTCAGGAGTCGCTACAACGTGGGCATCCCATACTTTTTGATACAGCGTTTTTGCCACCGCGTTTTTTGGCACAGTCGTCATTACACACCTTCCTTTATAGCATTGGCGATAAAGTCACCCATCTCGGCGGTTGATTTAGCTTGGCTACGCTTGTCGCTGCTCAATAGCTCACCAGTTAAGTAGCCAGAATTTAATGCTTTGCTTACGGCGCGTTCAATCGCACAGGCGGCTTCTTCTTGCTTTAAGCTGTGGCGCAGCATTAATGCCGCCGACAGAATTTGGGCGATAGGGTTTGCAATGCCTTTACCTGCGATATCCGGCGCACTGCCACCCGCAGGTTCGAATAAACCAAAGCCAGTGCTGTTCATGCTCGCCGATGACAACAAGCCCATAGAGCCCGTTAACATGGCGATTTCGTCGGATAAAATGTCGCCGAACAGGTTAGAACATAGCATCACATCGAACTCATCGGGACGACGTAGCAACTGCATGGTCGCATTATCGATATAGATGTGTTCAAGCTCGACATCGGGGAAGTCCATCGCCACTTCTTCTACCACTTGGCGCCATAACACTGAACAGGCGAGCACATTGGCTTTATCCACTGAGGTCACTTTTTTACGGCGACCACGGGCGGCTTCGAAGGCGATGCGGGCGATACGGCTAATTTCGCGGCGGCTATAACGCATGGTATCGAAGGCTTCTTCATTTTCGCCTTCACCTTGACGACCCTTTGGCTTACCAAAATAAATGCCCCCTGTTAACTCGCGTACACATAAGACATCAAATCCACGGGCGGAGATATCGCTACGCAGCGGCGACATATGCTCTAAACTATCATGCAATTTAGCTGGGCGCAGATTACAAAACAGTTCGAAGTGACCACGCAGTGGCAATAGCGCGCCGCGCTCAGGTTGCTCATTTGGCGGTAACTTTTCCCACTTAGGGCCGCCTACCGAGCCAAATAGGATCGCATCGGCCGCTTCACAGCCCTTTAGCGTGGCATCGGGTAAGGGACAACCGTGGTTATCAATGGCAATACCGCCAACATCGTATTCAGTGTATTCGATATTTAAATCGAATCGTGCTTCCACTTCACGCAGCACTTTACGCGCCTCTGCCATCACTTCAGGACCGATCCCATCCCCTGCTAATACTGCTATTTGATAACTCATACGCCAGCCAACTCCTTTAAATGTAAATGCTTTATGCTCGACCTTGCTATTCTTTGGATGCTTTTAGCGACTAGACGCCGCCTAGCTCTCGATTTTTTTGCATGCTTTGTTTGTAATCGGCGACCTTGTCTGCGCGGCACGTTAAGTTCATCACATGCACTAAAGCGCGCGCCGAGGCTTCGACCACATCGGTCGCTAAACCTACGCCGTGAAAGTTCTGCTCGTGGTAAACCGCGGTAATGTCCACTTGGCCTAAGGCATTTTGACCTACGCCCTTAGCACCTAACTTATAGCTGATGATATCGATTCGACGATCGGTTGCGCGAGCAATCGCGTTATAGGCAGCATCAACAGGACCATTACCCGTTGCGGCTTCGGTTTTAATTTCGCCGCCCACTTCGATACGCACAGTCGCCGTAGCAACGCCTTCAGTTGAGTCAGACTGCACCACTAATTGCTGCAATTGATAGTGATTGTCTTCTTCGGCCTGTGCTTCCATAAAGGCTAAGGCTTCTAGATCATAATCAAATACTTGGCCTTTTTTATCTGCCAATTTTAGAAACTCTTCATACAGAGTATCCATATTGTAATCGTGCTCGCTATAGCCCATTTCTTCCATGCGATGCTTGATCACATGGCGACCCGAGCGAGAGGTCATATTCAAGTTATTGCGATTCAAACCTATGCTTTCTGGCGTCATGATTTCATAGGTATTTTGTGCTTTTAACATGCCATCCTGATGGATACCTGACGAATGAGTAAAAGCATTAGCACCGACAATTGCTTTGTTCGCCTGCACTGGCATATTGCATAACTGGCTGACCAAATTAGAAGTACGGTGAATTTCTTTAGCATTAATGCCTGTTTCTAGCCCTAACATTCCCTTACGCGTCGCTAAGATCATCGCGATCTCTTCCAGTGAACAGTTACCCGCACGCTCACCTATGCCATTGATGGTACATTCAATTTGACGCGCACCGTGCTGTACAGCGGTAATCGAGTTAGCCACAGATAAACCTAAGTCATCGTGGCAATGCACTGAGATCACCGCTTGGTCGATATTCGGCACCCGATTAAACAAAGTCTGAATGATATTGCCAAACTCGCTTGGCACTGTATAACCGACCGTATCGGGAATATTAATGGTGCGCGCGCCAGCAAGAATGGCGGCCTCTACCATGCGACATAGATTATCGATGGGCGTACGCCCCGCATCCTCACAGGAAAATTCCACGTCATCAGTAAAGCGACGGGCGTATTTCACTGCGCCCACCGCCATTTCTAACACTTGGTCGAAAGAACGCTTCAACTTGCTCTCAACGTGAATAGTCGAGGTCGAGATAAAGGTATGGATACGGAATTGATCAGCGACAGACAAAGCCTGCGCCGCTGCATCGATGTCCTTTTCCAATGCACGGGATAAGGCACAAACGCGGCTATTTTTGATGGTGCGTGCTATGGTCTGCACTGACTCAAAATCACCGGGTGAAGAAACTGGAAAACCCACTTCCATCACATCCACACCGAGACGTTCCAGCGCCATAGCGATCTGTAGCTTTTCTTTGACCGACAAACTTGCGGCTAACGCCTGCTCACCATCACGCAAGGTGGTATCAAATATTATGACTCTGTTAGACATCTCGCTTCTCCATGGAACGTCACCGTTCGTTAGTTAATTTTTGCCGTATTCAGATACAAAAAACCCCGCAACATTTGTGCGGGGTTTGTGAATGCTTTGCCTCTTTATCGAGCGTGCAACACTAAGACCTCCGCGTATAAACCGCGAGGAGAGAGAGGAGGAGGTCGAGTTTGCGGCTAATAATATTCATTTAATCTGTATATTTATTCTGTTTGAATTATTGAGGACGGTTAATATTTAACTTGCCTAGCCGATAGTGTCAACCCCAATTTTTTCATGTTCTACTGATTTGACTTGTCATCAGCCAACTAATTGCGAGTTTTATCCTTCAATTAGTGATCGTTCCCACAGAATTAACCCGCTGTTTGGATTCAGAAATCATTCAGATGTGTTAATTTATCTCACTTAGAAAAAAATAGTTTTTTATGCAAAAAATGATTAAGAAAAGTTATAATCCAGCCTCACTGATTATGGATAATAGAGTTTACGCATTCTATGGAGCACAAAATGGATTTTCGCGTCTTGGCACTGAGCATGCTCTTATGGCTTGTTACTCTTAATGCCTGTGCTAACAGTCAACTCGATGAATTGACCGAAATCATCTACCAATATCCGACTAAAGCCTTTAATCAAATAGCAACCCTTGAAAAACAACCCGTAACGGAAAAAGCATCAGACATTGATCAGCTCCGTCTCAGTATTTTGAAGTGCCAAAACTTGCTGCAATTAGGGGAAAATAAAGCCGCGATTAATCTCGCCCAGTTGGGTGAAGCAAAAGCTAAACGACTGAAACTCGATCAAGCTCGTCCCTACTTTTTAACATGCCAAGCCGAAGCACACCTTAATAACAATAATATCCAGAATGCTCTGCCATTACTCGATTCAGCCATTACACTCGCTAGACGCTACCAACAACCTCAGTCTTTAATTGATAGTTTAAGATTACGAGGACAACTCGATACAGATACAGACAACTTCTCATCGGCCATCGAAGATTTACGACTTGCGATTGATATTTATCCTGATATTCATAGCCAAACACAAAACTGGATTTGGCCGCCGCAGGCTTACATATATGCCGCTATGGGTAATTTACTCTATGCCACCCATGATTTTCCACAGGCCATGTATTACACCAATTTAGCGCTGCAAAGTTCTGATGCAAAAGGAAAAGTACTGCATGTCATTCTTCGTAATGCCTCACGTATTGCATTCGATAATCAAGAATTTGACTATAGTGACCAACTCGAAAAACAAGCAAAAGCCTTACTTCCTGAAATAGGCTCCCCCTTAGAACTCGCTTACAGCTATGCAATTTTGGCCTCTATCTCCTTAGATAAAGGACGTATAGATACAGCCGAAGAATATATTTCCATCAGTATCAATAGCTTTCAAAAACAAAACCAGCTCGTTGCCGTGATGCGCTCTACTCGTCTCTTGGCACAGATCCGTTTCGCCCAATCTCAAGATGAGGCAGCATTAACCCTAATGCAATCCGCAATTGAACAGGGAGAAAGTTTAAAGCAATACTCAGATTTAAAAGAATTCTACCGAATATTAAGTGACTATTACGTAGATAAAGGAGATTTTAAACAGGCATATGACTTTCTACTAAAACGTCATCAGGCTTCAGAATTCGCAAATGAAGCGATGAACAATACTCGTATATTGCAGTTCAAAGCACGCATCAATCAACAAGATTTACCGCAGGAAACTGCGCCTAACACGCAAAATCCTAACATCCTTGATGAACTCAATCTAGATTGGGCATATAGCACTCTTTTTTTACTTGCGATGACAATACTGGGCGGTGCTATTTGGTATTTTATTGATAAACAAAATAATCGCGTCCCAGCAACGGATAATGACAGCCAGTCATTATCCCCAATACAACAATTGGAATCGGCCCTAAACAGCGCAAAACAAGGCAACTATCCCCTGGCACTGCTGCTCTTTAATGCCAGCCAGATCCGTCAAGTAGACCTGCCACCACTGCAAGATGAGCTACAACATAAATTACGTGAGCACGATAAACTCATCCGCTATTCCATGGATGAAATAGTAATTGTATTACCCCATACCTCAGCGATGGGGGCGCAGCGTGTTGTCAATCAGTTAACGGCAGCGATTCAACCTTGGCAGGGGTCGAATAGAGTTTATATTGGCATTGCCGCATTGCAGCAGTTTGACACTTTAGAATCTCTGATTAAGCGCGCTGGCATCAATCAATTAGGTAAGATTAAGATCAGTGAAAATAGTCAGGATAATCACTCTCCAGCTAAATAAGCTGCAATCTCATCAAGGAAATCGTCACCAAAACGGCTGAGTTTACGCTCGCCAACCCCGTTAACCGCGAGCATTTCACCCGCACTCGTTGGCATCATGGCCGCCATTTCTGCGAGTGTCGCATCGTTAAACACTAAATATGGCGGCACGTCCTGCTGTTCGGCAATGGTTCTACGCAACAATTTTAGCCGCGCAAATAACTTACGGTCATAATTAAGCGGTGCTTTAGACTGACTCGCCTTACGTTTTGTGGTTGTTAACTGAATACGCGGTTCGGCGAGCATTAACGCCACTTCCCCTTTGAGCACAGGCCGTGCCGATGGGTTTAAGGTAATAGAGGAGCCACGAGTCACATCTTGGCTTGCTAATCCCAGATGAATGAGTTGACGGATCACACTCAGCCAATATTCATGGCTTTTATCTTTACCAATCCCCCAAGTCGTGAGTTTGTCATGCCCTCGATCGACTATCGGTGCGCCTTTCGAACCGCGTAACACTTCAATTAAGTGATTGATACCAAATCGCTGTCCTAGTCGATAAATACACGACAGCACCTTTTGCGCATCTTCGGTGCCGTTATAGCGCTTAGGCGGATCGAGGCAAATATCGCAGTTACCACAGGGTTCTAATGCACTTTCATCAAAGTAATGCAGCAGCACTTGGCGGCGGCAGGTTTGCGCCTCAGCAAAGGCCGCCATGGTATTGAGTTTGTGGAATTCGACCTGTTGCTGCGGCCCCGGCTCTGACTGCTCAATCAAATGCCGCACTCGGCCAATATCGGCCGGATCAAATAGCATAAAAGCCTCAGCATCGAGCCCATCACGACCTGCTCGGCCCGTTTCCTGGTAATAGGCTTCGATGCTTTTCGGGATATCGTAATGCACCACAAAGCGCACGTTCGACTTATTGATCCCCATACCAAACGCCACGGTCGCAACGACGATATCAATTTGATCTTTAAGGAAACTGTCCTGTACTGCACCACGGTCTTCCTGCGTCATCCCCGCATGGTAAGCCTTGGCATTAAAACCTTGCAGGCATAAACGATCGGCCACCTCATCAACACGGCGACGACTGCTGCAATAAATAATCCCACTGCTACCATTTTGTTGTAGTAGAAAATGTCGTAACTGGTTAGCGGCATTGAGTTTTTCGGCCACTGTATAGCGAATATTCGGCCTATCAAAACTCGATAATAGTCGGTAAGGATCAATACCTAAACGCTCACAAATACTTTGGCGCGTTGCCTGATCTGCTGTTGCAGTCAGCGCCATCATAGGCACATAGGGGAAGAGTTGTTTTAACTGGCCGAGTGCTGCATATTCAGGACGAAAATCATGGCCCCACTGACTAATACAGTGCGCCTCGTCGATGGCAAACATCGCCAGCTGCAGCGACTGCATACGCTCAATAAAATCAGCGGTTAATAAGCGCTCAGGTGACACATAAAGTAGTTTTAACTCACCGTGGCGTAGCTGCCTTAATACTTCGGCACTCTGCTCTCGCGGCAAAGAAGAATTCAGATAAGCCGCAGCAACACCGGTTTGCAATAAGCTATCGACTTGATCTTTCATCAAAGAAATCAATGGGGAGACGACAATAGTGATGCCATTCATCATCAAAGCGGGTAACTGATAACACAGACTCTTACCGCCGCCCGTTGGCATGATCACTAAACAATCTTGCCCGCCGCAGACACGTTCTATCACCTCCCGCTGACCGTCCCTAAAGTCACGGTAACCAAACACCTGTGCTAAGCGTTGCGAGAGCGGATCATCATGCGTGTCGAGTACGAGCTTTTCCATGGATCTTCTATGTCAAAAGTGAGGGGGCCTATTCTATACCCAAACTACCTCAAAATGCAGGATTCAGCGGGAATTTAAAGTACTTTAAAATCCGCCATGGCCTCATCAGAGTCACGTCGCCTGAGTCGCTTAGCCTGAGCACTTAGCATTAGTGGCACAGTTGCATTCGTAGTGAGGTTCACTGTAGATTAATTGCTCTAAGCCGCACTTTCCTAATCTAAGTGTTGATAACAAATCCAATTACGCCTAATACCGTCACTCAGTGACAAGGACCAGAAACCATGACAAGCCCAATCCAAGCCGAAATATTAAGCCGAGTGGCAGAAGTCTTTGATCAACATGTCCCTTTTCATAATCTGCTCGGGCTCGATATTAAACGCTACGATATCGACGGTGTCGAAGTGGTCATCAATATGAAACCAGAACTTATTGGCAATATCCATCAACAGATCCTCCACGGCGGTGTCACAGCTACAGTACTGGATGTGGTCGGCGGACTCACCGCATTTGCAGGACTGGTCGCCAGCCGTGAAGATTGGACGATTGAAGAATTACAACAACGCCTCCAAACTTTAGGGACGATTGATATGCGCGTCGATTATCTGCGGCCGGGACGCGGTCTCACCTTCACGGGTACGGGCAGCGTCATTCGTGCGGGTAATCGAGTTTCAGTATGCCGCATGGAACTGCATAATGAGCAAGGTACGCATATCGCTTTTGGAACAGGGACTTATATGGTTGGTTAGGAGATTAACTCTAGATGTTTATTGCTGTCTTATGGTTCAAAACGGACTAAGGTAAACATCTTGATGATGACTTTAATCGTCCATTCAATCTCTGGCAGAGATATTCTGTAACGAAAAGAACGCGGCGATGCCCTTGAGTCAGCGGTCAGACACACCTACAATCGCCACCTTGTTGTTCTTCGAAGATGTCTCATGCCAGATCGTGAATACCGCAAAGGGATCCTACTTGCCGTCAGTGCTTACTGTATGTGGGGTTTTGCGCCTTTATATTTCAAATTACTCAACCATGTTTCCGCCACCGAAATTTTGCTTCATCGGGTGATTTGGTCATTCGTATTTATGCTGATCATTATGCAATTTATCGGCGGTTTTTCTCGTTTACGCTTACTGTTTAAACAGCCTAAGCAGCTTATCGTCCTCGTCATTACCTCCATCCTGATCGCGGGAAACTGGCTACTATTTATCTGGGCGGTAAATAACGACCACATGCTCGATGCCAGCCTAGGCTACTTCATCAACCCTCTACTTAACGTCTTGCTCGGTATGCTATTTCTAGGTGAGAGGCTGCGTAAATTACAATGGTTCGCGGTCGCACTCGCCAGTGCTGGCGTATTGATCCAGTTAATCTCTTTTGGCTCAATTCCCATCGTCTCACTGGCACTCGCTGGCACTTTTGGCTTTTATGCACTGCTGCGAAAAAAGGTCAATGTAGATGCCAAAGCAGGCTTATTAGTCGAAACCGCAGTGCTATTACCGGTTGCACTGGTTTATCTCGTCGCAACCTTAGACACGGCCACGGCGAGCATGCTGACTAACGATTGGCAATTAAATCTGATGTTAATGGCGGCTGGGATAGTCACCACGATTCCTTTGCTCTGTTTTGCAGGGGCAGCGGTACGTATTCCATTGTCTATGCTCGGCTTTTTCCAATATATAGGCCCGAGTATTATGTTTATCCTCGCGGTGAGTCTGTTCAATGAGCCCTTCGATGCCGAAAAAGGCGTGACCTTCGGTTTTATCTGGAGCGCGCTGTTAGTCTTCACCTTAGATATGGCCTATAAACGCAAACCAGCGTAAACATTATCACGCCAATAAACACAGTGGCAGAAGTGATGACTGATGATTACTTCTGTAACTGTGCTAAAAACTCACTCCCTTGTGGTACTGTCAGTAATAAACTGTAGCCTTTAGTCGTTGGCACTAACACTAACTGCGATTTATCTGTTATCGCCAAAAATGCTTTAGTCTTCCCCTGTAAGTTAAACCAACCTAATTGAAATCCAGGCATACCTATACCATTCGTTTTAAAGCTCGGTGTTAAATTTGCCTCTTGCTGCAAATCGACTATGCGCGCCTCGGCAGGTAATAAATCCGCGCGGGATAACTGCACTTTATAGAAAGGAACATCCAATGTGAGCTCTGTATCGGTTAACACTAATTCGGCGCTATTGGATTGATAAAAGACCCAAGAAAATCCGCCCATCATCACCAGCAATATGCCTAAACTCGCTGATTTTGCTATTTTAGGCATGTTTTTTAGCCACAACATCAGCAAGATACCTGCGATCCCGAGCAATAAGACGATAAAGCTGAAGATAGAAGTCTGGGTTAAAGGGGCGAGTTCAAAAAATTGAGGGCTCATTGGCAGCATCTCCCGTGCAGTGAAGCCTTAATCTGCCAACAAAGACATATTATGTCAATAAAAATGCCAGCACTAATATCAGTACTAGGCTGGCATTCGTTGAATGTTGAATAACTTAGAGATCGAGTGCAAGAATTTTTGAGCGGCGTTGATAGTTATACAACTGCTTTTTCTTCTGCGGCAATGCATCAACATCTTCAATCACAAAGCCATGTTCTAAAAACCAGTGAATGCTGCGAGTCGTCAATGCAAACAAACGGGAATAACCACGGCTACGAGCCTGGCCAATAATATTCTTCAGCAGTAGGCTACCTCTGTCGGCATCACGATAATCAGGATGTACCACAAGACAAGCAAACTCCCCGGCATTATCCTCTTCAAAAGGGTAAAGCGCGGCACAGCCAATCACTAAGCCATCACGTTCAATCAGCATAAACTGTTCGATTTCAATCTCGAGCTGCTCACGGCTGCGACGCACCAGAATACCTTGCTCTTCCAATGGGCGAATAAGGTTCAATACGCCACCAATATCGGCGATAGAAGCACGGCGTAAACGCTCGGCACTCTCGGTCACTATTTGCGTGCCTATGCCTTCACGGGAAAACAATTCTTGCAATAAGGCGCCATCTTCAAGATAACTCACTAAATGACAACGCGGCACGCCATTACGACAGGCATCAATACTCGCCTTCAAGAAGGCCATAGTGCCCACACAGGCAGAACCTTGCTCGGCCAGCTTGTTCATGATGTTTTGCGCATCATTTGGCATCAACTCGGCAATCACATCGCCATTTCGATCGAGAATACCGTTCTGTGAGCTAAAGCCGATCATCTTGTCTGCTTTGAGCTTAATTGCCACTTGAGTCGCGATTTCCTCGGCGGTGAGATTAAAGCTTTCACCAGTAACCGAAGCCGCAATCGGCCCCATCAATACGATGCAGTGATTATCTAACTGACGTTTTAAGCCTTGCACATCAATACGACGAACTTTGCCACTCAGGCAAAAATCCACACCATTATCCACACCCAGTGGTTGAGCAATCACAAAGTTGCCGCTTACTAAGTTAATTTGCGCACCTTGCATCGGCGTATTACTTAAACTCATGGATAAACGCGCTGTGATATCAAATTGCAGTGCCCCCGCAACTTGCTTAATCACTTTGAGCGAATCTTCATCCGTGATACGCACACCGTCGTGGTAGGCAGGCGCAATACCGTTAGCGGCTAATGCAGCATCAATCTGCGGCCTAGCGCCATATACCAACACCACTTTAATCCCTAAACTGTGCAGCAGGGCGACATCATTTAAGATGGCGCGGAATTGATTTTGAGCCAAAGCTTCACCACCCAGCATGACCACAAAAGTTTTACCTCTGTGAGCATTAACATAGGGGGCAGAATGACGAAATCCATCAACCAGTTCAGTGGTACGCACGCGTTATTTACACCTCATTTTGTGCTGGCAGCATCACGATGACGCGCCAAGAGTGAATCGCTAATTTTCGCGTATGGTATTGCATTTTAATTCACATATAAAGAATTTATTCTCACTAAAATACAGTTTTAATGAATTAAAGTGCTTATAACCGCACTATTTTATATTTTCCGCGAGTATTCACAATTTTTTAACTTCACAGGAGTTGATTCAGCAGCTTAAGTTTGTGAGGAAATAATCTCAACTTGATGACGAACCACTAAAAAAAACCAAAAAAAAAGCCCCTTAAATAAGGGGCTTTTCTCGAAACACTAACCAAGGATTACTTGATTTTAGCTTCTTTGTAGATAACGTGCTGACGAATAACTGGATCAAATTTTTTGATTTCCATTTTTTCAGGCATGTTACGCTTGTTTTTTTCAGTTGTGTAGAAGTGACCAGTCTTAGCGCTTGAAACTAATTTGATCTTCTCACGATTACCTTTAGCTTTAGCCATGATCTATTATACCTTCTCGCCACGGGCACGAAGTTCAGCAACAACAACTTCAATACCTTTCTTATCGATCAGACGGATACCTTTAGTAGATACACGTAACTGTACGAAACGCTTTTCTTCTTCTAACCAAAAACGGTGGTTTTGTAGGTTAGGTAAAAAACGACGACGGGTCGCGTTTTTTGCGTGCGAACGGTTGTTACCAACCATCGGCTTCTTGCCAGTAACTTGGCATACTCTTGACATGTCAATCTTCTCCAAAAACAATTTTAACGCTCGAGCATTAATGTGCCTCGTATGGCCGTCGCCCGAGGCACAAAGAGGGCGCATTTTATACACGATCACAGAGTGAAGATCAAGTGTTAGATTAATTAATCCAGCCTCGTTCCGCAAAAGAAACTATCTCTCGATCACCTACAACCATATGATCCAATAAGGATACATCTATGGTTGATAACGCATTTTTTAATCGCTCAGTTATTCGTCTGTCAGCCTGACTGGGCTCGGCAATACCAGACGGATGATTGTGACACACTATAACGGCAGCTGCCTTTTTTTCAAGCACTAAGCTCACCACTTCACGTGGATACACTGAGGCTGAGTCTATTGTGCCGCGGAATAATTCGACAAACTGAATCACTCTATGCTGGCTATCTAGCAGCAAAATTGCGAACACTTCATAGGAGCGGTCAGTTAATTGTCTCATTAAATAGTCCCGAGTTAAATCGGGATTTGTCAAAACCTGACCTCTTTGTAGATTTTCTTGTGCGACACGCCGCGCTAATTCAGCTGCAGCTTGAAGCTGAGCATATTTTACAGGCCCTACGCCAGGAAGTCGACACACCTGATTTTTAGGGGCGCAAAGTAGATTTCTTAATCCTCCAAACTCACTGATCAACGATCTAGCTAGATCGACAGCGTTAAGACCCGCTAAACCATTACGCAGCAATACGGCCAGTAACTCTGCATCCGATAAATAGGCTGCTCCTTTTTGTAGTAGTTTATCTCTAGGCCCCTCTCCCTCTGGCCAATCTTTGATGCCCATGTGACCTCCTTGTTACCTCACATATTTTCACTTTACTGAGTATGGACGAGATTTTTTGAACTGGGATAGTCACTAAAATTCACCGCGTTGTGGTATCGTTGGAGGCATTATTTCAATCTCGGATGATGTCTGTGAGTCTCACAAATAAAAACGTCCTGCTGGGCATTGGCGGCGGCATTGCCGCCTATAAAAGTGCCGATTTAGTGCGACGCTTAAAAGAGCGTGGTTTTGATGTGCGCGTCGTAATGAGCCAAAGTGCGATGGAATTTATCACGCCTCTCACGCTGCAAGCGTTATCTGGACATCCTGTGGCATCTAGCCTACTGGATCCTGCGGCAGAAGCTGCTATGGGCCATATAGAGCTTGCTCGTTGGGCCGATTTAGTGATTATCGCCCCCGCTACGGCCAACTTACTCGCCCGTATCAATGCAGGCATGGCAGATGAGTTAATTACCACAACCTGCCTAGCTACCGAAGCCCCCATCGCTCTGTGTCCAGCGATGAATCAACAGATGTATCGTAATCTCGCCACTCAAGCGAATTTAACAAGCCTGCAAAGCCGTGGTTATACCCTTTGGGGTCCAGCCAGCGGTAGTCAAGCCTGTGGTGAGGTGGGGCCTGGACGCATGCTCGAACCGCTAGAAATTGCCGAGCTAGCCAGTGATTTTTTTGCAACAAAAGAAGTCTCTGCACAGCCTCTTGCAGGCCAGTCGGTGCTGATCACCGCCGGGCCAACCCGTGAAGCGATAGATCCCGTCAGATATATTTCCAATCACAGTTCTGGGAAAATGGGCTTTGCGCTCGCCAAAGCCGCAGCGGATATGGGCGCAGCCGTCACCTTAATCTCAGGTCCAGTGAACCTAAGTACCCCTGAAGGCGTAGCACGCATCGATGTTGAATCTGCGCAAAATATGCTCGACGCTGTTATGGATAATGTTGATAAGAAAAATATTTTTATTGGCTGCGCCGCCGTTGCAGACTACCGCATTAGCGATATTGCTACTTGTAAGATCAAAAAATCGGCAGAAAAAATGCAACTTGCGCTAGAAAGGAATCCTGATATCTTAGCCACGGTTGCGAGCTTGCCCAACCGTCCTTTTGTGGTGGGATTTGCCGCCGAAACCCATGATGTTGAAACCTACGCCCGCGATAAACTCAAACGTAAAAACTTGGATATGATCGCCGCTAATGACGTTTCAGTTACTGGCCAAGGCTTCAATGCCGATACCAATGCCCTGCGTGTATTCTGGCCGCTCGGCAGTCAAGATTTGCCTGCGACCGACAAACTCACGCTAGCACGGCAATTACTTTCGTTGATAGTGAAAGAAAAAATAAATACATGAAAACACCGATTGAATTAAAAATTCTCGACTCTCGAATCGGCTCAGAATTTCCTTTACCTGCTTACGCCACACTAGGTAGTGCAGGTATGGATCTTCGTGCCATGATAGATACCACAATGACGATAGCCCCCGGTGAAACCCAGCTTATCCCCACTGGCATTGCCATCCATGTGGCCGACCCAGGATTAGCCGCTGTGATTTTACCGCGCTCAGGTCTAGGTCATAAACACGGTATTGTACTTGGAAATTTAGTTGGACTTATCGATTCCGACTACCAAGGGCCATTGATGGTATCTTGTTGGAATAGAAGCAATAGTCCATTCACTTTAGACATTGGCGACCGTCTCGCACAACTGGTATTTGTCCCTGTGGTGCAAGCACAATTCAAACTCGTTGATGAGTTCGACAGCTCAGACCGTGGTGAAGGTGGATTTGGCCATTCAGGCACGAAATAACTACCAGTCGTTATTGAGCGAAGGATACTGCAATGGCTGTAAGCCCAAAAATTAATCGTCGTGAGCATATCTTGCAATGCTTAGCACAAATGCTAGAAACCAGTCCTGGGCAAAGGATCACTACGGCAAAACTAGCCTCAGAAGTGGGGGTTTCGGAAGCCGCACTTTATCGTCACTTCCCTAGTAAAGCGCGAATGTTTGAAGGGCTCATTGAGTTTATCGAAGAGTCACTGCTCTCACGCATCAACATCATCATGGATGATGAGAAAGATACCATGAAGCGCTGCCAGCTCATGCTACAACTGCTACTGATTTTTGCTGAACGTAATCCAGGGATCTCTCGAGTACTCAATGGTGATGCACTGTTAGGTGAAAATGAACGTCTGCGAAGTCGTATTAGTAGTTTATTTGCAAAAATTGAAACCCAGTTAAAGCAAATTTTACGGGAAAAGACACTTCGGGAAGGTAGAGGCTTTAACTTAGATGAAGCCATATTAGCCAATTTACTGTTGGCCTTTGCCGAAGGTAGAATTGCGCAATTTGTGCGAAGTGAATTCAAACTCAAACCGACCACCCACTTCGATGAACAGTGGCGTTTTATTCAACATCAACTACTCCAAAGCTAATGATTTTTCAGTATAAAGGGCGGTAATACCGTCCTTTATTTTTTAGCGTTCCCTCCTTGTCTGACTAGCACTTTTGTTTTATCCTCAAAAACATTTAAAAAACAAAACAACCACAATTACATTACAGGGATGTCTAATGAAACTCGTCCAATTAGCAACTTTGACTGCGCTTTGCTTACCAATGCTGCCAATCTCTACATTTGCTTCAGATACTGCAAACCCTAACGCCTTGTCACAGGCTCAGTTGTTTAGTAAAGGTAGTGAATACTCAAACGTAAAGATATCTCCAACAGGCAAATACTTAAGTGCTATTACCAGTGTTGATGGCAAAAAAGTACTCCTTGTATTAGATGCACAAACTAAAAAACTCCTTAATGCCATACGCTTCCCGAGCAATGCCCAAGTAGGTGATTACGAATGGGCAAATAGCGAACGAGTCGTTCTGGCAAAAGAGTATCTGAAGGGTTGGATTGAGGCTCCACAATACTATGGCGAATTAATGGCTGTTAATGCTGATGGCTCACGTCCCACATACCTGTTCGGTTTCAATAGTGGCGAACAACAAACAGGTTCAAACATTAAGAAAAATACTGCAATTAATGCAACAGCATTTATCCTCGATCCTCTGCCAGATGATGAGCGCTATATGTTGGTCAACGCCATTCCATGGAACAACGAAAGCACCCTTAACATTGAATTATCACAAGATGTATATCGAGTAGATTTATACTCAGGAGTTCGCAAACGTGTTCTAGGTTCGCCTATAGGTCAAGCGCGTTTTATGACAGACCATGAAGGTGAAGTCCGTTTTGTCGCAGGAGAAGACGGTAAAAACATCACAAAAGTATTTTACCGTCAAAATGGCGAGTGGGTGAACACTGATAAACTCAATCTTGGTCTAACTGATTTCAGCCCAATCTCCTTCGCCGATAACAAAAATACGATTTATGCCGCGGGACGAACACAAGGTGAAACATTAGGCGTATACAAAATTAATCTCGAAACAGGTGATAAAAAAGAGATTATTCAGGATGAAAATGTCGATCCCAGCAACTTTTGGATTAACGGTACCAATAAACAGCTCTATGCCGTTGAATTTGAAAATGGCTATCCTAGCTATGCCTTCGTCGATAGTGAAGATTCCCATGCAAAATTACTAAAAGATCTCATAGGCGTACTACCAGGCTATCAAGTGCGGATTGTCAGTGAAACCCGTGATGCGGAAAAGCTAGTTGTGCTTGCATTTAATGATCGCAACCCTGGCGATTACTATGTGTTTGATACCAAAAAGCTTAAACTTGAATACCTTGCTGCAGCTAAAAAATGGCTAGACCCAGAGCAAATGGCTGAAGTTAAACCCATTAATTTTACGAGTCGCGACGGTAAAACACTCCATGGTTATTTAACACTCCCCTTTGGTAAAGAAGCTAAAAATCTGCCTCTAGTAGTCAATCCTCACGGTGGCCCACATGGTGTCCGTGATTGGTGGGGGTTTGATTCACAAAACCAATATTTGGCAAGCCAAGGTATTGCAGTTTTACAGGTCAACTTTCGAGGATCTGGTGGCTATGGTGATCAATTTGAACGTGCTGGCTACCAAAAATGGGGTTCCGACATCCAACATGACATTATAGATGCAACTCAATATGTCATTGACCAAGGTGTTGCCGATAAAGAACGCATCTGTATCGCTGGTGGTAGCTTCGGTGGTTACAGCGCCCTACAAAGTGCAGTGCTTGCACCGGATATGTTTAAATGCGCCATAGGTATGGCAGGAGTATACAATCTCGAGTTGATGTTTAATAAAGGTGACGTCGCTCGCAGAAGTGCAGGAACAAGCTATCTTAAGGAAGTGTTAGGTCAAGATAAAGCGGTACTCAAAGCAATGTCTCCCTCTGAAAACGTCGATAAACTCAAAGCAAACATACTATTGGTACATGGTGGTGAAGATGAGCGAGCGCCAATTGAGCAACTCGAATCCCTCGAGAAAGCTTTAAAAGCTCACAAGTATCCTTACCAAAAACTGGTGATGGATAACGAAGGCCACGGTTTTTATAACGATGAGCATAGGGCTAAATACTATGAACAAATGCTCAGCTTCCTAAGTACCAACCTAAAACTTTAGAATTTACTAAAATTTATCGATACAACAAGTCTAAATACCACTGACAGTATCTGATTTAAAGCCGATAGCGATTAGAACTATCGGCTTTTTCATCGGTGCGGTGAATGATTTTCGGTATGAATTATCTGCAATTCGCGTTATCCTCCTCCCCCTTGTTCTTGCCCCACAAGAATAACCCAATTTGTATCCTAGGCTGGATGATCGATGCCAGTATAGGTTTTCAATGATAGCCGCTACAACGTAGTGGAGGATAAGATGGCATTAAGTGAAGCAGCAGTAAAAGTACAAGCCGCGTTATTAGAACGTGGACTTGAAACCCCCATGCTCCCCAGCGTTTACAGCAGTGAAGAACGTAAAGACAAGATTGAACATCATATGAAGGAGATACTGACATTAATGTCATTGGATCTGTCAGACGATAGCCTTGCCGATACGCCACGCCGCATTGCTAAAATGTACGTCGATGAAATATTCTCAGGCTTAGACTATGAAAATTTCCCTAAGATCACAGTTATCGACAATAAAATGGGCTTCGATGAAATGGTGCGAGTGCAAGATATTAGCCTCACCAGCACCTGCGAACATCATTTAGTGACGATCGATGGCACTGCCACCATAGCTTATCTGCCACGCAAAAAAATCATAGGTTTATCAAAGATTAATCGTATTGTGCGTTTTTTTGCCCAACGTCCACAGGTGCAAGAGCGTTTAACTCAACAAGTGTTAGTCGCGCTACAAACCTTGCTCGAAACTAAAGATGTTGCGGTAAAAATGGATGCAGTGCATTACTGCGTAAAGTCCCGCGGCGTAATGGACTCCACCAGTTCGACCACTACCACAGCGCTGGGCGGTATTTTTAAATCTAACCCCGCGACTCGCGCCGAGTTTTTGCATCAATAAGACATAGAGGGCCTAGGTTCTAGATTCTAGAGCCTAGACTCTCGAGCCTAGGTTCCTCTTAAATCCCGTATTGCTCGCGGTACTGGCTCACGGCAGCAAGCTGCACTTCCATCCCTGGTTTTTCAGACAGATAGCTGATCAGATCGGCGAGTTTAATAATCGCCACAATACCGCAACCAAAATCGCGCTCAACCTCTTGGATGGCCGATAATTCGCCCTTGCCTTTCTCTTGCCTGTCTAAGGCAATCAACACGCCGGCTAATTGCGCTTTATGGGCTTCGATGATTTCCATCGACTCACGAATCGCAGTACCCGCAGTAATCACATCGTCCACCAGCATCACACGGCCTTTTAGCTCGCTACCGACTAAGCTGCCACCTTCGCCGTGATCTTTCTTTTCTTTGCGATTAAAGCAGTAAGGGATGTCGATATCGTGATGCTCACACAAGGCAACCGCCGTAGTCGTCGCAATCGGAATGCCTTTGTAAGCGGGACCAAACAGCAAGTCATAATCAATGCCAGAATCCACTAACGCAGCGGCATAAAAACGGCCAAGACGCGCTAAATCTCGGCCGGTATTGAACAAACCTGCATTGAAGAAATAAGGACTGATACGGCCCGATTTAAGGGTAAACTCGCCGAATCGCAGTACCTGACGCTCTAAGGCAAATTCAATAAACTCACGTTGATAGGCTTTCACAATCTCTCCTTACGACTTTGTATGTAACTAGTTTTTATTAGGAAATATTTTATAAAATTTTATTAGGTACAGGGTTGGATCACGCTAGCCTCTTGTTACAGACAAAAAGCGACAGCTAATAAAAAGCCCCGCACTTTATCAATGTCGGGGCTTTTTATCAGTACACATTAGTTTAAAGCGGCTTTTTGCACATCGACGATTTCACGGATACTGTTCTTCGCCAATCCAAGTAGCTCAATCAACTCTTCGTGAGTAAACGGCTCACCTTCAGCTGTACCTTGGATTTCAATAATTTTACCCGTTTCTGTCATCACCACATTCATATCAGTTTCAGCGGCGCTGTCTTCGATATATTCGAGATCGCTTATCGCTTCACCCTTGTAAATACCTACGCTAACGGCAGCGATAAGGAATTTCAAAGGGTTAGATTTAATGATCCCTTTACCTCGTGCCCAGTTCAATGCATCCACTAAGGCCACACAGGCGCCAGTGATTGACGCAGTACGCGTGCCACCATCAGCTTGGATCACATCACAATCGATAACGATAGTGTTTTCGCCTAGGGCTTTCATATCCACGCATGCGCGCAGCGCACGACCGATAAGACGTTGAATTTCTTGTGTACGACCAGATTGCTTACCGCGAGCGGCTTCACGGTCCATACGGCTATGGGTCGAACGTGGCAACATGCCGTATTCCGCAGTCACCCAGCCTTGACCCTGACCTTTAAGGAAACGTGGCACACCTTCAGTAAAACTGGCGGTACAAAGCACTTTCGTTTCGCCAAATTCCACTAACACAGAACCTTCGGCATGGGCCGTAAACTGGCGAGTGATAGTGATGGGACGAGTTTGTGCTGGCGTTCTGTTACTTGGACGCATGCGAGATTCCTGTATTCTGAGTCATTGACCGATTTTGGCTGCATATTATAGGGGCTTGTGCCTTAGGATGCCATGCTTAGGGTGATTCTCTGGCAAACTCATCACACTCAATCGCCTAATCCGTGTCCTTATACCCAAACAACCTGAAGATGCAGAATTCAGCGGGAGTTTAACGCACTTTAGGCAAGGCCATTTATTGCTCCTGCATAAATGGCATTCACGCCATCCATGGCGATTGCGGTTATTTGCGGACCTAGTGGACTAAGTTAAAAATAACCAACGCAGCATAAAGTGCGTTACCCCGTGGTTAACATCAGCCGCCGGGACGGAACGCCTAGGGCACTTCACTTCCGTGTTGCATCAATTCAAAAGGTAGCCGACATTCTGTCATTGCTGCGCCTTGAATTGAAGCACCCTAGGCGCTCTGAAACTCGTATCTTCAGGTAGCTTGGGTATATTTACTGTATGCCTTTAATCCTACAGCCATTGACTCTATAATCGCCAATCATTATGACGATTACACCATTAGGACAACCCATGATCCAAAGCATGACAGCCTACGCTCGCATCGAGCACAAAGCACAATGGGGCACTGCCTCCCGGGAAATTCGCTCAGTCAATCAACGTTATCTCGAAACCTATCTACGTTTACCCGAGCAATTTCGCAGCTTTGAACCCGTACTTCGCGACCGCCTACGCAAACGCTTAAGCCGTGGTAAAGTGGAAGTGAATCTGCGCTATGAACTTGCCGACAACAGCAATAACGAACTGCAATTAAATCAAGCACTGGCAAAACAGCTATTAGATGCTGCCACTTGGCTCAAGCAAGAAGCGGGACAAGGCGATGTCAATCTGACCGACATCCTACGTTGGCCAGGCGTGCTAGCAAGCGGTGAACAAGATATGGATGCAATCGGTGCAGACTTAATGACAGCCTTCGATTCTGCCATAGATCAATTTATCGAAGCCCGCGGTCGTGAAGGCGAAGCCATCAAAGACATGCTGTTAAGCCGTTTAGATGGCGTGAGCGAGCAAATCGCTGTGGTACGCGAGCACATGCCAACGGTTATGCAGTATCAACGCGAAAAGCTCACCAACCGCCTTGCTGAAATCAAAGGTGAACTCGACCCAGCCCGTATCGAGCAAGAAATGGTGCTACTGGCTCAGAAACAAGATGTCGCCGAAGAAATGGACAGGCTCGAAGCCCACGTCGTCGAAGCTCGCCGCATCCTAAAAAAAGGCGGTAGCGAAGGTCGCCGTCTCGATTTTATGATGCAGGAATTTAACCGCGAATCGAATACCCTCGCCTCTAAATCCATCAGCACTGAAATCACCTCAGCCGCAGTGGAGCTTAAGGTCCTTATCGAGCAAATGAGAGAGCAGATCCAGAACGTGGAATGATGCTTCCGACTCATTACTAAAGCTTTAAAAAAGCAATAAATTGATTGGATTAATCTTTTGTATTTGAGATTGTTTGCTATTTTCTATGAAAAAGTGGGACTAAAGTGGTGACCAAAACTACTTAGCCCCACTCAATACAGTGCCCCAAATTCCGCTCAGTCATTGTTTTAATGAATTCGCCCACTAAAACGAGACTAACTTAGCGACTAAATCAATAAAAAGGCTAAATACCAAAGATTAACTAAATGTATTTTAAGCAAGAATTAAAAAATACAAGATTCAAATCTATGATTGTAGATACACCTTACCAATCGATTACTATAACGCTACTCATTTTCCCAAATAGACAGAGGCTGGATAGAGCACCATTGCCAGAATTTTTGTTCGGCTAAATCACTGGCCTCTAAAGGAATTCGTCCTTCAAACAGGCGCCAATTATCCTCGGAAAATTTCAATGCATACTGATAAAGGTGTCCCTTAGCATCTTCAAAATCGGATGCATCCTTGCCAAAGGCACTACCATCACGCATCAACTCCCAAGGGATACCTAACTTCTTCTTATGGTTTCTGAAAAAAGCTTCGGTAAACACACTGGCGGAGCCTCCGACCTCTTTACAGTTATTCCATCGCTGACAACGATAGTAAAGCTGGTAACCTTCGGCAGAACCATCTTCAGCTTCCAATGCAACATATGGACATGGGCGTTCCCAAGCCTTTTCTATACTGGCCTCTGCGACGCCTTTACGAGCCAGATCAACCTCATGGGGCTTAGGAATGGCCATTTCCAATAGCAAGTCATAGCCGGATTTTTCCTCAGCGATGGAAATAGAGGCGACGCTGAGCAACGAGACACAAAGTAAAAGATTCATGCTAAAAGGAAATGAGCGAAATGACATCTTTACAGTGCTTAGTTTAAAGAAGTTATTGTGTGGATTAGCCAAAAAAAGGATAAGGCCATCACCTGATAGCCTTTGCCCCATGTGCCGTTGTTATTAACGAATACTCGTCTTCGAAGCGGTTTAATAATTTTACGCTTAAACATAGTTTCACTCCTTGAATCATAAAAAGAATTCCATGGTTATTACTAAAACAATGTAACGATGATTAAATCACTCAGAAAGATAAAAATAAATTAAGCTATAAACTCTAAAAAAGTAATTATTTAGTATGACGACATTAGTTGAATTCGTCCCTTTAGATTGTTTTTGCGATAGATATTTTGGAGATGCATTTTCACTGTGTTAAGTGAAACATTCAATGCTTTGGCAATCTATTGCTGATAAATGTGAGACTAAAGAACTATTTCTGACAACTTGCCCATGAAATCCAGCTCTTAGCAATGTAATTTCTATTTGAGTATCGTGATGATTGACGACAGCGACATAAACTGTTGATTTTTCATGTCGCAATACCAATGCGGGAGATGTTTTTTGTGTCCAGTCGACAAAAATAACTCGATTAATATATTGTTGTTCATTGTTTGATAGTGCCTTTCGTAAACACAATCCATTCGTAAAATAAATTTTTCTCAACTCTGGTAACAAGTCAAAACCTTCTCCCTCCAGACGAATACCATTTCGTATATTCATATTCATACGTACATTCTCATATATCCATATATATCACTCGGGAAAAACATTACTCTAGTTAAACAAACTCTGAGTATGACATTTCAATTTTTTTATTGTACGATCCTTCGCCTAATTAATAAGCTAAAGTAAAACCTCCCCACTGAAAAGGATTTTTTATGGGACAAAATACATTATTGAGTGCTGTACTATTAACCACCACTGCCTTTGGTGCCAATGCAGAACAGTTGTTCACTCCTTTCTCGGATGCTAAATCTCCTGAAGAAAAACGCATCCACTTTACGCCCTTTGATATTATCACCGCAGTAAATGACAATAAGTTGACTCTTTTGACTGTCTCTGGACAGTTAACTCGGCAAAGCGTTGAACTACCTGAAAGTTATAGCCCTGAGCATGTGATCAATAATTATTTGGCTCAGATGAAAAAGCTCAATGCTGAGGTTTTATTTAATTGCAAGGCTGCATCCTGCGGAGATGGCCAAGCAATGCAGAGTCAACTAAAGCCACTTAGAGAAGTGAATGCCGACTATCACAGTGCTTACGTGGCAGCAAAAATGAAAGGTACAAGTGGTGATGTTTACAGCAGCATCTATGCCGTTAATCGTGAGGGCAGGTACACCTACATACAGGTCGATATTCTTGAGGTAATCCCAGAGCCGCTTGATCTGATTCAGGCAAACAACAGCTTTTTGCAACAGGCGCCAAAGGAGATTGAGATTAAAGACAAACGGAGTGAGGATGCACAAGGATCGGCTGATCATCCTTTGCTGGGTCGCATGCCCGGCAGTTATATCGCTCACTACAAACAAATCAATTTTACGCAGGTGCCTGTGATTGTGGGAATGGCCGGAAGCGATTACCAAACCAAGCCACTAGCAGCCAAGCTCACCCAAATCAGTTATCGCATGCCAGAGAGCTATTCTCTATTTGAAATCAACAGCAATTATGCCGCTGCGGCACAAAAACTGGCCGCAGAACGAATATTCCATTGTAAAGGTACCGTCTGTGGTGACGATGACAGCCTGATAAAAGCCATGGGCTTATTTAAAGATGATCAAGATGATGAGGGGCAAGAGTACCAGCTGTTTCAACTCAGCCATCCGCAGGGCGATGTATATTTCGATATCTATTCACAGGGATATTCCAATGGTACACCGACTGACACTACTGTTAGAGTAATGGAACTCTCGGCACTGAAGGATGATCGGGTGGCGATTAATCTCGATGCGCTAACCGATGCTATCTCGCAAACAGGTAAGGCGACGTTGGAGGGCTTGCTGTTCGATTACGACAGTGAGCGCATGCTGCCCGAGTCCAAGCCAATATTAGAGGTGCTAGCAACTTATCTTAAGCAAAATCCTGCTCTGAGTTTTTATGTGGTCGGTCATACCGATGATAAGGGCGAGCGGAGTTACAATCAAAGCCTGTCAGAACGCCGTGCTGCTGCCGTGATTAAACAACTGAATGAAGCGTTTAACATTCCATCCGTCCAATTAACAGCCCATGGCAACGGTGAATACAGCCCAGTCGCGAGTAATGCTAACGACACGGGGCAGCGTTTGAATCGCCGAGTCGAGCTGGTGCTTAGATCTGACAAAAAATAGTCAATAACTTGAACTAGTGTAAGCAAAGTTGAGCTAATGGCTCTCCCCGTGATCGGAGCTTTCGAATAAGAGAAACTCCATCACTCAGGAGAGTAAGGCGGCTGCTATAGCAGATCTCAGATAGCAAGTGGCTGGGGAGAAATTAATGACGTAGGGCTATCTCCCATTTCAAGTGCTGTCTTTTGGATTAGTGGCGTATGGAAAACCGGATCCTGTGCCACTTCTTTTATGCCGTTAATACAAAATTGCATTCCCATACACACCAATAGAAACCCCATAATCCGCGTCATAGCATCAATACCCGTAGCACCGAGGATTTTACAAACGGGATCTGCCAGCTTAAGTACGCCCCAACTGATCAGGCTCATCAAAGCAAAAGCCGTCACCATAGCGCTATAAATCGTAAAACGGCTGTATTCATCGGGCAGCTCAGCAATTTGGGCTGCACCACTAATCACCAACGCCATAGTGCCAGGCCCACACATACTTGGCATCGTCAGCGGCACAAAAGCAATACTTTCATTAATATCGACATTATTAGCCTGTGCTGGCGTAGGAAATAGCATTCTAAAACCAATAAAGCCGATAATCAGCCCACCCGCTAATCGCAAACCAGGGATTGAAATACCAAATAGCTCTAAGATTGAAGAGCCAATAAAAAAGCAAACACAAAGAGTGCAAAATAGGTAGATAGCAGCCAAGTTAACCTGATGCCGAACATGTTCGCGAGACATCCCCTTACTCAGCCCCAAAAGTAGAGTGGCCGTAGTAGGCGGATTAACCATCGGTAATAATGCTAATAAAGCAAGAACCACGACTTGGAAATACATCCTGCACCTCGTATGAGAAATGATAAATAAAACTTATCTAACCAAGACTAATTTTATGTGTAACAGATGAAAACTCAAAATATCTGTATTTTTTATGTATCGATACAAAACAAAGCGGTTAGGCAACCAATTTAAAAGAGCATAACCTTTACCCTCCTGCACTTTTATCGCGTTACGTCCTAAGATTGCCTTACGCTTATTCTCTGTTAATATATGTATAAATTCACAGTGATTGAGTGCTAACGACTTGCAGCAATTGGATCTTGTTCCGATCACCGACCTCAAAGGCGTCGCCAAAAAGGTCGCGGAGAAACTCGCAAAGCTCGGCATCACAACAGTACAAGATCTGCTGTTTCACTTACCCCTGCGCTACGAAGACAGAACCCAAATCTATCCGATTGCCGCCCTCAGCCTAGGCGGTTACGGTACGATAGAAGCAGAAATCCAATCGACACAAATCATCCAAGGCCGCAAGCGCATGCTGGTCTGCAATGTGCGCGACGATACGGGCAGCTTAAGCCTGCGCTTCTTTAACTTTTCCGTTGCTCAGCGTAATGCCATGCAAAATGGTTTGATGATCCGCGCCTATGGTGAAGTGCGCCGTGGTAGTCATCAAGCTGAGATAGTGCATCCAGAATATAAAGTGGTGTATCCCGGTGAAGATGTTCACCTGAGTGATACCCTAACGCCGATTTATCCCACAACTGAAGGCTTAAAACAGGCGAGTTGGCTAAAGCTGACGGAGCAAGCCTTGGTATTGCTGAAAGAGGGTGGCTTAACTGAGCTGCTGCCACCGCAATTACAACCTAACAACATCAGCCTTAAACAAGCACTGCAGACGTTACATCGCCCTCCTGCGGGGATCTCTCAGTTCGATTTAGAGCTAGGTCAACACCCTGCCCAGCAACGACTCGTGCAGGAAGAATTACTCGCCCATAATCTCAGCATGTTGCGCCTACGGCAGCGCAGTAATTTAGACGCTGCCGTCACCATGCAGGCCACGGGGCAGTTGCTCAATCCCTTCCTCGCGGCTCTGCCCTTTAAGCCGACTGGCGCCCAGCAAAGAGTCGTGGCTGATATAGGCAAAGATTTAGAAAAACCGCACCCTATGATGCGCTTAGTGCAAGGGGATGTTGGCTCAGGTAAAACCTTAGTCGCGGCGATGGCGGCATTACAAGCGATTGAAAACGGTTATCAAGTTGCCATGATGGCACCAACCGAATTATTAGCAGAGCAACATGCAACTAACTTTGCCGCTTGGTTTGAGCCACTCGGACTTAAGGTGGGTTGGCTTGCAGGGAAACTGAAAGGCAAGGCCAGAACCCAATCCCTTGCGGATATTGAATCTGGCGCAGCCCAGATGGTGATTGGCACCCATGCCATCTTCCAGCAGCATGCGGTCTTTAACAAACTCGCATTAATTATTATCGATGAGCAGCACAGATTCGGCGTACACCAACGCTTAGGTCTGCGGGAAAAAGGCATGAGCCAAGGCTTTCATCCACATCAGTTAATCATGACTGCAACCCCCATTCCACGCACATTGGCGATGACGGCCTATGCAGATCTCGACACCTCCATTATCGATGAACTGCCACCGGGGCGTACACCCGTAACCACAGTGGCAATTGCCGATTCCCGCCGTAACGAAGTGCTTGAACGGGTGCGCAACGCCGTCATCACCGACCAACGTCAAGCCTACTGGGTGTGTACTCTGATTGAAGAATCCGAAGTGCTCGAATGCCAAGCCGCCGAAGACACGGCCGAAGAACTGCGTCTCGCCCTGCCAGATCTCAATATCGGCCTAGTGCATGGCAGATTAAAAAGTGCCGAGAAACAGCAAATCATGGCCGACTTTAAGGCAGGCATGATTCATCTACTGGTAGCGACAACCGTGATTGAAGTCGGCGTCGACGTGCCCAATGCTAGCCTAATGATCATCGAAAACCCTGAACGTTTAGGTCTAGCACAACTGCATCAACTGCGCGGACGAGTCGGTCGAGGCGCCATCGCAAGCCATTGTGTGTTACTCTACAAGGCGCCGTTGAGCCATACCGCCACCCAACGACTGAGTGTCCTCAGACAAAGCAATGATGGTTTCATCATAGCGCAGAAAGATTTAGAAATTCGTGGCCCGGGTGAAGTGCTTGGCACTAAACAGACGGGGCTCGCCGAGCTCAAAATTGCCGATCTGGTGCGCGATCAAGCATTGATCCCACACATTCAGAAATTAGCGAGCCATGTAATGGCGCAAGCTCCCGAAAAAGTCGATGCAATTATTTTACGTTGGCTCGGGCACAGACAGCACTATGTGCAGGCTTAATTAGATAGGAAGCGAATCGCTTCATAGTAAAATAAATCATGTATGTTCAGCTAGGTGCTATAGACAAGCGCATGGAAACTTGCACAATAAACCTGCGGCCCTCGAATAAGTCCGTTATTGCACTTTAATGAATGTTAGCTGCATGTATTCACCACGTTACCTTGAAACTCAAGCTAAGGATGTAAAATGCAAGTTAATCAAGACGATAGAATAAACCCTCAAGAGACTTCTTCTAGCAGCAATCGCTTTGCTCTTTTTGCGATAGTGCTCGTCGTGCTACTTTCTGCCGGAGGATATTATTACTACAGCGGTGATTCAGACTCACCCAAACGCATCCCTAACGCGCCCATTGTATTACCTGAAACACCATCATCTGAACCTATGACACTGGAAAGTGCTACGGAGCCAGAAGAAACCACAGAAACAACACCAACAACCACTGAAACAAACACCAACAGCACAGAGTCATCCGTAACGACTGAGCCTGAGGTTGTCGTTGAACCCGTACCCGCCTTGGCTGAAAGTGATACTTTTGTACAACAAAAAGCACTCGCCATAATTAATAATAATCTGCTTGCATCTTCATTAGTGCAGCAAGACATTATTCGTCAATTCGTTGTGTTTGTAGATAACCTGGCTCAAGGTGAATTAACCCGTAAGGTAAGCCCAATTAAGGGGCCAGAAAAACTGTTTACAGTGTCTGAGATCACGAATAAAGTCTATTTGAATCCAGATAGTTATCATAGATACGACGCTTATGTTGACTCAATTACTAAGATGGATGAGCAGAGCCTAATCCGCACCTATAAGCAACTAACGCCGCTGTTGGAAGAAGCTTTTAGTGAGTTGGGTTATAGTAATGCGAAGTTTAATGACCGAATGCAACAAGCAATTAAAGTTTTACTCGCAGCACCTATCGTTGAAGATCCCATTGAATTGAGTTCAATTAGCGTTAACTATCAATTTGTTGACCCTAATTTAGAAGCACTACCCAGTGCACAAAAATTGTTAATCCGCATGGGACCAGAAAACACCCGTAAGCTCAAAGTTGCGCTACGTAAACTTGAAAATCAATTAGCACAATAATCTTAAACCCACTCAACAAAAGGCGCCCAGTGCGCCTTTTGTAATCTAAAACTCACTATATCAATATGTAATACCACTTTGTTTCTTATTACCCTACCTCATGAATAATATGTTACCAATGAGTTGAAATTTCCGATTTGGTTGCATTTTGTTAACCAGCATAATGCAAATGGCTTCATTAAAACTAAAGACTTAGTGTAGAATGCACGACACAACTGAGGGAGTATTTGGCGCGATTTATCCAACGCGTAGGTAGCCCAATATTAATTAAATTTATTAATGTTTTTAACTTAGTTAGGGATAACTAAGACAGCTTTAAACTAGTGTCGAGGCAAAGTAGTGCAACTAACATTCAGCATTCTCTCTTGGGGCGCATGGGCTCCTCAATATCCCCTTAATGATAGCTGGCAATGTTGGCGCAAAAACTCGGCTGAGCAGACCTCAGGCAAAAGCACTACATCAGAACTGGACACCACTTCCCCACCCCTGACACACATTCCTTCCATGCAACGCCGCCGTTTTAGTCGATTAACTAAAATGATGTTAGAGGTCAGTTTTCGTTGCAGCGTAACCCATCATTGCCGCTCTATTTTTGCCTCGCGCCATGGAGAGTTACAGCGCACCATTGGCCTGCTCGAAGATATTATCGCCAAACAGCCCTTATCGCCCTTAGGTTTTAGTCAGTCGGTGCACAACACCGCCAGCGGCATTTTTGGCATAGTGGCGGCCAATACCGCGCCTTCAACCTCAATTGCGGCGGGCACAGAAACCCTGTCCCAAGCTATGGTCGAAGCCTTCGCCCAATTACATCAATCGCCAGAACCATTGCTATTGGTTTTCGGTGATGATCCAGTGCCTCCGGTGTACGATGAGTTTACCCAAGAATTTGAATTACCTTTGGCCCTAGGCCTACAGCTCGCACCCTTCGATACACCCGCTTCGGCCAAGCTCACGGTGAGCCACATTTCTAAGGCAACAGCTTTAAATCCGCTGACCTATGGTGCATTTATCCACGCCCTTGCAACGGCGCAAAATATTTCAGGCTGCTTATCCCAATGGCATTGGAGACTTGAGCATGTTTGATGCAGCCCACAGCCATGACGCCGCTAAGGATCATCAAGATTCAATGCTCAATGCCGCTTATACCTTGCCGGAAACTCGCCGCAAAGGGCTGAATTATGTGCCACGTTGGCTAGGTGGCGTGAGTTGTTATATCGCCTTTGGCTTAGGCGGCTTATTAAGCTCCTTGACCATTCTGCCGCTGCTGCGTTTTTGGCCAGGCACACCAGAGGCGCGGATTATTCGGGTACAAAAGGCCGTGCATTTAATGTTCAAAGGCTTTGTCGCCATGCTCACTTGGGCTGGTGTGATTAAGGTCAGCAGCCACGATGCCCAAAAATTACATAATGCCAAAGGCGTTATCGTCATTGCCAACCACCCCAGTTTAGTGGATGTGGTGGTATTGATAAGTCTCATGCCCAATGCGGGCTGCATAGTCAAACAAGCTTTGTGGCGTAATCCATTTTTGCGTGGTGTGGTGTCCTGCGCGGGTTATATTCCCAATCGCGGCGCCGAACTCATGCTAGAGGATTGCCGCGAAGTGCTCGCAAGAGGCACCAATTTAATTATCTTCCCCGAGGGCACGCGTACGGTGGTCGGTGCGACCATTAACCACTTTGCCCGCGGCGCCGCCAATATCGCCTTAAGGGCCGAAGCTGATATTTTACCTGTGGTGCTACGTACCAATGTGCGTGGTTTGACAAAGGAGCAACCTTGGTATGAAATCCCAAGGCAAACCATGGGAATGGCCGTTGAAATCGGCACAATCGTTTCTTACCAGAAGTACCAAGCGGCTTTAGGTGAGCATGCAAAAATGGCCCGGCAGCTGACGCGGGATCTTGAACATTACTATAAACAACAACTCGAAAATAATTATGAACTTAAACAATGAAATAAAGCAGTTAATCATCGACTGTCTCGATCTAGAAGACGTCAGCATTGATGATATTGAAACCGATGCGCCGCTATTTGGCGAAGGTTTAGGCTTAGATTCTATCGACGCCCTCGAGCTCGGCTTAGCCATCAAGAAAAAATTTGATGTCAAAATCGAAGCCAATTCGGATGCCACTAAGGCCCATTTCCACAGTGTTGCCAGCTTAGCTCGCTTTATCGAATCACAGCGTCCATAGGAGAGGAATATGCAAAATCGTGAACAAATCCTCGCTATGCTGACCACTATTTTAGTGGACGAATTCGAAATTGATGCCGAGGCGATTACGCCTGAGGCCAACCTGTATGAAGAGCTCGATCTCGACAGTATTGATGCCGTCGACTTAGTGATAAAGCTGCAGCAACTGACAGGTAAAAAGATCCAACCCGATGAATTTAAATCAGTTCGCACAATCAACGATGTGATTAATGCTATCGAAGGTTTAGTGAGAACCTAATGCGAGCCTTGCTACAGGTCTTAACCGCCCTAACTTTGCTGGCCTACCCCGTTGCCGTGTACTTAGGGCTCAGTTACTTGCCTGCTGGCACCATAGCGCTCGTGCTGTGTTTATTGCTGATAATGCGGCTAATGCTTCAAAAGCAAAGGGTTAAGACATTAGTTTTACCACTATTGGTGGGGATTGTGCTCACGGCAGGCAGTTATATTGCCAAGCGCAGTGACTGGCTGCTGTATTACCCAGTAGTGATAAATCTCACTATGCTGGCGCTGTTCAGTTATTCACTGCACACTGGCCCTAGCATGATCGAACGTTTAGCCCGTTTGAAAGAACCCGATTTACCGGATGAAGCCACTGGGTATCTTAAGAAAGTCACGCTACTTTGGTGCGGCTTATTTATCTTCAATGGCACTATGGCGGCTTACACCGCTGGCTTTACTAGCTTAGCAACCTGGACCTTGTATAACGGTTTGATTGCATACGTACTCATGGGACTGCTCCTCGGTGGGGAGTGGTTATATCGCAGCTTTTGGTTGAAGAAAACATGACACAGCTACTCAAAAACTGGTTAATCCAAGGGCCCTTTGCCCAACAACTGATCAGCTTTAATCACCACGACATAGTCACAGGTGCATTATTTACCAATCAGGTGGCGTATTTTTATGAGCAACTGCTGGCCGCGCCAGAGAAAAAATGGCTGCTCGCGAGTGATACCAGCGATCTGTTTGCTGTGGGTTTATGTGCGGCGCTGTTAGCGGGCAAGGAAATTATCTTACCAGCCAACACCCAAACGGGCACGCTGAGCGAGTTAACCCACCAGTTTGAAGGCATATTGTCGGACAAGCCATTGTGTGAAAGTCAGGCCTTTATTCTACTGAGAAAAGAGCTGAGCCTGCCGAGTAAACCTTGGCCGGCAAGCGAGGCTATCGGCGAACTTGTGCTCTTTACCTCCGGCAGCAGCGGCGAACCTAAGGCGATCCGTAAAACACTTCAGCAATTAGACGTTGAAGTCTCAGTGCTCGAACATACCTTTGCCGAACATTTACCCCATTGCAGTGTGGTTTCAACGGTTTCCCACCAGCATATCTATGGCCTGTTATTCAAGATTTTGTGGCCACTCGCCGCCAGTCGGCCGTTTTTAAGCGAGCAGATTGAATACCCAGAAACCTTAAGCTATTACACCGCCTTACTGCCAAACCTGTGTTTAATCAGCAGCCCAGCCCAGTTATCGCGTTTACCTAAGGCCTTAGAGCACGAGCGGCAACTGCGCTCACCTAGCTTAGTGTTTAGCTCTGGCGGGCCCTTAAGTTTTGCTGCGGCTCAAGGGATCAGCCAATGCTATGGTCACTTGCCCATCGAAATATTTGGCAGCACGGAAACGGGCGGCATCGCCTATCGACGTCAGCATGAGGCCGATGAACCTTGGCAAGTGTTTGACAGAATATCGATAGATCAAGACCCTAGTGACGGAGCTTTGCTACTTAAATCACCCTATTTGGTCGACGATGAATGGTTGCGCTGCGAAGATAAAATCGAACCAACCGAAAATGGCCAGTTTAGACTCAAGGGCCGACTCGATCGCATCGTTAAGATAGAGGAAAAACGTCTATCACTGGCACAAATGGAAACGCTGTTAGGCAGCCACGCCTATGTTGAGCAAGCCGCACTTGTCGTATTGCCGCAGTTTAAATCCCAACTGGGCGCGGTGGTAACTCTCTCAGCACTTGGACGCAGTGTGCATCAAGAGCAGGGAAAACTCAGCATTAACAATGCCCTAAAAGCACATTTACTGACGCAATTTGAGCGAGTCACCCTGCCACGCCGCTGGCGTTATCCCGATATTTTGCCGCTGAACACTCAGGGTAAGCGTGTCACTGCCCAGTTAGTCGAGTTATTTGATCATGATTAAATCGAGTTTACCGCCGATCCTGCATTCCAATATCGGCATTGATAACATTGAATTACGCCTATTAGTGGCGGCCGACCTTGAATCTTTTAAGGGACATTTTCCCGAGCAAGCCGTACTGCCAGGCGTGACGCAATTAGATTGGGCGGTGCGTTTAGGCTGCCAATATTTCGGCTATTGCGAAGCCGTAGCCAACTTAGAAGTGCTTAAGTTTCAGCAACTCATACTGCCAGGGCAAGAAGTCACCTTAAGCATTAGCAACAATGCGGCTAAGGGAAAACTTACCTTCGCCTATAGCGATGGTGAAAACCGCTATGCATCAGGCCGTATCGCCTTTGAGACCACCCCATTGGTCAATCAGCCTGCCGATACCACTAATGCCAACAGCAACGGGGCGAGCCAGTGCTAACACCTCCCAGCGACTTAGTTGAGTCCGCGCCCATCAAGCTCGCCCTAGTGATCCCCAATTACAATCACAGTGCCGCAATTGCCCAGACCTTGGCCGAACTCGCCCAGTTTAATTTGCCCTGTTATTTGATTGATGATGGCAGCAATGACGAAACCCGTTATCTACTGCAATCCTTAGCCCAAACCTATCCTTGGGTGACTTTGCTGCTGCATCCTTACAACCGTGGTAAAGGCGCTGCTGTGATGACGGGCCTACGCCGAGCCTACCGCGATGGCTTTAGTCATGCACTGCAGGTCGATGCCGATGGTCAACACAATCTAGCCGATATTCCTGCTATGGTAGCAAGGGCGCAGGCTAAACCCGATGCGCTGATTTCAGGCAAACCCGAGTACGATGAATCCGTGCCTAATGGCAGGCTTTATGGCCGTTATATCACCCATTTTTGGGTGTGGGTCGAAACTTTAAGCTTTGATATTCAAGATTCTATGTGTGGCTTTCGCGTTTATCCGCTGGCCGCCACCGAACGGTTATTGTGTCAGCAGGCATTAACGGAGCGAATGGATTTTGATATTGAAATCCTCGTCAAACTCTACTGGCAAGGGGTGGAGATTTTATTCCAGCCGACTAAGGTGATTTATCCCGAAGGCGGCGTCAGTCACTTCCAAGGTGTAGCCGACAATGTGCGCATCACTAAACTGCATACCAAGTTGTTTTTCGGCATGCTCAAACGCCTGCCTTGGCTATTGAAGCGTAAATCACAGCGTAAATCGCAGCAACAAGCCGCGCAAAACTCCCATTGCTCGTCAGCAACACAATCGACTTCAGCAACATCATCAACTTCAGCCACCCATTGGTCGGGCATGAAGGAGCGCGGCAGTTACTGGGGCATCAAACTGTTAGCCGAGAGCTATCGTATTGGCGGCCATTGGTTGTGCCGCGCCATTATGTATCCTGTGATTTGCTATTTCTTCCTCACGGGCAAAGTCACCCGTGAAGCCTCGTTAGATTTCCTGCGCCGCGTGCAAACGCTTGAGCCGCAACATCCTAAGCTGAATCAGCCTGTAGGCTGGCGCGATAGCCTGAATCACTTTTTAGCCTTTGGAAATGCCGCACTCGATAGAATCGATGCCTGGTGCGATCGCATCCAATTGAGCCAAGTGGATTTCCCCGATCGCCAAGTGCTGGCCGACCAACTCGAAAGCGGTAAAGGCGCCGTACTATTGGTGTCTCACCTTGGTAATTTAGAGCTCTGCCGCGCCATTTCGATCCACCAGCGCAAAGTCAAAGTGAATGTCATGGTGTTAACGAGCCATGCAGAAAATTTCAATAAGGTACTCAAACAGTTAAACCCTGATAGCACGCTCAATCTTATTCAAGTGACCGAGCTTAACCCCGCGACATCTATGCTGTTGCAGCAAAAGATAGAAGCAGGTGAACTGGTGGTGATCGCGGGCGATAGAACCTCATCGAATACCCAAGGTCGCGTCATTTACGCGCCGTTTATGGGGCAAGACGCAGCGTTTCCCCAAGGGCCGTTTATTTTGGCAGGTTTACTCGATTGCCCTGTATTTTTAATGTTTTGCCTACGGGAACAGGGCCGTTATCGGGTGCATTTAGAGCACTTCGCCGAAACACTTAAAGGCCCAAGGGCGGGCAGAATGGACAGATTACAGCAGGCAGTAAATCGCTACAGCGAACGTTTAGAATACTTTGCCAGACGCGAGCCTTTGCAATGGTTTAACTTCTTCGATTTTTGGCGTAAAGACAGCGAGTTAGAACGCGCATCAGCCAATTCAGTACAAGCCGATGCTGTAACAACAGAATCAGCATCATCGCAGGTCCCAGAGCAGGATCATAAGACAGACAGGACTAGTCATTCATGAGCCACACCCAAGCCGCCGACTCAAAGAATCAATCAGACTTAAAGACTGTTGAGTTCGGCCGTCAATTTCTAACCTTAGAACAAGTGGTTGCCGTCGCCAAGGGCGCACCAGTCAAGCTCTGTGATGATGCGGATTATCAAGAATATATCCAAAAAGGTGCGCGCTTTATCGATAGCCTGCTGCACGAAGAAGGCGTGGTTTATGGCGTCACCACAGGTTATGGCGACTCTTGCACAGTCAATGTGAGCTTAGATCTGGTCCACGAATTGCCACTGCATTTAACCCGCTTCCACGGCTGCGGTTTAGGCGAGACCTTAAGCATAATGCAGGCCCGCGCTGTGATGGCTTGCCGTTTAAACTCCTTAGCCATTGGCAAATCTGGTGTGACCTATGAGCTATTAAAGCGCATCGAAACTTTGCTCAATCTCAACATAGTCCCTGTAATCCCAGAGGAAGGTTCGGTCGGTGCCAGTGGTGATTTAACGCCGCTGTCGTATTTAGCCGCCGTGTTAGTCGGTGAGCGCGAAGTGATTTACCAAGGTGAGCGCCAAGCGACTCAAGCTGTGTACGCTAAGCTCAACATTATCCCGCATGTCCTGCGTCCAAAAGAAGGCTTAGCCCTGATGAACGGCACGGCTGTGATGACGGCCTTGGCCTGTTTAGCCTTCGATCGCGCCCAATATCTTGCCCGCTTAAGTAGCCGCATTACCGCTATGGCTTCGTTAACGCTAAAAGGCAACTCGAACCATTTTGATGAAATCTTATTTGCCGCTAAACCGCATCCGGGGCAAAACCAAATCGCCACTTGGATACGGGAAGATTTAAATCACCACGAACATCCACGTAATTCTGACAGGCTGCAGGACAGATATTCCATCCGCTGCGCGCCGCACATTATCGGCGTGTTGCAGGATGCGCTGCCGTTTATGCGTCAGTTTATCGAAACCGAAGTCAACAGCGCCAACGACAACCCGATTGTCGACGGCGAAGGCGAGCATATTCTCCACGGTGGCCATTTTTACGGCGGCCATATCGCCTTTGCGATGGATTCACTTAAGAATACTGTGGCTAACTTAGCCGATCTTATCGATCGCCAAATGGCACTGGTAATGGACCCTAAGTTTAATAATGGCTTACCCGCTAACTTATCCGGCTCAACCGGCCCGCGCCGCGCGATTAATCATGGCTTTAAAGCGGTGCAAATTGGGGTATCGGCGTGGACAGCTGAAGCACTCAAGCACACTATGCCCGCCAGCGTATTCTCGCGCTCGACCGAATGCCACAACCAAGACAAGGTGAGCATGGGCACCATTGCCGCCCGCGACTGTATGCGTGTACTGCAATTGACCGAACAAGTCGCAGCGGCTGCATTACTTGCCATGACCCAAGGTATTGGCCTGCGTATCGCCCAAAATGAGCTGGACGAAGCCTCGCTCACGCCATCATTGGCGAAAACCCTCGCCCAAGTGCGCGGTGATTTTGAGACCTTAATTGAAGATAGGCCGCTTGAAGCCGTGCTGCGCCAAACCATAGCGAAAATCCAAGCGGGTGAATGGGAAGTGTGCCGATGAAATCATTGCTCACTATCGATATGGAAATGCAAATCCCCTTCCACGATGTGGATTCCATGGGGATCACTTGGCATGGCAATTACCTGCGTTATTTCGAGATTGCTCGCTGCAAACTGCTCGATGAGCTGGGCTATAACTATCGCCAAATGCAAGCATCTAACTATGCGTGGCCTATTATCGATTTGCAGATTAAGTACGTCAAAGCCAGCACCTTCGAGCAAAAAATCACAGTCCGCGCAGAGTTAGTCGAGTGGGAAAACCGCTTAAAAATCAATTATCAAATTCGCGACGTTGAAACAGGTGCGCGCATCACTAAGGGTTATACCATTCAGGCAGCGGTCGATATGAGCACCCAAGAATTGTGCTTTGTCACCCCAGAGGTGTTCCGTAACAAAATAGCCACCCTGCTCGCTAAGGTTGAAAACCAATGAACGCCGCGCTAACACACATCAAGCTTATGCTTATCCTGTGTTTTTGCAGCGTATTGATATCGGCGCAGTGCAAGGCTGACACATCGACAACGGCGGTTTCTGCCAACAATTACCAGCAACTATTCACCCAAACTGCGGATAAAGCGCAGCTTGTGGCCCTGAGCCAAAAGCTTAACTTGGGCGAAACGGTTCGTGGCAACTTTGTGCAATCTCGGCAGTTAAAGGTGCTCAAAAAGCCGTTAATCAGCCAAGGCCAGTTTATCTTCGATCAGACCCAAGGGCTGATATGGCAACAGATAAAGCCCTTCGAATCCCTGCTGATTTTAAAAGATAAGCAGCTTATTCAGCGCGATAGTCAAGGTCGAGTACAAGTCAGCAAGGCTGATGCATCGACGAGCGCCGCCGCTATGGGCGATTTATTGCCCAGCCTAGTGCGCGCTATGCTCGGCGGTGATATTTCCGGTTTAAGTGAGAACTTCGAACTGCACTTCCTCATCGCAGACAGGTTAAGCCCAGACGGCCAATGGCAATTAGGCCTAACGCCCAAAGATCCCTTAATGAAAAAAGCCATCGCCAATATGGTGTTAGAGGGGAGCGATGTATTGCAATCCTTAGTGCTGCTGAGCGCCGCGCCGAATGTGACACCACAGGATATGACCCGCATCGACTTTAGTGCGCTTTCCCAAGGTAAACTCAGCGAAACCGAATTGACGCAGTATGCGTTGGCGCTCGAGGCGAGCATACCTTAGCTATGGCCTCCAACTTCGCCGTGCGCGCCAATCAAGCGCTAATACAATCATCCCCTAAATGGCGCCTCGCCATTTGGTTGCTAGTGATGCTGTCTGCCAGTCTATGGACGTTGCAACTTTGGCAAAACGGCGCACGGGTACAGAGCGATATTCTCGCCATGCTGCCGCATTTACAACAGGACAAACTCACAGAGCGCGCCCTTAACCAAGTAGAAGCCACGCTCGCCGATCAAGTCTATATTGCGCTCGTCGCCAAGGATGAAACCACGGCAATCGCTGCGGCACAGCTGTTGATGCAAAAGCTTGAAACTGACCTCGTTGCTACTGGAAAAAATGCTGCACTCACAGAGATTCGCAGCGCCGATATGCAGCTCGGTGAAGCATTGGGGCAATACTATTTCCCCCACAGATTTAAATTACTGACAGCGCCACAAGCTGAGGCGTTAGCAACCAAAGACATTGGAAATCTGATTGAAGCGGCCACCGCACAGCTTTACAACGCCTTTAGTTACGCCAATAGCAACTTGCTTGCCCAAGATCCGCTGCTGTTATTCCCCGCCAATTTACTCGCCCTCGCGCCGAGTTCAAAAGTCAGAGCCAGCCAAAGTATTCTCCTTGCTAATCAAGGCGATAATGTCGCTGCGGTTGTTATGGCAAAAGGCCAAGAAAGTGCTTTTAATCCCAATGCGCAATTGGCGCAGATGACGGCATTAACCCTAGGATTGGATGCGGTTAAACAAAGCTATCCCGATATTACCCTGCTTAAGGCTGGCGCCCTGTTTCACGCGATTGCGGCGACCCAAACGGCTAAGAGTGAAATCTCGATCCTCGGTCTTGCATCCTTACTTGGGGTCATAGCCCTAGTCTGGCTGGCGTTTCGCTCTGTAATGCCGCTACTGTTGGCAATCGTTACCATTTCCAGCGGGCTGTTGCTGGCAGTGACGTTGACCTTAAGCGTGTTTGGCGAGCTGCATATACTCACCTTAGTGTTTGGTACTAGCTTGATTGGCATTGCCATCGACTACAGCTTTCATTTTTACTGCGAACGCTTAAGCGATACCGAACGGAGCGCTCAGGCGACGGTCGCGTATATCTTCCCCACTGTGACGCTTGCCTTTATCACCAGTGCCTTAGCTTATGTGGGCATAGGTTTAGCGCCGTTTCCAGGGATGCAGCAAGTGGCTATTTTCTGCGCCGCGGGGCTGCTCGGGGCTTATCTCACCCTCATTCTCGCCTACCCACTGTTAGCGGGAAGTCGTTTGCCATCGGGCTCCCGCCCATTAGCGTTAGCGGGGAAGTACCTTGCCAACCTCACTCAGTTATCCAACAGATTGACCACGCCTTTAGGCATGGGCCTATTTGCTTTAGTGATAGTGGTGTGGTGTCTGGTTGGTGTAACCAAGTTAACCGTCGATGACGATATTCGCCATTTGCAGCAAAGCCCCGCGAGCGTGACTGAACCTGAAAATAAGCTCAGGCAGCTACTCAGCGGCGGCACAGATAATCAATTCTTACTGGTACGCGCCGCGAGTGAAGAAGCACTGCTGCAACAGCTTGAGCGAGTGTCGCCACAGCTCGATGCCGCTATTGCGAACCAAGAGTTAGGCAACTACGTCAGCCTCAGCCGATATCTTCCCAGCCATCAAAGGCAAGACACGGCTTATCGCTTACAGGGTGATATCTATCAAACTCAGTTAGAGCAAGTGCTCACAAGCCTTGGGTTGGATGAGAACTTAAAGCCAGAGCTACAAGCCGCCTATTTGGCCGCGAAAACAGATTACATCACGCCAGCAGATTTCTTTACGCTAGAGGCAGGCAGGCAACTCGCGCCACTGTGGCTTGCGCCGAATGACAAGGCCACCGCTTATGATGCTGAGCATGGCACGGATCATGGCGCAATCGTCTTGCTTGGCGGCATTAAACAGATCGACGCGCTCAAGGCGCGCTTTGCCAATGATGAAAGCGTACAACTTATCGATAAAGTCGCGGATATCTCCGCCGTTATGGGGCATTATCGACTGTTAACCCTAAAGCTGTTAGCGCTCGCACTGGGTATCGCACTCTTGTTGTTTAGCCTGAATTTTGGCATTAAAAAAGCCGCGGTTGTCGTTGCCGTTCCAGCCCTTGCGGCCTTGCTAACGCTTGCAACCTTAGGCTTAACAGGCTCGCCACTGAGTCTGTTCCATGCACTCGCGCTCATTTTAGTTTTCGGGATTGGGATAGACTACAGCTTGTTCTTTGCCTCTGCTCAACAGCACGGCAAGGCAGTGATGATGGCGGTATTTATGTCCGCCTGCTCGACCCTATTAGCCTTTGGTTTACTCGCCTTTAGCCAGACCCAAGCGATTCATTATTTTGGTTTAACCCTGTCGCTAGGTATAGGTTTTACCTTCTTACTTTCGCCACTGATTTTAACGACTAAAAAGTCCTGATCACGACAAGGAACGTACTTTACATGCCTACACCCGCTCACAATTTATCGGCTATGCCAAATTCACTTGCCGTCGATGTGGCTATTATCGGCGCAGGACCTTCAGGCGCCATCGCCGCCAGCTTGCTACACCAACAAGGTAAACGCGTGCTGGTGTTAGAAAAACAACATTTCCCCCGTTTTTCCATCGGCGAAAGTTTACTGCCCTGCTGCATGCAGTTTATCGAAGAAGCCGGCATGTTAGACGCACTCAATGCCGCTGGATTCCAGTATAAAAATGGCGCCGCCTTTCGTCGCAATGGCACTTACACTACCTTCGACTTTACCGATAAATTTACCCCTGGGCCGGGCACCACATTCCAAGTGCAGCGCGCCAGTTTTGATAAACTGTTAGCCGATACCGCCCAAAGCCAAGGGGTCGACATCCGCTACGGCGAAACGGTCGAGGCGATAGATTTAACCGAGAACCCACGCTTAACGGTGCGCAATGAACAGGGCGAACTTTATCAAATCAGCGCCCAATATGTGCTTGATGCCAGTGGTTTTGGCCGTGTGTTACCCCGCTTGCTCGACTTAGAAAGCCCTTCTTGTCTGCCACCGCGCAGCGCCATCTTTACCCATGTGGAAGATAACATCAGCGATCCCAGTTTCGATCGTAATAAGATTTTAATCAGCGTCCACCCAGAGCATAAAGACATTTGGTATTGGCTCATTCCCTTTAGCAATGGCCGTTGCTCACTCGGCGTGGTTGCCGAACCGCAATTACTTGCGCGTTTACAAGGTTCGCTTGAGCAACAATTGATGAACATAGTCAATGAAGAACCAGGACTAAAAGCCCTACTGGCAAACGCTAAGGTGGTGCAAGAATGCGCCACACTCAAGGGCTATTCCGCCAATGTGTCACGGCTTGCGACCGACAAGTTCGCCCTACTGGGTAATGCCGGCGAGTTCCTTGATCCGGTATTTTCCTCCGGCGTCACTATCGCCATGCAATCGGCATCGATGGCAGCAAAATGTGTGACTAAACAACTCAATGGTGAAACGGTTGACTGGCAAGCCGATTACTCAGCGCCTTTAATGCAGGGGGTGAATACCTTCCGCACCTATGTGCAAGCTTGGTATGATGGCCGCTTTCAGGATGTGATCTTCTATGAAGAACCGAATCCACGCATCAAGCAAATGATTTGCTCGATTCTGGCGGGCTACGCTTGGGACCTCAATAATCCCTTCGTTAAAGACTCGGAGCGCCGCCTGAATATGGTGGTCGAATTGTGCCAAAACCAAGTTGCCATTCCTGAATTTGCAGAGGCGTAACCGCATGTCGCTCAACTTTAACGCGAAATGGCGAGTGTTCCCCGCGCTACTGATCATCAGTCTAGGGCTGACTGGATGTAGCGAACTGCTGTTCAGGCAAACCTGTGTCGGCCTCGCTAAAGACATGCGTTATTGCTTGGCGCCACTGCCCCATGATTTTGCCCCCGCAGCCGATAAGCCTCTGACTAAGCCGACGGCCAAACCCGTCGACATTAGCAGCCCGCAAACCGACAGCAAAGTTAAGCTAACTTCGCCCCAATCCTTTAGCCAAAAGGTCAGCATTAAAGTGGGTGATAAGTCCCACGAACTGCTCACTCAATTAGAGTTAGAGAATGAGCGCATGACGCTCGTTGGCTTAGCGCCACTCGGACAGGCTTTGTTTACCTTAGTTTATGATGGTAATACACTCAGCAGTGAACAAAGCGTGCTGCTAGGGGACAATTTTAAAGCTGAGTATTTTATGGCGATGATGCAACTGATCTATTGGCCTGAGCAGAGTATTCGCGCCCATTTAGAAGGTGGTCATTTAGTCACAGGCCTTTGCGATACGGTTGGGGGAAATCAGGGCGATGCACTTGTAGGCACCCGAGTGAATACAATCCCTTGTCGCCAGATCTATAGCCAAGATACCTTGATCAGTAAAAGCGGCCAGCAAACCCATGTGGTGCAAATCCGTTATCAACAAAATATCGGCGATGCTCTTTGGCAAGCCCACATCAGCTTAACTATGCCACAAGCTAAATTTGAGCTAGAAATCGAACCTATTTAATCTGTTAGCATCCGCACTTAACTGTGCCATGGTAAAAAGACACACAATGATGAACAGAGTAGCTATTACACAGATTGGATTGTGTACCCCGCTAGGGCAAGATCCCCAGCAGGTTTTAGACCGCCTGATCGCCGGTGATACCAGTGCGATGCTGCGCAGTGACACTCTCCTGTTCGAGCACCCAACCTTAGTTGCCCCCGTGACGGCAGCGCTACCAACCATTCCCGAAAAACTCATTCAGTTCGATTGCCGTAACAACCAATTACTGCTGTGCGCCGCACTGCAAATTGCGACCACAGTTGAACAAGCGAAACGGGATTTTGGTCATGCCCGTATTGGTGTAGTGCTAGGCACGAGCACGTCAGGGATTTCAAAAGGTGAAGCCGCGCTGAGCTACCGCAATCAACACGGATACTTTCCGGCGGATTACCACTATTTCCAGCAAGAACTCGGCAGCACCAGCGACTTTTTACGCCAATATTTTGAGCTCGATGGTCCCTGCTACACAATTTCAACCGCCTGCTCATCCAGCGCCAAAGTGTTTGCCAGCGCTAAACGCCTATTACAGGCTAACCTCTGCGATATGGTGATTGTCGGCGGTGTCGACAGTTTATGCCAACTCACAGTCAATGGTTTTCACGCCTTAGAATCTGTCTCGAAAGGCCACTGCAATCCTTTTAGTATCAACCGTGATGGCATCAATATCGGCGAAGGCGCGGCGTTATTCACCCTCACTTTGGGCGAGTCAGAGGTCATGCTAGCGGGTATTGGCGAGTCGAGCGATGCGCACCATATGTCGGCGCCACACCCCGAAGGCGCAGGCGCCATCACTGCCATGCACGCGGCATTGCAAGATGCACACATTGCAGCAAAAGACATTGGTTACATTAACTTGCACGGTACAGCCACGCCTAAAAATGATGCGATGGAAAGCCGCGCCGTGGTTGAAGTGTTTGGCGTGAACACGCCTCCTTGTAGCTCGACCAAGCCCTTAGTCGGCCATACCTTAGGTGCCGCTGGCGCCATTGAAGCCGCCTTCTGTTATTTATTACTTTCAGCACATAATCACCGCCAAGCCCTGCCGCCCCATCAATGGGACGGACAAGTCGATCCACAGGATCCGCCCATTGCATTGGTCGAGCGCCATCAAGTCGCCGCTAAGGGCGCGCTTAATTATGTGATGAGCAATTCCTTCGCCTTTGGCGGCAGTAATGCCAGCCTGATTTTCTGCCGTAACGAGGCCTAGTACCATGCAGTTACTTAAGATCAACAAACCCTTTGCCGAACAGAATATTGCCGATTTTATTCCCCATAGGGCACCGATGATTTTGCTCGATAAAATCATTGGCTATCGGCGCGATAACCTAGAGACCGAAGCCACTATCACGGCCAAGAGCCCCTATTTCGATGACAAACATCGAGCCGTACCCAATTATGTGGGTATCGAATATATGGCCCAAAGTATTGCCGCCCTTGCTGGGGTTGAGGCAAAGCTTCGCAATGATAAAATCCGCGTGGGTTTTCTATTGGGATCGCGCAAATTAACCTTGTATGCCAAGCAATATGAGCTCGGGCGCACCTATCGCACCCAAGTCAGCCGCCTCTATCAAGAGGAATCGGGATTAGCGGTATTCGATTGCCAAATTTATCTGCTGCCCGAAGCCGGCTCTAACCTAGAAAAGAGCTTAGTGGCCCAAGCCAATGTGAATGTGTTCCAACCTCAGGACACACAAGCCTACCTTGCAGGCAATCAAGACGCGGCAAATAGAAGCCTTGGGCACTAAAGCAATGATGTAGATAAAAAAGCCTTAAAGCGCCTTAACAAGCGACCTTTTTACCATAAATACATGAAATCCCATACCGACACATAACGATAAAATGGGGTGGAGAAAACAGATGAATAACAGAGTATTAGTTACCGGTTCGAGCCGAGGCATTGGTAAAGCCATCGCCCTAAAACTCGCCGTGGCGGGTTTCGATATCGCCCTGCATTACCACAGTAACCAAACGGCTGCCGATGCCACCGCCGCAGAAGTTCGCGCGCTTGGAGTGAATGCGAGCCTGCTGAAATTTGATGTCGCCGACCGCGCAACCGTCAGAGCCGCCATTGAAGCCGACATCGAGGCCAATGGTGCCTATTATGGCGTGATCCTCAATGCTGGTATCAACCGCGACACCGCCTTTCCTGCTATGACAGAAAGCGAGTGGGACAGCGTCATCCACACTAACTTAGACGGCTTTTATAATGTCATCCACCCCTGTGTGATGCCTATGGTACAGGGCCGCAAGGGCGGGCGTATCATTACCTTAGCCTCTGTTTCTGGGATTGCGGGCAACCGTGGCTAAGTGAATTACAGCGCCTCAAAAGCGGGTATTATCGGCGCGACTAAGGCATTGTCATTAGAACTGGCAAAACGCAAAATCACCGTCAACTGTATCGCTCCCGGCTTGATTGAAACCGACATGGTGGCCGATATTCCTAAGGATATGGTCGAGCAATTAGTGCCGATGCGCCGCATGGGTAAACCCAGTGAAATCGCCGCCTTAGCCGCCTTTTTAATGTCTGACGATGCCGCCTATATCACTCGCCAAGTGATATCGGTCAATGGAGGCATGATCTAAATGAGCGAGCCGACAAATCAAACCCGCTTAGGGAAACGAGTGGTTGTCACTGGCATTGGCGGCATTACCGCCCTGGGCCATGATTGGGAGGCGATAGCAGCGAGCCTTAAGGCGCAGAAAAACTGTGTTGTCACTATGGGCGAATGGGATAAATACGATGGCCTCAATACCCGCTTAGCCGCGCCCATTAGCGACTTTGAAGTGCCAAGCCATTATTCGCGCAAGAAAATTCGTTCTATGGGTCGGGTTTCTATCATGGCGACCCGCGCCAGCGAGCTTGCATTAATCGATGCGGGATTGTTAGACGATCCTATCGTGTCCTCGGGTGAAATGGGTATCGCCTATGGCTCGTCCACTGGCAGTACCGATGCCATCATCGCCTTTGGCGATATGTTGAAAACCGGTGATATGTCGGGCGTTACCGCCACAAGTTATATCCGCATGATGGCACACACCACAGCGGTGAATGTGGGGGTATTTTTCGGCTTAAAGGGCCGAATTCACACCACTAGCAGCGCCTGTACCTCGGGGAGCCAAGGCATAGGTTACGCCTATGAAGCCATCAAATACGGTCATCAAACCTTAATGTTGGCGGGCGGCGGTGAAGAACTCTGCCCCACAGAGGCTGTCGTGTTCGATACCTTATTTGCCACCAGCACTAAAAACAGCACTCCCGAACTCACGCCACGCCCCTTCGATGCGAGCCGTGATGGCCTAGTGATTGGCGAAGGTGCTTGTACGCTGGTACTCGAAGAGCTCGAACACGCCAAGGCGCGCGGTGCCAAGATTTACGCTGAGTTAGTCGGTTTTGGCACGAATTCAGATGGCCAACACGTCACCCAACCAAACGCGCAGACCATGGAAATCGCTATCAGATTAGCCCTCAAAGATGCGCAGCTTGAGCCTAGCGCCATAGGTTATGTGAACGCCCACGGCACGGCAACGGATCGCGGTGACATCGCCGAAAGCCACGCGACCCACGCAGTATTTGGTGCGGGTATGCCGATTTCATCCCTTAAAAGCTACACGGGCCACACCTTAGGCGCATGCGGCGCGTTAGAGGCTTGGGTGAGTATTGAGATGATGAATGCGGGCTGGTTTGCGCCGACACTCAATCTTGAAAGTATCGACCCACAATGCGCCGATTTGGACTATATCCGTAACAAACTGCGCCAAATCGACACAGATTATGTCATGAGTAATAATTTCGCCTTTGGCGGTATTAATACCTCGCTGATTTTTAAACGCTGGGCCCAATAACGACATATAAAAACCACATAAGGACATCACCATGAAACCACTGTTTGCAGGTATGCTGCTTAGCATCAGTTTATTAAGCTCGCCTTTATTGGCTCAGGAATATACGGTTGAAACCTATCAAGAAATCTTTAAGGGTGATAACCAATTCAAGCAAAAAGAAGCCATTGGATCACTCACCATCGCTGGTTTATCCGATCCTGCCATTTTTGATGCGCTCGAAGCCAAGCTACTCGCATCTTTGCCCCAAGCCACTGAAAAAAATGCCATTGACTACAGTGCTTGGTTAGTCAAAGGCTTAGCTTATTCAGGCAATGATAAGTACAGCGAAACCATCAACAAGATTGTTAATGGTGATTATCCTAAAAAACTCAAAAAATACGCAGGTCAAGCTTTAGAAAACATAACGATATATAAAAAATGGAATGCGATTCTTGCGGATAAAAGCCAATATACTGCCGATCAAAGTCAGCAAAATAATGCCTTTGCCAATGCCCTACGCAGCGATGATTTAGAATTAATGCGTCTCGCGGCTAAACGCATCATGGATGACCGCCAGTACGATGATTTTATCCTAGCCGTACTCAGTAACGAATTGAAAACACCACGCTTAATGGCCGATGATAAACTCGCCATCGATACCTATGCCAACATGGCAAAAGCACTAGCTAGTTCAGGGAATACCGCTTACCGCGATGTGATTGAAAATATGGCAGCCACGAGCTCAAACAAAAAACTCAAAAACTACGCCGAGAGTTATTTGAAGAAGTACTACTAAACCTACCCGTTTTACGCTTAATCGAACAAATCATGGCCGAGCTTATCCTCGGCCATTTTTATATTCGTTTGGATAGTTTTGAATATGAGGAAGTAAAAATTAACAGTGGGTGGCTTAGAGAACTCATTCCATCACATTGATATGAAGAAAGTGTTGGAAATAGTACTGAGTGATCTATCACTTCAACGGTTTGGATTGTAGCGTTTGCTGGTACCCACTCATACAGGCTTGCCATGGCATTGACTCACCGACGCGCTGCAAATGGGGCTGACGGCCGTCTCGCCAATCACCATGGTTTGCCTTTCGAGTACTTGTGTCATCTGTAGGTTTAAAAGGCTAGTGCAATTTGCCATGAATGGTGATTTGTTAAATTGGCTTCTCATTTGCGTTGAGCTTAAATCGCACGATTTAATCGTTTTGACCGTTTCGCACAATACACTATACTGCCACTGTATTTCCAAATAAGAGGGCTTATTCGTGCAAACATTAACAGCCAATGACGCCAAACGAAATTTCGGTGAGTTACTGCTAAACGCTCAACGTGAACCCATCAAGATCAGCAAAAACAGTAAAGATGCGGTTGTTGTGATGTCTATCCACGATTACGAACAGCTTGAGGCGATGAAAGCCGACTATCTGAAGCACTGTTTCAACGCAGCCAAAGAAGACTTAGCGAAAGGTAATATTGTTGATGGTGAAGATTTTCTTAACGCCCTGTAGCAACTTACATGAAAAATAAACGCTATAAACTGAGTAAGTTAGCTCAAACTCACTTACTAAAGATTAAAGACTACACCATTCAACACTTTTCTGAGTCGCAGTGGCACAAATACAAAGAAAGCCTAATATCCGGCTTGCAAATGTTAGCCGATAACCCCGGATTAGGCAGAAGCTGCGAAGATATTTACCCCAACGGATTCTACTTTCCGATTGCTAAACACACCGCCTACTTCACAAAAGAAGACGACTTCATCCTCATCGTTGCCATGTTAGGCCAGCCACAACTACCACAAAATCATCTGAAATAGTCTCACCCCTTTCATAGAGCAGATATAAAAAGTAGGAGTGAGGCCAACCATGGTACTGACTCGACGACACGCAGCGAGTCCATCCCTGGATGCTCGACCGCCCCGTCCATGGGGCGGACGGTCGTCTCACCAATCACCATGGCCAGCCTTTCTAGCATCTGCGTAGCCTCTAAGTTCAAAAGACTAGAACTAACATTTAACGATGGCCTGCTTCACCAACCATTTTGGAAAAACGAACAATAGAAGTCTTGTTATAGGGCGGGGAGCACCTTCTCTTTATGCGCTAACGCTAAGTAACCTAACGAAGACTGACTCTTAGCTGGTTCAAAAATTGTGGAGACTTTAGCTTGCAACTTTATTAATGAAACTAGTCCACCTGCTATAGCCCCAAGAGGTAAGTCTGTTGGGTTGGAAAAGAAGTCAAACACAGCACCTGCTGCCACACCTTGAGCTATTTTTCCACCGTCTAAGTTAAGCTGTGCTGAAAAGTCGTATTTACGAGTCATTTTCCAACGTTCGTTTGATACTTGATTCAATTCTGATATTGCGGTTTTAAGATCAGCAACAACTCTAGTTGAGGCAAAGTCTGGATCAGGAGAATTAATTATCTGGGTATAAAGGTCATCTAATGATTTATGCAATACATTTAGTTGGTCTCGCCTTCTATTTTTGAATTCTAAGACATCTTCTATAGGTATATCTCCAGATGGAACTGGCAAAGCATTAACCAAATCAAATCGTAAATTCGGTTGCTGCATCTGGAATTTACTTGGTAACACAAGCGATGAGCCCATTTGATGTAAAACCCAATCAACTTCGCGATTTGATGCTAGTAAATCTTCCGCAACTTTTGCCTGAGCAAGAGCGAATGAATGGCCTAAATCAGATCCACTCCATGTACCAGAGAAACCTACCAGGGGCCGTTCTATAACACCAGTTTGGATAAGAATATCTTCTTCAGGAACTCCCACATACACTAGGTTACTGCCGGGTATCACGACCTTATCCCAATACAAACTGTAGTATCGAATTTCCTCTTTTGAAATTGAGCGCTTCATAGTAAAGCCACTCAAAGTAATATCAATTAGTGCTGGTGACGCAACGACGCCTCTTTCCATCAAATGCACTCCTAATCTTCAATTAACCCTATAACGCTCAAATTTAGCGCGGAAAGTCGCACAGTGGGTTGAGGTCGCAGCCATCGCTTTTTGCTGGCGATAAGATTTGCTTATTACGTGAATTATTCACTGTACCGACGGCTCACAGAGACTTTGCCGTTTTCAAGTTCAAGAACATCCAGAGCTACTTCGCTATAGCTAAAATCCGAACCATCTGACCGCTGCCCCTTCGCTTAAAACTTGTGCTTAATAGAAACTACATTGTAACCATACTGATAGTCGATGATTTCTGCTTTGTATTCTGTATGAACACCAAAGTAGCGGCTCATCCCTTTACGCATCATGTCTTTACCATTAGGTTCACGAGAATCGTCAGGCGCATTTGGAAAATGTTGGTTGCCAACGTCATCGGTAAGATAAGGATAAATAGCGCTCAAGATCGTCCTTTGTTGCATTCGGTTGCTGAGTCATTATCTGCGCGTGGTGATAAGCTTTAACGAAAGCATCGTAATCAAAATCATCAGTTGGCGGGCGAGAGGTGAAAAATACTAAAGCTATTATAAAGATAATTAATTTGCTCACACGAACTCCTTTCCAAAAATTCACATAACGTCTTAATATTTATGCACTGCGCTGTTTGTCGGGTATAAATCGCTTATTTGACTTAGCCACTACCACGCCCATGTTAATTGGTATAAATGATGCTATAGGAATTTGCTTTTTTGGGGTAGCTGTTTTTTATACAGTTTAGAGGGTAATCACTTGATATCGTTTCAGCTTTATCATTCAAAATCTAAGAACACTCACAGATTAATTCACTGGTGACGCAGCAAGCTTTAGGGCTATAAATTTTTAGCTGAAAAACAGCTGAAGGGTCAGTTAGGATTGTCATTGTTGCACCAGTGACCTTCTAAAACATGGATGTTTTAGTAGAGCCCTCAGGGATGAGTTTATGGCGTGTCACTGGGGAAACAATGGCAATGAATGCCACGCAACTCAGTTATCTTGCTTTGGGGCATTTACGCAGTTGATATAAGAATTTATGTATCTCCTCATCTAGTTTTATGGCTTAAGATTTGCTTATCCACCACGGCGCATTGGCAAACAGATAACAAAGCGATGACGCCATTATGGATAAGCCACAATAATAGGGAGCACCCGATCTGCCATGAAATCCACAATAAGAGCCATGAAAATCACCTTAGATGACCTTAAAGGGCCAGAGATAGCGGCATTACTGCAGGAACACCTCAACGATATGCAGGCAACCTCACCGCCTGAAAGCGTTCACGCATTAGATCTTGATGGCCTGCGTCAGCCCAATATTCGCTTTTGGACCCTCTGGGATGGCAACAATTTAGCGGGCTGTGGTGCACTAAAATGGTTAGATACCGAGCACGCCGAGATCAAATCCATGCGCACCGCCGCGCCCTATAAGCAGCAAGGTATAGCGTCTAAGATATTGCAGCACTTGATTAACGATGCCAAAAGCGCTGGCGTCAAACGTCTGAGTCTAGAGACAGGTTCGATGGACTTCTTTAACCCCGCTCGCTTGCTCTACTGCAAATTTGGTTTTGAAATCTGCGGCCCCTTTGCCGATTATCGACTCGATCCCAATAGTGTGTTTATGACGAAGAGAATCTAAAACACATGCGCCTTAGTCTTTGAAATTCATCTCTAAGGCGCTTTGCTGCAGTTAAGTATTCGCTCGCTTAACTACTGATGCAGTTCTGTGCCCGTTCCACCAATGGATAATAAACCCAAGTAACAACCCCCAAAATGCGCTGCCGATGCCCAGCACACTAAAACCCGATGCAGTGACCAAGAAAGTGATAATTGCTACTTCGCGATCTTCCGTTTTAGCTAATGCAGCGGTCAGACTATTGGCAATAGTGCCGAGCAGGGCTAATCCGGCGATGGCCAGTACTAATTCCTTCGGGAAAGCGGAAAACAGTCCAACCACAGTGGCACCCAATAACCCAGTGATAAAGTAAAACACCCCGCCCCATACCGCCGCCCAGTAGCGGGTAGCCGGATTTGGATCGGCCTCTTTACCCATGCAGATGGCCGCTGTGATGGCGGATAAGTTAAAGGCAAAACCGCCAAAGGGCGCGAGAATAACCCCGATTAAGCCTGTGCTCGTGATCAAAGGCGAAATAGGCGGCCTGTAGCCATTACCGTGCAGCGCAGCAACGCCCGGCATATTTTGCGATGCCATAGTCACCACAAACAGCGGTAATGCTACGCCAATTACACTCGCCAGCGAAAACTCAGGTGTCGTCCACACTGGCATCGCCAGTTGCAACTGAACGGCATCTAGCTTGAGCAAATCTAATTGAAAACTCATGCCTATGCCCACCAACAAGGTCAGCAAGATGATGTAGCGCGGCGCAAAAGGCTTAACGACTACAAACACCAACAGCATGATCAAAATTAGACTCAACTGGGTTTGCATCGCCTGAAATAGCCCTAGGCCAAATTGCAGCAGGATCCCCGCTAACATGGCGGAAGCCACCGACTGCGGCATGATACGAATAAGTTTATCCATCCAGCCCGCAACACCGCAAAGGGTGATTAGAATTGAACTCACCAGAAAAGCGCCTATGGCTTGGTTGACGCTCAATCCCGCAAGGCTAGTCACCATTAGCGCTGCGCCCGGTGTAGACCAAGCCGTTAGAATAGGATTCTTGTAGTAAAGCGATAACCCTATGCTGGTCACACCCATGCCCACACCTAAAGCCCACAGCCATGAACTGATCTGTGCTGGTGTCGCCCCCACAGCTTCCGCCGCTTGAAAGATGATCACAGCCGAGCTGCTATAACCCACTAATACCGCAATAAAACCCGCTGATATTTTTGACAAACTTCCTGCATCTCGCCACATACCCACTCCCTTTTTCTGCAATTGCTGTCGCCACCACGTTGTGCGCTATAACTTATAAAATGAACAAGATAGCCTTTGTGCGCTATAACGCACGAGATGGACAAGATAGCATCAGTGCGTTATAACGTACAAACTAAATTTTCATAAAAATGATGGGGCCATTGTGCAGACGATAAACAGCTATCTCGCCACCACGCTTAAAGCACTTCGCAACCAAAAGGGATGGAGTTTAGATAAAGCCGCCCAAGAGACGGGCGTTAGTAAGGCCATGATAGGACAAATCGAGCGCGGTGAATCAAGCCCAACCATTGCGACTCTGTGGAAAATAGCCAGTGGATTCAATATCTCGCTGTCGACCTTTCTCGAACCCACACCCCAGAGCCAAGGCGCAGTATTCCGTAAGCCCGACGAGTTACGCCAACAACCCGCTACCGACGGTATGCTAGTCGCCTCACTCTTCCCCTTTGAAGAGCGCTTCGGTTTCGAGATGTTTGAACTCACGCTGCTGCCAAACTATGAGCGCCTTTCTGAGCCCCATGAAACGGGTGTCACTGAGCATGTCATTGTCTTGAGCGGCACTATGGAAGTGCTAGTCGATGGCGAGTGGCAAACACTTAAGCAAGGTGAAGCAGTACGATTTTCGGCCGACAAACCCCATGGCTATCGCAATCTAAACGAGCAAGCCGTGGTATTCCACGACATCATTCACTACCAACGAGGTAGTATCTAGTAACCTCGAGCTAATTACCCCAGAATAGCGTCTGCGGTAAACCAAGGGTGCAACCGAAGTGAGATAGGTTATTGGCACTGCTCAAACAAAAATGCCAGCTTATATAAGCTGGCATTTTATTAAATTTATTTGACTATTAAGCAGTTAACAAATCAATACTGTGTTTGGCTTCGCTCATGCCTTTATCGTGTGCTTCTGGCCCCATATTCAGTGCTTCGGCGTAAACCACTTCAACATTGGTGATACCTATAAAAGCTAAAACCGTTTTCAAGTAAGGTACAACGTGATCGGTTGGGCCATCTTTGTGGGCGCCGCCACGAGTCGTCACCAACACGGCGCGTTTACCTTCCACTAATCCTTTTGAACCGGTTTCAGTGTAAGTAAAAGTCACACCGGCGCGGGCAATAAAATCGATCCAGTTTTTAAGTTGGGCTGGAATGGTAAAGTTATACATAGGTGCCGCGATAACGATAGTGTCGTTCGCTTTTAATTCAGCGACTAAGGTATCTGATAAGGCGAGCATTTCTTGCTGACGTGCCGATAATTCTGCACCACCGCGTAACCCAGAAGCGATTTCACCGTCTACCATAGGCAGTACGTCTTTACCGCCTAAATCACGTACTGTAATAGCGGCGCCTTGGTTTTCCCAGTGGCTCGCTAAGTGGTCAATTAACACGGCAGATTGTGAATAACCGCCAAGAATGCTTGATTTTAAAATTAAGACTTTAGACATAATCTGCTCCGAAAATAGGTAAATGACTCAGAGTCAGATGGAATATCTCAACTCTATGACGCTAGTGTATTAGCTCATAAAAAAGAAATAAAGCGGATAAAATCTGAGATTAGCTTCGATTTTTTAGAAAGGTTACACCAAAGGCTAGCACAGCTAGCCTTTGACATTTGAAAATCAATCGCTCAAAACTATTGAACAAAATAATAGTTGTACTCGTTAATGAGATGGGATAATTCAGGGACTTTTTGAATATCTTCAATAAACTTATCCGTAGTTGTCATCGCCCAGGCCAAACTATCTTTATCAAGGCTATACAATCCCTCGTTAGAATACATATTGTGAGCCTTGGTGAAATTCTCACGATAACTGACACTGGCAACCACCTCATTGTGGACCCTAAACTCATAGGTCAGCACCAAATCATTATTGGTCACCATAGGCAACAGCCCTAGGGAACCACCCGCTAAAATAGCCGAGGTCAATCCCGCGGCCTCTCCCCCTGCTGTAGGTTCCATGTTATAAGTCACAATGAGCTTTAGTGGATTACCGATATTCTCTTTATCCATTTTTTCAAATAAAGGTGTGCCCTTGAGTTTGTTATAAAAGTCTGTTGAATCAATGGTACTGATAAAAAACACTGGTGGAAGTACCGTTGTTTGCGCCTTAACGAATGGGCTGATTAGCAACAAACCCAGCATTAAAATACGAAGCATAAATGGCATTGGAAACATCCTTATTGATAGCAATTTAGTTGTACTACAGCACCAAGCGCAGCCGCATTTGCCGTTCGAATATCACCCTTCATATTGGGCTCTACCGACTGATAACTAATGTGGTGTTTATCTAAAAAGCGGGCAGCATATTTCGCATCGAGGGCAAAGTTAACATTCTGCGGTAGCGCGCCCGATTCACGCAGACTCGTCACATTTAACGTACTGACGGTGATACCTAATAACTCCCCGCCGTCAGAGACCACTGGGCCGCCACTAGAACCAGGTTGGATCGGTGCCGAAAACTGGAACTGTCCAACCGCGCCTTTTAATGCCTCGCGCGAACTAATATTGCCTCGCGTTAAATTAGGTGAAGCCGCCAATAATCCCTGTAAGGGATAACCAACATTGGTAATGGCCTCACCAAGAAAAATCTCTGTACCTTTACGCAATGGCAAGTATTGCTCCACTGGTGTGCCCGTACTGACAACAGCTAAATCTAATAGGGTCGAGCTAGCCTCTACGATTGCATTAAAGGATTTATCGCCAACATTCACCTGTGTCACCATGCAATTTTTGAGTACATGGGCCGCAGTAACAATTTGTCCCTGCGGATTAATATAAAACCCCGTCCCGGTACTGACTGGTTTTTTCATATTTGCAAGTAAATTCGCCGATACATCTTTCATTGCATACTGTGCAGGGTAGTTACTTGCAGAAGGCGTTAACGCATTTAGCACGTCGACAATCACTAACTGAGTCGCTCGCAATGATGCGTTATAAAGCCCTAAACCATCCCCAAGATAACCAATATCTGTCTTAAAGGATTTTTGTCCCTCTCGAATAGGCTTATCGGAACCATTAAATACCCGATAACTCATGATCATTTCTGCTTTGCCCGATTCAAATTTCCACTCGGGATCGATATCGATCAATAACCCATATTGATTAGCTTGCGTGCGGTCTAACAGCTTAGCATTTGAAAAATAAGCACCAAAACCATCCTTCACACCATCACTGAGTGATTTTCCTGGGTCGACCCAAATATTCCATTTCTCTAAATAAAAACGGTTATTTAACTGCGAATGGGGCAAATAATAGGCAACACTCACATCCACAGGGAGCGTAATGGACTTATTCAGTACCACACCCTTAGGCAATTTATTTGCATTTAATTTGGTATTCGCGCAGCCACTAAGATGAAAACAGAACAGAACAATAAGCACACTGGAGAGAAATCGCATCGGTTATCCTTAATATCAATGCAAATAGCACTATACAGCGTAAACGAACCGTACAGACTATGGAGGATGCAATCTAAGTTGCATTAAGCCAAAGATTCTATTGCAAGATTAAAACAACATCAACGATGAAAGCCCACAAAAAGCAAACAATGACAACTATTTAGTAATATTTGGAATGCTAATATAGAGGCCCGTAAATTCAGCGCATCGTTGCTCACCACAGTAAAGTTCAACCACAAGTCGGACTTTAGCTTTTCGTCCTGCAGATAATCCAGCTAAATTGGCATCCTGCCATACCACGCGTGCAACAGGTTGTGAACTCACAGGTGCGAGATAACGCATATGGGCATCAGCGAGCACAATATCACCCGCCACGCCTATCAACTGTTGATTAAGCCACACGGCCCCCCAGCCTGTTAAGGTCATCAGTGTATAAATGCTGCCCGCAAACATGGTCTGATGCAGATTAATATTGGGCGTTATCGGCGCTGTGACTCGAAACTCTCCCTCACTGTAATCGAGTGGCACAATCTGCATAAACTCGCTAACGGGGATCGTACTGTGCCAAGTCTGGCGTAATTTGATGAGTAATTGATCCATGCGCATTTCCCTTAATACTCCCTCTTGGTACAAGCGACATTGATTATGTCTAATACTCAATCACCGGGCCCCAAGATAAACATCTCGATAGAAGTTACACCTGCAGATTAAAGGTCACTGGGCCATCATTGACTAAGGACACTTGCATATCGGCACCGAACTGTCCGGTTTCTGTAGTAACACCCTTATCGCGGCAAAAAGCAACAAACTCTTCATACAATGTCAATGCCTGATCTGGCGTACCTGCCCCAGAAAAACTCGGCCTCAAGCCTCTGCCTGTATCGGCGGCCAAGGTAAATTGTGACACGACTAATAAAGATCCACCTACTTGTTCTAAATTGAGATTCATCTTGCCATTTTCATCGGAAAACACGCGATAACTCATCACCTTAGTGGCTAATTTTTCCATTTTTTCGCGGTTATCTTCCCGCTCAACCCCGAGCAAGACTAACAAGCCTTTATCAATTGAACCTAGGGTTTGGTTATCGACCACCACGCTGGCACGGCTCACTCTTTGAATTAACGCTATCACAACTTTTCCTTTATATTTATATGGTTATACTGCCAACATAAAACCTATTACCGCAATTAATCGGCAAAAACTTAAGTTTTCGTACTCGCTTCGTCCTTATCGAAACTCGATTCATAATCGAGATACTCGGGCATAGCCGCGGTAATTTCTGCCCCCAGTAATACAATCATCCATGACAGATACACCCACACAAATAAGATAGGAATCGTTGCTAAGGCACCATAAATAGCCTCATAACTTGGGAACTGAGTGACATACAAAGCAAAAGCTTTTTTCCCTAACTCAAACAGCAGCGCTGCGACTAGTGCCCCTAATAATGCATGTAAAAACTTCACCTTTTGATTGGGTACGACCATGTATAACAACAGAAATGCTGCGACAGAAAACAGCATAGGTAAACGCTCAATAAACAGAGGGACAACACCAGAAAAAGTCTCATCTTCAAACAGTTTTAACGAAACAACATAGGAGGTCGCCACCAAACTTGCACCAACCAAAACAGGGCCAAGCGTGATCACCATCCAGTACATTGAAAAAGCCACCACCACAGAACGCTTCTCTTTAGTGCGCCAGATATTATTAAGCGACTTATCGATAGCGGAAATCAGCATAATCGCCACCACAACAAGTGCCGCAATACCGACTGCGGTGCCCTTAGAAGCATTTCCTACAAATTCATTGATATAGATTTGCACTGTATCGCCAGCAGCGGGGAGAAAGTTCTCATAAACAAAGGCTTCAATCTGTCCACGTATTCCCTTAAATACAGGGAAGGCCGATAGCATAGACATAGTCACCGCCACCAAAGGAACAAGTGATAGCAAAGTGACATAGGCTAAATGTCCCGCCCGAATATTGATTTGATCTTCCACTAAGCGCAGCCTTAAATGCTGTAAAAAGCGCCAGATCCCAAGGAATAAGACTCGAATTTGTGCTACTTCTATCTTCTTAGTCACGGGTTTCTCTTGATTCTGTTGGTATAGACTCGTTATCTTCGTACAATAAACACTTAATTTACAAGTCTAAGGAGTGAATTGATGTCTCAACAAGGATCCGCTGGTAATGTTATCGCTGCCATCGCTAGTCTGTTTTTCCCCGGATTAGGCCAACTGCTACAGGGCAGAATAATAGCTGCACTGCTATTTTTTGTGATTACCGTTGTAGGTTACGCCCTGTGGTGGCTAATCGTACCCGCCGTTATAGGGGCAATCTTTCACCTATGGGCTATTATCGATGCGGCGAAATTTAAGGCTGACTAAGTTCACTTCGCAATAGTATAACCACTGAAAAGACTAATAACGTCAGTCTTAATTCAAAAGACAAACAAATCGAACAGCTATAATAAAGCAAAAAATCAATAAGTTAATAAATCAATGTTGAATCCAAGCTGTTAGTTTCAAACCAAAACTAACGGCTTAGACTGATCCATTTAAGGGCAAAAATGGATTGGTAAATAATCAAAACAATGAGTAACACTCTAGCCTCTAGCCTCTAGCCTCTAGCCTCTAGCCTCTAGCCTCTAGCCTCTAGCCTCTAGCCTCTAGCAAATAAATTAGCTTTTCTCCCCCCCTGCAACTCATGTTTCTTTTGTGCAACCCTAAAATGCATAGCTTTGTGAGCTATCACGCGCTTTAGTGGGTTGATGGCGTAAATTTTGGATCTGCTGCACAATTTCGTTTAGTACTCAAAAACTTATCTTCCATCCACCCCTCATAGTTTGTACTTGTAACTTATTCGCTGTATTCATCACTATGACTTTTATCGAATCACTCACGTTGATGTTGGCATTGATGTATCTCGCTTCTCTTAGTTATTGGAGCGGCCAAAAGTGGGGAGCTATCGCCACCCTCTTGTGTAGTTTAGCTGCCGTCGCCATTAGCCTATATTGGCCCTTAGCTCTAGGTTTACTGATTGCATTACCTGCGGCTTTTGCCGTTAACAAATTTGCACCAGACTCCTTAAAGCAAGAAATTAAAATCAATACCTTGCGTGAAGGTACTCAGCATCTTTTAGCACTGTCCTTACTTTTGGTAGCTATCCAATACACCATTAACACGATATTACTGAAACAAGGCATAACACCTTGGCTAATGCGTCCCGATGTGGTGGATGCTTTCTTACCCATAGCGGGTGGCATTGAGCTTAAGGCCATTATTAGTCTCAATTTGTGGGATCAAACCCATCCTGCGGCGGCGGTTATGTTGGCTGCAGTCTTAGTCACGGGTTTGCTCTGCAAGCGAGCATTTTGTGGATGGGCTTGCCCATTAGGTTTAGCAGGGGAATATCTCTATGCATTTAGAAAACGCTTTATTAAAGCGGAATTAGCCCCACCCGCTTGGCTCGATTGGCCACTGCGAATGCTCAAGTATCTCTTATTGTTCGCACTCTGCTATATCGTGATCGGCATGCCAGCCCAAACTATACCCTACTATCTTGAAGGGAATTACCATAAAATCGCCGACTTAAAGATGGCACTGTTTTTTATCACGCCAGGACTTGTCACCCTGTTATGCTTTGGATTGATCCTCGCGTTAGCCGCATGGCGTCGTCAGGGATTCTGCCGTTATTTGTGCCCCTATGGTGCCATGCTTGGGATTTTAAGCTTTGCAAGCCCACTTAAAATCCGCCGAGATACTCAGCACTGCTTGATCGACGCCAAAGGAATGAAATGTGATAAATGTACCCGCGCCTGCCCTGCAAATATCATAGTGCACACTAAAACTACGGTTCGCAGTGATGAGTGTCAGGCCTGTATGCGCTGCGTTGCCGCCTGCCCTAAATCAGCGGCGCTTGGCTTGAGTCTCAAATCTGGCCACCGATTGGGCCATAAAGGATTACTCGCACTGGTACTACTGGCATTATTTGCATTACCACTTGGGGCCTATTTAGGCGGTTTTTGGCATAGCCAAACTCCAGATAATATTCGGATGGAACTTATTAAAGTCATAGATAGAGTCGGGCATTAAGCTAAGTTTGACATAAAAAACAAGGTGCAGCTCAACTGCACCTTGTTTGTTTTATCTCAATACTCAGCCATTAGGCGAGGTCAAATCTGTCGGCATTCATCACCTTGGTCCATGCATTCACAAAGTCATGCACAAACTTCTCTTTGGCATCGTCTTGAGCATAAATTTCAGCGTAGGATCTCAGCACCGAATTAGAACCAAATACAAGATCGACTCGGGTAGCAGTCCATTTCACTGTTCCGGTTTTACGCTCAATAATCTGGTACAGATTATTGCCAGCAGGTTTCCAGTTGTAAGACATGTCAGTCAAATTAACAAAAAAGTCATTACTGAGTACACCCACACGATCCGTAAACACACCATGCGCGCTACCTGCATAGTTGGCACCTAATACCCTCATGCCACCAATCAACACTGTCATTTCGTGGGCTGTGAGTCCCATAAGCTGAGTGCGATCTAACATAAGTTCTTCAGGTTGAACAACATAATCCTTTTTCTGCCAGTTGCGATAGGCATCGTGTAAGGGCTCAAGCACGGCAAATGATTCTATATCCGTCATCTCCTGTGAAGCATCACCACGGCCAGAAGCGAATGGTACTCGAATATTCACCCCTGCATCTTGGGCCGCTTTTTCTACGGCTGCGGTTCCACCCAATACAATTAAGTCGGCAATACTGACTTTTTGACTCAAACCAGTCTGAATATCGGTTAGCACTTTGAGTACTTTTTGCAAACGGACGGGTTCATTACCTTCCCAATCCTTTTGTGGTGCGAGACGAATGCGGGCACCATTGGCACCACCGCGATAATCAGAGCCGCGGAAAGTGCGTGCGCTATCCCAAGCGGTTGTTACAAGCTCAGCAATACTCAATCCTGATGCCAAAATTTTCGCTTTTAATGCGGTAATGTCATCATCAGAGAGGCGGTAATCCACCTGTGGAATCGGGTCCTGCCAAATTAAATCTTCTGCAGGCACTTCTGGGCCGAGATAACGGCTTTTAGGACCTAAATCGCGGTGGGTCAATTTGAACCAAGCACGGGCAAAGACTTCAGAGAAATAAGCAGGATCTTTATAGAACTTCTCAGAAATTTTCCGATATTCAGGATCCATTTTCATCGCCATGTCGGCATCTGTCATTATTGGATTGTGGCGAATCGTCGGATCTTCAACATCGACAGGTTTATCTTCTTCTTTGATATTAATGGGTTCCCATTGCCACGCACCTGCAGGGCTCTTTTTCAGTTCCCAATCATAACCAAGTAACAATGAGAAATAGCCGTTGTCCCATTGGGTCGGATGGGTGGTCCAAGCCCCTTCAATACCGCTAGTGACAGTATTACGGCCAACGCCTCGACCGTGCTTATTAAGCCAACCTAAACCTTGGGCTTCAACATCCTCAGCCTCGGGCTCGGGACCAAGATTCTGCGCCTTACCATTACCATGGCATTTACCCACAGTATGTCCGCCCGCGGTCAGGGCAACCGTTTCTTCATCATCCATCGCCATACGAGCGAAGGTTATTCTTATATCTTGTGCGGTTCGAAGAGGATCAGGATTACCATCTACGCCTTCAGGATTCACATAAATTAGCCCCATCATCACGGCGGCCAATGGATTTTCGAGATCGCGCTCCCCAGAATAACGGCTGTTGGGATTATCGCTCGGTGCAAGCCATTGTTTTTCTGAGCCCCAGTAAATGTCTTTCTCTGGATGCCAAATATCGGCACGGCCACCTGCAAAACCATATGTTTTCAAACCCATAGACTCATAGGCAACATTACCTGCAAGTATGATCAAATCAGCCCAAGACAGCTTATTGCCGTATTTCTTCTTGATCGGCCAAAGTAAACGGCGAGCCTTGTCGAGGTTAGCGTTATCGGGCCAGCTATTAAGTGGAGCAAACCTTTGATTACCCGTACCTGCACCACCACGGCCATCGGCAATACGGTAAGTACCCGCAGAATGCCGCGCCATACGGATCATTAATCCGCCGTAGTGTCCCCAGTCCGCTGGCCACCAGTCTTGGCTATCTGTCATTAAGGCATGTAAATCTTGTTTTACCGCCGCAAGATCGAGCGTTTTAAATGCTTCGCTGTAATTAAAAGTAGGATCCATTGGATCCGTTTTTTTGTCGTGCTGATGCAAAATATCGAGATTTAATGCCTTAGGCCACCAGTCCATATTATTGGTTGTGACGGAGGTATTACCACCATGCATTACTGGGCATTTACCTTGAGAGCTGTGAGTCTTATCCATGAGATCTTCCTTTATTGATGACGAACGAAGGGCGTATAGCCTGAATCATTTTTGTGTAATCTAGACTAATCACTTTCTGCCACCCCCTAAAGCGACTTTAACAGTTTGTATTAATCTGTTTTTATGATTAGTGATACCGTCCATACTCTCGATAAATGGGGAGAATAAACGAGCATCATGACAAAAAAGCCTGAACTTAAGGAATAAAACTAGGTTACTTTCGCGAAAAGACAACACAATAGATCTAAAAAACACCATAACAAATGCGCAAGATCACTATCTGAGCTCCTAGTTTAGTTTTTACAAAACTATATTGATTTTAATCAGACTGCAGAACCATTTTATCGTCAATACTTATTCTATAAGGGTATCGAAAACACGTTATATCCTCTCATTTGGAGTGAGTCTATGCGACAGAGACGCCTGCAACTTATGCAATCACTTTTTGACGAATATATTGAGATGTACTCCTCACGGAATGACAAGCTCACGACGCGTTTTAGCGATAATTTTAGTGGTTATGCGGGCAGTAGTGATGTTCTGATCACGAATAAAGAAGAGTGGATACGAATTACTCGCCAAGACTTTGCACAAGTACCAGAGCGGATCCACATCGAAATGCTAGATTTATCATTGCAGGATCTTGCAGAGGATATCCTTGTTGTTACCGCTTTTTTCCATATACATTTGCCGATCCCTGAATCAATACTCTGCCAAGAAACCGCAAGGTTAGTGCTCATTTTTCATCAAGAAAACAAGGATTGGAAAATTGCCCATAGCGGCATATCTATACCATATGGTTTAGCCAATAACGGGGAGATCTACCCCATGACGAGCCTAGAAGAAAGGAATCGCGAACTTGAGTCTATGATTGAAGCGCGCACCCGTGAATTGGCAGAAGCAAACAGTCGATTAGAAAAACTGAGTAACACAGACGGCTTAACCAATATTGGTAACCGTAGGCTCTTTGACCATATACTGCAAATGGAATGGAGCCGCGGACAACGCAGCAGTGCACCACTCGCGCTAATCATGCTCGATATTGACCACTTTAAATTGTTTAATGACCACTATGGTCATCTCGCTGGAGATGACTGCCTTAAACTACTGGCTAAGGGGTTATCTCAGTCAGGTCGTCGGGCGGGTGAATTGGTTGCACGCTATGGCGGTGAAGAATTTGTCATTTTACTCCCCAATACAGATCAGCAAACAGCACTCGATACGGCGCAATACATTCATCAACTTATCCAATCGCTTGCTATCCCCCATGTCAAAACCGACCTTGGTACAGTCACTGTGAGTCTTGGTGTCACCTGTATAGAGCCCTCAGAGCAACACAGCGCCTTAGAATTGGTACGCCAAGCAGATGCCGCGCTTTATCTTGCCAAATCGGCAGGTCGTAATTGTATACGTTATATGTCGCCATCAGTGAACAAGCTTGAAACGTAAAATAAAAAAGCCCCGTCAAATTTCTTTAACGGGGCTTTCATAAGGTGGCTCACCGAAGTAAGCCGCTCTTGTTAACCGCGGTTATTGCGCTTACGATCGTTTTCAGTCAAGTGTCTCTTACGAACACGGATGCTTTTCGGCGTCACTTCAACTAATTCGTCATCATCAATAAACTCAAGCGCTTGCTCAAGCGTCATGGTAATTGGCGTAGTCAGCACTTGCGCTTCGTCAGTACCAGAGGCGCGCATGTTGGTTAGCTGCTTACCTTTCAAACAGTTAACTGTTAGATCGTTTGAGCGAGCGTGGATACCAACTACTTGGCCTTCGTAGACTTCAGCCGCATGGCCGATAAAGAGACGACCACGATCCTGTAGACCGAACAGTGCGAAGGTCAACGCCTTACCCGTTGCGTTAGAGATCAATACGCCGTTAGCGCGTTGACCAATATCGCCACCTTTATGTGGACCGTAATGGTCGAACGAGTGGTAGATTAAACCAGTACCTGAAGTAGCAGTCATAAACTCAGTTTGGAAACCAATCAAACCACGGCTTGGGATGATAAAGTCGATACGTACACGACCTTTACCATCAAGCTGCATATCTTTCATTTCAGCTTTACGGGTACCCAACTTCTCGATCACTGTGCCTTGATGTTCTTCTTCAACGTCAACGGTCAACGTTTCAAATGGTTCACACAGTTCACCGTCGATGGTTTTCAGAATCACTTCTGGACGTGATACGGCTAACTCGTAACCTTCGCGACGCATGTTTTCAATCAAAATTGATAAATGCAATTCACCACGGCCTGATACGCGGAAGCGATCTGGGCTGTCAGTTTCTTCAACACGCAGTGCCACGTTGTGGACTAATTCTTGTTGTAAACGCTCAAGAATGTTACGTGAAGTCACATACTTACCTTCTTTACCTGCGAAAGGTGAAGTGTTGACTTGGAAAGTCATGGTCAGTGTAGGCTCATCAACAGACAGTGGCGGCAGCGCTTCTACATTACCAGCAGCACAGACAGTATCAGAGATTTTCAGCTCGCCTAAACCCGTAATCGCCACGATATCGCCAGCATTAGCAACCTCAACCTCAGTACGGTCAAGGCCCATGTAACCTAATACTTGGCCCATTTTACCGTTACGCGTCTTACCATCGGCACCGATGATAGTCACTTGTTGGTTAGTTTTGATGCTACCACGATTGATACGGCCCACACCGATCACACCTACATAAGAGTTGTAATCGAGCTGTGAAATTTGCATCTGGAACGCGCCATCGGCGTCAGCATCAGGGAAAGAGACTTTTTCAACGATAGTTTGGAACAGTGGCGTCATATCTTCACTGACGACATCTGGATCTAAAGTTGCAAAACCGTTTAACGCTGAAGCGTAAACGATTGGGAAATCTAATTGTTCGTCGGTCGCACCTAAGTTGTCGAACAGGTCGAACACTTGGTCGATAACCCAATCAGGGCGAGCACCTGGACGGTCAATTTTGTTGATAACAACGATTGGCTTTAGGCCTTGGGCGAACGCTTTTTTGGTTACGAAGCGAGTCTGTGGCATTGGACCATCAACGGCATCAACCAGCAATAATACTGAGTCAACCATAGACAGAACACGTTCAACCTCACCACCGAAGTCGGCGTGGCCTGGGGTATCAACGATGTTGATACGATAATCGTTCCACTTGATGGCAGTATTCTTTGCCAGAATCGTGATTCCACGTTCCTTCTCAAGATCGTTGGAGTCCATCACCCGCTCAGTAGCTTCTCCCCGGGTTGCAAGGGTTCCTGATTGCGACAGCAACTTGTCTACCAGGGTCGTTTTGCCATGGTCAACGTGTGCAATAATGGCGATGTTACGTAAATTCTCTAGCACGGATAAACCTCTTACCATCAAACAAAAATAGGGGATATTACAATATTCGTTACAGCAATCTACGTTGAGTCGCCATAAAAAAGCGTGCCATTCTACTCCAGAGCGGCCTTGGCGCACAGGATTATTTTTGAACACTTATAAAACAATACACCTTGGCAAAGGGCTTCTCGTTTGGCAACACACTAAGCCGAATAGTCTAGTCGCACCGTAAAAGCGCAAATAAATGGCCGTTTTTGGCAAATACTCATAAGTTAACCAGCTGAATTCACTATTCTTCATCTTATGGCGCGCTCACAAGAGTACGCATTTCCATCGCAATATCCAGATACTGTCACACACTATTCCCAAAGATTTTGGAATGCTAAATCCGCAATGACAGGGTATAGACAACAGATGAGTACACAGGTTAAATACACCGCATCTTTACAACTCGCCTTCCACAACATTTCATCTAAACGCTACAGGCTCATAAGCCATAAACTTATTTCGCTCTAGAGAACGAAGCTAGTGCTAATAACATGATCTTAAACACCTATTATAATTTTGCACACGGCTATGATTAGAACCTTAGCCTGTTACTTTCACATTATTTTATGACATTAATATGGCCAAAAAATAATCTCACAATAGGATTAGAATTAGCGCCCTGTTCTCTGTATGTTATGTGTAAGACCTATCATGCACACTGTCATAAAAGTAAATCTTGTTGTGTTGAGTCGTATTATTAAATGAGTCACTTAGACTCTAACCCGTGTCAGTAACATGCAAAAAACGACAGTGTCGTTAGCATTAGGGCGTATTGCCACTGCGCACCAAAATAGATTTATGCACCAAAATGCCACACACAAACGCACCATCATAGTGCATTTGTAAAATCAATTTAGTGCAATGTTTTTTATAGCCATTAATTATCAACACGTTACATTGTTGGCATGGATATCGCTATATAGCTCGTAAGTTTGGCTCAGTAATATACACTTGAGTTAAAAGATTATAAGAAGGGTCATCCCTTTACCCTACCGGAGGCTTGAGAATGTCAGTTGAATCAGTTTTAAAGCAACTTGAAGAATTAGAAGTTAAGTTTGTTGATTTACGTTTTACCGACACCAAAGGTAAAGAGCAGCATGTATCTATTCCTACTCATCAAGTAGATGCTGACTTCTTCGAAGACGGTAAAATGTTTGACGGCTCTTCAATTGCAGGCTGGAAAGGCATTAACGAATCAGACATGGTACTGATGCCAGATCCAACCACTTTTGTACTGGATCCCTTCACCGAAGAAACCACAGCCTTGATCCGCTGTGACATTCTAGAGCCAGGCACAATGACAGGTTACGACCGTGATCCACGTTCTATCGCTAAAAAAGCGGAAGAATACCTACGCTCTACCGGTATCGCTGACACTGTATTGATTGGCCCAGAACCAGAATTCTTCCTCTTTGACGATGTCCGTTTCGGTACTGACATGTCAGGTTGTTTCGTTAAGATCGACGCTAAAGAAGCGGCTTGGAACTCAGGTACAAGCTACGAAGGTGGCAACACAGGTCACCGTCCATTCGTTAAAGGCGGTTATTTCCCAGTTGCACCTGTTGACTCATCACAGGACTTACGTAGCGCTATGTGTTTAGTGCTTGAAGAAATGGGCCAAGTGGTTGAAGCGCATCACCACGAAGTGGCGACTGCGGGTCAAAACGAAATCGCTACCCGTTTTAACACGCTAACTAAGAAAGCGGACGAAATCCAAATTCTGAAGTACGTAGTACACAACATGGCTCACGCCTACGGCAAGACAGCGACTTTCATGCCTAAGCCAATCGTTGGCGACAACGGTAGCGGCATGCACGTTCACCAATCTTTATCTAAAGATGGCGTTAACCTGTTCGCAGGTGACAAATACGCTGGCCTGAGTGAAACCGCTCTGTACTATATCGGTGGTATCATCAAGCACGCTCGCGCGCTGAACGCTTTCACTAACCCAAGCACTAACTCTTACAAGCGTTTAGTGCCACATTTTGAAGCACCTGTTATGTTGGCTTACTCTGCCCGTAACCGCTCTGCATCAATCCGTATTCCAGTGGTACCAAGCCCTAAAGGCCGCCGTATCGAAGCACGCTTCCCAGATCCACATGCAAACCCATACTTAGGTTTTGCTGCACTGCTGATGGCAGGTCTTGACGGTATCCAAAACAAGATCCACCCAGGCGAAGCGATGGACAAAGACTTGTACGATCTGCCAGCCGAAGAAGCGGCTGAAATCCCACAAGTGGCCACTTCATTAGAAAACGCCCTTGAAAACCTGCAAGCAGACCATGAGTTCTTAACCCGTGGCGGCGTATTCAGCGAAGATTTTATCCAGTCTTACATTGCACTGAAAACTGCTGAAGCTGAGCGTGTAGCACGTACAACTCACCCATTAGAGTTTGAAATGTACTACAGTCTGTAATGGCTAGCGCTATACAACCAGCTCGCTTTATGTAATTGATACAGAAAATATAAAAGCCTCTATAGCAACGCTATCGGGGCTTTTTGTATTTTGAAGGTATATACAACTTTGATTCTGATTCAATCATCGCGTTGTTCTCTAAATAGGCATCATCGCCAACCACTCTTTTATCATTCAGAGAAGGCACGCCAGACACCGCGGCAACAGTAGAGATAGATGGTTAAAAAACAATCTAAATTAAACGGGTGTGCGGCATAAAACCACCTATATAGTCGAAAGTTAACTACCGCGCCATTATTGTTAAGTGTCCACGCTTTATTCAACCGGCAGAGTATTCTCAGGGTCAAAATCTGACAGTTGGACTGGTTCACCGTCACGGGTGCCAACTTTAGAGACGCCAACTATTCGTTCATTTTTCAATAAAAAGAGTTCCGACCCCGGTAATTGCTTCATCAGTAGCGACAACACTTTATGCATATCTTCGGGATGGCAATAACAGTCGAGATTTGAATAATATCCGAAATAAAACCTGTCTGTATCACACGATATATATGGCCTCTTGTGGGTCACTTTTATCATGTGGGGATGTCCACGCTTGATAGCACTTATTGAGGTGGTTTCTACATTTTTAAAACCAGTAAAGAAAAATGCCCCCAGAGCCATTCCGCCTGCACCAATCAGCGCTGCTGGGCCTAAAAAGGCCACACCGACAATACAAACCACCACCCCAAACCAAGCCAGCCCCCGCACTACCGCGTAAGCCGCATCCGGAATCGCGTCATGATAGGTGGTAACTAAACCCTCGGAGGTGAGCCGATAATGGTACTGTTTGTCGGCCAACCAGAGGTAGCGCATGAATGGCCCAAAAATCATCACTATGATGAGAAAATAATACCATTGCTCAAATCCATACCAGTATGTCACCAACCCAACTAGAGCCGTAATCCCGCACGGAATAAGGACCATGATCCACCCAATGCCATACACAGTCGCCACCCGAATATCCCACTCATAGAGGGTCGGTGCCTCGCGTACCCGCTGTTGGCGCAGTTGATAGAGCTGGTCTTGCTCCTCTTTGGGCAGTTGCAGATATTCACTGCGCGGCAGGTCTTCATACCGACTGTCGTCCAACGGTTGTGTCTCTTGCTCTGTCGACGCCGACTGCTGCGGCGCTGCTTTATTGTTCATCCTGTTACCTCTCGGTAGACTCTACTTGTAGCGTGGCCATCGCCAAACAGTAAATCCAGCCATCCATTTTAAATCAGCAACATAATATGCTCTCGGCCTACCCTCAAGCGAATATTTACTGAAACAGTTTTAAGGAAAGTAATAAAAGTCGCTAGATGGCCAGCGAGGGAAGTAGAGACTGATTTTAAAGAGTATGTTCAAAACTTATCAAAGTTCTGCGAGGGCGCGGCAAACAAACCTCCATGATTAATACCAATCGTATTAAATATCTGTTCATTCAGCGGGAGTTCAACGCACTTTAGACAAGGCGAAGGCTTGAAGGCATAGTGGTGCTCTGTCGAAAGCCTTAAACGCAGTATAAAGCGCGTTGAAACCCGCCCTTCGGGAGCCACACAAGCATCCCACTCCGGTGTTGCATTGACTTAAAAGGGAATACCATTTCTGCGTCAATGCGCCTTGGATTGAGATGCTTGTGAGGCTCTGAACTGATGAGATATTTAATGTGATTGGTATAATACTTATCCAAAACAAGAGTCGCCGTTAACAACTAGGTTATTGAGCTTGGTTGTCTCTCGTTTCTGTTGATGAATAATTGACAGATATAATCATATAGTTAGAATGCCAAGTTGTTGAAACAGAAAAGATTGGCATCGAATGAAATCAGATCTGGTTCCACACCACTGACGCTCTCAGTTGATCAAGTGAGTAGATCATACCGAAGCAATGCAGTTTTTCACATATAAACAATGGAGTGGTTATGCGTTGGTTGATTTGGTCGGTCGTGTGCTGTTCTCTGACTGGATGTGCGACAATAACATCGAGGATGGGAGAAAATTCAACTTGGGGTCATTCTTTCTCTAGTGTACAAACGGCTGTTGATAATGGCGAGGAGTGTATGGTTATCTCCGCGTTGGCGGCCCCGCCCTTGCTGCTCTTTACCATCCCGCTGACTCTGGTGGATATGGGCAGTGCGCTGCTCGTCGACGCTGTTATGCTACCTGCAGATTTAGCGATCACGCCCAGCGATCCCAAGCTCCACACCCCACGACCTATGGTCTGCCGCTATGACTACAAGATTTAAGCATGATCGCACCCAATAAATAACCTCAAATCCAAGCACCGCTGCCTGTGTGACGATGAGTTAACGCCGCCATTTTAAATCATTTACGTTAGCGATGAGCCTTGATCACACTCAATAGCAACTGAATATCGGCTTTATCATTATAAATATGCGGCGAAATACGTATCCCCATACTACGAGCATCCACACTGATATTTGCCTTGGCAAGGGCTGCCATTATTTGCCCTTGTTGTTCACCAAATTGCAAAACTAAGGTGCCACTGCGTTTTTCTATCTCTCTAGGTGATACAAACTCTTGATCTAGCGCCTCGGCAACGATATCAATCAATAGCTGGTTCCCTTTACGCAATTGTTCAACCCCTATATCGGCAAAATAATGAATACTGTGGGCGGCAATGGCATAGGGCGCAATAGAGGGCGTTCCACCCCAAAAACGCAGTGCCGAGTTGTGATAACGAAAATCATGGATATTAAATTCAAAGGGATTTTCATGGCTAAACCAACCCACATCCTTAGGTTGGCAACTGTCTATAATGCTAGGGTTAACCCAAAGGTAAGCGGCTCCGGGGCCAGAGCAAAGCCACTTCACACTCGACCCTATCAAAAAGTCAGGTTGTAACTGAGCTAAATTAAGCGGAATAATTCCAGCGGATTGCGCAACATCGACCACACTTAAGCTGCCATATTGACGTGCCATCGCCAAGATATTCGCAAGCGGAGCCTGCTGCCCAGTATTGGAATATGCATGGCTAACAAACACTAAATCGATATCCGAGCCCATATGGGCATCCCATACATTGGCATCGGTTATATCTAACGTTTTAGGAATAAAACGCACTTCACAACTGGCGGGTAATGCCTTTTTAATAGCAAAACCCATGCTAGGGAAATCAATTTCACTCATCAACACCACGGCATGTTCGCGGTTTAGGCGTGCCAAAGACATCAGGATTTTTGCTAACGCACTCGACAAATTAACCTGAGGGCAAAAATCTTTTTGGTGACCGTTAAATAACTTAGATAAAGCAAAGGTAAAATCATCAATCACGCTTAACCATTGTCCCCAAGGTTCACGCCCAGAGTCCTGCCATGGTGCAAAAAATGCTTCTTTAAAGACTTGTTCGGTAGACTTAAGTGGACGCCCTACGGAGTGGCTCAACAAATAACCGGGATTGGCGAGACAAAAATCCTTTTTAAAATCGCTAAACATGGTATTACCTCAAACTCTCTTTTAAACAGTTAAGATCATCATAGCGGGTACGAATATCACTGCGTTTAGTGGCTGCACGCCTATCTCGAAGTTTTTCGAGGGAACCCAGCAGCACAGATAATGGTGGCCCACTTGCAGTGACCTTAGCCAGATGTTGTTGAGCCATAGTCGTAGAAGGCTCGGCAATATATTTAGTGACTAATTGATTATGGTGCTGAATTGCGGTCTCACCATGCAATTCACAAACCTCGATAAAGAGTTTAAGATTTTGCTGATACCAATCTTGGTTAACACTATTCTTCGCCCGCAAAAAATCATCCATTAAGTTAGGGCGGCGCATGCATTCCCGTAGTAGCTGCTGATCTTCTGGCATCATATATAAAAATTTATCCACCAGCATTTGCGAGTAGGAAGACTCGTTGGCAAAACAAAGCCCTAATGTCAGATCAATAACATTAATCCCCGCAAAATCCCCAGCATTTGCCCCACGATAAACAACGGAGCCTACACGATAAGGTTTGTAGTAAGGACGCACACAATAAAAGAAGCGGTCTGTATCTAATCGATTAAATAATTGGGTATTCGATTCAATTACATCCTGTAATGCCTGTTTAGCGACACGCAGTAAATCCAGACTTATTGGATGGGAAATTCCTAGCGGTTGGATCTTCAATAACGCATCCGCGGCACGTTTATAGGCTAAGATCCCCTTAGTGTTATAATCCACAAACAGTTTTTCATCAGGCAAATCGGTAAAACGCTTATAGATACCACGATGAGCACGATTGTGTGTGGTTAAATGCGCGGTGGCAAAGCGTGGCGTAACGCCAATGGAGGCACCAATATGCATCGCCAGTGCAGAGGCTTCGGCCAGTGGTGAGGTGGTTTCCCGCGACGGTTCGGTAATTTCATGGCGACGACAGGCCGCCATATACAGGCCAACATTACCGAGTAAATCAAATGCACTATCAAAGCCTTCATCGGTATTGCCTTCATCGAGCAAGGTTTTTATCAGTTCTCGCCCTTCAGATTCGAGCCGCTGTTTCGCTTCATCGCCGATATTGAGCACATTGGCGCGATCTGATTGCTGGTAATAAAGCCGTTCAAGCTCGGAGTTTAGCTCGACGAAACGAGTGCGGATCCAATCATCGAACGCTTCGGTATTGTAGGTGGCAGGTTTCACTTGGACATCCTTGGATATTGTTATCGTTATTTTGGATGAGATGTTTTCAGTCTAACGGGTTTACACATTGCAATAAACTGAATTCACCGAGTCAAGTTAACAAGAATGCAACTTATCACCGTCTGTTGCTAGAGCTTGGCCAAATTTGCCAAAGATCTAATGCCACTTTTTATTTACACCTTGTACTTAAGTATGAATCTCATCCCGTTAACGCCTTTCCCTAGACGCTCACACACTTAGAGCTTAAAATACTTGGGCGATGTATCTTACTGAATTTCAGATATTAATTTCTTGAGTTTGCCTTGTTAATGATTAAACGTATCTCCATTCTATTTTTGGGTTTAGGTATTCTCCTCAGTCTTATCTATTGTGCCTATCGTCTTATCACCCAGCATAACTTTAATACCAAATACCAAGTGGGTGACGTTATCGACTCCCTCAATGGTGTCGAGATCTATTATAACGGTGGTGTAAATACCAGTGACGGCCGCAATTTGTCTATCGATGGTTATAATTTAGGCATTAAATATCAATGTGTTGAATTTGTGAAACGTTACTTTTATCAGCGTCATCAACACAAAATGCCTGACACCTACGGTCATGCTCGCAACTTTTTTGATAACAGCTTGGCTGACGGTGCGTGGAATGAAAAACGTGCCATGCTGCAATATGTCAATGGTAGTCAATTAACGCCTCAGGCTGATGATCTACTCGTTTTTGCTCCATGGCTTTTTAATCCCTATGGCCATGTCGCTATTATTGCTGAGGTCCATGACCATCAGGTTGAAATTGTTCAGCAAAATCCAGGGCCTTTTGGACCTTCAAGAGAATATTTCCCACTAACTCAACACGATGGGCTCTGGTATATTGATGCTCCTCGGTTAAAAGGCTGGTTAAGATTGCAAACACCGACTATCGCGCCCTCGCTCTTTAACAACCATGCCGTTGAGGAATAACACCAATGTCAGTGCTCGCTTGGTTTACCAAATGCGTTAACTTGATTAAATCATCCAAGCAAGACGTGGCATTGCCTGAGGTTTTTAATCAAATACAAATGCCCTGTATCACCATACCTCTGCAGCAGACTTATCCACTGGTGATGCCTATGGCACAGGACGATATTTATGCTTATCAAATACATTGCTTACTCACACTCGAAGGTAAACAAGCCATCGATACCCTGATAAACAATGCAGGTTTTGAAGTACTGCCGGAGCACTCCGCTCCGTTTAATGGCTTAATAATGCATTCAAACCAATCGAGCTGTGTGTTTTTAAATCAATATGCAGACTTTGCAGGTATTTGCCTGAATTTAATCACTAACGATCAAACCCTACTTGAGCAACTAATTAGCTTCAAGTCACAATTACCTGATCCGTGGAAGAGTTTTCCTGATATCGATCCTGATACTCTCGGTAGCTTGCAAGGAAATCTCGATTTTTGGTGTCATTATTTTTGGCGCCCCTATTGGCTGTCACTCTCACAAAAAGAACGCTTACAATATCCCGAACCTTGGCGAGAGTTCAGCGAGTTCCATTAAAGTCTGAGGCATTTACAGAGGCTTAATTCAGGATAAATAATGAAATTGAAATATGTTGGATTAGCGCTAGTGTTACTGTTAATCAGCAGTTATCTGGTCCCTGAGTCACCCATCATCCCCGTGAAAGGCGCAAGTAGTAAAGATTGGAATAGTCAAACCTTCTGGTACGAGCCTTGGGGAGCTTCTGGCGTACATAAAGGGATAGATATTTTTGCCCCAAAAAATACCGCCGTGATAGCCCCTACACCGATGCTGATCATTTATCGAGGCGACTTCTTCCAAGGAGGTAAAGTCGTGGTAGGTCTTGGCCCTAAATGGCAAATTCACTATTTTGCCCATTTGGCGACAATTGCCGCCGATACGGGGTTAATTGTAGCAAAGGGAGAGACTCTTGGCGCGGTTGGTGATACGGGGAATGCGCAGGGAAAACCGCCACATTTACACTATTCAATATTAAGTTTATTACCTAAACCTTGGTTGATAGATACATCGACTCAGGGATATAAAAAGGCATTTTATCAAAATCCTATCCGCTATTTAGAGGCGCAATAGTCTTTTTAAACAGGCATTAAGCAGCCGCATCACTAGGCTCTGATTCGGGTAACACCGCTGGCACTAATGCTTCCCTGTCTGCCTTAGCAATATATTTGGGTTTATTGCAGGTTTGCAGCTTAGCATTGGCTTTTTTAGCCTTATTCTTCAACGTTTGATTTATCTTCTTTTTGCGATTCATATCGGCACCAATACAGCATAAAGTGGGCAATTATATCCACTAGCTAACACTTGAGACAATCGAAAGAGTCCAAACGATGCTCAGGTGTTGCATCTAAACCTATCAACCCAAATAACCACTCGAAATAGTCGTTCATTATTTATAGATACTGCGGCATAACAAAACGATTTCATTTACGACACGACTAGACAATCTATTCTTCCTCCCCTAGAATCTCGCCATTAACGAAAATCGTTATCATTTGCAATGTTATTTAACGGAATATGAACCATGCCAAGGAATCCGGTGTAACACTCTTACTCGCCTAGCAGGAAGTTATATGACGTTTAAAAGCTCACTTGTCGCCTTAGCAATATTGACTGCATTAACCCAATCCGCCGCCGCACAAGATGCCTCGGACAACAGTAATAAAGATCAAGAAATTGAAAAAATCACTGTCACCGCAAGCCGCATGGACAAATCCCCAAGTGCTATTCCAAATACAGTCACGATTATTGACCGCCTGCAGTTAGAGGAACAGTTCCGTACCACTAAGGATTTATCAACCATTATCGGTAACTTAGCCCCCAGCTTTTCCCCTAGTCGCCAAAAAATGAGTAACACTGGCGAAACACTGCGCGGTCGCCCTCCACTCATCATGATCGATGGCGTACCGCAATCTAATCCTTTGCGTAGCGGCGGGCGAGAAGGGCAAACCATAGATCCAGCCATGATTGAGCGTATTGAAATTATTCACGGTGCCAATGCAATGCACGGCCTAGGTGCACAGGGCGGGATTATCAACTACATCACGAAGAAACCCTCAGGCCATAATGAGCATGTGGTCAGTTTTGATGTCACCGTACCAGACTCAATGAAATCCAATGGCATGAGTTTTGGCACCAGCTATGCATTTTCTGGGGAGTCAGAATTGGTTGATATGCTAGGTTCGGTGAGTTATCGCAATAATGGCGTTTACTATGACGCTAACCATGATCTCGTGGGAGTCGATACAACACAAGGCGAGTCAATGGACAGCCAAAGTGCAGACTTCTTTATCAAGCTAGGCCATAACTTTGCCGAATCACGTATAGAGTTAATGGTTAACCACTACAACATGGATAACAATGGCGATTGGATGCCCATTGCTGGCGATAAACCTAATGGTGTACCAACAGGTGCAATAAAACAAAACCAACCTTGGGAAGCGGCTAACAACCAAGTGACGACTACTAGCTTAACTTATACCCACGAAAATATTGCAGGACAACAACTCAACCTCCAGCTTTTTAATCAAGACTTTAAAGCTGTGTATGGTGGCGGTTGTTTTGAAAGCTTCTACGATCCAGCCTTCGAGGGCAGCGACCAAGTTATCCAATGCGGCGTTGGTAGCAAAGGTGAAAGCTTGTATTATGACCAATCACGTAATTCTTCGGTCAAATGGGGCTTAAAAAGTGCGTTAATTGCTAAGGATATTGCTGGTTCAGGGATTGATGCGGCCTATGGTATCGACCTTTTCCGAGATACTACGGAGCAAGATTTAGTGAAAACAGGTTTTTCATGGGTGCCTGAAAGCACCTATGACAATATCGCCCCCTATTTACAGTTAGATTATGATTTAATTAAAAATTTAACCCTATCTACGGGCATTCGCTATGAACATGCCGAACTGAGTGTCGATGATTATAAAACCCTATGGGGCGCGGGCAATAAGCAAATCGCTGGGGGAGAAGCCTCCTTTAATAAAACCTTATTGAATATCGGCATATCCTACAAAATCACACCTGATATTCGTATTTATACTAGCTATAACGAAGGTTTTGGTATGCCTGATATAGGCCGCATTCTACGTGATGGTAAAAGCTTTCCTGGAGCAAATCCCAGTATCAGTGACTCACTTGCGCTCACGCCCATCGTTACAGATAACGTGGAAGTCGGTGCCGATTACCAAGGTAAATACCTGCGAGCTAAGATTTCCTACTACCGTTCGGCCACCGATTTCGGCTCACGTTTAGCCTTAAATAGTGATGGTTTTTACGATGTGAAACGGGAAAAAAGTGTTATCGATGGCATTGAAGCCAATGTGACCGCTTATTTGACCAGCAATGACGATTTAGGTATGAATATCGCTATCCAACAGGGCGAATACGATTCTAACGGCGATAATAAAGTGGATACCGATCTTGATGGTGCCAATATTGCTCCAAACCGTATCAACCTCTATTGGACGCATAATTTTGATAATGAAATGTCCACTCGCGTTCAAGCCAACTACTTTATGGACCGCGACTTTAAAAATGCTGCGGGAACGCAATATGCCGAATTTGATGGTTACACTACCGTCGATGCTTCCTTCTCTATGCCACTCTATACAGGCACTTTAAGCTTAGGCCTGCAAAACCTGCTAAATAAGGATTATTTCAACTATTACTCACAAACTATGGGGACAAATGATCGTTATTTCAAAGGGATGGGACGAACAGCGACCATAGGCTATACACTACCTTTTTAAACTGCTCTGATTTTTATCCATCAAAAAGCGCAATAAATATAGGTTGCGCTTTTTGATTGGGATATTGGGATCACTAATCCTTAGTAACAACCCACAGTGCGTGCAATAAACCGGGAAACCAGAAAAATAAACACAGAACGATGTTAATTAACAGATCCTTACCCGCTCCCGCTTTCAAGAATACCGCAACGGGCGGTAAGAGGATCGCAATAATAACTAAAAGTAATTTGTTTGTATCCATAGATAAGCTTGCTCCTGTAGAGGGGAAATCATTACACAGCTAACTTCGCAGGAAGACTCAGGATTTGCAAATACTTTATCCCAAAGCAGACTCATGTTCGCCAGTACTCGCTCTGTAAAGTTACTCCTTAGAGGGCCATGCCAGAGTCTCTGGCTTATGCCAAAGAGCCAGCGCGTCACTTACAGCCTCTAACTGAAAGGCTTCGCCCTGCTGTGATATATTCAGATAGGTATAATCCCGCCAACCAGTTACCGCATCCTGATAGCGGAAATGCAGGCAATAAGCGTGTAAATAGCAACGGTCAGCCACAGCACCACCATATAATTCATCGCCTAAAATCGGTACACCTAAGCTTGCCAATGCCACTCTCAATTGATGGGTTTTTCCCGAATGGGGTTTGAGAAGATAAAGTCGCAATCCATCTCCGACACTGACTGAAAAAAATTGGGTAATGGCAGGGTTTTCTTTGGTTCGCAACAGCTTAAACATACTACGGCGTGACTTTGCCATATCACCAATTACCCAGCCTTGTTTCTTTTTCGGCTTACCTTTTGCGAGGGCGAGGTAATATTTCTGCACTTTATGGGCGGTAAATAGCTCAGTAAATTGTTTTGCCGCGGCAGTACTCTTAGCCAGAATCAATAGACCAGATGTGGGCGTATCGAGTCGATGCACAGCAAAAAGCTTAATCCCTAAATCTTGCTCAACCTGTGCTACTACACCCGCGGTTCCATCTTGACTATGAAAGTGCACCTTAGGAAATTTTGAAATAACAAGAAAATCAGCCTCATCAGCTATGATTTGGTACATGGAACTCTCGACGCGGTAGTGCGGATCATTGACTTAGAATTGGATAGTAACGACTAAGCCGGGATGATTATCGCTAAGTTTAATTTGCGCATTGTGCCGTGAGAGAATCGCTTTGACCATAGATAATCCTAATCCTGTGCCCTGTAAATGTCGGCTAGGATCGAGTCGCACTAAACGCTCAAACACCTTCTCCTTACTCTCATCGGGGATCCCAGGGCCATTATCACGGATCTGAATTTGTGCGCCTGATTGAATAATATCAATCCGCGCACCCTGCCCAGAATATTTCATCGCATTGTCGACCAAATTATATAAAGCTTGGAATAATAAGTACTTATCACCCAACACCGTATGGTCTGATAACAAAGATAAACTCAATGTTTGTTCGTTTGACTCGGCAACCGCATCGGCCATTTCCAATAAATCGGTACAAAGTTGAGCTAGGCTTAGCTCCTGCAAGTCGAGAGTCTGCTGACCTTCCTCAATACGGGTGAGCGATAACATAGCATCAAATGTCGCCAAACAATGATCAAGCTCCTCAATTAAAATGGCACAACCTTCGCTGATATCATCATGTGACTTAGTGGCCAATTCTTCTAGCCCAATACGGATATGGGATAAAGGTGTACGTAAATCATGGGCAATATTGTCAGTGGCGCCGCGCACTGCCATCAGATTATTTTCGAGAATATCCAGCACATTATTAAATTGCAGCGCCAACATATCAAACTCATCCTGACGCCAACTTAGCGGTAAACGCGTATCGTAATGACCGCGCTCAATCTGTTCACTCAATCGGTTGTACTGCACAAGCCGACGCAAAATGGCCTTAGAAAACAGATAGCCCAACGCTAAGGTTAATACTATGGTCAACATCACCGCGGTTGCAGCAGCACTGATAAATTTGTCGATTAATGTGGCTAAGTTATCGGTGCGAGTCGCAATCAACACGGGGCCATAGCGGGTCATAACCAGACCGCCAGTGAGGATATGCAGTTTATCCGGGCCACCAGTTAAGATAGGAAAATCCCGCGTTTGCGGCAACATGGGCATGCCTTCGGGCATAAAGCTCAAGGCACCGACCATATCGTAGCTATTACGCCAAGCGATCAGAGCGGTTTGTGGATCGGCGGCGCGGATTTGAGCCGCAAAACTACGGCGATCAACAGTAAGGGCAAGCTGCTGATAGCGTTGGGTTTCGGACTCAAGATACTGAGTGACTTGATACTGCTGCTCGATGATCAGTTGTCGATAAAGCGCAAATAACAACGCACCTATAATCACAGTCACTAAGGTTGAAAAGACAATTGTGATGCGCCAAGCGCTACTTTGGTAAGGCTTAATGCCTTTGGCGTAAGCGATAACCCGCTCCCCTTACGGTTTCAATAAGCTCTCCGTGACCTAACTCCTCAAATTTACGCCGTAATTTTGCAATATGTACATCAATTACATTGGTGCGAGGGTCAAAGTGATAATCCCACACAGCTTCAAATAATAGTGTGCGGCTGATGACCTGATTAGCATGTTCCATCAAATACTTAAGCAACTGAAACTCTTTAGGTTGCAACATTAACTCCTGTCCGTCCAAGGTCACATTGCGGGTCAGTAATTCCATCTTGAGCCCACCAACCACTAAGTCGGTCGAAATGGGCGTGGATTGACCACGTTGCATCAGTTTTTCAGCGCGTACTAACAGTTCAGAAAAAGCAAACGGCTTAGTCATATAGTCATCACCGCCCGCCCGTAAACCTTTAACCCGTTCATCAACATGGGCTAAAGCCGACAAAATCAGCACAGGGGTTTGATTACCCGTTGCCCTTAAAGCCGCCAATAATTTTAAGCCATCAAGCTGGGGTAACATTCGGTCGAGGATCACCAGATCATATTGACAGCTTGTGGCGAGAGATAAACCTTGGTGGCCATCATTCGCCGTTTCGATATTGTGCCCCTGCTCAAGAAATCCTTTGACGATGTAATCAATCGTCGTCGCATCATCTTCAACTAAAAGTATTTTCATCTGTATGTTGCGCTCCCCAATCGTCACGGATGCTGCGGACATTAATCCCACTTGAGTAAAGGTAATTGACGTAAATTATCAACATCAAAAGCCAATTTATACTTACCAGTGTCATCCAGCAACTTAAGCTCTAAATAGCTAATGCCTAGATCATGATCCAATTTAGCATCAGTTAAGAAACCTTTATGATCTTTAATTGCCATGGTAATTAAACCTGAAAATGTCTGGTGTTTGCTCGTGATTAAGCGCGTTGCTTCAACTTCGCCTAAATCGTCAGCGCTAACCTTTCCTGCTTTTTGTTTCAATAACTTGCCATCTCGAGCACGATATTCAAAATGAGTAATCGCGTTAGCCAACGGGTTAATCAACTCAAACTGATAGACTAACTCACCTTCCTGCATTTCCATTTCAAACTCGGCAATCACGCCAGGAAAGTCTTTTTCAATCTGCTGCATCACTTTTAGTGGTGGCTGATACTGCCCACTCCCCAACATGGAATACAAGCTCTGGGCAGCAGAGACCGCCCCCGATACCAAGATGAATCCTAGCAACCATAGTCTCATGGCCCCTCCATATAAATCAGCTAAGTTTGTATCTTATGAGACAATCAGTTAGAAGTCGATGGACCATATTGTCCCTCTCTTATCTTCCACCCTCACTGCATTAAATCCGTCAAAGATAGCCGCAAAATAGGGATAGTCTACCTAATGGCGACTAAAACACCGATGGAAACAAGATTAACCTTTGATCATCTAAAACATTTTGCGCTTAGAAAGGGACTATTCCAGAATATGAATTTGTTCAGATTTGAGTGCCACTGTGGTTTGCATTCCCTTAGTGAGGGCAAGCTTTTGGGCAAAATGCAGCGAGACTTCGGTGTTAATTTGTAATTGGGTGCCGGCGACATAGCAGATAAGCCGAACAGATTCGCCCATCACCAGCATAGCGTCTATCGTGACAGTTAACTTATTAAAACTGCGGCATAAACGTCCTTTGGATATCGAATTAAAACGAATACCTTGGTTGGGGATAACCCAACGGACTCGACTTCCCACTGGGCGATCTTTACCATAATCGCAGGCAATTAACTGCTCACCAAACTTAAGCCAAGTGAGGTTTTTAGTGCTGTCTTGAAATACCACTTCACCATCAAAAATATTTCTTAGCCCCATCTGCCTAGCTACAGCTTCATTTCGTGGCCGCGACAATACCTCGAAAGGTGCACCCTGCTGCAGCATCTTGCCTTGGCTGATCAAAATCATCGAATCAGCCAGCAGCAAGGCTTCATTTAAGTCGTGGGTGACCATAATCACTGGGCAAAGTAACTGCTCTTTGAGGCGCGCAAGCTCAAGGTATAAACGCTCACGGGTTTCCCTGTCCACCGCAGAAAAAGGCTCATCCAACAATAAAACCGACGGTTCGCGGGCAAGCGCTCTTGCTAAGGCGACGCGCTGGCGCTGGCCGCCCGATAAATGTGCAGGTAATCTATCGGGTAATCCCTGTAGATTAACCCGCTCAAGCCAATCTTTCGCGCGCGGTATGCGCTCCGCCTTGGGAATATGATCAAGCCCTGCCACCACGTTTTCTAGGGCGGTAAGATTCGGAAATAAGCCAAAATGCTGCGGCATATAACCGATATGGCGTTGCTGCGGGCTTAAGGCGATACGCGCTTTATCATCAAACCAAGGCCGATCGCCAAAGTGGATTTGTCCCGTATCGGGATGATTCAACCCAGCGATCATCCGCAGTAGCGTGGTTTTTCCGCCGCCAGAGGGACCGACAACAGCAAGCACTTCGCCCGCTTTACAGCGAAAATCAGCGCTCAGATTAATGTGTTTATGATTTTGGATCTGACACTGCAGATCAGCGATGATTTGCGCCACGCTGACCTCCTAAACGCCGCGATAGACTGGTCGTGAGTGCTAAGGCCGTCACGGCAAACAGCAATAAGACTAATGACATAGTGCCTGCTGCATTAAAATCGAATGATTGCACACTGTCATAAATTGCAATCGAAATCGTTTTAGTCTCGCCAGCAATATTGCCGCCCATCATCAGCACAACGCCAAACTCGCCGAGCACATGGGAGAAACACAGCACTAAGGCCGTTAACACACCCGGCCATACCATAGGCAGTTCAATTTTAAGTAAAATTTTAAGTCGACTCATGCCGCAACAAGCGGCTGCATCGCGAACATCATTAGGTACAGTTTCAAAGGCGCGTTGTATCGGCTGCACGGCAAAGGGAATATTGACTAAAACGGAGGCGATAACCAAACCAGAAAAGTGAAACACGAGTTGCTGACCAATGACTTGTTCAATCCATTGTCCGAGCCAACTTTGACTCCCCAGCCCCACCAACAAGTAATAGCCAATCACTGTTGGCGGTAATACCAAGGGCACCATGATCAGTGCTTCAACCCAGGATTTGCCGACAAATTGGCGATAGGCTAATGCCCGTCCGGCGAGAATAGCTAAGGGGATAAGCACTAAAACAGTGATGCCACTCAGCTTGACCGATAACCAAAGTGCCTGCCAATCCATCATGGTTGCTCTGGTAATGAAAAACCATAATCGGCCAAAATACGACGAGCGCTATTGGCTCTTAAATAATCATAAAAATGCTGGGCTGTTTCACCCGCCTTGGTCATTAATGCCATACGCTGAAACAGCGGAGTATGCATTTTTGCTGGCACTATGGCGTAATCACTCAGTTTAGAAAACGTGGGTGACATAGCTAAAGACAGTGCAATAATTCCCCCCTGAGTTGAACCACTTATCGCAAACTGCCCGGCTTGGGACACATTTTCCCCAAGGATCAATTTAGGTTGAATCGCATCCCACAACTGCACAAACTGCAATGCTTCTTTGGCCTTTTCGCCATAGGGAGCGTGATCAGGATTAGCAATAGCAAAACGGGTAATTTTTCCTGCAGCGAGTGCTTCAGCGAGCCCCTTAAGTTCAGGGTCAACGGACAAACTCCCCGCTTTCGGTACAACAATCGCGAGTTGCCCTTGGGCATAAAGCACACCAGCATCGCGGGCGATACCGGCACTGTGCAATTGCTGAATATATTTTTCATCCGCAGATAAAAATAGTTCAAAGGGCGCACCATTTTGAATTTGAGTGGCAAAATTACCCGATGACCCATAGGAAATGTTAACTTTCAACCCCGTTTCATGGGTGAATTTTTGGCTAATCTCATCTAGGGCAAAACGTAAATCAGAGGCAGCGGCAATCGCGGGAACCGATGCGGTACTGGTATTCGTCGCCGCTTGGATGCTCAAAGATAAAGTAGATAATAAACAACAAACAGATAAAAAAACTGAGTTAAAAAAACGAGTTAAACCCACCATGTTGTCAATCTTCCATTAATTTGTGTTAGCAATATACGCCTGTTTGTCGCCAGCTTTTATGCTTGCCACAATTTAGCCGCCTGCTCATCGGCATCTTTCGCCTCAACCCAACTTTTACCTTGCTCGCCCGCTTCTAATTTCCAGAAGGGTGCTTTGGTTTTTAAAAAGTCGATTAAGAATTCACAGGCAGCAAAAGCGGCCTTACGATGGGCACTCGTCACGCCGATAAATACAATTTGCTCGCCCAGCGACATAGTACCGACACGGTGGATAACAGTAACCCGATTCAACGGCCAACGGCTACGCGCTTCGGCAACAATTTGTTCGAGTACAGCTTCTGTCATGCCAGGGTAATGCTCTAAGGTTAAGTCAGTCACCGCGGCGCCATCGTTAAAATCACGCACTTTACCGACGAAAGTGACTACGGCACCATCGCTATCATCTTGGGCGAGTTGGCGATATTCGTCAGAAACACTAAAATCGACCTCTTGCACTCGAACTGCGGGTAGTAAACGCATATTAACCTCCTGTAACTGGTGGGAAAAAGGCGACTTCATCACCATCCTTTACCGGTGTATCCCATTGGCTAATGGTCTGATTTACCGCCACCAGCAATTTGTCAGAGGTTAATACTTTAGCCCATTTGTCGTCGGTGGCCGCCAGCGTTGCCCGTAATGCTTCGGCAGTTTGTGTCTGCTCGCTCGCCTCTAGACTTAATTTAGCTGTACCCAATAATTCTCGAACTTGAGCAAAAAACAACACGTTAATCATAGTCTTCTCTCATTTTTGATCCGCTAAACCTTAAAATGTCCCGACTTGCCGCCACGCTTTTCCAACAGACGGACTTGGGAGATCACCATATCTTTTTGCACGGCCTTGCACATGTCATAGATAGTTAACGCCGCCACTGAAGCCGCAGTTAACGCTTCCATCTCTACACCCGTTTTACCGGATAATTTACACAGGCTAGTGATGCGCACACGGTTATGTTCAGGCTGCGCCTCTAAATCGACCTCCACTTTAGTGAGCATTAATGGATGGCATAAAGGGATAAGATCTGAGGTTTTTTTTGCGGCTTGGATACCCGCAATACGCGCGGTCGCAAACACATCACCTTTGTGGTGGCTGCCACTCATGATCATCTCGAGTGTCGTGCTCGCCATCTCAATAAAAGCTTCGGCGCGGGCTTCGCGTTCAGTGACGGCCTTTTCGGTCACATCGACCATATGGGCATTGCCATCGGCATTAATATGGGTAAATACATTGCTCATTGGAGCGATCCTTTCATGTGAGGTCAAAACAAAGTGCAAGGAAAATTGGGCTTATACTCGCGCTACATTAGCGATGACAAAACACCTAAATACAGATCTAGCCACCAATAGAGGCAAGATGTTGAGTGACACCAGTGATGCCTTGATGCAAGTAATGGGTTTCTTTCTTCTGGGCTAATTGGCCGTGCAGGCGTTCGATTAATTCCGCTTGCTGATCAGCATGCTGCAGTAGATCACGCAAATCGACACCGGACTCGGTAAAGAGGCATAAATGCAATTTCCCCTTTGCCGATACGCGTAAACGATTACAGGTAGCGCAGAAATTATTGGCATAGGGCATGATCAAGCCAATACGCCCCTTATAATCCGAGTGACTAAAGTTTTGCGCAGGACCATCGGAGGCGCTTGGCGTATCAAATTGCCAACCATCGGCCAATAATTGCGCCTTAATATCGGCCCCCGCTAAATGGTGGGCCTGAAAATACTCACGACCCAAACCCGTTTCCATCAGCTCGATAAAGCGTAGGTCAATTGGCGTGTGTTTAATCCAGTGTAAAAATCGCGGTAAATCTTTATCGTTTAAGCCTTTAAGCAGTACGGCATTAATTTTTACTCGCTCGAAACCTGCCGATAAAGCAGCATCAATCCCCCGCATCACTTCATCGAATTTATTTTCGCCCGTGATCTGGTAAAACATTTTGGGATCTAAGCTGTCAACGGACACATTAATACGACGTAAGCCCGCATCGAACCATTCTTTGGCATGCTTTTCGAGCCTATACCCATTAGTGGTAGTCGCAACAGTGTGAATACGCGGGTTATCGGCCACAACACGAATAATGTCGGTAAAATCTTTACGTAGGGTAGGCTCACCGCCCGTTATGCGGATTTTTTGAGTACCCACTTGGCTAAATGCAGACACGAGGTTTTCTATCTCATTAAGAGATAAGAATTTTGTTTTACCATCAGGATGATAACCATCTGGGAGACAGTAGCTGCATTTGAAGTTACAAACGTCTGTAACAGACATCCGTAAATAGTGAAATTTTCGACCAAAGCTGTCTTGTAATTGAGACATGATCACCTTTCCAAGTGTGGGAGGTGAGAGCATTTCTTTACTCACCCCGGTGGCATTATTACCACGGCTACACCTCCATATCTATTGACGTAGGTAGGCAAGCTCGGAGAACCGTCGCTGGTGATTATAAGCCTAAAGTCGTCCCTAGCTATACCCCTAAACAGGTATTTATTGGCCTAGATCAAACTAGCGTGAATAATCTGTGACAGTCCTCACCCAAAGATTTGTATTGAATTAGACTAAACAGCAGGTTGATACACTGTGCCCTAAGCCCTTTTTAAGGTAAGGTGAACATCAGTAATAAAACGCCCGTTTACAAACTACAACACCCAATAAAAATTGGGGAAACGTGAAGGAAGAGGTGAACAGATGGAACGCGAATCAATGGAATTCGATGTTGTTATTGTCGGTGCAGGGCCTGCTGGCTTGGCAACTGCGTGTCGATTAATGCAAATATCACAGGATTCAGGTAAAGAAATCACTGTTTGCGTGGTCGAAAAAGGCTCAGAAGTGGGCGCGCATATTCTATCAGGCGCAGTGTTCGAGACAAAAGTGCTCGACGAGCTATTCAGCGACTGGCGCGAAAAAGATGCCCCAATAAAAACCGCTGTCACCCACGACGAAATCTACCTGCTCAGCTCAGCCACCGACGGCCGAGTCATGCCTAATGCTTTTGTGCCAAAAACCATGCACAACGACGGCAATTTTATTATCAGCGTCGGTAATCTGTCCCGCTGGCTGGCTAGCCGCGCAGAAGAACTCGGTGTCGAAATATTCCCAGGGTTTGCTGCAAGTGAATTGTTATTTAACGAAGATAACAGCGTTAAAGGCATTTTAATTGGCGATATGGGCATAGGCGCTGACGGCGAGCCAAAAGATAGCTACATGCCAGGTATGGAGTTGCACGCTAAATATACTGTATTTTCTGAGGGTTGCCGTGGCCACTTAGGCAAGCAACTTATCGAAAAATACCATTTAGATAATGGTAAAACACCTCAGCATTATGGCTTAGGCTTTAAAGAAATTTGGAAAGTCCCCGCCGAGCAACATGAGCAAGGCAAAGTCGTTCACACTGGTGGCTGGCCATTAACCGAAGGCGCATCGGGTGGCGGCTTCCTTTATCACATGGAAGATAACCAAATTGCGGTCGGCCTTATTATTGATTTGAACTATAAAAATCCGCATCTGAGCCCATTTGACGAATTCCAGCGCTATAAAACCCACCCTGTGATTGCTAAGTATTTAACGGGTGGCGAACGCCTTAGTTATGGCGCCCGCGCGATTACTAAAGGCGGCTTAAACTCGCTACCTAAGATGAGCTTCCCCGGAGGCCTTATCATAGGTTGCAATGCGGGCACCTTGAACTTCGCTAAAATCAAAGGTACTCACACTGCGATGAAGAGTGGAATCGTTGCCGCTGAAACCTTAGCTACAGCCATGATGGCAGGCGTTGAGGGCGGTAAAGATCTTGACTGTTATCAAACTCACTTCGAAGAAAGCTGGCTGCACGAAGAATTGTATAAATCACGCAACTTTGGCCCTGCAATGCACAAGTTTGGCACCTATTTAGGCGGCGCCTTTAACTATATCGATCAAAACTGGTTTGGTGGAAAGTTCCCTATCACACTGCGTGATGAACACCCTGACTATGCGCAAATGGCACCTGTGAGCACTTACAGCAAGATTGATTATCCCAAACCCGATGGCAAACTCAGTTTCGATAAACTCTCCTCAGTATATCTGTCGAGCACTTACCATGAGGAAGATCAACCCTGCCATTTACGCCTAAAGGACAGCAGCATTCCACTGGGCATAAACCTCACCCAATTTAATGAGCCAGCACAGCGTTACTGCCCTGCCGGCGTATATGAAATTGTCGAAGAGGCGGGTCAGCCGAAGTTTGTGATCAATGCGCAAAACTGCATTCACTGCAAAACCTGCGATATCAAAGATCCCAGCCAAAACATCACTTGGGTTACGCCTGAGGGTGGTGGCGGCCCCAACTATCCGAATATGTAACAAATTAACAAAAAATGTAAACGAAGGCGCTCGATAGGGCGCCTTTTTTTCACCTTTAACACAAACAACTCACTTTTTTTGCTTGCCCTAACTCGCGACATTGGCCACAATTGCCGCACAAAAAGAGTGCGTTAAAAATCACCATTTCATTTCCGTCTATACTCTACATAATTAGATCTACCGCAAGACCAACAGGTTAGGTCAAATAAGTGTTCTATACGCTGTTTTATTCGGCAACTGACCCAGACTAAGGTTAACTTTTAACATTTCTGTCCGATAATAAATGTCGTACAAGAGTGCGTCGACCGATATCTCAAAACGTCCAACACAGGCATATTGATATTTATGATATTGAATAACCTCACTATTAAGCAGAAAATTCTGCTAACCGTGACATTTGCAGTACTGCTGTCGACCATACTCGTTGGAGTATTAAGCCAGAACAGTGCTAAGCGTGTCGTAGAACAACGTATGCTTGGGTCAGAAATGCCCAGCTTAATGATGCAAATCCGTAATAAAATTGAGTTGGATATCTCCAGCTTAATGAACGCCGCTGAACAACTCGCTAGCAGCCGCATGCTGCTTCAATGGCTAGAAAACGATCGACCTCAGGAGCAAGAAGCTCAAGTCGTTGCTCAGTTAAAGGACATCACCCTCCAATATAAGCTGGCACAAGCCTCCTACGCCGACAGACAAACGGCGGCTTATTACACTCAGGATGGGTTTCTACGCGTACTCACTCCTGCACAAGACGGTTGGTTTTTTGGTTACCGAGACAGTGGCCAAGAACGTATGCTAAACGTCTTCACAGAGGCAAATGGCGAGGTAAAACTCTTTATTAACTACCAACAACCTAATGGTCGTGGTTTAGTTGGTCTAGCCAAATCCCTCGATGATATGGTGCGTTTGCTTGGATCTTTTAAGATTGAAAAGACAGGTTTTGTTTATCTTGTTGATGCCAAAGGTGAGGTAAAACTGCACCCAGATACCAACCAAATAGGTAAGAGCACCCTAAACAATCTTTATAAAGATGCGAGTTCAAACTCCTTATTAAATCGCGGTGATTTCAATCTGATCAATACCAAGGTCAATGGTAAAGATATGCTAGTTGCCAGTAGTTATATCGCATCTATGGATTGGTATTTAGTGGCACAAGTGCCTGAAGCAGAAGTCTTCGCACTATTAGCAGACGCCGCTTATCAGATCTTAATCTGGACTCTGCTCATTGCTGCTGGCTTTATTGTGCTTGCAATCGCAGTAGCTGGATCGGTCAGCCGCCCAATCGCCCAAGTTGCCGCCATGTTCCGTGATATTGGTGAAGGTGAAGGTGATTTACGCCAACGCTTACCCGTCAATGGTGAAGATGAAATTGCGCAGCTTGCCAAAGGATTTAATAGCTTTATCAGCAAGATTCAGGAGTCTGTCATCGAAGTAGCACAAACCAGCGAACAGCTTGGTTTCTCTGCGAAGGATGTCTCGAATCAGGCGCAGCAAACCTTAGAAGATAGCCACGAACAGAAAGATCGCACCATGATGGTGGTAACGGCTATTAATGAGATGGGGGCGACTGTTAACGAAATCGCCAGCAATGCTGCCCAAGCTGCGGTTGCCGCCAGAGATGCAGATACCGAAGCCAGCAGCGGCCAAGTGGTGGTAACCCGTGCTCGCGATACCATTAACCAATTATCGAAAGACGTTGGCCAAGTGGGTGAAGTGATTGAGTCCCTCGCGACCCACACTAAATCCATCGGTGGTATTTTAGATGTGATCCGCGCTATCTCTGAGCAGACTAACTTGTTAGCCCTCAACGCAGCCATTGAAGCTGCACGTGCAGGTGAAGCCGGACGCGGTTTTGCGGTCGTGGCCGATGAAGTGCGTAACTTAGCATCACGTACTGCGGCATCGACCAATGAAGTACAAGGCATGATAGACAAGTTGCAATCAGAAGCAACCCGAGCCGTTAATGCGATGGCACAGAGTCGCACACGCTCCCACGAAGGTGTTGTAGCCGTTGATGAGGCAAGCCAATCTTTAGTTGGGATTAGTGATCGTATCGGCTTGATTAGCGATATGAATATCCAAGTGGCCGCCGCAACGGAAGAACAATCCACAGTGGTGGAGGATATCAACCGTAACGTCACTGAAATCAATGATATTACTCAACGTACGGCCAACACCGCACAAGCAGCGGCACAGGCAAGTTTAGCGTTAAACCAATTGGCCCATCGTTTAGATACTTTAGTGGCTAAGTTTAAGGTATAAATTTTATCCCATAAAAAACGCCTTAGATGCATCCATCTAAGGCGTTTTTCTTTGATGTCCAACAACATTAATCCATGGAAATAAATTTAATCGTGAGTGGATAGCGATACACTTGCCCTTCACTGGCTTTAATAATCCCAAGCACTGTACACACTAGATCCAAAATAGCGAGCACAATTAGGAAGATAAACCCAATACCGATAAAGGCCAGCACACCGCTGATAATCACATAAATCAGCAAACTCAATTTAAAGTTCAAACAACTACGACCACATTGATCGACAAATGCGGACTCTTCACGCTTCATCAGCCAAATGATCAAAGGACCAAGAATAGAGCCCAACGGCACTAAATACCCAATAAAACTCGACGCATACACGAGTAAGCCAAAATCTTTATCACTCTTTGTCACGGATTCAATCATAGGTCATCCCTGTTTTATCATTTTGAATATCAATACTTATATACCACTTGGCCCATATAAACGCATTTGCCAATCTTCTACTGTCTGCGAGGCTAAGCGGCGTTGCAAACTATTGATCCAACTCAGTGCCAATCCTTCGCATGAAGCTAAACGATCATAGGCACTGGCATTGAATGTTGGCGAAAAGTACAGTGACATAGCCTCGGCAACGCTGATATCAGTACGACGCTCAATCAATTCAATCCTATCGTGCAACTCAATAACCCCAGGAGTTAAAATTCTATAAAACCAACCACATAATTGGCTTTGCTGCATGGCGAGAGCAAATTCTCTGTGACCAAATTGTAGATTCAACTTAAAGCAAGGTGAACGTGGTTGAGTCACTTGCACTTTTACCGCGCCAATCTGTAAGATATCGCCAATATTAACTTGGGTTTCGTTCAGTCCAACGGTACTGATATTTTCTCCCATACTGGGTGCATCTTCGAACTGAGTGATTAAATCCCAACGACGATATTGGCCGTAATGCTCTCGGGGAAAATGATGTAGTACGCGATCAAGCCCGCCATGGTGTTTTGGATCGGCCTGAGCGTCCCCTTCTACATGGTCGATATGCACTAACAGTTGTTGAGCAGCTTGCTTACCATCAATCCCTGTCGCGACTCCTGCGACTTCTTGAAGCTGGGTTCCTAAGTACAATCCTGACAATTTATTAATTAACAGCTTTGACATCTGCAACTCCCAATCCATGACTCCTTTCGCATAAAGTCAGAGTGTAAACCGCGACATAACAGTAGCACAATCAAGCAACGCAATAACCCTAAACGACTCAATATGACTCAAAGCAGCGCCGAACAGCATCATGGATGATTCAATACCACTTGATTTCGACCCGCTGCTTTTGCCTGATACAAGGCCAGATCGGCACGTTTGATAAGATCTTCCGCTGGCTCTTGTGCTTGGTGCTCTGCGACGCCAATACTGGCAGTAATAGAGATGTGTAATCCATTCACTTTGATTTCCCGCAGAGAGATAAGGTCACGGATCTGTTCCGCAAATTCTGCAGCCCGACTTAAGTCCATTTCAGGAAGCAAAATTAAAAACTCCTCACCACCCCATCGACATAGGATATCCTGCGGCTGTAGTAAACCACGTAGCATGTTAGCCATGGTTTTTAACACTAAGTCCCCCATTCCATGCCCATAACTGTCATTCACTTTTTTAAAGTGGTCGATATCCAGCAAGAGTATTGAAATGGGTGATTGTGTCAGCTTCGCTTTATCTAACGCCTGCCTAAAGTACTCCTCAAACACCTGACGGTTAGCGGCGCCAGTGAGCTTATCGGTAGACGCCATCATTTCTAGCTTGCGCTGATAACGACCTAAGGTCATGTTTGAGATAAATAAAATACCCATAGTCACAATCAAACTCAGCGCCAGATTTCCCCAAAAAGTGTTAAGTAAATCTTGCTCTTGGGGAGCATCTTCCTGCTCAACAATCAAATACCATTTAAATTCAGATACTAAACGACTATTGAGATAAACTGTTTTTCCATTTTTCTTATAACTAAATGCCGCACTCGGACTCGTTAAAATACGTGTCGCCAATTGTTCTAGCCCAGTACTGGTCTGGAGTGAATCCGAACCATCATAGGCATCACCATGTAATGTGACATTACCTAATCTATCCGTGAAAAAAACGCGGCGGTTATAACGTTTTTGATAAAGTTCTACCAGTAATTTGACTTTCTCAACGGCTAAGCCAACACCGGTCACCCCAATAAATTTACCTTCAAAATCAAAAACTTTATAGTTTACAAATACAGTTGTCTTACTACGGTCTGCCGTATCGGCATCGATATTAATCTCATAATATTCGGATTCAGGTAAAGATCGCACCCGAAAATACCAAGCATCATCCGGTTCAACATCTTGAATTTGTTTTAAAATACCCGTGGAATGGTAATAGTTTCGACTCTTCTCTGACACAAAAAAACTCGTAACTGTGCCGTATTTTTCTTGAATTTCCTTAAGGTAACGAATGAGTTTTTCAGGCTCTTGTTCATGGTTTAAGGTCCAATCACGAACAAAGGTATCCTGCGCCATCAAAGATGAAATAAAGATCGGTCGTAACAAGTCCTGCTGAATTTCTGAGTAAATATTGTCACTCGTCAGAGGTAAAGTATTGCTCTCAATTTGTTGGCTGAGCGAATCGTGAGCCACTTTATAACTGATGCTACTGGTCACTAAAAAAGCAAATAATAACAATATAGATAAAAGCCAAATAAACTTCCTTCGCTCATTCCAAACATTATTGCCCATTCTCAACTCCAACCGCAGCGCGACACTTTGAGTAGCTTATTCTTTTTAACGCTTTTTCAGTTGCATAAATGTATCTCAATTGTGCAAGTACCGCACAACATTTCAGTAATGTGGATGTTCTGCGACAAAATCACTTTATGCTGTACAAAAAAATGCCCCGTTGGGGAAACGGGGCAAAACATGCGTACCACTAAGTGGGAGAGAAACACAGAAAAATGTTAAGGGACAATAGCGAATCGCCACTGTGGTCAAATTTACCAAGCCTAGATGACAAAAAGATGACTAATCCCAATCCATGCATCATTTATGACAAGGAGCCCTTAACCTCTAAATACCCTTTCAGTGCGTCCCCAGGGATAGAACTATCAGTTGCTACCGCAAATGCAGCCCATATAGCGCCCTCAGCCATTGCATCAGTGATCGATTGTCCGGAACACAGGCTGTGAATTAATCCGGCGGCATAAGCATCTCCAGCCCCCGTTGTGTCGACCACTTTTGCGGGTACCGCTTGGACATGTTGTACTTTATCTTTGGTATAAACATTTGCGCCATTAATACCATCCGTCACAATAAAATAACGTAATGAGTCACCGCCAATACTTTTGCCATATTCCCAAAAGGCGCTATCACAACGCCCTTGCATATCACTCATCGATGCGAGTAGTACATGGCAGGGTCTAGGTCTATCATCCTTCGCTAACTGGGCAACAACGAGACAATGATCTAGCGCTGTCTTTGCCCAACTAACAGTCCCCTCGGCCGAAGTATTAAAATACAACGCATCCCACTGCTGCCACTTAGGTGGAACAGACAATTCAAAAATAGGTCTTTGTGGACGAATAATCGTGCGTTCGCCATCAGGAGTCATAACAAGGAGCATTTCACAGGTATTTCCCGATCTTCGTTGCACTAAACGGCAATCGAGCCCTTGGGTGCTCGCTTCAGCAATGGCCCAATCTCCCATCTCGTCGCGCCCGACTTGACTGACCAGCGCCACTCGATGCCCAGCCCATACCAGTCCAAGCCCAGTATTAGCGCCTCCACCACCAAGCCTTTGACCACCATCTTGATAATGAAAGCGCCCTCCTGTTTTGAGTGGTTTATCCAGCAATAAAATTCGATCACAATTAAGATTTGCAACCAGTAAAATATTCGCCATTACAAGGCTCCATAGGACGATAAAGTAAAGCGCCTAAATGCAAGCCCCAATCTAGATCAAAACAGTGATAGGTACAATTCAATCCGTCACTGTGGATTTTACTGCGCCAACAAAACAGCCTAACACTATGACTAACATCGCTTTCGAGCGCCCTAAAACACACTTTCATCAATAAAATAGCCTATGCTCAATACTGGCTAATGGAGATATTGCATAACGAATAAAATAATGGGAGGTCGCGGTAATGATCGGCATGGTCAAAAAGAATATGATATGTCGAATAACAGAAAATAAGCATTTTTATCAATTTGTTAAATAAAACCAAAGAGCAGTCGGTCATAACTAAAGTAAACTAACTGCCCCTTGGAACCATTAACTAATCGACGGATGTGAGTGGCGATAACGAAGTAAACTTGACCTCTAATTGCCAATCAGAAATCGTCATCTCTGAAGGCTGCCAACTATCATCAACCCACTCATAGATTAAACCAGGATCTTCCTCTGCGTTAACCAACAAACGGCGCCCATCCTTCAATACAATTGTATAATCAAGGCCCTGTGCATCAACACTCTCTATATCCCCCAAAACAGCGTGATAAATGCTCGAAATGGCGCCTGTCGCTCTCACGGCATCGATATTTTCTGCACCACTGTAAAATCTTAATGCCCCATTGGTAGTAGGTTTATGAAATATAAACTCTTCAGTAACGCCCACAACGATCGACGGATCAAGTTCATACCAAGCGGGTATCCATAATGCGTTAATTGTCATCCCGTTATATCCTGCATAATAATTTTACGGACGGGATCATTCTGCCTTAACCCCGACAGAGAAAATACTCTTCAGGAATAAAATAATTTTAATCCCTGTAAGGGATAGCATCACTAAATTGAGCACATCACCTTCCTTGTAAGTTAACCCCAAACCAAAGGGTCATACCTGAGATGCTTTAAGCTCCAGCACTGATATTGGACTCAATTGGTCTTTCTGTTAGTTTGTAAAACACTTTACCTCAAACCGACACATTAAGCTGACAAAGTGATCCTGAGCTCAGTAATCGCGTATAGAGTCACACACGATAGATTAATCTTCCCATGCTTGCACCGCAGGCCGATAAATACGGAGTTTACTTATCTATGGATAAGCCCATAACGCAACCCCCTCAAACCCTTAAGCTCATTGGTGAAACTGAGGTCGGAAAGCGTCAAGAGCTCAAGCAATATTTTAATCAGACATGGGCTTTATATGAGTCACTGTTTGACTTGATCCAAGATGATAGCGCCTATTACCTCAAAGCTGAGCCGCTGCGCCACCCGTTAATCTTTTATTTTGGCCATACAGCCACTTTCTATATCAACAAGCTCAAACTCGGCAAATTTCTCGATGAGCGTGTAAACGACAACTTCGAATCCATGTTCGCCATTGGTGTAGATGAGATGTCTTGGGATGATTTGAACGAACAACATTATCCGTGGCCAGATGTGGCAGAAGTGCGAAGCTATCGCCAGCAAGTTAACGCCGTCGTCAATCGCGTTATTGATGAAATGCCCCTGACGTTACCTATCACTCAAAATAGCCCAGCCTGGATCATTTTGATGGGCATTGAGCATGAACGTATTCATTTAGAAACCTCATCGGTGATCATCCGCCAACTGCCGCTGGAATATGTCGCGCCCAACCACCTCTGGCCTGCGTGCCAAGACACCGCCCCTGCCGAGACCAACAGTTTATTGGCTGTAAAAGGGCAAAAAGTGACCTTAGGTAAAACCGAGCAAGACCAAACCTACGGCTGGGACAACGAATACGGCCATAAAATTTTTAACGTTAACGACTTTAAAGCGGCTAAATTCTTAGTATCAAATCAAGAGTATCTCGAATTCGTTGAGGCTGGCGGCTATCGCTCACCCCAATTTTGGAATGAAGAAGGCCAAGCTTGGCTTGCCTATACCCAAGCACAAATGCCGCGTTTTTGGCGCTTAAGACAAGATAAATGGTGGCAACGTAATTTAGCGGAAGAAATTCCGCTGCCATTAAACTGGCCTGTTGAAGTGAATCAGCTCGAAGCTAAAGCCTTCTGTAATTGGAAAGCCGAACAAAAGCAAAGCAATATACGTCTATTAACTGAAGCTGAGTGGTACATCTTACGCGAGAATGTGCCCGCCGATGCGCCCGATTGGCATGAAGTGCCGGGCAATATTGCTTTGGCTTATTACGCCTCTTCTTGCCCAGTGAATCGCTTCGAACATAATGGCTTTTTCGATATTGTCGGTAATGTTTGGCAATGGACAGAAAGCGCAATCGACGGTTTTGACGGCTTCGCCGTACACCCACTTTACGATGATTTCTCCACTCCAACCTTCGATGGTAAACATAATCTCATCAAAGGCGGCTCATGGATCTCGACGGGTAATGAGGCAATTGCTTCATCACGCTATGCGTTTCGTCGACATTTCTATCAACACGCGGGCTTTCGCTATGTGGAATCCACCCAAAATCCAGCTCAAATGGCCGAGGTCAATGTGTACGAAACGGATGAACTGATTTCCCAATACCTTGAATTCCACTATGGCGCCGAATATTTCGGGGTGGCTAACTTCTGCGTCAATGGTGTGCAGCAAGCGCTCAGTGAAATTCAGCTTAGCCATACCACCAAAGCCCTCGATATCGGCTGCTCCGTTGGGCGCGCGAGTTTCGAACTGGCAAAAGTGTTTGATCATGTTGATGGTATCGACTTCTCGGCGCGCTTTATTCAACAGGCCTATGCGCTGACAGAACAAGGTGAAAAACGTTACACCATACGTACCGAAGGCGACTTACAGGAATTTAAGAGTGCGAGTCTCGCGAAACTGGGATATGAGCTTGAGGCTAAAAAGGTCAACTTTATGCAAGGTGATGCCTGTAATTTAAAGCCCATCTACACAGGTTATGACTTGGTTTATGCCTCAAACCTTATCGACAGGTTGAACGATCCTAAGCACTTTTTAACCAGTATTGCCCAGCGGATTAATCAAGGTGGATACCTTGTCATTGCCTCGCCATACACTTGGCTTGAAGATTATACGCCCAAGGATAAATGGTTAGGTGGCGTTAAGATCAAAGGGGAGAACTTCACCACCTTAGATGGCTTGACCGAAACCTTAATTGGACAATTTGAGCTGGTCGCAGTGAAGGAAATCCCCTTCGTGATCCGCGAGACTAAACGTAAATTCCAACACTCCATTTCGGAAATGACAATTTGGCGTAAGCGTTCATAATTCTTTATTAGATAACTTAAAAGGTAAAAAATATCCGCCAGAGCTCCATTTCTGGCGGATATACAACATCGAGCTCAGTCACATTTACAGCACCAACTAAGGTGAGAACACTGTAAATGCAGCGAAAAATACCTACACCTTAAACTGTGCCGTTGTTAAACCAAGCTGATTTGCTAACCCCAACAGACTCCGCGTACTCGCTGCCACTTGGCTGATAGCCGCACTATTTTCCTCCGCCGCCACGCTTAAGCCAGCAATCCCCTGCGCAATTGTCGCTGAAACCGTTGTTTGTTCTTCCGCAGCGGTTGCGGTTTGAATCATTAATGCCTTTAAGGTTTCTAAGCGCAAAGCAATATCATCCACAGCCGCTTGCATTCCATCGGCATCTTCTGCAGTTTTAGAGGCTTCAGTGGAACACGTTACGCTATGCAACGCCAGCACACCTGACTGTTGCTGAATACCTTTTAACACTTGCCCAATATCCTGAGTTGCTAACTGAACCTTCACCGCTAACTGACGCACCTCATCGGCCACCACCGCAAATCCACGACCATGCTCGCCAGCTCTCGCAGCTTCAATCGCCGCATTAAGAGACAAGAGATTAGTTTGTTCTGCAATCGCATTTATCACCGCCAATACTGAACCGATTTTCTGACTATCCGCCTCAAGACTGCCCACCTGTTGATGGATAGTCGCAAAACTGTTCAAGGTTACTTTTAAGCTTTTACGAGTACTGGCTAAGTTTTGAGAAAGAATTTCACTCGAATGGGTACAGGCGGACACTTCATCGGAGGACCTCATCGTATTGGTGCTGATTTCGGCTGCGGCATAACTCATTTCTTCAACCGCTGTGGCCAGCATATCGGTTTCTTTGGCCTGCATCTGAATACTGCAATCGGCTTGACTCATAGCTGCAGAGTTTTGTTCGGCGGCGGATTCAAGTTCATGCCCAACACCCACCAGCTGACTGATGATTTCTTTAAGCTTAGTTTGCATCCGCGCCAACCAACTCATCAGGTGATTATCCGTTTGAATATGCGGTAAATGATGAGTTAAATCACCAGAGGCGATCATACTGGTCAAGTTGCACATGTCCTCAGGCTCACCGCCGAGCGGCTTTAATACAAATCCTGTGACTAACTTCGCGGCAGCGAACGCCAACACTAAGGCGGCCACACATACAGATAAACCAATAAACAGCATGCGGTAGGCGGGAGCTGCAATTTCACTCACATCAATTTCAGCCATCAACCCCCAACGTAAACCAAGCTCAACGACGGGAGAATAAGCAGATAATACAGGATTATTATTGTAATCATTCACTTGCATCACCCCTGTTTTACCTGCCAGCGCCTCCTTCACCGCCTGTGTATCGACACCATTCTGAGCTACCGTTCCCGCAAAAGAAGCCGTAACAGTGCGATTAACTGGGTCGAGAAAAGAATCGGAGCGCATACGATTATTTGGACCTATGAGATAAGTTTCACCGCTTTGCCCCATACCTTCACGAATTTGCATAACTCGATTAATGCGGTCGATAGATACCTGAGCCGCCACGACTAACCTTTGCTGATTGAACTGAATCGACTGGCCAATAAATGCCGCTGGTTGACCATTTGAAGGCGCGTATGCGGAAAAATCTTGCAACAATACAGTACCCGCCGATCCCAATGCCTTATTAAATAATTGTGCTAATCCCGAATCATGGAAGGGCCCTGTACGCAAATTGGTACCGAAATCAGACTCTTTCTCAACTGTATATAAAACGGTGCCATCATCACGAATAATAAACAGATCATAAAAACCGAGAGATTTATTTAAGGACTGCAAGGTTTGATCTATGTCGGTAAGAGTATCGAGGTTTTTTTGGCTGGCGATTACGGCGCTGACGGCCTGAAGATTATCGGAAAAGTCCTGAAACATACTCACAATTTGCCGCTGCTTGATCTCACGCACAGCCACTAAACGAGACTGAGCCTCGGCAAACAATTCATCCCGAGCAATATAAGTTACTATTGCTGTAGCAAAAATGAGGGGTAATAGGACAATTAATAAACTGATAAGCTGAATTTTACGAGTAAAACCCATGGAGGACTCCTTGTCATGCTTCGAATTCTATTCCTTCGCTCTTTACAGAATCAAACCTGCCATAACACTATAGAAGAAGAATCTCAGCGAAACAAAGTAGTACCGACTATTTTCATCAAAAGCTGACTAAAATGCCTCCAAGTCATTATTTTTAAATAAAAATAATGACTAATAACTTTAAATGACAATCAACTGTCGTCGACCACTTCAACTAAAATAATAAAGTGGGAAATTGGCGATAAACTGGACATTAGCATCAACGTATATTGAATGCGTACATCCACGCGGCAAACAACGCATTGAAATTTATCAAAAATGCATATAAATTCATCTAAAGCCAATTTATAGAGGATTAATAATGAGTTTACTCGAGCAAGTGTCAGTATCGAAAAAAGCCAATATCTACTTTGACGGCAAAGTAGCTAGCCGTAGTGTATTTTTAGCCGATGGCAGTAAGCAAACCTTAGGTGTTGTATTACCCGGGGAATATGAGTTCTCGACTTCCCAAGGCGAAGTCATGGAAGTCACCAGTGGCCGCTTTGAGGTGTTGTTACCGGAGAGTACTGTATGGCAAGAGTTTAGTGAAGGAACGCAATTTGAGCTTGCCGCGAATGTTAGCTTCAAAATCCGCAATACTGCCATTGCTGAATATTGCTGTAGTTACCTCTAATCATCTTAGTTAATTTCAATACTAATGGTTAATCGAACGCTCACAGTGAAAATTTTCTCTGCACTGTGAGTATGCTGCTCCACCCGACGATTTATCCTTTCCACAATTTCACCATCTGTATGCCTTATTTATCTGATATGCTATCAATCTGGTTGCTTTATTAAGTAACTGTTTTATTATGCAAAACTAGGTCAACGTAACACTCCCAACGTAAAGCTGGCTAATCGAGCGCGTTAACGTCACCGATAAAACCAAAACTAGACGACCGGTCTAATTTGATTTATGCTAGGCGCCATGAAAACTGAAACTCAATCCACTCGCCAGCACATTCTGGACATCGGCTATAAGCTGATTGTACGAAAAGGCTTCTCCTGCGTCGGCCTCTCTTTGCTATTGCAAGAAGCCGAAGTGCCTAAAGGCTCGTTTTATCATTACTTCAAATCCAAAGAACAATTTGGTGAAGCACTCATCACTGATTATTTCGAAAAATATCAGTTAGATTTAGATACATTGTTTAATAACTCAACACTAACAGGCTATGAACGTTTGATGCAGTACTGGCAACAATGGTTGCATGTACAGACAGATGGATGCGTCGATCAAAAGTGTTTAGTCGTCAAACTCAGCGCCGAAGTGGCCGATTTATCCGAAGCCATGCGCCTGGCTTTACTTCAAGGTTCCGCAGGCATCATCGACAGGTTAACCACTTGTGTTCAAGTGGGCATAACCGATAAATCAATCGCCGAGCAAGATCCACAATCGACCGCTGAAATGTTATATCACATGTGGTTAGGCGCCAGCTTAATGAACAAATTAGGCCACAGTCCTGCCGCGCTCGAACGTGCACTCGTAACGACTGAAGCCATTTTAACACCCAAAACGGTTCCTTAATTTAAACCGACTCAAAACTAATATTGGCTGATATCGATTGGCCTAGATTTTTAAAGAATTTATTTTTACGCCCCTAAATTAGACGACTGGTCTACTAACATAAGGGGCAACTTATTAACGAAATAACAGGAATACATTATCCATGCTAAATTTTAACTACTACAACCCGACCCGCATCCGTTTTGGTAAAGACACTATCGCCGAAATTGATTCCTTAGTACCGAGCGATGCTAAAGTGATGATCCTCTTTGGTGGCAGCAGTGCTAGAAAAACAGGCACGTTAGACGAAGTTAAACAATCATTGGGTAATCGTTTCGTTGTCGAGTTCGATGGCATTGAGCCAAACCCAACCTATGAAACCTTAATGAAAGCCGTCGCCCAAGTGCGTGAGCAGAATATCGACTTCCTCCTCGCGGTTGGCGGTGGTTCGGTTATCGATGGCACTAAATTTGTTGCCGCTGCAGCTGTATTCGAAGGTGAACCTTGGGATATTCTCACGAGCTGGGGCGCAAAAGTGACTCAAGCCATGCCTTTTGGCTCAGTGTTAACCTTACCTGCGACTGGTTCCGAGATGAACAATGCCAGCGTAGTGACCCGTAAATCACTACAGGCTAAACTGCCATTCCGTAATGATTTGGTTTATCCACAATTCTCAATACTCGATCCAACGAAAACCTTCACTCTGCCAGAACGCCAAGTGGCTAACGGTGTGGTCGATGCTTTTGTACATATCACAGAGCAATACCTCACTTACCCAGCTAATGCCGCCGTGCAGGACAGATTTGCCGAAGGTCTTTTACAAACCTTGATTGAGCTTGGTCCACAAGTGCTAGTTCAACCAGAAGATTACGACATTCGCGCTAACTTAATGTGGGTTGCCACTATGGCACTCAACGGCACGATTGGCGTCGGCGTTCCTCACGACTGGGCAACACATATGATTGGCCATGAACTGACTGCACTTTACGATATCGACCATGCGCGTACATTGGCAATCGTATTGCCTGCTCTGCTGCAATGCACAAAAGAGGCTAAACGCGAAAAGTTACTCCAATACGCAGACCGAGTGTGGCACATCAACACAGGTACAGATGACGAGCGTATCGATGCTGCCATTGCAAAAACTAAGGCTTTCTTCGAAGCCATGGGCATACCGACGCATCTATCTGCCTATGATCTTGATGCCAGCCACGTTGATACCGTCGTAAAACAGCTTGAACAGCACGGTATGGTGGCGCTTGGCGAACATGGCAACATTGACCCAACCATGAGCCATAAGATTTTGACCTTAGCCCTATAACGTCAAATGGTATCCTGATTGCACTAAACCAAAAGCTCACACATATTGATGTGAGAAACTAAGGTAAAGGTATGAAAATGAATATATTAATGGTACTCACGTCGCACGATAAACTCGGTGATACGGGGTTAAAAACCGGCTTTTGGCTAGAAGAATTCGCCTCACCTTTTTATGTTTTTAAAGATAAAGGTTTTGACATTACCTTAACCTCACCACTGGGCGGTCAACCACCACTCGATCCTAAAAGTGATGAGCCAGACTTTCAGACCGAAGCCACTGCGCGCTTTAGCAAAGATCCTGAGGCGCAAGCACTGCTAGCAAATACCACTCGCTTAAGTGCAATCAATGCAGCCGATTATGATGCGGTTTTCTATCCGGGCGGTCACGGCCCACTGTGGGATCTTGCCGAAGATAAACATTCTATCGTCTTGATTGAACAGTTTTATCAAGCCAATAAACCCCTAGGGCTCGTATGTCATGCGCCTGCTGCATTGCTGCACCCTAAAACCAGTGATGGCAAGCCATTGGTCAGCGGCAAGCGTGTTACCGGTTTCAGCAACTCTGAAGAAGAAGCCGTGCAACTCACTCATGTCGTGCCATTTTTGGTTGAAGACATGCTGCAGAAAAATGGTGGCAATTATGTCAAAGGTGATGACTGGACAGGCTTTGTTGTCGCAGATGGCCATTTGATCACAGGCCAAAATCCGGGATCATCCGAAGCCGTAGCCGAAACCATAGTTGCGCAATTGAATGCGAGAGGCTAAGCGATAAATACGCGACGCTCAGCTTAAAATGAACAAAGGCAGGCGCACAAGTGTACTAAATGCGTTAAAAAGGGCTATCGCACCATAATGGTGCGATAGCCAAAATGTACTCTCACTGTTCAAAGGAAAGCCCATGATCACCTTGCACCATCTCAATAAATCACGCTCTAAACGTATCATCTGGTTGCTAGAGGAACTCGGTCAACCTTATGAAATTAAGCGTTATCAACGTGATAGCCAGACTTTTCTCGCACCACCCGAACTTAAGCAAATTCATCCGCTAGGCAAATCACCCGTTATCGAAATGGACGGTCAAGTGATCGCCGAGTCGGGTGCGATTACCGAATATCTTATTGAAAAATATGCGGCGGATACCTTAGCCCCCGCCAGAGACAGCGCAGACTATGTCAGTTATCTGCAATGGCTGCACTTTGCCGAAAGCTCAGCCATGCTGCCTTTGTTACTGCGTATGTTCGTGCAAAAAGATGGCTGTAAAACCAATTTCCTTGAAGGTTATGCGGCGACTGAAGTCAGTAAAATTAGCCACTACTTCAATGATATGTTAGCAGGCAAAACCTATCTTGTTGCAGACAAGCTCACAGGTGCGGATATTATGATGTCCTTCGTGGTAGAGCTACTGGCTAACAGTGGCGATCTCGTGAAATTTGAACATATTCAACGGTATGCTACTCAATTATCCCAACATAGTGCTTGGAATAAGGCAAACCAAATAGAGCAAAGCCTCGATATTAGCCTATAAAATACCAGTAGAATTCAGGCCTATAAGGGCCTGAATTATCTTTCTACCATCCCCTTTTCGATAATCATCTCAGCCCAAATATTTGTCAGTCCTAGGCAAATTCAACTCACTACTTGGCGAAATAAACACCATGATTTTTGATAAAAAAGGGACTAATCTTGATTAACTTTATCTGTACGTCACAAGGACTTTAGCATGCGCGCATTCACACTCATCGGCTTATTGCTGCTCAGCATGCAGGCACAGGCCACGATTTACAAATGGGTCGATAAAGATGGAAAAGTCCACTACTCAGATGAGCCTAGAGCCAATGCAGAAGTCGTTGAACTAAATGAAAAAACACTCAACCAAATTGCCTTACCTCCTGTAAAGATAGGATCAGATAATAACAATCAAGTGATTGAAGACATTCAGTATCAAATCAACATCATCTCTCCGGAAGAAGAAGCCACAGTTAGAGATAATAATGGGGATTTTGAAGTGGTTGCGACTGTCAGTCCAGAAATAAAAAGCCAATTCCTAATGCAGTTAAAACTCAATGGCCAAATCATTGCGCCCCCTCAAGTTGGCGGTAGATTTAAGTTGACCAACATTGATAGGGGCGAACACACCATTATTGTGGACGCCATGACTCAAAACGGCAAAGTCTTTGCATCAAGCTCACCAAGAAAGATATTTCTTCATCAAGCAGCAATGGCTCCGCATCCAAAGAAACAACCAAAATCCAATTAAAACATATAATAACAACGGATTAGGTTACTCAGGAAAAATTGAACTGTTTGATGAAGTCGAGTTGCAGCTTGCACCAAATCGGTGCATCATGTTGATGCAACCCTATTTATAGGAACGGTCAATGGATAAAGAGACTCTGCTCAATCATTTAGTTACCGCTGTACTGGTTATAGATAAGGATCTCAAGCCTTGCTATGCAAATGCTGCAGCAGAACAACTACTGGGCGTTGGTAGCCATAGGCTTATAGAACAAGCTTTGCCAGCACACTATCAAATTCTCGGTATTGATACACAATTATTAAGTAGCGCAGTCAAAGCTAGCCAAGGATTAACGGTTAATACCGCAACCTTAGTCACCTTAGATGGTCAACATCACACTGTCGATCTTACCCTAGTACCACTCGAAGATGAGGCAGAGTTAAGTCTGCTCGAACTACGCCAAGTCGACCAGCAAAGACGTATCCACCAGCAACTGAGTCAAGATGCACAGCAACAAGCGGCGCAGTTTTTGGTACGTAACTTAGCCCACGAGATCAAAAACCCCTTAGGCGGCCTTCGTGGGGCGGCGCAGCTGTTATCGCGGGAACTTGACGATCCGGCACAAAAGGAATTTACCACGCTTATTATTGAACAAGCAGATCGTCTGCGTAACTTAGTTGACCGCTTACTCGGCCCCCAAAGGCCGACACAGCACAGCCTGCACAACATCCATAAAGTCGTGCAGAAGGTTTATAAGTTAGTTGAAATGGCGTTGCCCGCTAACATCCAACTCAAACGGGATTACGATCCATCCATTCCCGATATTGAGATGGATCCCGATCAAATGCAGCAAGCTGTGCTCAACATTTTGCAAAACGCAGTGCAAGCACTTGAACATACAGGTGGCGAAATTTTGATCCGCACTCGCACCCAGCATCAAGTCACCATAGGTTCACAGCGTCACAAGCTAGTGTTAACCCTATCGATTATCGACAACGGCCCCGGTATACCGCCTGAGCTAATGGACACATTATTTTATCCCATGGTGACAAGTCGCGAGCAAGGTTCAGGTTTAGGCCTCTCGATTGCCCATAATATTGCTCGTTTACACTCGGGCAGAATCGATTGTCTCTCCAGTGCAGGACATACCGAATTTACCATTTCGTTACCCATTTTAAATGCCAAATAATTTCACAGTACCTACCCATACCGTATGAGGAAGCAAGATGCGAATTAGTGAACAAGTGTGGATCCTCGACGATGATAGCTCGATACGTTGGGTGCTAGAAAAAGCACTTCAAGGGGCCAAACTCAGCACCGCCAGTTTTGCGGCGGCAGAATCCCTGTGGCAAGCCTTAGAAATATCCCAGCCTCGCGTAATAGTGTCGGATATTCGTATGCCGGGCACCGATGGGCTCAGCCTACTCGAACGGTTGCAAATCCATTACCCGCATATTCCCGTGATCATTATGACCGCACACTCTGATTTAGACAGCGCTGTAAGCGCCTATCAAGCAGGGGCTTTTGAGTATTTACCTAAACCCTTCGACATTGATGAAGCCATTTCCCTCGTCGAACGCGCCCTTACCCATGCCACTGAGCAAAGTCCTGCCCCAGTGCAAGAAACACAGGTAAAAACCCCTGAAATCATTGGTGAAGCACCTGCAATGCAAGAAGTGTTTCGCGCTATTGGCAGGTTATCTCGCTCGTCTATAAGTGTACTGATCAATGGTCAATCGGGTACGGGTAAAGAGTTGGTTGCTGGCGCATTACACAAGCACAGCCCGCGTAAAGATAAGCCGTTTATCGCGCTGAACATGGCTGCGATCCCTAAGGATTTGATCGAATCTGAGCTATTCGGCCACGAAAAAGGTGCCTTCACTGGCGCAGCCAATGTCCGCCAAGGTCGGTTCGAACAAGCTAACGGCGGTACCCTCTTTTTAGATGAAATCGGCGACATGCCGTTAGACGTGCAAACACGGTTACTCAGAGTGCTCGCCGATGGCCAATTCTACCGCGTCGGTGGTCATAACGCAGTGCAAGTCGATGTGCGTATTATTGCTGCAACACACCAAGATCTTGAGTTATTGGTACAAAAAGGTGGCTTTAGGGAAGACTTATTTCATCGACTCAATGTGATCCGCGTACACTTACCCCCACTATCACAACGGCGCGAGGATATTCCACAACTTGCGACTCATTTTCTTGCTTCTGCCGCCAAGGAAATCGGTGTTGAACCAAAAATCCTCACCAAAGAAACTGCAGCTAAACTTTCACAACTCCCTTGGCCAGGTAACGTACGACAACTTGAAAATACCTGTCGTTGGTTAACAGTAATGGCTTCAGGACAGGAAATTTTGCCACAGGATTTACCGCCTGAGTTACTTAAGGATCCCGTGAGCATCACTCACGCGACTAAAGTTGGCCAAGACTGGCAATCGGCGCTAACCGAGTGGATAGACCAAAAACTCTCTGAAGGAAATAGCGATTTATTAACCGAAGTACAACCGGCCTTCGAACGCATATTACTCGAAACAGCGCTGCGTCATACCCAAGGTCATAAACAAGAGGCGGCGAAACGTTTAGGCTGGGGGCGAAATACCCTAACGCGTAAATTAAAAGAACTGTCGATGGATTAATGGAGTGTTGATTTATAGCACTCTTCATATTTATCAGTGAAAAGCGATGAATACTCAGGACGGGACACATATTAAATAAAAAGGGATATTTCAATATCCCTTTTTCTATTTAATCTTATCGCCACTAAAATAGTAGCCGAAACAGATTTAGAATTGGTAATGAACACCAACGGCAAATTGCTTAATATCTGTGTCCATATCTTTAATGCCAACATAGCTATGGTCGGCATCTAAATCGCCCGTGGTAACATCATAACTGACTCTGATATTTAAGTGTTCGGTGACGGCTGCATTAATACCTGCACCATAGGTCCAACCAAAGCCGGTGAAATCTTCATCAAATCCAAAACCATCTACATTTACTGCCATAGAAGCGATACCCACTTTCGCATAGACAGAGAAAATGTCGTTGATTTGTGCTGTAAATTTGGGCGTAAAGCTTAGTGCTCCAGCACTCATATCCACATTTCTATCACCCAGATCACCAGTGGCAAACAGGTTGGCTTCTAATCCAAACCACTCATTAAAGTTATAACCACCATACACACCAAAACCCGTACCCGACTCAGAGTCCCCTAAGGCATCAAGTGTCACTCGATTAACAGCACCACCAACATAAAAACCCGTCTTATCTGTTTCGGCTGAAACTTGCGTCGCCACTAATGTTGATAATAGAGAGATAATAACAATTGATAACTTTTTCATCATAATTCCCATAATGATTTAACGAAGGTATTGAACGGCGTGGATATTACAATAAGCAATTTAGAAGTGTCATGGTTTAAATTATCAAAAGACAAACCATACAGGATTGATTCAGCTTGAGTAAAAAATAACGTTATTTTCTTTGCCACTAATCCAATCTGTGACTTTGCTTTTGCATCCATGCCATCATTTGCTCCTATTTTACGTTTCACTCTTCAAGTTTCACCGGATCTTGGTGAATAATGACCTCAGCATCCTCAAATGCAGCCTTGACTCGCAAGCCTGTGGTATCGGCGATACTGTGGGCTTCATTTAAACTTAAATTGCCATCGAGTTCTAAATGAAATTGAATAAAAACAGTTTTGCCTGCTTGACGAGTTCGTAAATCATGTAGCCCTTGCACCCGAGGATCTTCCTTCGCAATCTGCTTGATTTGCTGACGTGTTTCTTCGTCTAATTCTCGATCTAACAGTGCTTGAATTGAACGATAACCTAATCCAAAGGCTTGATGACCAATATAAAATGCAATCAGGACGGCAAATAAACCATCGGCCCACCACCAGCCATATTGGGATAACACTAATGCTAATAACACAGCGGCATTGAGGAATAAGTCGGACTTGTAGTGTAATGAATCTGCTTCCACCACTGTGCTATTAGTTGCGGCAAGCGCCCGTTTTTGCAACATGACCAGCGCCAATGTCAACGCTATAGCAACTACAGAAACCACAACCCCTAGGGTGGCATACTCCACTGGTGCAGGAGTAATAAGGCGTTCTCCGCCATAAAACAGCAACAAAAAGGCTGAACCCATAATAAAGGCTGACTGCGCAAGGGACGCTAAGGGCTCTGCTTTTCCATGACCATATCTGTGATCCTGATCGGCAGGAACGATTGCGTAACGAATAGCAATAAAATTAACAATAGAAGCAAGTGCATCAGCAAAGGAATCCGTCAAGGAAGCCAACATACTGGCAGAGCCTGAATATAACCAAGCTAAGAGTTTGATAATAATAAGGGTCAAAGCGGTAGCCACAGAGGCGCGGCTAGCCAATTTGACCCAAAAATCGTATTGGGAAGTTTGAGTCATAAAGGTCTATATCGGGAAGCGATGACCCTATTGTATATCAGCTTAGACACTTAACCGCGAGGTTCTTTACCAGCTTGTGCTTCAAATCGTGCTTTAAACTTCGCTTGTTGCTCTGGCGTCAGTAGATTATAAATTTGATTCTGAATCTTCATACGTTCAATTGCTTGCGCTTGGCGTTTATCTTGCCGAGCATTGAGTAAAGCTTTAGCTTGAGTTTCATCGAAGGTGGCTGCGGTGATAACTGCTTGCATCTCATTACGATGTGCTAACAACTCTTCTTTCGTTGGACGTTCATCTGAACGAGACGCTTTTTGCTCTGCAAAAAGTTTTTTAATATCCGCCTTTTGAGCATCTGTTAAATCAAGTCCTTCAAACATTTTATGCATACCGCCATGTTCCATTCTGTTGCCTTTTTTATGGAACTCACCCCTTGAATGATCACAGCCTTGGGTTGGCTCTGCACTGACCGTCGTCGCGAATACGGTTGAACTCGCTAAAATAGCAAATAAACCTGCTTTCAAAGGAGATAATGTTTTCATCATGTTAACCTCAATGTTTAGATAGATAAGACACAGTGACGACCCTTTTTCAAGCCGAATCACTTTCGACCATCACAGTCTATAGCGCTATACGTAAGCGAGGGCGTTGTCTGAGTAAATCACTGTAAAGTTGCGGCAATAACTCTATTCTTTACTTTGGCTTACATTGCTACACAGCAATTGACATCAAAACGGGTATACTCAGCCAAAGTACAACATTGCCAGTGATAAAAGCACATAAAGCCATATCACAAAGATTAAGGAACATTATGAGTCGGATATTATTGATCGATGACGATCTCGGTTTATCGGAATTACTCGGGCAGTTGCTTGAACTGGAAGGCTTTACCTTAACGTTAGCCTACGATGGTAAGAAAGGATTAGATCTTGCCCTCACAACCGATTTTGATCTGATTTTACTCGATGTCATGTTACCTAAATTAAATGGTTTTGAAGTGCTTCGAGCCCTGCGCCAACATAAACAAACTCCTGTATTGATGCTAACAGCCCGTGGCGATGAAATAGACCGCGTTGTGGGTCTTGAAATTGGCGCTGATGACTACCTGCCAAAACCCTTTAATGACCGAGAGTTAATCGCCCGTATTCGTGCAATTATCCGCCGTGCCCATTTAACCGCCCAAGAAATTCATGCGGCGCCAGCCCAAGAGTTTGGCGATTTGCGTTTAGACCCTTCACGCCAAGAAGCCTACTGTAATGAACAACTGATTATTCTTACGGGAACAGAGTTCACGCTATTGCATACCCTAGCATTACACGCTGGTGAGTTAATGAATAAAGAAGAGCTAAATGAAATTGTGCTTGGCAAAAAACTTATGCCCTTCGATCGCAGTTTAGATATGCACCTGTCCAATTTACGGAAAAAGCTCCCCGAGCGTAGCGATGGCAGACCGAGGGTAAAAACCATCCGAGGTAAAGGTTATATCTGGCTACCATAAGGGCGGAATATATTGTGCCTAATCGTTTATTTATCAAATTATTGCTCGGATTCTGGCTCTGTAGCTCACTGATCATTGCTTTGGTCGGCCTGTTGCCATTACTACAACAAAAGCACGATAGAGCACCGATTCCACCTCATCTTGAAAATGCGTTATCCAATATTGCGATACGATTCCAAGAAAATCCTTCCCTGTTCGAGTCTGACTTTTTACGTCGATGGGAAAGACAAAGAAATATGGAAGGAAAACCGCTCCGTATTTATCTCGCGAACAGCGAAGGGCAAGTGATTAATACCCAAAAAATTAGCCGTGGTGTTCGTAGCTTTATGCTGATGACAGATGAAGATAAACGACCCATTAGCCATCAATTTAAAGATGAATTGGTATTTGGCCCTTACCACTTCAATGTTAATGGTGAAACCTACTCATTATACGGCCGCTTGCCGGATCATCATCCACGGCCTTGGTTCTTCTTTTTTGTCGAAAACAAACTGTTAACCTTAAGTCTAGCAATTCTACTTTCGGGGTTACTCTGTGGTTTACTCGCGTGGCATTTAGGTAAAGCGCTAAATTCCCTTAAAAAAAGTGCTAATGCTCTCGCTGAGGGCGATTTAAGTAACCGTGTTGATAAAGCCACAACTAAGCGTAATGATGAAATAGGCCAACTCGCCAGTGCCTTTAATAGCATGGCGGATTCTATTGAAACTATGGTTAAAAATCAGCAAAGGTTAATGGGAGATATCTCCCACGAATTACGCACCCCATTGACACGTTTACAATTATCTTTGGCACTTGCGCGCAAAAAAGGCCAGCAAACCACAGAAACTGACCGCATAGGTTATGAGGCCGAACAACTTGAAAAACTTATCGCGGAATTGCTAGAGCTCTCACGAGTCAAACTCAACACCAACGAAACCAAAGTGCGCTTAGGCCTAGCCGAATCCTTAAGCCAAGTACTAGACGATGCGGAATTTGAGGCCGATCAACAGGATAAAAAAATCACTATCGATATAGATGAAGATATTGAATTAACACACTTTCCAAAATCGCTTTCCCGCGCCATCGAAAACCTGCTGCGTAACGCGATTCGTTATGCCAAAAACGATATCTATATACACGCCAACGCCACGGCTGATGAAGTCTATATCACCATTAAAGATGATGGGCCGGGCATTGATGCCTCTGAGCTTGATGCTATTTTTAAGCCTTTCTACCGTCCCGATTCGGCAAGACAGAGAGAAAGTGGTGGTTGGGGTTTAGGACTTGCCATTACCGAAGCTGCCATTACTGCCCATAAAGGAAAAATTAAGGCGAAGAATAGAGTACCACATGGGCTTGAAGTCAATATTACCCTACCCGTTTAAACCTTAAATCAATCGACATGGGATTAAAGCTTACCCTTATGGCTAAGCTTTAATTCCCATCTGTTTCAACTTACGATACAAGGCATTACGGCTGATCCCTAAGCGTTTAGCGCATTGGCTCACATTGCCATTACAGGCTTGGTATGCCTGCAGGACATTGCTATAAATCGCCTCATTTAGGGAATCCGATTGAACCTTTGTGACATTCGGCTCCACAACGAACTTACCACTTGGCAGGGGTGATGCAGAACGTTGACGGCTTACCTCTTTAAATTCATCACATAAAGATGCAGCTTGTAACAGGTCTCCTTTTAACGGCTCGCATGTGAGTTTGGCCGCCAGATAATCGGGTAAATGTTGCCAATTGAGGATGTTGTCTCCTTCTGCCATCAAGCAAGCGACTTGCATGAGGTTATCCAGCTCACGCAAATTCCCCGGCCAGTCGTATTGCATCATTTTCCCTAACAGTTCTGGGCAGATATCCTGCGCGGCGATACGATGTTTACGATGCAATTTATGGATAATACGCTCGATATCCTGCCGCTCACGCAGCGCAGGTAAACGTACTTGCAGACCATTCAATCGATAGAATAAATCCTGCCGAAACAGCCCCTGCGCTACTTGTTGCTCTAAATCCATATGGGTCGCGGCAATGATTTGGATATCGACTTTAAAACTTTGATTACTGCCAACGGGCACCACTTCGCGCTCTTGCAATACTCTGAGTAAACGACTCTGGGCCGCCAGCGGCATTTCACCGATCTCATCTAAAAATAAAAAGCCGCCGTGGGCTTGGCGAATTTTACCGATAAATCCAGTGCGGTTTGCCCCAGTAAAAGCGCCTGCCTGATAACCAAAAAGTTCAGATTCGACTAATTCAGCGGGCAATGCGGCGCAGTTCACTGCCACTAAAGGCCCGATGCGACGCGCACTCTGAGCATGGAGCTTTTTAACAAATTGCTCTTTACCCACCCCAGTCTCACCGAGCACTAACAGCGGAATTTGTTTGGTGATCACCTTATTGGCATGTTGCCAAGCGCGTTCTAATAGAGGATCGCGAAACCGAACCCCCAATTGAGTGAGCGATTTATTGCTAATCGCAACTCGACCCTTAGCGCTGGGAATATTTAGGGATTGAGTCTGTAAATGCAAAGCTAAATGTTGATTAAAGCCACCCGCACGGCTCCAATTATCGCCTAAGTACTGTTCGACGGTATCGCCCACCTTGGCATGATTAAGCAATTGTTTCGCCATGGGATTACAACCCACGATGCGGCCATCGCTATCGGCAATCACTATACCCTGCCAACCCGAATTGAGCAGATTGGGCTGCGCCGCTAAATCGATTCGATAATGGCTATCGGGCAGATGGCACAAAAGCGCGGTCTCGACCTGCTGTGCCAAACTGGACACTAACATCAGCGTCTGCTGGGTGTGCCTTTGCTGCTCGCTGGTGATATCAATCACCCCGAGCATCTCACCTTGGGGGGAAAATATCGGGCAAGCAGTGCAACTCATAAAACGATTCTGGCGAATAAAATGTTGCTCACCCACCACAGATACTGCTTGTTTGGCGGTAAGTGCCGTCCCTATCGCATTGGTGCCCTTGTGCTGCTCAAGCCAATTCACCCCGATATCCAAAGCCACGTCTGCCAGTTTTGTAGAGTAACGGCTCACGCCCCAATGCCTAAGCACATAACCCTCGGCATCGGAGAGCAAGAGTCGGCTATTAGAATGCGCCATCAACTGATTGAATAAAGGCAAGGCATAGGATTGCACTAATGCGATGAGCATTTGATATTGCTCATGTTTCTGCTTTAGTTCGCAGGCATCGAGCCTGAGCTCCTGGGGTAACTGAAATTCTGACAAGCCAGCGCCAATGCTGCGCTGCCACGAATCGGCCAACCACGCCTGTGTCGATGGTAAATGCGGTTTAACTGTCATAACCGTGCTCCCCCGAGCTATGTTCCGTTTCGGCACAATTGCTGTGTGCCACTCAATGACAAAGTAACCACAGGACACACTCCTATCCCTGAGTGCCCATACTTATTCAAATCTGCAAAATTAGCTTTTCATCATACTGTTAGCGCAACAAGTGTACAACTCCTGCCAGTTTGGCACTCTCCTTGCGATATCCATTTGTATGCAACGCTAAAGTGTTACGTAAGAGAACACTAAGCCAATCAACAAGAAGGAATGATTCTATGATTTATGCTCAACCCGGAACCGCAGGCGCAATCGTTAACTTCAAAGAAAAATATGCCAACTTTATCGGTGGTAAATGGATCGCCCCAGTCAATGGTAAATACTTCGACAATCGCTCCCCCGTGAATGGCCAAAACTTTTGCCAAATCCCACGCTCCGATGCCCAAGATATTGAATTAGCCTTAGATGCCGCTCACGCAGCGAAAGAAGCATGGGGTAAAACCTCAGTTACCGAACGCTCAAACCTGTTACTGCGCATTGCCGATCGGGTCGAACAAAATCTCGAATATTTAGCCGTAGCCGAAACCTGGGAAAACGGTAAAGCGGTGCGTGAAACCTTAAACGCCGACTTGCCCTTATTCGTCGATCACTTCCGCTACTTTGCGGGTTGTATCCGCGCACAGGAAGGCAGCGCTGCCGATATCGACGGCAACACAGTCAGCTATCACTTCCCAGAGCCTTTAGGCGTGGTCGGCCAGATCATTCCTTGGAACTTTCCACTCTTAATGGCCGCATGGAAAATCGCCCCTGCGCTAGCGGCGGGTAACTGTGTGGTACTCAAACCTGCGGAGCAAACGCCGGTATCGATTCTGGTCTTGCTCGAGCTAATTGAAGACCTATTACCCGCGGGTATTCTTAACGTAGTCAACGGCTTTGGTGCCGAAGCTGGACAAGCACTGGCCACCAGCAAACGCATCGCTAAGCTTGCGTTTACGGGCTCCACCGAAATTGGCTATCACATCTTAAAATGCGCCGCCGAATCCTTAATTCCATCGACCGTTGAGCTTGGCGGCAAGTCGCCTAACGTGTTTTTTGCCGATGTGATGGACCATGAAGACGAATATTTAAATAAGGCCGTCGAAGGCATGTTGCTGGCCTTCTTCAACCAAGGAGAAGTCTGTACGTGCCCATCTCGGGTGCTAGTCCAAGAATCGATTTTTGATCGCTTTATCGAAAAAGTGCTCGCCCGTGCGCAAACCATTAAGCAAGGCGATCCCTTAGATACCGACACTCAAGTGGGCGCTCAAGCCTCTAAAGAACAGTTCGATAAGATCTTAAGTTACTTAGCCATAGGTAAGGCTGAAGGTGCAGAAGTGCTATTGGGAGGCACACTTTGCCAACTCGATGGCGGCCAAAGTGAAGGTTATTACATCAGCCCAACCATTATGAAAGGCCACAATAAGATGCGTATCTTCCAAGAGGAGATCTTCGGCCCCGTCATTTCGGTCACCACCTTTAAAGATGAAGCCGAAGCCTTAGCGATCGCGAACGATACTGAGTACGGCCTAGGCGCTGGCGTGTGGACGCGGGACATGAACACGGCTCAACGTATGGGACGTGGCATTCAAGCGGGCCGCGTGTGGATTAACTGTTACCACGCCTATCCTGCCCATGCCGCCTTTGGTGGTTACAAAAAATCCGGCATCGGCCGCGAAACCCATAAGATGATGCTCAACCATTATCAAAATACCAAGAATCTCTTGGTGAGTTACGATGTGAATCCTTTAGGTTTCTTCTAAAGGGCTTTTTCTAGGAGATCTTGTCTACACGTTTTATGAATGGCTTTATATCAGTCAGTTATCTGCAATAAGTCATAACACAGAAAGGGCGATTCGCCCTTTCTTGTTTCTGTCACACAATATTAATAAATCAAATGCTGACACCAAAAATACTTACAGAAACATACCGCCTGAAGCTTCGATACGCTGGGCATTAATCCAAGCGGCCGCTGGCGATAGCAAGGCACTAATTGCGCCACCGATATCGTCAGGCAAGCCCACACGCCCCAACGCAGTTTGCTGTGCTAAAAACTGATTCATCTGCGCATTATCCCGCACTGCACCGCCGCCAAAATCCGTTTCAATCGCCCCTGGGGCAAGCACATTGACGCGAATTCCTCGTGGGCCTAACTCCTTCGCCCAATACTTAGTCATAGTCTCGACCGCGCCTTTCATGGTGGCATACGCACCAAATCCGGGAATCGCAAAGCGCGTCAAGCCGGTGGAAATATTCATAATGCTTCCCCCATCCATCAGCTGCGGCAGTAAGCTTTGTGTCAAAAAGAACGGCCCTTTGACGTGGATATTCATCAAGGTATCGAACTGTTCGATACTGGTTTCCGCCATAGGCACATGAATCCCGATACCAGCATTGTTAATCAAATAGTTAAACGACTCCCGCTGCCAAGTTTGGGCTAATACTGTGCTAACTTGGGTGGCAAACTCAGCAAATGAGCCGCTATCACTCACATCCAGCGGCAGCGCAACGGCTTTGCGGCCAAGCCACTCTATCTCGGCGACCACTTCAGCGGCCGCAGCGGCATTCGTTTGGTAGGTCAAGATAATATCTATCCCCTGCGCCGCTAATTTGAGGGCAGTATTTTTACCTAAACCGCGGCTGGCGCCAGTGATGAGTGCAATTGGAGTCGTGTTCATGGTCAGTCCTTATAATTGTCGCTTGGAAGTGAAACCTAAGCCTTGTAGGCCTAATTAACTGAACACAGCTTATTACTTGCAATTAACGAGATAAACACACTATAAATGCTAAGACTGTTAGCCAATAAAGGACAATCGCCGTGCAAGATAGATTGCAAGCCATGCAAATTTTTATGCGAGTCGCTGAATTACAAAGCTTTACCCAAGCTAGCGTCAGCTTAGGCCTATCGAAAACCCATGTATCGAATGTGGTGGCGCAGTTCGAAACATTTTTGGGTGCGCGCCTGCTGCAACGCACCACGCGAACGGTACGGCTAACCCAAGATGGCCAGAGTTGTTACGAGCGTTGCAAAAGTTTATTGGCGGAATTTCAAGAATTAGAAAGCCTGTTCCAACTGCAAGCCAAGCAAGTGTCTGGGCGGCTCAGAGTCGATATGTCTACAGGCATTGCCCGTAACTTAGTGCTACCTAAACTCCCTGAATTTATTGAGCAATACCCGCACATCGAGCTTGAACTCAGCAGCACAGATCGTAAGGTGGATGTCATTGCCGAAGGGTTCGATTGTGTTATTCGCATCGGCAGTGTGCAGCAAGAAGGACTGATAGCGAAAAGGCTCGGGCATTTTAAGATGCTGAACTGTGTCAGCCCATCCTATATAGCCAAATACGGTAAACCCGAAAGCCTTGAAGATCTGACCTTATACAATCACAAACTCGTCCACTATGTCAGCCAGTTAGGGGGCACTGACTCAGGCTTTGAATATCAAGATCCCCACACTCATCAAGCGGATCTCACCATCCAATTGCCTAAGTTGATTACGGTGAATAATGCCGATGCCTATAGTTCAGCCTGTTTAGCTGGACTGGGGATAATCCAAGTTCCCAGCATAGGGGGGGCTAAGTATTTACAAACCGGAGAATTAATCGAAATTCTGCCAGATTATCCAGCACCGCCTATGCCAGTGAGCTTAATCTATCCCCACAGGCGGCACTTATCTAAGCGCCTGCAAGTCTTTATGGCATGGTTAAATCAGCAGATGACGCCGTTTTTAGTCCAGCATTAAAGGGACTTTCCGATTGCCCCTAAACGCTGAGCTAATTCAGCAAGAGAGGAGGCTGTTTGTGGATCGCTTTGGGGATCGACAACTTCAACCAGTTTAAGTTTTGGCTGAAAAGATAACCAAGAACTGCCCGTTGTCATCACTAAATCCAGCACAAACTGACCGTAATAGTGCAACCTCAGTCGGTTATCCGCCATGGGCCAATGGGCATAAAGCAGAAAAGAATCGTACATTTGCGCCAAAGAGGTTGTCGCAATGAGCTTAAACCCTTCATCAAGCAGACTAAACTCGGTCGATTCTTCGAAGGGACAATCAAAAGAAGTGATGACCAAATACCCCGAGGTTTTATTGGGTAAAACGCAGCGATATTGACCTTCAATCACTAAGCCAGCAATAAAGGTATGAGTAGGTTGGCCATTGAAATACAAAGGTATTTTCAATGGATTAGGCTCAAGTCCATCAGTACGTGCTATTAGCAGTGAAAACCCCGTTATCGGCTGCATCCCTTACCCCACTTAGCTCGCCTACCTATCCGCGAAAACACACGTCACGCGACTCTTGCGGATTCAAATCACTAGGACTGACGGCTTTTCCAATAACAGCCCAGTAAGATCAAATAGCCGACAAAATACGCCACGAGATCGAGTGGATCAAAATGGCTACCTATCACTATCCGCGCCAATCGATTTCCACCCAAGCCCAGCTTATCGACTAAACCCCAATACTGACCAAACTCGATAGCAAAGGCAAACAGCAATACCGCAAACGCCAGCCAAGGAGTTTGAAAAAAGCGTTTAATACCCTCGCCTGTGTTTTGTGCTAGGGGCTTTTCTACTGGGCTGGCAACCGGAACGACAGCCTGCACCATGCAAAACAGTAAGATCACCACCAATACATCGCCCACAAAACCACGGATAAAACCCGCAGGTGCATACAAAGCAATTAAGACTTCAGTCAAAAATAATAAAACGGCATAAATACAAAAGGATTTACGACTCGGATTACGGCTGATAAAAGCGCGAATAACGGCGGTAGACATAAATAAGTTAATCCCTTCACTCGGTTGAGATGGCAGAATTTACCTTAATACCAATAGGTTAACAAGGACACTTGAGTTGACATTTAAGACTCGCCACACGAGCAAGCGCACCACTCACCCCCATCAATTCGATAAATGTTCGCCCCTCAAAATTTAAGCGAGGTTTAAGTTTGGGTTAAGTAGCCTACACCTAAACCCACTTAGGAGCGTCACACCATGTCATCAAACACACTGCAAACCATCAAAGTCTGGGACCTGTTGATCCGCATATTCCATTGGTCACTCGTCGGTTTTTTTGCCTTAGCCTACCTCACTGAAGGCGAAGACGAATGGATGACCATCCACAGTTACGCAGGTTACAGCATCTTAATTTTACTGGTGTTTCGCCTGCTCTGGGGCGTGATGGGTACCCACAATGCGCGCTTTAGCAACTTTATCACTCGCCCTAAAGAAGTGCTGGTGTACCTCAAAGGGCTCATCACGGGCAAAGCCAAAGACTACATAGGCCATAACCCCGCTGGGGCAATGATGATAGTGGCCTTGATTGCCAGCATAGCCATCACGGGATTCTCGGGCATGGCGCTGTACGCCACCGACGGACACGGCCCATTAGCTACGAGCTTTTTCGCCACTTGGCCCGAAGGCGCCATAAAAGAAGTCCATGAATTCTTTGCCAACTTCACCGTGTTCCTTGTGGTCATCCACGTTGGCGGCGTCATCGTCAGCAGCCTATTGCACAAAGAAAACTTAGTCAGAGCCATGGTCACTGGCAGGAAACAACGCCCTGCGGAACAAAAAGATTAATCCATTAGCCATTTTGCTTAGCAATAAGACATCCAGCCCAAAAGGAATGCTCTATGAACAGATTAACCAGACATACGAATAAAAGTCGCCTTGCCATTGTCGCGATTTCCACCTTGCTGCTGACTAGCCTTAGCGCCGCCAACAGTAAAGTGCAAAGCCTGCCACTTAGCGCCGAGCGTATTGGCACGCAGCTGCAAAGCTATCAAGCCCAAGGCGCTGGACCTTTTACCGCCGCCGCAGGACAAAAGCTTTGGCTACAGGACATGGACGGTCGCAGCTGCGCCAGTTGCCATACCGCCAAAGTCACCGACATGGGGATGCACCAAAATACCCGTAAACCCATTGACCCTATGGCGCCGTCGATTACCGCAGATCGGTTAACCGACTCAGCCAAAATCGAGAAATGGTTTACCCGTAACTGTAACTGGACCTTTAAACGCGACTGCACGCCACAGGAAAAAGGCGATGCTTTACTCTGGTTAAGCCTGCAATAACCGCCAAATTTCGACTTTATAACTCATTCAATGAGATCAATTAATTTCAATACCTTCCACAGAAGGTAACGACACAAAAAGGAAGATGTCATGACTCAACAAGCACACCCTATTAGCTGGCTCCTCGGTTCATCACTCACAGCTGCGGCATTGGCCATTGGCGTTATCGGTGTCAGCCTAACCTTAACTGGCACAGGCTATGCGGACGATGGCCGCGAGCTCACCCGCGCCATTCCACAGAATGCGGAATACACGGCAGAATGTGGTAGCTGCCACATGGCCTATCCAGCCAATTTACTCCCCGCCGACAAGTGGCGCGCCATTACCGCAGATCTTGAGAACCACTTTGGTGACAACGCCAGCCTAGATCCTCAAGTCACTGCTAGAATTGAGGAATATCTGGTTCAACATGCGGCGCAAAATGGTAAGGTGATGAAAAACAGCACGCCGCTGCTCGTAGGGTCTGGGCCGCAGAAGATCACAGAACAGGCATATTTTATTGGCAAACACGATGAGATCCCAAAACGTATGGTGCAAGATAATCCCAAAGTCGGCTCATTCAGTCAATGCAGCAATTGTCACAACCTCGCAGAGAAGGGCATATTCGATGAAGATACCGTTAATATTCCTGGCTTTGGCCGTTGGGATGATTAGCAGTCCAAGCACTGATGCCCACGACGATGATCTTTCAAGCAAAGTGGTCGAGTGGGTTAAGGAGGGCAAAGTTTTACCCTTCGACACCATAATGCAACGTTACGAATCACGCCTGCAGGGGCGGCTGCTGGACTTAGAAGTCGAGCAGAAACATGGTCGTATCATCTACGAGCTCGAGATCCTCCGTGACGATGGCATAGTGTATGAAATCAAAATTGACGCCAAAACCGGCGAGTGGCTAAAGGAAAAGGTCGACTGATGCGTTTGCTATTGATTGAAGATGATACCGATCTGGTCGCGCGCCTGATTCCCGCCCTTAACAAGGCGGGTTATACCGTCGAGCACGCCGATAACGGTATTGATGGCGCCTTTTTAGGCGAAGAAGAAAACTTCGAAGCCGTGATCCTCGATCTCGGTTTACCCGGCAAACCCGGTTTACAAGTCCTCGGCCAATGGCGACAAAAAGGCTTGGCTATGCCAGTGCTGATCCTCACCGCACGTGATGCGTGGCACGAGCGGGTCGATGGCCTCAAGGCGGGTGCCGATGATTACCTCGGCAAGCCTTTTCACATTGAAGAACTACTCGCAAGGCTCGAAGTGTTGATCCGCCGCCACTTTGGCCGTGCCGACAATGTGTTGCAGCATGCAGGCGTCTCCCTCGATGTCGACAAACAAGCCGTCACTAATGTTGATGGTGAAGTGATAGAACTGACTAAGATTGAATATCGTCTGCTGCATTACTTAATGGTCAATCCCAGCAAGATCGTCTCTAAGTCAGAGCTCAGTGAACGCATTTACGAAGAAGATCAAATCAAAGACAGCAATGTCATCGAAGTGTACGTCAACCGCCTGCGCCAACGCTTAGGCAAGGATTATATCGAAACCCGCCGCGGCCAAGGTTATCGACTCAAGGAGTAAAGGCGTGTATTCACTCAAGGGTTATCTGACGCGCAATCTGCTGATCACGCTCACCTTTGCCATGGTGCTGTTATTGTATTTTCTATACCAAGGCATCCAAATATTAACCCAAGACTTTGTCGCTTCGCGTCTACAACACGATGCCGACAGCCTGATCTCCGCCCTGAATCATAATCCCGATGGCACATGGGCGCTCACCACAGACCGCTTGCCCAATGTGTACCACAGGGTTAATTCTGGGCATTATTTTGCGATTCAAATCGGCGAGCAAACTCTGCGTTCACGCTCCCTATTCGACCATAACGTGAACATGCCTAAACTGACCGCTGGTGAGCAACACCAAGCCACTGAGTTTGTCAGCAAAGAGCATTGGCTGATGTTCAGTCAGGCCGTTATCAAAGATGATCAATTAGTTACCCTGTGGGTGACAGAAGATATTAGCTCGCTTGAACAAACCCAAGTGCAGTTTTTAGCCTTTGCCAGCGCAGCCGTGTTACTCACGATTGTCATTCTATTAATAGCACAGTATCAATTACTTAAACGCGGTTTTAAACCCTTAGAGCAGATGCCAGAAGCTATCCGGCAGATGCGCACCCAAGGGCAAGAAATCAATCCTGACCAAGTGCCAAGCGAGATAGTCCCACTGATCGAAGAGATAGATCGTTTAGTCAATCAATTGGGCCAAAGAGTACAACGCTCCCGTAATGCCTTGGGTAACTTAGCCCACGAAATGAAACGTCCGTTACAAGGGCTGCAGTCCTACCTAGAAAGCCTTCCACTAGAACAGCGGAGTGAGGGCAGCAAGGTGCTCGCAAACCTGCACCACATCATTGAGAGAGAGCTTAAGCGCACTAAGATAGTCGGCCTGTCTACTCCGGGGCGTTATACCGTACTCGATGACGATCTCGCGCCGCTGATTCAAGTGATGCAGCGCATCTACCCAGACCGTATTATTCACAGCCATTACGCGAGCGGCTTAGTGATGCCGTTTGACCGGGATGACTTACTCGAACTCTTAGGCAACTTGCTGGATAATGCCTGCAAGCATAGCCGCAAGAACATTGAGATCCATATCAGTCAGCAAAACGTGCCAGCTACTGGCTATGGGATAGAAGTGAGTGATGATGGCGAAGGCGTCTCCGATGCCGCGCTGTCCGTTATCATTGAGCGCGGCATTCGGCTAGATGAAAGCATCCAAGGCCATGGCTTAGGATTGTCTATCTGCAAAGATATCGTCGACAGTTATCAGGGCGAACTCAGCTTTAGCCACGCGAAACAAGGTGGACTCAAAGCCAGCGTATTTCTACCGCTCCCGAGTTAAGCGGTGTACTCACTCGGCCTATGACCACTGAGTTCATGCGAGCCAATAGAGGGTATAATTTGCCCATTCACCCCCTATTCCCAATCAACCTAGAGATTTATATGAAAGTTATCGACCTAAAATCTGCCCCGCAACACATTCCACAATTGGCGGAATGGCATCATCAAGCATGGGCACATTTGAGTTCTGCGGATGCTTCAGTCACTACGTTGATTGAGGAAATGAACGAGTATTTAACTGACGCAGCTATGCCTAAGATGTTTATCTGCGAACAGGCAAATCAAGTAATGGGATCATCTTCATTAATCGTCGCAGATATGGACAGTCGAACTGACTTAAGCCCTTGGCTTGCCAATGTGTATGTGAATGCAAACCATCGAAATAAAGGATTAGGTAAGTTGCTCGTCAATGCCGTCATTGAGCATGCTAGAGCGATTGGTTTACAGAAAATCTATTTATTTACTGCAGATAAAGCCGATTTCTATCAAGCACTCGGCTGGTCAATGATTTCACAGGAAAATTATAAGGGCGAGATGGTTACGATAATGGAATATCAATTAATGTCCCAAGGAGATAGCAGCACTAATTAGAATATGCCGCCAGTTTTTGCTGGCTCGGCAATTTCCAGTTGTTTTGTTTTTGTGATAACAATTTAAGTTAATAAGGATAAATAAGTTACAAAAGCGCACTTAGTTTCAATATCGCCTACCCCCAGTTTTAGGATTTTTGCCGTTGTTATACTCACCTCGAAAATAAATCAGACGACAGATCCACTCAAGAAACATCATTTATTGATTGAGTTTTGATGATTCCGAGATACGAGTAAAAACGCGACCCTACCTATACCGTCCGTTTTGAACAGATAAACATCATTCCTACTGGAGGGATAATTTTGAAAACCATAACCACAGATGTGGCGGTCATCGGCGCTGGTGGCGCGGGTCTTCGCGCAGCAATTGCTGCAGCAGAGGCGAATCCAAAGCTAAGTATCGCTCTCATTTCCAAAGTATATCCAATGCGCTCACATACCGTGGCTGCCGAAGGCGGTTCGGCTGCGGTAATTAAAGATGAAGACAGTCTGGATAACCATTTCAATGATACGGTTGCCGGTGGCGACTGGCTATGTGAACAAGACGTTGTCGAGTATTTCGTCGAGAATGCACTACGTGAAATGACCCAGTTAGAACTATGGGGTTGTCCGTGGAGCCGAAAACCTAACGGTGAAATTAACGTGCGCCGCTTTGGTGGAATGAAGATTGAGCGAACTTGGTTTGCGGCCGATAAAACGGGTTTTCACATGCTACACACCCTTTTTCAAACATCAATGAAGTACAGCAATATCGTGCGCTATGACGAATTCTTCGTGCTGGATCTCATCGTTGTCGATAATGAAGTGCAAGGTGTTATCGCCCTGTGTATTGCTGAAGGCGAGCTCGTTTGCTTTAAAGCCAAATCGGTGATCCTAGCAACAGGTGGCGGTGGCCGTGTCTACCACTTCAACACCAATGGCGGCATAGTCACAGGTGATGGAATGGCGATTGCCTATCGTCATGGCGTGCCACTGCGTGATATGGAGTTTGTGCAATATCACCCAACGGGTTTACCCGGTACGGGGATTTTGATGACGGAAGGATGTCGCGGTGAAGGCGGTATCATGGTCAATAAAGATGGTTACCGTTATCTGCAGGATTATGGTCTAGGGCCAGAAACCCCCGTTGGTCAACCACAAAACAAATACATGGAATTAGGCCCTCGCGATAAGGTTTCTCAAGCATTTTGGCATGAGCAACGTAAGGGAAATACCATCAAACATCCTCTGGGAGATGTAGTTCACTTAGATTTACGCCACTTAGGTGAAGACTACCTCAAAGAGCGCTTACCTTTTATCTGTGAACTAGCAAAGGCCTATGTCAACGTAGACCCCGCGAAAGAACCCATTCCTATTCGCCCTACTGCCCATTACACCATGGGAGGTCTTGAAACCGATCCTCAAACTGAAACCCAAATTAAAGGCTTGTTTGCCGTTGGTGAATGTTCTTCAGTTGGCTTACACGGTGCTAACCGCCTTGGTTCTAACTCGCTAGCAGAGCTTGTTGTGTTTGGCCGATTAGCTGGTGAAACCGCGGCTAAGCGCGCCGCAGAATTTCAAGGATGGAACTACGATGCGATTAATGAACAAGCCGCAGCCGTTGAGGCCCGTCTCGATGCGCTATTAGCTCAGAAAGGTACAGAGAACTGGTCTGATGTACGTACTGAAATGTGTAAGAGCATGGAATCTGGTTGTGGCATCTACCGCGATGAAGCAGGTATGCAAGCAACGATAGATAAGCTCGCTGAGCTGCGCTTACGTTATAAAAACATCCAAATCACCGATAAAGGCAAAGTATTTAATACTGATTTGCTTTATGCCATTGAAGTCGGCTTTAGCTTAGATGTTGCCGAGGCCATGGCACACTCCGCAATTCAGCGCCGAGAATCACGCGGCGCCCATCAACGGCTCGACGAAGGCTGTAACTCGCGTAATGACAAGGATTATCTAAAACACTCCCTTGCACTCTATAACCCTAATTCTGTGCCAACCATCAAGTACAGCGAGGTGAAGATTACTAAGTCTCAACCTCAAGCTCGCCTGTATGGTGATGCCGCAAAACAGCAGGAGAAAGTCTAATGACAGAGCATAATATTCAGACGGTTAATATCCTTCGATATGATCCAGAAAGGGACAATGAACCCTTCTTGGAGACGTTCAAAGTCCCTGCGGATAACACAACCTCCATACAAGATGCATTAACTTACATTAAAGATCATATGGATAAATCTTTATCCTATCGCTGGTCTTGTCGCATGGCGATTTGTGGCTCCTGTGGCGTAATGGTTAACAAAGTGCCTAAATTGGCCTGTAAAACCTTTTTACGCGACTACCCAGAAGGTATCACGCTTGAGCCACTCGCTAACTTCGCCATTGAGAAAGATCTGGTGGTCGACAAAGCCCCCTTCCTTGAACGATTAGAAGCAATGAAACCTTATATCATTGGTAACGATCGCAAACCCGAAGATGGACCAAATCGACAAACGCCAGCACAAATGGCGAAATACAAGCAGTTTGCAGGCTGTATCAACTGTGGTTTGTGCTATGCAGCTTGTCCGCAATTTGGTTTGAACCCAGAATTTATCGGCCCAGCGGCCATTACACTGGCCCACAGATATAACTTAGATAGTCGCGATCTGGGCAAAGTCGAACGGATGAAGCTTATCAACGGTAAAGACGGTGCTTGGGGTTGTACCTTCGTTGGATATTGTTCAAAGGTATGTCCAAAGCATGTCGATCCTGCGGCGGCCGTAAACCAGAGCAAGGTCGAGTCAGCTAAAGACTTTCTCATTAATATGATAACGACAAAGGAGGCATAAGATGCAAAACCGCAAACCCTATGTTCGTCCTATGCAGAGAACCTGGTGGTCCGAGAATAACTTCTTCAGTTGGTATATGGTGCGAGAATTAACCATAGTACCGCTGATCCTATTCACACTTAATCTTTGCGCGGGTTTATTTGCGCTGGTCTCAAGCTGTGATGCTTGGAATAACTGGCTCTATTTTTCATCTCACCCTGTCATGTTACTTATCAATGTATTGGCATTGATCGGAGCACTTTATCATGCAAAGACATTTTTTGGCATGATGCCGCAGGTGATGCCAATTAAGCTGGGTGAAAAAGTCGTGCCAACGGGTGTCATCGTTACGGTTCAATGGCTACTGTTAGTGCTAGTGTCACTCGTGGCGATTGCTTGTATTTAGTAGGAGTACATTATGATCAATTATTCACCAAAACGCTCTGATGAACCCATTTGGTGGGGCCTGTTTGGCGCGGGGGCGTTTGGTTTGCCATGATTACACCGGTAACCGTACTTCTGATGGGGATCCTGTTGCCCTTACATGGATTTGGAGTAGTGGATATCGGCTACGACAAAGTTTATGCATTTGTCAGTCACCCAATTGGTGGTGCGTTTACCGTGCTCTCTTTATCACTCCCTATGTGGCATGCCATGCACCGAGTTCATCACGGTTTACATGACTTACAAATCCATTTAGGTACCGTTGGCAAATACGCTTGCTACTTAGCCGCGGCATTGGTAACAGTACTGGCTACCGTTTGGGTGATACAACTAAGTTAACGATATCGTTAAGTTGATAATTTAAGAGGTATGATAGGCAGAATTTTTCTGCCTATTTCTGTTAACTAAACAGCCCCAAAATGAGATTTTCCGCATTTCGGGGTTGTTTCGTTGTTTAAAAATCCTAATCACAGGCAATAGCTAAGATATTATTGATGTAAACACTCACCCACAGGATGGTCTATGCTTTCCACCAATAAGCGATTTGACTTAGTCAAACCGATGAAATTCAAGAAACATTTGATTACCAGTATTTTTATGGCAATGGTGTTGATCTTGACTATTATGGTGGCAGCCACTTTTCATCTCCTCAAATCCACCCATGATGAGAGCCTTAAGCAGCGAGGATTAGAGTTAGCCAGTATTCTTGCATTGGATCCCGTGGTCATTGACGCTGTTGAACGCGCCAATGTTACACCTGAAGTATCTATCCGATCGTATATTGAAAACCTGCGCGCTCAGACTAGTGTCTCTTTTATTGTCGTGGTCAATAAAGAGGGAATACGCTTAAGCCATCCAGAAGAATCAAAACTACACCATCCCTTTGTGGGAGATGATCTCAAACCCGTATTAAGTGAAGGCATTAAAGTCAGTACCTTTGCCGAAGGTTCGCTTGGCCCTGCCATTCGCAGTTTTTCCCCCGTCATGAGTAACGGTAAAGTCATTGGTGCAGTCGCTGTGGGCATTCTGACCAAAGAAGTCAGCCTGCTTTTTCTTCAAAGCCACGCCAATCTGCTTTTTGTCGTTATCTTAGTTTTAACGATTGCTGTATTGCTAATTATCGTAGTGTTATCAAAATTAAAACGTACCATGCAATACCTTGAACCAGAATTAGTGATGAAGCGATTGATGGAACATGATCGTATTTTCAATGCTATCCATGATCCCATTATTTCAGTCAGCAATGATTTTACGATCTCGGCCATCAATGATATCGCGACTCAAGTTTTACCTATGGGTAGCATGAGTAAGCAAGACTATATCGGACAGCCATTGGCACATTTTTCGGCGGCGCTAAGTCAAATAACCAAAGCGAGCCATAGAGAAGCCTCCTCCGAAAGGCTTCGCTTAGGAAAGCTTGATTACCGAGTATGTATATATCCATGGCAAATAAACCAAGAACAACATGGTTATGTGATTATTTTCCTCGCGGATATGGAACTTAACGACCTAAGAAAAGAATTACTTCATTATAAAAACTATTCTGAACAGTTACGGAGTAAAACCCACGAGTATTCAAACAAACTCAATGTATTATCTGGCATGCTACAGTTAAAGCATTATGATGAAGTCATAGAGTTTATTGACCGTGAGAGTAAGGGCCATCAACGTATTATCGGTAATATTGTACGCTCCATTCATAACAGTTTAGTGGCCTCTATCTTGCTGGCAAAATATAACAAAGCAACAGAAACCAACGTAAAATATGTATTAGATGAGGACAATAACCTTCTTAATTACAGTAAGTCAGTCTCTGAAAAGTTAGCCACCATACTGGGGAATCTTATCGACAATGCGATTGTTGCAGCTTGGAATAATCGCAGTAATGTGCCACCAGAAGTGCAGGTTTATGTCAGTGATCGTAGTCAGCATATTATTTTAGAAGTGCAAGATAGTGGTTCGGGCGTAATACCAGAGATAGCCGATACCATTTTTGACTTTGGGGTTACCAGTAAAACCGATCAGGAACAATCTGGAATAGGCTTATATCTGGTTAACGAACTTGTAAAACAGTTTAGTGGTAGCCTCGATTGGGAACGCACCGAGGATAACACCACTTTATTCTCCATTTACATTGAGAAGAGCGAAGTAAAACGCTATGAGGCAGAAAGTCACCACCATGATTATTGAGGATGATCCCAAGGCCAGTTATGCCTTGGAATCCATCATTCACCAACATCCAGATTTTGAAGTCGTTGTCGTCAGTGAAACCTATCAAGATGCTCTGATGCACTATGACCTCTATAAACCCCAGCTGGTTTTTGTGGACATCACCCTACCCGATGGCAGTGGCATAAATGTCATCAAACAACTGCGCAGTCAAGGCGCTAATTGTTATTTTATTATGACTACCGCTGAGCGCGAGGCCACAACCGTTGAGCAAGTCGTTCAACTCGGTGTGAGTGATTACCTTGTAAAACCACTGCGCATGTCGAGGGTTCGCCAAGCTCTTGATGATTACAAGCTGTATCGACAAAAATTGGCATGCCATGAAACCATGGACCAATGTGTGATTGACCATATCCTAGGCAAGCGCACAAATCTCCCTATGCGGCGAACACCAAAAGGAATCGATGCCAATACTCTCGATACGCTAAAAGATATCTTAAGAAAAGAACAACTCACTGAATTTTCTGGGGATGATATTAGTGATCGTATGAATGTTAGTCGCATCACTATCCGCCGCTATCTGGAATATCTTGAATCAGAGGGGGTGATAAAAATGGTATTGAACTATAAAACGGGTGGACGCCCCAGTAGAGTCTATCAATTGATTGATGTGGATTTGCTTGGCTAATAAAAAACGGTAACCAACAGATGTTTGTCTGTTGGTTACCGTTAGTATTGCTTCTAACCGCCTAATTTGCAGGGGTAAATATATTAGGCAGTCATTTCGGCAATTTTGAGTTTCCAGGTTTGTGGCCCGGTTTCGTGCACATTTCCGCCGAGGCTGTCCACGGCGACAGTCACTGGCATATCTTCAACATCAAACTCGTAAATGGCTTCCATTCCAAGATCTTCAAAGGCGAGGATCTTGGCTGACTTAATCGCTTTTGCCACTAAGTATGCGGCGCCACCGACAGCCATCAAATACACGGCTTGATTTTTCTTAATCGACTCAACCGTAGCAGCACCACGCTCCGATTTACCAATCATACCCATTAAGCCCGCTTGCTCTAGCATCATATCGGTGAACTTATCCATGCGGGTCGAGGTCGTTGGGCCTGCAGGGCCTACCACTTCATCACCTACAGCATCCACTGGACCGACGTAGTAGATAAAACGATTCTGGAAATCAACAGGGAAGGATTCTCCCCGTGCAAGCATGTCTTGAATACGTTTATGGGCAGCATCACGACCGGTAAGAATTTTACCTGAGAGTAAGACGGTTTCACCAGAGCGCCACTCAGCGATATCGGCTTTTGTAAGTTTATTTACATCGACTCGACGCACATTTTTACCGACTTCCCAGGTTACCTCTGGCCAATCGGCAAGCTTAGGTGGCGTTAACTTAGCTGGCCCATTGCCATCTAACGTAAAATGCACGTGCCGCGTTGCCGCACAATTCGGAATAATACAGACAGGTTTGGATGCCGCATGTGTCGGCGCGGTTTTGATTTTGATATCCACAACAGTGGTCATCCCACCTAAACCTTGCGCGCCAATACCGAGTTTATTAACACGTTCAAAAATATCTAAGCGCAGCTCTTCTTCGGTAGTCTGTGCTCCCCGCTCCTGTAATTCGTGGATATCAACAGAGCCCATCAACGCTTCTTTTGCCATCAATGCCGCTTTTTCGGCCGTACCACCGATGCCAATACCCAACATGCCAGGAGGACACCAACCCGCGCCCATTAGCGGTACGGTTTTTTCCACCCATGCCGCAATATCATCCGATGGGTTTAGCATTGCCATTTTGGTCTTATTTTCTGAACCGCCGCCCTTGGCCGCGATCATAATATCAACCTTATCACCGGGAACCATTTCGATATGGACGACCGCAGGGCCATTGGTATTCGTATTTTTACGCGCGCCAGCAGGATCTGAGACAACCGACATCCGCAATGGATTAGTTACGCAGTTGTAGGCTCTTTTTGTGCCTTCATCAACCATTTCCTGTACCGTCATATCGGTATCCCACTGCACTTGCATACCAATTTTGACAAAACAAGTCACAATGCCCGTATCTTGGCAAATAGGACGCTTACCTTCTGCAGCCATTCTCGAATTAATCAATATTTGAGCAATAGCATCTTTAGCCGCGACACTTTTCTCGGCGTGGTACGCCTTTTCCATCGCACGAATAAAATCCAGTGGATGATAGTAAGAGATGTATTGAAGCGCATCTTCGATACTGTCAATAAAATCGACTTTCTTTATAGTTGTCATAACGTTCCCTTGTATTTATTTACAGCAAGCTAGAGCGGGGGGAAGAGTTACCCCGCCCGACACATGATTAATATAGCCCGATCACTTTCCACCAAATTCCGCCCACAAGGGTCCAAATGGCAATTTGTAAGAGTCCCATGGCAAAACCCACACTCCACCATTTAGGCAGCGACACATGACCCGCGCCAAAAAGGATAGGTGCAGGGCCTGTTCCGTAGTGAGTACCACACGCATATAAATTAGAAGTAAAACCAAAGATAAGTGCAGCTAAAAGACCAGGGGCCCCCAGCTGTATCGCCACAGCAAGAAACACAGAGTAAAGTGCAGCAACATGAGCGGTTGCAGATGCAAAAGCGTAATGGATATAAAAGTAGATTAATACCAACGAAAACAGTGCAACTGGCCAATCTAACCCGCTCAGGTTAGTCGCGATATTGGTGCCGAACCATGTGATTAAACCTAGTTTGTTTAGGAAGGTTGCCATCATCACCAACGCAGAAAACCAAACCAGCGTATTCCAAGCCCCTTTTTCCTTCAGCACATCATCCCAACTCAACACATTAGCAGTGACAAGTATAATTAAACCAACCATAGCAGCCGTTGTACCACTGACACCAAGTGCAGGACCACCAATCCACAGAGCAATCAAGGCAATAAAGGTCCCCAGTGTAACCCACTCAGTTAGCTTCATTTTGCCCATATCAGCAAGCGCTTTTGCAGCAATCTGAGGGGCTTGTGGAGTAGATGTAATGCTCGGTTTATTTAGCATGTAAGCAAATAATGGCATTAATATCAGTGCGATAATTCCTGGCACTAATGCAGCTAAAGCCCATTGACCCCAAGTGATCTCCACTCCCATATCCGCAGCTAATTTAGCCGCGAGTGGATTCGCAGCCATACCAGTTAAAAACATAGCGCCAGTGATAGTGGTGCCATGAAAAACTGTTGTCATCAAGAAGCTGCCTAGCTTACCTGACGTCCCCTCTTCCGCTTTTGAACCATAAGCATCTGCGACTGAGTTTGCCAGAGGGAACACAATCCCACCTGTCCGAGCGGTATTAGATGGAATCGCTGGCGCTAAGATCAAATCTGTTAACAGCAAGCCATAGGATAGACTCAGTGTTTTTTTGCCAAGTAATCTCATAAATACAAAACCAATGCGCGCTCCCAGCCCGCTCTTGATAAACGCTCTTGAGATAAAAAAAGCTGTCACAATTAACCAAATAACATCATTAGAGAACCCGGTCAGCGAGTCTTTAATTGTTAATGTTCCAGTCAATGCCGTTATTGTTATTCCCCCGATAGCAACGGCACCCATTGGAATAGGCTCTAGGATAAGACCTAACACAGTTGCAGCGAAAATGGCTAACAAGTGCCAGGCAGTTGGATCAACGCCCGCTGGTACGGGAGTCAACCAAATTCCACCACCTACTGCCAATATAATCAGCCATGAGATGATTTTTTTATTCATGGTAAGCACCAATTTAAATTTATTTGAAGTTATTGCTGCACAATGGTGAAACATCATCGTTTTCCACTGCTACAACATAGGTTTGAGTTACGCTGTAACCTTAACCAAAATCGAAAATTAAATAGGCGAGGGGGAGTTTTATGTAACTTTGTTTGTTTTTTGTTTCTTAAAAGTAGTTATGTAACTTTTTATGAGGATTAAGAAGCCACAATGGCAGCCTTAACATAAAGATAATGCTTACACTTTACTGAATGGATTTTGGATCCTGATCGGGATCATTGGTATTGCAAGGGCCGGTGGGGTTATTCATTGAGATGTAAATAAGGTTGTTATCCTTGATGGTAATAGTGTGATCTATTCTTCGCGTCACAATCAAGATAACTTCAGTAGATTGCTAAAAATAGGCCCACACTCAACCACAGTCTGGGCCCTGAACATTATGACAAAATAATCGCTATGGCTACATTAGTCAATTTCGATATCCACACCGAAACGATTAGATAGTTGACGTTGCTCATGCAGAATTTCAATTCGCCGACGAGTATCTTGAGTCAACTTATCCTTAATCCGCAACCCACTGGCAATAGCGACTTTTTTAGCTTTTTTGCTCTTCATTGGCAAATCAGTTACCGTTACTCCAGTAGGACTCTCAATGACATGTGATTCGATAGACATGGCTAACTCCTTTAATTAAAGCCTCAATCGGCTCTTCCAGTAAATTTCTGCTCTAACGAACAAACAGGTCATTTTCAATGAGTCAACTCATCATTAAACCTTTAATGATTTAATTCGCTAAGAATATGACGACTCATAAACTTACGCCAAACATAACTCACCCAAGCAAACAAGATTGAAGCGCATGCTAACGGTGTACAAATGAACAAAACGTAAGGCATATGAAAAACAGCGCGTTAACTCATTGAGACAAAAGAGCCTTAGACTAGGCTCCAATTCATCGATGAAAAGCGGCATGCTACAGATAAAGAAAAAACAGGTGGTAATGCAGAAAGGTTGACAAACTCGAGCGGCAAAGCCGCTGTTGCACAACAATTAAGCCATGCAACAGTACTACATCTAGCCTAGATTTACGACTTATATGGCATAGCACCAAGGTAATCTTTCTTTCCAATTTCAACACCATTATGGCGCAAAATTGCGTAGGCTGTTGTTATATGAAAGTAAATGTTCGGGATAGCATGCTCAATGGCAAACTCATAACCTGTCAGATATTTTCCTTCCCAACGTGGTTGTGAAACATGAATTACCGCCGCATTAGCAAAATCCTCCGCTTTAAACGTCGCTAAGTAATCTAAAACTGAGCTAATACGTGCTTGTAACTCAGCCAGCGTCGTTTCGCTATCATCATGCTTTGGCACTGTATCCAAGTTATCTGTCAAACGTGCTACGCCAATTTTGGCTGTATCACAGGCAATTTGAACTTGGCGAATAAGGTTAAATTGATCTGGAGCTAAACGGGAGTTTAACAGCACCGCCATATCGACTTTCTTGAGGTTTGCGAAGCATTCGCCCTTTTCAAGAATAACGCTTAAGTTTTTTAGCATCTTGCTAAATTGTACAACCGTTAAATCATAAAGCATGGCATGGACCTCGGTGGTGGACGCTACAAAACTGCAGCACTTCATACTATCTTGGGGCAAATTACTCAATTTCAATTGTCTTTAGAATTTAAGTGTTCACTTAATTATAAAAGCATCAAGATAAACACAACAAAGAAAGCGAAACAATGAAAAGAGTTCGAAACTCACCCAAACCGATATAATCACTAGCTCGAGAAGGTAGAAAAATACAATATCAGCATAACCGATAATACTATCAAGGATAAAAGAGGGAACCTTGGGCACCTTATCGGTGCTCATTTTCATTTATTTTACAACGAAAAAAGCCTCATCTTTCGATGAGGCTTATCTCTTAATGTTGGCGGAGCGGACGGGACTCGAACCCGCGACCCCCGGCGTGACAGGCCGGTATTCTAACCAACTGAACTACCGCTCCTTTAGTCTAACGTTTGCACGTTAAGCTAAATTAGGCGCTTGGCGATGACCTACTCTCACATGGGGAGACCCCACACTACCATCGGCGCGATTGCGTTTCACTTCTGAGTTCGGGATGGGATCAGGTGGTTCCACAATGCTATTGTCACCAAGCATATTTGGTTTTAAACAAGACTCGAGAGCGCACTGCGTGCTGCTAGATTCTAGGAACTAAAACCTGCTCTTATCTTATTTAATAATTCGGAAAACTGATTGTTTTTTGAGTCCACACTTCATTAAGTGTTTATATTCTGTCTAAGCTCACTTTGCAGTAAAACCCATCTGGGTTGTATGGTTAAGCCTCTCGAGTCATTAGTACATGTTAGCTCAACGCCTCACAACGCTTACACACCATGCCTATCAACGTCCTAGTCTCGAACGGCTCTTTAGTGGACTTATAGTCCAAGGGATGACTCATCTTGGGGCTCGCTTCCCGCTTAGATGCTTTCAGCGGTTATCGATTCCGAACGTAGCTACCGGGCAATGCCATTGGCATGACAACCCGAACACCAGCGGTTCGTTCACTCCGGTCCTCTCGTACTAGGAGCAACTCCCCTCAATCATCCAACGCCCACGGCAGATAGGGACCGAACTGTCTCACGACGTTCTGAACCCAGCTCGCGTACCACTTTAAATGGCGAACAGCCATACCCTTGGGACCGACTTCAGCCCCAGGATGTGATGAGCCGACATCGAGGTGCCAAACACCGCCGTCGATATGAACTCTTGGGCGGTATCAGCCTGTTATCCCCGGAGTACCTTTTATCCGTTGAGCGATGGCCCTTCCATTCAGAACCACCGGATCACTATGACCTACTTTCGTACCTGCTCGACGTGTATGTCTCGCAGTTAAGCTGGCTTATGCCATTGCACTAACCGTACGATGTCCGACCGTACTTAGCCAACCTTCGTGCTCCTCCGTTACTCTTTGGGAGGAGACCGCCCCAGTCAAACTACCCACCAGGCACTGTCCCTAACCCCGATTAGGGGTCTAGGTTAGAACATCAAAACTACAAGGGTGGTATTTCAAGGACGACTCCATCAGGACTAGCGTCCCAACTTCATAGTCTCCCACCTATCCTACACATGTAGGTTCAATGTTCAGTGCCAAGCTATAGTAAAGGTTCACGGGGTCTTTCCGTCTAGCCGCGGGTATACGGCATCTTCACCGCAATTTCAACTTCACTGAGTCTCGGCTGGAGACAGCGTGGCCATCATTACGCCATTCGTGCAGGTCGGAACTTACCCGACAAGGAATTTCGCTACCTTAGGACCGTTATAGTTACGGCCGCCGTTTACCGGGGCTTCGATCATGAGCTTCTCTTGCGATAACCCAATCAATTAACCTTCCGGCACCGGGCAGGCGTCACACCGTATACTTCCTCTTGCGAGTTTGCACAGTGCTGTGTTTTTGATAAACAGTTGCAGCCACCTGGTATCTGCGACTCCCGTCAGCTTAGAGAGCAAGTCTCATCACCAACAGGAGCGTACCTTCTCCCGAAGTTACGGTACCATTTTGCCTAGTTCCTTCAGCCGAGTTCTCTCAAGCGCCTTGGTATTCTCTACCCGACCACCTGTGTCGGTTTGGGGTACGATTCCCGCTAACCTGAAGCTTAGAAGATTTTCCTGGAAGCATGGCATCAACTACTTCAGTCCCTTAGGACCTCGTCATCAGCTCTCAGTGTATAGCAACCCGGATTTGCCTAAGTCACCCACCTACCACCTTAAACGCGGACTACCAACGCCGCGCTAGCCTAGCCTTCTCCGTCTCTCCATCGCAGTTAGCGGAAGTACAGAAATATTAATCTGTTTCCCATCGATTACGCCTTTCGGCCTCACCTTAGGGGTCGACTCACCCTGCCCCGATTAACGTTGGACAGGAACCCTTGGTCTTTCGGCGAGGGGGTTTTTCACCCCCTTTATCGTTACTCATGTCAGCATTCGCACTTCTGATACCTCCAGCGTGGGTTACCCCTTCACCTTCAACGGCTTACAGAACGCTCCTCTACCGCGCAACCCTAATGGGCTGCACCCGTAGCTTCGGTGGTATGTTTAGCCCCGTTACATCTTCCGCGCAGGCCGACTCGACTAGTGAGCTATTACGCTTTCTTTAAATGATGGCTGCTTCTAAGCCAACATCCTAGCTGTCTAAGCCTTCCCACATCGTTTCCCACTTAACATACACTTTGGGACCTTAGCTGACGGTCTGGGTTGTTTCCCTTTTGACGACGGACGTTAGCACCCGCCGTCTGTCTCCCGAGTAGTACTCATTGGTATTCGGAGTTTGCAAAGGGTTGGTAAGTCGGGATGACCCCCTAGCCTTAACAGTGCTCTACCCCCAATGGTATTCGCTCGAGGCGCTACCTAAATAGCTTTCGAGGAGAACCAGATATCTCCCGGTTTGATTGGCCTTTCACCCCCAGCCACAAGTCATCCGCTAATTTTTCAACATTAGTCGGTTCGGTCCTCCAGTTGATGTTACTCAACCTTCAACCTGCCCATGGCTAGATCACCGGGTTTCGGGTCTACACCTTGCAACTAAACGCGCAGTTAACACTCGGTTTCCCTACGGCTCCGCTATTCGCTTAACCTCGCTACAAAATGTAAGTCGCTGACCCATTATACAAAAGGTACGCAGTCACGGTCTCAAGAACCGCTCCCACTGCTTGTACGTATACGGTTTCAGGTTCTATTTCACTCCCCTCACAGGGGTTCTTTTCGCCTTTCCCTCACGGTACTGGTTCACTATCGGTCAGTCAGGAGTATTTAGCCTTGGAGGATGGTCCCCCCATATTCAAACAGGATGTCACGTGTCCCGCCTTACTCGTTTTCATCTACGGTTAGTTTTCGTGTACGGGGCTATCACCCTGTGCCGCTGGACTTTCCAGACCATTCCACTAACACCCCATAGACTTAAGGGCTAATCCCCGTTCGCTCGCCGCTACTAGGGGAATCTCGGTTGATTTCTTTTCCTAAGGGTACTTAGATGTTTCAGTTCCCCTCGTTCGCCTCATGTAGCTATGTATTCACTACATGATGACCGCTTATGCGGCCGGGTTCCCCCATTCGGACATCGTTAGCTCAAATGCTTGTTACTAGCTCGCCAACGCTTTTCGCAAGTTACTACGTCCTTCATCGCCTCTGACTGCCAAGGCATCCACCGTATACGCTTAGTCGCTTAACCATACAACCCAAATGAGTTTCACTTGAATTGTTGCGACCAGCTGGTTTTACTTGTCTCACTTCTGACCAAAGAAGTGGACGCGCCTTAGACTTGAATATTCAAGACACTTAATAAAGTGTTTGAGAACTCAATGTTCAATGCTTTCGCATTAAACTTTTTGTAATTAATCACATGACAGACTCATGCCATTAATTACTATCAGCTTTCCAAATTGTTAAAGAACTACATCGACCTGCTAGAGGGATGTTTCGCTCTACCCGTCCTAAGACAGGATAAACAAGCAATCTGTGTGAACACTCAAAAGGTACACGGATGTACCGAATGTCGAAAATGCAGGAGCATTTTTCGACCAAGCATCGAGCTAGTCGTATAGGTAAGGAGGTGATCCAGCCCCAGGTTCCCCTAGGGCTACCTTGTTACGACTTCACCCCAGTCATGAACCACAAAGTGGTGAGCGCCCCCCCGAAGGTTAAGCTACCCACTTCTTTTGCAGCCCACTCCCATGGTGTGACGGGCGGTGTGTACAAGGCCCGGGAACGTATTCACCGTGGCATTCTGATCCACGATTACTAGCGATTCCGACTTCATGGAGTCGAGTTGCAGACTCCAATCCGGACTACGACGAGCTTTGTGAGATTAGCTCCACCTCGCGGCTTTGCAACCCTCTGTACTCGCCATTGTAGCACGTGTGTAGCCCTACTCGTAAGGGCCATGATGACTTGACGTCGTCCCCACCTTCCTCCGGTTTATCACCGGCAGTCTCCCTAGAGTTCCCACCATTACGTGCTGGCAAATAAGGATAGGGGTTGCGCTCGTTGCGGGACTTAACCCAACATTTCACAACACGAGCTGACGACAGCCATGCAGCACCTGTCTCACAGTTCCCGAAGGCACCAATCCATCTCTGGAAAGTTCTGTGGATGTCAAGAGTAGGTAAGGTTCTTCGCGTTGCATCGAATTAAACCACATGCTCCACCGCTTGTGCGGGCCCCCGTCAATTCATTTGAGTTTTAACCTTGCGGCCGTACTCCCCAGGCGGTCTACTTAATGCGTTAGCTTGAGAGCCCAGTGTTCAAGACACCAAACTCCGAGTAGACATCGTTTACGGCGTGGACTACCAGGGTATCTAATCCTGTTTGCTCCCCACGCTTTCGTGCATGAGCGTCAGTCTTTGTCCAGGGGGCCGCCTTCGCCACCGGTATTCCTCCAGATCTCTACGCATTTCACCGCTACACCTGGAATTCTACCCCCCTCTACAAGACTCTAGTTCGCCAGTTCGAAATGCTATTCCTAGGTTGAGCCCAGGGCTTTCACATCTCGCTTAACAAACCGCCTGCGCACGCTTTACGCCCAGTAATTCCGATTAACGCTCGGACCCTCCGTATTACCGCGGCTGCTGGCACGGAGTTAGCCGGTCCTTCTTCTGTAGGTAACGTCACAGATATAGCGTATTAAACTACACCCTTTCCTCCCTACTGAAAGTGCTTTACAACCCGAAGGCCTTCTTCACACACGCGGCATGGCTGCATCAGGGTTTCCCCCATTGTGCAATATTCCCCACTGCTGCCTCCCGTAGGAGTCTGGGCCGTGTCTCAGTCCCAGTGTGGCTGATCATCCTCTCAGAACAGCTAGGGATCGTCGCCTTGGTGAGCCATTACCTCACCAACTAGCTAATCCCACCTAGGTTCATCCAATCGCGGAAGGCCCGAAGGTCCCCTCCTTTCCCCCGTAGGGCGTATGCGGTATTAGCAGTCGTTTCCAACTGTTATCCCCCTCGACTGGGCAGATCCCTAGGCATTACTCACCCGTCCGCCGCTCGCCACCTCAGAAGTAAACTCCCTTGTGCTGCCGCTCGACTTGCATGTGTTAGGCCTGCCGCCAGCGTTCAATCTGAGCCATGATCAAACTCTTCAATTAAAGTTTTGTTGCTTCCGTCTTACGACTTCAGCTGCTCAATGAATTCTGATTTTTTGTTTCTCGCACTCCTTATAAAAGAAGCACTGAAACAAACTGTACATATTGCTATGAACACTCATTGTTACATTGATTTAATTCTTTGACTGCCAACCCTAAAGCTAAGCAGTTTCGATTAACTCAACACCTGTGAGTGTCCACACAGATTTCTTGTTTAGATTGTTAAAGAGCATCTCAGCCTCAACAGAGGACCTGAGCACCACACCGGTCGATTAACGCTTCCAGTTGGCTAGGGCTGCGTATTCTACGCATTTCCCTCATCGCGTCAAGGCGTTTTTGCAAACTTCTTGAGGCTTTCGAATCAACTGCACAATTTGCATTCGATTCGCACTGAAACCGCGCTCGCTTTCGCTGTCTGCCGTGTCAGTGGATGCGCATTATAGGCAGCGAAACTTTTTGTGCAAGCGCTTTTTAAAAGAAAAAAGATCGCATGGCGATCTTTTCTACAGCGGTGCTCTATTTACGCTCTATATGCTGTTTAATTCAGCTTTTTAGCGCCTTTATCGATAAAACTTTGGATTAGCGATACGGCTTTTGCGTCATCCCAATCGACAAAGGAGCGCACAAACGCGATCAATTGGCCATTTTGATCGAGAATAAAGGTTGCAGGAATGGTATCCAGTGGGAACACCTGCCCTAAGTTTTGCGTAGGATCGTAATAGGAATTAAAGTTTGCCATTCCTAATGATGTGAGAAAAGGCTGCACTTGTTGCTTACCACCAGCATCGATAGAGATAGGCAATAACGCAAACTGATCCGCTTTAAACTTTGTCGCCAAACGCTCAATTGCGGGCAACTCCCTTACGCAGGGTGGGCACCAGGTCGCCCACATGTTGACCATCACAACTTTGCCTTTGTATTGGCTGAAGTCGATGGATTTACCATCGACATCATTAAAAGGCGCAGGCTCAATCGGAAAAGCTTTAGGTAAAACACTGATCAGATCAATTGTGGATGTTACTGGATTTGTTCCCTGTTGCATCCCAGGATAGGCATGCACAACTCCAACTGTAAATCCTAATAAAATAGATGACAGCATAAAAGCTGTCGCTAATTTATGCTTCATTTGCTATTACGCTTTAGTAAGGCATCTAATGCTTGTTGATCTTCAGCGCTGATCTCCTGAGGTGTGTTGCCACTGATGCGCTGTTTGCGGATAAAAATATAACCAATCGCTAAGCCGATGATTAACAAACCTATGGGCCCTAACCAAAGTATATAGGTTTTGGCTTCCATTTTAGGTTTATACAGCACAAACTCACCATAGCGACTTGTCATAAACTCAATGATTTCGTCATCGCCTTTACCTTCATCGACCATTTTAAAAACTTCAAGCCGCAAATCACTGGCAACTGGAGAATTCGAATCAATTAAGTTTTGGTTTTGACACTGCGGACAACGCAAAGAGTGAGCGAGTGATAAAGCGCGCTTTTGATTATCCGGCGATTTAAATTCATAAGTATCGACAGGTGTAGCAATAGCACTGGTGACCATACTCAATACCAGCACTAACCCGCTTACTAATTTGAGTAATATTTTCACGATACATTATCCTTTGCTGCTTCTGCCTGTAATTGCTGGATCATTGGGAATAGTGTTTCACTCCAGACATTTTGATCAATAGGGCCTGCATAGCGGAAGCGAATAATACCGTTATGATCAACAATAAAACTTTCTGGAGCACCATAAACGCCAAGGTCTAGACCCAAGCGTCCATCTTTATCAAAGATATTCAATGTATATGGGTCACCTTGGCGTCTCAGCTCAGCGATTGCAGGCGCACGCTCATCCCGATAGTTGATACCGTATATGGGTAGAATATTTTTCCGCGATAACATATTTAAAAAAGGGTGTTCATATTTACAAGATGGGCACCAAGTCGCCCATACGTTGAGTAATGCTACTTTCCCTTTTAACTGTTCATTGGTAATCAGCTCATCAGGTGTTTCTAGACGTTCTAGCTGGAAAGCCGGAATAGGCTTTCCTTCTAGTGCTGAATCCAATTTTTGAGGATTCAAAAACAACCCTTTATATAAAAATACTCCCATGGCAAGAAATAGCACCAGAGGGATAAATAGAACCAACTTCTTCATATATTCCTCAACTATTGAGCGGTTGCCAGTTTAGCTTTATCTACTTGTGGCTTAACAATCGCCGCCACTTTTGAGCGATAACGCTTATCTGATGCAGCGAAGAAACCACCAATCATCATAAAAATCGATCCAAACCACAACCAACGGACAAAGGGTTTATAGTTCAAACGTACCGCAAACTCTGTTGCACTGATAGGGTCACCCATAGTCACATACAAATCACGGAACAGACCCCAATCAATACCAGCTTCGGTCATATCCATGGTTCGTACATTGTATTGACGGCGATCAGGCTTTAGCAGTGTTAACAATTTGTCATCTTTATAGATTTCAATTTGCCCCTGCTGAGCTGTGTAATTTGGGCCAACGACATTTTTTGTCTCTAAATACTTAAAGGTATAACCAGCTAACTCCTGGCTAACCCCTGGTCCCATTCGGACACTTTTCTCAACTGAATAGTTAGATACCATAGTGGCACCAATAACAGAGACGGCAATGCCGAAATGGGCCAAGATCATCCCAAATTGACTGCGCCCCATACGAGCAACACTAATATCACCTTCTTTAGGTTTAACAATATTATAAGCGGCTCTTGCCGTGGCAAGTATGATCCATACCGCCGCTGCAATACCAAATGCAACCCACGCGTTAAATGCACCATCAACTATAAATGGTGTCACTATCCCTATCGCGACAGAAATTAGAGCAGGGATCAGCAGTTGGCGTCTAAGCTCGCCGGCCTTCGATTTTTTCCAGCGAATAATTGGACCTACACCCATAAAAGCAAACAACACTAAAACAATAGGCACAAATACAGCATTAAAATATGGAGGCCCTACAGAAATTTTACCCATACCAAGTGCATCAATCAGCAGTGGGTATAAAGTGCCTAATAACACAGTACCTGTAGCAACAGTCAACAAAACGTTACAAATCAGCAGCATAGTTTCTTTAGACTTCAACTCGAAACGTGCTGGGCTACTCATTTCGCTGGCACGGAAAGCAAAGAGTGTTAAAGAACCACCAATGGCTAAACCAAGTAACAACAGAATGAACATACCACGGCTGGGATCCGCCGCAAATGAATGCACTGAGGTTAATACGCCAGAGCGAACAATAAAGGTACCAAGCAAGCTTAAAGAGAAAGCAAAGATGGAAAGCAATACCGTCCAGTTACGGAAGGCGCCGCGTTTCTCGGTCACAATCAAAGAGTGCACAAGCGCAGTACCCACTAACCAAGGCATGAAAGAGGCGTTCTCAACAGGATCCCAGAACCACCAACCACCCCAGCCTAATTCGTAATATGCCCACCAAGAGCCTAAAGAAATACCGCCCGTGAGGAATACCCATGCAGCCAAGGTCCAAGGACGAGACCAACGAGCCCATGCAGAATCAAGACGTCCACTCATCAATGCAGCAATAGCAAAAGCAAAGCTTACAGAAAAACCAACATAGCCCAAATACAGCATAGGTGGATGGAATATTAAGCCCACATCCTGCAGCATTGGGTTTAAGTCACGACCTTCTGCAGGCATGGGAAATAAACGCTCAAATGGGCTTGATGTAAGCAGCATAAACAAACTAAAACCAATCACGATTACTGCCAGAACTGCAAGTACACGTGCGGTGAACACTTCTTCTAAACCTTTACTGAATAAAGCAACAGAAGCGGCCCAAGTTGCTAATGAAAACACCCAAAATAGCAGCGACCCTTCGTGACCGCCCCATACGGCCGCAATCTTAAAGAAGATAGGTAACTGGGAGTTGGAATGATGAGCCACATAAGCGACGGAGAAATCATCAACAGCAAAGCTATAACCAAGTGAAACAACGGATAAACTGATAAAAAAGAACATTCCGTAAGCTAACGGCCAAGCATACCTCACAAGATATTGATCTTTACGGGCAACACCAATAAGGGGAACGCTGACGAGCAGAAAGGCAAAAGCCACTCCGATTATCAACGAAAAGTGTCCAAGTTCTGGGATCATGGGTTTTCCTCAGTCTCTAATAATATGTTGATCTAGAACGACTCTACATCAACGCACAACATGTTATTCACACAAACGTACAAGATTTGGTTCATTTTAGTATTTGCTATTGTTCCTGTCTGCCTATTTCATACAAAACTGGGTGACTTGTCTCATTACTCAAATATTGAGAAAACCGCCGCATAGAACGATAGTTCTGCATGTGACAGATAAAAGGCACTTAAGTTTCATACAAAATTTACAATAAGAATCAATTTGTGAACCAGTGCCCAACTATAAGCTTTCAGTGCAATGAATGCCTTATATTACTGTTCAATGAATAATCTTTACGTATAATCTTGCTTCCAAGCCGGCGGTAACACCGCTTTTATGCAAACTAAAGTGAATATAGAAACAATGACAACATTTTGGATTTTTATTGCGCTTGTTGTGTTAGTCAGCCTAACGTTGATTTGGATCCCGCATTTCAGACAACAAAAGTTGTTACGTACTGAAGAAGCTGGCGTTCGTAAACAAACGAACCTCGAGTTATTCAATGAACGTCTTGCAACACTAGAAAAAGAACTGAGCGAAGAACTGCTCGATCAAACAGAATTTGATGCTCTTAAAAAAGAATTAGAAATCAGCTTACTGCAAGATATCAAACAGGCAGGAGATGATTCACTGGTTAATCAAATTAAACCCAAAACCATACTCTGGCCATCAATAATGTCAGTGGGTTTACTTGCTATTTCAGGTTACCTGTATCAGCACCTAGGTGCTTTCGAAAATATTGGAACAGCCCAACCCGCTAATCCACATGCTGGAATGGATACAGCCCAAATCATGGGACAACGTATTCAGGCAATTGAAGCACAAGTACAAGCAGAACCTGAAAATAGCCAAGCTTGGTTTAGCCTAGGCCATGCATATATTTCTGCAAATCAATTCGATAAGGCAATTGCCGCTTTCGATAAAGTCATGGAATTAGTCGGTAAACATGCGGAGTTATTAGGTCCAAAAGCGACAGCTATGTACTACAAAGCTGGACAGCAGATGACGCCACAAATCCAAGCGATCATTGATGAATCCTTAGCGATGGATCCACAAGATCCTTCAACACTGCTACTCGTTGGAATGAATTCTTTCTTTCTCGCTGACTACAAAAAAGCAATTACCTCATGGCAAACCATTCTTGATAGCGACCGTACTGATGTGGATCGCGCTGCGTTAATGAATGCAATTGAAACAGCAAACCTACGCATGCAAGCAGAAACCACAGGTATGCCTGATGATGACGTGCATAAACAAGCTGCAGTGGGAAAAAAATCAGTCAGCATAGCAATTTCAATCTCTCCAGAACTTGCAGCTAAGGCGAGTCCAGAAGACACTATTTTTGTGTTTGCACGTGCAACTGAAGGTCCTAAAGTCCCCTTAGCAGCAACAAAAGTGAGCGCAAGCGCCTTACCCGTTACTGTAACGTTAGATGACAGCACTGGCATGGGAGGAGATGCAAAATTAAGTCAGGCGACTAGCGTTGAAGTGATCGCCGTACTTTCCAAGCATGGCAATATCAAACCTCAAGCTGGTGATATTCAAGGTAAGATCAACAAAGTTATTGTAGGTGAAACAGCAAACCTCGTACTTGATACCCAAGTACAATAACCTATCGTTTATTTTTGGTATAAAAAAACCGGCTTGCACCGGTTTTTTTATACCTGAGTAATTACTTAGCTGTAGACATAAATTGGATAGCAGCTTTGTAATCATCATCAGTACAATCAGTACACATGCCACCTGGCGGCATAGCATTCAGACCGGTTTTAACACTGTGTAACAGCGTATCAATACCTTTAGCTAAGCGTGGTTCCCATTCAGCAGTATTGTGAGTTTTAGGAGCACCGGCAACACCCATGCTATGGCATACGGTACATGCCTTATTATAAATAGCCTCAGCTTCTTGAGCTGAAACGTTGACTGACATAGTCAAAGCAGCGACTGCAGTCATTGCTAACAGTTTTTTCATGTTCAATGTTCCTAATGCAAATACGTACAAAGCTCGACGCTGCCCTTGGTGGAGGCAGACTCATTATAGCGGGCTAAGATTACTACAAACTTCAATAAATCTCATCTTTTTGTGATTAGAATCTCAGCGTAACCGTTGTAAAGCGACAAGCGTGACAAATTCGTTAATATATTAGCAAGTCGTAAAAAAGTTCGATAAATATTGCGGTTATTGGAACCACATCAAATTGCTGACATCTAGAGTAAAGCAAGTGTAAACCCCGCAATAATGTTTGTGTTAGAATCACTTGTGTTTCCTTCCGGCTTGAGATAGAGGGTTCAGTGACAAATATAACTTCAGTAAACACACTGGTATCAGCGAGCAAGCTGACATGTATCCGCGAAGAACGTATCCTGTTTGATGAGTTAAGTTTTAATATTAATGCTGGTGATATCGTCCAAATTGAAGGCCCTAACGGCGCAGGTAAAACGAGCTTATTGCGTATTTTAGCGGGGCTTTCGCGTCCCTATGCAGGACAAACCTTTTATCTTAGTGAAGATATCAATCGTTGCCGTGACGAGTACAACGAAGACCTACTGTATTTAGGTCACCTTGCAGGCGTTAAATGTGAATTAACAGCCGAAGAGAACCTTAATTTCAATTTAAGAATCAGTGGTTATGATGAATTCGACACAGCCTCTATCTTAGCCAAAGTTAATTTAACTGGATTTGAAGAAGCTCTGGCTGGCCATTTATCTGCAGGTCAGCATCGTAGAACTGCACTGGCAAGACTTTGGCATAGCAACTGTAAAATTTGGATCCTTGACGAACCTTTTACCGCTATTGATAAAAAAGGTGTCGAAGAACTTGAGCAACTGTTTATTGAGCATGCAGATAATGGTGGATGCGTTATTCTTACCACTCACCAAGATATGAGCATTATCACAGATGATAGGCTTCGTAAAATTCGTCTAGATTATCGCTTCATATAAGGTCAAGCATAATGAAAAGAGGCATCAGCTTTACTCAGGCATTTTTTACCTTGTTACAGCGAGATCTAAAAATTGCCGTACGTCACCGCGGTGATATTTTTAACCCATTGTTATTTTTTATTATGGTTGTCACTCTATTCCCCCTTGGTATTGGTCCAGAGCCGCAAATGCTAGCACGCGTTGCTCCCGGTATTATTTGGGTTGCAGCATTATTAGCCTCCATGCTATCGCTTGAACGACTTTTTAAAGCAGATTTTAGCGATGGTAGCTTAGAGCAAATGCTCCTGAGTCCACAGCCATTATCAATTCTTGTATTAGCAAAAGTATTGGCGCATTGGATATTGACTGGCGTTCCATTAATTATCATTGCACCGCTACTCGCGGTATTGCTAAATTTAGATACCAATAGCTATGGTGCACTGATTGCAACCTTAACGCTGGGCACACCTGTTTTATCACTATTAGGTGCGATTGGCGTAGCTCTAACCGTCGGATTACGCAAAGGCGGCGTTTTGCTCAGCCTACTGATTTTACCCCTGTATATCCCAGTTCTCATCTTCGCAACGAGTGCAATCGATGCGGCGGGAATGAATTTACCCTATGATGGTCAGCTCGCTATAATAGGCGCTATGTTGATCGGTTCGTTAACCTTAGCACCCTTTGCAATCGGTGCATCTCTGCGAGTGAGTACTAACTAAAATGTGGAAATGGTTACACCCTTATGCGGATCCTGAACGCGCATATAAATTATCAGGAACATTATTCCCATGGTTTGCAATCTTGGCTTGTCTGTTTATTGCAGTAGGGACTATTTGGGGATTAATCTTCGCCCCGACAGATTATCAACAGGGTGATAGTTATCGCATCATCTTTATCCATGTACCTGCAGCATCAATGTCAATGGCAGCCTACATGGGCATGGCAACTGCAGCATTTATTGGTCTGGTATGGCAAGTCAAGCTCGCTGATTGGGCCGCAGCATCTATTGCACCTATTGGTGCGGTGATTACTTTTATTGCACTGTTCACAGGAGCTGCATGGGGTAAGCCTATGTGGGGAACTTGGTGGGTATGGGATGCTCGTCTAACCTCAGAGCTTGTACTGCTCTTCTTATATTTAGGCGTAATCTCATTATATGCCTCATTCGAAGATAAAGTGCTTGCGGCTCGTGCTGCAGGGATCTTAGCGATCGTGGGTGTCATTAATATCCCTATTATCAAATACTCAGTTGAATGGTGGAGCTCATTACATCAGCCATCAACTATTCGCATTACTGAAAAATCAACGATGCCAGCAGAGATGTTGTATCCACTTTTAATCAATATTTTAGGTTTCGGCCTTATGATAGGCGCGATTACTATCGTCAGATTCAAAGCTGAAATTTTAGCAAGAAACGGAATGCGCCCTTGGGTGCGTGAACTTGCTAAGGCTGAGGAGGTCAAATAATGCAATTCGATTCTATCAGTGATTTTTTTAATATGGGCGGCTATGCATTCTATGTATGGCTTTCCTACGGGGTGACGTTCTTCTGCCTATCGGTACTCATCATAACAAGCGCACGCCAAAAGCGTAAGGTTCTGATTGAAATCGCTAAAAAGATGAATCGTGAAGAGCGCCTCAAAGAAACTAGGAGTACCAAATCGTGAACCCAAGACGCAAAAAAAGACTGACATTAGCGGTAGCATTAATTGGTGGTGTTGCTGCCATTGCATCGCTTCTACTGTATGCGCTCAACTCAAATTTAAATTTATTTTATACACCGTCAGAAATCGTGAATGGAAAGACCGATACAGGGGTCAAACCTGATGTTGGACAACGTATCCGTGTAGGTGGGATGGTAACCGTTGGCTCTATGGTGCGCGATCCAGATAGTCTACATGTACAGTTCGCTGTACATGATTCTTTAGGCGGTGAAATTTTAGTCACCTATGATGACCTATTACCAGATTTATTTCGTGAAGGACAAGGTATTGTTGCTCAAGGAGTATTAACGGCAGAAGGTAAACTTGAAGCAACTGAAGTATTAGCGAAGCATGATGAAAATTATATGCCACCAGAAGTAGCAGAAGCTATGGGGCAAAAACATGAAAAGCTCGACTACAGTCAACAAAAAGCACCTGATACTAAGTAGTAGAATATAAACCACCAATAAAGCCTCTTCGCGAGGCTTTTTTATTACCCTTACTCAGATGCTCACTCCTACTTATCCAAGGTTTGTTGCCTAAGACCGTGCAAAGATGAATATTAGTCATTTTTGACCAAGGTGAAACATCTAGCATTAGCGCAGACTACATCAGTAACCAGCTATCACGTATACTGGGAGATGTTGAAGTCACTGTCTTCAACTTGCACGTCTAAAAGATTGGCAACAACATGTACTATCAGGTATAACGCCATAGTCGTCGCACTTGATCAGGCAGTGAAAGATGATGAAAATCAGTCAGTGAAGCGAATCAACTCATAAAATGGATAGCCAATAATACACCTGTACCTAATTTCGGCTTTTGGGACTTCAGTATCTCGGCTGAAGGGGGGACATTTGAGGCTACGTGCTTGAGGTTATAACCACTGCAAAATCGCAGCAGCTATGGCGGCAAGGATCCTTACAAGCGAAAAACCCGCATATATCTTCCCTGTTATAGATGGCCTTGGTAAGTTTGTGTTCAGTCGGCAAGGGCTCGCAAAATGGGAAATTACACTACCTCAATAAATTGAGAAACAACCCACTTGGGCAGAGGAGTTGTAAATAATTGACATAAAAAAACCGGGCAATTGCCCGGTTTTTTAATTATGTAACCTTAATTACTCAGCAGCTTCAACATCAACAGCTTGAGCAGCTTCTGGGCGACCAACTAGCTCGATGTAAGCCATAGGGGCTTTATCACCAGCACGTAAACCGCACTTAAGGATACGGGTATAGCCACCAGGACGTTCCTGGTAACGTGGACCCAACTCAGTAAATAACTTACCTACGACTTCAGCGTCGCGAGTACGTGCAAACGCTAAACGACGATTTGCAACGCTGTCACTCTTAGCAAGTGTTATCAGAGGCTCAACTACGCGACGCAGTTCTTTCGCTTTAGCTACGGTTGTCTTGATGATCTCATGACGAACCAGTGAGCTTGCCATGTTACGGAACATAGCTTGGCGGTGGCTGCTGTTGCGGTTAAGTTGACGACCACTCTTACGATGGCGCATGACCTAATCCTTATAACCTAAATCTGTACAAACCTGAGACTTATAGGTCGTCTGCTAAACTAGCTGGAGGCCAGTTTTCCAAACGCATACCTAACGACAGTCCGCGAGAAGCCAAAACGTCCTTAATTTCTGTAAGAGATTTCTTACCTAAGTTAGGGGTCTTCAGCAGCTCAACTTCAGTACGCTGTACCAGATCTCCGATGTAATGAATCGCTTCGGCTTTCAAGCAGTTAGCCGAACGTACAGTTAGCTCTAAATCGTCGACAGGACGCAACAGAATCGGATCGAACTCCGGCTTCTCTTCTTTCAATTCTGGCTCAGTCACGTCACGCAGCTCAACAAACGCATCTAGCTGTTCAGCTAAAATAGTTGCGGAACGACGGATAGCTTCCTCAGGATCGATAGTACCATTAGTGGTCATATCGATAACAAGTTTATCCAAGTCAGTACGCTGTTCAACACGAGCTGCTTCTACATTGTAGGCAATACGTGCAACTGGCGAGAAAGAAGCATCAACCAGCAAACGGCCGATTGGGCGATCATCGTCTTCGGTCTGTGCACGAGCAGATGCTGGCACATAACCACGACCACGCTCAACGCGAATACGCATGCTGATATCATTGTTACCCGTCAAATGACAGATAACATGATCAGGATTCACGATAGTGACATCACCATCATGCGTGATATCTGCTGCGATGACAGGGCCTGCGCCGGACTTGCTCAACGTAAGCATAGCCTCGTCTTTACCCTCGATAGTCACTGCTAACCCTTTCAGGTTTAACAAGATCTCAAGGATATCTTCTTGTACGCCTTCCTTACTGCTGTATTCGTGCAGTACACCGTCAATCTCGACTTCGGTAACCGCGCAGCCGGGCATAGACGACAATAGGATGCGACGCAACGCGTTACCTAAAGTGTGGCCGAAACCACGCTCAAGTGGTTCCAATGTAACCTTGGCACGTGTTGAGTTAACCTGCTCGATATCAACGAGACGCGGTTTAAGAAATTCTGTAACAGAACCCTGCATTGTGTCCTCTCTTGTTTGTTAGCTTTACTTAGAGTAAAGCTCGACGATCAGCTGTTCGTTAATTTCCGCAGACAAATCGCTACGTTCTGGAACGCGCTTGAAAGCACCTTCCATTTTCGCGCTGTCGACTTCAACCCATGTAGGCTTCTCGCGTTGAGCTGCCACTTCTAAAGCCGCTTTAATACGAGCTTGAGTGCGTGACTTCTCGCGGATGCTCACAACATCATTCGCAGACACTTTGAATGACGGAATGTTAACAACACGACCGTTAACCATAACTGATTTATGGCTTACTAGCTGACGTGATTCTGCACGAGTAGCACCGAAGCCCATACGATAAACAACGTTATCTAAACGGGTTTCTAAAAGTTGCAACAGGTTTTCACCAGTGTTGCCTTTCAGACGTGCAGCATCTTTGTAATAGTTACGGAATTGTTTTTCTAACACACCGTAAATACGACGAACTTTTTGTTTTTCGCGTAACTGAGTACCATACTCAGACAGACGTGGCTTACGAGCGCCATGTTGTCCAGGTGCAGTTTCCAGTTTACACTTTGAATCGATTGCTCTCACACCGCTTTTTAAGAAAAGGTCTGTACCTTCTCGGCGGCTGAGCTTGAGCTTGGGACCCAAGTATCTTGCCATGATCTTTCTCCAACAATCCTAATGAAACGGCGTTATACACGACGCTTTTTAGGAGGACGACAACCATTATGAGGGATCGGCGTCACATCGGTAATGTTGGTAATTTTATAACCAACAGCGTTCAGCGCACGAATGGCTGACTCACGACCTGGACCTGGACCCTTCACAAACACTTCAAGGTTTTTTAAACCGTAGTCTTGAGCAGCAGCACCTGCACGCTCAGCAGCTACCTGTGCAGCAAATGGAGTAGATTTACGTGAACCACGGAAACCTGAACCACCTGAAGTAGCCCATGACAACGCATTACCTTGACGATCTGTAATGGTGACAATAGTGTTGTTGAAAGAAGCATGGATATGAGCCATGCCATCTGCAACCTGTTTACGTACGCGCTTACGCGGAGAACGTGACGGAACTTTAGCCATTGCTTTACCTTCCCGTTACTTTCTAATTGGTTTACGTGGACCTTTACGCGTACGCGCATTGGTCTTAGTACGTTGCCCACGGAGAGGCAGGCTACGACGATGGCGGAGACCACGATAACAACCAAGATCCATAAGACGCTTGATGTTCATTGAAATCTCACGACGTAAGTCACCTTCTACTAAGTATTTGGCAACTTCTTCGCGTAGTGTATCTATTTGAGCTTCGCTCAATTCCTTGATCTTAGCTGTTTCAGCGATTGCTGTAGCCGCGCAGATTGCTCTTGCACGAGTACGACCGATGCCGAAAATTGCAGTCAATGCAATGACTGTATGCTTTTGATCAGGAATGTTAATGCCAGCGATACGGGCCACTATGCACTCCTTAAGTTAAAGGCCAACTGCGAAAAGCCCGAAAGGATACTCGACAGTTGACAGATTTGCAAACAATATTTTGTTCAGCCCAAGATTGGGCTGAACAAATTTCTTTATTAGCCTTGACGCTGTTTGTGTTTTGGTTCAACACAGATAACGCGTACAACGCCACTACGCTTGACGATCTTGCAATTACGGCAGATCTTCTTCACGGAAGCTCGAACTTTCATTTCATCACTCCGTAAAGCTAATTAGCGACCAAAACGATCTAAATTCGCTTTGTTTACTAGGTTAGCTTTCTTCATCACAGACTCATACTGATGAGACATCATATGGGTCTGAACCTGAGCCATGAAGTCCATGATCACGACTACCATAATTAGTAGTGAAGTACCGCCAAAATAGAACTGTACTTTCCACGCAATTAACATGAACTCCGGAATTAAGCAGATAAAGGTTATGTATAACGCGCCTGCCAATGTCAAACGGGTCATTACTTTATCAATGTAACGCGAAGTCTGTTCTCCAGGACGGATCCCAGGGATGAATGCACCACTCTTCTTCAAGTTATCTGCAGTTTCACGTGGGTTAAACACCAACGCAGTATAGAAGAAACAGAAGAAAATAATTGCTGCTGCATACAATAATGAGTAAAGCGGTTGTCCAGGTGACACAGCCAGTGAAAAATCACTTAACCATGACATAGACTCATTTTGACCGAACCACTGAGCCAGTGTTCCAGGAAACAAAATGATGCTTGACGCAAAAATTGGGGGGATCACACCCGCCATGTTTATCTTTAGTGGTAAATGTGTACTTTGCGCAGCGAACACCTTACGGCCCTGCTGACGCTTAGCGTAGTTAACAACGATACGACGCTGACCACGCTCCACAAATACGACAAAATAAGTCACGGCAAATACAATGACCGCGAGCAACAACAATACTAACACATTCAAGTCACCTTGACGCACCTGCTCAGCCGTTTGGCCGATAGCGGAAGGTAATCCAGCAACAATACCTGCGAAAATAAGAATCGAGATACCGTTACCTATACCACGTTCGGTAATTTGCTCACCTAGCCACATTAGGAACATCGTTCCCGTCACTAAGCTCACAACCGCAACAAAGTAGAATCCAAAACCAATGTTGACCACAAGGCCAGGCACTAAATTCGGTAACCCAGTTGCAATACCGACCGACTGGAATGTACCCAGCACTAAGGTACCCCATCTTGTATATTGACTGATTTTCTTACGTCCTGATTCGCCTTCTTTTTTCAATTCAGCGAGTGCAGGATGTACGACTGTCAATAACTGCATAATGATAGATGCCGAAATGTACGGCATAATACCTAATGCAAAGATAGAAGCACGCTCAAGGGCACCACCCGAAAACATGTTAAACATGCTTAGGATGGTCCCGCTTTGCTGAGCAAACAGCTCTGCTAATACAGCTGCGTCAATACCAGGAATTGGCACAAACGAACCGGCCCTAAAGACGATAATCGCACCAATCACGAACAGGAGGCGAGCTTTCAGTTCTGAAAATCCGCCTTTCGCGCTTTTTAAATCAAGTCCTGGTTTTGCCATCGACGTATTATTCCTCGATCTTACCGCCAGCAGCTTCAATTGCTGCACGTGCACCTTTGGTTACCTTTAGACCTTTGACAGTCACTGGGCGCTCAATGGTACCTGAAAGAACAATTTTCGCAAACTGGATGTTGCGAGTAATAACGTTCGCATCTTTCAGAGCGTTTAAGTCGATAACATCACCGTTAACTTTTGCCAGTTCGAGTACACGAACTTCAGCTGTTACCATAGCGCGACGCGAGGTAAAACCAAATTTAGGTAAACGAATCTTCAGTGGCATTTGACCACCCTCGAATCCAGGACGTACACCGCCACCAGAACGAGATTTTTGGCCTTTATGACCACGACCCGCAGTTTTACCTAAGCCTGAACCCATACCACGGCCTACGCGCTTTGGTGCATGCTTAGAGCCTGCAGCTGGAGATAGAGTATTTAAACGCATCTATTAATCCTCCACCTTAACCATGTAGTAGACCTTGTTGATCATACCGCGAACAGAAGGAGTATCCTCTAATTCAACAGTGTGACCAATGCGACGCAGACCTAAACCTGTTAAGGTTGCACGGTGCTTCGGTAAACGACCGATACCGCTCTTAGTCTGAGTAACTTTTACAGTTTTAGTTGCCATGGTGCATTACCCCCGAATTTCGTCAACATTCAGGCCACGCTTAGCTGCGATTTGCGATGGTGACTTCATGTGCACCAATGCATCGACAGTCGCGCGAACGATGTTGATCGGGTTAGTAGAACCGTATGCTTTTGACAGAACGTTATGAACGCCTGCTACTTCCAATACGGCACGCATTGCGCCACCGGCAATAATACCGGTACCCTGTGATGCTGGTTGCATGTATACACGTGAACCAGTATGACGACCTTTAACTGGGTGATGCAGAGTACCTGCGTTCAACTCCACGGTCACCATGTTACGACGGGCTTTTTCCATAGCTTTTTGAATTGCTGCTGGAACTTCGCGCGCTTTACCATAGCCATAGCCGATCTTACCGTTACCATCACCCACTACTGTTAGTGCTGTGAAGCTAAAGATACGACCGCCCTTAACTACTTTAGAAACACGATTAACTGCAATCAATTTTTCTTGCAGATCGTCTTTTTGCTGAGCTTCTAATTTAGCCATTTTTATAACCCCTTAGAACTGGAGGCCAGCTTCACGAGCAGCATCTGCTAGAGCAGCTACACGACCGTGATACTTGAAACCAGAACGATCGAACGCAACAGAAGTTACGCCTTTTTCGATCGCGCGCTCAGCAACAAATTTACCTACTGCTTTCGCCGCGTCTACGTTACCGGTACTCTTCAGTTGCTCTTTAACCGCTTTTTCCACGGTTGAAGCAGCTGCCACCACCTGAGCTTCAGGATTGATCACCTGAGCATAAATGTGACGCGGTGTACGATGTACAACCAGACGGTTCACGCCCAGCTCTTGGATCTTCTTACGAGCGCGAATAGCGCGACGTAAGCGAGATGTTTTCTTATCCATATCGCGTTACCTACTTCTTCTTAGCCTCTTTACGGCGTACTTCTTCGTCGTCATAGCGAACACCTTTGCCTTTATACGGCTCTGGTGGACGGTATCCGCGAATCTCAGCAGCGACTTGACCAATTAACTGTTTATCAACGCCACGAAGGACGATATCAGTTTGGCTAGGGCACTCTGCAGTAACGCCTGCGGGCAGTTTGTGTACTAACGGATGAGAGAAACCTAGAGTCAGGTCAATATCAGCTCCGACGAGTTTCGCACGGTAACCAACACCAACTAACTTCAGTTTACGCTCAAAACCTTGAGATACACCAACAACCATGTTGTTTACTAATGCACGAGTAGTACCAGCCTGTGCCCAAGCGTTAACAACGCCTTCAACAGGAAGAAACTTAACTACGCCATCTTCAATAACAACATTGACCGCATTGTTGATCACTCGAGTCAGACTACCTTTCGCGCCTTTGACGGTCAGGGTCTGTTCGTTTAAGGTCACCTCTACGCCAGCTGGAATAGATACTGGTGCTTTTGCTACACGAGACATTCCTAGCTCCTTATGCTACGTAGCAGATAACCTCGCCACCCATGCCAGCAAGGCGGGCGGCACGATCAGTCATCAAGCCTTTAGAAGTGGACACAATTGCGACACCCAGTCCGCCCATCACCTTTGGAAGTTCGTTTTTACCTTTGTAAATACGAAGACCAGGACGACTTACGCGCTGGATAGTCTCAACGACTGGTTGGCCTTGGAAATACTTTAACGTAATTTCCAGTTCAGGCTTGGCTTCATCTGCTACGGCGTAATCAGCGATGTAACCTTCTTCTTTAAGCAGTTTCGCAATAGCGACTTTCAACTTAGCAGAAGGCATCTTCACAGATACTTTGTTAGCAGCTTGGCCGTTACGAATACGGGTTAACATATCCGCAATAGGATCTTGCATGCTCATATTAGCTTACTCCGTGACAAGTGCTTACCAGCTAGCCTTACGTAGGCCAGGAACTTCACCACGCATGGTTGCTTCACGTAACTTAATACGGCTTAAGCCGAATTTACGTAGGAAACCATGTGGGCGACCAGTTTGATTACAGCGATTGCGTTTACGCGAGGCGCTGGAATCACGTGGTAAAGCTTGCAGCTTTAATACTGCATCCCAACGATCTTCATCAGAAGAAGCTGGGCTGACAATAATAGCTTTCAGAGCGGCACGCTTTTCAGCATACTTAGCTACGAGCTGTGCACGTTTAACTTCACGTGCTTTCATTGATGTTTTTGCCATTACGCTACCCTTATTTCTTGAATGGGAAGTTAAAAGCGTCTAACAAAGCACGACCTTCTTCATCAGTCTTCGCAGAGGTAGTGATAACAATATCCATACCGCGAATTTTATCGATTTTATCGTAATCGATCTCTGGGAAAATGATCTGCTCACGCACGCCCATTGCGTAGTTACCACGGCCGTCAAACGCTTTAGCGCTTAAGCCACGGAAGTCACGAATACGTGGGATTGCGATATCGACTAAACGCTCTAAGAATTCCCACATACGCTCACCGCGTAGGGTCACTTTACAGCCAATAGGGTAGCCTTCACGGATTTTAAAACCAGCAACTGATTTACGAGCAACAGTTACAACTGGCTTTTGACCAGCGATCGCAGTCATATCACGGAGCGCGTGCTCCATAACTTTTTTATCTGCAACAGCTTCGCCAACACCCATATTCAGGGTGATTTTCTCAATCCGAGGGACTTGCATGACACTGGTATAACCGAACTTTTTAGCAAGTTCAGCGACAACAGTCTCTTGGTATTTATCATGCAGTTTCGCCATCGTTTACTCCAATTACTTAACGAGTTCACTGTTCGATTTGAAGAAACGCACTTTTTTGCCGTCTTCAAAGCGGAAACCAACGCGATCAGCTTTGCCAGTGGCAGAGTTGAAAATCGCTACATTTGATGCTTGTATTGGCGCTTCTTTCTCAACAATACCGCCAGCTACACCCAATTGTGGGTTTGGCTTTTGGTGTTTTTTGACAAGATTGATGCCTTCAAGAATCAATTTACCAGTAGGAAGGACTTGAGAAACTTTTGCACGTTTACCCTTGTCTTTACCTGCTAATACAATCACTTCGTCTTCACGACGTATTTTAGCTGCCATTATGAAGCTCCTTACAGTACTTCTGGTGCCAGCGAGACAATTTTCATGAATTGTTCATTACGCAATTCACGTGTCACTGGTCCAAAGATACGAGTACCAATCGGCTGCAGGTTGTTGTTCAAAAGAACCGCTGCATTCCGATCGAAGCGAATGACAGAACCGTCTGGACGACGTACGCCTTTCTTAGTACGGACTACCACCGCGTTATACACATCACCTTTCTTCGCTTTAGCGCGAGGAATCGCTTCTTTTACAGAAACTTTGATAATGTCGCCGATACCGGCATAACGACGATGAGAGCCACCCAAGACCTTAATACACTGAACTCTGCGTGCGCCGCTGTTACATGCGACGTCAAGAGTCGATTGCATTTGGATCATTTTAAGTGCTCCGCTATCGTTACTACACAATTCCCACTATGGGACTATAAACGCCAATTTTTGCTATGAATTTAGTCAAAAATGGCGCGCAAATATACCACCATAAAAGTGGAATGTATAGTATTAAAAAACAAACGGCCCCACATTCTGGAGCCGTTTACCTAAATACCTAATTAACTTAGGCCTTTGATACTACTTCAACCAGGGTCCAAGATTTAGTCTTAGACAAAGGACGACATTCGCGAATCGCTACTAAATCGCCTTCATTGCACTGATTAGTTTCGTCATGTGCATGGATCTTAGTCGTACGCTTAATGTATTTCCCATAAATTGGGTGTTTCACTTGGCGTTCGATAGCAACAGTAATGGACTTGTCCATTTTGTTGCTAGTTACACGACCCTGCAAAGTACGGATTTTATCAGACATTATGCACCCGCCTTAGAAGTAATAATGGTCTTAACGCGCGCAATATTACGGCGCACTAATTTCAGTTGATGAGTCTGAGTCAACTGACCAGTGGCGTGTTGCATACGCAGGTTGAACTGCTCACGCAGCAGACCAAGTAGTTCAGCGTTCAGTTCTTCAACGCTCTTTTCTCTCAGTTCGCTCGCTTTCATTACATCACCGTCTTAGTTACGAAGGTAGTCTTAATTGGAAGCTTGGCAGCAGCTAAAGCAAACGCTTCACGAGCGATCACTTCAGAAACACCATTCATCTCATAAAGAACCTTACCAGGTTGAATCTGACATACCCAGTATTCAACGTTACCTTTACCTTTACCCATACGCACTTCAAGAGGCTTAGAGGTAATCGGCTTGTCCGGGAAAACTCGAATCCAAATTTGTCCCTGACGCTTAATGTGACGTGTCATGGCACGACGTGCAGATTCGATCTGACGTGCAGTTAAACGGCCACGGCCGACTGCTTTCAGACCAAATGTACCAAAGCTAACTTCGGTACCGTTCGCTAGACCGCGGTTGCGGCCTTTGAACATCTTGCGAAACTTCATACGTTTAGGTTGCAGCATTGCCGGCTCTCCTATTTACCACGAGGCTTGCGCTTAGGTTGCTGCTGCTTCGGCTCTTCAATCTGTGGCAGCATTCCATCTAGAACTTCACCTTTGAAGATCCAAACTTTAACGCCAATCACACCGTATTGAGTGTGACTTTCAGATGTTGAATAGTCGATATCAGCACGCAAAGTATGTAAAGGTACGCGACCTTCACGATACCACTCATCACGCGCAATCTCAGCTCCGCCTAAACGGCCACTAACTTGAACTTTGATACCTTGAGCACCAATACGCATTGCGTTTTGTACTGCGCGCTTCATAGCACGACGGAACATTACGCGACGCTCTAATTGCTGTGCAATTGAATCAGCAACTAACTTGGCATCTAGCTCAGGTTTACGGATCTCAGCGATGTTAATTTGAGCAGGAGTACCAGCCAGCTTTGACACTGCGGCACGCAATACTTCAACGTCTTCACCTTTCTTACCAATCACAACGCCTGGACGGGCAGTGTGAATCGTAACGCGGATGCTTTTCGCTGGACGTTCGATAACAATCTTAGATACTGACGCAGCTTGTAACTTCTCTACAAGAAACTTACGCACTTCCCAGTCGCTGTTCAGATTATTTGCATAATCTGACTTATCTGCGTACCAGGTAGAGATCCAAGGCTTGGTGATACCCAGACGGATACCATTAGGATGTACTTTCTGTCCCATTGCTCTCTCCTAGCGATCTGATACAACCACAGTAATGTGGCTGGTACGCTTCATGATACGATCAGCGCGGCCTTTAGCACGTGGCATGATACGCTTCATAGTTGGACCCTCGTCTACAAAGACGGCTCCTACTTTTAGCTCATCAATATCCGCACCTTCGTTGTGTTCGGCGTTTGCGATAGCTGAGTCAAGTACTTTTTTAACCAGTACGGCGGCTTTTTTCGGGCTGAAAGTCAATATTTCGAGGGCCTTAGCAACAGGCAAACCACGAATTTGATCGGCAACCAGACGGGCCTTCTGCGCAGACGTACGGGCAAAACGATGTTTAGCTAAAACTTCCATCTTATTCCTCCCGTATTAGCGCTTCTTCGCTTTCTTATCTGCAGCATGGCCGCGATAAGTGCGAGTTGGTGAAAATTCACCAAGTTTGTGGCCGATCATTTCGTCAGTTACGAACACAGGAACGTGCTGACGACCATTATGGACAGCGATGGTCAAACCAATCATATTTGGAATGATCATAGAGCGACGTGACCAAGTCTTAATAGGCTTTTTGTCACCGGCTTCCATCGCTTTCTCTACCTTCTTCAGCAAGTGCAGGTCAATGAAGGGACCTTTCTTGAGAGAACGTGGCATGGCGAATCCTCTTACTATTTATTACGACGACGTACGATGTACTTGTCAGTGCGCTTGTTACTACGAGTTTTATAACCCTTAGTTGGCACACCCCATGGAGTCACTGGGTGACGACCACCAGAAGTACGGCCTTCACCACCACCGTGTGGATGGTCTACTGGGTTCATTGCAACACCACGCACTGTAGGACGTATGCCTCTCCAGCGCTTAGCACCTGCTTTACCTAACTGGCGTAGCATGTGTTCAGCATTACCAACTTCACCAAATGTCGCGCGGCAATCAACTGGCACTTTACGCATTTCGCCAGAGCGAAGACGTAGAGTGGCATATGCACCATCACGAGCAACAACTTGTACATAAGCACCTGCAGAACGAGCGATCTGAGCACCTTTACCAGGCTTCATTTCTACTGCGTGTACTACAGAACCTACTGGGATGTTGCGCAGTGGCATTGCGTTACCGGTTTTAATTTCGGCTTCAACACCAGACTGGATCTTATCGCCAGCTTGCATACCTTTAGCAGCAAGGATGTAACGACGCTCACCATCCGCATACAATACTAACGCGATGTTAGCTGTGCGGTTTGGATCGTATTCCAGACGCTCAATCTTTGCAGGGATACCGTCTTTATCGCGTTTGAAGTCGATTAGACGATAATGCTGCTTATGACCACCACCTACGTGACGGACAGTGATACGGCCAGTATTGTTACGACCACCACTTTTAGATTTTTTCGCCAACAGGCCAGCAAAGGGTTTACCCTTATGCAGGTCAGTGTTCACCACTTTAACTACGTGGCGACGACCTGGAGAGGTTGGCTTACACTTAATAACTGCCATGATAATTCTCCTTTGCTTACTCAGCGCCGCCGACGAAATCGATGTCAGCACCAGCAGCAAGAGTTACATAGGCTTTTTTCCAATCGCTACGACGACCAGTACGGCCACCAGTGCGTTTAGTTTTGCCTTTGCTCACTAAAGTGCGAACAGAATCAACTTCAACTTCAAATAGCTTGGCAACAGCAGCTTTAATTTCAGCTTTAGTTGCGTCGATAGCTACGCGGAAAACAACAGTGTTGTGCTTCTCAGCGTTCACAGTGCTCTTTTCAGAGATATGTGGAGCGAGAATAACTTTTAGCAAACGTTCTTCGCGGATCATCATGCTAGCATCTCCTCGATTTGCTTCACTGCGTCAGCAGTCACAAGCACAGTGTTGAACGCGATCAGACTTACAGGGTCTAGACCCGCTACGTCACGAACGTCAACCTTGTACAGGTTACGAGCTGCTAAGAATAAATTCTCATCAACTTCTGCAGTCACAATTAGAACGTCTTCTAAGTTCATTGCTTTTAATTTCGCTTTCAGCTCTTTAGTTTTAGGAGCTTCAACACCGAAAGATTCAACAACAACTAAACGCTCTTGACGTACCAATTCAGACAGAATGCTTTTCAGCGCACCGCGGTACATCTTTTTGTTAACTTTTTGGCTATGATCTTGGGTTTTAGCAGCGAATGTTACGCCACCGCCACGCCAGATTGGGCCTTTAACAGAACCAGCACGAGCACGGCCAGTTCCTTTTTGGCGCCAAGGCTTTTTGCCTGAGCCAGTTACTTCCGCACGAGTCTTCTGAGCACGAGTGCCCTGACGCGCGTTTGCAGCGTATGCTACAACTACCTGATGAACCAGTGCCTCGTTAAAGTCACGGCCGAAGGTAGTTTCGGAAACTTCAAGAGCGCTTTGCGCGTCTTTCAATACCAATTCCATTACTATCTCCTCAGACCTTAAGCTTTAACGGCAGGCTTGATAATCAAGTCGCCATTGGTAGCGCCAGGAACAGCGCCACGGACTAGTAGCAGGTTACGCTCAACATCTACACGAACTACAACTAGATTTTGAGTAGTAACACGCTCGGCACCCATATGGCCTGACATTTTCTTGCCTTTGAATACGCGACCAGGCGTTTGGTTCTGACCAATAGAACCATTCGAGCGGTGCGACAAAGAGTTACCGTGAGTCATATCTTGAGTACGGAAGTTCCAACGCTTAACGCCGCCTTGGAAACCTTTACCTTTTGATTGACCAGTAACATCAACTTTCGCTACATCAGCGAAAATATCAACATTTAGCTCAGCACCAACTTCAATGCCCTCGCCTTCACCGTCTTCCAGACGCACTTCCCACAATCCACGACCGGCTTCAACACCGCTCTTGGCAAAGTGACCTGCTTCTGGTTTAGTAATGCGATTGGCTTTTTTGGTACCAGTAGTAACTTGAAGCGCGCGGTAGCCGTCAGTTTCTAAAGTTTTCACTTGAGTAACACGGTTGCCAGCAACTTCAATTACTGTAACAGGTATTGAAACACCATCTTCAGTAAAGATGCGAGTCATACCAACTTTACGACCAATAAGACCGATAGCCATCTCTCAAACCTCTTCTAAGGATCTCAATTAACCCAAGCTAATCTGTACGTCGACACCAGCCGCAAGATCTAAACGCATTAGAGCGTCTACAGTCTTTTCAGTTGGCTCTACGATGTCAACCAGGCGCTTGTGTGTACGTAATTCATACTGGTCACGAGCATCTTTATTAACGTGCGGAGAGATCAAAATGGTATAACGCTCTTTACGCGTAGGTAGTGGAATTGGACCACGTACTTGAGCGCCTGTACGCTTAGCAGTTTCAACGATTTCCGCTGTAGATTGATCAATTAAGCGATGATCAAATCCCTTTAAGCGGATACGGATTCTTTGGTTCTGCATTGACCAGAGCTCCTAAAATGGACATATAAAAAATCACCCTCTAGCTTCTTCTAAATAGAAAAGCAGAGCGAGATGATTTAACCGTTCGACTCCCAATCGGAGCCGCTATGATAATGATTAACTTAATTGACTAATCATTTAATTCGTAGACCTAGGTCAACGAGGGGGCAATTATACTCATCTAAATCGAGATATCAAGCCCACTGTGTAAATAGTCATCAAAAAACTATTTAACGTCAGAGTGGCGAGCATTTTACACAAATTTATGGAGAAAACTAGCCCTTAAACAAAAAAGGAAGCCGAAGCTTCCTTTTCACACTAATCTCTATCGCTATTAAGCAATGATTTTAGCTACTACACCTGCACCCACTGTACGACCGCCTTCACGGATTGCGAAGCGTAAACCTTCGTCCATCGCGATTGGGCAAATCAGTGTCACTACCATCTTGATGTTATCGCCTGGCATTACCATCTCTACGCCTTCTGGCAGTTCGATAGTACCGGTTACGTCAGTTGTACGGAAGTAGAACTGTGGACGGTAGCCTTTGAAGAATGGCGTGTGACGACCACCTTCTTCTTTTGACAGTACGTAAACTTCTGATTCAAAAGTAGTGTGTGGGTTGATTGAACCTGGCTTCGCTAATACTTGACCACGTTCTACGTCATCACGCTTAGTACCACGTAACAAAATACCACAGTTCTCACCTGCACGACCTTCGTCAAGCAGTTTACGGAACATTTCTACACCAGTACACGTTGTCTTAGTTGTCGCACGTACACCAACGATTTCAACTTCGTCGCCTACGCGTACAATACCACGCTCAACACGACCTGTTACTACTGTACCACGGCCTGAAATTGAGAATACGTCTTCGATTGGCAGTAGGAACGGCTTATCGATGTCACGTTGTGGTTCTGGAATGTAAGAATCCAGCGCCGCTGCTAATTCAAGGATTTTTGCTTCCCACTCTGGCTCGCCTTCTAGCGCTTTCAGAGCTGAACCTTGGATTACCGGTAAGTCATCACCTGGGAAATCGTATTCTGATAACAGTTCACGCACTTCCATCTCAACTAGCTCTAACAGCTCTTCGTCATCTACCATGTCACATTTGTTCATGAATACGATGATGAATGGTACGCCAACCTGACGAGAAAGCAGGATGTGCTCACGAGTCTGTGGCATTGGACCGTCTGTTGAAGCGACTACCAGAATCGCGCCGTCCATCTGTGCAGCACCAGTGATCATGTTTTTAACATAGTCAGCGTGGCCTGGGCAGTCTACGTGGGCGTAGTGGCGTGATGGCGTGTCATATTCGATGTGAGAGGTATTGATGGTAATACCGCGCTCACGCTCTTCTGGAGCGTTATCGATTTGAGAGAAGTCTTTAGCTTCGCCACCGTAGGTCTTAGCCAGTACGTGAGAGATAGCTGCAGTCAGAGTGGTTTTACCATGGTCAACGTGACCAATGGTGCCCACGTTTACGTGAGGCTTAATACGTTCAAATTTAGCTTTTGCCACGATATATTCCTTTCTTTTCAGAATAGTCCAGTCAAAGCTGGACCATAATAACATTTATGTCGTAACTGGAAATTAGCTACGAGATTCAATAATCGCTTTCGCAATGTTTTGCGGTGCATCAGAGTACTTCAAGAACTCCATGGAGTACGAAGCACGCCCCTGAGTTGCAGAGCGCAAATCAGTTGCATAACCAAACATTTCAGAAAGAGGCACCACAGCATGGACTATTTTGATGCCACCAAAGCCATCATCCATACCTTCAATCAAACCACGACGACGATTTAAATCACCAACTACGTCGCCCATGTAGTTCTCAGGAGTAGTTACTTCTACTTTCATGCAAGGTTCGAGCAGCACAGGATTCGCTTCAAGCGCACCCTTTTTGAAGCCCATAGAACCCGCAATTTTGAACGCCATTTCATTCGAGTCCACATCATGATATGAACCGTCGAACAGAGTGACCTTCACGTCCAACACAGGGAAGCCAGCGAGAACGCCATTCTTCATCTGTTCTTGGATACCTTTATCAACCGCAGGTATAAATTCACGAGGAACTACACCTCCCACAATAGCATTGATAAATTCGTAACCAGCACCTTCTTCATTAGGCTCTAGTTTTAACCAAACGTGACCGAATTGTCCACGACCACCTGATTGGCGTACAAATTTACCTTCAGCTTCAACTGATCCTCGGATAGTTTCACGGTAGGCCACTTGTGGCTTACCGACGTTACATTCGACACCAAACTCGCGACGCATACGGTCTACAATGATGTCTAAGTGTAACTCACCCATACCGGAAATAAGTGTTTGTGATGATTCTTCGTCTGTTTCAACCCTGAATGATGGATCTTCAGCTGCAAGTTTTTGCAGCGCAATCCCCATTTTATCTTGGTCTGCTTTAGACTTGGGCTCAACGGCAATGGTAATTACTGGCTCAGGGAACTCCATACGTTCCAAGATCACTCTATGATCGTTATCACAAAGCGTATCACCCGTAGTGACTTCTTTTAACCCTATCGCCGCGGCAATATCACCGGCACGAACCTCTTTCAGCTCTGTTCGATCATTGGCATGCATTTGCACGATACGACCTATACGTTCTCGCTTCTGTTTAACAGAATTGTAAACGCCTGAGCCTGACTCAAGTACGCCGGAGTACACACGGATAAAAGTTAACGTCCCTACGAATGGATCTGTAGCAATTTTAAATGCCAATGCAGCAAAAGGCGCATTGTCATCTGATGGGCGCTCAACTTCTTGCTCATTCTCATCAATGCCCTTAATTGGAGGCACATCAATAGGCGCTGGCAAAAATTCCACGACCGCATCAAGTACCGCTTGAACGCCTTTGTTCTTAAATGCAGAACCACAAGTCGCTAAAACGATTTCATTATTTATAGTACGCTGACGCAGTGCTTTCTTAATCTCTTCTTCTGATAGCGTGCCTTCTTCAAGGTACTTATCCATCAGTTCATCAGAGGATTCTGCCGCTACTTCAACCAGATACTCATGCATTTCAGCCGCTTTAGCCGCCAATTCTGCAGGGATCTCCTCATGAGTAAAAGTCATACCCTGGTCTTCTTCATTCCAGTTAATGGCTTTCATCTTGATTAAGTCGATCACGCCTCTAAAGTTTTCTTCTGAGCCAATATTCAATTGAATAGGCACACAAGTCGCTCCAAGGCGAGTTCTGATTTGCTTCACTACACGTTCAAAGTCCGCACCAGCGCGATCCATTTTATTGACGAATACTAAGCGTGGAACACGGTATTTGTCAGCTTGACGCCACACGGTTTCAGATTGGGGTTCAACACCTGAAGAACCACAAAAAACCACAACAGCGCCGTCAAGAACGCGCAAAGAACGCTCAACTTCAATAGTGAAGTCAACGTGACCTGGGGTATCGATGATATTGATGCGGTGTTCAGTGAATTGAGCATCCATACCACGCCAGAATGTGGTTACCGCAGCAGAGGTGATAGTGATACCACGCTCTTGCTCTTGAACCATCCAGTCTGTGGTCGCGGCGCCGTCATGCACCTCACCGATTTTATGAGACAAACCGGTATAGAACAGAACACGTTCTGTTGTGGTGGTTTTACCTGCGTCCACATGAGCACAAATACCGATATTACGATAACGCTCAATTGGGGTTATACGAGCCACGATTATACCCTCTCCACCAAGACAATTGCCTTGGCAATATCAACAACAATGGTGTGGGCCTAAGCCCACACCATCAAATTACCAGCGGTAATGAGCAAAGGCTTTGTTAGCTTCAGCCATGCGATGCACGTCTTCACGCTTCTTAACAGCAGTACCTTTGTTTTCAGACGCATCTAGCATTTCACCTGCTAGACGTAAAGCCATAGATTTTTCACCACGCTTACGAGCAGCTTCAACTAACCAGCGCATCGCCAGTGCGTTACGACGCACTGGACGAACTTCACATGGTACCTGGTACGTAGAACCACCAACGCGACGAGATTTAACTTCGACTGATGGGCGAACATTGTCCAGGGCTGCTTCAAGGATCACTAAATGGTTTTCGCTTTTCTTTTCAGCGACAACATCTAATGCCTTGTAGATAATTTTTTCTGCAGTCGACTTTTTGCCGTCCTGCATAATGACGTTGATGAACTTAGCCAACAACTCACTGTGAAACTTTGGATCTGGTAGGATTTTACGTTGTCCTACAACGCGACGTCTTGGCATAACAATTCTCCGTATGCTTCAGGGATTTCCAAAACTGGAATTCTCAAAATAAACTAGCTTGGCCTTACTTAACGGATACGTTAAGACTTAGGACGTTTTGCACCGTACTTAGAACGACCTTGGCGACGTGAGCTCACGCCAGCACAGTCTAGTGCGCCACGAACAGTGTGATAGCGAACACCTGGTAAGTCTTTAACACGACCACCACGGATTAAGATCACGCTGTGTTCCTGCAGGTTGTGGCCTTCACCGCCGATGTACGAAGTTACTTCGAAACCGTTAGTTAGACGCACACGAGCTACTTTACGTAGTGCAGAGTTAGGTTTTTTAGGGGTAGTAGTGTACACACGTGTACAAACACCACGCTTTTGTGGGCACGCATTCAACGCAGGCACGTTAGTCTTGTCGACTTTTGGCGCGCGTGGCTTACGTACCAACTGGTTTACAGTTGCCATGTATAGCTCCGAGTCAGTTGAATCAAACTCAACGATAAGGTGTGAAAAATCTATATCCCACAATAGTGGGACGCGGAATTTTAGAAAGGTAATGCCTGACTGTCAAGAAATAGCCAACTTTTGCGGCATTTTACAATAAAAAAGGCGCCATTGGCGCCTTTTTGTTACAAACTGATTACTTAATCTTGGCTACCGGCCATGTTTAAGAGATCAGCGAGGTTCTGTTCAGCTTCACTAGCAGTGACTTTATTCACAACAACTGGCTCGTCTTTCTTAGCGCGAGCATCATTGCGGGTCTTGTGATAAGCATAACCTGTACCGGCTGGGATCAAACGACCAACGATAACGTTTTCTTTCAGACCACGTAGTTGATCACTCTTACCACCTACGGCGGCTTCAGTCAGTACGCGCGTAGTTTCTTGGAACGACGCTGCAGAGATAAACGATTCTGTTGCCAGAGACGCTTTAGTAATACCTAGCAGTTCACGTTCGAAGGTCGCAGGTACTTTACCCTGTGCGATAAGTTCGCGGTTTGCGATCTTAACGCGAGACACTTCAACTTGCTCACCTTCTAAGAACTCTGTGTCACCCGCAGAAGTGATCAAGCACTTACGTAGCATTTGACGGATGATGACTTCGATATGCTTATCGTTGATCTTCACGCCTTGCAGACGGTAAACGTCTTGAACTTCGTTCACAATGTAGTTTGCTACGTTATGGATACCGCGCAGACGCAGAATGTCATGTGCCGCTTCTGGACCATCAGCGATAACTTCACCACGTTCGACTTTTTCACCTTCGAACACGTTTAAGTTACGCCATTTAGGGATCATCTCTTCATATTGATCGCCGCCATCAGCAGGTGTAATGACCAAACGACGCTTACCTTTGGTCTCTTTACCAAACGAGATGGTACCAGAGATTTCCGCCAGAATAGCAGGCTCTTTTGGCTTACGCGCTTCGAACAGGTCAGCAACGCGTGGCAGACCACCGGTGATGTCGCGTGTTTTAGACGATTCCTGTGGAATACGTGCTAAAGCGTCACCTACGGCAATTTGCGCGTTGTCGTCAAGGTTAACAATCGCACTACCAGGTAAGAAGTACTGTGCTGGCACTTCTGTACCAGGGATCATCAGATCGCTACCATTAGCGCCAAGCAGACGGATCATTGGGCGCATTTCTTTACCCGCTGTACCACGCTGACCGACGTCAAGGATCACGATTGATGATAGACCCGTTAGTTCGTCTGTTTGACGTGTCATAGTGACACCGTCAATCATATCGACGAACTTGATACTACCCGCCACTTCAGAAATGATTGGGTGAGTATGTGGATCCCAGTTAGCGATAATATCGCCCGCTTCAACCGCAGCTTCTTCCAATTTCTCAAGCACAGTACCGTATGGCACTTTGTAACGCTCTTTCTCACGACCTAACTCATCGATGATGGCCAGCTCAGAAGAACGAGAAACGATAACCAGTTTGCCGTCGCTGTTAGTAACATGCTTAGCATTATGCAGTTTCAATGAACCCGAGTTTTTCACTTGGACATTGTTTTCTGCAGACGCACGAGATGCCGCACCACCGATGTGGAACGTACGCATCGTTAACTGTGTACCTGGTTCACCGATAGATTGTGCTGCCACAACACCGATGGCCTCACCATGGTTGATGATATGACCACGGGCCAAGTCACGACCATAACAGGCTGCACAGACACCGAAATCGGTATCACAGGTAATCACAGAACGCACAATCACTTCATCGATTGAATGCTCTTCTAACTTGTCACACCATGCTTCGTCGAGTAGCGTGTTACGTGGTGCTAGTACATCTTCGGTGCCTGGATAGAACACATCAACGGCAACCACACGACCCAGTACGCGTTCACGTAACGGCTCAACCACATCACCACCTTCAATCAGCGGTTTCATGGTTAGACCTTCGTGAGTACCACAATCGTCTTCGATAACCACTAAATCTTGTGCAACGTCTACAAGACGACGAGTCAGGTAACCCGAGTTCGCTGTCTTCAATGCGGTATCGGCTAGACCTTTACGCGCACCGTGAGTAGAAATAAAGTACTGGAGTACGTTTAGACCTTCACGGAAGTTAGCGGTAATTGGCGTTTCGATGATTGAGCCGTCAGGTTTTGCCATCAGACCACGCATACCCGCCAACTGACGGATCTGTGCAGCACTACCACGAGCGCCTGAGTCAGCCATCATATAGATGCTGTTAAACGAGGCTTGTTTCTCTTCAACGCCATCACGGTTAATCACTGTCTCAGTTGACAGGTTTTCCATCATCGCCTTAGAAACTTTTTCGTTGGCACTTGCCCAGATATCGATAACTTTGTTGTAACGCTCACCAGCTGTGACTAGACCAGATTGGAACTGCTCTTGAATTTCAAGAACTTCCGCTTCTGCATCAGCAACTAAGGTGTATTTCTCGTCTGGAATAACCATGTCATCGATACCGACAGAGGCACCAGAGATGGTTGCAAAACGGAAACCGGTATACATCAATTGGTCAGCGAAGATAACAGTATCTTTCAGACCCAGTTGACGATAACAGGTGTTCAACAGTTTAGAGATCTGCTTTTTGCCCATGTTCTGGTTAACCAGATCAAATGACAAACCTGCTGGCAGAATAAGTGACAGCAGAGCACGACCCACAGTCGTATCAACGATACGGCGTTGTTCAGTGCGCTCACCATCATCACCAATAATGGTTTCAGTGATACGAACTTTAACGCGGGCATGCAGTTCAGCAGCGCCAGTTGCGTAAGCTTTTTCAACTTCAGCAACAGACATAAATGCCATACCTTCACCACGGCCGTTAATACGCTCACGGCTGGTGTAGTACAGACCCAATACCACGTCTTGAGACGGGGTGATAACAGGCTCGCCGTTCGCGGGTGACAGGATGTTGTTGGTAGACATCATCAGGGCACGGGCTTCAAGCTGCGCTTCCAGTGTTAACGGTACGTGTACCGCCATTTGGTCACCGTCGAAGTCGGCGTTGTATGCCGCACAAACGAGTGGGTGTAACTGGATAGCTTTACCTTCAATCAGTACAGGTTCGAACGCTTGAATACCTAATCTGTGCAGTGTTGGTGCACGGTTAAGCATTACTGGATGTTCGCGGATCACTTCATCCAGAACGTCCCAAACTTCCGCCACTTCACGCTCAACCATCTTCTTAGCCGCTTTGATGGTAGTCGCTAAACCACGACCTTCCAGCTTGCCATAGATAAATGGTTTGAACAGTTCCAGTGCCATCTTCTTAGGAAGACCACATTGGTGCAGACGTAAAGTAGGACCTACGGTAATGACCGAACGACCAGAATAGTCAACGCGTTTACCCAACAAGTTCTGACGGAAACGACCTTGTTTACCTTTGATCATATCGGCCAAAGATTTCAGAGGACGCTTGTTAGAACCAGTAATTGCACGACCACGACGACCGTTATCTAATAGCGCATCAACAGACTCTTGTAACATACGCTTTTCGTTGCGTACGATAATGTCTGGCGCAGCTAAATCTAACAGACGCTTCAAACGGTTGTTACGGTTGATCACGCGGCGATACAGGTCGTTAAGATCTGAAGTCGCGAAGCGGCCGCCATCGAGCGGTACCAGCGGACGTAAGTCAGGCGGTAACACCGGCAGTACTTTTAAGATCATCCATTCAGGCTTGTTGCCTGAAGTGAAGAAGGCTTCCATCAACTTAAGACGTTTAGTCACTTTCTTGCGACGAGTCTCAGAGTTGATTGAAGGTAACTCTTCACGCATTTGTTCGATTTCTTTCGCTAAATCGATAGCGCGCAGCAGTTCTAGAACAGCTTCGGCACCCATTTTCGCTTCGAACTCATCACCGTATTCTTCTAACGCATCCAGATACGTTTCTTCTGTCAGCATTTGGCCACGTTCAAGGCTGGTCATGCCAGGCTCGATCACGACGAATGATTCAAAATACAGTACGCGTTCGATATCACGCAGCGTCATATCCAGCATTAAACCGATACGGGACGGCAGTGATTTTAAGAACCAAATGTGCGCGACTGGGCTAGCCAGTTCGATGTGACCCATACGCTCACGACGTACTTTAGTCTGGGTGACTTCAACGCCACACTTTTCACAAATAACACCACGGTGCTTCAGACGTTTGTACTTACCGCACAAACATTCGTAATCTTTGACTGGGCCAAAGATACGCGCACAGAACAGACCTTCACGCTCAGGCTTGAAGGTACGGTAGTTGATGGTTTCTGGCTTCTTAACTTCACCAAAAGACCAAGAACGGATCAGATCAGGCGATGCCAGACCAATTTTGATGCCGTTAAATTCTTCAGTCTTGCTTTGCTGTTTCAGAAACTTTAATAAGTCTTTCACGTTTCTCTCCTGAAGGAGTTAAACCGGGTACTCCGCGACTGCGGAGTACCATTCTGTTGCCAAACGTTGCCTTTGGGCGACGCTTATTCCTGATCCAACTCGATATTAATACCGAGTGAACGGATCTCCTTCAGTAACACGTTGAAGGACTCTGGCATGCCAGGTTGCATCTGATGGTTACCGTCGACGATGTTCTTATACATCTGAGTACGACCGTTAACGTCATCCGATTTCACGGTGAGCATTTCTTGAAGCGTATAAGCGGCACCGTATGCTTCTAGTGCCCACACTTCCATCTCACCGAAACGCTGACCACCGAACTGAGCTTTACCGCCCAGTGGTTGTTGAGTCACTAAGCTGTACGAACCGGTAGAACGGGCGTGCATCTTGTCATCAACTAAGTGGTTCAGTTTGAGCATGTACATGTAACCGACGGTTACTTGACGCTCAAATTCGTTACCGGTACGACCATCATACAACTTCAGCTGACCAGAGGTTGGCAAGCCTGCAAGCTCAAGCATCTGCTTGATCTCTTTCTCTTTAGCACCGTCGAATGCAGGAGTCGCAATCGGGATACCACCCTTCAAGTTTTGGGCAAGACGCATCACTTCATCATCGGTGAATGAATCGATATCGACGCGCTGCTGCACTTCGTCACCTAACTCATACACTTGCTTGATGTAACCGCGTACTTCAGCCAGCTCGCGCTGTTCTTCAAGCATTGCAGTGATCTTGTTACCAATACCTTTAGCGGCGGCGCCCATATGGACTTCAAGTACCTGACCAATGTTCATCCGTGACGGAACACCTAGTGGGTTCAATACGATGTCTACTGGGTTACCTTGTTCGTCATATGGCATGTCTTCGATTGGGCAAATCTTAGAGATAACACCCTTGTTACCATGACGACCCGCCATCTTGTCACCAGGTTGGATAGTACGCTTAACCGCTAAGTAAACCTTAACGATCTTCAGTACGCCTGGCGCCAAGTCATCACCTTGGGTGATCTTGCGACGTTTAATTTCAAACTTCTTATCGAAGTCTGCTTTCAGCTCTTCATGCTGCTCAGCTAATTGCTCAAGTTCAGTTTGTTTTGCTTCATCGTCAATAACTTGAACCAATACATCCTTACGTGGCATCGCTGCGATTTGTGTTTCTGTGAAACCCGCACCTAACAATAGGTTACGAGCACGGCTCAATACACCTTCTTCAAGGATCTTGAACTCTTCGCTTAAGTCTTTACGTGCTTGAGCGATGTGCATCTCTTCGATTTCAACTGCACGTTTATCTTTTTCAACGCCGTCACGGGTAAATACCTGAACGTCGATGATAGTGCCCTTAACAGAGTTAGGTACACGCAGTGAGCTGTCTTTCACATCAGACGCTTTCTCACCGAAGATAGCACGGAGTAACTTCTCTTCTGGTGTTAGCTGAGTTTCGCCTTTTGGCGTTACTTTACCGACCAGAATATCGCCACCCTTCACTTCTGCACCAATATAAACGATACCTGATTCGTCGAGTTTCGACAGAGCAGATTCACCTACGTTTGGAATATCAGCGGTGATTTCTTCGCTACCCAGTTTGGTATCACGAGCAATACAAGACAGCTCTTGGATGTGGATAGTGGTGAAGCGGTCTTCCTGTGCTACGCGCTCAGAAATTAAGATCGAGTCTTCGAAGTTGTAACCGTTCCAAGGCATGAACGCGATGCGCATGTTCTGGCCAAGAGCTAAGTCACCTAAGTCAGTAGACGGACCGTCTGCTAACACGTCACCACGAACTACTGGCTCACCAACGGCACAACAAGGGCGCTGGTTGATACAAGTATTTTGGTTAGAACGGGTGTATTTAGTCAGGTTATAAATGTCGATACCCGCTTCGCCTGGACGTAGCTCATCTTCATTGACTTTAACAACGATACGGCTCGCATCAACGTAGTCGATATAACCACCACGCTTAGCAACAACTACTACACCAGAATCAACAGCTAGCGTACGTTCAATACCTGTACCGACTAACGGCTTTTCAGAGCGCAGTGTGGGTACGGCTTGACGTTGCATGTTCGCACCCATCAATGCACGGTTAGCGTCGTCGTGTTCTAAGAACGGGATCAGTGATGCAGCAACAGAAATAATCTGTTGTGGCGATACGTCCATGTATTGAATATCAGATGCGCGCATAAAGGTCGATTCACCTTTATGACGACAGGCGATCTGCTCTTCAACCATGCGGCCATTTGCATCAACTTCGATGTTTGCCTGTGCAATGACATAACGACCTTCTTCAATCGCTGACAAGTATTCCACTTCGTCAGTAATCACGCCGTCAATCACCTTGCGGTATGGCGTTTCTAAGAAGCCGTATGAGTTAGTACGAGCAAAACTTGCTAATGAGTTGATTAGACCAATGTTTGGACCTTCAGGGGTCTCAATTGGACATAAACGACCATAATGCGTTGGATGTACGTCACGGACTTCAAAGCCTGCACGTTCACGGGTCAAACCACCAGGGCCAAGAGCAGAAATACGACGCTTATGCGTGACTTCTGACAGCGGGTTGTTTTGGTCCATGAATTGTGACAGCTGTGAAGAACCGAAGAACTCTTTCACTGCAGCAGAAATTGGCTTAGCGTTGATTAAGTCTTGTGGCATCAGCTCATTCAGATCGCCTAAAGACAGACGTTCACGCACGGCGCGCTCAACACGGACTAAACCAACACGGAATTGGTTTTCAGCCATTTCACCGACGCTACGAATACGACGGTTACCTAAGTGATCGATGTCATCGACTTCGTCGAAACCGTTACGGATATGAATGATGTTCTTCATTACCGCGACGATGTCTTCTTTAGACAATACACCGCTACCTTCGTCATCGGGGATGCTCAGACGACGGTTGAACTTCATACGACCGACTTTAGACAGGTCATAGCGTTCTTCACTGAAGAACAAGTTCTGGAATAGTGCTTCAGCCGCATCTTTGGTTGGTGGCTCACCAGGACGCATCATGCGATAGATCTCAACCAGTGCTTCTAAGCGGTTAGTGGTTGAATCGATACGCAGCGTATCTGAAATATAAGCACCATGATCTAGCTCGTTGATATACAACGTGCTGATATCTTTAATGCCAGCAAGTGATAATTTCGCTAAGTCTTCTAAGCTGATTTCACTGTTTGCAGACACTAAAACTTCACCCGTGTCCGGATCGATATAATCTTGAGCAGCATATTTGCCCACGATATATTCAACTGGCACTTCGAGTTCAGTGGTATTAGTCTTTTCTAACTGGCGAATATGGCGCGCAGTAATACGACGGCCCGCTTCAACCAGCACAGAACCTTCAGCATCCTTGATGTCATAGCTGGCAGTTTCGCCACGCAGACGCTCAGGAACTAACGCCATGACTAACGTATCTTTCTTGATCTTGAACTCAACACGTTCGAAGAACAGGTCGAGGATCTCTTGAGTAGAGTATTCTAATGCACGCAGAATGATGGTCGCTGGTAATTTACGGCGACGGTCAATACGTACGAAAAGTGCATCTTTAGGATCGAATTCAAAGTCAAGCCATGAACCACGGTAAGGAATAATACGTGCGTTATACAGCACCTTACCCGATGAGTGGGTTTTACCACGGTCATGATCGAAGAACACGCCAGGGCTACGGTGTAATTGAGATACGATTACACGCTCAGTACCGTTGATAACAAAGGTACCGTTATCCGTCATCAATGGGATATCGCCCATGTAGACTTCTTGCTCTTTAATATCTTTTACAGTGCCTGCCGCTGCTTCACGGTCATACAACACCATGCGTAATTTAACGCGTAGTGGTGCTGAATACGTAACACCGCGGATCTGACACTCTTTCACATCAAAAACAGGCTCGCCAAGCTTATAGCTGACGTATTGCAGTTCTGAATTACCAGAAAAGCTCTTGATGGGAAAAACGCTACGGAAGGCGGCTTCAAGACCGCGCTCACCGGTAGGATCTTGATCGGTGAACTTCTTAAAAGAGTCTAACTGAATAGACAAAAGGTAAGGAATATCCAACACCTGTGGACGCTTACCAAAGTCTTTGCGAATACGCTTCTTTTCAGAATAGGAGTAAACCATGGGTTTCCTCTGCTTACGAGATGTGACCAAGACTGAATCAATAACTTAAGTTATTACATTCAGCACGTTTGCCCATCACCGTTGATGGCAAGAACCTAACCAGTAATCTCTGCTAGGGACTGCAAAATCTGGCGATAAACGGTGAAAAAAAATCGCCGGCGCATATAGCGCAAAAAAGGCCGACGGTTAAAAAACCGCCAGCCTCCACCCAATTGGCTTGGGTGAGTAAGCTAAAATAGCTTACTTGATTTCTACTGAAGCACCAGCTTCAACTAGTTCTTTCTTCAGAGCTTCAGCTTCTTCTTTAGAAACGCCTTCTTTAACTGCTACTGGAGCAGCTTCAGACATTGCTTTAGCTTCTTTCAGGCCTAAACCAGTTGCGCCACGGATGGCTTTAATTACTGCAACTTTGTTGTCGCCGTGTGCAGTCAGAATTACGTTGAATTCTGTTTGCTCTTCAACAGCAGCAGCAGCTTCGCCACCACCAGAAACAACAGCAGCAGCGGCAGAAACGCCGAACTTCTCTTCCATTGCTTCGATCAGTTCAACAACTTCCATTACAGACATAGCTGCAAAGGCTTCTAAGATTTGGTCTTTAGTGATAGACATAACAAATGTTTCCTATTGTTCTGAATTCAATTCTATTAAGCAGCCAGCTTGAAATTAAGCGGCTTCTTGTTTTTGATCGCGCAGGGCGGCCAGTGTACGAACGAACTTGCCAGCAGATGCTTCTTTCATAGTCATCATTAACTGTGCTAGTGCTTCTTCGTATGTTGGCAGTTTCGCCAAACGATCAATTTCCGCTGCGGGGATGAAATTCCCTTCAAAGGCTGCGCCTTTAACTTCGAAGTTAGCTTGCTCTTTAGCAAAGTCTTTTAACAGACGAGCTGCAGCACCTGGGTGCTCTAAAGAAAAAGCAATCAAAGTTGGGCCAGTGAACGTTTCTGCTAGGCACTCAAAAGCTGTACCTTCAACAGCACGACGAGCTAGCGTGTTACGTACTACACGTACATAAACACCAGCTTCACGCGCTTTTTTACGCAGACCGGTCATAGCACCTACAGTTACACCGCGAGAATCAGCGGCAACTGCAGATAGCGCACCTTTGGCAGCTTCGTTGACTTCAGCAACAATCGCTTTTTTGTCTTCGAGTCTTAATGCCATTGGCTTTACTCCTGGATTCTACCTAGGATATTTCCTAGTATTTACCATACTAAATACTTATGTATTTAGTGACTTACGGTGCAGATTATCCAGTAAAAAATTTAGCTGGGGCCTGACACCGTCTACGCAGGAAATTAAGTAAACGGTTTAAAGTAAACACCTGCGGTCTTGGACGGAAGCCTTATCTTCAACACAAAAAAGTGCTAAAAATAGGCTTCAACCCACAAAGTGCGCGCATTATAGACTAATGCGCTCACCTTGTAAAATTAGTTAGCTGTATCGAGAGTCGCTTGGTCGACAGCAACACCTGCACCCATAGTGGTGGAGATGCTTACTTTCTTCACGTATACACCTTTAGCAACTGCAGGCTTAGCCTTTTTCAGTGCAGAGATTAACGCTTCCAAGTTTTCTTTCAACTGAACTGGTGTGAAATCCACTTTACCGATAGTAGTGTGGATAATACCGTTCTTGTCGTTACGATAACGAACTTGACCAGCCTTGGCATTCTTAACAGCTTCAGCAACGTTTGGCGTTACTGTGCCTGTTTTAGGGTTAGGCATTAAACCACGTGGGCCTAAGATTTGACCTAACATACCAACAACGCGCATTGCATCTGGAGATGCGATAACAACGTCAAAGTTCATTTCACCAGCTTTGATTTGCTCAGCCAGATCATCCATACCAACAAGCTCAGCACCAGCAGCTTTAGCGGCTTCAGCATTTGCACCTTGTGTAAATACTGCAACGCGAACGTCACGACCAGTACCGTGTGGTAACACAGTTGCACCACGAACGTTTTGGTCAGATTTACGTGGGTCAATACCCAAGTTAACTGCTACGTCTACACTTTCAACAAACTTTGCAGTTGCTAATTCTTTTAACAAAGCAACAGCATCGTTGATTTCGTATAATTTAGTACCGTCAACTTTCTCGCGAATTACGCGCATGCGTTTAGTTAGTTTTGCCATTATATTAATCCTCTACAACCAAACCCATTGAACGCGCAGTACCTTCGATTGAGCGAGTCATCGCTTCAATGTCAGCACCAGTCATATCGGCAGCTTTAGTTTCAGCAATTTCCTGAATCTTAGCGCGAGCGATAGTTCCAACTTTCTGAGTATTAGGACGTGGAGAACCTGATTTCAGGCCTGCAGCAGTCTTCAGTAAGAAAGACGCTGGCGGAGTCTTAGTTTCAAAAGTGAATGAACGGTCACTGTAAACAGTGATCACGACAGGAATAGGCATGCCTTTTTCCATTTTTTCTGTACGGGCGTTAAACGCTTTACAGAATTCCATGATGTTCACACCTTTTTGACCCAGAGCTGGACCAACTGGTGGTGAAGGGTTCGCAGAACCGGATTTTACTTGTAGCTTAATATAAGCATCAATCTTCTTTGCCATCTGACATTTCCTCAGTTTGGGTTCAAACGCGCATCAGCGACATGCTGACATGCTCCCCCGAAAACAACGGGTGCGGATTATATAGAAATCCGCACCCGTTGCCAAACGGATTTTGTAGTTTATTTAATCAGCCTTTTTCAACCTGACTAAAATCGAGCTCCACTGGTGTAGAACGACCAAAGATCATTACTGACACTTTTACGCGGCTCTTGTCGTAGTCCACTTCTTCAACGGTACCGTTAAAGTCAGCGAATGGACCGTCACAGACACGCACCACTTCGCCCGGTTCGAAAATAACACGGTGAGTTGGTGAAGCCGTGGTTTCTTGCAAGCGACGCAAAATAGCATCGGCTTCTTTATCTGAAATTGGGGCAGGACGATCAGAGGTTCCGCCAATAAAGCCTAAAACACGCGGGATGCTTTTGACTAAATGCCAGCTGTCATCGTTCATTTCCATCTGGACTAACACATAACCAGGGAAAAACTTACGCTCACTCTTACGACGCTGACCTGCACGCATTTCGATAACTTCTTCAGTCGGAACTAATACTTCACCGAAGTACTGCTCCATGCCGTGCATCTTAATGTATTCAATCAGTGACTTACAAACTCGGCCTTCATAGCCTGAGAATGCCTGCACTACATACCATCTTTTTTTAGCTTCTTTAGCTTCAGTCATTCGAGGTGCCTATACGCCAGTGATAAAATTGACAATTCGCATTAACACAGCATCCATCCCCCACAGAACCAGAGCTAAGATACCTGTTGCAGCAAGGACAATAAAAGTGGTGTTAAGCGCTTCTTGACGCGTTGGCCATACAACCTTACGCACTTCAATTTGCGACTCGCGAGCAAAAGCAAAAGCTTTTTTACCCTTTTCTGTCTGTAGAGCAATAAAACCAGCAATAGCGAATGCAACGATAACACCAAGTGCACGTATGACAGCACTCGCTTCGCTAAACATTTGATTGCCAATAACAGCAGCGGCTAGCAATACAATCACTACGCCCCACTTCACGATATCCAGAGAATTGTTCTGGTTTTCAGTATTTGTTGTCATCGGTTATTCCGTTACTCAATACGGCCTGAGCTTGAGCACAATAATTAGGGACATAAGACCCAGTTTCAATACGCTTTTTTATACTCTGCATTTCCGAATACCCTTAGAAACGCAAATAGCATAAGCTCAGGGTCAAAAATCGGCCATAGATTGTATTCTTATTCGACTTTGTAAGCAAGGATACACAGCAAACGCAAACCACAAATCACAGCAAATAATTGACTTAAACAAAAAAGGAAGCCGAAGCTTCCTTTTCACACGAATCTCTATCGCTATTAAGCAATGATTTTAGCTACTACACCTGCACCCACTGTACGACCGCCTTCACGGATTGCGAAGCGCAAACCTTCGTCCATCGCGATTGGGCAAATCAGTGTCACTACCATCTTGATGTTATCGCCTGGCATTACCATCTCTACGCCTTCTGGCAGTTCGATAGTACCGGTTACGTCAGTTGTACGGAAGTAGAACTGTGGACGGTAGCCTTTGAAGAATGGCGTGTGACGACCACCTTCTTCTTTTGACAGTACGTAAACTTCTGATTCAAAAGTAGTGTGTGGGTTGATTGAACCTGGCTTCGCTAATACTTGACCACGTTCTACGTCATCACGCTTAGTACCACGTAACAAAATACCACAGTTCTCACCTGCACGACCTTCGTCAAGCAGTTTACGGAACATTTCTACACCAGTACACGTTGTCTTAGTTGTCGCACGTACACCAACGATTTCAACTTCGTCGCCTACGCGTACAATACCACGCTCAACACGACCTGTTACTACTGTACCACGGCCTGAAATTGAGAATACGTCTTCGATTGGCAGTAGGAACGGCTTATCGATGTCACGTTGTGGTTCTGGAATGTAAGAATCCAGCGCCGCTGCTAATTCAAGGATTTTTGCTTCCCACTCTGGCTCGCCTTCTAGCGCTTTCAGAGCTGAACCTTGGATTACCGGTAAGTCATCACCTGGGAAATCGTATTCTGATAACAGTTCACGCACTTCCATCTCAACTAGCTCTAACAGCTCTTCGTCATCTACCATGTCACATTTGTTCATGAATACGATGATGAATGGTACGCCAACCTGACGAGAAAGCAGGATGTGCTCACGAGTCTGTGGCATTGGACCGTCTGTTGAAGCGACTACCAGAATCGCGCCGTCCATCTGTGCAGCACCAGTGATCATGTTTTTAACATAGTCAGCGTGGCCTGGGCAGTCTACGTGGGCGTAGTGGCGTGATGGCGTGTCATATTCGATGTGAGAGGTATTGATGGTAATACCGCGCTCACGCTCTTCTGGAGCGTTATCGATTTGAGAGAAGTCTTTAGCTTCGCCACCGTAGGTCTTAGCCAGTACGTGAGAGATAGCTGCAGTCAGAGTGGTTTTACCATGGTCAACGTGACCAATGGTGCCCACGTTTACATGGGGCTTAATACGTTCAAATTTAGCTTTAGCCATGGTAATGCCTCAGTCCAAGAATCTTGGTGATGAAAACTTACATATAGAAAAAATCCGATGCATATAAATTACATCGAACCGATTATGTTAGGTATAGGAGCTTAATTTAGAAAGGCTGGTGCTGATAGGCAGATTCGAACTGCCGACCTCACCCTTACCAAGGGTGTGCTCTACCAACTGAGCCATATCAGCATACAAATTTGGAGCGGGCAGCGGGAATCGAACCCGCGTTATCAGCTTGGAAGGCTGGAGTAATACCATTATACGATGCCCGCGCAACCTAACTAGGCTACCTAACTACCTTGAAAAAATGGTGGAGGGAGAAGGATTCGAACCTTCGAAGGCTGAGCCGTCAGATTTACAGTCTGATCCCTTTGGCCACTCGGGAACCCCTCCAGTAAAATGGTGCCGGCACCAAGAGTCGAACTCGGGACCTACTGATTACAAGTCAGTTGCTCTACCAACTGAGCTATGCCGGCAAATCATTTCGGAACGGGATATTAGGTAAATGTGCTCCCGAGTGCAAGTAAAAAACGCCTATTTGATTAAAAAAACTCGTTAAACGATGTTTTTTTACACGCCAGCCACTATCGACGGCTAATTATCAGGCAAATGGGACAGGTAGAGAATCAAACAAGGTTGAAATAACTGATTTTTTATTGTCGATGATAATGCCATGGTGTACTGTGCCTTTCCTAGCCGAGGAAAGCCTATGACTTCTAAAAATCCAATTCAAAAAGCGCTCTATCTTACCTTTGAACGTGCACAATGGTCAGAGCTAAGAGATTCAGTACCGCTAACGTTAAGTGAACGGGATTTAGAAAATCTTAGGGGTATTAATGAAAAGGTATCGCTTTCTGAGGTTACTGATATTTATTTACCCCTCAGTAGGCTACTTAATTTGATTGTAAAATCGAAGCAGCAACGCGGCTTAGTGCTTGATGAGTTTTTGGGACAAAAACCATTTCACAGTCCCTATATTATTAGCATTGCGGGGAGTGTTGCGGTAGGAAAAAGTACGACCGCACGGGTTTTACAAGCACTTTTACAACATTGGCCAGAACACCCTAAAGTCGATCTGGTTACCACGGATGGCTTTCTTTACCCATTAGCCGATCTCAAGCGTAAAGGTTTGTTGCAACGTAAAGGGTTTCCCGAAAGCTACGATATGAAAATGTTGGTGGAATTTATTTCGGCCGTAAAATCGGGACAACCACATACAAAAGCGCCGATATACTCCCATGTGACCTACGACCGTGTACGTAATCAGCACCAAATTGTCTCGCAACCCGATATTTTGATCCTTGAGGGTTTAAACGTGCTCCAAACGGGTTTAGATTCACCTGTCGACACTCGTAGACCTTTTGTCTCTGACTTTGTTGATTTTTCTATCTATGTAGATGCCGAAGAATCATTACTTAAGCAATGGTATCAAGAGCGTTTTCTGCAATTTCGAAAAGGCGCATTCAGTGATGCTAAGTCCTATTTTCATCATTATGCGAATTTAACTGATGATGAGGCAAATGCGATTGCTGCTAATATTTGGGACACGATCAATGGCCCGAATTTGCAACTGAACATTCAACCCACGCGGGAAAGAGCACATTTGATCCTACAAAAGGGGCAAGATCATTTGATGTCCCATGTGCTCATGCGCAAGTAGTACCCCTAAGCTAACGGGGTCTAAGACTAATTTCTCCGCCGATAAATGCTTGAATACCATCGGCGGTATCAAGTAATACCGCCCCTTGCGCATCTACGCCCATGCAAGTGCCATCAATATGATTTTCCCCCATGAGTAAACGGATTGGTTTACCATAAAATAAATCTGCAGCTTGCCATCGTGCTTTAAATGCATTCAGCCCTTCACGTTCAAATAACTGAATATCTCGCTTAAGTTGTTTTTGTAATTCAATCACTAGGTCTGTCTTATCTGGCATAGTCGCTAATGTTGATAGATCACTCCAAGGTTGGTCTATTCCTTTTCCATGATCCTCAGACATCGCCATATTGACGCCAATTCCGATAATAAGCTGGCACTCGCTATCCGCTTGCCCTGCCATTTCAATTAAAATCCCAGCCAGTTTTTTATGATCCAAATAGATATCATTGGGCCACTTAACGCCAATATTCTCAACGCCATAGGATTTAAGTACTTCAACCAACGTACAGGCTACGACTAAACTCAAGCCCATTGCCTGCGCCATCCCCTGTGGAAATGACCAAAATAGTGAAAAATACAAATGATGGCCATAGGGCGACACCCAAGTTCGTCCTCGACGTCCTCGACCTGCCGCTTGATACTCGGCTACACAAACATCTCCACTCTTCAGCTCGTTTATGTGACTGAGCATAAATCCATTAGTGCTTGGAATTTCATCAAAATAAAAACAGCGATGATCAATCGATTGCACTAGACGTGACGCATCAATCAATGAAATCGGATTCGCAAGTTTATAGCCGCGACCTTTGACACTATAAATTGCGACACCATAGGTTTCTAACGCATCTATATGTTTACTCACAGCAGCACGGGATACGCCTAACTCACTCGCAAGCTGTTCGCCCGAGACAAAATGCTCGCTAGATAATAGCGTTAAAATTTCACGCTTTCTTACCCAGTTATCAGACATGCAGATCTCCTTCACCTGTGACTCCGATAATTCTTGGTTCCGCTTCTAGCAATACACCAAACGTATCATTGACGCGCTCAATAACATGTTGCGCTAAACGGCAAATATCCTGCCCCGTCGCACCACCACGATTAACTAAAACTAAGGCTTGTTTATCGTGTACGGCAGCTTTTCCTAAGATAAAACCTTTTAACCCTGCCTGCTCAATTAACCAACCAGCCGCGAGCTTCACACTACCATCGGCTTGAGCATAACCAACAATCGTCGAAAATCGTTGTGCAAGCTCAAGGTAGCAAGCAGCACTCACTATTGGGTTTTTAAAAAAACTACCTGCATTGCCTAATACATTAGGATCAGGCAACTTTTCTCGTCTAACTTGGCATACCTTATTAAAGATATCTGCAGCGGTTACAGATGCAGGATCAAACGATTGTAAAGGACCATAGGCAAGATGCGGTTGCCACTGCTTAACAAGGCGTAATCCCACTGCAGTGATCACCGCACGACCACGCAACGCTCCTTTAAAAATCGACTCACGATAGGAGAACTGACATTCAGTCGCCGTCAGGCGGAAAAAATCACCCGAATCAAGATCAAGATATTCGACCCAATCACAAACGTCACAGAATTCTACACCATAAGCTCCAATATTTTGGATTGGTGCTGCACCGAGGGCACCAGGGATCAGTGCGAGGTTTTCTAAACCTGGCATTCCATTAGCTAAAGTAAACTCCACTAATTCATGCCAGTTTTCACCCGCCTCAACCTCAAGATAAAAATATACAGCATCTTCGCTGACTTTTATCCCCTTAGATAACACTCGCACCACAGTGCCGTGAAAATCATCGGTGAAAACGACATTACTGCCGCCACCTAAAACAAGTAATGGTTGCTGGTCCTGCCATAATGGCAAGCAAATATGTTTAATATCTTCTTTTGAATGAGCTTCAACAAGGGCTGAACAGCACTGCGAAAGACCAAAAGTATTGAATGACTTAAGACTATGAGACAAAGACATGCGATAGATCGGTAGCGAGAAATATCTTATTGTAACGACTAAAAGCCGCAATTGCAGCCAAATAACGGTATTCCCTCTACGGCTCAAACACTGAATAGCAGGGGCTATTTATTTTAGCGAAGATTCAAGTTACTCATATATGATTGACTGTTCACAATAACTCAAAAATAAGCCTCTGTAATCCTAGTGCTTGTGTGTACCATGAGCTTGATACCAAAGCGACTCGATTCACCACCACAGATAAGGATGCCATCGAATGACAATGCCATTGCGTTTGACCGCAAGCCATAAGCGTTTACAGCAAGTGCTTTTGCGCCAACCATTAATGTTATATCGCATCATCAGCATAGTCAGCGTATTGCTCCTAGGAATAACCCCTGCAATAGCCGCACCTGCTTCTGGTGAATTTATATCCAATAAGCGCTGTGAACTCTTTCAATCTAAGAATAAACAAACCAACCCAGAGCAGTTACAAAGCAATATTGGTGAACGCTATACAGTACAGGAAATTTTAGGGAACACGACCAATCCTCAATGGCTAAGAGTCAAAACTAATGCTGCAACTTCACCTTTGCGCTGGATAAGCGGTAGTTGTGGCCAATATCTCACCAGCGTAACGAACAATGACCTTTCCACACCAGTGTCAGCAATGGAACCCTCACAAACCACGACAGCATCAGATATTAAAGCAATCAATCGCGATAGCCTTAAAGAGCACAGTACAAAAGATCAACGCCAAGTTAGTCATTGTCAACTCGAAGGAAACTTTGACTCCCACGTTCTAGCATTGAGTTGGCAAAGCACTTTCTGCGAACTCAATGGCAACCGTAAAGCAGAATGCAGTGACCTCAATAAAACGGATGAATCTCCACTGTGGCAACAGTTTAGCTTGCATGGACTTTGGCCCAATAGGAAACAGTGTGGAACTCGTTATGGCTATTGCAGTACAGTAAAGCTACAACCTAGCGATTTCTGTAGCTACCCTGAAATTGAGCTTAACGCTTCGGTACGCAAAAATTTAGAAGAAGTGATGCCGAGCGCTCGCTACGGCACCTGTTTAGAACGGCATCAATGGTGGAAACATGGAACTTGTCGCAACCAAGATCCTAACGATTACTTTTTGTTAGCCACCCAGCTAACCCAAACAATAAACGCTTCTGCATGGGTTAAAAACTTCATCCATGGGAACATAGGTAAACAGGTAACTCGACAGGAGCTAAATACCAGCTTTGATAAAAGCTTTGGTCAGGGTGCTCATACCAAAATGAGCTTAGAATGTGCTAAAGGACTGTTAAGTGAAATCCGCATTAATCTACCCGAAGTGATTAAAGGTTCTGATTCAATACCCGCTCTCCTCGCGAAAGCCAACAAAGCGGGGAAAGGCTCTTGTCCAGACACAATCATTATAAATAACTCCAATTAAGCAGCTAAATACAGATTGATAAGAGCCGAGATGGAATCGTCAAAAACACAAAAGCCCTCATTTAAACGAGGGCTTTATTAGTAAAATGGACTAGGAATACTGAGGCAGCAAATTCGCCATTGCCAAAAGATGACACGTACCTGTGATGATTCCAAATAAGACGACGATGACGATAATGGGTGTACCTCCCTTCACTTTAAAACCTGTACTTTCAGGAAATAACTGCCGAGACTTATAAGCCATCAGCGCAGGGACAATCACAGCCCAAACCGTTGCCGCCAATGCCGCAAAACCAATAGCAATCAAAAAACCATCAGGAAATAACAGCCCAAAAACCGTCGGAGGAACAAAAGTAACAGCAGCCGTTTTTATCCTTCCATTACGGGAGTCATCAAAACCAAATAAGTCTGCAAGATAATCAAACAAACCCAAAGTTACACCGAGGAACGACGAGGCCACCGCTAAGTTTGCAAACAGGGTTAACATACTGTTTAACCAGCTACTTGCCATCACCTTAGACAAAGCACCAACCAACACACCCATATTGCCGCCTTGGGCGATAATATCGCTAAACTGGCTGCGGGGAATATTGCCCATAGTGGCGACTAACCAACAGGCATAAATGATAAGCGCGATAAAAGTACCGACAAAGATAGCTTTGATAATAGTGTTGGAATCTTTACCATAATACTTCACTAAACTAGGCACATTGCCATGATAACCAAAGCTAGCAAGGCCAAAGGGCAACGCTGCCCACAAATAAGGTGCAAATCTTGTGGTACCATCGGGCTCAAGCAGCTTAGTGACATCAATCTCTATCAGTAAATTACCGATAGCAAGAAAGAAAGTGATGATCATACCGCCCAGCATTATCGTTGTAATACGATCCACAGCTTTGGTGCTGATCAGCACAATACTCGCTAGCACTATGGCAAATACTAACCCTGCCACACTTTGAGGTAATTCAATCCCCATACCCTGCAAGCTGTGATTTACAATCGAGCCACCACCGCTGATATAGGCATAGGTTAAAATGTAGAGCACAAAGGCGATTGACACGCCATTCACTATGCGCCAAAACTGGCCTAAGGTTTGTTTTGTTAACGTATCGAAACTCGCACCAGGTTCAAAGTGTAAGTTGGTTTCAAGCAGTAATAAGCCCGACATCAACATGCAAAACCAAATACCTAGCAGCATGACAATGGAATACCCAAACCACATGCCAGAACCCACCACAGGTAAGGAAAACATGCCCGCCCCTACGGTCGTCCCAGCAATAATCATGGCGCCACCGAGCAAAGACTTACCTGCGGTTTTATGCTTAACCGCATTCATATGATTTGTCATTAACTAATATGCTCCGCAGTGACACTCGCAACTATCGTCTGTCTCACTGAGGCTCTCAATAGGCTATTGGCTTGATCTCGAATACGCTTAACATCAGATTTATCATCTTTATCAGAAAGATAACCTAACTCTTTTAACTTAACACTCAAAGTGCCGTAGAGTTTTTTATCGTAAAACTCTGGTGCTGTAATGCCATGCAATGCCCCTAAACGCTGAGCAAGTAAATGGCTTTCAGACTCGAGTTCTGAACGTTCCATCTTAGGACGATGTGCTAGCAAATTAAAAATGATGGCATAGCGTTGCAATGTCTCACTGACCGATCCTGAGAGCAATACCAGCTGACTGGAATGTTCCGTTACAACTGATAAGTTATCTGACTCAGTTATTAAGCCTTGCTCAATAAAGAGATCCAGCACTTGATTGACATAGGAAGGTATATCCTTAATTCCCATAAACAGCTCAGCCTTTAGCAACGGATAAAAGTCATTCACGATTGCCACAATTTGCTGTCGCTGACTTTGCTCATTATGGGTCAAACAACTCGCAATAAGAGAAGGAATAATAAATAAGTGGATAATATTATTGCGATAATAGGTCATCGAAATGGCCTGATTAGCATCGATAGACACTATCTCACCTAAAGGATCGCAGGATACTGAAAACTTATTTAAATCAATACCCTGTTGAACAAGATGCTTACCATCACCTTCCGCGACAGAAGTAAAAGAGGTATAAGGCACCCGCTTCAGCAGCGTGAGGTACAAATCTAACTGACGTTCTAACAAACAACGCTCAAGCGCATTTTGCTCAGAAGCCAATAAAGCTAAACTGGTAAGCGTGACGGAACTGGCCGCTGCCGCATCATTAATACGTGTCATCACCCGATTTGCTAACACGTTAACCGCTGGAGTTAACCAAGTTGGCTTTTGTTCAGGATCATCGGCAAGCTCTGCGCGCCAGTTAGGTGCCATTTCGTTTAAAAAAGTTTGCAGGGTAATCGGCTCTCCAAAGTTCACATAACCTTGACCAAAATTACCTAACTTTCGAATGGCTCCAAAAACTTGCCAAACGGATTCTTTTTGTTTTTTCTTGCCACTTAACTCTTTGTGATACGTGGCGACTTCCATCACATGGTCATAACCTAAATATACGGGAACCAAAGTAACTGGGCGCTCAATTCCTCGCAGCACGCTGTTCATTGTCATTGCTATCATGCCCGTTTTGGGCGCTAACAAACGCCCCGTACGAGACCGACCGCCCTCAGAGAAATACTCCACCGAATAGCCCTTGGCAAACAGTTGATCTAAATATTCACGAAAGACTGCGGTATAAAGCTTATTACCATTAAAACTACGACGGATAAAGAACGCGCCACCACGGCGGAACAATGGTCCCGCAGGCCAAAAGTTCAGGTTTATCCCTGCTGCAATATGCGGCGGAACCATACCTTGGTAATACAAAATGTAGGATAGCAATAGATAATCCATATGACTTCGATGACAAGGCACATAGACAATTTCGTGACCATCGTGGTGTAACTGACGAATATGTTCGGCACCTTTAATATTGATGCCACTGTAGAGCTTATTCCATAACCAGGTTAAAAAACGCTCGGCAATGCGCACTAAACTATCTGAATAATTTGCCGCTATTTCATCAAGATACTCTATTGCAGTTTCACGAGCTTGAGTTTCAGAAATCTTTTTGCTCACAGCCTCTTCTTGAATCGCCTTACGTAATGACTCCGATTTGAGCAACGAATCAAATAATGCCTGACGATTTGGCAGTAAAGGACCCGTCATCACCTTACGTTGGCGGCGAAAATGTACCCGTGCCACACGCGCTAATTTATGGGCTATCCCCATATCAGTACCGTGTTCATCTGCCATATAACGCAGTGAAACTGCATTCGAAAACTGTACAAAATTATGACGGCCTAGAAACAAAATCATGAAGCACTTACGTAGCCAAGTTGGATTTTCACGCTCCAACACAGCCGCTTTCATCGTATCGTCTTCTTTACCTGGAGTACGTCCCCAATAAAGACTCACTGGCACTAACTGAATATCAAGCTCCGGGCGCTCCTTATGAACAGCCAAGAGACGCATAAAACACTCAAGGAATGGCTCGTTACCCGCACGTTCACCAAACAAAGGTTTACGTCCTTGAAGGCAAACAACCCGTGGCGCAACAACACCGTTAACAACTAAAGGTTCGTAGGGGCTTGGCAAGCCTAATTTTTCGGTGACTTCACTTAGTGCCGCAATGTCACTCAGCGATTCTGTTTTCATGACATAAGCAAGTGGTCTGGAGGTATCCAGATTCAGATCGGCAAAAGGATCCTGAGGCACCACAATAGTGTGGACTAAGTGTTTTTGGATCCAACGTAATGATTTCAACCAAAGAGAGTCTTGTTTAGGCATTATTCTTATGCAATTAAGTACGTTTACTAGCCCAATAGAATACCAGACTCTGGGGAGTATTCGCTAATTCTCTCCTATATATCCCTAAATCGCCCTAACATCACGCGTTTTATAAGCCTATAAAACAATATATGCATCCCATCGGAATAAAATAAATACTATTAAAAATTAAACACTTAAAATTAAACAAGAAAATATAAAACGCCTTATCTTCCATAAAAACTCAACCAATAGATCAGACTGAGATTTGCCGATTTAAAACACTTTACGATCTAAAAATGGTTAATACTTGCACTACAAACAATACTGTATATACTAACAGTAACTGTATAGAAAAACAGGAACAGCCATGAGACCCTTAACGCCACGCCAAGCTGAAATTTTAGAGCTAATTAAACGTAATATTGCCGATACAGGAATGCCACCCACCCGAGCAGAAATTGCCACTCGTTTAGGCTTTAAAAGTGCTAATGCTGCTGAGGAGCACCTCAAAGCTCTCGCCAAAAAAGGCTGTATCGAAATCATGCCTGGTACCTCTCGGGGTATCCGTCTCCCAGCAGAGGAAGAGGTCGTGGTTGAATATGGCCTGCCACTTATAGGCCAAGTAGCCGCTGGTGAGCCAATCTTGGCTCAAGAACATGTTGAACAGTACTATCAAGTTGACCCAAGTATGTTCCACCCTACCGCCGATTTTTTACTGCGAGTAAAAGGTGACAGCATGAAAAACATCGGCATTCTCGAAGGTGATTTGTTAGCGGTACATAAAGTACAACAAGCGAGAAATGGTCAAGTAGTTGTTGCAAGAGTCGACGATGATGTCACGGTTAAACGCTTCGAAAAAAAAGGCAACTTAGTCTATCTATACGCAGAAAATGAAGACTACTCACCAATTAAAGTGGATTTAAGTTGTCAAAGTTTAACAATTGAAGGACTCGCTGTTGGTGTGATCCGTAATGGAGATTGGCTATGAGTAACCTATTAGGCAATGCCCCACGTCATCCGGGGTTGTGGCTCGACAACATTCGAGAGCCAGATGCAAACTGGCAGTATGCACCGATCAGCTGTGTGCCTACACAGACTCAAGGCCGTACTGAGTTAATCCAGCTCAGTACGCAGCTCGCACAACTCAGTCAACAGGGGCGTTGGGTTGTACTCATCAATCCACCAAGTATTGGCTATAAACAGTTACTCACATCAGCAGGTGTGCGCATGGATCGTATATTACTCGTTCATGCAAAAGATGAGGTAGAAACCCTACGGGCGATGGAGAAAGCCTTAACAAGTGGTACGTCCAGTGCAGTCATTACTTGGACGACCTCACTCGATGCCCGTGATAATCGACGCTTACAAATTGTGGCAAAAAGTGCCAGAGCGATGGGTATTGTATTAGAGGAAGTAAATAACCACTTACAGGATAAGGTCCGCCTTGAGCAACATACACACTTTAAGCAAGCCACTTTTTTTAGCCCTGTTCATTAGTTTTACAAAAGATTTTTTAGCCGTGAAAGCCGCCTCACATATGAATGTGAGGCTTTTTTTTAGCAATTTTTCAGACAATTAGAAAAATAAGTGATCTTGATCAATATTTAAACAGCAAGTATGGTTGATTAAGCTGGTGACTCTATATCACTGGCGATGGTAAAAACCGAGCTGTTATCCCAGCCAATTTTCCATCAATAATTAAAATGACAGATTTTTTCAGTAGTATGTGCCAGCGTGGCGAATTAACAGCAGTAACAGTACAAAAGTAAGCCATCAACGCACATTGAAGTCAAAAACGCTTTTTTGGGAACTGAAGAGTTTGCATAGAGTTGAGACTTACTGTGTGACTCTTCTTTGTAGTTGCAATTTGCAATTAGCAGAGGAGAAGTCTTGTGAAGCAATTGTTGTATTGTTTACTCGTGGTGTTATTCGCACCACCGTTGAACGCAGCGGATTCGCGGTTCAATATGACCACTGGTGTAACCGAGATAAGTGGCAAGGTTTATCACTTGCATATGACTATCTTGTATATCTGCTGTGCTATTGGCCTCGTGGTTTTTGGCGTAATGATTTATGCCATGATAAACCACAGAAAATCCAAAGGCGCAGTTGCCGCCCATTTCCATGAAAGTACCAAAGTTGAAATTGCTTGGACCATATTGCCATTTATTATCCTGATCCTAATGGCCATACCTGCAACCAAAACCTTAATCGCAATGGAAGATACGAGCAATGCTGATATCACCATCAAAGTCACTGGTTCTCAGTGGAAATGGCATTACAGCTACTTCGATCAAGATATTGATTTTTACAGCATACTCTCGACACCTAGAACACAAATTGATGGTTCAGAACCTAAAGGCGAGCACTATCTCCTTGAAGTCGATAAGCCGCTTGTTGTTCCAATAAATCGCAAAATTCGCTTCCTAATGACATCAGAAGATGTCATTCATTCATGGTGGGTTCCAGCCTTTGCGGTGAAAAAAGATGCGAATCCTGGTTTTATTAATGAAGCATGGACACGTATCGATAAACCAGGCATTTATCGCGGCCAGTGTGCTGAGCTTTGCGGTAAAGATCACGGCTTTATGCCCATAGTCGTAAAAGCCGTACCAGAAGCAGAATTTGATGCTTGGATTACCGAGCAAAAACAAGCAGCGCAAACTGCTGCCGCTACAGCTCAAGCCGCCCTATCACAAACCCTTAGTCAAGCAGACTTAATGAGCCAAGGCGAGCAAGTCTATATGGCTCGATGCGCAGCATGCCATCAACCTAATGGAGAAGGATTAAAAGGTGTATTTCCAGGTTTGAAAGGTAGTCCTATCGCAACAGGCCCTCTTACTCCCCACCTTGAAATTATCATCCATGGTAAAGCTGGTACGGCAATGCAGGCTTTTGCTAACCAATTAACTGCCCAAGAAATTGCCGCAGTGACAACCTATGAGCGAAATGCGTGGGGAAATAATATGGGGGATGCTGTTCAAGCCAAAGATGTGAACGACTATATGAATGGTGATCGCCAGCCTCAGACATCGACAACACAAACACAGCAAGTCGCCGCGTTGCCTACAGAGCCAACCGTCCAAGGTGCTAGCATCGATCCCGCTAGCCTGCCAACACTGACCCATGACGCGCTAATGACGGAAGGAGAAGCCATCTATATCTCAAGTTGTGCAGCCTGCCATCAAGTAAATGGCTTAGGTATTCCGCCTGCTTTTCCATCGTTAGTTAATAGCAACATTGTAACGGGGCCAATTGCCAACCATATCGAGATTGTGATGCACGGCAAAACGGGAACGGCGATGCAGGCATTTGACAAACAACTCAGCCCACAACAACTCGCCGCGGTCATTACTTATGAGCGAAATGCCTGGGGTAATAATACAGGCGATACAGTTCAAGCCGCCGATATCGTTAAACATGGACAGTAGGGGATTAGGATGAGCACTATGACTCAAGAACACACCGCAGTCCATGATGACCACCATCATGGGGCACCGAAGGGCATTATGCGCTGGTTGCTAACCACCAACCATAAGGATATTGGCACCCTTTATTTATGGTTTAGTTTCATTATGTTTTTAACGGGTGGCGCCATGGCAATGGTGATCCGAGCTGAATTATTTCAACCCGGATTACAGCTAGTTGAGCCAAATTTTTTCAATCAAATGACCACTGTTCATGGGCTGATCATGGTCTTTGGAGCCGTTATGCCCGCGTTCACAGGATTGGCCAATTGGTTAATTCCTATGATGATTGGCGCGCCAGATATGGCGTTACCTAGGATGAATAACTGGAGTTTTTGGATCCTTCCTTTCGCCTTCGCCATTTTACTCGGTTCATTATTTATGGAAGGAGGAGGCCCAAACTTTGGTTGGACTTTCTATGCGCCGCTCTCAACAACTTATAGCCCTGACAGCACTGCTCTCTTCGTGTTCTCTATTCATATCATGGGAATAAGTTCGATCATGGGCGCAATTAATGTGATTGTGACCATAGTGAACTTACGTGCGCCAGGCATGACATGGATGAAACTGCCGCTATTTGTATGGACTTGGCTAATTACTGCATTTTTGCTAATAGCAGTCATGCCTGTACTCGCAGGTGTAGTGACTATGGTGCTCACCGATAAATTTTTTGGAACCAGTTTCTTCGAGGCGGCAGGCGGCGGCGATCCTGTGATGTTTCAACATATCTTTTGGTTCTTCGGCCATCCAGAAGTTTACATCATGATTTTGCCTTCTTTTGGCATCATCTCAGCTATCGTTCCCGCTTTCAGTCGTAAAAAACTCTTTGGTTATGCTTCTATGGTTTATGCCACTGCCAGTATTGCCATTTTGTCTTTCCTTGTGTGGGCACACCATATGTTTACAACGGGCATGCCCGTGTTTGCAGAGCTGTTTTTTATGTACTGCACTATGCTGATAGCCGTGCCGACAGGAGTGAAGGTCTTTAACTGGGTAGCAACCATGTGGCGAGGCTCGCTGACCTTTGAAACACCGATGTTATTTGCCGTGGCTTTTATTATCCTTTTCACTATTGGTGGTTTTTCGGGACTAATGCTTGCCATTACCCCCGCGGACTTCCAGTACCACGACACTTATTTTGTAGTCGCACACTTCCATTATGTACTGGTAACAGGTGCGATTTTTTCCATTATGGCGGCGGCCTACTACTGGCTCCCAAAATGGACTGGTCATATGTATAACGAGCGTTTAGCACAGTGGCATTTTTGGTGCTCAGTGATTTCTGTAAACGTCCTCTTTTTTCCTATGCATTTCCTTGGGCTGGCAGGAATGCCACGGCGGATCCCTGATTATTCAATCCAATTTGCCGATATAAACCAAATCGTCTCGATTGGCGGTTTTGCTTTTGGTCTATCGCAATTGATTTTCTTAGTACTGGTAATCAAGTGTATCCGTGGCGGTGAGAAAGCGCCCGCTAAACCTTGGGAAGGCTCCGAAGGGCTAGAATGGACATTACCAAGCCCTGCGCCTTACCACTCATTTACGACACCTCCTGAGGTGAAATAAAATGACCAGCACAACTAGGTCAAATCGTAAACTTATCAGCTTGTTAGTTCTAGGCTGTGTGGGTATGTTTGGCTTTGGGTTCGCACTCGTCCCCCTGTATGATGTTCTGTGTGAGAAGCTAGGCATCAATGGTAAACCCGCAAGTACAGCCAGTAATTATCAAGCGATAACTGTCGATACAAGCCGCACTGTGACTGTGGAGTTTATTTCCCAGGTGCAAACGGGTATGCCATGGAAGTTTGAACCGCAAATTAAGCGGCTTGTGGTTCATCCTGGCGAGCTTGTCCATACAGCATTTTTGGCTCGTAATGAGTCAAACCATGCCACAGTTGGGCAAGCAATACCCTCAGTTTCCCCAGGCCAAGGGGCGGCCTATTTCAATAAAACGGAATGTTTTTGCTTTAATAAGCAACCCTTGGCCGCGGCGACCAGTGCTGAGTTACCGCTTATTTTCTTTGTGGATCCTCAATTACCCGAGTCAATCCATACTTTAACCCTCTCTTACACCCTCTACGACATTACCGACAAGCAGTTAGCGTCTGCCATAGAGCAAGGAGCTGCCAAATGACCACGAAACATCAAACCTACTATGTTCCATCCCAAAGCATCTGGCCCATTGTCGGTGCCATTGGATTATTTTTTATTGCCGTTGGCGCAGGACTTTTCGTCCAACAGATGAAATCTGGCGCTTCTGGTGGCGGTTATTTACTGCTTTTAGGCATAGCGGTCATTGTATTTATGTTGGTTGGCTGGTTTAGTGCGGTTATCAAAGAGTCGACAACTGGACTCTATTCCGCTCAGATGGATCGCTCTTTTCGCCAAGGTATGAGTTGGTTTATTTTCTCAGAAGTAATGTTCTTTGCGGCTTTTTTTGGTGCGCTGTTTTATGCCCGCGCAATTGCCGTACCTTGGCTTGGCGGTGCATCTAACAATGCCATGACCCACGAAATACTTTGGCCAAGTTTTGAAGCGGTTTGGCCCCTTATCTCTACGCCAGATGGTACCAAGACAGAGGCTATGCCGTGGACGGGTCTCCCCCTGATCAATACCCTTATTTTACTGACCTCATCAGTGACCTTACATTTTGCCCACATTAGTTTAGAAAAAGCCAAACGCTCAGCCGTCGTGCTATGGCTAGGAATTACGATTTTATTGGGTATAGGTTTCGTTGGGTTGCAAGTAGAAGAATACCGTCACGCCTATCAAGAGATGGGTTTAACCCTCACCTCGGGGATTTATGGCAACACTTTCTTTCTGTTAACTGGATTTCATGGCATGCATGTCACGCTAGGAACGGTATTCCTCGTGGTTTTATTTATCAGAGTATTAAAAGGACATTTTACGGCAGATAAGCATTTTGCATTTCAAGCAGGGAGTTGGTACTGGCACTTCGTTGATGTGGTCTGGCTGTGTTTATTTATCTTCGTTTATGTACTGTAACTGGCACTCAGTAGGGTCTAGGGTTCGGGCTAATAAGTCCAGACCCTAACGCCACCAGCAGTAAGAGGATTACCAAAACAGAGAAAATCACACGACGACCGAGATAACGACTCATAGGGGCTGAGTTGTCATCTTTCACCATCATGAATAAGGCTCTACCTAAATTAAAAATGATAAACAGCAACAGCAGAACCAAAACTAACTTAAAGATAAACAGGGCATTCATGAGATATCCTTACTGTCTGCTGAATAAATTAACCGTTTTTTTGTTGATCTTGACTGTGACTGTATTCGTGATTCTGGTCAAGCTAGGGCTATGGCAACTCCATCGCGGAGAAGAAAAAGCCTTGTTATTAGCTCAAATGGAATCCAGACAAGCCTTAGCGCCGCTGACCTTTAAACAACTTTTACAAAAAATCCATCTAGAAGATGTCACAGGTTATCGCCTCAGTATCACTGCCTCACCTGCCAATGCGCAAATCTGGCTACTCGACAATCAAGTCTATCAGGGGCAAGTGGGATATCTAGCATTTCAAGCTCTGGAAGTTGAGCCGGAAAAACCTTGGCTACTGGTTGAATTAGGCTTTATCGCCGCAACCTCAAGCCGTGATGAACTCCCCCAAATCGAACCTCTTAGCGGAAAACTGAGTCTTGTTGGCAAGCTATATCAAAAACAAACCAATCCTTTAAGCCATGCCTTAATGGCAGAAGCCGGAACACACATTCGTATCCAAAATCTTAATATTCCTGAAATAACTCAGCTAGTAGGCCATCCTTTAGTAACGGCAGTACTGCAACCTGATCAACTCCCCAACCTTGAGTTAGCTCACCCTTGGCAACCATTTCCACTCTCGGCGCAAAAACATTGGGGTTATGCATTGCAGTGGTTTTCAATGGCTGCGGTATTTGCGGGTCTGATGCTGTGGCAAGGGGTTAAGTATGTAAAACATCATCACAGTGCCAACTCTATGGGGTAAATAGTAAAAATCACAGCCGACTTAGATTCAGATAAATAGCAAAACAATATATTAGGGATAATTTACATGAGAGGAGCAAGCATGAACTCCCAGTCCAAATCGACACACAAAGCGTTGGGATTATTGCTCGTGGCGTTTATCGCACCGGTAGTGATTGCCAAACTAGTATTGAGCCTTAATTTATACCACGGCGGTGCAACCAACTTTGGTGAACTGATCAATCCCGCAACCAGCTATACCAGTCTTGGGGTTACCAATCCTAAACCCAAAGAATGGCAACTACTCTATTTATTACCCTCCCAATGCGATGATAATTGCCGTGAACGCTTGTATATTTTACGCCAAAGTCATACCGCACTCGGGCCAGATCAAGCAAGGGTAGAGCCACTTATCCTTGTCAGTCCTGAGAGCGATATTAATGCCTTAAAGGCATTTCACTTTAACACTAGTCCAATCAATAACCGCTTAAACGAGTGGTTAAATGCACAACAGTTGATCATAGTCGATCCCCTCGGCAACTTAGTATTACGCTACCCTCAAGCACACAGCAAAGAAGCACATCTCGCCCAAGGTAAAGCACTGATTGCGGATCTGCGTAAGTTATTAAAACTGTCGAGGGTAGACTAATGCAACTGACTTGGATCCTACGCTTAACCTTAGTCTTTACCTTAATGGTCATTTTAATGGGGGCTTACACGCGGCTATCGGATGCTGGCTTAGGCTGCCCTGACTGGCCGGGTTGCTACGGCCACATTAAAGTGCCCACCCAAGACCATGAAATCGCCCGTGCTCAAACTATTTTTCCTGATCATGATATTCAAACTGAAAAAGCATGGTTGGAAATGATCCATAGATATATTGCAGCGGGTCTTGGGCTGCTCATACTGTTCATTTTTATCAAATGTCTAAAAACACCAACAGCACCGAAGAAATTGCCCACATTTATATTATTACTGCTTATTTTTCAAGCCGCTCTAGGCATGTGGACAGTGACAATGAAGCTTATGCCAATAGTAGTAATGTCACACCTGATTGGTGGCTTTAGCCTGATTTCACTCCTGCTCATCCTTTATTTACGTATCAGGCAAAAACAGGTCGAGATTGGTAGTTTGCAGACACAAAACCTTGCCATTTTAGCACTTGTGAGTTTAATCATCCTTATCGGTCAAATCATGCTAGGCGCTTGGACCTCCTCAAACTACGCGGCACTCGCCTGTACCACCCTGCCCATTTGCGAAGGTAATTGGATGGATAATCTCGCCATTGCCGATGCATTCTCCCCTTTCCAAGGCCAGCACCCAAGTTTTGAGTTTGGGGTACTAGATTACCCAGCACGAATGACCATCCACATAGCACACAGATTCGGCGCCATTATAACAACAGGGGTTCTGTTACTACTGGCATATAAATTATTTGTTAGTACTAGAGCATTAAAAAAGCTAAGTCTCTTATTGGTTGCCCTAGTGATATTGCAAGTCGCACTAGGCATTTCTAATATCGTCATGCACTTACCACTCGGCATTGCGGTTTCTCACAATGGCGGCGCAGCACTACTGCTACTGACCTTAGTGACAATTAACTACTTTTTATGGCGTAAAGCATAAGCGAGGGATCCAAGATGGCAAAACCACTCACAATCACCAGCAGCCATTCCCATTTTAGCTTGGCATGGCGCGCCTATTTTGAAATGACCAAACCCAAAGTCGTCGCCTTAATGTTGCTCACGGTATTAGTCGGCATGTGTTTAGCGGTACCCACTGCCGTCCCCGTACAGCCATTAATCGCAGGTATGTTCGGTATTGCCTTAATGGCAGGCTCGGCTGCCGCTTTAAATCATCTGATTGATCGACGTATAGATGGCATGATGGCTCGCACCTATAATCGCCCATTGCCCAAGGGACGAGTTTCGACCAAGCGAGCCTTAATTTTTGCCGCCAGCATTGGAGGTTTAGGTTTTGTGGTTTTATATGTTTTGGTTAATCCGCTCACTGCATGGCTCACCTTCGCGAGTCTCATCGGCTATGCGCTGGTTTACACCGCTTATTTAAAGCGGGCAACCTCGCAAAATATTGTTATTGGCGGTCTTGCTGGGGCGATGCCGCCATTGCTGGGATGGACGGCTGTTACCAACCAATTCCATGGGCATGCATTGCTGTTAGTGATCATTATTTTTACTTGGACTCCGCCTCATTTCTGGGCATTAGCCATTCACAGACGAGCCGAATATGCCAAAGTAGATATCCCAATGCTTCCCGTTACCCACGGGGTCGAATTTACTAAAACCTGTATCTTGCTCTATACCGTATTACTAGCAATCGCTTGTCTCTTGCCAGTGTTGGTTGGTATGTGTGGGCCAATGTATTTTGTGTGTTCTAGCTTGCTGAGCAGTGTATTTATTTATAAGGCTTGGCAACTGAAATATCGGGATCGTGACGGCTTAGCAATGCAAGTATTTCGCTTCTCTATTTACCATTTAATGTTGCTATTTATGGCATTACTACTCGACCATTACCTGTGGAGCTAATGCTATGCAGAAAAACATGCTAATCATCGCCATTTTATTGATTGGCCTTGGTGGTTTATTCGCGGTTAAATTTAATCCCCCCAAGCCTATAGAACTTGATAACGGGTTTATATTTCCACAAGCCTTTGAGATAGCGCCATTTGAACTAATCGATCAGCACAATAAGGCATTTACCAATGCGGATCTGCAAGGAAAATGGAATCTATTTTTTATCGGATTTACCTTTTGTCCCGATATTTGTCCGACAACCTTAAATAAACTGGCCGCAGCATACCCTGAACTTAATAAAATTGCGCCAATTCAAGTGGTATTTTTATCCGTCGACCCTAACCGAGATACACCGGAAAAATTACTGACCTATGTCAACTTTTTTAATACAGAATTTAAAGCCGTGACGGGTGAACATACGCAGATATTTCCACTCACCCGTAGTCTAGGCCTAGCCTATGCCATGGTGGGTGAAGGTGATAATTATCAAGTTGACCACAGCGCTGGCTATGTACTGGTATCGCCTCAAGGAACACGGGTCGCCGTATTCAAACCTACGGCGGCATTAGGGCAGCCGCCGCAAATATTGAATAACGAACTCATTAATGATTTTGGTAAAATAGTCTCGCAATACAAGTCAAATCTATGATTATTCTTTAATCCAAGAACCGTCATCTCTAGGCCTTACCCAAGGCTGAGAAAACCAATAATAACCATTGCGAGTTTTACTGGGTGCAGTGCAGTTATAACGGGAGCGTCCCGCAGGCAATGCCGAATCAGCCTGTACGCTAAATTCAGTTTCGCTAAGCCAAGTCGGTGATTTTGCTCCTTGACCTTGGATATAACACATAACTTGATTGGCAGAAATATCACTCATATCAAGCGTGAGCCTCAACTCTGGTCGCCATTGCCCATTTTTTAACTCTGGGTCACTCACGTTTTGGGAAAGCACTGGCATATTAAGGCTATAAAGTTTGGCCTTTAGACTCTTTAAATCCGCATATTGTCCTGCCACGGGAAAACGCGGTAAAGCGGTCAGAGGTGAATAAGGTCCCGCTGCGCCAGATTGCTGACCAAAAGCGACAAAGCCATTTTGCGTTAACATATCTTGCAGTGCTTGATTATATTCGCCATAGGGATAGGCGAGCATTTTAAAATTGTGACCCGTCGCATCCGCAAGCGCCTTCTCAGTCTCGAGAATATTCGTTGTTACCCGCGCTAACCACTGTGCCTGTGACTCATTGTCTAATCTGCGGATCAAGTGCTCATGCGCCCAACTATGGTTGGCAATATCAGCCCCTTCCTTTGATAACCTGACGAGTTCATCCCAAGTCATCATCTCGGTAAACTTTTGTTTAATCGGCTCAATTGCCACAAACAAGGTGTAGGGGAATCCAAATTCCTTTAGGATAGGATGCGCCGTAGTGGCAATGCTGCGATAGCCATCATCAAAGGTAATCGCCACGGTTTTAGCGGGTAAATCTTGTTTTTGCTTTATCGCTTCAACCACTTGAGTAAGTGGGATTACCTTAAAACCGTCATCAGCCAAAAACTGCATTTGCTCACGAAATTGCGCGGGTGTCACGCTGGTTGCCGCAGGCGTAGTTTCCGACACATGATGATACTGTAAAATGACCACGGCATTGGCCGAAAAAGTCATCAACCCGAAGAGTGCCAATAACGCACGTTTAACCATAATGTGAATACCTCCAATATCAATGACTACTGCAAAATCAACCGCACTCGCACTACTGTTTAATGGCAACAAAAATCGCCAACTGTTCGCGCTTGCCCTACCGATGATCCTCTCAAATATCACCATTCCACTCTTAGGATTAGTGGATACGGCTGTGATAGGTCATCTAAGTGACGCCTATTATTTAGGTGGGGTATCACTTGGGTCAACGATTATCACCTTAATCATTTGGTTATTAGGTTTTTTACGAATGGCGACCACAGGGTTAGTCGCACAGGCTTATGGTGCAAATGATATTCACGCTCAACATAAACTCTTAGTTCAAGGTGCTATTTTAGCCATATTGCTGGGAATGGGTGTTATTGCTTTGCAAGCTCCAATACTGAATTTGGCGCTGGGCTTGTCCGAAGCAAGCCGTGAGGTCGAGCATTATTGTCGCGAGTATTTTCAGGTACGGATTTGGTCCACACCCTTCGCCCTGCTCAATTTAGTGATGTTAGGTTGGCTCTTAGGGCGACAACAACCTAAAGCCGCCATGTGGCAACTCATACTCGCAAACTTAGCCAATATTATTCTCGACTTAGTGTTTGTGCTTGGCTTAGGCTGGGGTGTAAAAGGTGCCGCCCTCGCCTCAATATTTGCCGATATCACCGCCTTCTCAGTTGCATTCACTATGGTGCGACAACAACTCAAGCGCGCTCCCGATTTTCACTTATTCCAGCTATTACCCCATGTCACCCTGATGGGTTATGGCAAGTTACTGAGGCTCAATACCGATATTTTTATCCGCAGCCTTTGCCTGCAGACAGCTTTTGCGTTTATGACATTCCATGGTGCTGGCCTAGGTGATAATACCGTTGCAGCCAATGCAGTGTTATTGAATTTACTGCTATTAATCTCCTATGCCCTCGATGGCATAGCCTATTATGCCGAAGCAGAAGTGGGCAAAGCCTATGGTCAAAAGCGCGCGCAGCAATTGCATGAAGCCGTGGTGCTGGCCTGGTGTTGGTCTGCCATCACTGCACTTGGGTTTACACTGATATTTAGCCTTTGGGGAAGCCATATAATTGAACTATTGACCAGTATTGATGAGGTCAGAACCACAGCACAGACTTATCTGATTTGGCTGGTATTGCTACCGCTTTGGTCTTTTAGCTCTTACCTATTCGATGGTGTTTATATCGGTGCAGCGCAGGGTAAAGTGATGCGTAATAGCATGATACTCGCCACCTTTGGGGCGTTTTTCCCAACATGGTATTTATTGCAGGCGTTATTATTACCCGAGCAAGCGAATCATGCACTGTGGGCGGCCATGACCGTTTTTATGCTCACTCGCAGCCTCACTCTCGGGGCACATTATCGCTTCAGTAAGACGTTCCAACTGCACTCTTAGTGCATGTAATAATCTGAATTATTGAGTGATTTAGCACAGACTTAACCTGCCAAGCTTCACATCAAGATGCAATTAGACCCGACAGGTTGATTTAACTCACTTCTGCCCCAAAGCAATTCAGCGCTTCATTTTTAGACATCGCTTTACATTCAATTATGCATGAGATTTTGTAATCCATTCTGTTAAATTAAGAATGGCATCTCCAACATGCCCCTAGCGTTTATACATCAATCAATGAAGTATAGCTATTTTCATTTTTAGACTAAAAACTAAACAATGAAGGGAGCGTAACAAATTGGGGCACATTGGTTAACCTCCCAAACCAAATTGACATTATCCATCTATTCAACATGTTGAGGATGAATCTCCCTCGCAATGAGGTTTGTGCTAAGACGAAATACCATATTTTGTTCGAGAAATGTTAGCGAAAAATCCTATAGATGGGCAACTATGATTAAAAAAAATAAAACTACTAATAATTATTTTGGTAGTGATTAATTTCACTTAATTTTTGGTTACTGGTTAGTTCATGGCGCTAATTGAATAATGTGTAGGTTTTTGTCTTTAAAATTAACTGGTGTGAATTCACCAAGCTTCCTACAACAACTTGTTTCAATAATGTTTGCAATGTTATTTTATGCTGGCAAATGTTATTGCGCCGATATTGGTAACATTAACTTTAGTTGAGATCGATTTAATCTCAAATTTAAAGAATAACATTAAATATATTAGTAATTCATGTTGAATAAAAATAAGGACAACGTGATATGGATATCGGTTACAAGAAACTGTCTTCCGCATTATTTTTGACATTTTTATCGCCCCTTACAAGTACAGCGTATGCTGCCGACATAAATCCTGTGATTGCTGAAGCGTTGGAGGAGCCTGGCTTTGGTCTTACTCAACAGCCTCAGAGTATTTCAAAATTTGCTGCTGTATCAGCGGCAAATACCGGAGGTTCGGACACATCCCCCACAAATACCGCTGAACTTGCCTTAGCAAGGATGAATATAAAAACAGAGGTGACCCCTGAAACAACTGAGCTTTTCGGTGAAAAGGTTGATTTAAATTCAGGGGCTATCAGTATGACAAATACTGATTTAGTTATTCCTGGTAATTTTCCTATCGAAATGGGTATTACTCGAGTTTATAAAGGGGCTCAATATTCACAGGGGCAATTATTGCACTTTGCGGATTGGCAGTTAGATATACCGTCAATTTCTACCACCATAGTAGATGGTGATTCTACAGTTAATACGTGGACAAATGGCAAACCTTGCTCTGGCTCCCTTAATCCAGGTTCAAGTTACCTTGGAGATGGTGTGGGCTATGTTGTTGCTAAACAATATTGGAGTGGCGACTTTATTAATGTCCCAAGCGTAGGTTCAGAGCGGTTGCTTGAACCCAATACCGTCACTCCAGGTGTCACGCGGGTTGCTAAAAACTGGCGCATTACTTGTCAGGCTAATGGTAACTCAGAGGCGTTTATTGCCACATCTCCACAGGGGATTACCTATACGTTTAGCATGTTACGCTCTTTTCCCGCCGAGAGATTACCAGTTCCTTATTATGACCGAGAAACAAACTCCACGTGGACAAATTATGCGAGAGTATTTAAAGCATATATGCAGGTTACTGAAGTAAAGGATAGGTTTAATAATAAAGTCACCTACAACTACAGCGCGCCGGACCAATTGGATTCGATTACTTCTTCAGATGGCAGGTCTATTCATTTTACTTATGAACCTGGTGTTGAGCGAAAGCGTATTAAGTCTATTACAAGTGATGGAAAAACCTGGTCGTACTATTATCGAATCGCAACTGAGAAAAAGGTTATTGGAGGCATTTATGTTAATCCAGACCAACTTTCTCGTGTTGTTTTACCTGATGGGCGTGAATGGGTATATGATATTGACTTTGCACCGACTAATGCCTTAGAGCAGCGCCATATTAAATACAGTTATGGTGACTCTCAACAAGATGACATTCAGTGTATATTTTCCCTCGTAAATCCAAATTATATACCTCGCTCTTATGTTAGTCGAGTGACTCATCCTAATGGATTGAAAGCTGAGTTTGAGGTTCGGTCAACACTGTTTGGACGCTCACAAGTACCTAAGCAATTTCAGCGGCCACCTAATATTAGGGTTAACGTTCACGACAGATGTTTTTCAAATTTTTCGCTGATTAGAAAGACGTTATCAGGGAAAGGTGTTTCTCCTCAGCATTGGTATTACAGTTACTCACAAAACCCTGGACAGTATGCCGATGGAAGTGGTGATTTAGGTCCCGCACCACAGGGGTTGAGTATGCTCCCTGCACTACCAAGTGATATGTCTGCAATGGACTTACGCTCAACCACTGTGGTTGCCCCTGATGGCAGTAAAGCTATCCATGTATTTGACCGTCGTTATAACTATTCGCAGGATAAGGAGGTTGCGACCTACTTGTACAATACCGACGGTACAACATTATTACAGCGTAATGAAATAACCTATAGCCAAGGATATAGTATTGGTAAAGCACAGCTATTTAGCGCCAATTACAATGGTACTATGCATGGTGGTGCATTTCCATTTGAAAACGAATCGCAGTACAACAGCTTTGTCAATAATATAAAAAGTACTATCTATCAATATACACAAGACTCAAGAGTCGATACTTATACTAAAGAGTTTTTAAACTTTAATAACTACGGCTCACCAGAATTGACTGTAGAGTCCAATGGTTTTAATGCTAATAGGAAATACCTAAAAAATACGTATTACCATGATTTGAATAATTGGTTAATTAATCTTGAGGATAGCAATGCCATTTCATTTGATGGAGTTAACTATGTTACAGCCAAGAAGAATACCTATTATCCTTATAATTCTGCGGAAAAGTCTTCGCTTTACCAAGAGTATCAAAATGGCAGATTGCTCAGCACTCATCGTTACTATGGTGATGGCAACATAAAGCAAACTACGTTCAATGCAAACAATCGTTGGATGGCACTTGCCAATTATATGCGTGGCAAGCCGCAATTAATCAAAATACCTCAACGCGACACTGCTAATTGTGCAAACCCAGATACCTGCTTTTTGTCGGCATCAATGGTGGTCGATGGCAGTGGTAATATCACCAAAGTAACAGACTTTAATGGTGTTGAAACTCACTATCGTTATGACAGTAATAACCGCGTTATCAATGTAAAGAATGCGGATACTCGATGGGCTGAGACAACCATTAGCTACGACTTAGACAGTAGTGATAATGCGGCGTTGTTCCAAAATATTACACGTGGTAACTACAAAAAGACGGTCACGCTCGATGGCTTAATGAGGCCTATTTTAGTGAAAGAGTGGGACTTAAATAACGAGTCTGCAACCGCCAAATATATTAGCCAAGCATTTAATGTCTACGGTAAGCCTACCTTTACTTCATTTCCATCGACCTCACCTGATGAGACGCTAGGAACCGCTATCGCTTACGATGGGCTCATTCGCACCACATCCACAACTCGCACAAGTGATAATAGCCAGACAACGACGCAATATCTATCAGGCAATCAAACTGCAGTAACAGATGGTCGTGGTAATACAACACTGACAAATTATTTGGCTTATGGCTCGCCATCGAGTGAGAAAGCGACGCAGATAGCTGCGCCTGATACTGATGTCATTAGCATCAACTACAATGAATTAGACCAGATTATTGCTATTACTCAGGGCTCGATTACGGAAAGCCGTTTGTACAATGGCTATCGCGACCTGTGTAAGGTGGTGCGTCCAGATACGGGGATGGCAGCATTTGGCTATAATAATGTTGGTGAAATGATATGGCGAGCTGAGGGGACATCTGGTAGCACGACGTCTTGTGATGAAGCCTCCGTACCTTCGGCACATAGAGTGGCGCTTACTTATGACAACGTCGGTGCACTCAAGACAGAAGACTTCCCAGATTCAACACCTGACAGACAGTATACCTATGACAATAACGGCAATTTGAAGTCGCTAACAACGGGAACGGCTTCGTGGCAATATCAATATAACAGTCTCAACTTGCCTCAGAGTGAAACTCTCAGCATTGATGGTCGCAGTTTTGCGTTGACATCGGGCTACGATAGCTTAGGTAGTGTTGCCTCTCTCCAATATCCCTCTGGTGCCGTGGTGGACTTTGCGCCTAATGCATTAGGTCAAGCCACAAAAGCGGGCACCTATGCTTCAGGAGTCAGTTATTATCCAAATGGACAACTTAAACAATTCACCTATGGTAATGGCATTGTACGTAACGTCGCATTGGACACCACTGGGCGAATTGATGCGCTAACGGATATCAAAGCTGGCTCGCTGAAGAACAGCCTCGACCCTAGTTATGACAGTAACGACAATTTAACCCGCTTGATTGATGGTGTTGACTCAAGCAACAACATATCTAACCTGAGTTACGATGGCGTCGATAGGCTGAGGTCTGCCGATGGCAAATGGGGAGCAGGACGTTACATCTATGACGGTCTGGGTAACATCCTTAGTCGCAGTTTGAACAATTCCACTATCAACTACCATTACAGCACGCTTAATCGTTTAAATAACTTAAGTGGTGCCTATGCCTACAGCTATCAATATGATACCGCTGGCAATATTACTCATAATGGACGTTATTCACTGAGTTTTAATCGTGCTCAGCAAATGGTGGCCGCTAAAGACATGGCTTATGTCTATGATGGCTTTAATCGCAAAATCAAACAGAACAAGCCATCAGGTACTGCTTATACCGTATATAACAAAGCCGGACAGCTACTGTACCGTGAAGAAGCAAATGGTAAAAAGACAGACAGCGTTTACCTTGGTAAGCAGATAGTGGCTGAAGTGGATATTTGCCCACCATCAGGATGCGCAGTCACTCAACCAGCAACGAAGACTTGCCCTGTGGGATACAGCTTAAACACGGCAGGAACGCTTTGTGAGAAAGCAGAAACACAGGCGGCCAGCATTAGCAGTTATAGCTACAGTTGCCCAACGGGTTACACCCTGTCGGGGTCGACTTGCCAGAAGACGGAATCCAAAACAGCTAACAGTACAACTCAATTGAGTTGCCCTAGAGGCGGTTCGCTCAATTCAGCGACCTCGATGTGTTCTCGCTTTTTTAGTCAAACATCAAGTAAGCCACCTACGGGCACTGGTATCTCTTGCACTGGAGAACCTATGGGCGGAGGTATGCGTTTATGGGAGTGCACTGAAACCTATGCAGCAACACCCAAATCTGTGTATTCCTGTGATGCTGGCTGGACGCTAAGTGGTACTAACTGTACTCGCACGTTATCACAAAATGCGACCACTACCCCTGTGTATGCCTGCCCCTCTGGCTGGGCGCTTAGCGGCTCCCAATGTCGCAGACTGGCGACCACAGCGATTGTTTACACTTGCCCATCGGGCTGGACACTGAGTGGTAGCCAATGTACTCAATAACTGCTCATGGACAAACATCAGTGTTAAGGAAGGCTAATTTTATGAAATGGATAAATGTGATATGTGCATTAATACTCTTTGCACTCCCCGTTCAAGCTGCAACCGTGCGATACCAGCACACAGATATGCTGGGGTCGGTCGTATCAGAATCGGATGAGTCGGGTAATATTATCAGTCGCAGCCAGTACGAACCTTTTGGTAAGCGCATGGGTGGCGATAAAGAAGGCATTGGGTATACAGGTCATCTGCAGGATAAAGACTTAGGTCTGACCTATATGCAGGCACGATACTATGATCCGCTGATAGGTCGGTTTTATTCGAATGATCCGGTTGATGCACTAGGGCATATTGGTCGCGGAAACCCAGTACATGGCTTCAACAGATACGCCTACGCTAATAACAATCCGTATATGTACACTGATCCTGATGGTGAGTTTTTACAGTCAATATATGGAGCTATTGCTGGAGCCGTAGGTGGTTATGTATCTTCAGGAGAAGGCTTTGTGAATACTGCGGTAGGTATAGTTTCTGGGGCAATAGCCGGAGCTGTTACAGGTGCGGTCCTTCCTCAAGCATCTCATGCCGCTGGTATGGCAGCAGCAGGTATGGTCGCAAGTGCATCTGGTCAGGCTTTAGGTTCGGCAACAACAGCGGCAATTGAAACTGGTGAGATGCCTTCACTATCTGATGTGAAAATTGATCCTGTTACTACCGTAGCGGGTGGCTTAGGTGCTGGCGGTGGTGGTTTAGTAGCCAAAGGTATTGCTAACTCAACTATGAAGCCAATTATTGGAACTACCCCAATTAGTCAAGCTGGCGCTCCAACTACTGCTGGCATTGTTACAGGAGCCGTTGTTGAAGGTGCTATAACTGGATCTGCGGAAAAAGTAGCTCCGAAAATTAAGGAGTTTATTGAGTGATCCTATATATGATCTTAATGCTGTTTTATGTAGCAATTTGTATTGGTGGGTTTAAGTTTTATTTCTATCTCCAAGAGAAAAATAAAGCTCATTCATACGGACGGTTAGCGAAAGGCAGCGTTTCCTACCTATACTTTGCAATCTTCATTTTTGCTGAGATCCCGTTTGCCATATTTTTCCCGTTTTGGTTAAACACGAAGTTGAAGGTTTTTGAATCCGGTCAAATGACCTCAGTGACCTTGCTATTAATTGGTTGCGCGATTTTAGGGGGAGCATTGTGGTTCGGAAAAAAATATAGGCCAAATGATTTTTAATCTCTTTTGAATCCAAAGCCTCGCAATCGCGGGGCTTGTTTTTTCTAGATAAATATGGACACCCAGCATTAATGGCTTGATTTGGTATCCTCTACTTGTGGTGGCCGAGTCCGATGCAGCGGGCAACATCAGCAGCCGCAACCAGTATGAGCCCTTTGGTAAACGCTTAGGCGGCGATAAGGAAGGGATTGGTTATACTGGTCGTAAATAGCGGGGACAGGCATATTTTTTGTGTTTTTTAGCGTCTTTGACTAGGCTTTAAATTATACTGATTTTGTCTGTGTGGAGTTTGCTATGACTTCGGCCAGAAGACAGTTAATTGATGCTAATGCAACGCCCTTCTATCATGTGATAAATCGCTGTGTCAGAAGGGCTTTTTTGTGTGGTGAGGATAAACTCTCGGGGCGCAGTTACGAGCATCGACGTGGCTGGATTATTGATAATATCAAAGTCTTGTCTGCGATATTTTGTATCGATATTTGCGCTTACGCGGTGATGAGCAATCACTATCATTTAGTGCTTAAAATAGATGTCGACAAGGCCAAATCGTTAACGCAAAAAGACATTATCAGCCGCTGGTGCCAAATCACTAAAGGCCATGCTGTCGCGACTAAGTATATGAATGGTGATGCATTAATCGAAGGTGAACGCATGTTGCTCGATGGCTTAATTACCCAGTGGCATGAGCGATTAAGCAGTATCTCCTGGTTTATGCGTTGTTTAAATGAAGAAATTGCCCGCAAGGCCAATCGTGAAGATGAGTGCAAAGGTGCTTTTGGGAAGGCCGATTTAAATCGCAAGCGCTGTTAGATGAACAAGCCCTGCTCGCGTGCATGATGTATGTCGATTTAAATCCCATTCGAGCGGGCATTGCAGATTCTGTGCAATCCTCTGATTTTACATCGATTCAGGAGCGAATTAACTCGCTAGATTCACCCAATCGCCCATTAGCCATCTCAACACCACAGACTCAGCAACCAATCAAGCTCATATTCTCAGCAAATCGTTGGTCCAGTTCGATGGTGCACTACACCAGAATGCGCAAGCGGGCATTCCGTTTCATTTTGCCGATTATCTCGAACTGATTGATTGGACGGGCTGTAGTGGCAAATGGTGTAAAGGAAAAGCCTCAAGCCAAGCGTTACATCCTTAAGTTCATCGCGACTTAGCGTTTGGGATTATTTTTGTTTATCCGAAATAGAGATAATTTCGCGCAAAACATAACACGCTTTTGTCCAAAAGTGAGCTATATGGTTTCAAGTGGTAGTTGTACGATTAAGTCACACTATATAAATAATCAAAACTGTCAGTTCGTGCATGAGTTAGTACAAATTAAGAGATATAAAAAACGCGACTCCGGGTCGCGTTTTTTATTTGCTCAACTCAAAAGATTAAGCGTAAGAATGCTCACCGTGTTGGTGATCAGTTACGTCACGCACACCGGTTAATTCACCGGGGAACATGTCTAACAGTTGTTTTTCGATACCATCCTTTAAGGTGATATCCACTTGAGAACAACCGTTACAACCGCCGCCAAACTGCAATACCGCAACACCTTCGCTGGTGATTTCAACCAACATAATGTTACCGCCATGGCTGGCCAACTGCGGGTTAATTTCAGATTGAATAACATATTCAATACGTTCAACTAAAGGCGCATCGCCTGATACTTTACGCATTTTGGCGTTAGGCGCTTTAAGTGTGAGTTGCGAACCTAATTGATCGGTCACAAAATCGATTGTTGCTTCTTCAAGGAAAGGTGCGCTCTTTTCATCAACCATAGCGTTAAAGCCGTTGAACTCAAGTTCAATATCATCACTTTCAACCGCATCTGGTGGACAATAGGACACACCACACTCTGCTTGCGCGGTACCAGGACTTATCACAAATACACGAATATGAGTGCCTTCAGGTTGATCTGCTAACAACTTAACAAAATGGGCTTGGGCCGCATCGGAAATCGTAATCATGGAAACCAGCTCCGTCAGGGGATACCTGAGTGTTTTAGTAAGAATTAGCCGTATGATACTCCGACTCACTCCCGCTTTGTAGTCCCTTGAATACCAAGTTTGTGGATTTTTGCAAAAGTGATCACGATTTATATGCCCTAATAACACACTAAAATGCAGATTAATTAATGAATCAGTTGCGCCTATATTAGCTTAAGCGACCCACGTGGGTCGCTTAAGCTAGAGGATCAAACTATTACTATTTAGTCGCTTCTTGTCCTGCGATACGGCCAAAAACAATAATGTCTGTATAAGCATTGCCACCGAGTCGATTGGTTCCATGGGTTAACCCCGTCACCTCACCTGCAGCAAACAAGCCCGGAATCACCTTCCCTTGTTCATCAAGTACACGAGTACGTGTATCAACCACAAGGCCCCCCATAGTATGGTGCACAGAAGGTGTCGCTTTTAAAATCCAATAAGGTCCTTTACTTAAATCGACTAATCCTGAACGATGATTAAAGGCTTCATCCTTTCCTGTTGCGGCATAACGATTAACGTCTTTAATGGTTGATAACAACGTGTCTTCAGGAATATTAAAGACTTTAGCGGCTTCTTCTAGGGTATCGACCTTATACATTAGCCCGTCTTTTGTGAACTCCTTAAGTTCACCTTGATGCATTTCAACTGTATGAGCAACGTTTTCAATGTCTTGATTCCAGAGCACATAAGTATAACGGCCTGGTTGGTCTAAAATAGCATGTGAAATAACATCACGACGCTCCAATTCCTCAACAAAACGCTCACCCTTCTGGTTAATTAACACGGCACCAAAAAAGCGAGAGTCCGCAATCAAGGCTATCGCACCAGAGGTTGGGCTACAAATCGGATATGACTGGATATATCCCATATTTTTTGCTGCAGCGTGAATTTTCTCTGCCATCACAATACCATCACCGGTTCCTCCAAGATGGCCAGTACTACCATAACGCTCGTCGAGTTCTGGATTGTATTTCTTGCGCATCTCCATATTCGAGGAGAAGCCGCCCGTTGCAACCACAACACCGCGCTTAGCATGGTAGGTGATGGTTTTGCCATTATGTGTCGCTTCTACACCAACAATTCGACCCGTTTGATCTTGGATTAACTTTTCAGCCTTAGTATTGGTATGGATCGGTAAACCTACTTCATCAGCTTTAATCGAAAACTTACTAATGACTTCAGCCCCAGTATGACCTTTAGGGATTAATGCCCGTTTAACACTATGCCCACCAAACTGAAATAACTGATCTGGATAAAATTCTACTTTAACGTAATCTCTTAACCACTCCGCGGCATCAACTGCATTATCAACCATGGTTTTAACCATCTCAGGATCGCCTTTAAAATCACCGCCTTTAAGCGTATCGCTGATAAATAGTTCTTTGCTATCGGTGATCCCCATAGTCTTTTGTACCCAACTACCGGCCACATTCATCTCTGCACCAGAAATCAATGAGTTACCACCGATAATAGGCATTTTTTCAATAATAACGGCGGAGCGGCCTGCGGCTATCGCTTCTAAACCCGCGCTAAAACCTGCCCCACCGGAACCAATAATCACCACATCATAGGTATATTCTGCAGGCGTTAATGCTTCACTTTTCTTAGCAGAAGCCGTTGCAACAAGAATGACTCCTGCCGCTTCAATACTTTTACCCACAGCTTCTTTAAGTGCTTTAGACGTTACTGTCGCGCCCGTAATACCATCGACTTCAACAGAATTATTATCAATAATTGCCTGTTTAACATCTTTAAATACGGCACCAGCAAGCACTTTGTTTTCTTTTTGTTTAATAATATCAATAGCTACAATATGCCCATCTTTGAATGTGGTTTCGACCTGCACTTCGCCATGTTTGCCTTGAGCAGTTCCTTGGCTTTTTACTATTTGATGGGTAGCTTGACAGCCAGCAATAATCGCTGTTGCCGTGACAGCAATACCAATAATGGATTTTTTATAATGCATTACAATTCCCTTATTATTCTTGATAAAAAATAGAACAACATCCAATTAGATGAAATTCTATATATTAAAAATTCAAACAATCTGATAACCCATTAAAACTGATAACCAATAGATATACCGTATTCAAACCCATCATTATATTGAGACCCCCAACTATCATAATGAGTGAGATATAACTTTGAAAATATTGAATCTGTGATGTTTGTTTGTAATGTTGTGATTATCTGATGGCCATAGCTGTTATATGAAAATAATGCTTGATGCGCTTTATCCCTATCAATTTGCGCTTCATAATTCAAACTTAAACTATGTTTTAACCCTAACAATTCAAGGGGGTACTTTGCATTTAAAACAACAGCATAGCCTGATAAATCGTTAAACTTCTCTGATGTGGGTGAAAAATTACCAATGGTATAATTGAAACCAACACCATAGTTTAATGATAGATTTTGAACTTTTGCGTTATGAGTCAAACCTAGGTAAAGGTTATCTTCAACTAGCGTTTCACTCGCAGAGATAAAGTTCTGAGTCCAGAAGTTAAACTGCGATTCCCCCAGCTTATTTTCCAGTATCAATAATGACTTAATCGTCGTCTTACCATCAACATGCTTCTGATTTTCCGCGATTTCTGCTGGGTTTTCTAACTTAAGATTAGCAAAGTAAGTCCCCCAGTCAGCAATTCCCAAATGATTTAACTTTACAAAGGGTTGATTAAAAACACCTGGGTTATCATCTTTTGTGTCACTGGTATAAAACTTATAACCTAAATCCACGCTTGTTTTATTTATATCAGCATACACAGAACCACTAAACAGGATTGCACTGACTAAAATAGATACCACATTTTTATTACACATAGAGCCCCTCTCAACCATGTTTATGAGGGAATATATTTAAATACCCCCACATCTCGTAAACTTTATTTAATAAAGTTACTACGAACCGCATGATTACTATGTGATCTAAGCCCAAAGGCGCTTTTGCATTTTAAAAGTGTGTGGTTTAATGCAGTAAATTTACAGTCACTATTATTGATTTATTTAGAGATTACCAACCTCGCAGTAAATAAATTATTTTCTGATGAGCAAGTAAAAATCCAGCCCAGTTGATTAGCAAGACGCTTCACCAGTAATAGCCCTAAACCAAACCCATGACGGCCATTACTATTGTAGGAATTGGTTATTTCTATACAACGAGCAATTTGAGTAATGCTAATATCTGCTCCACCATGCTCAATACTATTCCTTAATAAATTGCTTAATATGATTTTTAACGGATGAAGTTGAACGGAAAAATAAGTATCGTCAGAAAATAATTTAATTTTTTGCTCATGACCATGTACCCGTTGCTGCTCCTCGATAATACTGGCAAGTAAAGGCGATAACGCGACGTTTTCCTTTTCTAAACTGGAACACTCTTTATTGGTCAACCATAGCAAGGTTTCAATGAGTGACTTCATTTGATTGGTCGCTTGGGAAGCATACAGAGTTGCACCAGTAAGCTCACCTTGTTGTAATGCGAGGATTTCGAATGAGGATTGGCATATGGCAACTGGTGTACGTAACTCATGGCTAGCAAAGCGTAAAAAATTGAGTTCGCGTTGCTGAGCCTCTTGAAGCTGTAAAATCGAGTTATCTAGAGCATCAACAATGGCTTTTAGTTCTGCATATTCTTGTTGCGGCAAACTCAGTTTGCCTCCTGCCTCCCAATCATGCTGCTTAATCGCTTGGCTAATTTGATGCACAGGCGTAATCACTTTACTTTGCATATAAAACGCTAAGCTTGCACTGGCACAAAAGGTTATCAATACCAGCAGCAAAATGGCGGTCATGTTTTTAGGGGCAAATTGCAAATCATGGGTAACACTAAACTGCAGCCAAACGTATAGCGGCTGGCCAGCTTGTGTGTAGTACACACTTAACGCGTTTACAATGGGACCTTCTGCATGCTCATAGAGAATTTTGCTCGCATCAGTTAAAACTTCATTGTTACTTAACTCACGAATTTGCAGCGGAATATCTCGCCAATGAGGATAGACGGTTAAGTTATCGGTTTTTAGAAGTGGTTGATGAAGTAATGATTGCTGAGTTGGCTCCGCCATCTTCAGTAACGCTTCGGCCGCTTGCCCTGCATTGTGCATTGTGACTTCATGCATAGAAATCATACCTGCACACATCATGCAAAGCGGGATAAAACTATTCACACCTAAGGTTATTAATAGAAAAATAACGCCCCACACTTGATAGCTACGCTTGAGGCTAAGTTTAGGCGCTTGCATTGATTTCATCCCTAAGACTTAAACCGACACCACGAATCGTATGTAATATTTGCCGCTCAAAGGGGCGATCGATCACTCGGCGCAAAAGATGAATATGACTGCGCAAACTGTCACTATCAGGTGCGCTGTCGGGCCAAAGCATTCGTTCAATCTCTTCTCTACTCACTGTTTCTGGGCTGCGCCTTGCTAACAACGCCAAGATCTGCCAACCGGTTTTAGACAAAACCAGCAGTTGCCCTTGCCGATACACCATGTGATTTGCAAAATCGATTTCGAGGTCGCCAATAATCAACCTTTGGGGCGCGGGACGACGCTGAGCGACCACTTTTAATCGTGCGACCAGTTCCTCCATCGCAAAGGGTTTTATTAAATAATCATCAGCGCCAACGGCAAAACCAGCCAAGCGCTCATTCAAACTGCTACGGGCGGTTAGCATGATGATAGGTGAAGTAAAACATTGCGCTTTCCAGCGTTCACACGCTTCAATGCCATCACCGTCCGGTAAATTAAGGTCAAGAATGATAGCATCGAACTGCTGCTGACTAATGAGCATATCCGCTTGTGCTAGGTTGAACGCGTAATCGCACTCTATGCCACTCAATTCAAGATATTGAATGATGTTGTTAGAGAGAAGCCGATTGTCTTCAACCAGTAATACCAACATATTTAGATCAACTCATATTGATGGGCGAGATGAATTAAGTTTGCTCGATTCGTCGCCCCAAACTTCCTACGCATGGATTCCATATGGTATTCAACGCCTCTGATACTTATCGGGAGCTGGGTTGAAATTTCGTCATTCTGCAGGCCGTTTGCGACCATAAGTAAGATATCTCTCGCATTATCTTTAAGTAGAGAACTTTGAAGAAATGGATTAAACAATGGCTTATTACATTCAAATAGCTTGTTTTGAGCCTCTTTTAAGGTTGCACTCAAACCCGTTAATAGGATGTCTGAATCACTCAGATGACTCAGCAATATAAAACGACCCGCCCAATGTCGATTGCTATGGCATGTAACGGGCCAACTTAATACGGTTTGAATATGATGCTTACTAAAAAGTAGGCTAGCTTTATCACCTTTATCACACGACAAGCGATACATATAAGATTTTGAAGTATCTAACGAAAAACCAAAATTAAAATCATTAGCGGCAACCTGACTTAGATAAAAACGCTGCAGTTCAGCAACTACAGGTGATGAAGCTACGCTGGCATTAGGTTTACGCAGCGAAGCTTGTGAGAACAGATTGGTTTCTTTTGGAAAGTGATAGTTTTCATACGCGCAATGAGGGACTCCTTGAAACCAGAATCCACTAAAACCGTGCAGCTTCAAAGCTGCCGTTATTGCCTGAATAACCTCTTTTAACGTAGATGCCGTATTGGCATTTGATAGCGCCTGTTTAGCGTCCATAAATACCCCCAAACAAAATGATATTAGAAGGTATCTCAATACAAACAATAAACAAAACTCACAGATACATATACTTACATTTGATCGCAAAATTAAAACTTATTTTTTATACCCCGTGTTTTTGACATAGTTTTGACGTTCGTAACGCTAAACTACCGCGATCTGTTTTAACTATAAGTCCGTTGTATCCAACAAACCTGGCGCTTCGGCTCGTGCAAGACACCATATTTGTACATGCACGTATCGCGCTTCAAATAAACGGGCAATTTCAGCGACTGTGGTCCCCGTTGTGACGACATCATCTACCAGTGCAATACGCTGATAAGCAAAGTCGTCATCTAACATAAATGCATCCTGTAGATTACGCCGCCGCTGCGCACCGTTCAATCCTGCCTGCGGACGGGTATCCTGTCGCCGCGTTAATCCTTGGTCAACTAAGGGCAACTGTAAGCGTTGAGACAACTCATGGGCAATCAACCAAGCCTGATTAAACCCTCTTTGCTGTAAGCGTTTGGGGTGCAATGGCACTGGTACTATCGCTTGGGGAAGCGTTAATAAGCCCAACTGCTCAAGGTGGTTAATTCGCGCAACCAAGGCACGACAGAGTATAGGCAATGCCGCAAGTTGACCTTGGTACTTAATTGCACCAACCCAAGTCCCTAAACCTTGGTGATAACTGCAGGGGGCAACGATCTTATGGGGTGAATATTTTTGGCATGCACCGCAATAATCCATTTCAAGCAGCATTGACCTGCCACAACCAAGACAAATGGGACTATGGTATAAACCCGTTTGTAGGCAAGCCATACAAATCCCCGTTTCTGGCGCTTGCATGGATTGGTGGCACAGAAGACAACGGTTAGGTAAACTGCCCGCCAACCAAGTTATGCAGAGTTGATATCCTAGACGCATTATCCGCAAAGCAGATTGCGGCCAAATCCCTTTGACAATGTGCGGCATATATCCACCTAATCCATTTAGAGGCACTCAAGTGAGCCAAGTGATCCCCACAAACCCAGTAAATTTGCATATTGAAACCAGAGGCAAAGGGCCAGATCTGGTCATGCTTCATGGTTGGGGAGTGAATAGCACTGTGTTTACCCCATTATATGAGTCACTCTCTCAGTATAGGGTGCACTATGTCGACTTGCCGGGCTTTGGCCATAGCCAAATGGTTGAAGGTAGCCTATCAACCTGGGTCGATACCTTAGTCGCTGCATTGCCTGAACACGCTATTTGGGCTGGCTGGTCACTCGGTGGGCTCGTTGCGACTCAGGCAGCGTTAAGTTATCCACAAAAAATCAAAGGCTTGATTACTATTGCCTCATCCCCTTGCTTTATGGCAAGGGAAGACGAAGCATGGCCGGGCATTCCGCCACAAGTCCTTAATCAATTTAGAGAACAACTCGGCCAAAATTTACCTAAAACTATAGAGAGATTTCTGGCGATTCAAGCCATGGGTAGCGAAACCGCCAAGGAAGACATCAAACAACTACGCGATCTTGTGCTTTCCCGCCCTTTGCCAGATACCAAAGCCCTAAGCCAAGGCCTGAGTATGCTGACCAAAGTAGACTTAAGGCCACAACTTTCAGCACTTCAACAACCTTGGCTTAGGGTGTGGGGGCGACTCGATGGTTTAGTGCCAAAACGTGTACAACCCCAAATGCCAACAGGTGACCAAATTGAAGATGCGATGCTAGCCAAAGCTTCGCATGCTCCCTTCTTTTCGCATCGCGACGATTTTTTAAAAGTATTTTTGCCTTGGTTAGCAATACACACCCGCTGATGCTTTATCTTTAAGCAATTAGTGGCTAGTATTTAACCATTAGTGCTTCAAGGAATTTTCCATGTTAGTTGTCAGTAATTACCCACAAGTGCCGCTAGCGACCAGCAATGTCGCGACGGACTTAGCTCGGGTCGACAACCAACTCAAGCCTGTGGTCATTCCTCCCCAACAGGCAACGAAAGCGCACGAAGAACGCGCCTTTAATCCACAGAATGAACGTACAGCGGATCAAGCTCAGCAACAGGCACGACTGATTGAGCATAATCAGCAACAAGTTCAAGATAAACAGCAACAACAGCAATCATCTCAGCAGCAAAACCAGCAACAACAAGAGAAAAAAGCCCCTGTTGTCATGGCTGAACGAGTGCAATCAAAATTAGTAAAGATAGCGACTCGAGGTCAAGCAGCATTGCAGCGTAAGGACATACGCTTAAAAGTCGCTCAAGGGGATACTACTCATATAAATACTCGCCCTAAAAACAATAATACGAGCACGACTCAGCCGTCGATTCAGGGCGAATCTATGCAGTTTTATCAACAAGTTGGACAACGTATTAGTCAATTTTATGAGCAACAGACTCGACCAGAGCCTGAATCTGCCATGTCAACTTGGATTTAATGTCTACCATTTCGTCCAACAAAAATGCCGCGAAGTTGCGGCATTTTTCATTAAGAATAAACCTTATTTTGGTAACCGATACAGCTCTTGCTGATAAGCTAAACTCCCCCACAGTGCCCAGCTTAAGGCTTTTTTCTCAAGCATTTTAGCTGCGGGAATATAGGGCGTTAATTGCTCCGTTTTCTGATTATATTGAAAACCTTGCGCAGCTTTTTCTGGTTGCAAAATGACGACATCTTTTCCTTCCATCAGTGCAAAGTTTTTATCGTATTGCATCAAAGCTCGCCCAGCCCAATCATCACTGACTTTGGTTAAATCACGACCAAGCATGGGGTATGAATCTGAAATACCCATCAAAGACAACAGTGTTGGCGGCAAATCAATTTGACTCACGATTCGATGATCACGTTTTGGTGTAACACCATCCCCTATAATCAACCCAGGAATACGAAAACGCGAAACAGGTACGAGATCAGCACCTACGACTCGACTATCATGATCGGCAACCACGATAAAAATCGTATCCTTCCAATATGCAGCATTCTTGGCAAGCTTGAAAAACTCACCAATGGCATAGTCTGCATATTTGGCGGCGTTATTTCGAGTCTGCTTTGGTTGTTCATAGAGTTCGATACGATCATCAGGGAATTCGAATGGGTCATGGTTCGTTGAACTGAACACTAAACTAAAGAATGGCTTACCTTCATTATGTAGCCGTTCAAACTCACCGTTTGCCTTACGCATAAGATCTTCATCTGAAACACCCCAAGACCCCACAAAAGCAGGCGACTTATAATCCTTTTGCTCTATGATATCGCTAAAGCCATTACCTAAAAAAAAGCTGCGCATATTATCGAAATGGCTCTCACCACCATAGATAAACTGCGTTGTATAACCATGGTTTTTAAGAAGTTCAGCGATAGAGAAAAAACCTGTTTGACTCTTCCCTAGCTTAACCACAGCCCGTGCAGGTGTCGGCGTAAACCCCGTTGTTACCGCCTCGATTCCACGGACTGAACGTGTACCTGTGGCATATAAATGATCAAAATACCAACCTTCTTGAGATAAAGCATCGATATTTGGTGTCAGTGGTAAACCACCCAAACTGCCTACAAATCGTGCACCTAAACTTTCTTGCAATAGGATAACTAGGTTCTTTGGTTTACCAGTATAACTGGCTTGGTTAAAGCTAAGTGAAGGCACATCTGTTGATGTAAACGCACTTGCTGGACGACCACTCTCTTGTCTTATCGTCGCGATAATCTCAGCATCATTTAAATCACCATAAACTTCCGCTGCATCTTCTTCGTTTCCCATTTGCTTGATGGCAAAAACTAAGGAATAGGATGAGTTAGTGACAAGTGAATTCACCAGTGGGTCATCGGCAAAAGCCACCATAGCAGGATTAAGTGGTCGATGGCCTAATGTTGAGCGAGCACCAAGAAAAGCTAAAACCACCACAACGCCAGCTAACACAGGACGCCAATACCAACGAGGAAAGCGTAAATAGCTTGTTAGCTTGCCACTTAACACCCATCCTCCCCAAAGCGTTGCCATGCTAACGATCACAGAGAAAATCAGTTCAACTTTTCGACCTGCCCACAGCATAGAAAGCACTTCTTTGGGATAAATCAAATACTCCACATACAAGCGATTAGGACGAATACCATATTCTTCGATGAAAGTTGGCGTTGATATTTCTAAAAATACAATGACCCATAGCCCAAAAGTTAGCCATATCCGTAAAATGGGTTGCCATAAACGGCCAACAAAATGATCTCCAGAAAACAAAGCCGTACCAAGTGCAGCTATACCCCACAACCAGCACAAAGTAGCAATATCAACACGTAGCCCTTGTAATAGAAGGTGTGACCAGCCTTCGACAGCCACCACGCGTTCAGCTTGCCATAGGCCTAAACAAATACGGCTAACGGTAGTAACGAACAACACCAATAGGCAGAAAATAAGGATGGCGTGAAAAGGTCCGTAGGCGTGACCACGTCCGCGAGCAGATAAAACTGACAACATCTATTACCCCAAAACAATCAATGTCCACTCTGCTTTGGAGTGTCTATTTGAGAAAAATCAATAAAGAAGTGCTTGTATGACACCCGACTTTTCTTAAGGTTGCATTAAGCGTCGACTTTATATTCTTTAATGACACAATTTTGCAACAGTTTTGTAAATAATAGATGGAAAGTGTCGACTCGGACACAGGATTGTCCGAGTCTGAGTCTGAGTCAGCGAGGTTTACTTTTTCAGTTTAGCGAAAGCATCGGCAAAAGCGTTACCCATAGCCGCATTCGCGGGCGCTTTCGGCGCGGGCTTTTGAGCTGGGCGAGCGGTTTTACCTGACGAAGTCAATTTGTGATTGGCTTTGGTTTGCGATGAATGCTTAACCTGAGCATTGTTTTGATCAATCGCCTCGTCCAAACGCATACTCAAACCAATACGACGGCGCTCAACGTCCACTTCCATCACTTTAACCTTCACCACATCACCCGCTTTCACCACTGTGTGGGGATCGCTGATAAATTTGTCGGTCAATGAAGAAATATGGACTAAACCGTCTTGATGCACACCGATATCGACAAAGGCACCAAAGTTAGTCACGTTCGTCACTACACCTTCGAGGATCATTTCGGGTTTGAGATGCTTAAGTTCTTCAATCCCCTCTTTAAACTTAGCGGTTTTAAACTCACCGCGGGGATCGCGTCCCGGTTTATCCAGCTCGGCTAAAATATCGGTCACGGTAGGGAGACCAAATTCCGGCGTGATAAACTCCTGTGCATTAATCGTTCGTAACAGTTCTGAGTTACCAATAAGACTCGCTAATTCAACCTGTTTAGCTTTGGCTATGGTTTCCACCAGCGAATAAGCTTCTGGATGCACGGCAGACATATCGAGCGGATTATCTCCTTCACGAATACGTAAAAAACCCGCGGCTTGCTCATAAGCCTTTGGCCCTAAACGAGGCACTTTAAGTAGCTCTTTACGGTTTTTAAACTGACCATTGGCATCACGGTAATCGACCACATTTTTCGCTAAGGTCTTATTTAAACCAGCGACTTGCGACAATAACGGCACTGAGGCCATATTCAAATCAACACCCACACCGTTTACACAGTCTTCGACTACGGCTTCAAGCGAGCTAGATAATTGGCTTTGACTAACATCATGCTGATATTGACCGACTCCGATAGACTTAGGCTCAATTTTCACTAACTCAGCCAGAGGATCTTGCAGACGGCGGGCGATAGAAACTGCGCCGCGAATAGAGACATCGAGTTCAGGAAATTCTAGCGCCGCTAATTCTGAAGCAGAATAAACCGAGGCACCCGCTTCACTAACCATCACCTTAGTTAAATGTGGATGAGTGTCCGTAAGGCTGGCAATTAATTCAGCGGCAAGTTTGTCGGTTTCGCGGGAGGCGGTACCGTTACCAATTGCGATCAGTTCAACCTTATGCATATTCACAAGGTTGGCTAAAGTACGAATCGATTTTTCCCATAAATTTTGCGGTGCATGGGGGAAAATTGTCGCATGGCTAAGGAGCTTACCCGTGTTATCCACCACAGCCACTTTAACACCAGTACGTAAACCAGGATCGAGTCCCATGGTGGCTTTTGCACCAGCGGGGGCCGCCATCAGTAAATCGCCCAAGTTACGGGCAAAGACCTTAATGGCTTCGGCTTCAGCACGTTCACGCATTTGCGAAATAAACTCGGTCTCCATTTGCAGGGCTATCTTGATGCGCCATGTTGCCGTCACTACGGTTTTTAACCATTGGTCAACACTGCTATCGCCCAGTTTCAAGCCTAAATGATCTGCAATAATCACTTCACAGTAACTGCCTTGACCTGCTTGTGCATTAGGGTCGGCATTCATTGATAAGGATAAAAAGCCTTCATTGCGACCACGTAACATAGCTAAAGCGCGGTGTGACGGCACTTTAGATAACAACTCATTGTGCTCGAAATAGTCACGGAACTTAGCGCCCTCTTTTTCTTTACCCGCGATCACACGGCTTTCTAATACGCTGTTTTGGCTTAAATGCTCACGCACTTTGCGCAATAGTTCCGCATCTTCGGCATAGCGTTCCATCAAAATATAACGGGCACCTTCGAGCACGGCTTTAGTATCGGCAAAACCAGCATTTTCATTGATATAATCCGCAGCCAGCGCTTCGGTATCGGCATTGCGATCCGCAAGCAGTGCATCGGCTAATGGTTCAAGACCCGCTTCAATGGCGATTTGCCCTTTAGTACGGCGCTTAGGTTTGAAGGGTAAATAGAGATCTTCGAGGCGAGTCTTACTGTCGGCACTATCAATAGCAAATTGCAGCTCTGCGGTTAATTTACCTTGAGCCTGAATACTGGACAAAATCACTTGGCGTCTATCGTTCAACTCTCGCAGATAGGCTAAACGACTATGTAGGGTACGTAATTGGGTATCATCTAAGCCACCGGTAGCTTCTTTACGGTAGCGCGCCACAAAAGGAACGGTAGCCCCATCGTCGAGCAATGCTATGGTCGCGGTAACTTGCTGCTCACGAACATTCAGTTCTTGGGCAATGATTTGAGCGATGTTATGTGCAATGGTTTGGGAAGTCGTTTGCATAAATAAAATATCGTGTTTAACGGATGAGTCGTAATTGCGCCCACGATACCACAGGCGCATGATCAATTTCATGCTAAAGCCAGCATCAAATCACAGAGTTTGATCTTCTGCGCAATGATAATCGGACACCTAAGCCATCCTACATATAACCATCGAGGGTTAATCCGTTACGCTGGCCGAAGGATTTTCAAATGGTGTATAACGTATCTCATTGATATACCAATCTTTTTGGCCAGATGGTGTTTGCACAACGACTTCATCATCTACTTGCTTGCCAATTAAAGCGCGCGCCATAGGCGAGTCGATAGTGATATAGCCCAGTTTAGTATCGAGCTCATCTTTACCGACGATCCGATAACGCACCCGCTCGCCCGCGTCGTTTTCAAGCTCAAACCAAGCGCCAAAGTAAATTTTACCTTCCTGCTGCGGCGAATAGTCGACAATCTTTAACTCTTCTAATCGCTTAACTAAGTATCTGACACGGCTATCAATTTGTCTTAACAAACGCTTGTTATAAGTGTAATCCGCGTTCTCACTTCTATCGCCCTGTGCCGCGGCCTCTTGGACTTTAAGAGTGATCTGCGGCCGATATTCTTTCCACAAATATTTCAATTCTTTATCTAAGGCTAACCAACCTTGGCGGGTGATCAAATGCGCTTTCATGTTCTGACTCGATAATTAAATAAAACTGCCGCAATTGATAAGGGCAAATATGGACAGATGATACTCAGACTAACAGCTAAAGTTAACCACCTACAGAAAAGCATTCCGACACTTCCGAGGCGACAATGCCAATTTAGTTACAATTTCATACCGATAGTGAATAAATGCCATGATTATCATGCATTTTCATTTGCTTAGTATTAACATTGAACGGAAAATTTCAGCATTAATCGCATATCAGCCAATATGATGCGCTAGTCGCTTAGGCTGAATGCGGCTATATTAGGCAGATTCATTTTCAATTTCAGCCAGTTACTCTTTACTGCATCAAGGCAGCAAGAATAAAGCATTAATCCGAGTAATTAAAGGATACCCCATGGGACAAGAAACCTCGAAAATCCTCGTCGTCGATGATGATATGCGCCTAAGAGCGTTACTCGAGCGTTACCTGATGGAGCAAGGCTATCAGGTACGCAGTGCGGCCAATGCCGAGCAGATGGATCGCCTATTAGAGCGGGAAAATTTCCATCTTTTAGTGCTCGATTTAATGTTACCCGGCGAAGATGGTTTATCGATTTGTCGACGCTTACGTCAACAAGGTAGCCTCATTCCAATTGTGATGCTCACCGCTAAAGGTGACGAAGTGGATCGTATTATTGGCCTTGAGTTAGGTGCCGATGATTACCTGCCAAAGCCTTTTAATCCACGGGAATTACTCGCCCGAATTAAAGCCGTGATGCGCCGCCAAACCTTAGAAGTGCCTGGCGCACCAGCACAACAAGAAGCCGAGATCAGTTTTGGTGAATTCTCACTGGATCTCGCCACCCGCGAGATGTACCACGGTGATGAAGCGATTGCGCTCACCAGCGGTGAGTTTGCCGTGCTTAAGGTGTTAGTCACCCATCCCCGCGAACCTTTGTCTCGGGATAAGCTGATGAACCTTGCACGCGGCCGCGATTATTCCGCATTAGAGCGTTCTATTGACGTTCAAGTGTCGCGTCTTCGCCGTTTAATTGAGAAAGATCCTGCCAATCCTCGTTATATTCAAACAGTTTGGGGCCTAGGTTATGTGTTTGTGCCCGATGGTGCGGCGCGTCGATGAAGTGCGTTGCGTGCTTAATTTTGTCCCCTTATTGGCACGACTATGAAACGTAAGTTGTGGCAGCGATTTCTACCACGTAGCGCGTTTAGTCAAACCGTGATGCTGATTGGTTGCTTATTACTGATCAATCAGCTGGTGTCTTACGTTACCGTTGCTGTTTATGTACTCAAACCCAGTTACCAGCAAATTAATCAACTGATTGCCCGTCAAGTCAAACTGCTGTTTGTGGATGGCATTGATATCGGCCGCGAACATTTAACGATAGTCGATGCCCTCAATGCTAAAGTCCATGATGATGGAATGAAGATTTACAACCAACAACAGGCCCGTGAAGCTGGTATTGAGCAAGCAACTTATTATGGCTTCTGGTCGTCACAGATGTCGGAATATCTTGGTGGCGAAGCGGAGGTTAGAGTAACCCATGGCAGCGTACTGCAGATTTGGATTCGACCGCCACAGGCACCTTCGGTATGGATTAAAGTGCCATTGATTGGTCAAAATGTATCGGATCTTTCACCACTGACTCTGTATCTAATCGTGATTGGTGCGCTTAGCGTGGCCGGTGGTTGGTGGTTTGCCCGCCAACAAAATCGCCCTCTTCGGCGGCTACAAAAAGCGGCCATTTCGGTCTCCCGCGGTGAATTCCCCGATCCCTTGCCGCTCAAAGGCTCAAGTGAAATTGTCGAAGTGACCAATGCCTTCAATCAGATGGCACACAGCATGAAGCAATTGGAGCAAGACAGGGCGCTGTTGATGGCGGGCATTTCCCATGATTTGCGTACTCCACTCACGCGAATTCGTCTCGCTTCGGAAATGATGGTTGAAGAAGACCAATATCTTAAAGACGGTATCGTCAACGATATTGAAGATATGGATGCCATTATCAGCCAATTTATTGCTTATATACGTCAAGATCAGGAAGCCAACCGCGAGTTAGCCCAAATCAATAAACTTATCCAAGATATTGTCCAAGCCGAAGCAAATCGTGCTGGTGAAATTGAAATGGTACTGACCGATTGCCCCGAGGCACTATTCCAAGCTATCGCCATTAAACGAGTACTGAGCAACTTAGTCGAAACGCCTTCCGCTATGGATCTGGCTGGATACGCATTAGCTCACAATACGATGGAAAGCGAATCGGTTTTAGTGTTGAAGATAATGGCCCAGGGATTGATGAATCACAAATACAGAAGCTATTTCAACCCTTTACTCAAGGAGATATCGCTCGCGGCAGTGTGGGATCAGGCCTCGGGCTTGCCATTATTAAACGAATTATTGACCGTCACCAAGGACAAATAATACTCTCAAACCGCAAGGAAGGAGGATTAAAGGCACAGGTTTGGTTACCACTGGAATAACCTACGTCACATATCAGCAGATCAAATGACAATGTAGGTATTCAACTCATCTTCTGTAATATTTGTGTCACGTTAAATTCATAAACTCAGGGCAGTTAACTGGCTCTGACCATTATGAAGATTGCAACATGAAAATTTCAACGCTATCACTTTCTGCCTCAGCCCTATTGCTATTACTCGCGGGATTATTAGCGGCAGTAGTGCTATGGAGCAGCACTCAGAGACAGCAAATTGAGCAACAAACTCATTCACTACAAAACATTCAACAGGATTTCCTTGTCGGTGTCCGCCGCGATCTCGATGGCTATTTAGTCACTGGTAATGCCGGTCAACTTGAGCAAGCCAAAACCAAACTCATCACCATTAAGGATCAGCTCGCGCAGTTAAATCTCGCCACTGTGGGGGCGACAGATAATGAGTTGCAGATAGGCTTAAGCAGCTTCATCCAAGATTTAGAGACTAAGTACCTCGCCGCAGGCAAACTCGCGGGAGATCCTCGGAAATTGCTTGCCCATGCGGAATCAGAAATGATGGGGTACAACCGCCGCCTGAGCCAGTATGCAGATAAAGGAGCAACAATTAATGCCCTTGTCGCCGAGCAATATCTGCAACTTAGCCGTGATTTACCTTCAATTGTGTATGAACTCTCCCAACTTACCGAAGGTTATTTGATCGGGAAAAATCAGAAACTAAAGGGAATTTTGGATAGCACAATAAAAGAGTTGGATACTTGGCGGGAGGCCCTAAATGCTCTGCCATTGATTGGCATATATGAAATTCAAGAAGCCGATGAATTTGCCCTTGGTGGTAGCGAGCCAGAACAAATTGAAATCGGTGAGAATGACCGCAGTGAGCTATTAAGCCTGAGCAATAGGTACAGTAAAGAAGTCGCCAACACCCACCAACAGCTGCAAACCAATCAAGAAATGCAGGAACAGCTTATCCAAGCCATTAGCAAAGTGGAACAACAGCTTATCGCTCTAGGTGATGCCCAAGCCGCAAAAAATCAGCAACTCAAATCTGAGCTACAACTGATCCTCTATACCATGGTGTCCATCATGGCACTATTCGCCATAGGCTATTTAATCCTGCAACAAAATCGCGTTGTGAAACCGCTTAAACGCCTTAATCAAGCCTTTATGAAATTAAGCGAAGCGAACAGTCGTGAGAGATTAGATATCAATAGACGTTGTGAAACAGGGCAAATCGCGGGACACTTTAATCAATTATTACAACGCTTTGAATTGGAAGATGAAACACAACGCCAGCAGATAACTAAAGTTTCACAGTCCTTGCGTCAACTGGTTGCACGGATCAACCAACTCTCTGTGCATACCGAAAATACACAGACGATAGTGACAGAAACTCAAACACAAACTGAACATATCCGCAGCCTCGCCAATGAAGTCAGCCATACCTCAGCCCTCGTGGAAAATAGCGCCGCAGAAACAATGCGCCAAATGCAATCGAGCCAAACTGAAGCTGAAGCGGTACTCAGTGCAACCGAGCAGACTCAAACTGCGGTCGGGCTATGCCATGCCTCCCTCGAAAGTTTAAATACCTCTGTCACTGATGTATCAAAAATCATTGATGTGATTAGTAATATTGCTGAACAAACTAATTTACTCGCCCTTAATGCTGCCATTGAAGCGGCAAGGGCTGGTGAACAAGGCCGCGGTTTTGCCGTCGTCGCCGACGAAGTACGTAATTTAAGCCAACGCACTCAAACATCCTTGAACGAAATCGTGAAGATTCTGCAGCAACTGACCCAATCGAATCATGCGCTCAGTGAGAGTGTCGATGGCATAGCGCAGGCCACCAGCAGCCAAAAACTGCGGGCTCAGAGCCTGTGGCAAGTGGCGCAAACAGTACAAAACCAAGCCAGTGAAATGGCTAATACCGCCAAACAAGGCTCGCTCAACGCCAAAGAGCAAGTCGATTATCTCGATGAATTTGTACGTACTATGGATAATTTAAGGCAACAGGCGCAGACCAGTTCACAACAGAGTGACGTCATCGCCCAAGAAGTACAGCAGAGTGTAGAAGATATTGAGACTAGCCTAGGAATAGCCAATCAAACTAAAGCACCACCCCATTTGCGAGCCGCTTAAATATAAAAAGGGAGCCTAGATTAGACTCCCTTTTGACTCTTTAACCAGTTAAGTATAGAAACTAAGTATAGATACTTAGCTTACAGCGCTGCTAAAACCACTTCGGCTTTACTCACTTCAAATGACTTCGGTGCTTCAACATTTAGCAATGTTACCACGCCATTATCGATGATCATGGCATAACGCTGCGAACGTATACCGCCGAAACCCGCTGTATCCATCTCTAGCCCTAAAGCTTTAGTAAAGCTGGCATCGCCATCGGCTAACATCATTAATTCAGAGGCATTTTGAGCCTCGCCCCACGCTTTCATCACAAAGGCATCGTTTACAGCAACACAGGCAATCAAATCCACGCCCTTAGCTTTAAATTGATCGGCTAATACCACATAGCCAGGTAAATGCGCTTCAGAACACGTTGGAGTAAACGCACCAGGCACGGCAAACAGTACGACTTTTTTCCCCGCGAACAGTTCGGCAACTTTGTGATTTACCGTGCCATCTTTAGTCTGTTGGCTTAACGTACCTGCGGGTAATGCTTGACCTTGAGCAATCATTTGTCTCTTCCTTTAGTTAAAATAGCTTACCCATACTAGCCCTATTTACCTAAGATAAATACCGAGATAAAGAAGGAGTGATTATGTTCGACCTCGACTCATCCGTAGCGCACCACATAAGCCTATGAATAACAGGATATATCCAGAAACAGCGCCACCACTTTCTTCGACAACGATAATGTCTGGCCCCCTGTCTCGATCGCTACTTTCCAGCGGTAGTGCATACAGACCATCTATCTCGTCGGCACTAATGGTTGCAACGATATCGCTGTAACCTACCTCATAAACATCAATTAACACATCGTAGTGATCCGTTGCATAGCCCGTATAAAGCGTCGTCAACACTTCATAATCATCCCGAGTTGAATCGCCATAAATAGTAAATACATCTGTGGTGTAGTACCGCACCCAAGGGCCACCATTACGGCTAAGATAGAGCTCCGCAAATAGATCGGCTCTTTCATTAAGATAACTACCGTAAACATCCACATCAAAAGTCACACTAAATGTTTGATAAAAACCATCATAGTCAAAATCTTCGAACAAACGACTACTGGCATCAAAAATCGAAAAGCTATGGTACACAGGCGAGCGATAGGGATTCTCAGTCTCGGCACTTGAACGGGGGATAGATTGACTCTCATACTGGGCTATCACTTGGTCACGCGTCATAGGTTTTGCGCCAACAAGCTGTACTTTTTTTGTCGTTCCAGCCTTTGACGATAAACTGGGTGCAAGCGATTTAACCACCGCGGCGGCAGCATCTCCTACATTGTTCGCGGGAGCAGCTTGTTGCAGTAACGCTAAGGCTTGCTGCTCCTGAAATGCCGCTTGCTCAGCATCATCGGCTTTTTTAGCAATACCAATACTTGCAGCAGAAAAGGGCGCTATAGGCATTAACGACTCACCATCACGGGATTGCGCATGGACGTTAACAGATCCCAAAAACAGTAAAGTCATTGCTGTTAGCTTAAATAAACTTGTTCTGGATCCTGTTGCCACTATTTGCCTGTTAAGTATGTTCATCTTGAAGACCCCATGGATAATCCGTTCAAATTGGAGACATTAAAGTGCAATGAAAGTGAACATAAGCTGAACATTCGATAGCAAGATGTCGACCACAGCCACAGTAATCACAAAATGCCTAAATGTAGCTAAAAGGTGGCTTACTAATATGTTCAGCCCCAATTCATCTGCCATGGATAACACTGTCTAAACTGAACCCACCTAAATGCCTAGGCATAGGATAAGACTGACTAACTGATATTGAGTTCAGCCCGTTAGCAAAGGAAATTGCCAACGATAATTCCACAGGAATTACGCTAACCAATTGACGGATCTCTATAGTGATGGGGTATGCTTAGTCGACTCGATAGGCTATCTCTGTAGCTCATTAATTTAAGATCGCTGAACATTCGCGGGTAACGAATATGAAACTTGGTATGACATTGGCACTGATCGTCTGCTTATGTGCCTCCTTTGGCAGTATGGCGGCAAATGATAAACGCACCGATCGCAATCAGTCTCGCAACCAAGGCGTGCAGAATGAACAGCGCCGTTTAGCCGTTAATAGTCCAGACCAAGCCGTTGCTATGGCTCAGCGCCAATATCAAGGCAAAATATTGAGCGTACAATCAAGTGGTTCGGGTTATCGCGTCAAAATTCTCGATCCTAATGGTCAAGTGTTTTCAGTATCAGTAGATGCCGCAACGGGCAGAGTATCGAGGAACTAACCATGCGCTTGCTATTAGTCGAGGATGATCTAGAGCTACAAACTAACTTAAAACAGCATCTGCTTGATGCCCATTACAGCATTGATGTTGCAAGCGATGGCGAAGAAGGATTATTTCAAGCACTCGAATGTAACTATGATGCTGCAATTATCGATGTAGGTTTACCTAAACTCGATGGCATCAGTTTAATTCGCAGCGTCCGTCAAAAAGAGCGCGATTTTCCCATCCTTATTTTAACGGCAAGGGACAGTTGGCAAGATAAAGTGGAAGGACTCGATGCTGGGGCAGATGACTACCTCACTAAACCTTTCCATCCCCAAGAGCTGGTTGCGCGACTAAAAGCCTTAATCCGTCGTTCGGCAGGTAAGGCCAGCCCATTGGTTTATAACGGCCCTTTTAGCCTCAACACCAGCAGTTTAGAAATCCGTAAAGGGGATGAATTGATCAACCTTAGCGGCTCTGAGTACAAGCTATTCGAATTTTTAATGCTACATCAGGGTGAAGTGAAATCTAAAACTGTGCTCACTGAACATATTTACGATCAGGATTTTGATCTCGACTCTAATGTCATCGAAGTTTTTATCCGTCGCTTACGTAAAAAACTCGACCCAGATAACCAATACAATCTGATAGAAACCCTTCGGGGACAAGGTTATCGACTCAAAATATTAGCACCAGAATCCAGTGCAGATGAGTAACTCTTCTTTAGCATGGCAAGTGATAAACTCCCTTAAGGCTCGGTTAGTTGCCAGTTCACTACTGTTTATTTTAGTGCTATTACCTTTGATTGGTGTCGGCTTAAATGATGCCTTTACCGAGCAAGTGAAAAGTGCCGCAAAAAATGAACTCAGTGCCTATGTTTACTCAATACTCGCAGTAACAGAAGTGGAAAATACGCAGATCTCCATTCCTGAATTAGTGTTAGAAAATCGCTTTAATCTCATTCAATCAGGGCTCTACGCCATAGCAACCACACAAGATCTCAATGGCAAACAAAGTATTGTATGGCATTCACAATCTTTTATGGGCATCACTCCTCCGGCATATTTTACGATTCCCGACATGGGCAAAAGTACATTTGAGCAAATCAAGCTCGCCGATCTGCCCCATTGGATTTACAGTTTTAGCGTTAGCTTTGCCAGCCAAAATCAGAACGTACCTGTAACCATCCACATCATTAAAGACGAACAAGAATTCCAGCAGCAAATTGACCAATTTAATCAGCAGCTTTGGACTTGGTTGTTGATCCTGATGTTAGTCATGCTGGTATTCCAGTTAAGTTGGTTACTCTGGACGCTACGCCCGCTAGCACGTTTTACCCAAGAGCTGCACGAGGTTGAACAAGGTAAATCAATGCAGTTAAGTAGCCAATACCCCACGGAGTTACAAGCAGTTGCACGCCAACTCAATATTCTGCTCAATACCGAACAAACCCAGCGAAAACGCTATCGTAATGCCTTAGCCGATCTTGCCCATAGCCTAAAAACACCGCTCGCAGTGATCAAAAGCCAAGCTGATTTAAGCGAAGCCTCGAGTGAACAAGTGTCGGTGATAAGCAGAATCATTGGGCACCAACTGAAACGTGCTCAAACGGCAGCAGCAGCCTCCTGGCATTTAGGGATCCGCGTCGATGAGGTGGCGGCTAAGCTATTGCGTACTTTGGCTAAAATTTATCAAGAGCCGCAAATCCATCTCCATTCTGAAATTGCCGAACAAGCAGTATTCAAGGGGGATGACGCTGACCTCACTGAAATGTTGGGCAATTTACTCGACAACGCCTGTAAAGCGGCAAAATCCACTGTTAAATTAACTGTAACGGGTGATGCCTATCAACTGCAGATCTGCATAGAAGATGATGGCCCCGGAATCAGTGAATCATTGAAAAATCAAATATTTGAACGTGGAATTCGAGCAGATTCCTATCGCCAAGGTAATGGTATAGGGCTTGCGATCGTTCGAGATTTAGTCGACAGCTATAATGGCAGAATTTCAGTGTCGCATTCAGAAACCTTAGGTGGGGCCAAATTTAGCGTGAGTTTTGTGCACTCTATTTAATCTATTAGTTTCAAAATGATACATTAAATCCCCTCCTTTAAATTCTCCCTATAAAGCCTTAAAACATTTTCAGCTTATGTTCATATTCAAACGCCTATGATGCCAATAACATCCTCACATAGGATTATTGGAGCGAACCATGAACAGATTACATCGATGGAATTGGCTAGTGTTATCGGCAGTATTATTTGCTCTGCCCTTCACGCCCACAACTCAAGCCGCTGGCGTATCCGTAAGCCAAGGTTCAAGCGCGTCGGTAAGCCAAGCCGAGCTCGAACAAATGTTAGCGCCTATCGCACTGTACCCCGATAGCTTGTTGACGCACATTCTTATCGCCTCGACTTATCCACTCGAAGTCGTACAGGCACAACGCTGGCTAGCACAACGCCCTAAATTATCACTCGACCAGATAATGTCGCAGGCTGAAGACAAGGATTGGGATCCTAGCGTAAAAGCACTATTGGCTTTCCCCGTTGTATTACAAAAAATGAGTGACGATCTCGACTGGACGCAAAGATTAGGTGAAGCATTCCTTGAAGATGAAGGCCAAGTAATGAATGGTATTCAATCTCTTAGACAACAGGCAGATAAAGCCAATAGTCTTGCTAATATGGATAATATGGCCATCACCAGAGCCAATAATCACATCATCATAGAACCCGTAAGGCGGGAAATTGTATACGTCCCCTATTATGATCCTCGCGTGGTGTATGGCACTTGGCGATGGGGTGTGGCTTATCCACCCGTTTACTGGGAGTTTAGTGGTTATGCTGGCTATCCTTACCGTCCAAGCCATAGCCATTTTTACTGGGCACCTGGTATTCATATTTCCTTTAACTACTTTTTCAGTTCCTTCCACTGGCATCGCCATAGAGTGGTAGTGATAGATCACAGGCATTCACATCACTACCGCCCACGGGAAAGATACAGTGTTAGCCACGGTGCACAACCATGGAAACATAAGCCAGAACATAGACGTGGAGTGGTTTATCATAATCCTGTTGTTAAGCAACGCTACTATGCCGATAGCAAGTATCGTGGCCGCGATTCACACTCCAGCGGCAGTGCTCAGCACGCTACCAGCCAATATTCAAAGTCTAACCAAGATTTACGACATAATCGCCAAGACAATAAGGACTGGAATAATAAAGAGACTCACAATTACAACAATCGCGAGCGTGATAACCGCGCTCCAACTTATCAGAATACTAAGGCAGAGTTAAAAGAGCGGCGCTCAGCCAATGCGGAACAAATGCCCGCGACTAAGGGACGTAGTGATCCTGTGCATACTCAAAGGGAGCGCAGTGATGCCCAAGCAAAACAAATGCAGGCCAACAAGAATATACAACAAAAACAATACCAAACTAGGGAGTCACAACCCCGTAATCTTGATCAGCAAAGATCGCAGCCACAACGACAGGAAAACTCACGGGCTATAACACCAAGAGTGGAATCCCCACGCCAAGAGATTAAACGGTCTGAACCACAACGCATGGAACAACCGAGACAATCGGTGCCAAGACAACGTGAGGAAGTTAAAGTGAGGCAGAGTGAACCACGCCAAAACCAGAATATGCAGGCGACTCGCGCTGTAGATCAAAATAAAGGCAGATCGACCCAAAGCCAAGAACGCCGTAATAGAGAGTAATATGAATGGCCAAATTAGTCGGCCATAGCCCTAAGCCTAAAAGCACGATAAAACGTGCTTTTAGGTTAAAACTTTAAGGTTAGCGACTGGCCTTCACCTAAGCCTTGCCATTCGACTGTCAGATCCATAATTTCGTTAAGAATATGATCAAAATCCACTTCGCTAATTTGGGGGAGCGCCAGCTTACGGCTGCTGCTAGCCTGCTCTAACAGATAAATAAACTCGTCGTAGGTCGGCGTATCACCCGGCCACAGCAAGGACTGCAAGGTTTCAACGATAGACTCAACTTGCCATATCTCAGCGTTATTGGTAACAGCACGGGAGGCTTGATTATGCTCAAGTGTAAAACTGATATTTGCACCGGCTTTCACCTGTGAAAAAAAGGCCCCTTGGATCTGTAGCCGTTTTTCAACCACATAGTGAATCATATCGTGGGGTGCAATCCCCTGCTCAGGCATTTTAGTTTCTGTCGCACTGCCATCCATACGCACACAACGTAACTGACCATAACGCTGAGTTCCTTTAGTGAAGATAACTTGCATATAACCATCCTTAGCACATTAACGAGCACAAACTTATATGCTCAAGTATAGCCTATGGTTAGGTAGCGCCAACCAAGGCTATAAGTTACGCTGAATAAAACGGAAACATTCTTCGGCTGGCAAGGGTTTACTGAAATAATATCCCTGCACTAAATCACACCCCATACTCGATAACAAAACGAGTTGTGCTTCATTTTCGACACCCTCAGCAACAACCGTTAGCCCTAATTCATGTGACATAGAAATAGTCGCAGCACTAATGGCTGCATCGTTAGGGTCGGTCTCAATATCCTTTACAAAGGAACGGTCAAGTTTGAGCCTGTCTAGGGGTAAAAGTTTTAAATAAGATAAAGAAGAATAACCTGTACCAAAGTCATCGATAGCCAGCTCAATACCATGTTGGCGCAGTTCCGCCAATAAACGTGCATTTTGCTCAGGGTATTGCATAGCAACACTTTCGGTGATTTCTAACTCTAACGCCCCCTTACCAAGTTGATGCTTAAGCAAAACATTGGTGATATCGGCAACAATCGTGTCTTTCCGCAATTGGTGTGCCGATAAATTTACCGCCATTCTAAGTCTTGTCGCTCCCGCGGCACGCCAAGCGGCTAGTTGTGCCATCGCCGTTTCAAGTACCCATTGGCCGATAGGAATAATCATGTCAATTTCTTCTGCTATCGAAATAAAGCGATCTGGTGAGATAAGACCAAACTCGGGATGCTGCCAACGCACTAGGGCTTCAACACTCACCACTTGTCCTGTACGAATATCGATTTGTGGCTGGTAATGTAATTGCAGTTCTTCATTTGCCAGTACTTGCCTTAATCCCGTTTCAATATGTTGACGTTCGGTAATCAAGGTATTCATTGCCGCTGTAAAGAATTGATAGTTATTGCGTCCAGCCGCTTTTGCGCGGTACATCGCCATATCCGCATTTTTCATTAACGCTTCGACAGTATTGCCATCAGTCGGAAATAGGCTAATGCCAATACTGGGAGAAGAGTGCAAAGAATTATTGTCAATGATATAGGTTTGGCTAAGGCCACTACGCAGTGCTTCAGCTAAACTCGCCACTTCATCGTGGTTGGTATCGGACAATACCACTACAAATTCATCCCCACCTAAGCGCGCAACAATGTCATTATTATCAACAATATTTTTTAATCTCCGCGCCACTTCAAGCAATAATTGGTCACCCACATGATGTCCTAGGGTGTCATTAATATTTTTAAAATGATCCATATCGATAAACATGACCGCTATTTGGCTTTGTGAGGCCAATGCTTCGCCGAAGACAATTTCAAGACTCGACTGTAAACTCAGGCGGTTAGGCAACAATGTTAGGGAATCATGGTGAGCGAGAAAGTGGATCCGTTCCTCACTCATTTTCCGTTCACTAATATCGGTAAAACTCCCAATGTAATGACTAACTGCGCCTGATTCATCACGCACGACGGACATCATCAACCATTTGGGGAAATCGTAACCGTCTTTATGTCTATCCCATACCTCGCCCTGCCAGAATCCCGTTTGTTCGAGGGCTGCACGGACTTGAGGATCGATACTTTTATCCGTACGTTTAGCCTCTAAAAAGCGGCAGTTTTTACCAATAATGTCCTCTCGTGAATAACCCGTGATCTGGGAAAACGCGGTGTTCACATCCACAATAATGTCATTGGCATCTATAATCGTGATGCCCTCACCGCTCTGCTGGAATACCTGCGCGAGCAGATTCACTCTAGCAACAGTACGTTCCTGCTCGGTAATATCCTCCACAATAAAAAGCACAAGTTGTTCACCATTGGCACCTGTAACCAAAGCACCATTGAGGCGAACTGCCACTGATTGCCCGTTCTTGTGTAGATAATGTTTCTGATAAGGGCCATAACGGCGAGTTTGCTTTAAGCGTTCTAATTGCTCAGCTTCACTTAATTGATAGCGCTTGGGGGTTAACTCCCAAGGATCGAGTTGATTAAGTTCATCGAGTGAGTAACCCGTAATATCGGTAAAGGCTTGGTTAATGGCGACAAATCGACCATTGTCCACTTGTTTCAGCACATGCCCCACAGGGGCTTTATCAAACAAGTTTCGATATCGCTGCTCACTTTCAACTAAGGTGGCTTGGAAAGCCTGACTACGTGCTATCTCTTTAGACAGCGCCATGGTTTTTTCTTGCACTTTTTCTGCAATCCGATGGTGCTCACCGGAATACACTAAGGTCAAACCTCCGATAACTGCACAGGTTGTAAAGGCAAGGAGCAACATCAGCAACGACAAACTAAAGGTATCGCCCATTAGCATCGTATAGGACTGGTAAAGCACTATGTGCCAATGGCGATCGGCAAACATTAGATTAGCTTGAAAAAAATGCCCATTCTTATCGCTAAATATATAGTCCGAAAATATTGGGAAATCTTTGTTTGTATTTGAGTAGAGCAAAGACCCGCCCGCACTCATATCAATAAGCTTCCACTGCAATCCCTGTACTTGCTCAACTTCATTGATGATCTGTTGTAAGTCGATAACGGCTGTACAAAAACCCGCTATTTCTCCTAAGCGATCAAACACTGGTGCAAATAACAAAGTACCGCTAGGACCTGTGAAATCCGGCGCTAATTGGACTTTAGCCGTCATTACAGGGGCTTGGGTGGTTCTGACTTTTGCAATCGCAGCAGCCCGAATAGGCTCGCTATTTAGATCCATTCCCAACACGGCTTCATGGTTGGCGAGTGGCTGTATATACATAACAGGCACTAACCAACCATCGGTATTAACTTGCCAATTTTGTGGACGCTTCACATTATAAGCACCAGAGATCGCCGCACTTGCCGCAATCTCAAAGCTTTCCTGTTCTGTTGCGGCAACAAGAGGTGCCCATACCCACGCATGGACACCATCCGTGGGTAACAACGTACGCTTACCAAACTGTATAAACTCGTCGACAGAAACTTGCTCGCTATTATCAAACAAACTGGCTAATGCAATAATTCGCTGCAAATTGGCATCTTGAAAACCTTCAATACGGCTGATGATCGCATTCGATTGGATCTCAAATTTATCCTGTAATTGCTGCCTTTGATTCATATCGGAATAGCTATAAATCCCTACGCAACATAAAAATCCCACAAACATCGGTATCCCCGTTTGGATACGACGGGATCGCCAAATATCCCGTTTGTCGAACACTAACATAGTCAATGGGATAAAAATGATCGCACCGAGTAAGTCTCCCATCCACCAATTAACAAGGCTTTCGAGAAAGTCAGACTGTGGGATAGTGCCACTGATAACTAAAGCAAGGTTGCCACAAACCGTTGCGACTATGCAGGTTAACGCGAGACCCAGACAGGATTTGATAACAGTATGAGGACTATCTAAGGTGACAAGATGATCGATTCGACTCATCATTTTGGCGGCTAATATTGCTTGAATGCTGGAACCCATAGCGATAACAACGGGTAGCCAACTCCAGTGAACAAATCCTCCCATATTGGCATTAATGAGAAAAGATCCAATAAAAACCCCAATCCAAGGAGTGTACTCTTTCCATAAAATACAAGCGGCAATGGCTATCCCTGCCGCAGGCCAAATTGCCGCCGAATATCCAGGCGGTAAGGCAATCATTAAACCTATTTTCCCTACAACGACATAGGCTAAGGTTATGAGAAAATTAACCCTAAGAGAGTGAGTAAACGATTTGATATTCAATCCCTTTATGCTGATATGCATACTGTTCTATTGTGCATCATGCCCTATTAACCAAATCAACCTCAAGCTAGCACTGCTCCGATGATTTCAGACTCGCTATAATTTTTTGGCGCATGGCATAACAGTGTAGCACTGTCATGCTGATGGATAAGTCACTTCACCACAACCAACGAATGCCTAATGTCACACTTTCGCGCATTTTTGAGACCTTAACAGGTTTATATTTGGTTAATTATTAACATAAAATGTTTCAAGTTGGTTTTAATTAAGGTTTTTTTAATATAAATGTCGCCTTAGATAGGTGATCTACTTTCATTCACTCGTCGCTTCTTGGTATCCTCCCGTCGCATAAAAAAGTTGCATGCTGAATATTTTTTGTTCTGCCAACTGACTCTTTTTCCCGTTCAACCGGACTCATTAATTGAAATTAGCTCTTAGCCAATTTATTGCTGAAAGATTGAATCTGATGATCAGGTTCACCAACTTTAGCATGACAAACCTTATCCTGTTTTTTGGGGTATTGTTTGTTCTGCCTATCGTTGATCTTTTATCAATATTGATTGGTGGTTATGTCGATATAGGCGAACTGCTAGTATTCAGTGATAGCTTTTTAGCCGAGTTTATCGGCGCCAGTTTGCTCGGCCTGTTATTACTCCATCCCCTCGTTATTCTGCAGTTATGGCATTTAATCGACTGCTGCTTCAAATTTTTCAATCATCTTGATTTAACTAACACTTCACGCCTTTTAGCACCCCCAAGGCTAAAATCCCTCGAACATACTGCCCACGGTTGTCGTGCTCCGCCATTTTAACCCTCTGTTTTTAAACTCAAATTAAGCATTAAGCGCTGAAAGCGGATCTTCGATTTGCCTCGGGATGGCGGCATATTTTTGTGTCATGCCTCTTGGGTCTCAGGATTTACGCTCAGATAACGCCGCTTAGTGCGACTGCCGATTAACGCTTGGCAGCGTTGTAAACCTTAGGGTTAGAGGAATCTTCCTTTGTTAATTCGAAAATTAAGTAAAGCAGCAATCGCGGCAGTAGCACTCATGCTCGCGGGTTGTGATGGCGGTGTGTTGGACCCTAAGGGCCAAATCGGTATCGATGAAAAACACCTGATTATCGTCGCCACCCTACTCATGCTCATTGTCGTTATCCCTGTGATTGCCATGACATTGTACTTCGCGTGGAAATACCGCGATGGCCGTGATCAGGAAATCTATGCGCCTAAATGGGCACACTCAACGGCGATTGAAACCGTAGTGTGGATAGTGCCGATTGTGATCGTGATAGTGCTAGGTGTGATCACTTGGGGTTCGACCCATGATCTTGACCCCTATAAACCTTTAGAACATGAAGCGAAACCCGTCACGGTTGAAGTGGTGTCGCTGGACTGGAAATGGTTATTCATTTACCCAGAACAAGGCGTGGCATCGGTCAATGAGTTGGCGTTCCCAGCCAATGTGCCGGTGAACTTTAAGATCACCTCTGACACTGCGATGAACTCCTTTTTCATCCCTCAGTTAGGCAGCCAGATTTATTCTATGGCGGGCATGACCACTAAGTTGCATTTGATCGCTAACGAGCCCGGCACCTTCGACGGTATCTCAGCTAACTACAGCGGCGCCGGATTTGCGGGCATGAAGTTTAAAGCGATTGCCACCCAGACACCTGCCGACTTCGATGCATGGGTTGCCAAGTTAAAACAACAGGGCAAGACATTGGACTCAGCGGCCTACGCCACACTGGCTAAACCGAGTGAATACCATCCGGTTGAATACTTTGGCTCAGTCAGCAAAGGGATGTTTGACCAAATCGTGATGCAATACATGCACATGGACTCACATGAGGGCATGAAAGGTCACGAAGGAATGCAACACATGGGTGCCGACCACAACATGGCTGGCATGCACCACGATATGGCGCATATGGCAAGCGAACAGGCTATGCCAAACGCACAGAAAATGGCCGACACGGCAAGCTCAACCCATTCTGACACTTCATCTACAGAGCACTCATCCACTCATAAAGTGGAGGCGGAGTAATCATGTCATTTCTCGGTAAATTAAGCTTAGATGCGATTCCGTATCACGAGCCCATCATCATGGTGACCCTAGCGGTCGTCGCAGTGGTAGGTTTGTATATCACAGCCTTGATCACTAAACACAAAAAATGGAGCCTACTCTGGAATAATTGGTTAACCTCAGTTGACCATAAACGCCTCGGTATCATGTACATAGTGTTGGCTTTAGTGATGCTCATTCGTGGCTTCTCCGATGCCATTATGATGCGTACCCAGCAAGCACTCGCCACCAACGGCGCAGCAGGTTATCTGCCGCCTGAACATTACGACCAGATCTTCACCGCCCACGGCGTGATCATGATTATCTTTATGGCGATGCCATTTATGATAGGTCTAATGAACTTAGTAGTGCCGCTGCAGATTGGCGCACGCGACGTTGCCTTCCCCTTCTTGAATAACCTCAGCTTCTGGCTGACCGCCTCTGGCGCTGTGCTGATCAATATTTCATTGGGTTTAGGTGAATTTGCTAAGACAGGCTGGGTGGCGTATCCACCACTCTCAGAGCTGGCTTACAGTCCGGGGGTTGGGGTCGATTACTATATCTGGGCACTGCAGATTTCGGGCATAGGGACGACCTTAACCGGGGTGAACTTTATCGCCACCGTACTGAAGATGCGTGCCCCAGGCATGAAGCTGATGCAAATGCCAATCTTCACTTGGACTTGTACTTGGGCGAACATTTTGATCGTCGCGTCATTCCCTATCTTAACCGCCGTGTTAGCCATGTTAACGCTCGACCGTTATATGGATTTCCACTTTTTCACCAATGACGGTGGCGGTAACGCCATGATGTATATCAACCTATTTTGGGCGTGGGGACATCCTGAAGTTTACATCCTGATTTTGCCTGCTTTTGGTATTTTCTCCGAGGTGATCTCAACCTTTACGGCTAAGCGTTTGTTCGGTTACACCTCTATGGTGTGGGCGAGCGGTGCGATTTCAATTTTAGGTTTCATCGTTTGGTTACATCACTTCTTCACTATGGGCTCAAGTGCCAACGTCAACGCCTTCTTCGGGGTGATGACTATGGTGATTGCCGTTCCAACCGGGGTGAAACTGTTTAACTGGTTGTTCACTATCTACCGTGGCCGCCTAAGGTTAACGGTACCTGTGTTATGGACGCTAGGCTTTATGGTGACTTTCACCATAGGCGGTATGACAGGTGTGTTACTAGCCTTACCGGGTGCCGATTACGTTCTACATAACAGTTTGTTTTTAATCGCGCATTTCCATAACACTATTATTGGTGGTGCTGTATTTGGTTACTTAGCAGGCTTTGCTTACTGGTTCCCTAAAGCGACAGGTTTCCACTTGAATGAACGTTTAGGTAAAGCGTCATTCTGGTGTTGGCAAATCGGTTTCTATGTAGCCTTTATGCCGCTGTACGTATTGGGCTTTATGGGTATGACGCGCCGAATTAGCCATACGGATAACCCAGCATGGAACCTGTGGATCTACTTAGCCGCTGTGGGCGCTTGCATCATCATGGTCGGTATCATTCTGCAGTTTATCCAACTGTATGTGAGTATCCGTGACCGCGACCAAAACCGCGACACCACAGGCGATCCATGGAATGGTCATACTTTAGAGTGGTCAACCGCTTCTCCACCGCAGTTCTATAACTTCGCTAAGCTGCCACAGGTTGCTGATATTGATGCCTTTACCGATGCGAAAGAAAAAGGCGTGGCTTATCAACGTCAAAAACACTACCAAGCTATCCATATGCCGAAAAATACCCCAAGCGGTATCTTAATGGCGCTGGGGATCACTGCCGCTGGTTTTGCCGCTATTTGGCACATCCTGTGGTTAGCCATTGTGGGCTTAGTGGGCACGTTTATCGTGTTCTTATTCCGTGCCTATAACAATGACGTCGACTATTACGTGCAACCCGATGAAGTGGCTCGCATTGAAAATGCCCACTTAAACAATGTAGTAAGGGGCTGATATGAGTATTGCAATCCCAGCAGATTTAGAAGTAGCTCACGCAGAAGATCACCACGAGCACCATGATACGAGTGGCAACACTCTGTTTGGCTTTTGGATTTACCTGATGACCGACTGCATTTTGTTTGCCTCGGTTTTCGCAACCTATGCTGTGCTCTACATGAACACGGACGGTGGCGTTTCGGGTAAAGACATTTTCGAATTGGACTTTGTGCTGATTGAAACTGCCGCCCTGCTCGTTAGTAGTATTACCTATGGCATGGCGCTGATTTTTGCTAAGCGCCACAACAAAGCCGCGACCTTGGCTTGGTTACTCGTCACCTTCGCCCTCGGATGTGTGTTTATCGGGATGGAAGTCTATGAATTCCATCACCTGATTGAACACGGCAATGGCCCACAACGTAGCGCTTTCCTGTCGTCCTTCTTCACCCTTGTCGGTATGCATGGTTTGCACGTAACCGCAGGTCTGATTTGGATGGCGATCATGATGATTGAAGTGGCGAAAACCGGTTTAGGCAACCGCAGCATCACTCGCCTGAGCTGCTTAAGCTTGTTTTGGCATTTCCTCGACATCGTATGGATTTGTGTATTCACAGTCGTGTATTTATTAGGAGCACTTTAATGAGCGCACATAGTCATACTGATAAGCCTAGCCATGGCACTGACGATCTGGCCGCGAGCATTAAGTCATATCTAATGGGCTTTGTGCTGTCAGTGGTATTAACCGCCATTCCGTTTTGGGCGGTAATGACCCATCACTTCGAGAAAGCGACCACCCTTAGCTTAGTGCTAGTGATGGCGATAGTGCAGATAGTGGTACATCTTAAGTACTTCTTGCACTTAGATTTCTCGAAAGAAGGCAAAGTAAATACCTTCTCCTTCCTGTTTACCGCCCTGATTATTGTCATGGTAGTCGGCCTGTCGGTATGGATCATACTCGAAGCCAACGCTTTGATGATGTAACGAGAAACAGTCTATGCAAATACAAGACAGATTTATGTCACCGCAATGGAAAGCTCGCTTCAAAGGGTATGTGCAGGTTACTAAGCCTGGCATCATTTTCGGGAATCTGATTTCCGTTGCTGGCGGTTTTTTATTAGCCGCCAAAGGCGACGTAAATCTGGTCTTGATGCTGGCGAGCTTAGTGGGATTGTCCTTGGTTGTAGCCTCGGGCTGCGCTGTCAATAACTGTATTGACCGTGATATCGACGCCAAGATGCAGCGAACCTGCAAACGCGTGACCGTCACGGGCGAAATTGCCGTGGGTAACGTACTCGCGTTTGGACTCGCCTTAGGCGTGTTGGGCTTTAGCATCTTAGCCTTGTTTACCAATGCATTAGCCCTGCTATTTGCCGTTATTGGTTACATTGTTTATGTGGGAGTTTATAGCCTCTACATGAAACGTAACTCAGTGTATGGCACTTTGGTTGGCAGCTTCTCGGGCGCAGTACCGCCCGTAGTTGGCTATTGCAGCGTGACAGGGCAAATGGACATGGGCGCGGCTATTTTGCTGTTGATGTTCAGTCTATGGCAGATGCCACATTCCTATGCCATCGCGATTTTCCGTTTTAATGACTATGCGGCCGCCAATATTCCAGTGCTGCCGGTTGCAGAAGGCATGACCAAGGCAAAACTGCATATCGTGCTGTATATTGCCGTGTTCGCCTTAGTCAGTGCACTGTTGCCACTCGCGGGTTACACAGGTATCGCCTTTATGGCGGTCACCTGCGCCACCAGCCTGTGGTGGCTTGCCATGGCATTAAAAGGTTATCGCCACGGCGTCGATATCCAACGCTGGGCTCGCCAAGTGTTTGGTTTTTCAATTATCACTATCATGGCGCTTAGCATAACCATGGCGCTGGATTCTCAAGTGATAAAGGAGCAAGCCATAGGTCAAACAAACCTATTCACCTTAGTAAAGTAGCCCAGTAAAGTCGTACTCATAAAAATGATTGGTGAGGCTAACTCTTACCATAAATCTTAATGTTAGCTAATTGCAAATGGGTAAAAATGAGGGCTGGTGGTCAACCTTAGGTGACCACCAGTTTGCAGCAAGTAAACCTTAGAAACGATAGTTAAAACTAACAGTTACATTTCTAGGGGTACCATAGTGATATATGCTGTATGAAAGTCCAGAAGCTGACATATAGGCATAGTATTTTTCATCCAGCAGGTTTTCGAGGTTCAGTTGCAGATCCATATTTTCCGCTAGATTATAACGAGCCATCAGGTTAACAAGCGAATATGCCTCCTGCTCAATGACAACGCCACCGCTCTGCGAGTAACTGTCGCTCTGCCAGTTAACACCACCACCCACGGTCAACTCAGGTAAATGGTCAACAAACTGATAGGTAGTAAAGAGTTTAAACTGTTTACGAGGGCTCGTGGTCTCCACTTTACTGCCTTCGGCATCTTCAGCGGTGAATTGAGAATAGCCAGCCGAAATATTCCAGCCATCAATAAATTCACCCACAACTTCTAACTCAAAGCCAGTACTTTCAGTACCTTGAGCAGCCTTGTAATTAGTCACTGGTTTGCCGTCAATGGTGACAGTTCCATCTGGCGTTGCCAGATTGTCCTGATCAATTTTGAACAGCGCTACTGTAGTATGTAGACGATCGTCCAAATAAGCGCTCTTCAAACCCACTTCATAGGCTTTGCCTTTTAAGGGATCTATATATTCTCCGTAGGCATTAGTCACATTCTGCGGATTAAATATTTCAGTATAACTGGCGTAAACCCGATGCTCTTCGTTAATGTCATACAGTGCGCCAACATAAGGTACAAATACACCATCATCACCAAAATTAGTGCTAGTACCATAGCTGACCCCTTCACGATTCCAGCTAGAAATACGACCACCAGCAATGATTTTAAAATCATCTGTAATCGTCAGCCGAGTTGCCGCGTAGAAACCTTTCTGTTCAGTATCCATATTTAACTGACGATTAGCGTTCGTTGACCACTGCGGCTCATCGAAGGTGTTACTGCGCCAATCATAAAAGTTTTCAACCACCTTTGAGTCCCAACCCGTCATGTCTTCACGGATAGGCTCATAGGTATCAGCATAGGATTTCTGTTTGCTGTACAAAGCCCCTGCCACAAATTGATGCTCACGGTTAAAGAGCTGGTAATCCCCTTTCAATTGGAAATCAAAATTATCGGAGTTACTTTCACCATGGCTGTGATAACGCTGACCAGTTAATCCTGCACCGGTTTCTTTATCCAGCAAACCGGACATATAGATCATTTTGGTGGTAGTTTCGTATTCCATGCGATTATAGTTCGCCACCAATTGCCAACCATTACTGAAATAATGATTCAAATTAGCAAAATAGTTGATGTTGGTGGTTTCCCAACGACTCCAGTCTGCGGCCGTTGTGGCAGAAACATCCCAATCTGTCGCAGAACCATCGCTGAACATTGCGGGTAAGGCGCCCCACATCGCTCCTTTGGGGTTATTGTTATTGTAACTACCGCCGACGCGCAGCATAGTGTTTTCAGTGATGTCTGAATCCACTACACCATAAAGAATGGTCTTACGATCTTGATAAAGATCCTGATAGGAATCGCTATTGACATATTTAGCCACCATACGACCACGCACACTGCCACTGTCGTTAAGGCCATTGGAAACATCCGCAGTAACTTGTTTTTTATCCCAGCTACCCGTAGCAACATCGACATAGCCCTTAAGTTCAGCACTATCGGCATGCTTTCGTACGAGGTTAATAGACGCGGAAGGATCTCCTGCACCCGTCAATAATCCTGTGGCACCACGAACGACTTCAACGCGTTCATATAAGGAAATATCAGATACTGTCTCACCCGCATCACCGCCTAAACTCCAAGACAATGGCACACCGTCTATCTGGTAATTCTGCACCTCAAAACCACGAGCCATAAAACCATTTCGGACGTTATCTGTTTTAGAGGAAGATAAACCTACGGTATTGTTAACAACATCGACAACGGTATTGAGTGCCTGATCTTGAATCCGCTCAGCCGTCATAATGCTGACAGACTGCGGAGTTTCCTGCAGTGACAGCCCCAAACCTGTGGCAGTGTCAATGGTTCTACTGACGGTATATTTACCCATCACAGTAATTTTTTCGATATTCTGATCTTTTGTTTCTGTAGAAGATTGCTCCTCAGCCAAAACGGACAGAGGATTTAACGCCAAAGTAATAGCTGTAGCGAGAGGAAGTAGATTGAAGCGCATAGTCATTTCAGTAGTGTCTTTAGGATACGCATACGGTAACACTATTACGAATAGTTTTCATTTGTATTTTATGTGATATAGATAACAAACCTGCCACGATTCAGTAGCCGTTAAAGCATGATGGGAGATATTAAGGATTGAAGATTCATTTAGGATAAATAAGAACAAGGGATCCGTGAGGTATCCACAATCATTTATCGCTAAAAAACCCAAAAGATGACGATTAATATCTCATCGCCATCCATTGTCATTCAAAAACCAAATGACCAGAGTGCGGGAATGAGGCTCACCAGAGTTATCCCGGCCAGCAGTCGCTCGCGACCACTGAGCCGCTGATGGTCTCCAAGCTGTCGGCGACTGTAGAGAAACAGCAGCAGGCCCGGCCCGTAGAGCAGCAAGGAGAGCAGCAGGTATTCCACACCGGCGGCATAGAGCAGCCAGAGGCCATAACCGCTCGACACCAGTGCCACTGTCCGCATCAGGCCATTGCCCTCACCACTCAAGGAAAGCTTGAGCAGGAACAGGCCGATCAGCAGATAGGGCACCAGTATCATGGAGGTGGAGATGAGCAGCAGGTTGGTATACCCCTTGCCGAGCAGCCACACCAGCAGCAGGCAGCCCTGCACCGTCAGGCTGGTGAGCCACAGCGACGCTATGGGGGTGCCGTTGCGATTCTGGCGTCGGAAGATGGCTGGGAAGGCACCGTAGCGGGCAGCGCTGTAGGGCACCTCGGCCGAGAACAGGGTCCAGCTCACGTAAGAAGCGAGTACAGAGACGATGAGGCCGACACTGATCAGCACCTTGCCCCAGGAGCCTGTCATCTGGGCCATCAGCCCCGCCATGGAGGGATTGGGCAGGGCAGCGAGCTCGGGGCGACTCAATATCCCCAGCGCCAGTACCGAGATGAGCACATAAAGCAGCAACGCCAGCACTACCCCGAGCACTGTGGCCGTGCCCACGTCCCGCTTGTTCCTCGCACGGGCCGACAAGACGGCTGCCCCTTCGATGCCGGTAAAGACCCAGAGGGTGATCAACATGGTGTTGCGCACCTGCTCGGAGACCGGCACAGCAAGCGTGCTGCCCCCCTGATCCGCCGCAAAGGTCACAGGGTCAAACCAGTAGCAGGCGAACAGGATGAACAGCAGCAGCGGCAGGCTCTTGGCCAGGGTTGCCACCAGATTGAACAGAGCGGCCTGTTGCACGCCACGGGCCACCAGCAGATGCACGGCCCAGAGGATGCAGGACTCGCCGATAAAGGCCGCCAGGGTATTGCCATCGCCAAACCAAATCTGTTCAGGGGTATCGACGAAGCTGCCAAGGGCGGCGAACGCGATCACCAGGTAACCCACCACACCTATGGTGGCGCACAGCCAGTAGCCCCAGGCGGAGAAAAAACCCACCAGATCGCCAAAACCTGCGCGGGCATAGCTGTAAATGCCGCCATCGAGATCCGGTCTTAGCCGCGACAGGTAGAGAAAACTCGCGGCGAGTGCCAGTATACCTACCCCGGTCACGCCCCAGCCGATCAGCACGGCGCGGGCACCGGCCACCTCGGCCATGTTCTGGGGCAAGCTGAAGATGCCCGCCCCCACCATGGAGCTGAACACCAGCGCAGTGAGGGACCAGAGGCCTATTTTGCTCTCTTTCATGTGTTCTCCTTAGCGCAGCCGGCTGGCCAGTGCCTGAATATGCTCGGGGCCTATGCCGCAGCAGCCGCCGATGAGAGAGGCCCCCACGGCGCGCCAGCGCTCGGCCCAGCCGAGATAATCCAGCGGCCCAAGATCGGCGCGGATCTCGTCCAGCCCGTCGTTGGCGGTCGCCTCCTTGGGCTGGGGAGGAAACGCATTGGCATAGGCGCCGAGGCGAATATCCCCTCGACCCAGCGCCTGCAAGCTGTCACCGGCCACCGTCAGCGCGGCCTCGATCACCTCGGGCTGACAACAGTTGAACAGGATGGCGTCCACCCCGGCCGATGCCAGTGCGGTGACGGCATCCGCCACCCGCTCACCGGAACGAAGCGCAGGCTCGCAGCCCGGCGCTTCATCTTCCAGGGTGAAGGAAACCCAGAACGGCTTGCCATCCTGTGGCAACAGCGCCTTGAGGGCCAGCGGCTCGGCAATCAGGCTCATGGTTTCGGCCAGCCAGATGTCCACATGGGGCGTCAGCGCCCGAATGAGCGGTGTGGCCAGCTCGCCCACTCTGTCCGCCTCGAACAGGTCGGCGCGGTAGGAGCCAAACAGCGGCGGCAAGGATCCTGCGACCTGCACCGAGCCCAGTTGCTCATTGGCAACCTCACGGGCCAGCTGGCCAGCCAGCGCGGCCAGCGCTTCCCCTTCGGCGGCAAATCGCTCGGCACCGATATGAAACGGCACCAGGGCATAACTGTTGGTGGTGATGACACGGGCACCGCTCGCCACATAGGCCTGATGCACTTCGCGCACCGTCTGTGGTGCTTCCATCAGCGCCAGCGCCGACCATTCAGGTTGGCGAAATGGCGCCCCTCGCCGTGCCAGCTCGCGTCCCATGCCACCATCCAGTACCCACAATGCCTGCTTCTTCATCAGCGTAATCTCTCCCTTTTTTGTACAACGTCATCTACCAAGGTACTGATTATTACAATAAAAACCTCAATAGCCGTAAAAACACCTAGATGTTTAGATGGCTATATAAATTAAAGGAATGCGAATGCTAGTGCAATTGGTATTGCTACAAATGGATCTAAACAAAACAGACAAATCAGTAAGGTATTGTTATTAAATGAAATAACTATTTAGTCGATTTATCGTGAAAGGTTTTAATCTGATTAATGATGGAAATAGTAAGCCTTAGCTCCCTATAAATTTAAGCAATAGGAGAAAGCATAATTTCAATGCCACACTGAAAAGCGTGTATTGCGATATGATTGGGCTTAGCAAAAACGATCTTAAATTAATCCTCACCACACTGGGACTTGCCAGTTTGATAGCAACTGGGTTGGCGAGGACACACTGCGCCGCGAGAGCAAATTAAGCGGGCATCATTTATAATCCCACGCTCAATCCAATTGATATTTAAGATCTTAGCAACGCTGACTAAATCACTTTTAATGTGTTTGGGGATCTTAACTGAACCACCGCTGGCAACGCAGGCATCCTTTAAATCGTGGGCAATAGATAAAGCATCCTTACCTTGGGCTTCAATTGCCGGATTTAAATCAATGCCGGCGCAGAGCACATGGGGATTACCCGCCGAATCTTCGACCTTAATCGACTCACAGCAGTAAATTCGTGGCTCATTGCCGACATTCAAAATTGAAATCTGTGCCGAAGTGCCCACCGTCGGCTCGCTGATCATCCTAAATACTGCCCAATGCTGGCAGGGGTCTTCCACTAAACGCATATTGCCCCAAGGCAATGGAATACCATTGCCACGGTAAACCGCTTTTAGTTTTCCTGGTGCGTAAGCGTCGAAATAATGCCAATGGGGATAAGGAGAAACGACTGTCATGCGCCGCATGGCAACCGAAGCTGACACTTGTAGTTGCTTATGTACTTCAATCTCATAACCGTGGCGGTCGAGCAATTGGCGATAAGGCACTTTAGGGCACAATAGTGCACCCGCGAAAAAGCTCGATTCAAAGTCGCGCCACGCATGCAAAATATCCTGCGCATTAAGGGTATTGGACTGCATTCCGACCTCTTCATCAACCTCCAATTTGCGACCGGAAATCATTACGCTCTTTAAGCCGTCCTTATTGTGCAACACACAATGACCTATATGGACGGCGAGATCATACTTGAGCCGACTGGGGCGATTTTTAAGCACTTTATTGACGTAAATGGTACTAGGCGGCTCGATATAGGAAGTCACTAATTGGCGTGAACTTCCGCCCACTTCATCAATCACCTCCTGTGGAGCACTATCTATCCATTTGATTTTAAGCCCCATTCCTTTAGCAATATCCAGCATGTCCTCCAATGACAATGGCATACGCTTAAGACCAACCTCTTCGGCAGCCCGCTCAAGATCGGGAAAATGGTTTTGGTGATGTTCCTGATGGGCACGGATCAGTAAATGGGCAAACTGCCGACCAGATATCCCCGTTTGTGACAGCATCTCAGGAATTGCAATTTGCAAAATATCATTTGAAAACAAAAAGCTGGGTTCGAGCGCCATACCACTAATACCACCTCGGCGGCCTTTGTCTGGCGTAATGGCGCTTTCTTCAGGCGCATCATCAAGGAACCAATCAACCTCTTTTTGAAAAACTGCGGCAATGACAGCCAACATGGCAGCACTTGGCACACGCTTTCCGCGTTCGATCATCGACAAATATGACACAGAAGGCGCACTACCCGCATCGACTCTAATACAACGAGCAGACAAATCTTCCATCGTTAAGTTATTACGTTTCCGTAGGTTACGTATTTTCGTCCCGAGGAAGTGTGATTTTCTCATTAAGCTCTGGTCATTGCGCATTTTGTAAAATTCACATTGTAAAATTTTTATTGTGAAATTGTAGTCAAAAAAAGACTAGACTACAAATCAAGCAATCAAGGAAAGGCTAATGCGAACAAGCTAAGCCATTCCGATGTAAGAAATGCTTAACCACTCACACTTGAAGTGGGCAAGTACTCAAAGTGGACAAACTAAATTGAAGACAAACTTCGATAGGCCAAAAGTTAAATCAAAACCCTAAATGTTTAAATTGAAAGAGTGAGAGGAACGAGCGATGAATATGTCAATTATCAAGAGCAACCAGATCCAATCGAATCTAAACAGTCTCATCGCAGAAGAAGTATTTGCCGTGGCCCAAGTGAATGTTGCAGAACACGAGAAGATCGCCAACGCAAAACAGTTTCTTGACCGAGTGTTTCCGCTCAACTCTGGCTCACATCAAGATGTCAGTAGCTATGTCGTCTACTACCAACATCTCTTAGCATTTTTTGTCGATGGCAGTCACAGTGGTTTACGTCAGCCAAAACAATTTGTCGCCTTTGGTGGAACGAAAGACTCACCCAGCGCCGTAGTGTTACAGGATCAAGGTTGCCATGTTGAGCTCAGTTTCGATCGCAATGGCATGATAGGCACCAGAGATGTGGCTAATCTGGAGGATATCCAAATCGAGACACCATTAAATATGGTGGCAGGAACACCAGAATCACGCTCAGCCGCATCACGCCATTGGCTAAGTCTGTTGCACGCAGGAATGTCCAGCGCCAACGACACGCTAGAGAAGCAATTCACAGCCAAAGATGGCAGCGATTACAGTTTGAAAAGTATAGTAAATTTATAAAATCATTCTTTATAATCTAGCAGTTACAATCTAGTAGAGGAGATGAACTGAGTTATGTTCATCTCCTCTGATTTACCTCTTTGCTCCTACGCCTCCCTCTTTAAGTCAATAAAACTGACTAGCAAGATAAGTTTAATTGATTTTATTGAAGCGAATACTCACCGCTATAATGCTCCCAAACATCTGCCGCCATAATTAATTGAAACTGAGAGTAATTTAATATCAGTTACTTAGCGTGAAGATTTATAGTGAGCATGATCAGACAGTATCGCTCCCCCTAAGGCGTTATGAATTTATTCTCGACATCACACCAATTTAACAAGCGCCATAGCATTATTTTCATCTGTGTAGGCTTATTCTGTCTTACGCCTTTTATCTCATCCCCTATGGCGCTAGTGTTAGGTTTTACCTTAGCCAGCCTTGGCTGGGTACCAGTGCAATGGGATATCGCCGCGCTCACCAAAAAACTCCTGTCTTATTCGATCATCGGCTTAGGGTTTGGGATTAACTTAAACGCGGCGATAGAAGCGAGCACCCACAACTTTGGCCTGATTGTAGGCTCAATCTTTTTTACCCTCAGCCTTGGTTTTCTGCTCACCCGTGCGCTGAAATTTGATCAGATTACAGGCCATTTAATTGCCTCTGGTACCGCTATTTGCGGTGGCAGCGCTATTGCCGCAGTGGCGCCGGCCATCAATGCGCGCAACGATCAAACCGCAACGGCGTTAGCCTGTGTGTTTGTGCTGAACTCAGTCGCGCTGTTTTTATTCCCCGCACTGGGTCACTTGCTCAACATGAGCCAATACGATTTTGGTGTGTGGAGCGCAATTGCCATCCACGATACCTCATCGGTTGTTGGCGCAGCTTCGGCCTACGGTGATGAGGCCTTAAAAACTGCAACGACGATTAAACTCGCTCGCGCCCTGTGGATTATCCCAATCGCATTAGCCAGTGCTATGCTGTTTGGGGGCGATAAGCGCAAACTTAGCCTGCCGTATTTTATCGGTTTTTATTGCTTAGCCATTGCTGTGGCACATTGGTTACCGCAATTCCATGCCATTTATGACACCTTATTTATGGTATCGAAACGAACATTAGTGCTGTGTTTGTTTTTGATTGGAGCAGGAATTACCGTACAAAAAATGCGGGCAAGTGGCCCCAAACCTTTGTTACTTGGGGTGATGCTATGGGCAGCAATTGGCATAACGTCTTTAGTGTATATACTGTATTTTCAATAAGTAAGAGTTAGTTCAACAACTTACTCTGCTGTAGGTTTTATGCGCCAAGCCCAGTAGAGGACGCCAACGAAGGCGGAGAATTCGATAAGTGAGCGCACGAGTCCAGTGGTTTGCGTCGAAGCGACCAAGGCAATCAGGCAAAACACGATAATCAGCCAGTTTTTCAATGGCATCTTCCTACAAACTTAGGGGATGCTCATTATTGTTTAGAACTAAAAGCTCAGCCAATATCAATTTTCAATAACAAATAGCTATAACAGCTAAGCTTATCTTCCGCCTCTCTTATAATTTGGCACCACTGCTCTCACGACAAGATCTTGATGATGCTAAACCAATGTTCAGCACCGCTAGCCACTTTAAATCTGAGGCATACTGACTTTATCGCTAACGTTAGTCTGCCTTTACTTTAAAATATCTACAAAATTGGCGTTGGGCGACGCACTAAATAACCACTCAGGATCGATAAAATGCAGTAAGCGGTAAAGAAGTAAAAACCGTTTTCAAATTGTGCCTGGGTTTTTAACATTTCCCCCATGCCGCCAGAAGCATTTCCCGCCATAAACGTAATGATCAGCGCCACCACAAACACATCGGCCATCGACCACTTGGCGAGCGCATTAACAAGGGCATTAACCCGCAGTTTCAACCCAATAGAGCTAACACATTGCTGTGCTAACATTAAACTTAACTTCAACGCAGGAATGACCACACTAAACAACATGACTAATGCTGCGACCAATCCATTGCCAGTGGTGTAAAGCTCGGTCACTGTCCCCCATATACTGCGGGTTTTCTGCAGCACTTCGACTTCACCCTTAAGGCTGTTGAGCCCAAGTAAACTACTGACCATGTTTAGCATGCCGCGGGCATGGTCACGCCCCGCATCTTCATCAAACCTTTGGGTAACTTGTTCTATGCCTTGCTCGGCAAGCTTAGCTTTATCGATACTGCCGCTAATGCTCAAAATAGGTTGAGTCACCCCAGGAACTAGCAATGCCAAGGATAAGAGAATAATGAAAATAGAGAATAACGGTTTCATAATACTGCCCAACAAGAGAGATGGGTTCAGTTTACGGTTTTTAACTCGATAACCACAACGCCAATCATAGATATGATTGGCAAGACATGATTAACTTTGATGATTTAATAGAAAGGAGTCGGATCGATATCCAAAGAGCTAGGTGAAACTCCACGCTCAATATTAAGCTCAGATTTTAGCAAATCCACCATAACAATATCCGTATAACGCTTGGATTTTAAAGAGTAAAAACATTTAACTATTGGATGTAACGCATCTCTATCTTTTGACGTCCAAACAATTCCCACACGACCATCCGACAATTCAACCAAGGACCCAACAGGATATACGCCGATACAACGGATAAACTCATAAACCAATTCTTGATCTAAATGAAATGGCGTGAGACTGAGTAAAATTTTAAAAGCGGCGGCCGGGCTCATGGCTTCTTTATAGCAACGTGTTGCCGTTAAAGCATCAAAAATATCGACGATACAACTCATACGACCGTGGAGAGGGATTTCATCGCCCTTCAATCCCCTTGGATATCCCCGACCATCTAACTTTTCGTGATGCATTAGGCAGATGTCTTTGCTCATCTGCGATAATCCTTTAGCTTCATTCATAATATCGAGTGCAAACACTTGATGCAGTTTCATGTGTTCGAACTCTTCTGGGGTCAGCTTGCCCGGTTTATGTAATACTTTATTATCGACCTTAATTTTGCCGATATCATGCAAAATACCGCCAATCGCCATTTCTCGCAGCATGGAACGATCAAGTTGTAAATATTTGCCAAACGTCACAAGTAAAAATGCCACATTGACAGAATGTTCGAGTAAATACGCATCCTTTGAACGCAGAGCAGACATGCATTTGAGTGCATCAGCATCTAATAAAGCCGACTCAATCATGCTGTCGGCAAGCGCGCCAAAAGGAGCCACTTCAATCGCTTTGCCTTCAAAGGTTTCTGACAATACTTTACGAATTAAATCTTTAGCTTCAGTAAGAATAACCTTAGCCTGCGCTTGTTGTTTCTCTCGCGTGAGTGACGACTTTTTGGATTCTAACTGGTTATCCTGAGATGCCTTTTTCTTAAAACCACAATGATCGGCTGACCGTTCGGTATCGACCCAAACATACTTAATACCACTTTGAGTTAATCGAGCAATTGCATCCCTATGCTTGATTTGCCCAGCATTAGCGATAGCAAGTTGGCCTTGGTCATGTTTGTCTATTGCACTAACAAACATTCCTAATGTCAGTCGTGATACTGGCAACTTGATTAGGTCAACGGATTCGACCGACTCACTCATATCTGCAACCCCGAGAATGACTTAACTTAATTAAAGTACAGCAATGCCCACTCGATACGGACAGGCTTGGTTTACTTCCTTTGGTAGTATAGAACAAGCCTAGAACTCATTCTAAGCTGTGCATTAGAAAATCACCATGTACTTTATATACGAGTAGACTAAAGAATAACGGGAGGGAAATAACATAATGGTTATCATTGGTTAACACTTTAAAGCTTATCGTCCTGCTGAAGTGTCAAACATTCGAAACTATTCATTACCCATCTACATTGATTCCGACACCAATTGCCTATTACGCAAACACCATTGTCGTGAAACTGCATCATATTTAATGTTTCTATGGCTACTGAGTAAAATGGCACTACCTTGAGAGCTTAGGCCTGTCAGCAGGTGCCAAACTTTACCGTAGTAATCTTTATCCATACCCGCTAAAGGGTCATCCAATAACAACACCCGAGGACGTAAACAAACAATGGATGCTAAGGCGATCAAGTGTTGTTGGCCGTAGGACAGTTTGTGGGGGGATAATTCTGCTAAAGAGGATAACGCTAGCTCATCTAATATTTGGATTGCGCGTTCCTTCGGAAGCTTAAATCGCTTTAAACGAAATTGCATCTCGGCTAGCACGCTGGTTTCAAACAGTTGTCGACTTGGTCTTTGCATTAATAAGCCAAGTTCTGCCCCATACACGCCGAGTTTTGGCCTTCTTCCTAACACTTTGATAGGTAGTCTTTGTCTTATATTAAGCACCCCGGCGAGGATTTTTAGTAGACTCGTTTTACCTGAAGCGTTATCGCCAACTAATGTCACAATCTCCCCTGACTGTAGTTGAAATCCCTGCGGGCAACTAAATAAAACAGGGTTATTATCGTAACCAAAATCAAACGCATCAGCCTTCACGAGTACTTTACCTAAGTGTTCTCGTTTACAGTAGTTTTGCCACTTAAATACCTCAACTTGCGCTGAATCAGTGGCAGGATAAATCCCTTCGGAGAGTTTGCCCCGCTCTAACTGCCAGTAATGCTGGATAATATCGGCAAAAGCATGGGCGTTATGTTCAACCAATACCAACGCCATACCCTCTTGCAGTAAATTCCGCATCACCCCCAAAAGTTCGCTTACACCATGATCATCAAGCTGTGCCCAAGGCTCATCGAGTAACAGCAAATGTGGTTCACATACCAGTTGGGAAGCGATCATCAGCCGATATTTTTGCCCAAGGGAAAGCGTACTCACTTGGGTATCAAAGCTCAGAAATAACCCGACTCGCCTCAATGCTAACTGCACTTTTGGCAGCATACTCTCGGCAGGAATACCAAGATTCCCCAATGCAAAGGCGACTTCTGCACCGACTGTTTGCCGAAGTAGCTGGAGTTGTGGATCCTGCATAACCAAACCTGTGACTAGCTCAGGGTGCCGCCAAATATCCCCCTCATGCGGACGAGTCAATACGCCCGCAAGGAGGTTTAGTAGGCTCGATTTACCCGACCCCGTAGGTCCACTCACACAATGGCATTGGCCAGTGCGAATGCTGAGGTTAACCTCCTGAAATATGGTAGTTAACTGACAACCATAGTTAAAGCTAACATCTTGGGTTTCTAGAAGTTTCATTTTAAACCTGCCAATTGATATCAATAGGATATTTAAACTCTTCTCACTACCACCTGATGACCTGATAGATGCAAATATCGTTACCATCCGCGGTTAAGCAGTGCCTAGGCTTGAACCTCTGTCAGTTAACCCACTACAACATTGTGAACATTTTTACCCGCTCAAAAAACAACACCCGAAAGAAGATATTCATGATCATCATATTATTGTTGTCATAGGTAAAAAATGAAGATGTACCCTCTATTGTGGGCAGAGATTGTCCAGCCTCAACTGAAAAATCATCAAAAGCCAACTCTGATCGACTAATTCAAACAAAAGGGGAAGGTGATTACGGTGACAAAAGACAAAATGTCTAGATAAGTTAGCTTTCACGACAAAAAGACCCATTTCAATCACATTTTTTATCGTCATAAAATGAGACTATGGCAAAAGTCACATGCTTAGGGCTTATATCTTGACACCTGCGGCAACGGCCTTTAATTTTAGCGAAAGATTCTTATTTACATACTCGAATTATCAAGATGTAAAGTACTTGAAAAAACGCATTAACTTGAGTCAAATTCACCGTTGCTAACAGCGTTATTTAGCCTTCACCTTTACAATTGATGACCCTTGGAGTTCTATTTGCCCGTTCATGCGCTGTCTAAAGACCTCAAGTCTCTTATCGACAAACTCATTCAACTGAAGCAAGTTTCGCCGACAGAACCGATAGTGCAGTTGTCCATAACAACTGTCTCTATGCCTTTAATTTCATGGCTTGCCTCCCAGACTCAGTACCCACGTATCTACTGGCATGGACGCGATAGAATTGAAGAGGTCGCAGCAATCGGTGCCTGCAAAGATTTTAGATTTGAAACAGGTGTCGACGATCAACAACTCGCCATGGTATACCAACAACAACGGGCATTATCGACAAATCAAGATATTCGTTACTATGGTGGTGTCGCCTTTGATCGCACCATTGAATCTTGGCCAGAGTTTGGTAATAGCCGTTTTGTATTACCTCGTATCGAATTTAGGCGTAGTGGTACACATTTCAGTTTGAGAGTGAATCTGAACTTTGCCGATAATGCTCCCCATACTGAAATCGACAATGCTATTGCCGCTATCGAAGCCGTCATGCCAGCCAAGCCACTTGCCCCACCGACAAAGTTAGCGTTGTTAGGACGTAGCGACAGACCCGATTTTCAGCGCTGGAAAACATTAGTCGAACAAGTCGTTGACCCTAAATTTAATGCAGATACGCCAAAGGTAGTGCTATCACGACTCACTCAACTGGAAGTCAATGAACCCGTTGATCCTTGGATGGTGCTTGCCTGCTGGCAAGGTCGTAACCCCAACAGTTTTCAATTTGGATTTCAATTTAGCCCTGAACGCACCTTTATTTCCTGTTCGCCAGAGCGTTTATTTCGCCGGCGCCAACAGGAGTTGTTCACCGAAGCGCTAGCAGGAACAACAGTACGTGGTTTAAACCAAGAAGAAGATATAGCGCTGGCAAATGCCCTGCTCGAAGACAATAAAAATAGTGTTGAAAACCAACTTGTCCGCAGCCATATAGTTAATATGCTCACGCCGTTGAGCCATTATGTGGGTGCCGATGAACTGGCTACAATTTTTAAACTTAATCATATCCAACATTTACATAGAGCTATTCGCGCTGAACTCAAAGCTGGAGTGAACGATTTTCAACTGTTGCAAGCATTGCATCCCACACCTGCAGTCGGAGGATTACCTCGGCATTCAGCCATGAACTTTATTCGGCAGCGTGAAGGCTATATGCGCGGTTGGTATGCTGGCGCCTGTGGCTATTTCAATAAGTACGAGAGTGAATTTTCGGTCGCCATTCGTTGTACCCTGATTGAACCAGGTAGGATTAATCTATTTGCTGGTGCGGGAATTATCGCAGGCTCAGATCCTGAGGCCGAATGGCAGGAACTTGAGAATAAACTCGCCACCATTATGTCCATTCTTATCGAATTATAGCGCCCAATATTAAATCCTTTAGATATGAAGGTTTTAATTGTTGTTCGCCTTTAATTTTTCGATGGTTTCAAGGTGGAGCCTCTCTTGTTCCCCCGAATCAATTAAGCGCTTATGCTCACGATCAAAATGCTGTTTAAGCATCATGCCTTTGTCTGTATCAGCAAAAGCAAAATAGGCTTCAGCCTTAATAACCCCTTGAATAATATTAAAGTTCTTGGGTGACTTAAGTCTTGGCACTAAAGCAAGAATATCTTTTTGGTAGTCTAAAACCGCATCAATACGACCCGCATTTAAACTGTTAAGCATAGTGAGCATATTACTGCTTTCTTCGTAGTACATAGGTACTGACGTCAGCATGTTATAGCGATAGGCCAGCATAGCTTGCACTTTTTTATGGGATAAACTTTCAATCCCAACCCAGCTTGCCGCTATCTCAGGCGTAACGGCCGCATCGATAGAGTCGATTTCCACTGGATTGTCGCTCAGCAAACTATGTTTAATATCGCCCGGATAAACACTGAGAGCCATATCGGCACGCTGGTGCTCGATAAGATAGAGTGTTCGAGCAAAAGGTATAAACTGCACATTAAGTTGCCATTGTGATGCAGGGAAAACCCGCTGAAGTATATCAAAGTAATAACCTGTCCCATCAGGATTAGCATAACCTTCCCAAGTAGAGGTCACCACATTGACCACCACAGGATTCGCAGCCGCGGCAGATGATAACGCAGCCAAGCATAAGTAAAATATGGCAAGAAATCGTTTCATCGCTTTCCTCCTTTGGCGTCTTAAAAGTGTAGGATAGTTTCGCATAGATAGCTCAAAACGTCCCGAGTCATCGTTTCATCTTCTAAATTGGTGAAAGATAATAAGTGAGCTTGCATCTTAAAAAGCGGCCACTATAATAGCGGCCCCGATTTCAGTAAGCTGTAATCGGTCAGCGTAAAAATAACAATTGAACATTAGCGGGTTCCCTCACCCCGCCCTACACAACTAAAAAGGCCACAAATGTTAATGTTAACTACAGCGCAGCTCCGCCGCGCCTTACTCCTATTAGTAGGATTCCATATACTGATTATTTGCGTCAGCAATTACTTAGTACAATTACCATTTCAGCTGTTTGGCTACCATACCACTTGGGGTGCATTTAGCTTTCCATTTGTGTATTTAGCGACCGATCTCACAGTACGCATTTTTGGCCAACAGGCCGCCCGAAATATCATCCTCAAGGCGATGATCCCTGCGTTGATGATTTCCTATGTAATGGGGGTGCTATTTCATCAAGGTAGTTTTCAAGGCGCTGATTCACTTGCACAATGGAACACATTTGTTTTCCGTATCGCGTTTGCGAGCTTTGCTGCCTATTTGATTGGCCAACTGATGGATATCACAGTATTTGCTCGCATACGAAAAAGTCGTTCTTGGTGGGTTGCGCCAGCAGCATCCACTCTAGTGGGTAATTTCGTCGATACTTTAGTCTTCTTTAGCGTGGCTTTTTACGCTTCATCCGATAGCTTTATGGCATCTCACTGGCCTGAAATTGCCACTGTCGATTACAGCTTTAAGCTACTCGTCAGCTTAGGACTATTTTTACCCGCCTATGGTGTGTTACTCAAAGTCTTACAAGATAGGATTTTGCAAACCAGTCCGCAAAAATCACTTTCCTGATTAACTCAACTGGCCAGACCTGTTACAATTTGACCAGTTAATAGCTCAGCCTTACTCAGGTTTACACTTGAATAAGGCTGATTTTCATGAGAGATCATTATGTATTCTATTGAAATTAAAGCTGAGACAAAACTCACGTCTGAGCTAGCCATACAACTAATTGAACTCAGTCAGCAAATTCCTGAACTCAATCGCCCTCTTACACATGAAGTCTTGGCTGAACGACTAGATGACAAAACCAGTTTAATTTTATTGGCTTTTGTTGAAGGAGAACTTGCAGGTTTCAAACTGGGTTATGAGCAAGAAGAAACGATATTTTACAGCTGGTTAGGAGGTGTAGCCTTAGACTTTCGCCGCCTAGGGCTAGCTCAAAGCCTCCTTGAATACCAAGAAACATGGGCACGTCGTCAAGGCTATAACCACATTCAAGTTAAGACGATGAACCGTTTCCCTGGAATGCTTAATTTATTGATAAATAATCGATATATGATTACAGAACTCAAAGCTGATCCTAAAAGTCTTGTCGATCATAAATTACACCTCAGTAAGACGATCTAAATCGACGAGGCGTAAAGGCAATGTCTATTTTGTAAAGATCTGCTTTTTTTTGGATAAATAACTTGCAAACACAATTGAGAATGATTATCGTTAACGTGCGTTCCAAAACTCATCTTTAACACCGATGACTGGTAATCTGAAGTTGTTAAAGTGCTCCTGAGTTTGCAAGCACGACATTGCTCACACACACTCTTTTGTGGCCGGACTCATCATCCGGCTTTTTTTTGCTTAAATTTCAGATCCAGAGAAATGTAATCCGTCATAGGGATTATTCTCCTGCTCTTCTTTCGCCTCATGGTATAAACCAATCGTGAATACAGTACCTTTACCTAAGGTTGAACTGACCTCTATTGTCCCACCAATTCGTTTTATAATTCCATAACTTAAAGAAAGCCCTAACCCAGTACCATCCTTACGGGTGGTATAAAATGGGTCAAAAATTCGACCCAATAACTCAGGCGCAATTCCAGAGCCTTCATCTTCAACCTCAATTTTAACGCCTATGGGCACATCTTGTTGCAACCAGTCGTAAGTCCTTACCCAAATACGACCTTTACCGTCCATTGCATGCGCTGCGTTTACCACCAAATTAATCAAGACCTGCAATAGCTGCGGTCGATTGACTTGCACAAGGCAAGTCGCACTCAACTCAGTGATCAAGATAACTTCTTGTTTTTTAATCGAATGACGAACCAGCACCATAGTCTCTTCAATAATGGGAGTAATAGACTGCATTTCTAGTGGCGCATTAAATTCACCGGGACGGCTGTACTGTAATAAGCTGCGAATAATGGTGCTGATACGCATCACTTGCTGGATGACTAAATCAATTTCTTCTTTAACGAGGTCCGCATTATCCCCAAGCTCGTAGCGCATTAGCTCCATATTACCGAGAATAACCGCGGTGGGATTATTAATTTCATGGGCTATGCCTGCGGTTAACTCACCGAGTGCGGTGAGTTTTTCGTTAGTCACAAGCTGCTGGCGGGTTTCATTTAGCAGTGCGACGTTACGTTCTAACTCTAAGGTTTTGTCCTGAAGACTACGGGTACGTTCTTCGACCTTCATCTCAAGCTGCTCAGCAGCAGATTGGATCTGTGCATTACGACGTTGCAATAAGTCGAGCATACGATCAAACTGCTCGGCCAAATTCGATAATTCGTTTTCTCTGTCCAAACCTAAGGCGCCGATACGAATATTGCGCCCAGACTGCACCGCCTGCACGACATGATGGATCCGTTCTATCGGTAGCAACAGGCTATAGGCTCCGCGATAAACCAGTAAACCTGATACGAGTAGCACCAACATCAGAATTGTGCCTAGCTCAATGATATTCAAAAGATAATTATGAATAAAGGGTGACTCAGAGAACCCTGTGTAGATCATGCCCACTCGCTGGCCTCGAATATCCTCCAAAGGCGCATAGGCAGAAATAAACCAATCATTGAACACAAAGGCACGATCCACCCATAGCTCACCACGATTGAGCACTTTCTCACGTACCTCCTCAGACACTAAACTACCTAAAGCTCGACCTTGCGTTTCATTGCCTTGAGGAAAAAAGTGCAACGGCACATTAGTAGAAATACGAATGTTATCTAGAAAAATGGTAACCGTACCAATTGAACGCTCTGGGAGCGTGCCTTTGTCGTATACCAAATCCCGAATATGATCAACGATGCGTGTATCGCGGTTAAATAAGATGCCACCATCCAAATACCAAGCAACCTTACCCGCTAAATCAGGTACTGGCAGTAAACTACGACTGAGTAAACCACGCCCTTCCACCCCTTTATCCGGATTTTGGGCCCGTAAGGTTGCAACAATGGGAATACTCGCGGTAACGGCTAGCTCAGGATCAATTCGTGCTAAACGCTCCGGCGATAACACCATCAGGCCAGAATAAGGCAATAGACCGCCCATTTTGGGTAAAATCAAGCGTAAATCGGGATCTGTCGCCGCCTCTGAGACACTGACTAAACGTAGATAATCGAGATTAAGCAGTTGTTTTTGTTCATTCAGAAAAGCATCAATATTGGCCCTATGATTCATTTCTCCGTTCAATATAGGGCGAAAATCATTTTGAAAAGTCCAAGATGTCATCACCTTTTCGAGCTGTTTTTCCTGACGAACTTGCACTTGTTGTAGGGTATTTTCAGCCACTGCTAAGTCAGCTTTTACCTTCATAAATAGCTGCTTACCTGTGTAACTAATGTTCCAGTAAATGGTGATAAAAACTAAACTCACCAGCGTCAGTAAAATAGGCAATAAGGTAAGGATTAATATGCGATAACGCACCTTGGCCTGCATTTGCTGCCAACTGACACCAAAAAAGTGAGTAAAGAAAGACACCCTAAGACTCCTGTTCGCCGCTTAAGCCAAACCACTCTTTATATTTACGATCTAAGGTTTTACGAGAAACACCTAAGTCTCTCGCTGCCGCAGATTTATTACCAGAATGTAAATCTACCACGCTGGTGACATGATGTTTTTCGACATCCTTTAATGGCCAATCTAAGGGATAACCTTGGGAAGCTGAAGATTCACTCTTTACCTGTTGTTTCCAATATTCCGCGGGGGGTTTACCAAGTAAAATACAACGCTCGATCATATTACGCAGCTCACGGATATTACCCGGCCATTCATGCTGTTGTAGCTTAACCATATCCTCATGGCTCCACACTACTTCCCTGACACCAAGCTCAGCGGCAAGCTGACGAGTAAAGTGATGGGTTAGCTCAACGATATCCTCAGGGCGATCCCTTAACGGCGGAATTAAGATGTCGAGCACATTGAGTCGATAATACAAATCTCGACGGAAGTTCCCAGCATCAACCTCTTCCAAGAGGGTTCGGTTGGTTGCAGCAATAACCCGAACATCAATATTCACTTCTTTTTCACTGCCGACAGGTCGGATCGCTTTTTGCTCTAACACTCTAAGCAACGCTGTCTGCATTTTCAGTGGCATTTCACCTATTTCATCCAGAAAAATCGTCCCACCAGAGGCGAAACTAAATAACCCCTCTCGATTTCCCTTCGCCCCCGTAAATGCACCCGCAACATGGCCAAAGAGTTCACTCTCGAGCAACTCAGGGGCTATAGAGCCGCAGTTAACGGGTACAAATGGCCCTTGTCGGCCACTCAATAAATGCAGTTGTCTTGCGACGAGTTCTTTACCCGTACCTGATTCACCTTGTATAAGCACAACGGCATTAGTTGGAGCCACACGTTCTATCACATGTTTTACTGACTCCATGGCCTCGCTACTGCCAATAATGGTCGATGAATACCCAATAGATACCTCACGGCGCAGCATCAGATTCTCGCGCTTGAGTAAACGACGCTCAATGCAACGATCTACAGCCGCCATCATCTGATCAAGATGAAAAGGCTTCATAATAAAATCGGAAGCACCCGCCCGCAGCGCAGTGATTGCCACTTCCATATCGGCATAGCCCGTCATAAAGATAATATCCGAGCGACGCCCCTGCTCATCTAATGCCTCATGCCATTCAATACCAGAGCGCCCCGGCAAACGAATATCGACAATCAGCAAGTCGAAATGGCAGCGGCTACGTAATTGCTCCGCATCCTCAATACTGCCAGCGGTTTCGACTAAGGCGAACTTCTTCGAAAGGGCTTTATTTAAAAAACTTCGCATTCCAGGCTCATCGTCGACGATAAGCACTGATACGGCTAGAGGGAGAGGCTTGAGGTTATTATCAATCTGGCTCATAGTGTTCGCTTCTGGACATTTTGACTCAATTGCGAGTAATTCTAGCATTGAAACTAAGTAAATAGGTCACTATGAACCACAAGAAGCATGAGCTGCGACAATTTGTCTGCAAAATATTTGTTAAGGCTGCGACAGAGTTCACATTTTAGATCGGCTTGTGATGCAAAAAGTACCATTATCAGTTTGGCATCTAATTTGCTTCCACCCCATCGCATTGCCATTTCTGGAATCACCAACTTAAGTAGGCATTTGAGTTGGAATCCTATTTTTTCGCCAAGGAGTATCCATGCTAAACATGAAATCCCATATGAAGTCACTGTTAGGTCTAGTTGTTACCGCCAGTTTGCTCACAGTGTTACCTGCTCAATCGACAGAAATTATTAAGCTCGCCACCACAACAAGTACCGAAAACTCGGGTTTGTTACAGGATTTACTGCCTAAATTCGAAAGTGAATCTGGTTATAAAGTACAAGTTATCGCAACGGGTACGGGTAAAGCCCTCAAACTGGGCGAGCAAGGGGACGTTGATTTAGTGATGACCCACGCCCCAAGTGCTGAGGCAAAATTTGTGGCAGACGGTTTTGGTGTCGAACCTCGTGGCATCATGGAAAACGATTTTGTGGTATTAGGGCCTAAAAACGATCCTGCAAAACTGCGTGAAAGCAAAACTGCCGAAGAAGCTTTTGCTAAAATTGCAAAATCCGGTTTACCTTTTATCTCTCGCGGTGATAATTCAGGCACTCACATTAAAGAGTTAGAAGTATGGAAAGCAGCGGGTGTCACTCCTGATTTCAAAGGTTATACTTCCGTTGGTCAAGGCATGGGGAAAACCTTACTGATGGCAAACGAGCTACAAGGTTATACTCTGTCGGATCGCGGCACATTCGTCGCTTATAAAACTAAACTGGATCTCAGTGTCGATTTTGATGGGGGTAAAACCTTAGCCAACCCATACCAAGTGATCCTAATCAACCCTGCTAAGTATCCAGATCTGAACCATAAAGGCGCTAAAGCTTTCAGTGATTGGTTAAGCAGTAAAGAAGGTCAAACCATGATTAACAACTTCAAAGTTGAAGGTGAGCAATTGTTCAAGGCAACTTATAGCGAATGAACGACGGTTGGCTAGCCCTGTTACAGCAGGCCCTAAACCTGCTGTTTTCATTGGACCCTGAAGTCTGGTCCATCATTTATGTCTCGTTTTCAGTATCTTTCGCGGCACTGCTAATCACCCTGATCCCGTCGATGGTACTCGGGTTCGTACTGGCATTTGCGCCATTTAGGGGGAAGTGGTTAATCACCAATTTGGTTCAAACACTGCAATCTATTCCCACTGTGGTTATCGGCCTGTTGGTATATTTGCTCCTCACCCGAAATGGCCCTCTGGGCGATTTAAAGTGGTTGTTCACTCAAGAAGGGATGATCCTCGGACAAATGCTCATCTGCGCCCCCGTGCTTATCGCCATGAGCCAAGCCGCCTTTACCAGCGTTGATCGCAGAGCCTGGGAAACCTCTCAAACCTTGGGCGCTTCATGGGTACGTGCCGTATGGACCGTCTGCCGCGAGTTACGCATGCCACTACTTCTAGCGATTGTTGCAGCGTTTAGTCGCATTCTCACAGAAGTGGGCTGCTCAATGATGGTGGGGGGCAATATTCTTAACCTAACTCGCAACATTCCAACAGCTATCGCCCTCGAAACCAGTAAAGGCGATTTCGCCCAAGCTATCGCCCTAGGACTCGTGCTGCTAATCTTATCCTTGATCCTTAACTTTGCCTTAGGTAGTTTACGCGGCAAAGCGATGCCAAGGAGCCATTAAGCTATGACTAATGTCAAACTCGTTGCCCGTGACTTAGAGATGTCTTTTGGTTCACGCCGACTCTTTAACGCCGAGTTACTCGAACTGCGTCAAGGGGATGTCATATATCTTCAAGGCGATAATGGTTCAGGTAAATCAACATTAATGAAAATTTTAGCGGGTTTAATATCACCAACAAAGGGGCACATTGATACGATTGGTTTTGCCAAAAACAAATGGTGGCAACGTAACCCATTGTTAGGTAAAGCGGTATACCTACACCAGCATCCTTATTTATTTGATGGCACAGTGGAATACAATCTTACCTATGGCCTGAATTTTAGTGCTGAAATAAAAGCTAAGGCGAAACAACGTATCCATCAAGCGACTGAGATGGCACAGCTTGGCTCACTTTTACATGCAAGGGCGAGCAATCTTTCCGGTGGAGAAAGACAAAGGCTTGCGATTGCACGAGCGTGGATCCTGCAACCTAAGTTATTAATGCTGGACGAACCCACCTCGAATATGGATAAGGACTCCCAAGCGTTAGTCCTACAAATGATCCAACAATTAAAACAGGAAGGCGCAGGTATGTTACTTAGTAGCCACCAGAACTGTGCTTTAACCGCCATTTGTGAACAACAATGGCACATAGAAAACGCACTGGTGACCACCTCTAGTCAACAAACCCATTTTCACGCTGCACAGGGAGTTCTATATGCCATTGCACATTGATGCCGTAATTCTCGCAGGAGGCATGGCCCGCCGCATGGGGGGAGACGACAAAGGCTTAGTCGAACTAAATGGCCAACCCATGATTAAACACACGATTGACAGGATAAAACCTCAGGTTAAGGAGATCCTGATCAACGCAAATCGCAATCAAACACGCTATGCTGAGTTCGGTTTTAAGGTAATCAGTGACGAACATAGCGGTTTTCTTGGCCCTTTAGCGGGTATGCTAGCCGCATTAGGTCAAACTAAAGCGGATTATCTGCTCACCGTTCCCTGTGACAGCCCTCAACTGCCGATGGATCTTGTTGAACGCATGTTAAATGCGATTGAAACTAAAGGCGCTGATATGGCCGTTGCCAGCAACGGTGAGCAAGAACAGCCCGTAGTGCTGCTGATGAAACCAAGCCTTCGTGATTCTATGGAGGCATTCCTCAAAGCTGGGGATCGCAAAATTTTACTTTGGTATGCTAAGCAAAATTACGCTGTTGCGACATTTGCCGATCAGCCAAATGCATTTATGAACATCAATACATTAGAAGAAAAACAGCAATTTGCCTTAGACCAAACCTAGTTAAGGCCTAAATAACTCAAATTAGAGGTGCAAATGAGTAACCCCTTCGTCAATCCGCTCGCTATTCCCGCTCTCGGATTTTGTGCCTACAGTGGCACGGGGAAAACCACCTTACTCAAGCAATTGATCCCCGAATTAAATGCACGTGGTTTACGCTTAGCCGTCATCAAACATGCACACCATAACTTCGATGTCGATATTCCGGGTAAAGACAGCTACGAAATGCGTAAAGCAGGCGCGAGACAAATGTTAGTCGCCTCACATGTGCGCTGGGCACTGATGACTGAAGATGCGCGCGATGGCGATCCGGAGTTAGTCCACTTGCTAAAACAAATCGAAGCCGACAAAGTGGATATAGTACTGGTAGAAGGTTTTAAAAAACTCGCATTACCTAAAATCGAATTGCATCGTGCCGCCCACGGCAAACCATTTATTTACACCCATGATGAGAACATTCTCGCTATCGCCTGTTGCGATGATACCCAGTTACCCAGTGAACTACTGCGACTGGATATCAATAATGTCAACCAGATAGCTGATTTCGTCGTGGAATATACCCAAAACTGGCAAGCTCCTAACGTTAAACTGCCTATCTCTCCTGTTGATAGCTGCGCTATAGGCAATAGCAAAAACCTCACCGTAAGCCAAGGTTTAGCGCAAATTTTATCTCATGTATCACCCGTGCAAGACATTGAAGAAGTTGGCTTAGATGCTTTAGATAACCGCGTACTCGCGATTGACAGTATTTCGCCTGTCAATGTCCCCCAGCAAACCAACTCAGCAATGGATGGTTATGCCTTTGCCTACCAAGCGCCCATGCCAACCACTTTAACTTTAGTGGGTGAAGTGCTTGCCGGTCATCAATATTCAAATACGCTTAATGTGGGCGAAGCCGTACGGATTATGACAGGCGCCACAGTGCCCGCTGGCGCTAATACAGTGCAACCACGGGAACTGGCAAAAGAAGTGGATGGCATAGTTAGTCTAGAAGGCAGCATTGACTTAGGTCAGCACGTTCGTCTTGCGGGCGAAGATATTGCGAAGGGCCAAATCGCGCTCCCCAAAGCGACGCGTCTTGGTGCTGCTGAACAAGGTTTGCTGGCTTCTCTTGGCTTAAATTGCATCAGTGTTTATCGTCGTCCAGTTGTTGCTGTATTCTCCACAGGTGATGAAGTCAGCCAGCCGGGTGAGACGCTTAAAGCCAACTGTATCTACGATTCAAACCGTTTCACCATTAAAGCAATGGCAAAGCGTTTAGGTTGTGATGTTCTCGATTTAGGGATTATTGAGGACTCTGAAGCAGCTCTGGAGGCCACACTTGCCAAAGCAGCAAAACAGGCTGATGTTGTTATTAGCTCTGGTGGGGTATCTGTAGGTGATGCGGATTATATAAAAACCGTGCTAGCCCGCTTAGGTAATATCGATTTTTGGCGGATCAACATGCGCCCAGGTCGCCCACTCGCCTTTGGTAAAGTGGGTTCTAGCTTATTTTTCGGTCTACCCGGTAACCCTGTCGCAGTGATGGTCTCCTTCCTGCAATTTGTGCAACCTGCCCTGCGTAAGTTAGGTGGAGAGATAAACTGGCAAGCACCCTTATTTCCCGCCATAAGTGACGAAACGCTACGTAGCCGTGAAGGTCGTACCGAATTTATTCGCGGGATTTATCAACTTGGTAACGATGGGCGACTGTACGTTCGCAGCACGGGTAACCAAGGTTCTGGCATGCTCAATTCGATGGTGAAAGGAAATTGCCTTATCCTCATTGGTGATGAAGTAGAAACCGTAAGTGCAGGCGAAACTGTGTTTATTCAGCCGTTTGCGGATCTACTTTAGGAGCGAGTAAGCGCTTATGAGTTTAATAGTGGATTCCTTTGGCCGTAAGGTCGAGTACTTGCGCCTTTCCGTCACCGACCGCTGCGATTTTCGCTGCGTATATTGTATGACAGAAAATCCCTGCTTTCTGCCAAGGGATCATGTACTTCACCTCGAAGAACTCGCTTGGATTGCCCAAGCTTTCACTGAACTTGGAGTAACAAAGATTCGCCTAACGGGGGGCGAACCTTTAGTGCGAACCGACTGCGATCAGCTTGTCAGCCTGCTTGGTAAACTCCCTGGGCTGAACGATCTATCTATGACGACGAATGGCTCAAGACTGACAAAATTCGCAAAACCTATGCGCGATGCGGGCCTAAAACGTCTCAACATCAGCTTAGACACGCTTAATCCTGAACTTTTCACGCAATTAACCCGCAATGGAAAGCTGGAGCGCGTAATAGAAGGCATTGATGCGGCGATTGCCGCAGGCTTTGAACGTATCAAGATCAATGCCGTTATTTTAAAAGAACAAAATGACCATGAAGTGCTTGATTTAGTTAATTTCTGCCGTGAACGTGGGTTAGATATTGCCTTTATCGAAGAAATGCCCCTAGGCGAAATGGATGACCGTAAACGGGCGCGTCACTGTAGCAGCGATGAAGTGAAATCCATCATTGAGTCTCGCTATCCGCTACAACTCTCAAACAAACGCACAGGCGGTCCTGCACGTTATTACACTATGGCTGATAGCCCCATTCACATCGGTTTTATCTCTCCTCATAGCCATAACTTTTGCCATGAATGTAACCGTGTACGAGTGACAGTCGAAGGCCAACTATTACTCTGTTTAGGGAATGAACACGCGATTGATCTTAAAAGCATCGTTCGCGAATACCCTGGTGATATTGAGAGACTTAAAGCCGCGATTCTTGCAGGAATAAACCTTAAACCCAAACAACATTATTTTGATAATAATGACGTTCAAATCCTGCGTTTTATGAATGCTACGGGCGGTTAAAAACCGCCGACAACATGCCAGACTCACCACAGGGCTAGCATCTCAATTCGAGCGTGATAAACTCAGGTCATCACCCAATCTTATACATGCTTGCTATGGCCTTAACCCGCAAACAATGGAATAACATTATTATTGTCGCCTGTGTTTTTATGGTGGCCATACTCACATTTTTGGATAATAAAACCCGCCATATTCCAACCGAGGCCCAGCGACTCTTTGATGAAAATGCACAGCTTGAACAACTACAAATCGATGATCTTTGGCTGCATAAACAAGCATTTGATTGGCAGTGTGATATCAAAGTACTCAACTGCAGCGAATGGGCAAATGCGTGGCAAAATATACGCGTTTCTCCCTTAGATACCATACCTGAAACCACTGATATTCCACAGGAATTAATCATTCAAATCGTCGATATAAGTCAAACACAGCGCTGGCTTTATTTCACCAATGAAGGCTTACTAAAATCTCCCGCGGATAATTGGTACCAAATACCGCCAAGTTTAAGATCAAAACTACAACCTATTCTCGATGCAAAACCTGCGTCTTAACTTATCCCTATTTAACGATAAAGACAGAGTCCATGCCAGAATTACCAGAAGTTGAAGTCACCCGTCAGGGTATTGCCCCCTTTCTCATTGAGCAAACTGTCTCGGATCTTGTGATACGTAATGGCTCACTACGTTGGCCAGTACCTGATATCGCTAAACACATTATTGGCCAAACCATACGCCAAGTGCGCCGACGTGCTAAATATCTGTTAATCGATACAGATGCAGGCACGACTATCGTCCATTTAGGTATGTCGGGAAGTTTGCGGATCTTGCCGCACAACACTCCCGTTGAAAAACATGACCATATCGACTTAGTGCTCGCCAATGGGCGTATATTACGCTTTAACGACCCTAGACGTTTTGGTGCTTGGCTTTGGTGCGAACTCCCTGAAGAAGCCCATCCATTACTCGCCAAACTTGGGCCAGAACCTTTAACCAATGCCTTTAATGTTAATCAATTAGCCACCGCATTAGCGGGAAAAAAGAAGGCAATTAAACTCTGTTTAATGGATAACCATATTGTCGTCGGTGTGGGGAATATTTACGCTAACGAGGCGCTATTTGCAGCAGGTATTCACCCAGAAGCCGAAGCGGGAAAAATCGATAATGAACGCTTAAGCCTATTAGTTGCTGAGGTGAAGCAAATCTTAGCTCACGCGATAAAGCAGGGAGGAACCACATTGAAAGACTTCACTAATGCTGAGGGTAAACCGGGATATTTTGCTCAAAAACTCCATGTTTATGGTCGAGGCGGCGAAACCTGCACAAACTGTGGAAACCTACTCAGTGAAATCCGTTTAGGCCAACGTACCACCGTTTTTTGTAGTATTTGCCAAACTCGTTGATTTAAAGAATGCCAAGCAGAAGCTTGGCATTCACTTTACTATTTGAAGAGACATTAAGACTCAAAAGCGATACTCAAAATTACTAAAGAAGGTGGCATTGGTATCATTGTCTTGAACATCAAATTCCGATCTTGATACTGTCCCTCCCAAGCTCAACATGCCTTTCCAGACTGGCATTCGATAGGAAAGCTCAAGCATCAATAAATCCTCTTTAGGAGGCTGTGGCGCCCACGTATTAATCACATTGGTACCATCTTTATTGAGTTGAGCATAACGCAGCAGTGAGGTAAAACCGCGGCTATCATTAAACTGCCCTACCAAGCCCAACACAAAGACTTGGGCATCACTATCATAGGTTGAGTCTAATGCACGGCCATAATAGCGAGAACCGCTTAAATAGACGGGATCTTCATAGAAGCAATTTGCACTGTCGCCATCACACTTAACATAGGTGTCAGAGTATTCCATAAACAGCTTAAACTGTTTACTCGATGTACCAAAATGCGTATCTATTCCCCAAAGAGAACCGCAGTCGCTACCATTCTCACAACTACGCTCTAGATATAAGCCCACAGGAATATCCTGCCAAGTGTCGGCATAGCGCATATCGATACTCTGTGTTCTGTGGCCCGCATCGCGGCGCTGATCAAACGCACAATCGTTCGAACCATCAATACAAACTGAATGACTAACAACCGCATCCCACCATGAGCTAACATCACATTCTTGGCCTTCACCACAAAATAATGTCGACCAAGATAATCCCACTTCAATCTGTTTAATCGGCCTTGCACTGAAGCGCATATCCCACTCAGCAGTCTTAGGCACGGCGCGGTCAACTTCCGTTAAGCTAAAGCCCGTTTTAAAGGTCCAAGGGCCAATCCAAGATAACCAAGGTGTTTCTAAGGCAGACGCATTATTACGGCTTAGCGTCAATGATTGCATAGGGCGAGCATTGTTAGAGCGGTGAAGCGCAGAGTCAAACCCCGCTCCCCACCACTGCTCGACCGAACCTAATGTAGCAATCCAATTCCCAAAAATAATCGCAAAATAGGATTCATCGAGACGGAAGTTTTTATCATCTTGGGGATCATAAGTTTCTGCGACTGTGGTTTTATAGGCTATACGCGAACCAAGGTACTCATAGGATGCCAGCGCCTCTCCTTTTTCACGATAATCAGAACCGTAGTGCTGAAAACGTGCAGGATCGGTTGCAGCGGACAGTTTTATCCGTGTATTTCCACGATTATCGACAGCATTGTGATAATAAAAATTAACCCGCGCAAAAGCTTGTACTAATGCAGGTGAAAGTAGCTCAGGTTCAACTTTCGCTAAATCTCCACCAATCCCAGACCACATCAAAGGATAAGTATTGACTGGCACAGTAATAACACCCGCATCAGCTAACGCTTGAATATCGGCTCTAAGATAAATATCTGAGGCATCGACCCAAGGTGCAGCGGTAAGTATTGAAGAAAATAATAGACTAGAGGCAACGCTAGTAGCGAGGATAGTGGGGGTTAAAAAAGCCTTCATAACATCCTTTTAGGTATCGTCGCGAGGTCACAATGCCTCAAGAATAACACAACTTATCTAGGTAAAAACCAAATAGGTTAGCAGCAAAAACTAGGTATTAATCGATGTAAGTTTTGCCGCTAAAGCAGCCGCTACCTCTGGGTGCACAAATTGGCTGACATCACCGCCATGTAAAGCCACTTCTTTTACTAGCGTGGAGGAAATAAAAGAGTTCTCCTCGGCAGGCGTTAAAAACACGCTTTCAAGATCTGGGCTCAATCTACGATTCATATTAGCGAGTTGAAATTCATACTCAAAATCAGACACTGCACGCAAACCACGAACGAGTACACTGGCTTTTTGCTCCTTGGCAAAATCCACCAATAAACCAGAAAAACCAACCACATCAACATTATCCAGATGCGCAGTAACACGATTAACTAGCTCAACACGTTCTTCTAGGGTGAATCTAGGTTGCTTAGAAGGGTTAGCAGCAATACCAATAGTCACATGTTTAAATAGTTTAGCCGCACGCTCTATCAAGTCCACATGACCATTAGTGATAGGATCGAAAGTTCCTGGATAAATCGCTCTTGTATGCATAGAAAAGTACATCCTCACTGTCATAATTCATTAAAGACACCAAAACACCCTTTCAATCCGTCGCAGACTCAACGTGTACCCGTTGAATACAATTATTTTTTAACTAATTAATTCTATTGATAAAAATAGCCGCGAAAACATAACGATGACTTTAATTTTTAAGCGTATTATATACAAATTTAATACAGATATCTGATAATCGTCACCCAAGCGTAAATCGTTAAAAATGACTTTCGGCACAATCCAAACTAAGGCGCGTAGCTAACCGAATAAAAAAAGTTTAAAATATACAGAATTCAAATGAAATACAAAAAGTTACGATGTTACTTTGCTATTCACAGCAAGAGTCATATTAAGAATCTGCAATTAAAGGTGTTCAAGTGATAGACCACTCCCTTAAATTAAAACTTCATTCTCATGGGGCATTAATACTCGTTAATGCACTCATAGCGATGGTCATTGCTAGCCGCTATTTTGCTTTTTTACCTGAACTACCTAGCGATAGTCTCGGGATTTTCTTCTTGCTTGTGAGTACATTCTCGCAAATGGCTCTACTAGCAGGGATTTTAGGGTTAGTGACACTGCCATTAGTTTATTTACCCACCACATTAAGGCAATGTCTCCAATCCGGATTGGCGGCATTAGCAATTAGCGTCTTAGTCATTGATACCTTTGTCTTTGCCCAATATCGTTTTCATATCAATTCTGTTGTACTCGATCTTATTCTCGCGGGCCAAATTGTCAGTTTCCCGTGGTCAACTTGGGTAATGGTCTGCGTTGGAGTTGGAGTCTTATGGATGGGGGAATGGCTGCTTATCCGTTGGTTAGAAAGCACTCCTTTACGAAAAAAATCATTAAATCGATATTTTTTATCGTTAACTATCATAGCATTACTGTCAACCCATAGTGTACATATCTGGGCGGCAGCAAATGCATACCAGCCCGTCACCCAGCTAAAGCGTTACTTGCCTTTGTTCTATCCTGCAACAGCAAACAGCCTAATGCGTAAATATGGCTATATCAACGAATCGGCTATTGCTCAACAAAAGGCGCTTACCTTAAAAAGTCAAAGTGACTTACGCTATCCCATTGAACCACTGAGTTTTACAGAAGTATCAAAGCCGACCAATATTTTATTGCTCGTGATTGACTCTTGGCGGGCGGATACTTTTAACGCAGAAAATACACCTAACCTATGGGCGCTCGCACAATCCGGTGTCATCTTTAACCAGCATATCGCTTCTGGCAACTCAACAAGGGCGGGTATTTTTGGTCTTTTTTACGGTATACCTGGTACTTACTGGCACGCCATGTTAGCCAATCAGCAAAGTCCCTTAATCGTAGACCGATTACAACAACTCAACTACCAGATGGGCATCTTTACTGCCGCGCAATTGCACAAACCTGAATTTGATCAAACCGTGTTTGTGAATATTGATAATTTACGTATTGGCTCATCAGGCACAAGCCCATCGGCACTGGATGCGAATCTGGTTAACGATTGGACAGCATGGTATGCACAACGTGATAAACAACGGCCTGTATTTTCATTTTTATTTTTTGACTCGCCACACGGTTACGATTTCCCCAATGATTACCCCCATCACTATGAACCGATGCTAGGTGAAGTAAACTACTTAAAATTGGATAATAACTCGGATCCAGTGCCATTTTTTAATCGCTATAAAAACAGTGTTCACTATGTTGATAGCTTAGCTAAAAACGTATTAGAAACACTTAAGTCATCAGGTGAGCTCGATAACACGCTGGTGATTATTACGGGCGATCATGGCCAAGAAATTAATGATAATAAATTGAATTTTTGGGGCCATAACAGCAATTACACCGACGTTCAAGTGAAAGTGCCATTTGCGATAGTGGGGCCTAAAGTGAATGTTGATAGGATGTCAAAGAATCGCGATAAACTCACAAGTCATCAAGATTTAGTGCCAACAATAATGGAAAACTATCTGGGTGTAACTAGCCCAATTAACCATTATTCAGTTGGAGAAGATCTTCTCAATCAAATAAATGATCGTCCTTGGATCATCTCTTCAAATTATAGTGGTTTCGCAATAATAACTAACGAATCAATTTTAGAGGTAGAAGCCAGTGGCCAGTATGATCTACTGGATAAAATGAATAGACCACTTAAAGATCAGCAACCTAACTTTGACTATTTGAAACAAGCACTCGAACAGCTAAGTCGATTCAATAAGTAAACCCAAAGGATGGCGTAAAAAATTATTGGAAAAACCTTACAAGGGGAAACACGTTAACCGGTAATCCTAGAGCAAACGCTTAAAATCGAGAAAGGTTTGGGCTTGCTGGTCTTTTAGGGATAATAACGGACTTTTTATAGGCCATTGAATATTCAATTGCGGGTCATCCCAACGGATGGCCCCCTCACTCGCTTGATGATAGTAATCTGTGGTTTTATATAAGCACTCGGCAGTATCACTCAAAGTCAGAAAACCATGGGCAAAGCCCTGAGGGATCCAAAGCTGGCGTTTGTTTTCCGCCGTTAAACTCACACCCAACCATTCACCAAACGTGGAAGAGTTCTTTCTAATATCCACAACAACATCAAACACCTCACCCACAACACAACGTACTAACTTAGCTTGTGCATGGGGTGAACCTTGATAATGCAGGCCACGCAACACACCTTTACTCGACTTTGAATGATTGTCTTGTACAAACTGAACTTGACGACCAATGGCGGCCTCGAATTGCTGTTGGTTAAAACTTTCAAAGAAGAAACCGCGTTCATCACCAAAAACCTTAGGTTCAATGATTTTTACATCGGCTATTTTAGTATCAATAATGTTCATTTTTTCTCAGGAATTGGTCATAAAATCGTGCCGATGTGTAAATACTCACCACTGGTTCAGATTTTTTAACGCTGCTTGCCAGTCACTCGGTGCAATTCCAAACTGCTTCATTATCTTACGGCAATCTAGCTTGGAATTGGCAGGGCGTGTCGCCTGTGTCGGGTAGTCAGTTGTTGTAATGGCATTTACCCGAATTTCTTTATTGATTAATCCCACATCAAATGCCTGCTCAAAAATATATTCAGCAAACTGATGCCAGCTAACATGGGGCTCACCGGAATAATGATAAATACCGAAATTAGCACCGTTTTTTAACCGTATCGCTTTAGTTATAGTGATCAAGCTAGCAGCAATATCTGCCGCATAGGTCGGCCCACCAAACTGGTCTGCAACAACCCCTAACTCATCGTGCGTTTGTGTGAGCCCCAGCATGGTGTTCACAAAATTTTTACCATGCTCTCCGAATACCCAAGCTGTACGCAAAATAATATGACGAGGGCATAGGTTTGCAACCTCAATTTCTCCTGCAAGCTTGCTCTGGCCATATACTCCCAGAGGATCAGGGATATCATCCTCTGTATATAAACCGTGTTTGCGACCAGAAAATACATAATCACTTGAAATATGTAGTATTAATGCACCAACTTGATTTGCAGCCTCGGCGAGATACTTTGGGCCATCACGATTAATTGCATAACACAACTCAATTTCCTGCTCTGCTTTATCCACTGCAGTATAAGCCGCAGCATTGATAATCACATCTGGATGAAATTGATTTACAACGGTATAAACCTGCTCACGGTTTGTGATGTCTAACCGCTCACGCTCTAATGCACATAAAGTAATAGAGGACATAGTCTGCATTTGTGTAACTAAACACCTGCCGACCTGACCATTACACCCAGTCACTAATACTTTTATGGCCTGCATATTTATACCTAAGCCTCAATGGCTAAACGATAAGGATACAGTTTAAAGTCATTTTTGAGCATAGGTTTATGCTAACGCCGAAATTTGAGCTAATACTAAGTTTAGGTAAAAACTAGCACCGTTTATTTTCAAGTAACCATAATCCAACATATTTATTAAAGTTGACTTGTGCATAGGTCATTGCAACGATAAAGCCTACTCGACCATCTAAAAAGCCTCGGCGTAAAAAGTAAATATGTAAAAAAGTCCATAATCCTCTTAAAAGCGCCAACATGAGACCATGGGATTTTTTACCCTTTCGGTGATATTTCTGGGAACCAAGCCAAGCATATTGAGCGGCTTTATTTAAACCATGCCCATAATCACGGTGGGTATAATGTAATAATAATCCTTTTAACTTACCAATATTGCCATCCGCTGGAATCACTGTTTCATGAACTTCATCAAGGGTATAGCGCGCCCCCTCCCGCTTAAATAGCCGTAAAACAGCCCTAGCACTACGCCCATACTTCAATGTTTTACCATAAAGAGTGACTCCCCATGGCAAGCAAAAAGCCGATTCTTTGATCTGTTCCTGTGATAACAACGCAACTAAGGCATTTCGCATCGTGTCATCGAGTGCTTCATCTGCATCAATTGACAATACCCAGTCACAGCTCGTTTGATCCAAAGCCCTTTGCTTTTGTTTACCAAATCCTGGCCAGTCGGTAACAGTAATTTTGTCAGTATATTTTTGACATATCGCGAGAGTGTTATCTGTTGAACCGCTATCAAGCACGATAATTTCATCGGCAATATCTGCGATAGACGCGAGGCAACGCTCTACGCGATCGGCCTCATTCTTGGTGATTAACATAACGGATAACGAGTGCTTCTTCACTTAATAACCTCAAATATCAATTCTTTATAAAAAATGGCCTAGCATTTCCAATAACCTAACTTTCGACGCATTTTAAAATGACGCAATAAATTTTTCGGCTTAGGTTTTAGCCAATCGGTTCCCTTGTCAATCAATGCATCTGTAGCTGCGAGCACACGTAGGCTAGACAGACCATCGCTTGTGGGATGGATCTGGTTACAGTAATCATGGATATGCGCCATTAGATCATCGGGTCGGCTAAGTGCTCTGGCTAATGCAGGCTCAATATCTTCGACTCGGCTAATATCGATTAAATGCTCCTTAGGTGACTGATTTTTAAAGGTCACCACAGGTTTACGTTGCATTAAAAACATCAGTAGAATCGATGATGTATCACATAACATTACGTCCCCAGCCTGCAATAAAGGGATCACATTATCAGTTTCGACAAACTGCAAGTTATCATTTTCTAACGCCTTATACTGCTCAACAATTTTATGATTCATCTTAGGATGGAATTGCACAAGCCAACGCCATTGCCCTTTTTGCGACAATGCTTTTATCTGTTCAAAGACGACAGGCGCGCAAGTCAGACTAGGTGAAAATGTTGAACAAAAGAGTACAACAGGCCTTGGATCATCAGGCTTAATATAGGGATTGTCTGTATTTTCAATAAATAAGGGATCGAGTGCTGGCCAGCCCGTTTCGGCAACTGTAAAAGTACCTAATTTCTTTTCTAGTGCAAGGAAAGGCAACGTAGTGTCTGGGCCTTGGGTACAATATAAGTCAAAGCAATCACGAATTTCGAAGTGATCTTCACGCCCCTTACGATTTATTTTGCCCGCATTAAAGCCATGGAAGACACCAACCTTTACGCCAGGGATAAAGCTTGGCACTACATTACCAGGCACAAATACGGCATCGGGTTTCCATGCTTTTACCGCATCGATATCAGGTAAACGCTTTTCATCTTCTTTGAGATATTTGGGGTCGACTTCATTGCCCTCTAAAAACCAACGGACTTCGTCGCCACGCGCCAGAATCACTTGTTGAAGCGGCCTTAAAATGGCATAGGAATAATTTTGCGCTATATACAATAAATAACGTTTTTTATTCATTTTACTGAGCGTAGCCTTATCGTTATTTGGAACAGAAGTAACAAATGATCCATATGTAATTAATTACGGATGTTGTTAAATTGATTAATTACATTTACCACATAAATCACATCTTTATCGGTCATAACTGAACTGATGGGAATACTAAGAACCTGTTGATGAATTAATTCCGTCAATGGTAATACTTGTGAATTCATATATTGATATGCATGTTGTTTATGAGGAGGGATCGGATAGTGAATTAATGTTTGTATCCCCTCTGCGGCTAAGAATTGCTGTAAAGCTTCACGCTGCTCACAACGTACAACAAATAGATGCCAGACATGGGTTAATTCATCCGACACTTGTGGCAAGATGATTAGCGGATTAGTGATACCTGTACGATAAACTTGAGCAACCTGTTGGCGTCGCGCAGTTTCTACCTCAAGATGGTTTAACTTCACTCTTAACATAGCAGCCTGAATTTCATCAAGGCGACTGTTCACTCCTTGATAAAGGTTTTCATACTTTTGGTGAGAACCATAATTACGAAGCGCCTTAATAGCTAATGCGAGTTCGTCGTCGTTAGTAGTAATGGCGCCAGCATCACCCAAAGCACCTAAGTTTTTACCCGGATAAAAACTAAAACCTGCAGCATCTCCCCAGTTGCCAGCACGCTTACCGTTAATTTCTGCACCATGAGATTGCGCACAATCTTCTAATACTAATAGATTAAATTCTTTTGCAAGCGCCATAATCTCCTGCATCGGAGAAATTTGGCCGTATAAATGTACGGGTAAAATCAGTTTAGTTTTAGCGGTAATTGCTTTACGTACAATTTCAGGCTCTAGGTTATAAGTTGTAGGATTCGGCTCAACCAATACTGGAACTAAGCCATTTTCTGTAATAGCTAATACAGACGCAATATAGGTATTTGCTTGAACAATTACTTCATCACCCGCTTTTAGCTTCCCAAGCTCTTTCCATGCTCGAATAGTGAGAATTAAGGCATCTAATCCATTAGCAACACCAATGGCATATTTAGTTCCACAATAAGCCGCAAATTCTGCTTCAAACTGCGCTAGCTCATTGCCCATAATATACCAACCAGAATCAATCACCCGAGCACAAGCATCTTTCAGTTCTTGCTGATATTGACTATTAATAGCTTGTAAATCTAAGAAGTTAATCATTTTGCGTCTCTATATATCGAATAATTTTGGCTGGATTACCTACGACAACAGCATAAGCAGGCACATCTTTAGTCACGACAGCACCTGCACCAACCATGGCATGCTTGCCAATAGTAACCCCTGGCAATAGAGTCGCATTTGCACCAATTGAAGCGTACTCTTCGACAGTTATTTTAGAAAATGCATCAGGATATACTTTAGAACGTGGCATTTTGTCATTAGTAAAAGTGGCGCAAGGACCAATAAAAACATTATTACCAATACAGGTACCATCCCAAATATAGACCCCAGATTTAACAGTCACGTTATCACCAATAGTGACATCATTTTCAATCAAAGTATGGGCACAGATATTACAATCACGGCCAATTTGAGCATCTTTTAAAACAACAGCAAATTGCCATACACGAGTACCTTCACCAATTTGGCTAGATTGTACATCACTTAATGGATGAATAAACATTTGCGCTAACCGCCTCAATGAATTGTGAATAATCCCTAATATAGTCCGACTCATCATAGAGTTGATCTGCAAGGACTATTAATACGCAATCCTCAGAGAAGTCGTGCATTTCTCGCCACAGGAAGGATTCGATTAACAATCCTTGGGCTGGGTTATTTAACCAAATTTCAGATCTTTCAGTGCCACTGTCCAACACAAAACGGCAGGAACCTTTAAGACAAATAGCAACTTGCTTTAATGCCTTATGAGCATGAAAGCCTCTTGCAACACCTTGCGCTGTGCCATAAATATAATAAACACGCTTTATATCAAAAGGAATTTGGTGATTTGCCTCTAAGGCAACTAGTGAACCTCGTTCATCTCCAAGTGTTTTTAAATCAATTATTTTAATCAGGCTCATAGACTAACCTTTTGAATCTTTTAGTAAATCAAGGAGATATTTACCATAACTATTTTTAGCCATCGTTTTAGCGACAACTTTAATCGCTTTATCCGTTAGCCAAGCATTGCGCCATGCAATCTCCTCTAAACAAGCAATTTTAAAACCTTGGCGCGTTTCAATAGTTTCAACAAATGAGCCTGCTTCTAAAAGGCTTTCGTAGGTTCCTGTATCTAACCATGCAAAGCCTCGACCTAACAGTTCGACATTCAGCTCACCCATTTCAAGATAGGCTTGATTGATACTGGTTATTTCTAATTCACCACGAGCTGAGGGTTTAACATTTTTGGCAATATTGACGACTTGATTATCATAGAAATATAAACCCGTGACCGCAAAGTTAGATTTGGGTTTTGACGGTTTCTCTTCAATACTAATAGCCTTCTGATTTTGATCAAACTCAACCACACCAAAACGCTCTGGATCTTTGACTTGATAACCAAAAACCGTTGCTCCCGTTGTTCTTGCAGCAGCTTTTTTGAGTATTGGAGAGAAACCTTGCCCCCAAAAAATATTATCGCCAAGAGCCAAACAAACACTATCACTACCAATAAATGCTTCGCCAATAATAAATGCTTGGGCTAAACCATCAGGGCTTTGTTGCACAGCGTACTGTAGGTTAATACCAAAATCGCTGCCATCACCAAGAAGACGTTGAAATGAAAACTGATCCTCTGGGGTAGTAATAATCAGAATATCCCGTATACCTGCGAGCATTAGCACAGAAATTGGATAGTAAATCATGGGCTTATCATAAACAGGCAATAGCTGTTTTGATACCCCTTTAGTAATAGGATAAAGTCGCGTGCCAGAGCCACCGGCGAGAATAATTCCTTTCATAAATCCTCAAATCGATAACAGTAAAAAATATGGAAAATAAACTTTAAATCCCTAAACGCTCTCGTTGATAGCTACCATCTTGGACACGCTGACACCACTCTTGATTGTTTAGATACCATTCAATCGTTTTGCGTAGACCTGTTTCAAAGGTTTCTTGGGGTCGCCAATTAAGCTCTCGGCTCATCTTTGTTGCATCAATGGCGTAACGACGGTCATGCCCTGGACGATCTGTTACATACGTGATAAGTGTCGAATGCGAGGTGTTAAGAGGGTAGCCGCGTTCATGCAGCGGTACTAATTCATCCATAATGGCACAGATGCTGTTAACTACTTCGATATTTTGCTTCTCATTTTGACCACCAATATTGTAGGTTTCCCCAATTTTACCTTCTGTGACTACTTTATATAAAGCGCGTGCATGGTCTTCAACATACAACCAATCACGGATTTGATCACCTTTACCGTAAATAGGTAAAGGTTTACCTTCCAGTGCATTAAGGATGACTAATGGGATCAGCTTTTCAGGAAAGTGATAAGGCCCATAGTTATTAGAGCAGTTTGTCACTATTACTGGTAATCCATAGGTACGTAACCATGCCCGTACTAAATGATCGCTAGAAGCTTTAGACGCAGAATAAGGGCTACTCGGTGCATAGGAGGTTGACTCCGTGAATAGCGGTAAGGATTCCCCTATGCCCATTTCATCTGGATGAGGTAAATCGCCATACACTTCATCAGTTGAAATATGATGAAAGCGAAATCTAGCCTTGCGCTCAACATCAAGCTCCATCCAATACTGTCGAGATGCCTCTAAAAGAGTATAAGTACCCACAATATTAGTTTGAATAAAATCTGAAGGGCCAGTGATCGAACGATCGACATGAGACTCTGCGGCTAAGTGCATCACTACATCAGGTTGGTACTGATTAAAAACTCTACCTAATTCATCGCGGTCACAAATATCTACTTTCTCAAAGTTGTACCGAATATCTTCAGCAACAGAGCTTAAAGACTCCAAATTACCCGCATAGGTTAATTTGTCTAGATTGATTACGCTATCAGTTGTGTTTTTAATAATATGACGTACGACTGCAGAGCCTATAAAGCCAGCACCACCAGTAATAAGCACTTTCATACTTTACACTCCAAATCTATATGAACAATTCAATAACTTACTTAAACAAGCGTTTTATCTTAAATAAAAAATAATCAAAAAATATTTTTAATGCTTTATTCCATCTAGCACCATCAGACAACGCTTTAAATAATTTTAATAATGCATACCTAAAGACAAATGGCCCTTTACTTAAGAACAGCAATAACTCAACCTCTGCCAATCTTTGCTTAACATAAAGTTGCCCCTTATCATTACCAACAAGCCTTAAGTCTTCTGCATTTTGTATTAAATCATCATATTCCCTTATTGCACTTTTACGTCTGTGCTCATATAACTTTAGGGCATAACTATCCCCTGTCACTGCAGATATACCAGTCCCAACTCGATAGTCTACTAATTTTTCATCAATATATTTTATTCCATTCAGCAATGCGGATCTTAACGGAATAGTTTTATCTTCGTTAATAACCGCTTTGTGTAAAGAACCAAATTTATCAAAAACCTCTTTAGTCCAAGCATGAGAACAACCAAAGACATAACTCTTCCTAAATATTAGGTTTTTTACTAACAGATCTTTATCAATATCGAAAATTTCGTTGGACAAATGCTTTTCACCACATAAACCGCCCACTTCATCAATCAGATTTACAGCTGAAAAGATTGAGCTAGGCTTGCCATTTTTCAACCAAAAATCGACCAAACGATAAACTCTATCACGAGAAGATACATCATCAGATGCAAAGGCAATACAAAGTTCACCCTTAGCTAAACTCATACATTTATTTATGCTCTCAGCTATCCCTTGATTAGTTTTATTTATAAAAAACTCCAAATTTTTTAGCTGATCACAATCGTCTAAATTATCAATAAAACTTTCAATTTTTGTAACAGAATCATCAGTACTACAATCATCACAAATTATTATTTGTAGATTAGCATAAGATTGACCAAATAGACTTGTCATAGATTCATTCAAAAACCGACCATTGTTATAAGAAAGAAAAATCAAAGTCACTAAAGGTAAACTAGTATCCATATAAAACCCGTATAATATGTAAATTATTTAACATAAAAAAATCTGAGAAACTTCTCATAAAGTCTGAAAATTTCTATATATATTTTCTTAGTTACACTAATATTATTTTTTATTTTCCTAGCGCTACCTATTGTGGATGCGAGATTTGCTCTATAACAAATAAAAGGCATAAGACTATAGGCTCTAACCCTATGTAACCATGGTTTTTCCATAAAATCATCTACAGGTTCCACAATACGATCACTTGCTTTAATAAAACATTTGGCCACATCAGGGGAAACTATATATCCTGTTGTAAAACAAGTATTTTTAGTATAGTGCCCAATAGAATGGAATGTATCTATTTTTTTATCTTCAATAAACTTTCTAGCTTTAAGAGGTGCTGATAATTTAATATAACCAAACTCATTTATATGCTGAAACGCAATAGCTAATGTTGCCTTAAAATCATCAGTTAACTCCGCATGATCTTCAACTATCACTATCGGCTGATTCATTTCAACACATTTTTCCCACAGTAAATAATGACTGGCATAACAGGCAACTTCACTATTTAGTAATTCATATCCTTTACGTTTTTTGGTGACATTGGGCGCAACTCTGTCGGACAAAGTAAACCCTTCTTCCGACGCATCAACAGCATTAAAAAATTCGAATTCAATACCTGCTTTGGCAAACTTAGCAATCATTTGGGTTCTGCGCTCTATTGAGCGCTCTAAGCTAATGACAAATATTTTCATACAAACCTCACACCTATTTTATACGGCTATGCACTTAAAATAACGACAACACTTCCACCAGTCATAGGCCTTAAGTGAGTATCTGCTGAACCACCAGATCAAACTTCTCAATCACAGCATCAACACTGATTAGCGCCATCAAGTGCTCGCCCTTCGCACGGGTGCCCCATTTAACTTCACCGCTTTGTTGTGAAGCTATGACCTCATCATAGACACTCACCACAAACTGCTGTGATAGGTAAGGCCCTGTTCGGCCAGGGTTTGAATGGGCATATAAACCAATGACTGGCGTGCCTTGTGTAACCGCCATATGCGCAGGGCCCGTATCCGGAGCTAAGACTAAGCTAGCGCGTTTTAGCAGCGCCAATAATTGAGTTAGACTGGTTTTACCCACTAAATTATCGATTTTAGAGGGACACGCCTGCAAAATTTGCTCGGCTAAATCCTTCTCAAGCTGAGTTGGGCCACCACAAAGCATGACTCTAAATCCTTTGGCAATCGCATGGCTGGCAACGGCGGCATATCGCTCAGGCAGCCAATTGCGCTCAGCCTTACTGGCCGCGGCGCAAATAATAAAGACACTTTCATTGTCTTTAATATGCATTTGTGCAAACTCTGTATCGGCCATCGGAATAGGGATATTCCATTGAGGAGTAAGATCGTTAACACCTATCGCCTTAGCAAACCCCATAAAGCCTTCGAGAACATGGGGCTTAGCTAATGGTTCAACCCTATGATTTGTCACTAACCACTGGCCTTCTTTGGCGCGGGCACGGTCAAAACCTATACGTACTTTTGCTGAAATCGCTAACGATGCCAAAGTCGCGCGTAGCGCCACTTGCATATGCAGCAGTACATCAAAACGTCGACCTTTTAGTGCTTTACGCAAACTAAAATAACTACGCCACCCTTGGGATTTATCAAAAATAACAAACTCAATGCCGGGTAAATGCTTTAGCAATTGATATTCAAGCTTGCCTATCACCCAAGTGATTTTAAGCTCTGGATATTGCCGCTGAATCGCCTGCACCATAGCCACGGCATGACAGACATCACCGATTGCAGATAACCTAAGTAGACAAAGAGAATTCATGCTATTTGGATTTAAACTCATTGGGATTGAAGCTCATGGCTTTTAAGGTTGTTTAGCGCAAGCCGACGATCTTAATGTAGAATGGCCGCAGGTGCCACGCTTAAGTCAACAATTCTCCGATGAATAGACAGATACAAATCATAAAAACCACCCAAGGTCATATGGCGATTTGCCAGGATACACCAACCAATATTACTCCTGCGTGGTTTTCCGTGGATTTTTGGCGCGCGAAAGATGCCATCGTCGGCTCATCCAAAGGTCGCTATACCACTTGGTTTGTCACATTTGAACACAATCATTGGGTATTACGTCATTATTGGCGCGGTGGCCTTATGGAAAAATTCAGTAAAGATGCTTACGTTTATACAGGCCTAGAAAATACCCGTGCCATGGGCGAGTTACGCTTATTAGACATCCTGTATCGGGAAGATTTTACCGTGCCCAAACCCATTGCAATCAACATAGTACGTGATGGATTATTTTACCGCGCAGATATCATTATCGAACGAGTCGAAGGCGCCGAAGATTTAGTCGCTAAACTCGGCAAAGGTACAATGAGTACAACACAGTGGCAGATGTTGGGTGCCACTATCGCCCAATTCCACCAGCGTGGTGTGTACCATGCTGATCTCAATGCTAAAAATATCTTATTCCAACCAATGCAGACTGAAGGACAACAGGAACGTTTCTATCTTATTGATTTCGACCGTGGAGAGTTAAAAATACCAAATCCACAATGGCAGAAATCAAATCTCGATAGACTGTTACGCTCCTTTAACAAAGAACAAAGCAAACAACCAAACCTTGCTTTCACTGCTGATAACTGGACAACACTCATGCAAGGCTATCAAGCAGTAATGCAAAGCCCATCAACGCCTTAACTTTGGGTAATGTTTGAACGTCCTTCATTGACGAACGGCATTAAGCGTTTAATAAGGATTGCACAAGCTCAAATTGCCGTTCAAGCGCACCGCGATTTGCCTCGACCACAGCGAGTCCTGCATTCACGGCCTGCTGACATCGCTCAGGTTCTGCAAAATATTCAATCAAGTTTGCCCCAAGTTCATCCGCCGAAGAAACAATTCTTAGCCCTCCTGCATCCGATAGCATTTGAGTAATTTGGGCAAAATCTCGGTAATTGGGTCCAACCATTACAGGTATGCCCATGGCAATAGGTTCCAATGGATTATGACCACCATGGAGAATCAAACTCCCCCCGACAAAGGCTTGATCCGCCGCACCATAAAAGGTCAATAACTCACCCATGGTATCGCCCACCAGCACTTGAGTCGTTACCGTCACGGGAAGATGATTACTGCGGAGAACTGATTCAAACCCTTGGTTTTTAACTATTTCAGCAAGATTAGCAAACTGTTCTGGATGACGCGGGACGATAATCAGCAAAGCATCTGGCCACTGAGCCAATAAGTGCCGATGGGCGGTAAGCATGGCGTCAAACTCACCAGGGTGCACACTGCCCGCGACCCAAATTGGTGATGTTTCACGCCCCCAAGCCTGACGTAACAGTTTAGCGTTGGCTAAACGCTCTGGCGTAATACAGAGATCAAACTTCAAGCTACCACATACCGTCACTCTGTCTGGCGATACACCTAACTCGACAAAACGCTGCGCTTCCACTTGAGTCTGCACCGCAATAACATCGAATCGCTGCAGCATCGGCAGACTAAGTTTAGGATACCGAGCATATTGCGCCGCAGACTTGGCCGAAAGCCTCGCGTTGGCGAGCATCAAACGCACACCTTGTTTGGCCGCAATCGCAACTAAGTTAGGCCACAGCTCAGTCTCCATAATCACACACCACTTGGGCGAAACTTGGCGCAAAAAACGATTCACACACCAAGGTAAGTCAAAGGGGAGATAGCAATGTTGCACCCTATCACCAAACGCTTTGCGCACTTCGGCAAACCCCGTTGGACTGGTTGTGGTAACCGTAATGCTTAACTCAGGGTGTGATTGCATAATCAAACGGATCAATGGAATGGCTGCCAGCGTTTCCCCCATAGAGACTGAATGGATCAGTAAATCCGTCGATTTTAGTCGAGTTAACCCAAAGCGCTCCCCCCAACGACCGCGGTAATCCGAACTTTTGATCCCACGAAAGGCTAAATAGATAACTAACAAAGGAGATAACAAATATAAAATCGTGGAATAGAGAAAACGATTCATAAAAACGTGCTTATGGGTTTTGCCTGATGAATAGCGGCAATGTTAGCATAATACTCATCGTATTGAATTTTTGTTCATTTTGCGAAATGCAAAAATTGAATGCTGTAGGAACTTAAATTAGGGATAATTTACCAGCAGTATGGCGGTCGTTGGTTAACTCTCTCAATTATGTGGCGCTCACTCGCAATTTGGATCACTTATGAAAACCCGCGACAAAATAATCTATGCCAGCCTTGAATTATTCAACGAGCATGGCGAAAGAAACATCACCACCAACCATATAGCCGCCCATTTAAATATGAGTCCAGGGAATCTTTATTATCATTTCCGCAATAAAGAGGACATTATCCGCTCCATTTTCAGCTTGTATGAAAATCATCTCGAATCAGGTTTCCAACCCTATGAAGATAAGCAAGTGGATGTAGAACTGTTAATCGGCTACTTTGATGCCATGTTTTACACTCTGTGGCAATTCCGTTTTATGTACGCCAATCTTGCCGATATTCTTGCCCGCGACGAAGCATTAAAAAAACGTTATCTGCACGCACAACAACAAGTGTTAACGCGCTCCAGTCATGTGTTGCATAAGCTAAAACTCGATGGTTTTTTAAGTGTCGATACTGACAAAATCACGCCACTCGCGGATACCATAAAAATGATCGTCAGCTTTTGGATTGGTTATCAACTCACTCAATCCAGCACCTCGACCATCACTAAAGCGACCCTCTATGAAGGTGTTTTGAGGGTACTAATGATTTTCAAAGCCTATGCAACACCGACATCCGTCGCGACGTTTACTCGCCTAGAGCAGCACTACCACGCGCTAGCGAATCAAGAATCCCTCTAGCATCATCATAAACGCCTATTGCGCCTACGTAGAGAACTCGCATTCGGTACTAAACTCAAAGCAATCATAGTACTGAGTGCGAACTCATTTTTCGCTCTACACTCTTAAAAGAAGACTCTGCCAAACAGTGGCAAACTTATGTTGCACATTAGTTTTTATAATGTAAAAACCACTTTAGCCCTAAACTAGTTTATCTTGCGAACCTGCATGAAAAAAAGGCTGTAGGCCGATAGGGTTTAGCGTTAGAATGCCGCAACTCCCAAAATCAGAATAAAGTTAACTAAGGAGATATCAGGTGGCCTCTACCTCATTCTACGCACAGATTAATCAACAACTTGCAGATATCAAAGCCGAAGGCTTATATAAAAGCGAACGCATTATCGCCTCACCGCAACAGACCGCCATTCAAGTTAACCATCAAGAAGTTGTTAACTTTTGTGCCAACAACTACTTAGGCCTAGCCAACCACCCAGAACTGATCAAAGCCGCACAGCAAGGCCTAGACAGCCATGGCTTCGGTATGGCGTCAGTCCGTTTTATTTGTGGTACCCAAGACATCCACAAGCAACTCGAAGCCAGCCTGAGTGAGTTCCTCGGCATGGAAGACACGATTCTGTATTCTTCTTGCTTCGACGCCAACGCTGGTCTGTTCGAGACCCTGTTAGATGCCGAAGATGCGATTATCTCCGATGCCTTAAACCATGCCTCTATCATCGATGGTGTGCGCCTATGTAAGGCTAAGCGTTTCCGTTACGCTAACAACGATATGGCGGACTTAGAAACGCAACTGATCGCCGCAAAAGAAGCCGGCGCGCGCAATATTTTGATCGCCACTGACGGCGTGTTCTCCATGGACGGCGTGATCGCCAACCTCCAAGGTGTGTGTGACTTAGCCGATAAATATGGCGCTCTAGTGATGGTAGACGACTCACACGCCGTAGGCTTTGTTGGTCAAAACGGTCGCGGCTCCCACGAACACTGTGGTGTGATGGGCCGTGTCGACATTATCACTGGCACCTTAGGCAAGGCTTTAGGCGGCGCATCGGGCGGTTTCACTTCAGGTAAAAAAGAAGTCATCGACTGGTTACGTCAACGCTCTCGCCCTTATCTGTTCTCTAACTCATTGGCGCCGTCGATTGTGACAGCCTCTATCCATGTATTAGAGATGCTTAAATCAGGCCAGGCGCTGCGTGAAGCGGTATGGGAAAACAGCCGTTATTTCCGTGAAAAAATGTCAGCGGCAGGCTTCACTTTAGGCGGCGCCGACCATGCAATTATCCCTGTGATGATTGGCGATGCGAAACTGGCAAGCGACTTCGCGAACCGTTTATTAGAAGATCATATCTACGTGATTGGCTTCTCCTTCCCTGTAGTTCCCAAAGGACAAGCCCGAATCCGTACGCAAATGTCGGCGGCCCACACCCGTGAGCAACTCGACAAAGCGATTGAAGCCTTTACCCGTATCGCTAAAGAAATGGCGATTATTTAGGACCCTACAAAATGAAAGCACTAAGCAAGTTAAAAGCCGAAAAAGGCATTTGGTTAGTCGATGCGCCTAAACCTGAAATGGGCCACAACGATCTGCTGATCAAGATTAAAAAGACCGCCATTTGTGGCACCGATATGCACATCTACAACTGGGACGAATGGTCACAAAAAACCATTCCTGTGCCTATGGTGGTAGGTCACGAGTACGTGGGTGAAGTGGTTGATATCGGTCAAGAAGTGCGTGACTTTAAAATTGGTGACCGCGTTTCTGGTGAAGGCCATATCACCTGTGGTCACTGCCGTAACTGCCGCGCGGGTCGCACCCATCTATGTCGTAATACCTCAGGTGTGGGTGTAAACCGCGAAGGTTCATTTGCCGAATACTTAGTTATCCCCGCCTTTAACGCCTTTAAAATCCCTGATGATATCAGCGATGATTTAGCCTCAATCTTTGACCCATTTGGTAACGCAGTACACACGGCACTGTCATTCGATTTGGTCGGCGAAGACGTGTTGATCACAGGCGCAGGTCCTATCGGTATCATGGCAGCAGCAGTATGTCGTCATGTAGGTGCTCGCCATGTGGTGATTACCGACGTTAACGAATACCGCTTAGAGCTGGCCCGAAAAATGGGGGCGACTCGCGCTGTAAACGTATCAAAAGAAAATCTAAAAGACGTGATGAAAGAACTCGGCATGACCGAAGGTTTTGATGTTGGATTAGAAATGTCTGGCGTACCATCGGCCTTCCACGCCATGTTAGATACCATGAACCACGGCGGTAAAGTCGCTATGCTCGGTATTCCGGGTGGCGAAATGGCCATTGATTGGAGCAAAGTGATCTTCAAAGGTTTGGTCATTAAAGGCATTTACGGCCGTGAAATGTTCGAAACTTGGTACAAGATGGCAAGCCTTATCCAATCTGGCTTAGACATTTCCCCAATCATCACTCACCACTACAAGATTGATGATTTCCAAAAAGGCTTTGACGCTATGGGCTCGGGTCAATCGGGTAAAGTCATCCTCAGCTGGGATTAATTCCCTTAGCTATAATACCCATCACGGGGCTGTACACATGCAGCCCCTTGTTGCACACTTATCCCATCTTGATTTCCATCTCTTAGCTTTGTCGGGTTTTATTATGTCTTCCTTTAAACACTTAAGCGTTAATCAATTGCTGCAAATGACCGAAGCACAGCCAGTGCAAATCGTCGATATCCGCGATGGCAATAGCTTCACCAATGGCCATATTGCTGGAGCAACCAATCTGAATAACGAAAATCTCGCACAATTTATTAGCCAAGCAGATATGGATAGCCCACTCGTAGTCGTTTGTTACCACGGTATGAGCAGCCAAAATGCCGCGCAATATTTATGCGAACAAGGTTTTGATGATGTTTACAGCCTAGACGGCGGCTATAGTGCCTGGCATGAGGCGAATGCATGATAGAAATTGGCAGACTCCCCAACAGCAGAGCCGCGCAGGCATTTGTCGATTACCTCAAAGGTGAAAATATTGACTGCCAAATCGAGCCGCTGGTTCAAGGTGTCGCCATTCTTGTTATCCATGACAAAGATGTGGAACAAGCACGCCAAGAGTTTGCCCATTTTATTGCCCACCCTTACGACAATAAATATCTGCAAGCCTCATGGGAACATGGCGATACTCAGACCAAACTCGATTATGGCGCCCCTTCGCTACAGCTCTTTACCCAATTTATTACCGGTGCAGGCCCAGTCACGCTGATTGTATTTGCGGTTTGTGTACTCATCTTTGCAGCGATGAACTTAGGATTCGCCAATCCAATCTACGAAACGCTGTCCTATTTTGGAGCAGTATCTCAATCAGATCTCAGCCAGTTCTGGCGTGTTTTTACACCCAGCCTGCTACATTTTTCCGCCATGCACGTCATCTTTAACTTGCTCTGGTGGTGGTATTTAGGTGGCCGAATCGAAACCCGTATCGGTACTACACCGTTGCTCATCCTACTTTTTATGGCGGGCACATTACCAAACATCATCCAATACTATGTCAGCGGTCCTAACTTCGGTGGCCTATCGGGCGTTGTGTATGCAGTGGTGGGTTACACTTGGATCATGGGAATACGTAAACCTGCCGCAGGCATAGGATTACCGCCTGCATATATGGGATTTATGATGATTTGGTTGGCATTAGGGTTCACGGATATTCTAGGGGTTTCGGTTGCTAATGGTGCCCACATTGGTGGCTTATTTATAGGTTTAACCCAAGGGTTATTCGATAGCCGCAAGTCCCCGAACTCAATCTAATTTCGTTATACCAAGATAAATCCTGAAACGCATGGGGATTTATCTTGGTTCAATGACGCGCTCTCACACGCAACAAGCGGCTCAAACTAACGCTCGTCAGTCATCTCCAGCACCTTGGCAACCAGCTTCTCGATGCCTGAGTGCGCTTCAGCAATACTGCCTGCCAACATATAAGCGGGAGTGCTAACAATCCGATTCGCTTCATCCACGACTATCTCATGCACTGTTGCAATATGATGCTCACCGCCCATCAAATTAAACGCTGCGACAGTCTCGCTATCATTACCGATCGTGCCTTTTACGCCATGGGGATATAAACGCGGGATCATCATAGGGGCAATACAGATAAAGCCAACGGGCTTTTTCGCCAGAATGAACTCATTGATAAAATCGGCCACCAGTGGCTCCACTTCACACTCACTACCATTAGTCGCAAAATTACATAGGTTTTTAGCCGCGCCAAAACCGCCAGGAATAACTAATGCGTCAAATGCTGCAATCTCTAGCTCAGTGGTTGACTTTATTTCCCCACGGGCGATACGTGCCGATTCCACCAATACATTACGCGTCTCGGTGACATCGACTTCTCCAGATAAGTGATTAACTACATGCATTTGATTGATATCAGGAGCAAAACATTGATAATGTGCGCCAGCTTTCGATAGAGATAATAGGGTTAAAACCGATTCATGGATCTCTGTTCCATCGAAAACACCACACCCGCTGAGTAACACTGCGATTTTTTTCATTAAAAATATCCCTCTTATGTGATTTGGTTTTAACAAACTGCAAACAAATTGGTTGATCTGATTAAAAATCGTGCTAACTTAATTCGTCGAATCTGAGCGATGTCGAAAATTAAGTCAATCTTAGATGTATTCTACGGAGTCAATAAAAAATCCACAAATTAGGAAAATTTTTCAAGAAACAGTATTGAACTCACAAAAATCAATTTTAAACATAAAAAACAACAACTTAAAAATATCGCACTTAGTCGTATACAAAGCCATTATTCATAGTTGACTTTTTCACTCACAGACTTATCCACAGGCTGAGTGTCAATTTGCCATGGCTGAAATAGTGCTTCTGTGGCATGCTAACCGCCATCTAAGTCATCGATAAACGAAAAATACTTATGCCTACCATTGCAAATAACCCACTTGTCCTTGTGGATGGATCTTCTTATTTATACCGCGCCTATTATGCGCCTCCTCACCTGACAAACTCAAAGGGCGAAGCAACGGGTGCCGTCTATGGCGTAGTAAATATGTTACGCAGTCTATTGAGCCGTTACCAACCGAGCCATATCGCCGTCGTATTCGATGCTAAAGGTAAAACCTTCCGTAATGATATGTACAGCGAATACAAAGCACAGCGCCCACCGATGCCGGATGATCTTCGTTCACAAATCGAACCTCTGCATAGGATTATTCACGCCCTTGGTTTACCCCTTATCTCTATCCCTGGCGTTGAAGCGGATGATGTTATCGGCACAATTGCCCGCCAAGCAAGCCGTGAGAATCGCGCCGTACTCATTAGTACTGGTGATAAAGATATGGCCCAATTGGTTGATGAAAATATCACGCTGATCAATACCATGACAGATACCATCATGGGGCCCGATGAAGTTGCAGCAAAATATGGTGTAGGTCCAGATCGTATTATTGATTTCTTAGCCTTGATGGGCGATAAGGCCGATAATATTCCTGGCTTACCTGGTGTCGGCGAAAAAACGGCATTAGCTATGCTGACTGGCGCAGGAAGCGTGGCCAACCTACTCGCCGCTCCCGAAAAGGTCTCTGACTTAGGCTTCAGGGGCGCAAAAACGATGGCGGCAAAAATCACTGAAAATGCCGACATGCTTAGACTCTCCTACGAACTTGCTACCATTAAAACCGATGTGGAACTTGAGCAAGATTGGCATGAGCTCACTGCCAAACCCGCAGATAGAGACGAACTGATCAAATGCTACAGCGAGATGGAGTTTAAGCGCTGGCTTGCCGAGGTCTTAGATAATAAAGCACCAACGACCGTAGTCGCGGATGCGGCTAAAGTCGAAACCCAAGAAAGCTCTATGCCAAATCCTGCACTTGAAACTCAATACGACACGATTTTAACCGAAACTCAGCTTGATGAATGGATTGCCAAGCTGAAACAGGCATCATTAATAGCCGTGGATACAGAGACCACGAGTCTCGACTATATGGTCGCGGAACTGGTTGGCATGTCTTTCGCTGTGGAAGCAGGCAAAGCCGCTTACCTGCCTTTAGCTCACGATTATGTTGGCGCGCCTCAACAGTTAGATAAGCAATTTGCGCTCGAAAAACTACGCCCCATTTTAGAAGACGACAAGGTCAAAAAAGTCGGCCAGAACCTGAAATATGACATCAGCGTTTTGGCTAATGCGGGCATTAAATTACAGGGTGTCGTATTTGATACCATGCTCGAATCCTATGTTTTTAACTCCGTGGCTTCACGCCATGATATGGATGGATTAGCGCTCAAGTATCTAGGCCATAAAAACATTGGCTTTGAAGATATTGCAGGCAAAGGGGCGAAACAACTTACCTTCAATCAAATCCCGTTGGAAGTTGCAGCCCCGTATGCTGCGGAGGATGCGGATATTACTCTGCGTTTACACCAGCACCTATGGCCAAGGCTAGAAAAAGAACCTCAATTGGCCTCAGTATTTACTGAAATTGAATTACCCTTAATCCAAGTACTATCAGACATTGAGCGCCAAGGTGTATTAATTGATAGCATGTTACTCGGCCAACAGAGTGATGAGCTAGCGCGTAAAATCGATACCTTAGAAGAAAAAGCCTACGAGATTGCAGGTGAAAAATTTAATCTCGGTTCACCCAAACAACTGCAAGTGCTATTTTTTGAAAAACTAGGTTATCCAATCACCAAAAAAACACCAAAGGGCGCGCCATCGACCGCGGAAGAAGTATTAGTCGAATTAGCCTTAGATTTCCCACTGCCAAAGGTGATCCTCGAGCATCGCAGCCTATCTAAGTTAAAAAGTACTTACACAGATAAACTACCGCTGATGGTCAATGCCAAGACTGGGCGCGTTCACACAAGTTACCACCAAGCTAATGCGGCAACAGGGCGCTTATCGTCAAGCGAGCCTAACCTGCAGAATATTCCTATTCGTACCGAAGAAGGTCGCCGCATTCGCCAAGCCTTTATCGCCCCTGCAGGCCGTAAAATTTTGGCCGCTGATTATTCACAAATCGAACTGCGGATCATGGCACATCTATCCCAAGATGCGGGTCTGCTCAAAGCCTTCGCCGAGGGTAAAGACATTCACAGAGCCACCGCTGCCGAAGTATTTGGAACTGACTTTGATGCTGTAACAACAGAACAGCGACGCCGCGCTAAAGCCGTAAACTTCGGCCTTATTTATGGTATGTCAGCCTTTGGTTTAGCTCGTCAACTGGATATTCCTCGTAACGAAGCTCAAACCTATATTGATACTTACTTCGCCCGCTACCCGGGAGTGTTAAGGTATATGGAAGAAACGCGCGCAGGAGCAGCAGAATTAGGATATGTTTCAACACTATTTGGTCGTCGCCTCTACTTGCCCGAAATCCGGGATCGTAATGCAATGCGCCGCCAAGGCGCAGAACGTGCTGCGATTAACGCACCGATGCAAGGCACGGCTGCCGATATCATCAAAAAAGCCATGATCAATATTGCCCAGTGGATCAAGACAGAAACCCAAGGCGAAATCGCCATGATTATGCAAGTCCACGACGAATTAGTATTCGAAGTCGATGCCGATAAAGCAGAGACGCTCAAACAAAAAGTATGTGAACTCATGGCGAAGGCTGCAATCCTCGATGTAGCATTACTCGCAGAAGCTGGCATTGGTGATAATTGGGATGAAGCCCACTAACCCAATCTGAGCGACATCTTTTACAAAAAACTTAAAATCAACACAATGAAAACAAAGATAAATCTGAATCTACTATAGCAATAGCATTCAGATTTATCTTCTTGTTAATCAACACCTTTAAGTGTCGTCATCAAATAATAAGTAAGAATGTGTGCTCATTCTTACTTTTGACTGCTAAAGCCGAGCCAATATTTTAGAGTAAAAACATTAAATTTGATGCTGTGATCGTTTTTGTATAAAAATTTCTATTCATTCATTAAAAACAGCGTGTTAAGTTCTTTAAATGAAATTTTTAGATCAAAACAAGATGTTTTTTCACACATAACTTGAGATCAAACGCACATAATTACCTCTTTTTTGAAAAAACTGTTTTCCATTTAAAGATAAATGCCGTATTATTCTCTGCGTAGGGTACAGAGGTTAAGATGTTCTATCTTTCAGACCTTTATTTCACTTATAGTGATGAGCCAAATTCTGGCGCCTCAGCAACTTGTTTGCTGAGGCTTTTTTTTTGCGTATTTTTTAAAAAATTCATCACAAAATTTAGAGCATTTACTTTAATAAACAGTAAATCCCATGTATGCTGTCTTCATTGAGAACCATTGAAGCTAATTTTTAATGGTGCTTGAGTCTTGTTGAATTTAGCTTCTCCCCAAAAGAGCTAATATTATTTAGGCCGATAACACTGTTATCGGCTATTTTTTTACCTGAAATCTGAAAAGTGGCGGGAAGTACTGCCAGAAGATAGAAAGAAGGCACAAAGCAAACTACACAGCTTAAGTTAGGCTGCGTAGTCTTTGTTAATAAAAAGATTAGTTAGATTGTTCTGCGGTATCTAACTCATCCCTCAACCACTGGGGATGACACCATTCATTTAAGATACTTAAGACTTTAGGCTTACCAGTTCCCTTCAAAGCAGAGAAAGGCTCTACCAGAACCCAATCACCAAAATCTGCCAGAGCTTTACGCACTTCATTCACCGTTTTCATTTTGGCACTTTGAGCTAACTTGTCAGACTTTGTCAGTAGAGCCAGAACAGGGATCTCACTCGCAACTGCCCACTGGATCATCTGCATATCTAAATCTTTTAAAGGATGACGGATATCCATTAACACCACTACGCCACTTAAACAGGCACGCTTTTGCAAATATTCACCCAAGGCTTGCTGCCATTTGTTTTTCATTGCCAGTGGTACTTGTGCAAAACCATAACCAGGCAAATCCACCAAACGTCGCTGAGAATCGAGTTCAAAGACGTTAATTAGCTGAGTCCGTCCAGGTGTTTTACTGGTTCTCGCCAAACTCTTTTGCTCAGTTAAAGCATTGAGTGCGCTAGACTTTCCAGCATTAGAGCGGCCAGCAAAAGCAATCTCAACACCAACATCGCCGGGCAGATATTGATCCAAGTGTGCAATGTCTGGTGCACTAATTAAAAACTTCGCCCTGCGAAAATCTATATGAGATTCAGTCACTATTTACTCCAAAATATTTGCTGCGCAATACCATAATTAATGAAGAATTGCTTACTTTTCCACGTTTTCGTGTAAAATATTACTCCGATCACATTAAATACATTTTACCACGCTTGCGGGTCACCCTAGTAAGCTCAGGATAATAATCTTAACCAGAAGTTGGAACGCCATGAAAAAGTTAGCTCTTGCGCTGTCTGTTGTAGTTGCCGCCATATCTTCACCTGCGATTGCTGAAGGTAATGCTGAAGCGGGAAAAACTAAAATTATCGTTTGCTCAGCCTGCCATGGCATGGACGGTAACAGCATGATCGATATGCACCCTAAGCTTGCTGGCCAACACGGCACTTATCTCCAGAAGCAACTACACGATTTCCGTAGCGCAGCGCAAACTGGTGGTAAAAACGGTCGTATGGATCCTATCATGGGTGGTATGTCTATAGCTCTAAGCGATCAAGATATTCTCGACATTAGCGCATATTTTGCGAGTCAAACAGTTCAAGTTGGTGAAGTAAAAGATATCCCAGAGCTCGGCGCTCAACTCTACAAAGGCGGTGACGTTTCCCGTGGTATTACCGCCTGCATGGCATGTCATGGTCCTGATGCAAAAGGTGCTGAATTAGCAGGTTTTCCAACGCTTGCAGGCCAACATGCAAACTATATCAAAATTCAACTCACCAAATTTCGTGATGCTGGACGCAATAATGACTTGAATGGCATGATGCAAGATGTAGCTAAAAAGTTAAATGATAACGATATTGATGCGTTATCCAAATATCTATCAAATTTAAAATAAGTTCACAGTATTAAAAAGGGTGTTTTGTCACCCTTTTTTTACACCCGAAGTTTACGTTCACGTAAACTGCAAAAGATTCAGGCTTGACATAGATCACGTATTTAGGTTTAATTAGCCCCGTACCGAGATAAACCCATCTGCTTGTACAAATAAATTAATCATAACTTGCAGATTTCGGTATAATTAACATTAAAGATATAAGAATAAAAAGACTCAATAACAATAATATAATTAAGACTACTCTCTAATAATAACAAGAGTCGTGGTTTCGCTTTGAAATCCAAGTCAGTACATTTTTGTAAGGGATGGCCGATAACGCCAATTTGCGCTAAGCAAAACGCCTTACACTCAGGGTAACTTGCCCCATCAGGACACAGTTTGAATGATTCAAATTGTAGCAAAGGAAGCTAATTAGCTTAGGATGCACTGGCTGGAAGCTTGTTATCACTGGAAGGTACTTTAAGCAACATGGATGGTTAACTGAACGTCAATGATGACGCTGCTATACAAGATGTGTCTTGAGACCATCTACAGAAACTGTGGTCAGGATGGCGACAGAAAATGAATTAAGTGTCTGGAAGACCGATAACGAAAATGTTGCAGGGAAAGCAGTAAAAAAAAGAAGGATACCGACCGGGAAAGTCGCATAGCAAGTATGGATACTTGGAATCAGGATAAGGTGCTAAATGCACCCTTTGTAAGGCGGCAGTTAAACTGCCGCCTTTTTTCTTTTGTAACACACCATCAGTGTCTAAAATGTGCACTCAACCAATATAATTGGTACAATCAAAGCCTTAATAACCACTTCAGCAGACTCAATGCCCAGATGCCCTCTTTGTCATAACAGTCAGACACAACTCCTTCATCAAGATAAAAAGCGGAGTTTTTATGTTTGCAAGACATGTGAGTTAACCTTTGCGGATGCGAATAGCCATTTACCCCCCGCGGCAGAGAAGCAAAGATACGGTCGTTCACGCATAGCGTCGAAGCAAAAGCAGTTATCGCAATTTATTTTGCCGCTGTTAGCGCAATTAGAGCAGCAACAAGCTGGCAGTTTATTAGGATTGAATTTTGGTCGCATACTCGATGATGAGAGCCTGACGACCATAGAAAATGCGGGCCACAAATTAAACCAATATGATCCCTTCTTTGCACCAGACCATGAAACACTCAAGCAGGAGTATGATTTTATTTGCTGCTATCGTGTCTTTGAACATTTTAAAAACCCCATAAAAGAATGGAGTCTGCTCTCACGCTTATTACGTTTAAGAGGATGGTTAGCAATTAGTACTCCATTACTAATTGATTTAGATGGTTTTGCTAAGTGGCATCATAAAAATAATCTCACTCATGTAAGCTTTTACCAACGACAGACCTTTGAGTTCCTAGCAAACAATAGCGATTTTGAACTATTATTTGCCGCGAAAGACCTCGTTTTGATGCAAAAAACATCATAATCTGGTATAACACCCGGCCTAATTTAGCACCTTATAGATAGCATTATTTAGTATCTGTAAGGCCACACGTTTTAAATAATTGAGAAAACCATGTCTCGTAGCAAGAAAACACGCAAGGGCGGCGAGAACAGCCCTAAGTTGCAGCCAAGAGTGAAAAAGCAAGACCGTGCTGTAGCAACTGGCAAACGTAAAGAAAGCGGTAATAAGTCAGGTAGTCGTCATAATGAAGGATTGATCCTTGCTCAGGCTCCGCAGCAAACTGCAACGCAAAAGAAAGATCCACGCCATGGCAGTAAAAAGCCCGTGGCTTTAGCCATTCCAGCGGCAACAGAGACAACGCAAACAGCAAAAGCTAAACAACCTAAACTAACTGATGAACAAAAGCTGTTGAAACTGGAAGAAGATCCAAGACTAAACCAATTACTCGATATGCTAGAAGAAGGTCGCAACCTTAATGACGCAGATCAAAAATGGTTAGATCAACAGTTAAATAAGATTGAAGCTCTGATGATCAAACTTGGAATAAGTGATGAACTAGATGAGGATGTGCCTGCCTCAGCTAAAGCGCTCTCCGATGATGAGTTGTTCGATAAATTTGAGTCAGGCGCAGATTTACTTAAAGATTATCAAGATAAATTCTAATTTCTAATAATGCATAAAAGCAAAGGCATAATTTCCTTTGTTTTTATGCCTGTTACATAAGGAATATTTGTGTCTACGGCTCTCATTGTCCTCGGTTTTATCATCATAGTGGCACTCAGTAGCTACGCAACCTTTTTACTCTTAAAACTCAAGCAGCAAAAACAGCGTCAACAGGTAGCACATGCCGAACGAGAAGTTGCTGCAAATGCGAAAAGAGCTCAAATTTTAGGAGATATTCGCTATATAGCGACAGCAATGATTGAAGATCGGTGCGAAATATCTGAAGGCGTGGTGAGAATTGGCCGTTTATTCGAGATTTTATCCCTCAGTGAACGGGTGGCTCCAGAGTTTCCTTCATTATTCCAACACTTTGAGCTAATTAAAGGTCATCCCATAATGGAGGCTCGCCAAGCATTGCCTAAGCAGGAAAGGATGAAGTTAGACTTAATCAGAATGAAGTCAGAAGCTGAACTAGCTGAGGGCATCAATGATGATGCAAAAAAATTATCCGACTACCAACTCAAAGCAACACACTAAAAAGACCCCGAAACCATAAATGGTGACTTTTGAGGTCATCTACATCACATTATTTTGTACCGCCCAAAACATCTTCCCGTGAACCTGTGCACAAAACCTCCAAAAAATGACAGACATTGAAACCTTTTTCATAGATATTGCGTAACTTCTAAAAATGCAGACTTCATTTTTACAACCTAGATCAAGGTTATTTACTATAGAACCTTGCATACTTCGCTTGTTGCTAATTTACCCTCGGAGGACACGCCTTGAAGCAGCCCACTCAGATTAGTTGGGATCAGTCGATGATCGAAAAATATAACTACAGCGGTCCCCGTTATACCTCTTACCCAACGGCATTAGAGTTCGATGATACATTCACCGAACAAAATCTGCTGACGGCCATTGAAAATAGCAAAAGCGATAAACTGTCGCTGTATATTCATATCCCGTTCTGCGCCAAGCTTTGTTATTACTGCGGCTGTAATAAAGTCATCACCCGCCACCAACACAAAGCCGATCAGTACATTGAATATTTAAGCCAAGAAATTATTAAACGTGCCCCCCTGTTCAAACATTACAGTGTGACCCAAATGCATTGGGGCGGCGGTACACCCACTTTCTTAAATCCAGAGCAAATTTTAAAGCTGACATCATTGATTAAAGCCAACTTTAACTTTGCGGATGAAGGTGAGTTTTCAATTGAAGTCGATCCCCGCGAGATTGAGCTTTCAATGCTCGACACGTTGAAAGAAGCGGGTTTTAACCGAATCTCTATCGGCGTACAAGATTTCAATAAAGAAGTGCAAATTGCCGTTAATCGCGAGCAAGACGAGCAATTTATTTTCGACTTAATGGCTAAAGCGAAAGCAATGGGGTTTGTGTCAACCAACATAGATTTAATCTATGGCTTGCCACACCAAACACCAGAAACATTTGCCGCAACAATGCAGCGCGTTTTAGATTTATCGCCTGATCGTTTATCGGTATTTAACTATGCTCACTTACCTGCACGCTTTGCCGCTCAGCGTAAGATCAAAGACGAACATTTACCTTCGCCAAAACAAAAACTCGAAATGCTGCACCAAACTATCGAGACCTTAACTGGCGCGGGCTACCAATATATTGGTATGGACCACTTTGCTAAGCCCGATGACGAGTTAGCCAAGTTACAGCGTGAAGGCAGACTACACCGCAACTTCCAGGGTTATACCACCCAAGAAGAATGCGATTTGTTAGGTCTTGGCGTATCGTCCATCAGTCAGATTGGCGATTGCTATGCACAAAACCAGAAAGATATCCGTCCTTACTATGAAGCCATAGATAAAGACGGCCATGCCCTGTGGAAAGGTTGCAGCCTAAACCGTGACGACGAAATCCGCCGCGTAGTGATTAAACAGCTGATTTGCCACTTCGATTTAGATATGGCCAAAATGGATGAAAAACTGGGGATCCAGTTTGAAGAATACTTCGCCGAAGACTTAAAACTACTGCAAACTTTTATCGACGATAAATTAGTTGAAGTGGTCGACAGAAAAATCACTATCAGCCCAACAGGCCGTTTATTGATCCGCAATATCTGTATGTGCTTCGACCTTTACTACCGTCAAAAAGCGCGTCAGCAACAGTTCTCGCGCGTGATCTAAAGGCTCTTTGCCGTACTCACAAGTGCTGCACAAAAAATCCGACTCTAAGTCGGATTTTTTATTGATGGCAATTTTTATTAACGACTCAGAATCGACTTATACCTTAGCGGCATAGAGTGCTTTGCGCTCACTATCGGATAAAAATGCCATTTCAACCCCGTTGCGTTGCACCTGCGCTAACTCAGCATCGGTTAACTTGAGTTCAGATTTAGCGATACGATACTCATGCTTAATATCGATAGCACTCACACCAGGATCATCGGTATTTAGGCTTATCAACACGCCTGCATCCATAAAGGTTCTGAATGGATGCTCAGCGTAAGAAACCACTGTAGAAGTATGCAAGTTACTGGTCGGGCAAGATTCGATGCCAATACGGTGCTTAGCGAGATATTCCATCAGCCTAGGATCGTGAATCGCGTTCACCCCGTGGCCAATTCGCGTAGCGCCTAGTTCTTGAATCGCTTGCCACATACTTTGTGAGCCCGCAGCTTCACCGGCGTGAGCCGTAATCGCAAGGCCAGCATCACGAACACGTTTAAAGTGATCGTTAAATAACTCACCTGGGAAACCCAATTCATCACCTGCCAAGTCCATCGCCACGAGATGTTGTTTATGGGCAAGTAAGCCTTCAAGTTCTTGAGTACAAGCTGCTTGACCAAATGAACGTGACATAATGCCAATTAAATTGATCTTCACGTTATAGTCTTTTAAACCCGCTTTAACGCCGTCAACTACCGCCTCAACTACGCCTTCAATCGGTAACTTATGGTTCATCGCCATATAGTAAGGACTAAAACGTAACTCAGCGTAATCTAAGCCAGATAACGCCGCATCGGCAACGTTTTCATAGGCGACGCGTTTCACCGCATCCAAATCAGCGAGTACGGCAACCATCCAATCGAGTTTCTTTAAGAAGGCGACTAAGCTAGTTTCTTTCCCCTGAATTTGCACAAAAGGTGCGAGCGTCTCTAAAGAATCGGCAGGTAGCGCAATGCCGTGTTGGTGTCCTAGTTCCCAAATGGTATTTACCCGCACATTACCGTCTAGGTGACGATGCAGATCCACCAATGGAATAGATGTATCAATCATATTTAACCCCTATTTGAACTACCCAGCCAATGCTTTTGTTATTTGGTCGCGGGCGGACACTAAGTTTAACACGCATTTTCAGGGGCATTTATGGACCAGATGCATTTAAATTCACATTTAGTCACAATTCTGCTTAATATCCGTACAAGGAACTGCCGTATTCATCAGGCATAATGACTTCAATAACAACGAAAATATCAGAGATCTAACATGCATAAACTCTTAACCCCCAGTTTATTGATATTCGCATTAGCCGCCTGCAGTGCCACTCAAACCACAAAAAATATTCAAACCCCATCGTCACAGACAATATCAGCAGCACAGTCGCAAGTTGAGCCAATCGCTCCCGCGCTGCAAGCGATTATCGACCAAAGCTGGCAATTACAGCTCAGCGCGAGTCCTGAAATGGCTTACAGCATGGGCGATACCAGTGCCGCAGGAAAATTAGCAGATCTCTCGCCAGCCGCGCTCGCTAAGCTTAATCAAGGTCAAATCGCAGTATTAGCGCAGCTCAAAGCACTCGACCGCAGCAGCTTGAGTAAAGAAGATAAGATTAACGCTCAAATACTGGAAGATCAGATCCAAAACGATGTCGACCTATATCGCTTCAAGGATTATTACCTGCCCATTACGGCGGAAAGTGGCTTTCACGCGTATATCACATCAATTGCACAGGGTAGATTTAACACCTTAGAGGATTACCGCAACTATATTGCCAAACTCAATGCACTCCCGACCTATTTCGCCCAGCAAACCCACTGGCTAAAACAAGGATTAGCCGAGGGAATAACGCCGCCAAAAGTGACACTCTATGGCTTTGAAGACAGTATCAGTGCTTATATTGTCCCTGTTGAAAAGAGCGGTTATTTCAAACCTTTTACGCAATATCCCAGCTATTTCACTGAGGCACAAAAAACTCAGCTGACCCAAGAAGGCCGCACTTTAGTTGAGCAAAAAGTTCTACCTCTGTACCAAAACTTTTATGATTTTATGACTAAAGAGTACATTCCCAATGCACGGGAAAATATCGCAGCGAGTAGCTTACCTAACGGCGCAGAATTTTATGAGAATAGAGTACGTTACTATACGACCTTGAATATGACGTCGATGCAAGTGCATGAACTGGGCTTAAAAGAAGTACAGCGTATCCGCCAAGAAATGGAACAAATCATCGCGTCGGTAGGCTTTAAAGGCAACTTTGCCGACTTCTTACATTTTTTGCGGACCGATCCCAAGTTTTACACCACCAGTGCCGATCAGTTACTCAAAGAAGCGGCATTTATTGCCAAAAAAGCCGATGCCATGCTGCCTAAGTACTTCGGCAAACTCCCCCGTAAACCCTATGGCATTGCACCAGTACCCGCCGAAATTGCACCGAAATACACCACGGGGCGATATTCAGGATCTAACAGCGATGACGAGCCTGGTTACTACTGGGTCAACACTTATGCATTGGATAAGCGCCCACTCTACGAGTTAGAAGCCTTAACCTTGCATGAAGCCGTACCCGGTCATCATCTGCAAATTTCATTGAACTCTGAACTAACTTCACTCCCCGACTTTCGTCGTTATAGCTATATCTCTGCCTTTGGTGAAGGATGGGGCTTGTATAGCGAATACTTAGGCTTAGAGGCCGGTTTCTACCAAGATCCATACAGTAACTTTGGTCGCTTAACCTATGAAATGTGGCGTGCTGCACGTTTAGTTGTAGACACAGGCATGCATGCCCAAGGATGGAGTCGTCAACAAGCCATCGACTTTATGGCTAGCAATACCGCACTATCACTGCACAATGTCACTACTGAAATTGACCGCTATATTTCGTGGCCAGGACAAGCCTTGTCCTACAAGATTGGTGAGTTAACAATCAAACGATTACGTGCCAAAGCAGAACAGGAACTCGGCGACAAATTTGATATTCGTGCCTTCCACGATGCTGTGCTCGAAAATGGCTCAGTGCCTATGTCGATCCTCGAACAGCAAATCAATGATTTTATTGAAGCGAAAAAAGTGACACGCTAAGTTAATCAAGTCCATGGGAGTCGGTATTTTCAGACTCCCATGGTTGTCTGTTACACTCTAGCAAACCATTCAAGCCAAATGATTTGCGACTGAGTATGAGCCAAGCCAAAGCGACATTTTCAACTGAACACGATTTAAATACCTCAGAGCAGCAAGCCTTCTGGCAAACCGTTGTCCAAGATACGCTGGCCACTGCCGACGGCGTCATGCTGGCCTATATGATGGTAAAACATCCCCAAGCGCATACCGCAATTGTTCTCAGCAGTGGTCGAGTCGAGTCCTATTTAAAGTATCAAGAATTGATCTTCGACTTATACCAACAGGGTTACTCTGTTTATGCCATAGATCATCGTGGCCAAGGGCTATCGGATCGAATGACAATCAACCCACATATGGGACACGTGCGAAGATTTAATGATTATATCGATGACTTTGCTCTATTTATGCAGAAGATAGTGTTACCACAAAACGACAAACAACTCATGCTACTCGGCCATTCAATGGGTGGCGCGATTGGCACTTTGTATCTCAAACAGCATCCCGATATTTTTACTGCGGCGGCATTTTCGGCGCCCATGTATGGCATTAAATTACCTATGCCCAAAGGGTTCGTGCGTTGGTTAGCCAGTAAACTCGATACCACACTCAATGGCGGCGAGCCTAATTATGTGCTTGCAGGACAAAACTATAAACCTGTTCCATTCAAAGGGAATGAGCTAACTCACAGCCAAACCCGATACCAAGCCTACCGAGAATTGTATGATGCCGCGCCTAAGTTACAACTCGGTTCACCCACTAACCGTTGGTTGACTGAATCTTTAGATGCCGCAGATACTTGCGTACTGGCAACGGCACAAATTCGCACTCCGATACTGATACTGCAAGCGAGTGAAGATAAGATTGTTGATAATGCGGCCCAGAATCTCGCCGTGAGTACCCATTGCCAATTGAAAGTAATCGCTGGGGCTGCCCATGAGATTTTTATGGAAAAAGACGCCTGCCGAAACCAAGCCTTAAACTATGCACTCGATTTTTTTAAACGCTACGCAACAAAGAATTCGAATGGAAAAGTTGTTTAAAATCAGCAAAATTTAGTGCTCGGCTATAATAATAGCCTTGATAAGCATGGCAACCTAATGCCGTAAATATCTGTTGTTGCTGTGCTGACTCTATACCTTTAGCCACTAAGCATAGGTCGAATGGTAATACTGATTGAATTAATGCTTTTTGCCATATCTGCGTCGAGGTAATAGAAGCGACACAACTCAGATCTAACTTTACTTCGCTTATCGGATACTGATTTAAGCAGCTTAACGCAGCGTGACCTGAACCAAAGTTATCTAGAATGACTGGCACCCCAATCTCCACTAACTGGGTAATACGTTCATTCACAAAAGCATCTTGTAAGAGTAGTGCAGATTCATTTAATTCAATGCCAAGTTGATTAGTACGAATTGAATACGTACGAATCAAAGCAATTAAATGCTCAATAAAATCAATCTGACAAAATGATAACGCGCTAATATTGATCGTTATACGAGGAAGAGATAAACCCTGCTCATCTGCTTGCTGTAATAATATACATATTCGTTTAGCAACGCTTAAATCTAACCCTGCAATCAAACCACAACGTTCAGCAAGAGCAATAAACTCAGAAGGAGGAACAACATCACCATTAGCTAAATACCAACGTGATAACACTTCTGCAGAGAGAATTTCGCCCGCTACATTCACAATCGGTTGAAACATTAATGATAGCTTTTCATGTTCTATCGCTAACTTAAGCTCATGTTGTAACAGCTCATCACGGCTCTGACGTACATCTAACTCCGAATGATAAAAAGCGCAACCGCATTGCCCTAACAGTTTTGCATGTTTTTGGGCTAGCTCGGCGCGGCGTATCACAAGTAGGGGCTCTAATGTTTCTACTGGATCGAGCAGATAAATACCGACATTGGCATTTAATTCAAAGTGATGATCTCTGTAATGAAATGGTCTTGCAATGATTTGCCTCAACTCAGTCGCTAGGGCTAGAGTTCGACGTGCAGCCACTTCTGCATCAATCGACAATTCTTTAGCAAGCAAGGTGAAACGCCCTAACCCCAAATGTCCAACAATAATATTGTCTGTGAAGTAGCTCGAGAGTCTCGCGCCAATCTGTGTAAATAAACGCTCAGCTTCATGTGAAGTTAGCGAGTTCATTACCCCTAAACTCTCAACCTCAATAAAAAATAATCCTCCCCAATGACCAGAATTATCTTCTTGAGTCAGAAATTGGGACAAACGTTCCATGAATACTGCTGGTAACATTCGATGCCCTGCAACTGAATGTTCAACTAACTCTGCAATTGCTGCATGGTTTTTCTCACTTTCAGATACATCAACATGGATACCTATCATCCGCATTGGACGGCCTAAATGATCCCAATCAACAAGCATGCCACGATCGAGCACCCATATATAATGACCATCACGATGCCGCAGTCGATGGACACTCTCAAACTCTTTACTTTTACCGCTAATATATTCCTGCAAACAATCTAAAACAGTCTCTCGGTCTTCCGGATGCAGCCGCGACTCCCAAGTCTTAAAAACACACTCTAATTCATCAGGGGCATAACCAATCATCTCTTTCCAACGATCGGAAAGAAATACTTCACCAGTGCTAATATCCCAATCCCAAATACCATTACGAGATCCCTCAACGGCAAATAGCCAACGCTGCTCACTGTCATTTAGCTGTTTTACTGCACGTCCCAAACGGGCATGTACCTCCTGTAAACTGCTTTGCAGTGACAAAACCTCTGAAGAACTCCAAGGGATCTGAGTTGAAAATTCAGGTGTACCTATATGCTTTGCACTTTCACTTAAAATCCGAAATGGCTTAATTAATAAAAAATATAAAATGAGAGTAAAACCAATCAATAGCAATCCACCCAAGCCCCATACACGGATAAATCGCTGTTGTAACTTAGCAGAGGCTTCTGAAACTAAAGGAGCCAAGTCAGATTCGAGGTAAATTAATTCAACTGCACCAGGGTATTGAGAAATAACAGGATAATAAGCCTGAATCGTTAAACGCTCCATATTGACAGATACTTGCGGGAGAGAGGATTGAGCAACGGTATGATGTCGAACAACATCATAACCATCAATAACTTGAATAGCATTACTATCGCGCCAAACGGTATGATTAGCAAAGCGGATCCGACTATCCATATCCACCAATATATACACCATTGTGTTCATATCCAGTGCAGCCAATGATACCTCTTGTTCTATACGCTCAATATCCTGTAAAACTTGTGCCGATTGTACAACCGCCTGCATTCTCAAAAGCTGTTGTTTTATTTGAGTAACCTGACGTCCAGCGAGCTCACTGCGTATTTGATCACTCTCATACAAATACTCTCCTATGACTAACACCAAATAAAGTATTAGCATACAAAGAGGAATTAGAACTGCGAGTGAAAGTTTTCTAAGCATCTGCGCTAGGCAGCCTTCTACTGAACAATGAATTATTCGTATGCTAACGGGAAATAGGATACTAAGCAAAAGGACTTAACGAAGTTATCGAGATCTTCTGCTAATTAATGGAGTTCAGCGATAATTTAATAATCTAGGAATAAATATTATGCGTCATCAAGCGGGTATAGCTAAAAGTGAAATGCAAAAAAGCCAGCTTATTCAGCTGGCTTGGTTACATCTTTACAAGATAATTAGGCGCTTGGCGATGACCTACTCTCACATGGGGAGACCCCACACTACCATCGGCGCGATTGCGTTTCACTTCTGAGTTCGGGATGGGATCAGGTGGTTCCACAATGCTATTGTCACCAAGCATATTTGGTTTTAAACAAGACTCGAGAGCGCACTGCGTGCTGCTAGATTCTAGGAACTAAAACCTGCTCTTATCTTATTTAATAATTCGGAAAACTGATTGTTTTTTGAGTCCACACTTCATTAAGTGTTTATATTCTGTCTAAGCTCACTTTGCAGTAAAACCCATCTGGGTTGTATGGTTAAGCCTCTCGAGTCATTAGTACATGTTAGCTCAACGCCTCACAACGCTTACACACCATGCCTATCAACGTCCTAGTCTCGAACGGCTCTTTAGTGGACTTATAGTCCAAGGGATGACTCATCTTGGGGCTCGCTTCCCGCTTAGATGCTTTCAGCGGTTATCGATTCCGAACGTAGCTACCGGGCAATGCCATTGGCATGACAACCCGAACACCAGCGGTTCGTTCACTCCGGTCCTCTCGTACTAGGAGCAACTCCCCTCAATCATCCAACGCCCACGGCAGATAGGGACCGAACTGTCTCACGACGTTCTGAACCCAGCTCGCGTACCACTTTAAATGGCGAACAGCCATACCCTTGGGACCGACTTCAGCCCCAGGATGTGATGAGCCGACATCGAGGTGCCAAACACCGCCGTCGATATGAACTCTTGGGCGGTATCAGCCTGTTATCCCCGGAGTACCTTTTATCCGTTGAGCGATGGCCCTTCCATTCAGAACCACCGGATCACTATGACCTACTTTCGTACCTGCTCGACGTGTATGTCTCGCAGTTAAGCTGGCTTATGCCATTGCACTAACCGTACGATGTCCGACCGTACTTAGCCAACCTTCGTGCTCCTCCGTTACTCTTTGGGAGGAGACCGCCCCAGTCAAACTACCCACCAGGCACTGTCCCTAACCCCGATTAGGGGTCTAGGTTAGAACATCAAAACTACAAGGGTGGTATTTCAAGGACGACTCCATCAGGACTAGCGTCCCAACTTCATAGTCTCCCACCTATCCTACACATGTAGGTTCAATGTTCAGTGCCAAGCTATAGTAAAGGTTCACGGGGTCTTTCCGTCTAGCCGCGGGTATACGGCATCTTCACCGCAATTTCAACTTCACTGAGTCTCGGCTGGAGACAGCGTGGCCATCATTACGCCATTCGTGCAGGTCGGAACTTACCCGACAAGGAATTTCGCTACCTTAGGACCGTTATAGTTACGGCCGCCGTTTACCGGGGCTTCGATCATGAGCTTCTCTTGCGATAACCCAATCAATTAACCTTCCGGCACCGGGCAGGCGTCACACCGTATACTTCCTCTTGCGAGTTTGCACAGTGCTGTGTTTTTGATAAACAGTTGCAGCCACCTGGTATCTGCGACTCCCGTCAGCTTAGAGAGCAAGTCTCATCACCAACAGGAGCGTACCTTCTCCCGAAGTTACGGTACCATTTTGCCTAGTTCCTTCAGCCGAGTTCTCTCAAGCGCCTTGGTATTCTCTACCCGACCACCTGTGTCGGTTTGGGGTACGATTCCCGCTAACCTGAAGCTTAGAAGATTTTCCTGGAAGCATGGCATCAACTACTTCAGTCCCTTAGGACCTCGTCATCAGCTCTCAGTGTATAGCAACCCGGATTTGCCTAAGTCACCCACCTACCACCTTAAACGCGGACTACCAACGCCGCGCTAGCCTAGCCTTCTCCGTCTCTCCATCGCAGTTAGCGGAAGTACAGAAATATTAATCTGTTTCCCATCGATTACGCCTTTCGGCCTCACCTTAGGGGTCGACTCACCCTGCCCCGATTAACGTTGGACAGGAACCCTTGGTCTTTCGGCGAGGGGGTTTTTCACCCCCTTTATCGTTACTCATGTCAGCATTCGCACTTCTGATACCTCCAGCGTGGGTTACCCCTTCACCTTCAACGGCTTACAGAACGCTCCTCTACCGCGCAACCCTAATGGGCTGCACCCGTAGCTTCGGTGGTATGTTTAGCCCCGTTACATCTTCCGCGCAGGCCGACTCGACTAGTGAGCTATTACGCTTTCTTTAAATGATGGCTGCTTCTAAGCCAACATCCTAGCTGTCTAAGCCTTCCCACATCGTTTCCCACTTAACATACACTTTGGGACCTTAGCTGACGGTCTGGGTTGTTTCCCTTTTGACGACGGACGTTAGCACCCGCCGTCTGTCTCCCGAGTAGTACTCATTGGTATTCGGAGTTTGCAAAGGGTTGGTAAGTCGGGATGACCCCCTAGCCTTAACAGTGCTCTACCCCCAATGGTATTCGCTCGAGGCGCTACCTAAATAGCTTTCGAGGAGAACCAGATATCTCCCGGTTTGATTGGCCTTTCACCCCCAGCCACAAGTCATCCGCTAATTTTTCAACATTAGTCGGTTCGGTCCTCCAGTTGATGTTACTCAACCTTCAACCTGCCCATGGCTAGATCACCGGGTTTCGGGTCTACACCTTGCAACTAAACGCGCAGTTAACACTCGGTTTCCCTACGGCTCCGCTATTCGCTTAACCTCGCTACAAAATGTAAGTCGCTGACCCATTATACAAAAGGTACGCAGTCACGGTCTCAAGAACCGCTCCCACTGCTTGTACGTATACGGTTTCAGGTTCTATTTCACTCCCCTCACAGGGGTTCTTTTCGCCTTTCCCTCACGGTACTGGTTCACTATCGGTCAGTCAGGAGTATTTAGCCTTGGAGGATGGTCCCCCCATATTCAAACAGGATGTCACGTGTCCCGCCTTACTCGTTTTCATCTACGGTTAGTTTTCGTGTACGGGGCTATCACCCTGTGCCGCTGGACTTTCCAGACCATTCCACTAACACCCCATAGACTTAAGGGCTAATCCCCGTTCGCTCGCCGCTACTAGGGGAATCTCGGTTGATTTCTTTTCCTAAGGGTACTTAGATGTTTCAGTTCCCCTCGTTCGCCTCATGTAGCTATGTATTCACTACATGATGACCGCTTATGCGGCCGGGTTCCCCCATTCGGACATCGTTAGCTCAAATGCTTGTTACTAGCTCGCCAACGCTTTTCGCAAGTTACTACGTCCTTCATCGCCTCTGACTGCCAAGGCATCCACCGTATACGCTTAGTCGCTTAACCATACAACCCAAATGAGTTTCACTTGAATTGTTGCGACCAGCTGGTTTTACTTGTCTCACTTCTGACCAAAGAAGTGGACGCGCCTTAGACTTGAATATTCAAGACACTTAATAAAGTGTTTGAGAACTCAATGTTTAATGCTTTCGCATTAAACTTTTTTCGTATCAACACAACGACAGACATCATTGTGTTTAATACTATCAGCTTTCCAAATTGTTAAAGAACTACATCGACCTGCTAGAGGGATGTTTCGCTCTACCCGTCCTAAGACAGGATAAACAAGCAATCTGTGTGAACACTCAAAAGCATCGAGCTAGTCGTATAGGTAAGGAGGTGATCCAGCCCCAGGTTCCCCTAGGGCTACCTTGTTACGACTTCACCCCAGTCATGAACCACAAAGTGGTGAGCGCCCCCCCGAAGGTTAAGCTACCCACTTCTTTTGCAGCCCACTCCCATGGTGTGACGGGCGGTGTGTACAAGGCCCGGGAACGTATTCACCGTGGCATTCTGATCCACGATTACTAGCGATTCCGACTTCATGGAGTCGAGTTGCAGACTCCAATCCGGACTACGACGAGCTTTGTGAGATTAGCTCCACCTCGCGGCTTTGCAACCCTCTGTACTCGCCATTGTAGCACGTGTGTAGCCCTACTCGTAAGGGCCATGATGACTTGACGTCGTCCCCACCTTCCTCCGGTTTATCACCGGCAGTCTCCCTAGAGTTCCCACCATTACGTGCTGGCAAATAAGGATAGGGGTTGCGCTCGTTGCGGGACTTAACCCAACATTTCACAACACGAGCTGACGACAGCCATGCAGCACCTGTCTCACAGTTCCCGAAGGCACCAATCCATCTCTGGAAAGTTCTGTGGATGTCAAGAGTAGGTAAGGTTCTTCGCGTTGCATCGAATTAAACCACATGCTCCACCGCTTGTGCGGGCCCCCGTCAATTCATTTGAGTTTTAACCTTGCGGCCGTACTCCCCAGGCGGTCTACTTAATGCGTTAGCTTGAGAGCCCAGTGTTCAAGACACCAAACTCCGAGTAGACATCGTTTACGGCGTGGACTACCAGGGTATCTAATCCTGTTTGCTCCCCACGCTTTCGTGCATGAGCGTCAGTCTTTGTCCAGGGGGCCGCCTTCGCCACCGGTATTCCTCCAGATCTCTACGCATTTCACCGCTACACCTGGAATTCTACCCCCCTCTACAAGACTCTAGTTCGCCAGTTCGAAATGCTATTCCTAGGTTGAGCCCAGGGCTTTCACATCTCGCTTAACAAACCGCCTGCGCACGCTTTACGCCCAGTAATTCCGATTAACGCTCGGACCCTCCGTATTACCGCGGCTGCTGGCACGGAGTTAGCCGGTCCTTCTTCTGTAGGTAACGTCACAGATATAGCGTATTAAACTACACCCTTTCCTCCCTACTGAAAGTGCTTTACAACCCGAAGGCCTTCTTCACACACGCGGCATGGCTGCATCAGGGTTTCCCCCATTGTGCAATATTCCCCACTGCTGCCTCCCGTAGGAGTCTGGGCCGTGTCTCAGTCCCAGTGTGGCTGATCATCCTCTCAGAACAGCTAGGGATCGTCGCCTTGGTGAGCCATTACCTCACCAACTAGCTAATCCCACCTAGGTTCATCCAATCGCGGAAGGCCCGAAGGTCCCCTCCTTTCCCCCGTAGGGCGTATGCGGTATTAGCAGTCGTTTCCAACTGTTATCCCCCTCGACTGGGCAGATCCCTAGGCATTACTCACCCGTCCGCCGCTCGCCACCTCAGAAGTAAACTCCCTTGTGCTGCCGCTCGACTTGCATGTGTTAGGCCTGCCGCCAGCGTTCAATCTGAGCCATGATCAAACTCTTCAATTAAAGTTTTGTTGCTTCCGTCTTACGACTTCAGCTGCTCAATGAATTCTGATTTTTTGTTTCTCGCACTCCTTATAAAAGAAGCACTGAAACAAACTGTACATATTGCTATGAACACTCATTGTTACATTGATTTAATTCTTTGACTGCCAACCCTAAAGCTAAGCAGTTTCGATTAACTCAACACCTGTGAGTGTCCACACAGATTTCTTGTTTTATCTTGTTAAAGAGCAACTCAACCTCGTAAGAGAAGTTGAGTACCACACTGAGCATCGAACGCTTCCAGTTGGCTAGGGCTGCGTATTCTACGCATTTCCCGTTTCGCGTCAAGGAGTTTTTTCAACTTCTTGCTGCGCTTGAATTAAGTGCTTAAAAGCGACTCAATTCAACCTAACTCGTCAGCTGGCTTTCGCTGTCTGCCGTGTCAGTGGATGCGCATTATAGGGAGATTGAGAAAGTCCGCAACCCCTATTTTTAAGATAATTGCCATTTTCTCACTGTTCGTTGGATATTTGACCTGACCCGCTAGTTTTTAACCTTTATAATGCTAAAAACCACTCAATCAGGGACTTTTCTATGTCAGGGCCACTCAGAACTTACCAAGGTATTCATCCTCAATTAGGCAATAACGTATATGTAGATGAAGCTTCGGTGCTTGTTGGCGATATTGCGTTAGATACTGATGCCAGTATTTGGCCTATGGTGGCGGCGCGTGGTGATGTTAACCATATTCGTATTGGTAAGCGCTCGAACGTACAAGACGGTAGCATATTGCATGTAACGCGTAAGTCAGCTGCTCGTCCCGAGGGTCATCCACTAATTATTGGTGATGATGTGACTATTGGTCACAAGGCTATGCTTCACGGTTGCAAAGTCGGTAACCGAGTATTAGTGGGCATGGGTGCGATTATTCTCGACGGTGCGATTTTAGAAGATGATGTGATCTTAGGTGCGGGTTCTTTAGTGCCACCGGGCAAGGTATTACAGAGTGGCTATTTATATGTAGGGAGCCCAGTTAAGCAGGCTCGCCCATTAACGCCTGCCGAAATTGCCTTTTTGCCAGAATCTGCCGACAACTATGTCAGACTGAAAAACGAATACTTAGTTGAGTTACAAAACATCTAGTCACTTATAGCTAATCTCTTATAGTTAGTCGCTTATTGTCACTATAGCTATATAAGAAAGGCGGTAGACACTCATTGAGTCTCTACCGCCTTTTGCTATTCGCTGATTCAGAAGCTATCTAAGCTCGATGAGTTTAGCCTAAGTGTACTGCCCCAAACTCATCGAACTCCTCTGCTTCGATTAACTCTTCCGCCATTTCTTCGGCATCAAATCTCACTGCATCAAACAAAGCCAGGATAGCGGCGGCTTCATCGGTACTCGGCTGCTTGGAGAAATCATTCAGCTCGGTTAACTTATTCGCACTGATATAGCACTTGATGTTCATCCCTTGTGACTGCGCGATAAAGCAGACTCGCTTGTGGGCGTCGTCCCAATATTGCAGTTCGGGGAAAAGAATACTTTGATTCATGCTTCCTACTTAGGCTCAGCCTTTAATTTGTCCCGCAAAAGAGTCAACACCACTTGAGTATCTGGCTCAACACCTCGCCATAGGGTAAAGCTTTTAGCGGCTTGTCCGACTAACATACCGAGTCCATCAATAACCTTAGCTGCACCTTGGGATAGCGCCCATTGGTTAAAAGCGGTAACTGAGGCACCATACATCATGTCATAGCAGACAGTTTGAGGGGTAATGATATGCGCTGGCACGGGTGGCAACTCGCCCGCAAGGCTAGCCGAAGTTGAGTTAATAATGATATCGAATTCGCCCACAAGCTCATTCATTTCTACGGCGGTGACTCTATTTGCGAAAGCACCGTTATCCACCGAAGTAAAGATATCGACCAGAAGCTGTGCCTTAGTGTGAGTGCGATTGCTAATCGTTAGCTGCGCAATTCCCGCATTTAATAATGGCAGAATACAACCGCGCGCCGCACCACCAGCACCTATAAGTAACACGCGCTTACCTTGCAGGCTGCCTAAGTTAGCGATGAGATCAGCCACCAGCCCTAAACCATCGGTGTTATCACCGCGAATAGTGCCATCGGCCAATAAACTTAAGGTGTTTACCGCGCCGGCAAGCTTGGCCTCTGGGCTGAGACTGTCACACAGCGCAAAAGCTTGCTCCTTAAAAGGCACTGTCACATTCGCGCCCTTGCCGCCCGCATTGAAAAACGCCGTCAGTGAGGCTTCAAAACCATCGACCGGAGCAAGAATGGCTTCATAGGTTAATAACTCTTGGGTGGGCGCAGCAAATTGTCCATGAATGAACGGCGATTTACTGTGGCTAATTGGATTGCCAAACACTGCGTATTTGTCTGTCATAGCGATATTAAATTTTAGGTTCAATGGCTTTGCAGTCTACCGCGCTTTTGAGCCTAGGCAAGACGAATTATGCTCAACTAAATTTCACGCAGAGTTTCACGCTATAATGCGCCATCGGCTCAATGCTCTCTATTTTAGTGAACTACTATTCCAATGAACTGGCTTAAAAAGATTTTTAGCAAACACACTCCACCGCAGGATGATCGCGATCCGATCCAATCTAACGCTTACGACTTAATCGGCGGCGAAAAAGTGATCCGCGCTATCACCAAATGTTTTTATCAGAAGATGGCAAGCTCAGCAGAAACGACAACACTGCTTGCCATTCATAGAGCGCCAATTGCGAAATCAGAGCAGAAGTTGTTCGAATTTTTAAGTGGTTGGCTCGGCGGGCCACAACTCTACCAGCAAAAATATGGTCACCCCGCATTGCGAGCACGACACATGCATTTCGCCGTCGATGAGGCGATGCGGGATCAATGGCTGTTTTGTATGAAATTTGCGATTGAAGAAAACATTAATAAGCCAGAGCATCGAGCCGCCATCTTTGAGGCGATTTCAACTCTGGCTGATCATATGCGTAATCAATAAAGTGGATGTTGTATCCACTTCATAAGATTACTGGCTAAACCCAGTCGCGGGGTTTGAGGTAGTTATCGTACAAATCTGCCTCTGGGCTTCCCGCCTCTGGTGTATAAGCATATTGCCAACGCACTAATGGCGGCATCGACATTAAGATAGACTCGGTACGGCCGCCTGTCTGCAGGCCAAACAAAGTGCCCCTGTCGTAGACTAAGTTGAACTCAACATAACGACCACGACGGTAGAGTTGGAACTGGCGCTCACGCTCACCGAATTCAGTCTCTTTACGACGCTCGACAATCGGCGCATAGGCCGTTAAGAAGCCATTACCTACAGCTTGCATAAAGCTAAAGCTTTGCTCGAATCCGTCTTGATTCAAGTCATCGAAAAACAATCCACCCACGCCGCGAGTTTCATTACGGTGCGGCAGGAAGAAATACTCATCGCACCATTTCTTATACTTGGGATAAACCTCATCCCCGAAAGGCGCGCAAATATCCTTAGAAGTCTGGTGCCACTCGCGCACATCTTCCTCGAAAGGATAATAAGGCGTTAAATCAAAGCCACCGCCAAACCACCACACGGGATCGGCGCCCTCTTTTTGAGCAATAAAGAAACGCACATTGGCATGAGTCGTTGGGATATAAGGATTATTAGGATGAATAACTAAAGAAACGCCCATAGCTTCAAAACTACGCCCCGCCAATTCTGGGCGATGCGCCGTAGCCGACGCAGGCATAGCAGCGCCAGTCACATGGGAAAAGTTAACCCCAGCTTGCTCGAACACTGCACCTTGAGTTAATACTCGGCTCGTACCACCACCGCCTTCGGCGCGAGTCCATGAATCGGCGGCGAACGTGGCTTGGCCATCCAGCGCCTGTAAACCGGCACAAATTCGGTTTTGTAGATCGATTAAAAACGCTTTTACCACTGCAACATCAGGCACACTCATCTTGTTATCCTTATTATTGGTTTGCTCATTGTCCATTTCGTAAAATCTTACCGCTTCGCGCATCGATAATGGTCGAGGGCTGACGTTGCTCACCAAGTTCACCTAATACGAGTGCATCAATTTTACCTGTAAAATCGGCGAGGATTTCAGCGGCAGTTAATGCGGGATCTTCACCTGCAAGGTTAGCGCTGGTCGACACTAAAGGTTTATTAAGTGCGCGGCACAGGGCTTGTACTCCAGCATGGGCCGACACTCGCACTGCGATAGAGTCAAATTCACCACAGAGGTATTTTGAAACCTGCGCTTTGATTGGCATGACAAAGGTAAAAGGCCCCGGCCACTTGGAAAATGCAAACTCGAGCTGCTCAGCAGTTAATTGCGATTCATCAACATAAGCCAAAAGCTGCTGAAAATCACTGGCGACTAAGATCAGTCCCTTTTGCCATGGGCGCTGTTTTACAGCCAATAACTTTTGGATAGCAGTGTCATTATCTGGGTCGCAACCTAGGCCATAAACGGCCTCGGTTGGATAAGCGATAACACCACCGTTAAGCACAATATCTTTTATGTCAGATGGGTGCAGCTGCAACATCTTAGGATCACCTTTTGAGTATTGTCGATTTCAACAATCAAATTATTGGATAAATTCGAATACTGACCGCCCCATCAGCGGTCAGCCAAGGATTATACGCAAGCCACTTTCATCGGCCAAATATTAAGATGCAGGTCACACAATAAACTAAAGTGGTCTTTTGTATTTACAGCTTTTTTGCGGGCATTCTAAACGCATCCCTGCCGCACCTTTACGCTCGACTAAGATCCCAAAACCACAACTCGGGCAAACTTCAGCAACCGGAGGATAATTCACAATAAATTTGCACTTAGGGTAAGCACTGCAGGCATAAAAACTCTTTCCGAAGCGACTCGTTCTGTGCTCAAGCTTACCCGCTTTGCATTCTGGGCAAGGGATATCTGGTTTATTAGCTCCTTGATCCTGTTTTTCAATATGCGTGCAGCTAGGATATTGAGTACAACCAATAAAGATCCCAAAGCGCCCAGACTTTACCGCCAGTTCGTGACCGCATTCTGGGCATACAGAACCGTCAATCACTTGAGTTTCAATAGATTCGTGCTGCACTAAGGGGCGAGTGTAATTACAGCTAGGGTAATTATTACAGCCAATAAAACCGCCGTGCTTACTATGTTTGACCGATAACTCGCTGCCACATTCAGGGCAAAGTTCGTATTCTTTTTCCAGTGCGTGTTCGTGGGCACTAAATAATTGTTCATCAATCTTAGACATAATCATTCACCACCTGTCGTAGCGCATTAGGATATCAAGCGCGGTGCCATCAAGGAATTTATGGCATCAAAAAAGGAGGTCTTAGCCTCCTTTCTCTCATAATTCATCTTTCACAACAATTAAGAATGCAGTCGGCCTTCGGGCTGTTCGAAGATTAAATCTTCCATTTGCTCATAAGCGGACTCATGGCCAGGAGCATTAAACAGTACCATTAAGATAACCCATTTGAGATCTTCTAAAATCAGGGTTGGTTCATCCAACTCCATCACTCTATCAATCACCATTTCACGGGTTTCGACATTCAGCACTTTAACTTGCTCTAAAAACAACAAGAAACCGCGGGATTCTACATCCAGCTTGTCCATTTCGTCCTTTGTATAGATACGAAACGAATGCTGATCGTGATTACAAAGATAAGGTTTATCCCCTTCTTGTAATTCAGCTAAGCGCTCTAACCAAGTTAACGCTTTTAAAATCTCGGATTGATGAAATCCGGCACGAGTGAGTTCCTTGGTTAACTCGTCTTCATCAACTAGTAGTTCAACTTCACTGTGAACATAGTTTTCAAATAGATACATGAGGATATCAAACATGGCTAGCTCCTCTTTACTCTGACGTAACCACCGGGTACTGCTATTACCCAACCTTGCAACTCAAGTTCAAGCATTTGTTCTAACACCAGATCTATCGTTTTTCCACTATGTTCAACTACAGCATCAATTGTTGTAGTTTCATAACCTACACTAGCTAACAGAGACGAAAATGGCAAATGGCAAATGTCACTCTTCTGTATATGGTGGCATAAGTTTAATTCTTCAAGGTGGAAAGCCGTTAAACTTGCCAACTCTTCCACTATATCGGCAGCGGTTTCCACAAGTTTTGCCCCATCACGTAATAAATCATGACAGCCTTGATGGTAACCCCCTAAGATTGAGCCTGGAACAGCAAATACTTCGCGCCCCTGCTCCATCGCCAACCTCGCTGTGATTAAAGATCCGCTTTTACGACAGGCTTCAACCACAAGTGTACCTAAAGATAGACCGCTAATAATGCGATTTCGTTTCGGAAAATTGCCCGCAAAGGGGCCTATATCGGGCCAAAACTCGCTGAGTATACAACCTTGCTGCTGAATATTCTCATAAAGCTGTCGATGTCTGCGGGGGTACACAATATCAATACCTGTTCCCAGTACAGCAATCGTCCTTTTATTATGGTCAACACAGGCTTTATGCGCAGCACCATCAATGCCCATTGCCATCCCACTACAAATACCAAAACCAAGGGATGACATCTCTGTAGCTAGTTGATAAGCGACCTGTAAGCCTCCAGGCGAAGCATTACGACTTCCGACAATAGCAAGGTAAGGAGGCACCAATGCCTCCAAACACCCCTTAACAAAGAGGATGGAAGGCGGATCGGGTAATTGCTTTAACAACGGTGGATAAAGCGGATCAGAAAAACAAATCAGGTAATGCTCAGAGGAGTGTTGCTGCCATTCTAGGGCTGCATCCACTTTTTGATAATCAATCACAAGGCTATGGAGCAGATGATCAGATAAAGGTAGCGCTTGTCTCTCGTGCTCTAACCTTTGCCTGAGGTCGTCCACTTCCATGTGCATTAATAATTGTTGGGTCCGAGCAGGTCCAAGCCCAGATACAGCACTAACAATTAACCAATCGACCAAGTTTTCAGTAATTTATTGACCTCTAAACGCTAAATAATCGGGCGAAATTAGCTTATCATCAACTCGAACTGGGCGTTCTGTAGAGACAATTAAACCCAGACTCACTTTATCGAATACTTTAAATACCATTAGTTTACCATGATAAACGTCCGGCATTTTAATCGAACGCTCCGATGAAACGGACGCTATGATGTTATCATAGGCGGTGCGTTCTAGCGCAGGAACCGGTGAACCATCATGGTTAATGACAATTTCTTCACCATCACGGTAAATTGAGAACACATTACCAGGCTCAACACCGTCTTGGGTTCCTTTATCTAAATAGACTACATTCAGCTTACCCGCTTCACGCATTGCAGATTCTGTTGCTAAAACTGAAGCATGGTTTACTAACTGTGCAGGCTTGGGGGTAAAGTACGCAGACATCAGGGAATCATCCTCCATTGGTAGCACCTTAAAACCCGCTTTAGTCTCTCGAAAACTACTCAGTAATTTTATCTTTGAAACATTTCCAGACTCAATAACTTGACCAGTAGATACCAAGATAGCCTCTTGCCCCAACGCCTCACCGGACTCTTTATTAAAAAATGCTCGACCACTTTCGTAAACACCATACTTTTGGTGTAAAGGTAATATGTTATTGATATAAACCACGTCACCAATAATATGGTGACGTGAAGGACTTTCACCCGCCAATATCATTGGCTGCTCAGAAAACCAGTTAGAATCGACAACTCGATTTTGCACAAGATAGTTTTTGATAAGTGCAAGATCGATGGCAGGAACAGCATTACTCTTAGCGATAATGCGCCCTTCAGGGCTCTTTTTTACAAAAGGTTTTCCCGCACTCGAACTATCACGTACAAGCCGAGGTTGACCATCAATAAAGATTAATGTCAGTTGATCACCGGGATAAATAAGATGAGGGTTCGCAATCTGTGGGTTAACATCCCAAAGACGAGGCCATTTCCACGGATCATTTAAGAAAGTCGTAGCGATATCCCATAAGGTATCACCTTTTTTCACCACATATGACTCGGGATACCCCGCTTTAAGCGTAAGAGTATCAGCGGAAACAAACGTGCAACTAAATGTCATTAACACGAGTAAAATTAACCGTTTCATGGTGTGGTCCATGTTGTTTTGGCTCGAAATAGAGCTTTTACTATTATTGATAGACACTAAAGACTAAAATTAGCCCATTAGCATTAGTCAGTATAACTAACTGACCAAAATTTGACAGACTTGTTAAGAGTTTAAGTATGGCACTATTAAATGTTTTACGCTTTCCTGATGAAAGACTAAGGATCCAAGCCAAACCTATCACTGAGTTTGACGCAGAACTACAGACTCAAATCGATAACATGTTTGAAACAATGTACCAAGAAAAGGGTATAGGACTTGCTGCAACGCAAGTCGATTATCATAAACAACTTATCGTCATGGACTTACAAGACGAAATCGAGCGCCCAAAGGTGTTTATCAATCCTGAAATTATCTCGAGTAGTGGCGACTTTTGTAATGAAGAGGGTTGTCTATCTGTTCCAGGTATCTATGCCAAAGTGGATCGTGCCGAATTTGTCACGGTAAAAGCATTGGATAGGAATGGTTGCGAATTTATTGTTGAAGCCGATGAGTTATTTGCCATTTGTATTCAACATGAAATGGACCACCTCAAAGGCAAATTGTTTGTCGATTATTTGTCGCCGCTAAAACGTCAGCGGATCAAACAAAAACTTGAAAAAGCGGCCAGATTGGACGCCAAAGAAGCATAGGATTTGGATTTGAAATCACTCAACATCATTTTTGCCGGAACACCGGATTTCGCTGCTCGCCATTTGCAAGCTTTGCTCAACTCACAACACAATGTGATTGGTGTTTACACTCAACCTGATAGACCCGCAGGGCGCGGCAAAAAACTCACCGCCAGCCCAGTAAAAGAACTCGCTGTCGCCAACAATATTCCTGTATATCAACCGGGATCATTACGTAAAGAACCTGCACAACAAGCACTTGCCGCTCTCAATGCCGATATTATGGTGGTGGTTGCCTATGGCCTGATTTTACCCAAGGTTGTACTAGATACGCCGCGCTTAGGTTGTATTAATGTTCATGGTTCTATTTTACCTCGCTGGCGCGGTGCCGCACCCATTCAGCGTGCCCTATGGGCGGGCGACAAAGAAACGGGGGTGACCGTCATGCAAATGGATGTCGGTCTAGATACGGGCGACATGCTGCTTAAAACTTATTTGCCGATTGAAGATAGCGACACTTCAGCAAGCCTTTACGAGAAACTGGCTGAACAAGGTCCCGTTGCCCTATTGCAAGCCCTTAAAGGTTTGGCAAATGGCACCTTAGCCGCTGAAAAACAAGATGAAGCCTTAGCGAACTACGCAGAAAAACTCAGTAAAGAAGAAGCCAGACTCGACTGGAATAAGTCTGCCAAACAATTGTGGCAAGAAGTCCGTGCCTTTAATCCTTGGCCTGTAAGTTATTTTGAGCACCAAGGAAACACGATTAAAGTGTGGCAAGCACACGTTAGCGAAACCATCAGCACAGCCGCTCCAGGTACTATTATCAGCGCCAGCAAAAGAGGCATAGAAGTGGCCACCGCCGATGGCGTGTTAACACTGTTGAGTATGCAGCTTCCGGGGAAAAAGCCACTCAATGTTGCCGATATTCTTAATGCCCGCGGTGAATGGTTTAGTCCGAATACTCGTCTCGCAAACGAGGCCGAATAATCATGAACTTGCGCGCGCTAGCTGCGAAAGCCATCTTCGAAGTATTAGAAAAAGGCGTGTCACTGTCAGTGGCATTGCCTGATCAACAAAAGCATCTTGCCAGCGGCAAAGATAAAGCCCTACTTGCCGAGATCTGCTATGGCGTGATGCGCACTCTGCCGCAAATAGAAAAACGCATCAGTGAATGCCTAGAGAAACCACTTAAAGGCAAACAAAGGATTATCCACCAGCTCCTGATCGTAGGTTGCTACCAACTGTACTTTACCCGTATTCCAAGCCATGCCGCAATTTCAGAAACCGCCGAAGCCTGTCGCCAACTAAAATTTGAAGGCATGGTCAAAGTGGTTAATGGTGTACTGCGCAACATTCAGCGCCAGCTTTCGCCACTGAGCACTGAATCAGACACCTTAAGCTACAACACACCAGCTTGGTTGATTAAGCGCTTAAAAGAAGCCTATCCCGAGCAGTGGCAAGACATCATTCAACAAAGCCATGAACGCCCACCGATGTGGCTGCGTAACAATCGCTTATCCCAGAGCCGTACCGAATACCTTGCAGCCTTAGCCGAACTCGACATTGAAGCGAGCGAAGGCAGTAGTGCTGATGCCATTCTCTTAGCCCATCCAAAGGATGTGGCGACACTGCCACGCTTCCATGAAGGTGCGGCATCAGTGCAAGATGGCGCAGCGCAATGGGCGGCGACACTGCTCGCGCCACAAGTGAATGAGTTAATACTCGATGCCTGCGCAGCCCCCGGTGGTAAAAGCTGCCATCTACTCGAACTTGAACCGAGCATCAAATTAGTCGCTGTTGATTTTGATGCCAAACGCCTTGAGCGGGTGCAACAGAATCTTGATCGCCTATCATTAAAAGCGGAGCTTATCCATGGCGATGCGGCCAATATTGGCTCATGGTGGCAAGGTGGACTATTTGATCGTATCTTACTGGATGCCCCCTGTTCAGCCACAGGGGTGATCCGCCGTCATCCCGATATTAAATGGTTGCGAAAAAACCATGACATCGAAGAATTGGCTGAACTTCAACAGCAAATTCTCGATCATTGCTGGAAGTGGCTAAAACCAGGAGGCACGCTTCTTTATGCCACATGTTCGATTTTACCGCAGGAAAACCGCGACCAGATCAGTGCGTTTTTAGATAGAACGGTAGATGCTAAGCTAGACATACTCGCCCAGCAAAATTCGCCACAGGATATAGGTTGGCAAATCACGCCAGGACAAGACAATATGGATGGGTTTTATTACGCCCGTTTATTGAAAGCGACCCACAAGTAGGAAGTAAGCAAGGCCATGAAGATTATCATATTAGGTGCGGGTCAGGTTGGGGGAACTTTGGCCGAGAATTTGGTGGGTGAAAATAATGACATCACCATAGTCGATAGCGACAGATCAAAATTACGTGCCCTACAGGATAAATATGACCTTCGCGTTGTGGCAGGCCATGGCGCTCATCCAGATGTGCTAAAAGAAGCCGGTGCCGAAGATGCTGATATGCTAATTGCGGTCACTAATAGCGATGAATGTAATATGGCCGCCTGCCAAATTGCCTACAGCCTATTTGGCACACCAACAAAAATCGCCCGTATCCGCTCAGAACCCTATCTGGCTATGCGTGATAAACTCTTTATTGATAGCGAAACCAAGAACAGTGACGGCCGTCCACGTGGTGGCTTTGTAATTGACGAACTCATTGCTCCTGAACAGTTAGTGACCGCTTACATCCAGCGCCTTGTTGAATATCCAGGTGCATTGCAAGTGCTCGAGTTTGCCGAAGGCAAGTTAAGCTTAGTCGCAGTGCGCGCCTATTACGGTGGTCCATTAGTGGGTAATGCACTAGCGGCGCTACGCGAACATATGCCCAATATCGATACCCGAGTCGCAGCAATTTTTCGCCAAGGTAGACCCATTATGCCGCGCGGAACGACAATTATTGAAGCCGATGATGAGGTATTTTTCGTCGCCGACAGTCGCCATATTCGCGCCGTTATGAGCGAAATGCAAAAGCTCGATAATACCTACCGCAATATTATGATCGCTGGCGGCGGTAACATAGGATTAGGATTAGCAAAACGCCTAGAACGTACCCACTCGGTAAAACTTATCGAACACAAATTTGAGCGAGCAGAATCGCTTTCGGAACAACTCGAAAATACAACTGTATTTTGTGGTGATGCTTCGGATCAAGAATTACTACTCGAAGAACATATTGACCAAACAGATGTGTTTATTGCCGTCACTAATGATGATGAAGCCAACATTATGTCGGCTCTTTTAGCAAAGCGTATGGGCGCAAAAAAGGTCATGGTGCTTATTCAGCGAGAAGCCTATGTGGATATAGTGCAAGAAGCCAATATCGATATCGCGATTTCTCCGCAACAGGCAACCATTTCAGCCCTACTCACCCATATTCGTCAAGGTGATATTTGTAACGTCTACTCCTTACGCCGCGGCGCCGCCGAGGCGATTGAAGCCATAGCACATGGCGATTCAAACACCTCCAAGGTAGTAGGTAAAGCCATTGGTGATATTAAATTGCCACCGGGAACGACCATAGGTGCAATTGTCCGCAATGATGAAGTGCTGATGGCCCATGATAAAACCGTGATAGAACAAGGAGATCATGTCATCTTGTTCCTTGTGAATAAAAAGTTTGTCGGTGAAGTCGAAAAACTTTTCCAACCTAGTGCTTTCTTTTTTTAGGTCATTAAAGTCACTACTTTATGCTGAATTTCAGACCACTACTGTTTATTTTAGGGCTGTTTCTTTCCATGTTGACAGCCTTTATGTTTATCCCCCTGCTTCTGGCCGCTTTCAGTGGTGAAGAAACTGTGGGCTCTTTTATGGTATCCGCACTAGCAACAGGGATCTGCGCTAGCCTTTGTTTACATAATGGCCAAAGTAAAACTATTCACCTCAATATCCGCGATATGTTTCTGCTGACGAGCCTAACGTGGTTAATCGTCAGCCTATTTGCGGCCATGCCCTTTACCCTGTATCACGGTATTGGCTATACGGATGCATTTTTTGAAACCATGTCCGGTATTACCACGACGGGTTCCACCGTCCTTTCAGGCTTGGATACCATGGACCATAGCATTCTAATCTGGCGATCATTACTACAATGGCTTGGAGGTATTGGTTTTATTGTTATGGCCGTTGCAATTTTGCCTTTCTTAAACGTCGGAGGTATGCGGCTATTTCGTACTGAATCTTCTGATTGGAGTGATAAAGCCGTACCCAGAACACAAAATATGGCTAAGCATTTATTTTTTATCTATATTTTATTAACTATTGTTTGTTGTGTTGCCTACCACTTGGCTGGTATGACTTGGTTTCAAGCAATTAACCATGCGATGACCACAATATCCACTGGTGGTTATTCCACTTCAGATAGCTCAATGGCAGCTTTTTCAAACTCAGCACACTGGGTAGGTATTGTATTTATGGCGGCTGGTGGCTTGCCACTATTACTGTTCGTACATACGATTCAACAACGGAATCTTCATATTTGGAATGATGCACAAGTTAGAGGATTTTTATTCTTTCTGACCTTTGTCTCCTGCTCCATTGGATTTTGGCTCTGGCAAACCCGTGACATTGCGTTATTAGATGCCCTACGCTTATCCAGTTTTAATGTGGTTTCTGTTGTCACAACAACAGGATATGGCTTAACTGATTACGGATCTTGGGGGGCTTTTGCTAATATCGCTTTTTTATTTTTAATGTTTGTGGGCGGTTGTTCAGGCTCAACATCGGGGGGAATTAAGATCTTCCGCTTTCAAATCGCAGGTGCCATTATGCGCGAGCAATTAAAGCAACAGTGTCATCCAAACGGTCTATTTCGAGAGCGCTATAATAATCGCATTATCAGTGAAGATATTGTCCGCTCGCTCATTACCTTCGTCTTACTGTTTATGCTCGTCATTGTTGGATTATCAGTAATTTTAGTACTTACAGGGCTCGACCCTATGACTAGCTTTACCGGTGCCATCACTGCCGTCACCAATGTAGGACCAGGTTTAGGCCCTATTATTGGCCCTGCGGGCAATTTCTCAACCTTGCCCGATGTCGCCAAATGGGCATTAGCACTCGGTATGTTACTTGGCCGCTTGGAAATCTTAACCGTGGCAGTATTATTCCACCCAAGTTTCTGGAAATACTAACGGCAGTCATAAAAATGCGCTAATAACATGCATTTTCCATTACGTTGTTGCTGTAACCTCTGTCAGATCTAACAGATGATCGGCATAAATTTTCACATCTTCCCAGTCGGTATAATCGATCACTGATTTAGGATCGGTTGGACCTTTAGTCATCTTCATAATCAACTGAATCGCCAATCTGTCGTACCAAGGCCATGAAGGATAATCCACTTTACCTGCAATGATCTTCAGATCTGCGGGAGTCCATGGTGATAATGCAATAAACTTTTGCAGGTATTTATTATTTTCTGGGATACGTTTTTCAGGATTTCTGGCGACCACATTGACACAGAAGAAACTGTTCGGTAAAGCGCTTAATGCTTGATTATGCTGTTCTATAAACTGGAATACTGTTTTATCGTAGGTACCGTAGAGAACACAAGCCCCCAGAGCAACAACCTGATAATCCGGCCAATTAATCCGAGTGGCTGCGGCACTATTGATATCAACTAAGTCAACCTGCGCACCACGGTTTTTTAATTGATCAGCAATTGCACTAGCAATCTTGGCTGTATGTCCACCACGGGTAAAATAAAGTACGAGGACGCGTATCATTGGAAGTTCTCAATTCGCTGAAGTAATGTCACCATTGTGGCGTTATTCCGCTAAATAATCCTCTGATAGGATCACAAATCAGCGGTATCTCATATTCTGTTATGCAAAAATTGAGATCTGTATTGTCGAGCAGTATGATTGCGTTTACAGGTATGTACAATTAGAATTATCTAATAAAATAAGCGATAAAGTGAGTGACCTTATGCAAAATGATATAGATGTAGATGCAATGGTAACTAATGCGGAAAGTGCAGCTAAATGGCTTAAAGCCATCGCGAATCCTTATCGCCTAATGATTTTATGCCTATTGCTAGATAAAGAGTTAAGCGTAACTGAACTCAATGCCACGGTGCCATTAAGCCAATCCGCACTATCCCAGCATTTAGCTGTGTTACGCGCAGAAGATTTAGTGGATACCCGTAAGAGTTCGCAAATTGTTTATTATAAGCTTAAGAATGAGCAAGTTACCCAAGTCATTTCTATTCTACACAATCGCTACTGCGCGGGGTAATGCTAAATTTAAGCCCCTCTCTATTTTAAGATTTGGGGCTTAAATTTTTTTTACTGGTGACTAAAGTCAGTGCCAAAAGCATCAACCTTAGCCCAATCGGTAAACTCAAAGGTTCCGTTAATATCGGTCGGCCCTTTAGTCATCCACATAATAAAACGTATCATAGTGCGATCAAAGAAACTGTACTTTGGATAATCAATCTTACCTGCAAATACCGCCAAGTGCTGAGGTTGCCATAGGGAAAGTTTTAAAAACTTTTGCATGTATGGATTGGTTTCGGGGGTATTTTTTAAGGGCTTGCGTGCCACAACATTAACGGAAAAAAATCCGTTAATTTTGGTATCTAATACGGCATGGTGACGATTAACAAATTGATATAACTCGGGCCTATATTTTCCATAGCGAATACTGGCACCGATCAACACTTTATCAAAATCAGCCAAACTCAATGCTTCTGCCTGCTCTAACGTGACTAGCGAAACATTTTCTCCCGCCTGCTCTGCAAACAGTTTTATTTTTTGGCAGATTGCCAATGTTTGGCCATCAATGGTTGAGTAGATTATTAACGTCTGCATCTTTAATTTTTCCAAAAGGTTGGCGTGAATAAAATCAGTAAGGTAAAGACTTCGAGGCGTCCAAACAACATCGCGACCACCAGCACCCACTTTGCTCCATCACCGATACTGGCGTAATTACTCGCCACCTCACCTAAACCTGGGCCAAGGTTGTTTAAGCAAGCCGCGGTAGCACTAAAAGCGGTAATATCATCTAAACCCATCGCCATCAGTGCAAGCATACAAATCACAAACACTAGCGCATAGGCAGAAAAGAATCCCCATACAGCATCGACAACACGGTCAGGTAAAGCCTTAGAACCAATCCTAATTGAAAACATCGCCTTCGGGTGAACGAGTCGTTTCAATTCGCGCGACCCCTGTAACAGCAGCAAAATCACCCGGATAACTTTAATCCCCCCCGCAGTTGAACCGCCACAACCACCAATAAAGCTCGAGAATATTAATAACATCGGTAAAAATAGCGGCCACATATGAAAGCTATCCGTACCGAATCCAGCCGTTGTCGCCACAGAAACTGCTTGAAACAGCGCCTGATCTAAGGTTTCTTCGGGTGATTCATAAATACCAGAATGATAAAGCGTCAGAAAACAAATCGCGGTAAGAATAAGTTGAATCGCCACCAGCATTTTAAATTCAGTATCTTTAAAATACACTTTAACGTTAATACCTCGCCGCGAAAATGCCGCAAAATGCACGCTAAAGTTAACCGCAGAGACAATTAGAAAGAACACACAAATCAGATTGATCACAGGACTATCGAAATAGCCCATACTGGCATCATGGGTCGAAAAGCCACCAATGGCTATGGTTGAAAAAGAATGACAAATTGCATCAAAAATACTCATTCCTGCCAACCAATAGGCGCCAGCACAGGAGATCGTTAACAGTAAATAGATATACCACAGTGCTTTAGCTGTTTCAGCTATCCTAGGTGTCATCTTACTGTCTTTCACAGGCCCTGGGATTTCAGCACGATAAAGCTGCATCCCCCCAACACCAAGTACAGGTAAAATAGCCACAGCAAGCACAATGATCCCCATACCACCGAGCCATTGCAGCATGTGCCGATAAAACAGAATAGCTTTGGGCAAGGAGTCAAGACCAACAATCACTGTCGCCCCAGTCGTGGTCAGCGCCGAAAAAGATTCAAAAAAACTATCTGTCCAACTCAGATCTGGCTGATTAGAGAAAATAAATGGAAGGGAACCTATAGAACCCAGTACTGTCCAAAATAATACAACAATCAAAAAACCCTCTCGGGTACGTAACTCTTCTTTGCAGCGGCGATTGGGATACCAAAGCCAAAAACCAATAAATAGACTCACAAAAAAGGCTTGGATAAATGCAGTACCGCCACCATCGTTATACCAAATAGCGATCAGTGCTGGTGGCAGCATAGTGATGGAAAATAAGCCGATTAATAGACCTATTATTCTTATTATGGTTTTATATTGCATTAAGCGAGTTCAATTATTCCATTGGCTGTAAAGGTATTTTCAGCATTTTGGCTATTTTGGCATAATTTGCGCGGGCATCACAGTTCAAACTCGGCACTTAAGCTGCCTTGGCTCAAGGTCATCAATAATTCACTGAACCTTTCTTGTTGTTGCTTTCCTATTTCAAACTCAATATAGACAACTTCAGCAAACTGCTTATTGATCATAACGGCATCAACTTGCTGTAATGAATATTCTACATCCCTTAGTTGCGAGTAGTCACACTGTAGCCTTGCAGGATAACGCAGCTGCTTTGTTTGCATTGATAGCTTGGTCAATCCAAGTCTTAAACCAGAAGTATAGGCTCGAACTAAGCCTCCCACACCAAGTTTAGTACCGCCATAATAGCGCACAACCACAGCAGCAACTTCACCAATATTTGCACCTTGTAAAACAGCGAGCATAGGGCGGCCAGCACTGCCAGCGGGTTCACCGTCATCACTTGAGCCAATCAATACGGTGTCGATTGGTGCGCCAGCGATAAAAGCATAGCAGTAGTGGCTTGCGCCGGGATAATCACGCTTTATGTCAGTGAGCACTAACTTTAATTTATCAATACTATCGCAATGAAAGATAAAAGAGATAAAGCGGCTATGCTTTATCTCTTCTTCAATCTGAATATTTTCACTCGGGATAAGGTAACTTTCGAGCACAAGATCGTCCTAAACTTGCCCTATGATCAATCGGCTAAACCCAGCTCGCGGGTCATATTCTCGTTTCTATCTTGGTGCACTATGACGTTATCTTCGATACGAATACCGCCAAAAGGCCTTAACTCATCAACGGTTTGCCAGTTGATCTGCAGGCCACGACTATCTTGTTTAAGCTCATTAAGCAAAGTATCTATGATGTATAACCCAGGTTCCATAGTCAGTACTTGGTTTGGCGCTAAAATGCGGGTGCAGCGCAAAAATGGGTGGGCATCGGGCGCCGCGATATGGGTACCGCGCTCATCGTGGGAGAAGCCACCCACATCATGCACTTGTAAACCTAACATGTGGCCTAAACCATGGGGGAAGAAAGCACTGGTAATGCCTTGATCAACCAAACCTTGGGCATCCCCCGTGGCTAAATCAAAATCCAATAGCATTTGCGCGACTTTAGCGTGAGTCGCTAAGTGTAAATCAGGATAACGCACGCCGGGGCGCATCATGCCGATAAGCTCCAGCTGCGCCTTATTCATCGCAGCGATCAACTCATCGAAACGATTCTTCTCGAAGGCATAGGTTCTAGTAATATCAGACGCATAGCCAAAGTAACTCGCGCCCGCATCAATAAGAAAAGACAAACGTTTCGCGGGGCCTTGATGCTCAAGCGCAGTGTAATGCAAAATCGCCGCATTTTGATTAAGAGCGATAATATTGCCGTAGGGCACTTCATTTTCGCTCTGGCCCACGGCAGATAAATAATGCTATTGGATTTCGAACTCACTCGCACCGTTATAAAACGCATTTTTAGCCGCCAAATGTCCCTGCACCGCAATTTGGTTGGCGCGGCGCATACATTCCAATTCATATTCAGTTTTAGTGGTTCTGTGGTAATGCAAATAGCTCATCACAGCATCGGGATTGCGACTGGTAAAACCCAGCACTTCGGCTACATCTAAATGCTCGCCCAAATAAGCCCAATTAACTGTGTCTTTGGGTAACAGTTCAGCGACCTTATCGGCCTTAGTTAACAGCTTAATATCAAAATGCTCGGTCCAGAACATATCCGGCACATCGGATACTTTGTGCCAAAAATCCACAGGACGATAAAAAATCAGCTGCGGCTTATCGCGACCATTGACGACTAACCAGCAATTCGGATTATCCAACACTGGCAACCATGCCTTGAAGTGCGGGTTTGCTTTAAAGGGATAATTGATATCATCCAAAAACATCCGATGCGGCTGACCCGAATGGATCACTAAACCAGACAAGGCTTCTCGAGACAAAATCTCTGCGACTCGGCGGTTTAACTCGGCAATATGGGCACGATAGTGATGAGCCAACTGATCCATTTGTCATCTCCTGCAATGAATAAAAGTTAATATTATGAGCCAAATTTGCCCACATAATCTTAATCTGATCATGAACAACAGATTCAATCAAAACGTTAAACTGTCACTCAATCTAAAATACATGGCTGCTGAATAAAGAACATTAAAGCGATAACATCATGATTATTTTTAATAATTCTATTCAACCCTAGCATGGCTACAGCGTTTAAACGTCTAAGGAAAACAGCCATAAAGACCTATTTATCCGCAAAGTGATTTAACGCATTCTAGGTGTTCTACACTCTGTGCAGTGTATCACAAAGGTGAAAAATCACTCTAGCCGACAAGAAATTAAACAGTCGTTTAAATTGGGTGTTGTAATTTATCGAATTTCGAAGCACACTGGCACACAACTGGTCAAATGATGGCCGAAGCTGCTGTGAGATAGAGAGTCGTACTAGCACCAACACATAATGGTGGGTATCACTTTTAAGCCAAAAGGAAGCAAGCAATGATCTACCAAAGTCCTACAATTCAAGTTGAGTTACTCGAGGATAATATTGCCAAGCTGTGCTTTAACGCACCTGGTTCGGTGAACAAATTCGACAGAGAAACCCTCGCCTCGCTCGATGCGGCATTAGACAGCATCAAGCAAAATTCCAATATCAAAGCATTAGTACTGACCTCAAGTAAAGATACCTTTATTGTGGGTGCCGACATTACCGAATTTTTAGGCCTATTTGCACAAGATGACGCCGTACTGCTCTCTTGGGTTGAACAAGCCAACGCTGTCTTCAACAAACTCGAAGACTTACCTTTCCCAACCGCATCTGCAATCAAAGGCTTTGCCTTAGGTGGCGGCTGTGAAACCATTCTGGCAACGGATTTCCGTATCGCAGATACCACAGCCAAAATCGGTTTACCTGAAACTAAACTCGGCATCATCCCAGGCTTTGGCGGCACGGTTCGCCTGCCTCGTGTAATTGGTGCAGATAACGCACTCGAGTGGATCACCACAGGTAAAGACCAACGCGCTGAAGATGCACTGAAAGTCGGTGCTGTGGATGCCGTGGTTGCGCCAGAAGCGTTAGAAGCGGCTGCGATTCAAATGCTCAAAGACGCTGTTACTGAAAAGCTGGATTGGCAAGCACGTCGTAACCGCAAACTGTCTGCGCTAACGCTGCCAAAACTTGAAGCTATGATGTCATTCACCACAGCTAAAGGCATGGTGTTTGCTGTTGCGGGTAAACACTACCCAGCACCAATGGCCGCAGTAAGCGTGATTGAGCAAGCATCGACTAAAGGCCGCACCGAAGCACTCCAAATCGAGCATCAAGCCTTTATCAAACTGGCTAAAACTGACGTTGCTAAAGCGCTTATCGGTATCTTCCTTAATGATCAACTCGTTAAAGGCAAAGCGAAAAAAGCGGGTAAGTTAGCCAAAGAAGTGAAAAACGCTGCCGTATTAGGTGCTGGCATTATGGGCGGCGGCATCGCCTACCAAAGCGCCAGCAAAGGCACACCTATTGTCATGAAAGACATTGCCCAGCCAGCATTAGATTTAGGCCTCAATGAAGTCGCCAAACTGCTATCGGCGCAAGTTGCTCGTGGCCGTTCAACGCCAGAAAAAATGGCCAAAGTGCTGAACAACATCACGCCTTCATTAGATTATGCTGCGCTCAAACACAGTGATGTCGTCGTTGAAGCCGTTGTTGAACATCCAAAAATTAAAGCACAGGTTTTAGCCGAAGTTGAAGGTTATGTGAGTGAAGATGCGATTATCGCGTCAAACACCTCAACGATTTCAATCAACTTGCTCGCTAAGAGCATGAAGAAACCTGGGCGTTTCTGCGGTATGCATTTCTTCAACCCAGTGCACAAAATGCCGTTGGTAGAAGTTATCCGTGGCGAGCACAGCTCTGAAGAAACCATAGCCTCTGTTGTGGCTTACGCCAGCAAAATGGGCAAAACCCCAATCGTGGTTAATGATTGCCCAGGCTTCTTCGTTAACCGCGTACTCTTCCCTTACTTTGCAGGCTTTAACGGCCTACTTGCCGAAGGTGGCGACTTTGCTGCAATCGACAAAGTTATGGAAAAACAATTTGGTTGGCCAATGGGCCCAGCTTACCTACTCGACGTAGTGGGTTTAGACACAGGTCACCATGCCCAAGCAGTAATGGCTGAAGGTTTCCCTGATCGTATGGGTAAATCTGGTACCGACGCGATTGATGTGATGTTTGAGAACAAGCGCCTTGGCCAGAAAAATGGCAAAGGTTTCTATGTCTATTCAGTTGATAGCCGTGGCAAACCGAAGAAAGATGTCGATCCTACGAGCTACGGCCTATTGAAAGATGCCTTTGGCGAGTTAAAAACCTTTGAAGCCGATGACATTATTGCCCGTACTATGATCCCTATGATCATCGAAACCGTGCGCTGTTTAGAAGAAGGCATTGTCGCATCACCTGCCGAAGCGGATATGGGCCTGGTTTATGGCTTAGGTTTCCCGCCATTCAGAGGCGGCGTGTTCCGTTACTTGGATACCATGGGTGTCGCAAGCTTTGTGGCCTTAGCAGACAAATATGCTCACTTGGGCGGTCTGTATCAAGTCACAGATGCGATGCGTACAAAAGCCACCAATAACGGTAGCTACTACCAAGCCTAATTAGCGGGAAAGGAATTTAATCATGAAACAAGCTGTTATCGTAGACTGCATCCGTACTCCGATGGGCCGCTCAAAGGCTGGCGTATTTCGTAATGTACGTGCAGAAACTCTGTCTGCCGAATTGATGAAAGGTCTGTTGCTGCGTAATCCGCAACTCGACCCAAACCTAATTGAAGACGTGATTTGGGGCTGTGTGCAACAAACCCTAGAGCAAGGCTTCAACATCGCCCGTAATGCTTCGCTATTAGCCGGCATTCCAAAGACCGCTGGCGCTGTGACGGTTAACCGCCTATGTGGTTCGTCAATGGATGCTATCCATCAAGCGGCGCGTGCGATTATGACTGGCATGGGCGACACCTTTATTATCGGTGGCGTAGAACATATGGGCCATGTACCTATGAGCCATGGTGTCGACTTCCACCCAGGTCTTGCTAACAACGTGGCAAAAGCCTCTGGCATGATGGGGTTAACTGCTGAAATGCTGGGTAAACTGCACGGTATTACCCGTGAACAGCAAGATGCTTTTGCAGTACGTTCTCATCAACGTGCTTATGCCGCGACGATTGAAGGCCGCTTTGCTAAGGAAATCTATGGCATTGAAGGTCACGATGCTAACGGTGCCTTAATTAAAGTACTGCAAGACGAAGTGATCCGCCCAGAAACCACAATGGAATCTCTAGCAGCACTGCGTCCAGTATTTGATCCAGTCAACGGTACTGTGACTGCAGGTACTTCTTCTGCACTGTCTGATGGCGCTTCAGCCATGCTGATCATGGAAGAATCTAAAGCGCGCGCACTTGGCTTACCGATTCGTGCACGTATTCGCTCGATGGCGGTTGCGGGTTGTGATGCGGCGATCATGGGTTACGGCCCTGTTCCTGCCACGCAAAAAGCGCTGGCTCGTGCCGGTATCACAGTTGCCGATTTAGATGTGATTGAACTGAACGAAGCATTTGCAGCTCAGTCTTTACCTTGTGTAAAAGATTTAGGCTTAGCGGATGTGGTTGACGACAAAATCAACCTCAACGGCGGTGCGATTGCACTAGGTCACCCACTGGGCTGTTCAGGCGCACGTATCTCTACTACGCTGATCAACTTGATGGAAGACAAAGACGCGACCTTAGGTTTAGCGACCATGTGTATTGGTTTAGGCCAAGGTATCGCCACTGTTTTCGAACGCGTTTAATCATCCTGCGATTTATTACATTGGTAGATAAAGAATGCCGGAATTAATTTCCGGCATTTTTATATCAATAGCTCTGACATATATGCAGATGTTCCACGTGAAACATCAATCAAACAATATCAAAATATAAGCACCTTAATACCTATCACAAATTCAAATAGCCAGCTTGGTTTATCATGATCGCTAGAGTAACATTAGCCAATTCTGTTTGACCGTTCTGTAGAGGTAATATGAACGACGCTTTCTCAAACGCACAGCATAAACTCGATGCCCTAGGTTTACGCTGCCCAGAGCCTGTAATGATGGTGCGTAAAACAGTAAGACAAATGGCTGCTGGTGAGACACTGCTCATCATTGCCGATGATCCAGCAACAACTCGCGATATTCCCAGCTTTTGTGAGTTTATGGACCACACCCTTATCGCCAGCGAAACGGCTCAAACGCCATACCAATATTTGATCAAAAAAGGACTTTAGGTCGTATACCTGTCATTAAACAGTAAACAGAGGATATGATGCTATGCCAAAGCTGCTGGGGATTGCCTATAAAACTGTAAAGAATGGCTTAATGAATGAAGTTCTGTACGCCAATGTCACCCAACTCAGCGGTGTCGAAAAAGATATATTTGGCCGCCCTGGCAAACGCCAAGTCACAGTACTATCCAAACAGCAATGGCTGATTGCATGCCAAAGTATCAATGTAGATTTACCTTGGACGACTCGCAGAGCAAATCTATTCGTTGATGGTCTGGTATTTAGCAGTGCTGATGTTGGTAAACATTTGCAGATTGGTGAGTTACTACTTGAAATCACGGGTGAGACAGATCCCTGTAAAAAAATGGAAGTGGCCCATATTGGTTTAGAGGCTGCACTTTCTCCCGATTGGCGCGGTGGTGTAACTTGCCGAGTCATCGTGGGCGCGATGATCCATCAGGGCGATACAGTCACGTTAGTCACTGAATCACTCTCATAAATGGGTATATTCTGCACAAGACTCAAACTACAGCCAAGTCTCTAACTTGGCTTACTATATAGCCTCCTATCCGCTCGTATTTTTCTCTGATCACTAATTGAAACAGTATTTACGTTTTCCTTCCTACCTATTTATGCGATAACTACACCAAGTATTAACAAAACTTTATCTTGTGATTAATACGGATCATGTAATCCATAAAAACGATAACAGGAAGTGACATGTTGAACGCTAAACTTACCCCGCTTTATATTGCCCTCACTCTTGGGATGAATACCTTCGCAGTTAACGCCACAGAAACGAAAGAATCGACTTGGCATGTTAACGCTCCAGCGAATGCTCCCTTAGAGCAAGTCAAAGTTGATGTTAATGAAGGTACTTGGATGAACTTGAGTGTCAGTCCAGATGGTAAGCATATCGTCTTCGACTTACTTGGTGACATCTACCAAATTCCAGTAACAGGCGGTGAAGCTAAGCCATTGGCCCAAGGCATAGCTTGGCAGATGCAGCCCGTCTATAGCCCAGATGGCAAGCACATTGCTTTTACGTCCGATGGCGATGGTGGTGATAACATTTGGATTATGGATGCCGATGGTAAAAATCCAAGAACCGTTACCCAAGAAACCTTTAGGCTGCTAAACAGTCCAGCTTGGAGCCCAGACTCCCAGTATCTGGTTGCCCGTAAGCACTTTACCGCCAGCCGCAGTTTAGGTGCGGGCGAAGTGTGGCTATACCACGTTGCGGGGGGCGAAGGCGTCAAACTGACCGAACGTCCAAATGATGAGAAAGATTTAGGTGAACCCGCATATTCACCCGATGGGCGCTATATCTACTTTAGCCAAGATGACACGCCGGGTAAAACCTTCCATTACTCAAAGGATTCAGTCAACGGTATCTACAAAATCAAACGTTACGATACTCAAACTGGTGAGATTGAGATCTTGATTGAAGGCACAGGTGGTGCCATTCGGCCAACGCCAAGCCCAGACGGCACTAAGCTCGCCTATATTAAGCGCGATGATTTTCAGTCATCACTCTACCTACTCGACCTTAAGTCGGGAGAGACGACTAAGCTGTTTGGCGAACTTGACCGTGATATGCAAGAGACTTGGGCGATTCATGGCGTCTATCCAACAATGGCATGGACACAAGATAACAAGGATATTTTCTTCTGGGCTAAGGGAAAAATTAATCGCCTGAATGTTGCCAATAAGACACTCACAGATATTCCCTTCAGTGTAAAAACCGAGTTAGCAGTACAGCCCTCGGTACGCTTTAAGCAAGATATAGATAAAGACGTTTTTGATGTAAAAATGCTACGTATGGCGCAGGTCTCTCCTGATGGCAGCAAAGTCGCCTTCGAAGCTCTTGGCAAAATTTGGTTAAAATCCTTACCCGACGGCAAGATGTCACGCTTAACAGAACTGGATAAAAATATCGCAGAGCTTTATCCACAATGGTCGCGCGATGGTAAAAATATTGTTTTCACTACTTGGAATGACCAAGACCAAGGCACTGTACAAGTGATTAGCGCCAAAGGCGGCAAACCTAAGCAGCTAACATCTGAGCCAGGAAAGTATGTCGAACCCACATTTTCACCCGATGGTGAACTCGTAGTGTATCGTAAAACTCAAGGCGGTAACCTCACCCCAAAAACTTGGTCACAGGAACCCGGCCTGTACAAAGCCGATTTAAAAACCAAACAAAATAAGAAGATCAGTTCAGATGGCTATCAAGCCCAATTCGGTGCCAATGCCGATCGCGTCTTTTTTATGAATAGCAGCGAAGATGAAACGCCGCAGTTATCATCCATCAACTTAGACGGCTTCGATAAACGGGTTCATTACAGCAGCAAACATGCAACTGAATTTAGGGTTTCACCCGATGGTGAACAACTCGCCTTTGCCGAACGTTTTAAGGTTTGGGTAACGCCTTTTGCTAAACACGGTGAGACAGTTGAGATTGGTCCCAATGCCAGCAATCTACCCGTAAGCCAATTGAGTGCCCGTGCGGGCGAAAGTATCAGTTGGAACAGTAAAAGCGACCAACTATATTGGACGCTTGGCCCCGAACTTTATCAAGCCAAGGTTGACACTCAATATCGCAACAAAGATGAAAAGGCACAACCAAGCATTATCGATTTAGGCTTTACCGAAAAGGCCGATGTTCCACGTGGAACAATCGCGTTTATAGGTGGTAAAGTGATTACCATGGAAAATGACCAGGTAATTGATAATGGTGTGGTCATAGTTAAAGACAATCATATTGTCGCCGTAGGCGATGCCAATGTTGCGATTCCTAAGGATGCGCAGATCATCGACATCAAAGGCAAATCCATTATGCCAGGACTATTCGATGCCCACGCCCATGGACCGCAAGCGGATGATGAAATCGTGCCACAACAGAACTGGGCGCTCTACTCTGGATTATCTTTAGGCGTGACTACGATTCACGATCCATCGAATGACACCACAGAAATCTTTGCCGCGTCCGAACAACAGAAAGCAGGCAATATCGTTGGCCCACGCATATTCTCCACCGGCACCATACTTTATGGAGCCAATGCACCGGGTTACACGTCACATATCGACTCGCTGGATGATGCCAAATTCCATCTTGAACGCCTTAAAAAAGTCGGGGCATTTAGTGTAAAAAGTTATAACCAACCACGCCGTAATCAAAGGCAACAAGTCATAGCCGCTGCGCGTGAACTTGAAATGATGGTTGTCCCAGAAGGTGGCAGTTTGCTGCAACATAATTTAAGCATGATCGCCGATGGCCATACCACGGTTGAGCACTCGCTCCCCGTTGGTTCAATCTATAACGATATCAAACAGTTTTGGAGCCAGACTCAAGTTGGTTACACGCCAACCTTAGTGGTCGCCTATGGTGGTATTTCTGGTGAAAACTACTGGTACGATAAAACCGATGTATGGGCGCATCCACGCCTATCCATGTATGTCCCCGCCGATATTTTACAAGCCAGATCAATGCGACGCCCGCATGCGCCCGATAGTCACTATAATCATTTCAATGTTGCCAACGTAGCTAATGAGCTCAATAAGTTAGGGGTTCATCCTAATATTGGCGCTCACGGCCAACGAGAGGGTTTAGCGGCACACTGGGAAATGTGGATGTTTGCCCAAGGCGGCATGAGCAATATGGAGGTATTAAAAACGGCCACCATTAATCCGGCGACAACCTTTGGCTTGGAGCATCAGCTTGGCTCAATCAAAGAAGGTAAGCTCGCAGACTTGATCGTTATAGATGGTGATCCATTAGCCGACATTAGGGTCACCGACAAAGTCACTTATACTATGGTGAATGGTAAATTATTCAATGCAGAGACTATGAATAAGCTTAATGGGGATAAAGAACAGCGTAAGCCGTTTTTCTTTGAGAAAATCTAATCTCAGCAAATAGAAATAACCAAAAGCATGTTCCACGTGGAACATGCTTTTTTTATCTCTAGGCTTCTAATACCACGACAAGTTCTAAACCCTACTTCAACATCGGCAATCTCTCGATTAATGTTGCTCGTGATTATGCAGTCCGGCACAAGAATCGACACAGGCTTGATAAGCAATACACTCTACAAGATGATCGTTCACCATTCCCACCGCCTGCATAAAGGCATAACAAATGGTTGGGCCGACAAAATTGAATCCGAGCTTCTTCAACGCTTTTGACATGGCTTCAGATTCTGGTGTTTGTGCCTGAACCTGCGACATTGCCCTAATCTGATTAACTATGGGTTTACCGCCCACAAAGCTCCATAAAAATGCAGAGAAATCCTTCCCATCGGCAGTATAGGCTAAATAACCTTTAGCATTCTTGATGATAGAGTTCACCTTCAAGCGGTTGCGCACTATACCGGGATCCAACATAAGCTCCTCCACTTTCGCCTCATCGAAGGTGGCAATTATCTCAGGTTCAAAATTAGCAAAGGCCTGTTCATAGTTTTGTTGCTTCTTCAGGATAGTTATCCAAGATAATCCGGCCTGTTGACCATCTAAACACAACTTAGCAAACAGCTCCTTTGGATCATAAACAGGTCGCCCCCACACTTTGTCGTGATACTCACGATATAAGGGATCATCACTTACCCAGCCACAGCGGATCTCTTCCATGGTATATAACCTTATTGTTTTAATTAAGAAGGTAAAAAATAACCTACATAAGCAGATATCTACAAGGTATAATCGAACCCATTTTCTATTCAGGCTGACGGCAGTAGACAAGTAGACATGACGACAAAACACGACGTAAAAACATTTCAGGGTTTTATTCTCACCCTGCAGGAATATTGGGCGCAGCAAGGCTGTGCAATCGTTCAACCTCTAGATATGGAAGTCGGTGCGGGAACTTTCCACCCACAAACCTTCTTACGCTCTCTAGGGCCAGAACCTATGAGCAGTGCCTATGTGCAGCCATCGCGCCGCCCAACAGATGGCCGTTACGGTGAAAACCCTAACCGTCTACAGCACTACTACCAATTCCAAGTCGTGTTGAAGCCTTCACCAGATAATATCCAAGAACTCTATTTAGGTTCACTGCAAGCACTCGGTATCGATACTCAAATCCACGATATCCGCTTTGTTGAGGATAACTGGGAATCACCAACACTCGGTGCTTGGGGTCTAGGCTGGGAAGTCTGGCTTAACGGCATGGAAGTGACTCAGTTTACCTACTTCCAACAGGTCGGCGGCTTAGAATGCAGCCCTGTCACGGGTGAAATCACCTATGGCCTAGAGCGTCTGGCGATGTATATCCAAGGTGTTGATAGCGTTTATGATCTCGTTTGGACCGATGGCCCAATGGGCCGCATCACCTATGGCGATGTATTCCACCAAAACGAAGTCGAACAATCGACCTATAACTTTGAACACGCCGATGTAGACTTTATGTTTGCTCTGTTCGATCAGTGCGAAAAAATGTGTCAGCATTTATTGTCGCTGGAAAAACCTTTACCTCTACCCGCCTATGAGCAAGTGATGAAAGCCTCACACGCCTTCAACCTGCTCGATGCCCGCCACGCCATTTCAGTTACCGAGCGCCAACGCTACATCTTACGCGTTCGCACTATGGCTAAGGCTGTTGCTGAATCCTATTATCAGGCACGCGAAGCGCTTGGCTTCCCAATGTGTAAGTAGAGGTAAAAACATGAATTTTGAAAACTTACTCATAGAGTTAGGCACGGAAGAGTTACCACCCAAGTCACTGCGTAAACTGGCTGAATCCTTTTTAGCTAACTTTACTGAAGAACTCACCAAAGCCGATTTAGCGTTCAGCTCAGCCGTTTGGTACGCAGCGCCACGTCGTCTGGCAATTAACGTCACTGAACTTGCCCTTGCGCAAGCCGACAAAGTCGTTGAAAAACGCGGCCCAGCAGTGAGTTCAGCATTCGATGCTGAAGGCAAACCGACTAAAGCCGCCGAAGGTTGGGCACGTGGTAATGGTATTACTGTTGAACAAGCCGAACGTTTAGTTACAGATAAAGGCGAATGGTTAGTCCATAACGCCAAAGTTGAAGGCGTCGAAACAAAAAGTTTAATCGCTGCTATGGCGCAACGTGCACTCGATAAATTGCCCATTCCTAAGCCAATGCGTTGGGGCAATAATAAAACCCAATTTATTCGCCCTGTTCATACTGCCACTATCTTGTTAGGCAGTGAGTTGATTGAAGGTGAATTGCTGGGTATCAAATCGGCACGCACTGTTCGCGGTCACCGCTTTATGGGCCTAAAGCAGTTTGAATTAGCCCATGCAGATCACTACCTTGCCGACCTAAAAGAAAAAGGCAAAGTCATCGCCGATTACGAAAGCCGTAAAGCATTAATCAAAGCCGATGCCGAAAAAGCCGCCGCTAAGATTGGTGGCACAGCCGATATCGAAGATAGCCTACTTGAAGAAGTCGCCTCTTTGGTTGAATGGCCAGTGGTATTGACCGCTAGCTTCGAAGAAAAATTCTTAAGTGTGCCGTCTGAAGCTTTGGTCTATACCATGAAGGGCGATCAAAAATACTTCCCTGTCTTTGATGATGCAGGCAAGTTACTGCCAAACTTTATCTTTGTGGCAAATATCGAATCAAAAGATCCCGCGCAAATTATCTCTGGTAACGAGAAAGTGGTTCGCCCACGTCTTGCCGACGCCGAGTTCTTTTTTAATACCGATAAAAAGCACACGCTGGAATCGCGTTTACCTAGCCTTGAAACAGTCCTGTTCCAACAGCAGCTCGGTACCTTAAAAGACAAAGTGAATCGTATTTCTGCCCTAGCCGCCTTTATTGCCGAGCAAACTGGCGCGAATGCGGTTGATGCAGCCCGTGCAGGTTTGTTATCTAAAACCGATTTGATGACCAATATGGTGATGGAGTTTACCGACACTCAAGGCACTATGGGCATGCACTACGCCCGCCTCGATGGTGAAACCGAAGCCGTTGCGGTTGCGATGGAAGAGCAATACAAGCCTAAGTTCTCTGGCGATACAGTGCCTAGTGCAGGCGTATCTTGTGCAGTCGCATTAGCAGATAAGCTCGACACTTTAGTCGGTATCTTTGGTATTGGCCAAGCACCAAAAGGCGCAGCCGATCCCTTTGCCCTACGCCGTGCCGCCATCGGTGTGCTGCGTATTATAGTTGAGAACAAACTGCCACTGGATTTAGTAACACTGATTGCTAAAGCTCAGGAGCTCCACGGCACTCACTTAAGCAACGCCAATGCAAGCGACGAAGTGTTAGAGTTCTTAATGGCTCGCTTCCGCGCTTGGTATCAAGATAAAGGTATTGGTGTTGATGTGATCTTAGCGGTACTAGCACGTCGCCCAACACGCCCAGCTGATTTTGATAGCCGTATCAATGCGGTTTCACACTTTAGAAGCCTAGAAGCTTCTGGCGCACTTGCAGCAGCGAACAAACGTGTATCCAACATTCTGGCTAAGGTTGAAGGCGCTTTACCAACTACTATCGATGCGAGTTTGTTAACCGAAGCCGCAGAGCAAGCATTGGCGGCCAAGTTGAATGAGCTGCAACCACAGTTGGCACCTTTATTTGCCAATGCCGATTACCAACAAGCCTTAACTTTGTTAGCTGGCCTGCGTGAAAGCGTCGATCAGTTCTTTGAAGATGTGATGGTTATGGCAGATGATGAAGCATTGAAAAACAATCGCTTAGCATTGTTGAATAATCTACGCGAGCAGTTCCTGCACGTAGCGGATATCTCATTACTGCAATAATGTGCCGCTAAGCACCAATAAAAAACGCGCTTAAAAGCGCGTTTTTTATTGGCCTGATTTCTTATACCAAACGTATTAAATTACCCAATCAGAACTGCAGCAGCTTTTGATGTAAGCCATCAAATTGGGTCTGTTCCAAGTTAACTTGCTGCAGTAAATTCGCCAGTATCTCAGGGGATAATTGCCCTGCTTGATGCAGCATAGAAATCTCGCTGATCACATTCGCCCGCCATACCACTGCAGCAAGCCCCGCTTGAGGACGCGAGTTCACACTGGCGAGCCTGTCTAATTCTGTTTCAAAGGTATTAGGTAACTGCCAATGCTTAGCAAGCAATGAACTCAAGGTTAACGATTTGGTCGTCATAACTTGTCTAAATAACCCAGAATTAGGCTGTTCTCCTGGCTCTGCCTGTACAAATGCATCGAGGAGCATTTTAAAAATAGCCAACTTGCCGACATCGTGTAATAGGCCCAATAAAAAAGCTGTATCTTGATCTTCATCGCTTAACTCACTGGCAAGAAAAGCGACCTGCATCGAATGGCGCCAAATTTCAGCCCCAAAACGACGGAAATAAATTGGTTTGATATCTAACATTTCACGCACTAAACAAGTGGTGACAAACTTTCTCAACTGTTCGCGGCCAAGCTGTACCAAAGCCTGTTGTAAACTGGTGATATCCCTATCGCTACGTTTAAACGCAGGGGAATTGCACAGCTTAAGCACCTCCACACTCAGTAAAGGATCACGCTCGATAAGTGCTAATAGAGCCTTAATATCAAACTGTGGGTCAGCCAGCTTACGATCTAACTCCAATACCTTTGACGGCAGTTTTAACACTTTTTCGGCGATCACTTGTGGCGATGCTAAGGCATGCTCTATCTCCGCCATTACCCGACGTTCAAGATTGTTGGCAATTCCACCGGCATCATTCACTCGAGCGGGAAATAACAAACTATAAAAAAGTGCAGATAAATCAACGTAAACAACGTTAGCAGAAATACTTTCCTGCTGAGTGATATTTTTTGGAGAAATTGCTAGTGGCTTTCCCAAATCGGTGGCACTAAAGCTCTTAGGACGCTCAATTGGGTTATCTTCACGAAGATTAAATAATTTATTAAAAATGGACTTTATCAAGCAATATAACTCCCAGAATTAACAAATAAAAAGAGTTCAATATCAAGCAATGCAAGTCCATTGTAGTCAATGCTCAATAAAAGGTATTTGTCACTAACTTAATAACAACATAATAGCTGCTTTTATGGGATAAGTATTAATAATCCAAACAAAAAGGGAAAGCCTCAGCTTTCCCTTAATTCAATCAATCATTACAACACATTACACGTCTAAGTTAGCCACGTTCAATGCGTTCGCTTCGATAAACTCACGGCGTGGTTCCACTTGGTCACCCATCAAACAAGTGAACAACTGATCGGCACCCACGGCATCATCAATTGTGACTTGCAACATACGGCGTGATTCAGGATCCATTGTCGTTTCCCACAATTGCTCAGGGTTCATCTCACCCAATCCTTTATAACGCTGGATATACAAGCCACGTTTCGCTTCCGAAATCGTCCAATCTAGCGCTTCGAGGAAACTGCCGACTTCTTTAACCCGTTCACCACGTTGTACATAGCCGCCTTCTTCAATCATGCCATCTAACGCCGCACCTAACTTGCCGATACGTTGATAATCGCTTGATTGGAAGAAATCATAAGTAAACAGATAGTTAGTATCGATACCGTGTTTACGAATAGTGATCTTAGGCAGATACACTTTACGCTCAGGATCGAGAATTGGCTCAGCCGAATACAATACACCGCTACTTTCCATTTCCACCAGCTCGTGGATAAAGGCATCGATCCACTCTTTCATCTTACCTTCATCAGCCAACATCTCGTTGGTGATCATTGGGTGATAAAGCATACGGTTAGTAATGTGCGTTGGATAACGCTGCTCTAAACGGGCAACAATCGCCTCTACTTCACGGTACTGAGTCACTAAACGCTCTAACGGCTCACCCGACATACCAGGTGCACCTTGCGTTGGATACACTACGGTGCCATCCAATGCTTGAGTCGTGAGGTATTGAGTCAGTGCTGGTTCGTCTTTCAAATACTGTTCTTGCTTACCCTTTTTCACTTTAAACAAAGGCGGCTGAGCAATATACACATAACCACGTTCAATCAATTCAGGCATTTGACGGAAGAAGAAGGTCAACAGCAAGGTACGAATGTGCGAGCCGTCGACGTCAGCATCCGTCATGATGATGATGTTGTGATAACGGGTTTTATCTGGGTTATATTCATCACGACCAATACCACAGCCAAGTGCCGTGATAAGCGTCGCTACTTCTTGAGAAGACAACATCTTATCGAAGCGGGCCTTCTCAACGTTTAGAATTTTACCTTTCAGTGGCAGAATCGCTTGGTTCTTACGGTTACGTCCCTGCTTAGCGCTACCGCCAGCAGAGTCCCCTTCCACTATGTAAATTTCGGAAAGACCAGGATCTTTTTCTTGGCAATCGGCCAGCTTACCAGGCAAACCACCTAAATCGAGAGCACCTTTACGGCGAGTCATTTCACGGGCTTTACGCGCCGCTTCGCGGGCACGGGCCGCATCGACAATCTTACCGACGATCAACTTCGCATCGGCTGGGTTTTCCAGCAGATAATCGTTCAACTTCTCACCCATGGTTTGTTCAACCGCGGTTTTCACTTCACTAGAAACCAGTTTGTCTTTCGTTTGCGAACTGAATTTAGGATCTGGCACTTTAACAGAGATAACGGCAGTTAAACCTTCACGGGCATCATCGCCGGTCGCGTTCGTCTTACCTTTCTTGTTATAGCCTTCGTTTTCCATGTAGTTGTTGAGGTTACGCGTCAACGCACTACGGAAACCAACTAAGTGAGTACCACCATCACGTTGCGGAATGTTGTTGGTAAAACAGAAAATATTTTCTTGATAACCATCGTTCCACTGCATAGCCACTTCAACGGTAATACCGTCGTCACGCTCTTGCATAAAGTGGAACACCTCTTTATTGACAGGTGTTTTATTACGGTTCAAATAATCGACGAATGCACTAATACCGCCTTCATATTTGAAAAATTCATTTTTATTGTCACGTTCATCAATCAGGCGAATACCGACACCAGAGTTAAGGAATGACAATTCACGCACCCGTTTTGCCAGAATTTCAAAGTGAAATTCAACATCACTAAAGGTATCTTCACTCGGCCAAAAACGGATTTCAGTCCCTGTTTTGGTTGCATCACCAATCTCTTTGATTGGCGCATCAGGCACACCATGGGTATAAAATTGTTCGTACACTTTGCCAGCACGACGAATAGTCATTTGCAGCTTTCGAGATAAAGCGTTTACAACCGAAACACCCACGCCGTGGAGACCACCAGACACTTTATAGGAGTTATCATCGAACTTACCGCCGGCATGTAATACCGTCATAATAACTTCTGCTGCCGATACGCCTTCTTCCTCATGGATAGCGACCGGAATACCACGTCCATCATCTTTTACAGAAACAGAACCATCTACATGGATAGTAATGGTAATATCGCTACAATGGCCGGCTAACGCTTCATCGATAGAGTTATCGACTACTTCGAACACCATATGATGTAGACCCGTACCGTCGTCGGTGTCACCAATATACATCCCAGGTCTCTTACGTACTGCATCAAGGCCCTTAAGGACCTTAATACTCGAAGAATCGTAACTATTCTCTGACATATTATTCTCTCAATGGTTATTCAACTACCGTTACACGTCCCTGTTCCACATGAAACATCCTATTGGGAGGCGTGTGTAACGAATCGACTATTGCAGCAGGATCGATGGCGGTCACAAATACTTGTGCTCCGGTATCCGTTAACTGCTTAAGCAATAGCTGCCTATGCTGTGCATCCAACTCGGATGGAAGATCATCCACAAGATAAATACTGTGTTTATCTATTTGTTGTTTGAGCAACTTTCCCTGTGCAATACGCAGTGCACAGACTAATAATTTCAATTGACCACGGGACAGGGCATCCTGCGCCGGCAAATTGCCTACACGAAGTCTAAGGTCAGCTTTATGGGGACCGCTGACGGTATGACCTGTGGCCAAATCTCTGGAATATTGGTTTTCGAGTAGTTCTGCAAAATCCGTCTTACTATCCCAGCCGCGAGTAAATGAAACCTTCACATCTACACTCGGTAAAAACTCCCCGATTATACCCTTAAGTAGCCCATTTAACGAGTCTACATAATGGTTTCGTATTTCGGTGACCTGCTCGGCATAACGCACAAATTCTTGGTCCCAAAATTGAATATGAGTGTAAACAGCACCATTCCTAAGCAATTGATTTCTTTGCTTAAGAACACGGCGAACATTCGTCCAAGCACCATAAAACTGCGGATCGGCATGAAATGCGCCCCAATCGATAAATTGTCGACGGGATTTTGGGCCTTCAAACAGTAACGAAAAGCTTTCTGGTGTGATCACTTGAATAGGCAAGGTTTCGGCTAAGGTCGATAGCCGTTTGACCTTTTCGCCATCAATTTTAACTTCAGTCTCACCGCTACGAAATCGGCGCAAACCGATTTTACTGTCACCGCGCGCTAAGTTTAACGTCGCAAATAGAGTCAACTTATCGTTGTCGTTATTAATCACCCGCTGCGATAAATGGCTGCGAAACGAACGCCCCATACCGAGGAAATAAATGGCTTCTAAAATACTGGTTTTTCCGCTGCCATTTTGGCCATAAATCACGTTAATCCCTGGCGCAGGGATTAACTGTGCAAACTGAATATTGCGAAAAGCTTCAATATTAAGACGGGTTAAACTCATGCATTACCCATAGAGCCGAGCAATCGGCACAGTACAGAAATTCATAATAGCTATCATACCGCACAGACCTTAGTGAAGCCGCACCATACCAATGATGGATGGTTTAACAGGAGTATTTTGAGGAAATCTACGCCACGAACACGCAGCGTAGATAGCAAAGATAAACGGGTAAACATGGACAAGTATGTGACGTGAACTACAAACGCATCGGCATAACCACATACATGGAATCTTCTTCCAAATGGTTTTCAATTAAAGCGCTAGAGTTACCATCAATCAGCGTGATACGCACATCATCGGACTTAAGGTTATTGAGCACGTCCAGTAAATAACTGACGTTAAAACCAATTTCAAGTGATTGATTGTTATAGTCAACATCGATGATCTCTTCCGCTTCTTCCTGTTCAGGATTGTTAGCGGTAATCTTGAGCAAACCATTTTCGAGTTGAATACGCACACCACGGAATTTTTCGTTGGATAAAATCGATGCCCGAGTCAGTGCTTGTTTCAAATGATTGCGACTCGCGATCACAATTTTATCACCGCCCTTTGGTAATACACGGCGATAATCAGGGAAGCGACCATCCACTAATTTACTGGTAAAGACGGTGTTAGCGGTAGTCGCACGAATCGCATTATCACCGATAGCAATCGCAATATCTAAATCGTCCGACTCCAATAAACGCGCCATTTCCATCACGCCCTTACGTGGAACAATAACTTGTTTTTCAGGTAATTGGGCATCGATAACACGATGACTTAAGGCTAAACGATGACCATCGGTCGCAATAGCGCGCAACATATTACCTTCAGTTTCAAAGAGTAATCCGTTGAGGTAATAACGCACATCTTGGTTCGCCATCGAAAACTGCGTCGAATCGATAATCGACTTCAATACGCCTTGCTTTAAACTAAATTCAATTTCAGCTTGGAAAGCTTCAACATTGGGATATTCTTCGGCGGGCAAAGTCGCTAAGGAAAAACGGCTACGGCCTGAACGCAGCAACCACTTATTATCCTGTTGCTCAACCTTTAATTCGCTTTGTTCTGGCAATGACTTTACGATATCTAACAGCTTCTTAGCAGGAACTGTAGTACGACCTTCTTCGATATCACCGTGAACCACAGCTTGACCAACAAGTTCAACTTCTAAATCTGTCCCCGTCAGTTTAAGAGAGTGACCACTAACTTCTACAAGGAGATTAGACAAAATGGGCAAATTATGGCGTCTTTCTACCGCACCACAGACTAATTGAAGCGGCTTTAACAGGGCATCCCTATCAATTGAGAATTTCATAGTGTCCAAATTCCTTGTTTTTAAGAAGATAGCGTTCTAATCAAATTAGCATAATCTTCTTTTATGTCGTGGCTCTCTTCCCGTAGCTGAGCAATTTTACGACAGGCATGCAACACTGTGGTGTGATCGCGACCACCAAAAGCATCACCAATTTCCGGCAAGCTCTGGTTAGTTAATTCTTTGGATAACGCCATGGCAACTTGTCTTGGACGCGCGACACTACGTGAACGGCGCTTAGACAACATATCAGCCATCTTGATCTTGTAGTATTCAGCTACGGTTTTCTGAATATTGTCTATAGTGACTAATTTTTCTTGAAGTGCCAAGAGGTCACGCAGTGCTTCACGAACAAAATCAATGGTGATTGGTCGACCAGTAAAGTTAGCGTTCGCAATAACGCGGTTTAACGCACCTTCTAGCTCACGCACGTTTGAACGTAAGCGCTTAGCAATAAAGAAGGCCACTTCATCGGGCAAGTTAATACCACTCTCTTGGGCTTTACGCATCAAAATCGCCACACGGGTTTCTAACTCGGGTGGCTCAATCGCCACGGTTAACCCCCAACCAAAACGCGATTTCAATCTGTCTTCAACACCATCGATCTCTTTTGGATAACGATCTGAAGTCAAAATAATTTGGTGGTTGCCTTCAAGCAAGGCATTGAAGGTATGGAAGAATTCTTCTTGAGATCTGTCTTTATTGGCAAAGAATTGAATGTCATCGATAAACAGTGCATCGACACTACGGTAGTAACGTTTAAATTCTTCGATGGCATTATTTTGCAGCGCTTTAACCATATCTTGGACAAAACGCTCAGAATGCATATAAACCACTTTGGCATTAGGATTATTTTTGATGATCCCGTTCCCGACAGCATGCAACAAGTGAGTCTTACCTAAACCTGTTCCACCATATAAGAATAATGGGTTATAGGCACCACCAGGATTTTCAGCCACTTGCAACGCTGCAGCTTTACCTAATTGGTTTGATTTACCTTCGACGAAGTTATCAAACTGATAGGTTGGATTGATATTGCTACGATGATTAGCATTAGCAATAGGCTCAGCTTGGGTATTAAAATAAGTACCGACAGTCGCTTTAGTTTGAGTATTAGGTGCACGCACAGTCGCTACTGGGGCGGGCTCAAACTTTTTAGCCGATGGACGACTACCAATATCGAAGCGTAATTTGGGTGCGTCGCTACCCATTTGCTCAGTAAAAAACTGATTAATGATATTAATGTACTTTTCTCTGACCCAATCGAGCACGAAGCGGTTGGGCGCATAGAGCACCAATGTATCACCATCCATTTCAGCTTGTAACGGTCTGATCCACATACTAAACTGCTGAGCAGGAAGCTCATCTTGCAGTCGTCCGATACATTGTTGCCAAAGTGAAACCGCCAC